>JAXLWW010000001.1:0-662382 GCA_046328265.1 Dehalococcoidia bacterium
GAAACCAACCGCCTGCTCACCAACTTCCAAGCAGGCGCCTCGCACCGCCCGTACTGAAGAAGTACCGCCGGGCGAACGGTACTCTGGCCAGGACACCGACCGCACATTTCTCGTCCACGCGCGTGTCAAGACCGGCGCCAGCGCACCAGGCTAGGCCGTTCGATGTGTGTCGCCGCAGCTTTGTGAGCTACCGCGTGGGTGCGCGTCGGGGAGGAGGTGAAGAGGGACGCCTAAGACCGAGTCGGCAGCGACATGCGGGTCTGCCAACGAGGAGGCGAGGACGTGCTCGATGAGGACCGGCGCAGGATTCGAGCGCGGCAGCAAGCCAGAGACACGGTCGTGCCTCCGGACTTCGGAACGTTCGCCACGAGCACGCACCAAGGCAACGACGTTCGGCTCAGCAACACGGGTCGAATGGCGGACCGTCCGGCTCGACGCATGGACGTGCTTCACATTGGAGCGATGTTCCGAGCCAGCGGGCGCGGTCGAAGGAAGAACGCACCAGCATCGGCCGGGGCGCCGCTCATTGCCCGAAGCACAAACGCCCCACTTGACAACCAGTGTATACGTATGTATATTGATGGTACGAGGAGATATGCATGATGGAATTACTCACGATTCACGAAACGGCTCAAGTGCTCAAGGTGAGTCCGATGACGGTCCGACGCTTTATCCAAGCGGGAAGGCTGCCGGCCGTGCGGATCGGAAAGGGGGTGCGTGTGCGCAAAGAAGCGGTCGATAGACTGATCACCCCCGTTGCACCGGCATCGGAGCAACCGACCAGCCCGCGTCCCAGCAGCAAGGTCTTTACCCCGGAAGACAGTCTGTTCAACATTATTGGGATGGCCCACTCCGGTGGTCCGCGCGATGTTGCCGAGAACAAGCAGCGGTACCTGGCGGATGCCTACGCGGCGGAGGCCGAACACACGCAATGACCCAACCTCACCAATCGCTCGCGCGCCGCGTGCTGGTCGACACGTCCGCCTATTTCATGCTCAGCGATGCCGATCAAGCGCAGCATGCAGTGGCAGCTTCCCTAATCACCCAGCTTGGCGACCAGCGGTGGCGGCTCTTCACGACCAACTTCATTCTGGCGGAAACCCATGCGCTCTTTCTGGCGCGTCTTGGACGCTCCTTTGCCTGGCGGATCCTGACGGAGATTGACCAAAGTGCCACCGTCCTCGTCCGGGTGAGTGCTGCCGACGAACGGCGGGCGCGGGAGATACTGCGCCGGTACACCGACAAGGATTTCTCCTATACCGATGCGACGAGCTTTGCGGTGATGGAACGGCTGCGCATACCAGCGGCGTTTACCTACGACCGCGACTTCGCCCAGTATGGATTTCCACCACTGGTGCTGGACCAGCTATGACCATGCCATCCAACCAACCAGAACCACGCCCGCCGTCCGAGGAGGAGTGGCAACGCTTTGAGACCGCCCGCCGGGAGGTGGTGAAGGCCTTTCGTCCGTTCCTGGCCGAGTATCGCGCGCTCGTCCTCCGGCTGCGCCAGGAGGGTTTCCGCGTCCGCTGGACGAGCATCATGGCGCCGGTTCAGTTGGAGGGGCACTTGCCCAGCGGGGAAGCCTTCTATTTCCGCTGCCGGTGGGATACGTGTCGGCTGGACGTTGCACCCGCACGCCAGGATCCGGTTCGCCATCCGACCTGGACCCAAAGTATCTCGCGCTGGGGCCAGTACGAAGCGAGTGGCTTGGACGCCGCCGAGGCAGAAACTGCCCTGCGGGAACTGCTGAGCGCCTACACCGACTACCGGCGCGTGGATCGCCCAGAGCACGGAGGTGAGCAGCCCTAATCGTTTATGCCTTCACCAGAGCACCCCACCGGTTCAGGCGGTTCCTTCGAGCGTCCCGAGCGTTTCTCAAGCGACCCGCTCCACCCGTCGGTGCTGCCGGCTGAGCTTGCTGAACACCTCAAGCAGTACGAGTATACTGCCTTCCTCCATGGTACGGAGAACCTGGGCACGATTGTCCTTGCCAAGCTGCCGGCGCGTGAGATCGCCAGTGTTGCCGGGCCGGTGCCGATGCATCTCTCCTACCAACTCTTTGATCAGCCCGCCGCGCCGGTTATTCGGATGGTCACCCGCATTTACGATCAGCCTCGCACGCCACTCGCGTTGGAGAGCTTCATCAATATCGCTGAGGAAGACCAGCGGAGCGACTTTGCCCAGCTTGCCACCCAGGACGAGCTCTATTTCCTGTTCTTTGATGAGGCCATAACCCATCGGCTGAGTAAGCACGTCCAGAACGCCCAGCAGCCGGAGGTCACGCGCATTCTCGAGGCGGCGGAGATGCTCCGCCGCAGGATTCCCCAAGCGGCTATGACTTTGACGCGCGAAACTTGCGGTCCTCCGCGCGACCAAGCTCTGATACCAGGCCCACCCGGCCATGGTATCAGGACCTGACGAGGAGAATTGGTCCGCCGTTGCCGGACCGCGGTAGCTGAAGTCCATCCCGGCCAACCCGCCGCCATGCGGTATAGCCGAGCTCATAGTAGGGCCGGGCAGCCACCGAGGTGAGCAGTGGCAACTCGCTCGCCAGCCGCTCGGCAACCACTTCATCGTGGGTCCCGTGGAACAGGGGATGCACAACGGTGGTAATCAATTCCCACACGCGAGTCTGAGCCCGGCGAGTTCCAGCGCCGGCTTCGACGGCCGGAGCCACCCGGATCCAGAACTTCTGGCGCAGATAGTCGATGCCGCGTTCCACCTTGCCCTTCGTCCGAGCGCGATAGGGCCAGCAGAACGTCGGCGTAAACTCAAAGGCCGAGTGCAAAATCGAGAAAGCGGCCCGGAAAGATCGGCGTGCCATCCGGCTGGCGTCCCAGAATGGCGGTCTGAGGTTATCGTAGAGGACCTGCTCGGGGATGCCCAGGGCGGTGAAAGCGGCGAGATGGCCGGCGGGAAGTGCTCGATATCGCCGGAGATGGTGAACTCAACATGGCAGGCCCGTGAGTAGCAAAGCGTGAAGACAAAGCCGTAGAGCGGCGCTCAGCGGCCGGTCTGCGGGATGAAGAGCTTGCCGAAGTCACCCCAATCCACCAGCGCCTGCCGGCCGGGGGCGGTCTCAAACCAGATGGTTGCTTCTAGTTGACGCCGTTCCTCCTGGCGCAGCGGCCGCAGAAATTCGCGCAGCCGGCTGATTTGGCCGGTGTAGCCACGCTGACGCAGCTCGTCCAACAGCACGCTGGCGTTCCAGCAGCCCTGGCTGAGCCGTTCACGCAGAAAATCATGAAAGCCGTCGAGCTTCGTCGGCCGGCGTGGGGTCTGGCGAGACTGGGGACTAGCCTGGCGGAAGGCTTTGCGCACGGTCTTGGGGTCCCGGCCAGTTTGACGGGCGATCTCGCTGATGGTCACGCCCTGCTGGGCCAACGCGCGTATGTGAATCCATTCGTCCCCTCCCGGCACCGAATGCCGAGAGCGTACGCTCAGGTCGGAAATTTCAAGTAGGCGTTTTTAGGGACTTTCAGGTCGGTGGTGACATCGCGGACACATCGTAAGTTATCTATGCTGACTTTGCTTTCCGAGCCTCGCCACTTCGCAGTTGTATGTGCGATTTAGGCTGTCCGGGGGTTGGCTGCTGCGTGACGAAAGTCATCGGCAAGGATGCTGTAGATCAGGCTGTCACGCCAACCATCACGTATGCGCATCGTCTCGCGCAGGTGACCTTCTTGCACCATGCCCACGTTCTCCATAACGCGCGCGGACGCCGTGTTGCGTGGATCACAGGTGCCGAAAATGCGGTGGAGGTTGAGCTCGGTGAAGCCAAAGGCCAGGAGCATCCGCGCGGCCTCCGTTGCGTAGCCGTTTCCCCAGGCATCGGGATGAAGAAAGTAGCCAAGCTCGGCCTGACCGAACGCAAAGCTGTGTACCGTCAGCGCCGCCGTCCCGATGAGCTGCCCGCTTGTGGCTACGGTCACGCCGAGTTGATAGATCGTTCGGGGGACGTCCTGTGCGGCGGCCAGCGCCCGCTCGAGAAACACACGTGATTCCACGCGCGTGTTTGGTCCCCACGGCTGATACCGCGCCACTTCAGGACGCGCACTGTAGGCGTGGACGGCCTCGAAATCGTCCCACTCGAGATCTCGCAAGACCAAGCGCGGGCCGCTAAGGACGACCATAACCATCACCGGGAATATGACTTCTGCTCACAGGGTGCGCCCTCTTGTATCTCCCGCACTGCCTCCTGTCCATACTCCTTTGCGACCTACGCACCATCGGGCTATGGTTCCCGACGACCGTCGCCAGAGCGGCATTCACGTGCCGATTTTGCGCCAAGCAGCCGGTCACATACCGCTTTGATTTCAGCGGTCGTGAGGCCGCCACTGAGCAACAGGCTTTCCACATTGACAGTTTCCAACAAATGCAGGATACCGTCTCTGTCCGTCGCGGGTGACCTGACCACGGGTGGTGTATTGCCATCAATCGACAGCCGCGCGCCATGCGCCCGAATCTGCGCGAGGACGCGCTGTCCTGCTGCCTGCAGAGCGGCGGCACGCGTTTCATTTGCGTAGATCAGATGCAGGCGCTCGGCTGTCAGGGCGTAGTCGGCTATGATGTCCGCCGGCAACACACCAACCAGTGCCAGCAGCAGGATGCTGACCAACCCAGTCCGGTCCCGGCCAACCGCACAGTGGATCACCACGCCGCCCGGCTGGGCCTGTGCCACCGCCCGGATTACCGCCGCCAACCGGGTGGGATAGCGAGCGACAAAGGCCGCGTAGTAGTGCGGCGAGTGGGTGTGCCCCAGCCACTCTTCCCAGAACTCCGCATCCGTGAGATCTTCGAGTGGTACGTGGATAGCAGTCAGCCCCGCCGGTAAGGCGATTGGTTTCGATGGCCGTTCGACATCGCTCCGCAGGTCGATGACGGTCCGAATGCCGTATGCCATCACTGCGTCCCAGCCGGCCGGCGTGAGGTGATCGAGTGCATCGGAGCGGATTAGCTGACCCCAAGTGACTCTTCGGCCGTCAACGGTGCACCAGCCGCCAAGATCGCGGGCATTGAAGCAGCCGTCCCAGGCTAGGTGCCGGGTCACGTTCGGCAAATCCAATGTATTCCTCACTCGCTATCACTCCGATCTCTATGGCAAGTGCAGGCAAATCGACTGCAGTTCATCCACGGCGGTCTGGCTGTCTCGGCAGATGATGCCCCGCATCCCTACTGCCTCTGCCGCCGCGACGAATTCCTCATTGTCGTCGATGAACACCGTCTGGCTCGGCGGCACACCCAATCGTTCACTGGCCAAGGCGTAGATGCGCGGGTCAGGCTTCATCAGCCCCATGTCGCACGAAAAGACCGTGGCATCGAAGGCCGATAGAAATGGAGTCTCGGGCCAGAGAACCACCGTCTCGTTGTCACAGTTACTGATGAGGCCGGTTCGATACCCCTGTTCCCGGAGCAACGTCAGCACGTGCAGCATCTCCGGCCGGGTCTGGGTGAGCGCCAGCCGAACATTGTGCTGCTGGAGCGCCGCGGCTCGGGCAATCTGATCGCGGGTTGCCGCCAACCCAAGCTGCTGCACGCAATGCTCGACGGCCAGCTCGGCGGTACGAAACCCGCCGGTGTCTCGGCCAACTGCCGTGCTGGTCCACGCGAGATCGAAGCTGCTTGCGTCAATCTCGAGCAGCGTGGCGAAACCAGGGATCAGCTCCGGCCATCGCTGGTACGGCGCGACCAGTGTGCCAAACAGGTCGAAGATGACGGCTCGGTACGTCGTCATACACGCCCTCCAATTCGCCTCAAATGGTGTCGGTCAGCAGTCCGGGGAAATCACCAACTTCATGGCCAAGCCGCACGCGCAACGCGGCGACCTCACCGAGGTGAAAATACGAGTGGGCGGCAATCCGCAGCAGTGCCGTCTGCAATCGCAGTCCCGTTGAGCGAAGCGGGACGAGCGAGCCATCGTACGGGATGACCAGCGAGAGGTCCTCTTCGGCAAGCTTGCTAAGAAAGCGGTGAGCCGCGTCACGGACCTCCTGCACCGCAATGACAATTTGCGGCCAATCCTCGGCGTCGCCGGTACCGCCGATGCGCCAGTGTGCCTCGCCGAGCAGCGGGTGGGGCGCGAGCTGCTGGAAGCGCACATTGATCCAGGCGTCAACCTGGTTGGTGACGTGAGCGAGCGTCCAGGCAAGTGAGCTTCCGCCGTCAATTCGCTGCGTCGCGAATTCTGGTGTGACGCCGTCGTAGCACCGGTCCAAATCACGCCAGGCTTCGAACACCAGCCCGACCGTTCTGCTCCGAGCATAGGTGAGTCCTCCCTCGGGTGTCTTGTCAGCACTCCGGCAGACGCGCAGATACTCACGTATCGCAATGTGGTCAACATCAAGATCAAGCGCGCTCAGGTCTTGCATGGACACCCATGAAAGAGACTCAGCTTCATGACTGCTCAGCGTGCCGTTCCACGCTTCGACTGCGAAGTAGTGCAGCTTCCGGAACTCTTCAGAACGGTGAAGCAGAGTGCAGACGTAGCGCATGCTTCGCGGGACGATTGCAAGCTCCTCTTGAAGCTCACGTCTCACCGCTTCCTCGGGTGTCTCGCCTGGTTCCATGTGGCCGCCCGGAATAGCGATCGCTCCCGGAACCACGCGCTTGGTGGTGCTGCGCCGTTCAGCCAGCACCAAATCGTTCTGAATGACGAGAAAAGCCACACACTCCAGTGGTTCCGCAGGCAGCATCGGCACATTCGATGAATTCAGCACGAGGTTGTCTTCGTCTCCCGTTTCGTTGCCGCCGGCAATGCTCCACTCGTGAACATCGCCCACAGATTGCTCACTCAGGCTACACCGATGCCCGTGACCGCTTAGATTGTGTCAGGCGAAACGCCTGGCTTATCCGTTGCTGCTTGCTCGATCTCATCCATCAGGAACAGAGGCTTAAGTGTCAGTCCACTCGCTCCGAGAAGTTCCCGAGCGTTGCCCGCCCTGAGAATGACAACAAGCGTTGTATGGACGATAGCACCCAGATCGCGCAAGACCTGCGCACTTTCGATGAGTTGACCGCCACTTGTCACAACATCTTCAATGAGCAGTACAGTACGATCAGCAACGTCAATTCCTTCAACCTGCCTGCGGGTACCGTACTCCTTCGGAGTCTTGCGAACGAACACCGCAGGAAGCCCGGTTTCGAAGGACAATGCTGTCGCAAGTGGGATTGCGCCCATCTCCGGTCCTGCTATTATTTCGGTTCCCGTAGGAACTTGGGGGGCGAGCTCTCGCGCAATTGCACGAAGAAGGATCGGATCGGATTCAAACTGGTACTTGTCAAAGTAGTAAGACGAGATAACGCCGGAACGAAGCCGGAATGTGCCTGTCAGGTGTGCAGCGTGATAGATTTGCCGAGCCAATTCAGTGCGTGTCATACCAGTAATCTCACATCCAACGAGTGTCCTTTCGGCTCTTCGTAGCACCGAACGCTGGCACTATATCAGCGCCACCAGGTATGTGGCTTTCTCCGGCATTGCGACGTCGTGCTCAGACGAAATCACCACCGTCTAGGGGCACACCGGCTACTCACTCGAGGCTTACTCCCTCTTCCACTCCGAAGCTGCAAGCAATGCTCCGGACGTGGTCATTGCCCGCAAATCGCGCACTCTTGCTACACCGATGCCCGTTCCAGTGTTCCCCGCTGCTTGACGATGCGCTCAAACCAAAGGAACGACACCAGACCGATGACAGCGTACGCCGCGCCGATAGCAAGCTCAATTGCGAGCAGGCCGGCAACGTCGCCGAGCGGGCTGCCGTTCACACTTGCACGCAGCGCAATAAGCGCATGGGTAATCGGCAGCACTTGCGCGAGAGCCAAAGCGGCCCCGGCAGCGCGGCAAGCGGAATGATGATCCCGGTCAGCACCATCACCAGGCCCTGAAAGATGATGTAGACGAAGCCCCAGGTGCGCGTGTGCAGGCACATCGTGCCGACGAACAGCGAGTAGGTGCACGACGACGCCGTCAGCGCCAGCGCCGCGGCGACGAAGGCCGGCCAATCCGTCCGGCTCAGGTCCAAGCCCACCACGAGCCAGCCGGTCAGTACACTGGTGGCGATGACCAGTAGGCCATTCGGATATTGGAGCCCGGCACGGGTGAAGTACGCCGCCGCCCGGTTCGCGGCGGAGGAGTAGAGCGACGGCAACGTGCCGAACTGCAGGTCGTTGTAGAGCATCTGCGATAGCGTCGCGACGAGCAGGCCGGGGCACGAGTAGGCAATGATGCCGGTGATGTAGATCTGAATCGCCTCCGGCTGGCCGGCAAAGCGGCCGACCAGGGCGAACAGGATGATCTGGAGGATTGGCCGCAGGAAGACGTTCGAGACATACGCCGGCCCGTTCAGCCAGTGAAAGAGTGCTTTGTTGCTGTAGACCGCCTGCGCCGCGAACGATCCGAGCAGCGCCATCTCTAGCCTCCTCGCAATGCACCGGTCACCCGGACGCGATACTCAACCTTCTGAAACAGCCAGGCCGTGAACCACAAGAAGACGCCGGAGAGCAGCAGACTGAACAGCAGATCCAGCCCGATGCTGAGAAACGGCGCACCGTCAATCGCGCCGTGAATAGCCGCCATTGCCCGGGCGGTTGAGGCCAGGCGATCACCTGCATCCAGCCCGGCAGCACGTTTGCCGGATAGACAAAGCCGCTGAACACCACGCCACCGGTCATGATCGCGCTGAAGAAGCCGCCTGCTCCCGGCCAGCACCGAGAGCGGTGCGAACGCGAAGCTGGCCGATACCAGCGCAAACAAACTGATCACCCCAGCAAGCACCAGGGCCGGAACGTTGGCGACCGTGAGATGAAAGCCGGTGAACGCCAGCACCATGCCGGAGGCGACTAGGCCACCGGCGAGACCGATCGGGCTTTGCGGGCGAGCGCCTTGCCGGCAAGACGACCATCAGCGGCGTACGGGCGGTGAGCATGAAATCGAGCGTACCGGCGTAGATTTCGTCCGACAGCGACCAGCCCATGTAGAACACCCCAGCGGTCCGCGCCGCGAGCAGACACATGCCGATCGCGATATAGGTGACGAGCGCCGGGCTGCTACGGGAGGCGATGTAGCCGATGACGATCGCCTGCGGGAACACGGTCAGAAAGACGCCGAAGTTGTTCAGGTCCGAAAACATTTGCTTCAAGTGGCGGACGAATGCCACGCGGAGCGGATAGCGGTAGGCCAGCAGCCCCGGTTGACTGCCGACGGGTGCAGCATACCCGTGCCGTCGCAGCAGGTGCCGGGATGGTCGCCATAGCGTGGACTCCTTCGGCCGGGTCAGCGCAAGATATTCAGGTATGCTTCTTCGAGCGTCGGGTCACGGACGACCGAGTTGACGATCTCATCGCGACTGAGGGTGGCGATGAGCGCAGCTTCCACATCCACGCCGGCCTCGGCCTGCAGCGTGATGCGGTGCAGCGGTCCGTCGGCAATGGCATCCACTTTGAGGATGCCGGCGATCTCCTGCAGCCGGTCGAGCGCGCTTCGGCGCCAGGCTGTCGCCGCCGCCTCCAGCACGGCCAACCGGCTGAACCGGCGCTTGATATCGAGCGGAGTGCCTTCGGCCACCAGCTTCCCCTGATTGATGATGGCGATGCGTTCGCAGAGCCGGTCGGCTTCGAACATGTAGTGGGTGGTGAGGAGGATGGTTTGCCTTCGGCGGCGAGCCGGGCACCATCTGGCGCAGCGCTTCGGCGCCGGAGGGGTCGAGACCAACGTCGGCTCATCGAGAAAGAGCACCGCCGGGTCGGTGAGCAGTCCCCGCGCCAGGTGCAGCCGCTGCTTCATGCCACGCGAATACTGCTCGACGAGGGAATGCGCTCGGTCCGCCAGCCAACCTGCTCCAGCAGCTGGTCCGCCCGGCGGGCGGCGTCATTGGGCGAGAGCAGGTTCAGCGCCGCGTAGTAGAGCAGGTTCTCGCGGCCGGTCAGCCGGCCGTAGAGGCCGCGGTCTCCACCCAGAACGAGGCCAATGTTCCGTCGCACAGCTCCCGCTTGACGCACCACATCGTATCCCAGCACGCTCGCGGACCCGGAGGTCGGGACAAGGAGGGTGGAGAGGACCCGGACCGTGGTGGTCTTGCCGGCGCCGTTGGGGCCGAGCAGCCCGTAGACCATGCCGCGCGGAATCGTCAGGTCGAGGCCGTCCAGCGCCATCGTGGAGCGGCGCTCACCGAGCAGTGACCGGGATTCGTAGACCCGGCCAAGCTGCTGACAGATGACGGCGAAATCATCGCCTCCGGCGTTATGGCCGTTGGTGCCGTTCATGGCATCCTGCCTTCCTGCCACTCAACCGGTGGCGCAGCGCGCCATACCCGGCGCGAATGCCGGCAACGGTGCAGCGGTGCGGTGCAGTTGGTCATCGCGGTCCTCCGAGCGTTAGCGCAAGATGCTGAGGTACGCCTCTTCCAGGGTGGGGTCCCGCTGGATAGATGAGACGACGTCCTCCAGCTCAATCGCGGTCGCCAGCGCCGCGGTGGCGCGGCGATCCAGCCGGGTCTGGACGGTGATGCGGTGGTACGGTCCGTCGCTGACGCTATCCACCTGCACGACCCCCTCAATGGAGCGCAGCCGGTCCACGAGGCCCGGAGCGAGCGTGTTCACCGTCACATCCAGCACCGAGAGCTTGGCGAACCGGCGCTTGATCTCGAGCGGCGTGCCTTCCACCACCAACCGGCCCTGGTTGATGATCGCCAGCCGGTGGCAGAGCCGATCGGCTTCGAACATGTAGTGCGTCGTCAGCAGAATGGTCTTGCCGTTCGCCGCCAGCACCTGAATGAGCCGCCGGATATCCTCGGCGCCGGACGGGTCGAGGCCGATCGTCGGCTCATCGAGGAACAGCACCGCCGGGTCAGTCAAGAGGCCACGCGCCAGATGGAGCTTCTGCTTCATACCGCGTGAGTACTCGTCGACGAGCGAGTCCGCACTGCCGGTGAGCCCGACGAGCTCCAGCATCAAATTAGCGCGCCGTTCGGCCTCCCGTGGTGCCATGAGGTTGAGGGCGGCGTGGTAGAGGAGGTTCTCCCGTCCGGTCAGCTGCCCATAATGCCCACGCTCGCCACCCAGCACCAGCCCAATGTTCTGCCGAACGACGGCCGCATCCTTCACGACATCGTGATCCAGCACGAACGCGTGGCCGGCGGTCGGCATGAGGAGCGTGGCCAGGATGCGCACCGTGGTCGTTTTGCCGGCGCCGTTCGGGCCAAGCAGCCCGTAGATGCTCCCGCGCGGAATCTGCAGCGAGAGGTTCTCCAGCGCAATCGTTTCCTTGAGCTGACCGCGGAGGTTGCGGGTGCGGTAGACCCGGCTGAGGTGGTCGCAGACGACGGCCGGCAGGGCCGAACAGGGGCGGGAACGTTCATCATGGCACGTGGCGCCCATTGGGCGCCCTCCGCGTCTAAGACGGCGCGCATGCCTTCGACAAGAGATCACTGGGTGCGGAAGGCAACCGGGAGCTTCCTCGCCCGCCGGCGACAGGCGATAGTGCTTGCGGGGGTGGACCCATTGGAATTCGGACCAGTCGTAGTGGACGAGCCCCTCGCGCTTGAGCCGGTTGAGGACGGGATAGACCGTTCCTTCGGAGATGGCGAGGCCGGGGTACTTGGCGAGCTCGGCCATGACTTCGACGGCATGCAGCTGCTTCTTGGCCAGCAAAGCCAGAATGCTGTACTCGATAACACCCTTCAGCTGTGTGGCAAGTGCTCCAGTGTCAACCATTCTCGCTCACGTCGGTAACTGTAGTACTATGCGGTGCAATGTGCCTGACAGCAGATGGAAAAAGCAAGGAAAGCGTCTGCACCGTTTTCGGGGAGGCGATTCCGGTCTCGCGGACCCGTCACTGTCCGCGACTGTGTGTGCGTGCCGGAACGACCGTTGGGACAGGAGAGTCGTATCGAGCCTGAGGAAGGATGAGGTGGACGTAAATGAATTTGAATCCGCCGTAGTCATGCGTGTAGCAGATTCTAACCCACCTCGCCGCGCCCATTCTCAACGTGCGGCGATCCATCCGGTTCGGGTAGCCATCGACGGTGTTGACGCCGCTGGAAAAACGGTTCTCGCGGATTTACGGGTACGTTCCTTGCCGGATCGGAGATCCATCCGTTGAGCATCAGTGGATGGTTTTGCAAATACGCGCCGAACGTAACCGCCGTGGTATGTCACGTCGCCGGAAGGCTATTACTACGATAGCTTTCAGTATGATGCCCTTATCACCGAGTTGCTTCTCCCGCTCGGTCCATCCGGCAGCCGAAGGTTTCGCTCTGCAGTCTTCGACTACCGTTCTGACCGGCCCGTCACCGAACCGCCTCGGGATGCTACGGAGGACGCCATTCTGCTTCTTGACGGGGTATTTCTCCTCCGTCCGGAGTTGGCCCCGTTCTGGGATTACTCCATCTTTGTCCGTGCGGACTTCGAGATTACCTTACAGCGCGCACTGGAGCGAGACGTCGCCTTGTTTGGCTCAGCAGTTGCGACGCGTTCCCGTTACGAAGAGCGGTACATCCCGGGACAACGGTTGTACCTCGAGCTCGTCAGACCCTGGGTCATCGCTCATGTCGTCGTCGATAACAACGACTTCGAGCATCCACGATTGATTCAACTCCAAGAAGACCCGCTGGTCGAGCCTTGAGTCGCACGCAGCGGCATACAACGGAATCCATCCGGAGCGCGAATGCGGTGAATCTCAGGAGTCTGTAACATGCGAGGCGAGCAGCACTTGGAGTTCTTGTGATGGAACCTGTTCATTCGCCGAAGAAGTTACGTAGCGACACTCACCTTGGAGGTGACACCGGACAGTTACTCATTACTTCTGGATCGCAACGAGTGATCGTAACCACCAAGCATTGGCACGATTTGGAAGCCCCATGGCGAATAGGGGATACAACGATAGCTGAAAAGGGATACGTTTGGCGCACCAGATGGGAAGTGGGCAAGCACTATCTGGTAACTAGATTTATGGACAATGATGGGCACCATGGCATCCGAGTTTGCCGGCAATTGATTTGGAGCACGAAGCGCTTGAGCACTACGCGGCGATAGGACTCGACGTGCCAATGTTCAAAGAGCGGTTACGGTGTTGCATGCTCCACATGGGACTGGAGAGCTTGGCCTACAACGCGTATCAGGAACGCTGGGGATTTTTTGATGAGGTGGCGAGCCGGGTACAAGCGATGGCAGTCACTCACTAGCACAACCCACCTTGATGGCGATAACACCCCATTCTCGGACCCACCCCCTGATTTTCCCGCTTGACTGTAATCTTCTCCACTTTATCGCGGTGGATCGTTCCATAACAGCGGGCCTCGATCTACTCGGCTTGTTGGTACCTTCGTCGCGCCCCTTCCTGGTGAGAGGTAACATCCATCGGCACCTTGGGAAGATTGCCCGCCAATACCGGTGTGAGGAGCTCGACGAGCCCATAGAAGCCGAACGGAAGAAAGACCTCATCGGTCTGTTCCATTTCCTCCATGCTCCACCAACGATGGTCGCGGAACATCTTCAGTTCCTCACCAAAGAGGCGTTCCGTCGTGACATCACAGGAAGGCACCAGGACGAGGAAGTAGTGCTCCACTGAGTGAACGAGCTCGCCACTGAAGGAAAATTCCTGTTCTAGTTTCCAAAGGCAAGGGCCAATGGCGGCATCCTGAATCCCTGTCTCTTCCCACAGTTCGCGCTGTGCCGCAGCCACAAAGGTTTCGCCTGCTTCCAGTCCGCCGCCGAGGGTGATCCAGAACTCGGTGAGATTCGGTCTGGCACGATCAATGACGCGGTTGTCGTCGATCTTCATCAGTAAGAGACGGTGCTGTGGATCTAGAATGATGAGCCGGGCGGATTGCCGAATTTTCATGAACCCTCCGATAAGTAGGCCGCGAGCGTGGCAAGACCAGAAGGTCCATCGGCTGCGGCGAAGGAACGGTTCTATGTTGGTTAGCCACCGACCGCCATAGCCTAATCGAGACAACATTCTTAACACGTTTCAGAGGTGAGTGCCGTTGATTGAACAGGTCGAAGACTTGATGCGCGGCACGGCGACAGAGGCTATTCTCCCGTACTTCAAACAGCTTTCAGAGCAGGATGTACAAGAAAAATCCCCTGGTGAGTTGGTCACAATCGCCGATCAGCGTGCTGAACGTCAGTTGACTGCCGGCCTTCTCAACCTTATGCCGAATTCAATTGTCGTCGGTGAGGAATCGGTAGCCGCTGATCCGTCCCTCCTACAGGCGGTGGTAGGTGAGCCGTGGGTCTGGATTGTGGACCCCCTCGATGGAACCGCGAACTTCGTTGCTGGACACGGGCCATTCGCGATGATGGTCGCCTTGCTGCGAAATGGTAAGACCGTGGCTGCATGCACCTTAGATCCCTTGAAACAGGTGGCTGCGACCGCCGAGGCAGGTGCAGGTGCGTTCCTCAATGGCACCCGTGTGTATACGGCGACCCAAGTTCCGCCCCTTGTCTCAATGCGGGGTGCGATATACACGCGTTTCCTACCGGTTGATCTGCGAACTCGCCTCGAAGCCCGTGCGGGGGTATTCGCAGAAGTCCTTCCGGGTACCCGCTGCTGTGGATTTGAATATCCAGCCATCGTGCTGGGAAACCAGCATTTTGTGCTCTACTGGAGAACATTGCCATGGGACCATCTGCCGGGAACGTTCTTCATCCAAGAGGCCGGCGGCGTGGTACGACGACTGGACGGCAGCCCCTATATCGCTGGCGAAGATCGGGTTGGACTCTTGGCGGCGCGTAACGTCGAAACGTGGGAAACGGTTCACGCCGCGTTGTTCAGCGATGAAGCATCGTTGACCTTCGCTTCTTAAAGTGTGTAGTCCTTCGTTTGTGGTTAGGCTTCGTGGCGTAGCCACATGAATGCGCGGTAATCTTGAAATCCCTGTTCCTCAAAAAACTCCTTGGCTCTGGTGTTGAATGACCAAACGTCTAATGCTACAGTCGGAATTAGGGTTTCGTTCGCTAAATCTAGCACTGCTTGCACGAGAGCTCGACCGCACCCCATACCCTGATTTGGCGCATTGACTGATATATGGTGAATAAACATAGTCTCTGCCGCATAGCTAACAGTAGTCTCTGGTCGACGAATAATCTGTGCCCAGATGTACCCAGCTGGCTCTGCGTCTACGTAACACAAGAACATGTAAGTATCTGGCTCGGTCAGTAGTTGACGAACCAAGTCAGTCGGGAACGTATCCGATGACGCTGGTTTGAAGATTCTCGGGAGGGCCTCTGCGTGCACGTGTTGAACTTCGTAGTTCAGAGCCGAGATAACCTCAGCATCTCGTGTCGTTGCTCGTATTACTTCCATACCTCCCCACCTCGCGGCAGTTCGGTGCCGCTTCCTGGATACGCCGGAGAACGAGTTGTAGGGCGGCCCGGCCATAGTCCTTGCCCTGGTAGCGGTGATCGATCAGCAACAGCGGAATCCACCAGGCCATTGGATCCCCAGGAACGCTGCCGTAGCTCACGAACCCGATCACAGCATCGTTGACGTAGATCGCGTGGGGCGTGTAGTTGGGGTAGAACTGGGCCTCAGCGATGACATAGAGCAGGGTTGGCTCCCGAATGAACCGGCGCTGGTCATCGGCAATATCGAGCTCGATCACCTGCTGCCAGTAGTCGCGAGTGACGGGTTCGAGATGTACCGGCAATCCCCACACACTCCATTCACTGTCCAACTCTTGATGTTCTTTGCTCATCAGGCTCAGTTCCGATTTCTGCTCGCCTACCGGACTCGCCGGAGTCGCCGGTTGATCGCCTCCAGGTCGAAGCGCTCGGGATCAAAATCCGGACCGAGTCACTCCACAAGGTCCTCATACTCCTCGTGTGTAGGATCCTGCAGGATGGCCAGCTTGTCTTCGTAACCTGGCGGTCCGCCGGAATCCTCTGGTGGTCCGGCACGTTCTCCTTCCAGACAGATCGGATAGCGCGCACCGCGTTTCGTTGGCAGCTCGCCCTCTATCTCGATGGCGCACCACCAGTCGTCACCAAAGTCGTATTCGTAGCGGAAGATGTCTGCCTTCGCTTGCCGAAATCCCCAGAGCGTCAATCCCCATTCGCTGATCATGGTGCTGTCATCCAAGCCGAGCTCGGTTGGCCCGTAGCGTACGCCGTCGATCTCGAAGGCGTGGAGGTGATAGTTCTGCCAGCCCATCAGGGCCTGGATGATGTGGTGGAGTTTGCGCAGCGATGTCGAGTCCAAAAGAAGTACCCTCCGCCAGATCGGCGGTTCAACATCCAGCAACGTCACCTTGACTTGCAGAGCCACGGGTTTGTGCGCGATGCGATTGGGCATCGGTGGTGTCCTCACCGCTTCGCTGGTTCGCTGCTGGGTTCGCCGGCCGGCTGTGGTGGCGGCTCTACCGCCGGCAATGTCGCCTTGGCCCGAGCAATGTATCGGTAGAGCGTCGCCGGCGAGATCTTCAGCGTGTTGCAGATATCGGTGACCGAATTGCTGTGGTCATCGTAGAGCTTCTTGAGCACCGCGACTTTCTCCGGCGTATCGAGCTTGAACCGGCGGCCGCCCTTCTTTCCTCGTGCCCGGGCCGCAGCGAGGCCGGCACGCGTCCGCTCCCGAATGAGATTGCGCTCAAACTCGGCCAGCGCGCCAAAGATGTGAAAGATGAGCTTGCCGCCCGAGGTCGTCGTATCGATGCTCTCCGTGAGCGAGCGGAAGCCGATACCCTGCGTATCAAACAGCGTGATGAGCTCAATGAGCTGGGTGAGCGTGCGGCCGAGCCGGTCCAGCCGCCAGACAACGAGCGTATCACCCGCCCGCAGATGATCGAGCGCCTGGGCGAGGCCCGGCCGGTCGGCTTTCGCACCGGAGGCCACATCACGGTAGATCTTCTGGCAGCCGGCCTGTTTCAGCGCATCGAGCTGCAGCGCCAGGGTTTGATCATCGGTCGAGACGCGGGCATAGCCAATATCCATACCTGAATCTTCTCACAACGCATAGCAGTCGTCAATGGTGCAAGTTAGATTACGTGATAGCGTTATGAGAGCTAAGGTGAGCAGGCGTGCGACCGCGTCAAATGGCCGATTTCGTGCTCAATTGCACCGGTAAGTGGCGTCACAGGGAGAAAGCAGGCAGACAAGCGATCATGTGTCTCGCATAAAGGGAGGTTTGTGGCAGCGTCTTGGTCGGCCGTTCCCGAGACAGGCCGATCAGATTCCAGCCTGAGACGCTTAGTCACGGGACCTTGTTCTCATCGGGAATCAGTTGCGCATCCGGCAGCGTTTTTCCTCGTTCGTCGGTGCAGCTAATCCTCTCGGACAGTTAGTATCGGCACGAACTCGTCGGGGGTACTCGCACGCATGGCCGTGCTCTGTATAAGAACAGGCCCGGATGACTCCGGGCCGTTGCGGTACTTCCAGATGCTAGCGATTACCCACTCTGGCCGCCTCCGCCGAAGCCTCCACCAAAGCCGCTGCCTTGGCCGCCGAACCCGCTTCCTTGGCTGCCAAACCCGCCGCTGCCGAAACTAGCTCCGATCCCGCCACCAAATGCGCCCGGACCGGCCATTCCCGGCCCCGCGCTCTCTTTGTTGTTCTCGTGGGATCCCCTCCTTGGTTTTGGAGGGGGGAAGAAGAATTCCACTATCGCTGAAATGAGACCCATTCGTCGTCTCCCTTCTTTTCTGGCTGATTGAGGCATCCCGTGGTTCCTTATTGCCTATTGCTCGTCCCTTCGCCGGATCCACCACCTCATCCCAAACTGAAGTCCAAGACTGGCCCGGCTCAAGCGAAGAGGGAAAGCACCTCGGCCAATCACAGGAAGTCTGTGGCTCCGCCTCCCAACTTGCAGTTTGTCGCTACCGGTTGAACTGGATGCGCTTCAGGCTCTGATCGACTGCGTCACCCAGAGACTCGGCTGTCTGGTCGCCAATACCAAGTTCGTGCCGATATTTGGCCTGCTTGAGCTGCTCAATGAGAGCCCGCTCACTCGGAACTTCAAGGGTTTCGGCCTTGAGGGCCCGAGGGTCAACCTGCGGTCCGTAATCTGGCATCTCGCACCTCTTGAGGGCTAAGGAGTGTTACCCCTGTCCTACTCCCTAGGCCCGACCTGTCGACCTCAGGCCAAGCCCCTGTTAAACCTAGGGAGCCTTGCACGATGTAGTACGCGGTCCCCTGAAGCTTGCTTGAGCAGTCAATTCTCAGAGTCCCACAGTAACTACCTAAAGGTGCCTCTCCAGAAGGTCGCTTCTTGGATTGGCGCTTCATTAATGCCATGGCCCCAAGCCGGCTGCTTGACAAACCAAAAGGAATGATGGAAATTGCCTGAAAACATCCTGAAGAATTGACAGCTGCTATAGAAGGCTGATGCAACCCGGCAGCGTGAGGGGGTAGGCTTCAATGCAGACAAATGACTTCTGGATAGCCGCCCGTCGCCTTCCGTTGTCGTCGAGCTTGTTTCGAGCGCTATCTCTTCTTTATGAGAAGCGGAACATGACGGTCAGCCGAGACGAACTCGCAGCGCAGGTTTGGCCCCATAGCCAGGGCAACGTTTCAGACGCACAGATCGATAAGGTTATTAGCCTGTTGCGCGCAGTCGATCCTGCTCTTCGTCTCTCCATCGTCACGGTCAAGGGTCGAGGTTATCTGCTCGACGGAGACCTGGTTTCCACGACATGTGAGCGTGCAGTACCATCAACAGCTGAAGTTGACACGTTACCGGTAGATAGATACCATGACCTCGCCGCAATATTCGCTGATAGAACATCCTTCGACCGGGAAATCTCGTATGCTCGTCTCTTTGATTCCGCCAAGACAATCGATGCCATCGGGATATCTCTAAATGCTATTACCATCAATTTTGGTTCTGCGCAGCTTTCGAAACTACTTCAAGACAACCAATGTGTCATACGGCTGCTTTTTCTTGATCCCGAATGTGACGAAGTTGTACGACGGGAACTTTACGAAGGTTACAGTCCTGGGACGCTAGCGCAATTGACGCGAGCAAATATCCAGATCATAGTTCGAGTAATGAGTGATCACCCTAGTCTAGCACGAGATGGTAGCATTCAGTATAAGCTCTATTCTAGGCCACCGTGGCTAAGTGCTTACTTTATCGACTCGTCAGTCGCAGTTATTCAATTTTATAGACCAGAAAACCGTGGATTAGAGAACCCGTGCTTTTTTGTTCGAAGAACGACACATTCGGATCTGCTATACTCTTCATACTATTCGGCTTTTGAGGAAGCCTGGAGGGATGAGCATGAGGACACGTTTGCCATTTCGGCCGAGTGAGTTAGAAGACTTTCTGATTGTGGCCAACAATGCTGTAGATGTTGCGTCAAGCATTATTAAGAGGGTGCAGATAGGAAACCACCACGTCAACTACAAACAAGACAGAGATCCTGTTAGTCAAACAGACCTAGCTGTTGAAAACGCAGTGTCGGTGTTCTTAAAGAGCCAGACCCCGGATGTGCCGTTCCTCGGTGAGGAATATGGATGGAGTGGAGGTAAAGACGGTTCACTCTATTGGGTTCTTGATCCTATAGACGGCACAGTTAACTTCTCCAGAGAAATACCGCTCTTCGCTATTTCGTTGGCGCTAGTGTTTGCTGGTTCTCCCATATTGTCAGTGGTTGACGCGCCCTTATTGTCGGAGAGGTATATTGCTACCGCGGGAGGTGGAGCTTGGTGCAATAAGTCTCGGCTATCCGTATCGAATGTTGATGTAATCCACGACGCGGTTGTAGGAATGGGAGATTTTGCTGTAGGTGCCGGGGCGGAAGGCAGGAATCAGTTGCGATTCGCCGCGGCAGTGGCATTTGGCAGAGAATCTTTGAGGCTGCGGCTGATTGGATCTGCTTCTATCCAGTTGGCATGGGTAGCTGCCGGAAGACTAGATGCAGGTCTAACCCTCTCGAATCGACCGTGGGACGTGCTGGCAGGGGTGCTTCTCGTTAGGGAAGCAGGAGGTGAGGTCTTTGATTCTGATGGTTCCCCTCATTCGCTGAATTCCCGTTGGACACTCGCCTCAAATACCTCGTTGAAGTCGCAAATCATAGACAAGCTTGGCACGCTAGGATCTAGGCAACGAGATGACGAAAATAAAGACGATTAGTACTAGTTGGTGTTGCGATTTGGCAGCCGAGTAGAGATGGAAGGCTGCAGTTCCCGGTAGTACACGGAATCTGGGGCGCTTCCGGCTAGCTTGCCCGCTTCTGGCTGATATGACGGAGATTGCTGGCGATGACGCCCCAGCCCACCTGGAGCACCAGCCCAACTTCTCCATGGGCGGGACACCGACGTAAGCCATAGTCTCGTCGTAGGCTGCTCAGCCGCCCTTCGATGCCAGCGCCGCCGGCGATAACGCCGTCGCCGAGCGGGATCCGTTCCCGCGCTCGCTGAATTGGTGTCAACTGCCCCGAACGAGATCACCCAGATGCTGGACGCCCGCCTGCTGGGCGATCCGTTCATTTGTCGCGGCATGCAACCCCCGGTCGCCGGTGACCAGGTGCGCGCGTGACCGAAGAGGTGCTGGTGGTGCGCCAGCGCCGGAGCGAGTTGCCCTTGCTCGGCGGTCTTATCCATCAAGACCGCAAAGCGGGTGACGATTCCCCCTCCACCTCGTCGAAAACGACCAGCCGGCCGAACTCGACCGGCGCCTCTCGCTGTGTCGCGGGATAATCCCGTTGTGCGGCTCAAAGAGGCTGACCACCTTCTCGGTCGCCGGGACCTGCTCGCCCGCCGGGACGCGCCGCTCGGTTTGGTCGATAACCTGCTCGACCAACGGCAAGACCTGCTCGAGGTGCTGGCGCAGACGTGCGCTTCAGGCCGCGGTCTCGGCCAGCAGGGCCGTGCAGATCCAGTGTGCACCGCTGCACCGTCGCCCGGGTCGCCGCCAGCAGACGGGTGTAGATGTTCTGGCGTCGCTCCGGCGCTATCCGTGCCGGCGCGCCGCCGCAGCCGATGCAGTGCCTGCAATCCACGCCGCAGGGTGCACAGGCGGGTGCGAAACGCATCCCCGCACTCGGCCAGCTGCTCTTGCACGAGCGGGTGGCTCCGCCGGATCAAGCGGCTGAGCACCCGCACCCCATCGGCCAGCAAGCTGCTGTCGGTCGGATGATGGATCGCCGTCTCCACGACAGTCCCATCAATGCGGAGCTTGCGACCGCGCATTACTCGAGCTTGGCGGGCCAAGACGACCACGCGGTCGTTGAGAGACTGCAGCATCTCTGGCTGAATCGTCCGCGCCCAGCGCAACAGCGTCGTCGCATCGGGGACCCGCCGAAAGTAGATGCGGCAGAACAAGCGCAGCACGAGACTATCGGCCACGCGTTGCGCCGTCTCCCGGTAGCTCCAGTTATAGAGATGCTTCACGATGAGGAGCCGGAGCAGCGCTTCGGTCGGGGTGGAGTAGCGCCCGTGGCAGAGCGTCAGGGGATAGCGTCGGCCGAGGTCCTGACGGACCAGGTGGTACAACTGATCGTCTTCGAGCAGGGGATCCAGCTGTCGCAGCACCGGATCGGTCTGCCCAGCTAACTCCGGCACTCGCGCGAACACGTCTTCCCGTGCGTACTGATCGATGAGCATGGTGCCGCCTACCTCGAGTGGGTTCCTCCCTTCAGTATCCCGCTCATGCATCCGCTTCTCCAGCCTAAATCGCAACACCAACTAGTACTAGAACTCTACAAATCTCGGGGCGGTTCAACTCGGTCGTCCATTCGGCGGTGACCGTTATTCTCTCAGCATGCAGCCAGGCAAGAGCCGGCGGAAAGGAGACAGGTCGCGCCTATCGCTATCGGCAGTGCCGTTCCACCCATGGACCTTTTCTTGTTTTTTGAGAACGGCGCGCTTGGAGCGCCTGTAATACCTCGGGATCGAGGAAGATCGGTGTTCCCTTATAGAGGATAGTCTGGAGTTGCTGGTCCACATTCTCGGGCGGCTGCAGGCCCAACACGACCACGTCCCAGATACCGGCTCCAGGATGTTCCAGTCGATATGCGGAGAGCTCAAGATCCTTTCGGCTTCTTATGAGGCCTTGCGTCTCAAAGTAAGCTTGTGCTGATTGGTCTCCATTGCGGAATTGCGCTGCTCGATAGTATGAACTCGGTTGCTCCTTATCTTCTCCTGATAGTCCTTCCTTCTCAGGTGATGACATACGTCAACAGTATACCACATTAATAATTATGTGACAACCATGCAAACTAGATGGGGAGTGACCCACATCGGTCCCGGTTAGGTGTGTGATCTTGCTAACCAGTGGTGCTAGTTCGTCAAAGGCTGTACTGCGCGAAGGCGAGGCGGCCGGTGGCTGGGCCGTCGAAATTGAACAGCGTGTTGAAGAGGGCGGCGACGTAGGCCAGATGCGCCTCGGCGTGAGCAGCAGTGCGGTGCCAGAGATACATCAGATGACAGACGCGGTAGACTAACGAAAGTGCCGTCTCGATCAGAATCCGCTCGTTCCACTGGCAGCGGCGACAGACCTTCAGGTTGGTAGGAACGGGGCCGTTGCCAAAGCTCTGGTCGGCGAGCGTCACCGTCCGGCCGGCCAATTGCGCAACGAGCGGCAGGAAGCGGCGGTCATGGGTACTGGCGCCGCCCCAGCTCCAGGCGACAACCTCGCCACGGTCATTGATCACCCAACACAGCTTCAACCCAACAATCCAATGGTGGTTGCACCAGCCCTTGACGCCCAACTGATGGGGGGAGCGCCGGGAGCGCCAGAGATGCAGGGTGGGAATGCCGTAGGTGTCGATGATGGTGAACACCGTCGGGTCGGCGAGGAACCGATCCGTCCAACGGCGATGGGCGGTCAGCAGCCGTAGCAGCCGAGTGCGGTCCGGCTATTGGCTGAACAGCGTTGCGTGGTCACGGGCAATCCAGCGAGAGAAGGCGCGGAATGAGCCGCCCTGCAACGCGAACAGCAGCCCACTCGTGACGAGTTCACTCGGCCACAGCGCGCTGGCGGATGGCGGGGCATTGAGCCGATCCGATCGTCAGCTGCGCAGAACAACCGAAGGATAAAATCGACCGTGGTCACGGCGTGCCTCCAAGACTGCGAATTCAGCACCACGGTCTGTGGCCGCCGTGGCCACCACTGCCAAACTAGCACCAGGGATTAGCCATCATTTCACTTTCTACTGGCAGCATGCAAGCACAAGATGCAGAAGTTCGTCGCCGACTCCAGCAGGTCGGCTGTTTGCGGAAACCGGGAACGCCGGTCTGACGTGCCGGCGCTGCGGTATCTCACGACCGACCCTCAGAAAATGGGCCCGACGGTATCAACAACTCGGCGACGAAGGTTTACGCAGACAAAGCCGCGCTCGGCGCCATCCGCTACCGAGAAGGTGCTCGCCGGGCATGAAGCGGAAATCCTCGCCTTGCGGCGTCAGCGGTGGTTAGGAGCTCCGCGTATTCAACACGAAATCAACGCCTCTCTGCTATTCATCTGGCAATCCAAACCATCCAGAACGTCTTGACGCGCAACACTATCCCGCCGTTGCATCGGCCACGACGTCCGCTGCTTCCCAAGCGCGACAACCGCCCTATCCCTGGCGACCGGGTGCAGCTCGACACCTGCAAGCTCGGGCATGGGAAATACCTGTACACCGCGATTGACGACTGCACGCGCTACCTGGTGGTCCAGGTGTATCCCCGCCGGACGTCGGCTAATACGCTGCTGTTTCTCGAGTACGTGATCGAGGAGATGCCGATTGGCATTCAGCGGCTGCAGACCGATCACGGTACCGAATTCACCGCCTATGCCATCCGGGACCAACTATTTGAATGGCATATCCGCTGGCGGCTGACCGGGGTTCGCGCGCCACATCTGAATGGCAAGGTCGAGCGGGCGCAAAAGACGGTGTTGGAGGAATTCTTCACCACGATCGATCTGAACCGGCCCGATCTGAACGACCGGTTAGCCGAGTGGCAGGACGATTACAACCGGAACCGCATACATGGGTCCCTGGGTAAAACACCCATGCAACGCACCATCGAACTGTATCCACAGATCCCATCGGCAGAGGATCTGTACGACCGCTTTGATGAGATGCAACGCTATGAGCTCGCACGACTGGCTGCTGGGGTGAAACGATCAAGGTAGATCGACAACTTATTGCGGCGTTCGTCTACCGGCTCAACGGAGTATTCAGTTCTACCATATGATAGAGTCCCAGGAGGTGGTGTAAAAGCGAGCAGTCGAGTTGACGAAGAAGCCACCGTGCGGTTTCCTGGTGTTGTCGAGACGACCGGGAAAGGAGCACAACGGTGGCGATGGAAAGCATGACTCTTCTGGACCGGCTGCGCAAGGGCGAGACGCCTGACGGTGACTTCTTGCGCGACTGCTTGAGCTGGTTGGTGCAGGAACTGATGGAAGCCGAGGTGAGCGCGCAGATTGGCGCCGAGCGCTACGAGCGTAGCGATGATCGCGCCGCCCAGCGGAACGGCTATCGGGCGCGGCCCTGGGATACGCGGGTCGGGACCTAGGCTGTTCGTATTCCCAAACTGCGGACGGGCAGCTACTTCCCGAGTTGGCTGGAGCCTCGCCGGCGGGCCGAGCAGGCGCTGGTCTCAGTCGTCGCTGAGGCGTACCTGCAAGGAGTCAGCACCCGCAAGGTCGAGGCGCTGGTCCAGACGCTCGGCATCGCCGGCATCAGCAAGAGCGAGGTGAGCCGATTAGCGGGTTCGCTCGATGAGCAAGTCGAGGCGTTCCGGACCCGCCGGCTGGATGCCGAGTACCCGTATCTCTGGCTGGATGCCCGCTATGAGCATGTGCGCGAAGCACCCAGAGGGTACCCGCAAGTTCACTCGATGGCGGTGATTGTGGCCTACGGCGTCCGGGACGATGGCATCCGGGAAGTACTCGGCTTGGCCAACGACCTGAGCGAGGCACCCAGAGGGTCCCCGGTCCTCTGGCGAGAGTTTCTGCAGAGTCTCGTGGCGCGCGGTGTCCGCGGCGTCCGGCTGGTGATCAGCGATGCCCACACCGGACTCAAGCAAGCGATCCGAGAAGTGTTTGTTGGGGCAGCGTGGCAGCGGTGTCGCCGGGTACCCTCTGGGTGCTTCATGCGCAATCTGCTCGTGCGGGTACCCAAGAGTGCCCTGTCAATGGTGGCCGCGGCGGTTCGTCCGGGTACCCTCCGGGTGCTTTCAGCAGGAGAGCCGGGAGGCAGCGCAGGCCCATCTCAAGCAGGTCCTCGAGACGCTAAGCCCGCGGTTTCTGAAGTTGGTGGAGCTGCTC
Source organism: Dehalococcoidia bacterium (assembly GCA_046328265.1). GTDB lineage: Bacteria > Chloroflexota > Dehalococcoidia > SpSt-223 > SpSt-223 > JANWZD01. The sequence continues at coordinate 25,193 of JAXLWW010000001.1, forward strand.
ATTGCGGCTGAGGAGGAAATCTTCGCGTTCTATGATTTTCCGAGTGAGCATCATCGCCAGATCTACTCGACCAATCCGCTGGAGCGGCTGAACAAAGAGTTGAAGCGGCGGAGCGCGGTGGTGGGAATCTTTCCGAATCGAGGAGCAGTCACCCGGCTCTTCGGAGCGCTCTTGGCGGCGCAAAATGACGAGTGGTTGGTCAGCAAGCGCTATTTCAGTGAGGTGTCGATGCAGAAATTGCAGCGAGCAGAGGACGACCTGCTCGGCAACGACGCGGCGGCGTTACCAGCCGCCTGATTGAGGGCGCTGCCGGTGGCTTTCTCCATTTACACCACTTGACGGGACACTATCACCATATCGACTATACTCTGAAGCATGTGCGATCAATCCGGATGATAGACAGACTTGCCGCGGATCTTGATAGGCTACTCCTACAGATGGATTGTGCTTAAGGACAATTGCGATGTCTGGAATGGCGGGTCAGCGACCCGAACCTGACGCCAAATCGCCTCGAGATTGCCTTCAGTGCTGGTCAACCTACTTCGCCAACCCCGGCTACATCGCCGCATCACCCAGGCGAGAGCTTCTTCGATCTGCACTCGCGTTTTGTTCGCGCGACATAAGCGTTCCAGAGTGGGGTATTCCCGCTTTCCTGAAGTCCGCAGCTCTATTACCTTGCCCAGTGGATGCGCTGTTCAGCGCTTCCGGGCGAGAAGCCCTCGCAGTTTACCGATGATTTCAGGAGTCGCATTTCGGAACGGGTTGAAGACCTGCACCGAAGTCGGCTGTCATCAAGCATTTCCGGAAAAACCCTGTCATGCTGGAGGAAACGCAGGGACATCTATGAGGTACTTAAATACTGTGGGTCTGCGGAGGCTTCGGTCAGTCGTAGGAAGGGGCGCAAGAGGCCATGCTGGCCGACGATGTCTGCGAACACCCTACTTCCGCAATGCGGCTTCGATAGCGCACCGGCGGGTGATTCGCTCGTCCCGAACCAGGCGGATAGCCGGCCCGTGACTCTGCCATGGAGTCTACCCGGCAGCGAGTCGTCCTCGGCTCTCTTGACGCTTTGCCCGGCAAGGAGCGCCACGAGGGTAAGCGTCCGTACTGCCAAATACTCAATTAAAGGGAAGTATCATGCCTCTGCCCACTAGTTTGCTCCGTGACTTCCGTAACGGCAGCGGCGCGCTTTTTCTTGGGGCGGGCATCTCTGCGGGAACACCGGGACAACGTGGATTTCCTCTTGGCCGAGAGCTAAGCCAACAACTCGCGCGGGAGTACCTCGGCCGCAATCCTCGTCGTGACGAGAACCTGACGGAAGTTGCTCAAGCCGTGATTTGGGCTCACGCGGGAAGCCGCCAACCCCTTGAGTCGTTCATCTCCAACAAATATGGCGACCCTTCCATAACGCCACTACCTTCTCACCTGGCACTCGCACAAATGGCTGTGCCTATGATCACCACCAACTACGATACGCTTATCGAGCAGGCGTTCCGCGCAAAGGTCCGCTCCGTATCTGTAGTGCTCGACGACAAGGACCTAATTGACGCACAGCACACACCCTTGATTAAGATCCATGGCTGCGTTACCCAACCGGAGACGTGTATCATCACTGAAGAGGACTACCATGCCTGGATGTCTCTAGACTCGGACGTGAAGAGCCTGGTCAGATCATGGTTCATAATGCGCCGGGTAGTCTTCGTCGGTTACTCAGTAGCCGACCCTAATTTTCGACATCTGCTTCTCGAGCTGCAACGGAAGTTCGGCCATTCACTTAGAAATTGTTACGTGGTCACCCGGCACGTCGACCGGAATAGCTACAACTACCAGTTTCTCGTCAATGCGATACGCGCTCAATTCATTATCGTCAGTGCTCAAGAGTTTCTCGCCGAACTCTCCTCTGAACTTATCCAGAATTATGTTCACTATCTACAAACTGACTTGGTAAAAGACTACCTCTCCATTTACACAAACATCTCCCGACCGCTGTCCGAGTTCCTCGGTGATCGCTTGCTAGAGCGCATCTTCACGAATTCTGCGGGCCGCATTGAACTAGACAGGCAGGTCACGGATTCGATCCACGCTGCAGCCGTTGCACAGAGTGGCAGGCTGTACGTGCCCTCACCAGGAGTGACAGTTGAGCCCGGGATGGTCTACGTCCCGGCCGGCGAGTTCATTATGGGTGGAGATCGTCTTGGCAACGAGCGCATTCGCGTAGAACAATTGGGCAGGGCTACCTGATCGACGAGTGCCACGTCACGAACAGCCAATACCGCCAGTTTGTGGACGATTCCTCGGCACACCAACTCCGCCAGTTCTGCTCGCCAGACGAGCCAGAAGTGGAAAAGATCATCTTCCGCTGGACGATTTCAGCAGTGACTCGGCTGCAACCAAGATGTCCGTGCGGCGGGTCTCCCGCGGACTGTTTCACCAACTCCGCCTTTGACGAATTTCCGGTCGTGAATGTGGACTGGTGGGATTCATTTGCCTATGCCACTTTTGGGCGAAGAAGAATACCGACTGAAGGAGTGGGAAAAGGCAGCCCGCGGGATCGACGTACTGACCACATCCTATGGCAATGCTGATCCCCGGAAGAGTAACGTCGCCGGAGTCAGGCATCCACCGGCCCACAGCAGTCCGAGCATATCCGGATGGAAGGAGTCCATACGGGTGCTACGACATGTCAGGCAATGTCTGGGACTGGTGTGCCGATGCGTTCGTTGACGATACTCCGAGCCCCAACGTTACTCCGGAACAGGCGGCTCTTGTACTCGCGGCGCGAACAAGGCTAGTCCTGCCTTTCGTAACGGCCGTCATCCCGGTGACCGTTGGATCAGCAGAGGCTTCCGTTGCGTCAGAGACATATAGGTTTCAAAGAGTCCCGATAAGTGTAAGCGTCGTCGCCAATGATCGCGAAAATGGTTTCGATTACAAATACGTCGCGTGCCTGCTGGCGATCTTACTGCGGTAGCGAAGGTGTAAACGCCGGAGATCACGTGGGCGAGGCGGCTACATTGGTCCGGACCGGTTATCATTAATGGCTGCGGACGCGGGCTGCTGCATCAAGTTCGGCGCCGACTCGGTCTCGCAGAGGTTCACTCTGGCTATTGCATTTCGCGCAAAGGCGCGAGGATATTGAGACAAGTGAGGATCCGTAGTGGCAATTGGCGTTGATTTCGCGAACGACGTCGTTCGCGCGTACGTCGGATTCCCCGATGAGCAGCTTGTCGTGCGCGGAGTTCCGGTTCGGCCTACCCTACCGAAACAAGCTGCTGTTCTTTTCCAGCCGGAATGCTTCCTTGTGGATACCCGCGAGTCCCACCGGAGGATCATTGAGATGGTCGTCACGGGGTGGGACTTCCGAGTTGAGATTTCCAGGCTCTGATTCTGCGGGGCTCTTATTTAAGGCAGCCGTGATGGATCGGCATTACGGATATAAACCGGTTGTCGCGCAGGCATCTGGGATCTCTGCAGACAGGCGTGCAGCGATTCGACTCTTGATGACGCTCCTGCTGTCGCAGGCACCGCCGCTGTGCCTTTGGAAGGTGAGCACGAGTACTGGCACACAATCCCGACCTTGACGAGGAGGGGCTGGATCAACTCTGGCGTACGAAGAAGTCGCTGAAATTGCGCAGCGGACTTTATGTCCAGCGATTCAGCGCAAAAGGTCAGGACGTCGTTTTGGTAAACGGCTTCCACCCTTCCCAGCTCCGACACTTCACCGCGCCCGGACGCGTCATCTGCCTCTTGCTGTTGCACTCAGACACAGACTGGAAGACTCTCCGTGAGGACCTGGTGGGAAATACTTTCCCAGAAAGGGCCGCATCCGACTCAATCCGAGGGGAACTCTTCCAGCACGCGGCCGACTACGGCATGCGCACCGTGTCGATATCTAACAACGGTGTACACCTGTCTGCTGGCCCCTTCGAAGCGGCATTCGAGATCGGTAATTTCCTCGGAAGCTCCAACGTAGTGTCTTACGATGCCGGAATATGCAATCTCTGGAAGGTATTCGCGGAAAACAACCTTGCGAAGGCCGACTTCGATCGGAGCATGACGAATCCTGCGGCGGACATTGACGGCCAATCGGTTGATCTGTTCACGTACACGGAAGACATGGACACCGACGCTGCGGTTGCGGCGTTTGCCGATCACTTCCATGGCATTGGACACGGCTGATGCCCATTGTAGTTATTTCCCGGGCGGCTGCCATCTCCACCACCGAAGCAGTGGAGGGCGTCTTACGAGGGGGCGGCGCAACTCGGCTTGCCAGGCTGGAGGCACCAGAGGTCATTGCAAACATCCATGCCTTAGCGCAACGGCCGTGGCAACAAGCGATTACCTCAGAGATGCAGACGCTCTTGGAGTTGCTGTTCAAAGACCGAACGGCCGTCGCTACTGCCTGGAGCTTAAGCACTGACGCCTTGTCGCGCATCCTCAAAGAGGTGGAAGATGCTGGGGCGGTTGTTGGGCTGTCAACGCCCGCCGCAGCCGCTAAGGGCGTACTTGTGCTGGACGATCAGGATAGTAGGCTCTATGCGGCCGCGATGTTCTGGCGGACGTTGCTTAATCCGAATCTGCTGGAGTCCCCCAATAGTGACATATTTGAGTACGATATCCTCCCTACGCTATTGGCGCGGGAAGGCAACGGGATTTTCTACGATGAGCGTCTTGAAGACCGACTTCGCGGTCTTGGCTTGCTCGCGAACGGAGAGACGCTCTGCAGAGTAATTGACCGCGGCGGATGGGAGGACCTGCAGCACCTGGTTGCTCGTGTAGACGTAGAGGTGCGAGTCGGCGCAGAGCTCTCAACTAGGTCGCTGCTCGCGACTGCGCTCGTACCTGCCCCCCCGGTCACTCCAAGCGATGTGAGTCGATTAGTCAGGGAGCGAGTAGGGTTTCTACGGCTACTGGATATTCAATGTTCTGTTCTGGATGCCCGAAATGGCGTCGTCTACGAAAGGCTGATCTCTCGCGGCCTGCGTGAATTCTGTGAGTCGGTTGAAGTGCAGGAAAAGCAGCAAGTCGTAAGAGAGGCGGCTCGTCTTGCGGCTATTATCGATTCTGGCGGCTTCGACCGGGCTAATGTGAAGGTACCTGCCGGTGAGTTCGGGGACGTCGAGGACGTGTTAGAGTTCGTCGGAGGGATATCTCAGGATTTCCCGCGGCCTCGGGTTGCGGATGCACTCAGAGTAGATGGCAACCACGTCGTGTGGGTGAAGTGGGATCGGAATCTTGCGAGTTACGGTGCCTCACGCGAGCATGAGAATCTGTACAGTGTTCTAGAGGCGTGTGGGGCCGATGCTGAGCAACTAGCAATGAGCGAGTATCTTGATTGGATCCGCCGCTGTGCGAACGAAAGTTGGGTTGAGCAACAACTGCTGGGTCGCAGAGGGAGTGTAGATCCAGATTAGGCGCTCACAACGAATTCCGCTGCTTTCGCTTTTTAGTACTCCGTCAAGCCAGCATCTTGCTGAGTATTGCACTTGCGACATCACGAGGCGTACGCTTCGAAGTGTCGATAATGATCACTGCACAATTCGACATCTCCGCAACAGAACGCAGCGATTCGTCGAGCGCGCTTAAATATTCGTCGCCGACACTATGGTCTCTCGACCGTCCTCTTTGCATGATCCGACGCTGAAGCTCCTGCCGTTCACACGTGAGTAGCGCCAGGAAGTGCGCCTGAGGCAGTGTCTCACGTATGACGTTGTACAACAGCATCCACGAGTCGTGCTGTTCTTGAGGGAACATGCCGAGTTTTTGCATCGCCATTGTATGGGCAAGAACGGCTTCAATAGGCTCATCAATACAGACCGACGGACCGGCATCTCTATGAAGAAGCACCCGTTGCGCCAGCGCCTCGACTTGACAAGCGAGGGCAAACTCATGGCTCGCTCCTCCAAATAGGCGGGAAATATAGCTCGTCATTCGTGAGCCGGCGATGTGGAATTGCTCTGTGTATCGAGCCGTTAGGCCAGTGTCTACCGAACAAAGTTCAGTTATTGTTGAGGACTTCCCTGTGCCTGGGAGACCGAGCAGTCCTAGAGCGTAGCTGGTCATCTCGCGAGATCCTGATGATTGTCTATGGTCAACCGATGCAGGTTGATTTCGACGTGAGCGGAAATTCAACAATGGACTGGTCATCCAACATCACCGAAACAGATTCAGCACCGGGCTCGACAGCACTTTGCATGTCCATGCTCCCGCAGGGCCATCGCTCCAGCCGCCTCATCTCGGCGTTGACTTGAGTTACTTGACTGATGGAGTGCTTGTCCAGCGAGAACGGCCGCGTTACTGGTCGGTGGATGCAGGGTACAAGTTGACTACGACTATCGACGCGAGTCCACAAATTCCCGCATGAGCCAAACACGCAGAAGTTTTCGCTGAACTGTAGTGACTGACCAGAGGGAGTCTGTGCAAAGAACTTCATCACTCGCGGGTTGTAATGCACGTCCAACAGCAGATCTCGGGCGCGAGTAGAGGGTACCAAACCAACTATGATGGTGGTATTTTCTTTGTGGATTGATGGCGACAATCTCTGGGCGCACTTCTATCAGTTCGAGAAATTTCGCTCCAATTTCATGTTCGTCGCACCACGTTATAAGGTCACGTAATTTAGCAATGTTATACGAACTGATCACCGTATTGAGATGCGATCCCGGCATAATATGTTTCGCGTATAAGGCATTGGATAGAACTGTTCTCTGTGGATTATGTTTCGGTAATCGCTGAAGCGGCCCTTTCGTCATGAGTATCTCATCGACCGCATCAATGCCAAACTTAATGTAGCGCATCCCCGCGCTGGCAAGAGCATCGATTTTGGTGTAATTCAATGCAAGTCCATTGGTCACCATTGAGATCGCGTCGGCCGAATCTCGGAGGATCCGTACGATCTCTGTGAGATGTGGATGAATCGTTGGTTCGCCGCCACTGATCACCAGACTGCTGACGTAGATTTGTTGATCCTTGAGCCGGGCAGAAAGCCTCCCGACTTGCTCAAGTGACATGAAATGCCCTTTGCCGAACTGGCCTTCATTGTGGCAATAGGTGCAGCTCAGGTTGCATGAGTCTGTAATCAGAAGTCGTAGCTGGTCTTTGTTGAAGAGTCTCACTTGATAACTCTCGATCACGGGCTGGGTTCATCACGAGCCACTCTGAACCCACTGGAACACGGTCGGTCCCCTGAGTCATCCCACCGTTGGTCTGCGCCACCGCTGGCATGTTGCCAAGTGTAACGCACTCCGCAAACCGGTCGTGGTATGATCTAGGCACACTTCGCCCGCTCCGAGTCTCGGCTGCTCGTCGTCCTCAGTGTAGCAGAAGAGAACCAGGACCGGCAGTATCCCTGGGCGGATACTGTTAGCGAATGCTGGTCACGGCGCTACCGCCCCGGCGGAGGCGATTGCTGGCGGCCGAGTGTAGATGCCCGTCTTCTCAAGCCGAGTGTGGCCGCGGAGGGTCTGGACCAACATCGGGCCCTCGGTCTGGTCCATTACCCGCTTACAGCTACGCTGGAGAACTCATGCCAAAAGTCGGTGCATTAGGATCACTTTATTGGCGAGAGTGAAGAGCCCAGTGTACTGTTCCGGGCTCCGCCGCCCTCCGCGTAATCATGGCGGAACAGATGGGGGTGAATCGGGCAGCCCAGCTTCTTCCTCGCACGATCCAGGATCTGACCCAAGCCGCCCGGGCTCAGCGCCGCCCCGTCACGATTGAGGAAGAACTGGTCGGATCGAATGGTCCTCGGCTCACGCCGCCTCATCCGTCAACGGGACGTAACGCCACTCCTCAGTCTTGTCCGAGTAAACCTTCACCACCTGGGCGTCGAGGTCGAAATTCTTCAAAGGCAAGTTGGCCGCCCCTTCCCGGCGCAACCCGGTATCCGAGAGAACTGCCAGGATGGCAACATTGCGGGAGCCGAGGTAGGTGTCGGAGTTGTAGAGACCAAAGAGACTATTCCGGACGTTATCTGTGATGAGGTCGAAGCGGGGCTTCGTCGATTGTGGCGCCTTGAGGTCGGCCAGAGCGTTGCCGTCCGTCCAGCCCTTCTGGCCCATCCAGCGGCCGAAGGCTTTGATGGCCCGGAGCTTCGCCGAGACCGTGTTCTCAGTGGCTCCTTTCTGGCGAAGATGGACACGGAAGAGGTTGACTGAGTGCTCGTCGAAATGCCCGGCGGTGGTCGTGCCCCGCCGCTCGAGGAATTCCCAGAATTGCATAAGGGAGTAGCGATACCAAGCGAACGTACCCGCCGAGCGCTCTGCCGCCTTCTTGGCGAGGAACTCGGCGATCGGGCCGGTGGTCTGGGAGGACCTGGCGCCGACCACGTACGCCAGGAGCGGCTCGTCGGAGTGATCCATGTCCTGCCAACGCCGGGATTTCTTCGTTATCATTTTTCTCCCCTCGACGCGTGGGTGTCATTGTCCGAGGGGCAAAGCCGCAAGCCAAAAGCAAGTTGTCGCGGGATTATTTTTGTTCTCACATACACCCAGAGAATGGGCAACTCGCTTGGCGGCCTACGTAAAGATCAGGGATCAGAGTTGGCGATGGAGGGGGAAAAGGAGCGGGTGATGGGATTCGAACCCACGACATCTTGCTTGGAAGGCCTCCTCGCAAAGGCCACACGAGGTGTTCGTAAGATAAGTTGACGCGCCATCCCAAGCATACGTGGAGTCGCGCAGGCAGAGGACTTGCTCTAGGTGATTAGTGCGTTTAGGTTTTCGAACGGGACCACTTCAACCTGAGAGCGCCGCAAATACGGACTAAAGACCTCTTCATCAACCACGATGTACGGTTTAACAACCCACTTCCCGCTGCTTTCACAACCGAGCCATCTCAGTACCTCCGATAAGTGTGACGTAAGCCAGCTTGTCCGACGCTGGTGTCGAATTGCTTTCGAATTGTCGTCGTCATTCTTTCCCAGTAGTTCGGTCAACTGGTTCTCCATCTCGGCGGGAGTGCGAGCTGCCGCAAGGTCCTTACACTCAATCGCAAATAGCCGCCGATGAATCGGATCTGCAACTAAGACGTCGATATCTCCGAGATCGTGTCCATCAGCTCGTATGCGGAGCCTGTCCACTTTGTCTACTTTCTCACGAACCACCAAGTGGGAGATAGCACGGAACAACGAAGCCACACGAGCATTGAATTCGTCCGATTGCTGGTTTCGCAGTCGTGAAATGAACTTCCGCATGAGTTCGGTCTTCGCGCGCAACCGCCCCTCGAAGATCTGCATTAGTAAGTATCGCTTCGTCAGCGCGACCTGGCGCTTGCCGACGACAACAAACCGCTCATCCTTCTGCGTCACTGAAGCTACGGGTCGTGCAAGGAGAGAAAGCGCGCGGTTGAATCGCCATGGGAACACGTCGAAGGATTTGAATGGACTCCCTGGATCAAAGAAGTCCACTCGGGCAGTGAGTAGGAAGAGACTAAGACATTCCTGCACCTGTGTGGTTTTCCACCCCAGTGCGATCTCCAATTCCGCAACCAGACGCGAGTACGGTCTGGATACAATCCCGCCGTTCTCTTTCGCCGCCAAATCGCCTAGCGCGTCAAGAAATTGGAGAACCTCCATCAATTTGAAACCAAATTCGGCTTGAACTGCGTTACCTAGCAAGGCTTCCAGATCCTCGTCAACCGCGCTCGGCGGTGACCAGTGGCGGGCAAGGCTGGCACTCTCCTCTTGAATCGTTCGAGGCAAGGCACTCAACATGTACTGCCGATACAACGCTTGGAATTCATTCCGGTTGGACCCAAGCCGTCCCGAGGGTAGAATTGTGTAACGTATGTCCGCCAGGTTGAAGTAAATTAAATCGCTGTCCCAGCCAAATTGGAAGATCAGCAGTGCAGTCTCGAGCATTCGATCGAAGCGCTCGATGCTTAATGGCGCATTCCCGCTCGGAGGCTGGGCCGTCACGTATTCAATGAGAAAGCGAGTACCAAGCGGCTCGGCTGCTCCGACTTCAGTGAGTATTTCCTCACGTATGCCAGGAGAATCTCCGAAACAGGCGAGCCGAGTTGCTAGTGTCGCCCGACGGTGGCTGACCTCGTACACGTTTCGTTCATGGAGACGATAGAGTTCTTCTACAAGTCCATCCGAGTCAAGCTCGTCCACGAGATCGTGCAGTTCATCAAAGAGAAACCTAACGATCTCATTAAGCAACTCTGTGCGTTCTTCCTTCGTCGACTGCGTGGACGGAGTGAGACCCTGGTGATGGATGTACTCCGCGATGTCGCCCATTGACCGGGCATGTGTCGACGCCTGGGCGGGACGGTAAGGCGGAAGCCCTTCCCCATCCAGGTCTGGACGCCTGCGTCCATCAAGTAGCAGAAGCATCCGCTTTTGCCCGAGCGGCGCCACATTCTCTATCGCTGCGTCGATTCGCTCTTGTAGGTCTGAAGTCACCGGCTTTTCTTGAAGGAACGAAATCAGTGCAGGTAAGAGTGCTTGTAGCAACTTCCGCTCGTCCGTATTGTCGGGCTTAGGATCTTGTGTGAAGAAATCATTCGAGATGACAATTCCGAGGCGCCCACTGAGAGAATTGGAGGACGGCAGTATCCTCAAATCTTGTCCTTTTAAGTTGTCGCCAACTTCCACAATCACGATGAACTGCCGGAATGAAGCTTGTTCTAGGTAAGATTGAAGAAAGCTCAAAAATTGCCAGAGCCAATAACTAAGGCTGTCGACTAGGAAGTGCACGAAACTTCGGCGCTCAGGTGTGTCATCATTTGGTGTCAAGCCCAGTACCCAGATTGGAATCGGAGCATCAGTTACGAGCGCTGACGTTCCTTCACTAAATGGAATGAGTGGTGACACGATCGGGACACCGATTCTAGGCGCTCCAACGTCGACCACATTTCCTCGAGAAGGCGTCAATACTGATACAAACCCATGGTCTAGGAGTTCGCGGAGAATTTTCGCACGGCCCCCAGGTTGGACCAGAACTGCTTTTGGCTGTGCATCATCGGAGAGCACAAAGCTGTGATTATGCTGACGATACAGAAAGTACTGGTCAATCGTGCTCCACGCAAAAGGATTCGACGATTCTTGGAACTGCTGCAGTGAAACTGCAAATTGCCGTAGGAACAGAGGATTGCCGCCTTCAAGGCGAGCCATGATGGAAAGCTCCTCAGCAGTTGCGATAAGTGGAGACACAGCCTCGAGCGTATCTGTCATGATGCCGGCTGGATCAATTCCTCTACCGGGCGATTGAGCGACCAGCAGAAAGCAGATGTCCGCATGCGTCTTGAGGATTTCTCTGCCGAGTGTGGAGGCGGAGTCGAACTGAAGCTCTAGTTCTGACGAGCGAAGTGGTGCGGCCTGCTTACTCAGTGGTGACTTGCTGTCATAGCCAATCAGATCATCAACAATCGACACTACATATAGAAGCTTGTCTTGATCAAGAGAGAATAATCCGCTCCGAATTTCTCGCCGACCTGTCGGCAAGTACTGCATTACTGGTCTATTTCCAAGATAACTCAGTGACCTACTAACATCAGCCCAAACCTGGTCTGCGAACATCGAGACGAATTCGTCTCTGTCGCCAGCATCAATTATCTGAGCAATGGCCGAGTTCCAGAGCGCAAGCGGCAGCATACTTGGAATGACAACGATGTAGTGTTCTGTGGTTCGAAGTATTGGACGCGCATAGAGGGCACCCGTATCGGGTTCATAGGTCCTGAGATCGACTGTTCCAAAGGAAGTCGTGATCGCATCTATCCACCTTCGATCGCCGTCCACGGCCTGAAGCAATGAGTCAATCTCGTCAGCGGTGAAGGTGACCGCACGCTTCAGCGTGCGCATCAGAGTGGAATCAGGTGGATCGATAAGACGTGGATACTCATCCTGGTGAACGGTATTAGCAGATAAGTTCGCTCGCCGGGCAATCTCGGTACTTAACGCGAGTACCGACCGGGCAAGGCGCATCAGGTCATCGGCAAGCTTGGGATGAGTGGCTACGAACGCCGACGATGAACAACCTTCGATAATACGCCGAAGATTGTAGGTACCCCCGATCAGTACTCCGGGGAATATCACGAAGTCGTTGCCAAGGGCAGCAAAGCCTTCCGTGAAGAGATTCTCAAAGGGATCATCAACTTGAGTAATCGTGCTGTTCTGAAGTTCCTGGATGCGGAAAATTTGTCGAAGTCGACTATGACTTATGATGGGATCGCTCGGGGAATAGGGGAGCGACGCGACAGTGTGGGCCAAGACCTCAAGCCTTGCGGTCAAGTTGGCGAGGCGGGGCATGAGTTGGAGGCCCCCTATGCAAGCTGCCAGGTCCGCTGCATTGTATGGACGCAGCCGATTTGCGACGACTTCCGTGTCATGTGCTAACGTGCTCATAGCCAGTTCGCCCTGCCCGTTCTGTGTGAATTCCTAAACATCTCTCCCTGTCGCTGATCCCAGAATCCGCTCGACTTTCAGAACGCGTGGCTTGTTCGTTTATATGTATCACCGATGCGGGGCTATATGTATCACCGATGCGGGGCCAGCGGGAAGCTGCTGAAGTTATCAGGGACGGGGTAGAGGGCGTCCATTCGAAGCTAGTTGCTGATCTTCGCGGGCCTTCCCCTTCGCTTCATTCCCGGAACGGATATGGACGCTAAGGTCGAACGCTTTGGCTTGATGGCCCCGAGCATCTCCTCAGCGAGACCAAAGTAGTAGTCAGTCATCAGAAACGACTTGTGGCCGGCCCAGCGCCGCACGACCGACGGACTTTCCCCGTCAAGCGCCTTCCTAGTGATCCAGTCATGCCGGAACAGGTGCGCGTGAATCCGGAAGCCGAGCTTCTGTCTCGCACGTTGGAGAATGTGACCGAGCCCGTCCGGCGAAATGGTCTCGCCATCCCAGGACAGAAAGAGCCGGTCCGACCGAATTTCCCGCGGAACATGCCGTCGGTGATTCTGATCGCCGTTTCGCCGCTTCCGCGCCGGCTGGGCAAAGTAGCGGCCGCGCCACTTGAGGTAGTTTCGTACCATCGCGACGACTTCATCGGAGAGCGGGATGTACCGCCATTCTTCGGTCTTGTCGGCATAGACCTTGACCACCTGCGCATCGAGATCAACGTTCTTCAGGAGCAGGTTCGCGACTTCTTCACGCCGCATGCCGGTGTCAGAGAGCACGGCAAGGATCGCCAGATTGCGCGAGCCGAGGTACGTGTCCTGGTCGTAGAGCGCAAACAGCCGGCGTCGAACGTCGTCGGGGATGAGATCAAACTGCGGCTTGGTTGTTTGCGGCGCCTTGAGGTCGGCAAGAACGTGCGTTGGCGTCCAGCCCTTCGTTGCCATCCAACGCGAGAAGGCCTTCAGCGCTCGCAGCCGGCCGGCAATCGTGTTGTCGGAGACACCGCGCCGGCGTAGCTCCTTCCGCCAGAGATTGACGGTCATCTCGCTGAAGTCGCCGACCGTGGTCAGGTCCTGGCTTTCGACAAAAGTCCAGAACTGCATCAGCGCTTCGCGATACCAGACGGCGGTCTTCGGCGCCTGTTCAGCGGCCTTCTTGGCGAGGAACTCAGGGATGGGCCCGGTCGTTTGTTGCGACCGGGCGCTGACCCGATAGGCGAGAAGCGGCTCTTTGGAATGGTCCATGTCGTGCCACCGGCGTGAGTTTTTGGGGGACATTGTGCGCCTCCGGAATGAGGAAGTCATTGTCCGAAGGGCAACGCCGGTTCCGTAAATCAGATGGACGCGGGACTATTTTTGTCGGATCCCGCGGCGGTCTGACTGGTGATTCTGAGCACGAAATGCGGGGTGAGGCACCCCCGGCAGGATTCGAACCCGCGGCCTTCTGATCCGAAGTCAGACGCTCTGATCCACTGAGCTACAGGGGCAGGGAAGGGGTGGACGGAGGGGTTCGAACCCTCGATCTCCAGAGCCACAATCTGGCGCCTTGACCACTCGGCTACGCCCACCACGCGGCCATCAAGTCTAGCACAGCCTTCTGACAGCCGGCTACCGCGCCTGGCTGGCTGCTCGATTACAGCGGACAGGCACGGCGAACTTGCCGCGCCTCAACGGCTGCTAGCGAGCCAGTTGCGCTGACCGGATAAACAGAGTCCGGTCGAAGAGCGCCTCCGGTGCCGGGTCGCGCAGCAGCCCCTGAGCGCGGAATTGCTCCAATCCGAACTGCATCGTCCCGACCGTCGCCTCGTCCATTGCCACCGTCCAGACCAGGCTCCAGCGACGGGCGTAGTTCTGGGCGTTCACCTGAGTCATTCGCAGGTGGCGCACCATCAGCCCGGCCACTTCCGATTGATGCTCGCGGCCCCAGCGTGCACCGAGGATCACCGCCGCCAATGCACGCGCTGCCTCATCCGGGTAGCCATCGACGAACCCGCGGCGCATCGTCACCGTCCCGACCACCGGTGGCGCGTCGAATTTCGCGGCGGTGCGCCAGTCGACCGCTAGATCCCCCAGCAGCCGGTAGCGTTCGGCGTTCGGCAGCCCGGCGATCGTCAGCCCGCGTAGTACCGCGGCGTCCACTTTGCCGCTCTCCAGCAGGAGCACCAACTGGGTCTCGGTGCCGTGGGTGGTGCGAATGTCGGCCTGGTCCATCCCAGCCGCGCCGATCGCTCCCCAGAGCAGCAAGTCGCCACTCGATCCGGGGCCGGGCGAACCGACCAGTTTGCCCTTCAGGTCGGCGAGGCTCTGCACCGTCGAACTGACCGGCACGATCACCTGCTCTTCGGCAAGCTGAAGCCCGGCCACCACCACCACCTGATGGTCTTCTTCCAACAGCTTGGCCGCCGAGAGAGTGGGCAGGCCGAGCGCCAGGTCCAACTCGTTGGCGGCGAGCGCCCGACGCATCCCCTCGGGGCCGCCAAAGCGTTGGAACGACACGGCCAGCCGCTGGCTGGCAAACAACTGCCCCTCTTCCAATACGAAGCCGATCCCGGCCGGCAGCCCGTTGGCGATATAGCCAACTCGCACCGTCCGGCCATCGGGGTCAGCCAGAGGCGGATCGGGCGCAGCTTTGTCCGGACCGATGAGGCAGGCCGGTAGCCAGACCAGAAGCAGCAGCAGCGGGAACAGGCGCATTAGCGGCCGACGAATACCGGTTTCCGCCGCTCGCGGGTTGCGTTGCGCCCTTCGGTGGCGTCCTCGGTGGCCTGACTGATCCCCAGGTTGGATGCTTCGTAGGGCAAATGGTCGCGCAGCGAGTGAGTGACGGCATGGTAGATCGAGCGGCGGGTCAGCCGGAGAGCGATCGGCGGTCCGTCGGCGATCTTGCGGGCGATCTCCATCGCCTTGAGAAGCACGTCGTCGTCATCCACGACATAGTTCGCCAGACCATACTCGCCGGCGCGCTCGGCAGAGATCTCGTCGCCGGTCAGGTACCACTCGAGGGCGCGCGGTAGAGAGAGCAGCCGGGCGGCAAACCAACTTGCCCCAACCTCGGGCGCCAAACCACGACGGATGAACATCGGCAACAGTCGTGCCGAACGCGCCAGCACCCGGATATCCTGCATCAACGCCAGGCAGAGACCTCCGCCGGCAGCGACACCGTTGACCGCGGCGATCGTCGGCTTGTCGATCTCGTGCCACGCCAATGGCAGCCGACCGCTATAGCCCAGTTCGTCCATCTTCTGACGATGAAACGGATTGTCACCGGTCACGCTGCGCCCTTCCGAGACATCCGCGCCGGTGCAGAAGCCACGACCAACCCCGGTCAGAATGACCACCAAGACCTCGGGGTCGGCGCGCAGAGCATCGGGCAGGCGCAAGAGTTCGAGGCCCATCGTTGCGTTGAACGCATTGAGCTTTTCCGGACGGTTCATCCTGACGGTGGCGACGCCATCCGCCACCTCGACGAGCAGATGCTCGTAATCGTCGTACGCCAAGGCTTCTCCTCCAGCCCCGGAGGGCCTGGTCTGCCAGTATGGGCGATCCCCGTCCACGTCACAAGGCGCTAACCAACAGCGGTGGCGATCAACGGCCCAGCGGGACGGTGTCCTGGCTGACCGTCCGGAGCCGAGGTGCCCGGCCTGGTGACCCAGGCCATTCGAGCGGTGGCAGACCAGTGACTTGAAGCGCACGACCGGCGCGTCGGAAACGGCGGCGCGCTACTCCTTGCCAGGGATGCGCTTGTTCGGCGCGATGATGTCGGTAATCCGGACGCCGAAGTTCTCGTCGACGACGACGACCTCGCCCTTGGCGATGATCCGATCGTTGATCAGGATATCGACCTGCTCGCCCGCCAGCCGATCGAGTTGGAACACCGAGCCGGGCCCAAGCGACAGGACATCGCGCACGCTCATCGTGGTTCTGCCCAACTCGACGGTCACCCGCAGGCTCAGGTCGAGGATCAGGTCCAGATTCTGGTGCCCGGCGACGTCGACGGTATCTCCAAAGGGCAGAAACTCGGCCTTGCGGACGACGGTCTTTCCTTCGGGCTCTTTGCGCGTGGCCATCCGTTCCTCCGCCCTACTGCATCACGAATTCGGTGAAATAGATGTTGACGACCTCGGGCTCTTTGACGACGGCCTTCAGCCGCTCGCGTAGCTCACTCTTGAGCTTTTCCTTGCCCTCGAGGGTCATCAGGTCGGTCGAGCGCTTGGACGAGATATGCATGATGAAGACGTCCTGGATGATCGCTGCCTTGCTCGCCATCACCTTGCGGAACTCGTCCTCTTTCTTCTTTCGTTCCTCGTCGTTGGCGCTGTACCAGTCGTCCTTTTCCGGCTTGAACTCGATCGCCGCGGCGATCTTGAGGTAGCGGCTGGTGCCGGTGTCGGCGAGGTTAAGCACCCGCTCGGCCAGAATCAACGTCGGCCCGAGCTTGTGTTGGTCGTTCTTCTTGGCGTCGGACGGTTTGGTTTCGCCGGCGTCGGCGGTTTTGGGCGCCAGGAACTGCATCGCAATGAACGCGCCGCCACCGACCGCCAGAAGCAGCAGAGGGATCGCGATGATAAACGGCAGCATTCGCTTCATGGAGCACGCTCCTCAGTTGCCGGCGCCCGGCGTGTAGAGAATTACGACGTCGGCCCGGCGGTTCTTGGCGCGTCCCTCCAGACCGTCGTTCGGCGCAACCGGCTTGTACTCGCCATAACTGGCCGACGACAGCCGGGTCGGCGCGATCCGCCCCGGTCCGGCGAAGTAGCCAAGCACCGCCAACGCCCGCGCTCCCGCCAGCTCCCAGTTCGAGGCGAATAGCGCCGCCGTTGGCGGCAAGTCGTCGGTGTGGCCTTCGATCCGGATCTTGTTCGGCAATGGCCGGATCACCTCGGAGATGCGGCCAAGCACTCGCAGTGCCTCCGGCCGCAATTCGGCTCGACCTGAAGGAAAGAGCATCGACCCCGAGAGCGAGATCACGGTGCCCTCGTTGGTCGTGTTGATGTTGACGCCGCTCTCGATGCCCTCTTCCTTGACGATCTTGGTCAGCGCCTCGGTCAGCAGTCCGAAGTCCTGCCTCTGGACGTTGGTGATGAACGGTTGGGCAACGTCGCCGCCGCCCTGGGCGAGCCCGCTCTTGTCGTCGCCGACGAAAATGCCGGGCGAAAACGCCTTTGAGAGCGACAGCCCGAGCGCCTGCGCCTTCTTGATGTCGGTGGTCGAGATCGCGTAGAGGATCAGAAAGAGCATCATCAACAAGGTGATCAGGTCGGCGTAGGTCAGCAGCCAGCGCTCATGGTTGCCACCGTGGCCGCCGCCATGCCCACGCCGCTTGCCGCCGCTACTCAACGGCGGCCCCCTCCCTCGCTGGCGCACCCGCCCGGCCGCGTGCCGACGGCGCCAGGAAGCCAAGCAGTTTCTGCTGGATTACCCGCGGGTTCTCGCCGGCCTGGATCGCCAGCACTCCCTCAATCATCATTTCGCGCACCAATGCCTCTTCGTGGCTCAGCTTCTTCAGCCGGCCACCGATCGGCAGGAAGACGACGTTGGCAAACCCGACGCCGTAGAGCGTTGCGATAAATGCGACCGCGATCCCGTGACCGAGGGCGTCGATGTCGCCGCTGCCGAGGATCTGCAGCACGTGGACGAGGCCCATGACCGTGCCCAGCACGCCCATCGTCGGAGCAAAGCCGCCCAGCGCCTCGAAAACGGTGTAAACGCTCTCGTGGCGCTTCTCCATCACGTACAACTCGTTGCGCATGGTGTCGCTGACGATTTCGGGGTCGGTGCCGTCGACGATCAGTTCAATTCCCTTCTTGAGAAACTCGTCGTCGATCGACTGCGCTTCGCTTTCGAGCGACAGCAGACCCTCTTTGCGCGCCTTTTCGGCGAGGTTGGTGATGGTGGGGACGAGGCCGTGGGGATCGTTCTTCGGCTTGAGAAACGCCTTGAGCATCGCTTTCGGCGCGGCGGCAAAGTTGCTGCCGGGGCTGGCGAGCATGCCAATGCCGATCGACGAGACGACCACGATCACAAAGGCCGGCACCTGGATCAACTCGAGCGGGTTACCACCCTCGAGGATGTTCCCGCCGATGATGCCCAGAAACCCGATCAGAAGGCCGAGAATTGCGGTAAGTTGCATCGCCCTAGCCCGCCAGGATCGCCGCCGTCCGGTCGGCGCCGTGGACTCGCCGTTGGTAGTCGACGATCAACTCGCCGACCTGCTGGGCGCTCTCGCGCACGACCAACTTGCGCCCGGTGGTCAGCGACACCACGGTATCCGGGGTCTCCTCGAGAAACTCGACGAGGTCGGCGTTGACGTAGATGTGGCTGGCGTCGAGCCGGGTGAGTTTGATCATGGTGGAGTGCTGCCTTTCCGAGGCGGTCTCTTCGACCACCGGAACAGGTTCGACCGCCGGGCCATGAAGCACCTCGCCGTGTCGTCCCCTTCTAATCATCGAGCGAGATCAGCCCCTTCTTAAGGGCATACTTGAGCAACTCGATCCGACCGCGCAGATGCAGCTTTTCCATGATGTGCGCTTTGTGCGCCTCAACCGTCTTGACCGACAGGTAGAGCATCCCGGCGATTTCTTGGTTGCTATACCCCTCGGCGATGAGTTGGAGCACTTCGCGCTCACGCGCCGAGAGCGGGTCTTCGTAGCTTTTGCGTTGCCCGGTTTGGGCCAGGTGGAGGTAATCCCACACCATCGTCTGGGAGAGCGCGGGCGAGAGGTAGGTGTTGCCACGGTGGATCTCGGCGAGCGCTCGAACCAGTTCGCCGGCGTCGGCATCCTTCAAGATGCAGCCCGACGCTCCAGCCGAGAGCAGCTGATAGAGGATGTCGGTCTGCGAGTCGCTCAGCAGCGCCAACACCTTCGCCCCGCCTTTGCGCTGGCGGATCTGGCGGGTCGCCTCCAGACCATTGAGCAGCGGCATCGAGACATCCATGATGATGATCTCGGGGTCCAGCTGCTCGGCGAGCTTGATCGCCTCACGGCCGTCCGACGCTTCGCCGATCACCTCGAAGTCTCCAAGCACCTCGAGCATGGTGCGGACCCCCTGGCGGAAAAGCGTGTGATCGTCGGCGAGCACCACCCGGATTCGGCCGAAGGCCGACCGCGCCGACGCACGGTGTGGCGCCAGCCAGGGAAGTTCCGCCAGGGCGTCGTGTGGACGCTCTTTCAACACTAGACCACCAGCCATCGGGTTCCTCCTCCGTGCCGGGTTCAACTGCGAGGAGTTTAGGCAGCCCTCGGGGCCGAAAAGCAGTGCCAATGGTCGGGAATTGGGTCCTGGTTTTTGTCCCGGTTTGCCCGGTCGAGGGTCCCCCGGCGCCTCCAGCCGGAGGTCCCAGGGACCCCTAGGACCCCTCCGTGGACCAGGCGATTTGTTCTCCGTCATCCGGGAGGCGGCCGGAAGGCTTAGGGAGTCTCCCGATACGTCCGACCGCTCGCGGCGGCTAGCGTTGGCCGGACCAACCCGGTGGAGGGCCGAATGAGCTTTTTGACCGCCCTGCGTTCGAGTGCCTCCGGCCTGACGGCGCAGCGCGTCCGGATGGATGCCATCGCCAATAACGTTGCCAACGCCGAGACGACCCGTACCGCCGATGGCGGACCCTATAAGCGTGAGCAGGTCCGCTTTCTGCCTCGCGGCGCCAGTCCGTTTGCCCTGGCGCTCGACCGGCTGCGTGGCGCGCCAAGCGGTTCCTACGACGGCGTCGACGTCGTTGCCGTCAGCGACGACCAGTCTCCGCCGCGGCTCGTCTTCGACCCGGCTCACCCGGACGCCAACGACGATGGCTACGTCGCCTATCCGAATGTCAATCCGGTCACCGAGATGGTCGACATGATGGCGGCCACTCGCGCCTACCAGGCCAATGTCACGGTGATGAACGCCGCCAAGCAACTCGCGCTCAAGGCGCTTGAGATCGGCAAGTAGGAGGTACGCGATGGCGGATATCGGCGCGATCGGTGGCATTCGAGCCGGTGCGATCGGCGCGGCCGGGCTGGGAGCGGCAAAGCCGGCGACGGCCGGCGGTGACCTCTTTGGCCGGATGCTCAGCGACGCCGTCGGCACACTCGTCGATTTGCAGGCCAACGCCGATGCCAAGGCTCAGGCGCTCGCCGCCGGCGAGAACATCGACCTGCACGACGTCATGATCGCTCAAGAACAAAGCAGCCTCGCCTTTCAGTTTGGCTTGCAGGTGCGTAATAAGGTGGTCGAGGCGTATCAAGACGTGATGCGGATGGCGATATGATGCTGGCCGCGCTGCCCGACTTGCTCTCCGCGCCGCCGTCGGCGTCTGCCACTCCAGCCAAGCCGGGGGATGGCCAGGCCTTCGCCGGGGCGCTCGCTGGTGCGATTGACCGCGATGCCGCCGAGCCGAACGTAACACCCGCCGAACCAGACGATCCGCCGTCTGACGAGGATGCCCAAACTGCTGGCGAGGCGATCGCCGATCCCACCCTCGCGCTCCTACTGGCCGGCCTCGCGCTGGCCAACCCGGCTCCCGAGGCGACGAGGCCGGGTGAAACCGACGACACGACAGCCCTGAGCCTGAACCTGAGTGTGACCGATCCCACTGCCCCGGCCATCGAAGCGCAAGCGACGCTTACGGCGCTTCCCGCTGATGCTTCGCCGACGGTTGGCGAACTTGCCGCTCTGGTGCAAGCGCTGGCCGACGAAGATGCTCTGTCCGCTCAGCTTGTCGTCGAGCCGCTGGCCTCCCTGGTGGAAGCGCCGTCGGTCGAACTGACCCTCGTATCTCTGGCGGCGGATCCGCCGGCCGATCCATCGGACGAGCGCCCCGAGCAGCGTGCGATCGAGCCGGCCGCCGAAGGGCTCGCCGAGCGGCGGGACCTGCCAGTCCGTGCCGAGGCGCCGGCCACGCCGATGACCCCCACCCGCGCCGAGCCGGAGCGCCAGGTCGAGCCTCGCCAACTGGTCGAGCAGGTCGTACCGCGGCTTACGCCCCGGCTGGAGAAGGCCGGCGAGTTTCGGATCACCCTCCAACCGGAGTCGCTTGGCACGATCGATGTGGCGATCCGCGTCAGCCCGGCGGGAGTGCAGATACAACTAGCCGCCGACGATACGGCGCGCGACCTCCTCCAGAGCAGCCTCGCCGAGTTGAAGAGCGCCCTGCGACCAACCGATGGCCGCGAACTTGCAATCGACGTCTCACCCCGGCTTGGCGGCGGCTTCGACCCGAACAATCCGTTTCATCGTGGGAACGCAGTTTGGACACCGCCGCCGCGGCCAGGCCGCCCGGTCGGCCGCCCAGAGGAGCAGACCACACCGGCGGCACGGATGACCTCTGCCCCGGCAGGCGCCGGACGAATCGACTACAGGATTTGAGCGATGACAACACCAATTGGGTCGAAGACCCCCACACCGCCCAAGACCGTACCAACGGCGCCGCGGGCCTCGATGAGCAAGCAAACGGACTTTCTGAAGCTGATCGCCGCCCAACTGCAATACCAGAACCCGCTCGAGCCGACCAAGGATACCGAGTTCATCGCCCAGATGGCGCAGTTCGATTCGCTCCAGAAGATGGAAGAACTGACGACCACGATGGCAAGCCTGCTGTCGCTGTCCCAATTGAGCCAGACCAGCGCGCTGATCGGCAAGCAGGTAAGCGCCACCGTCGATGGCGAGAAGGTGAGCGGAGTAGTCAATCGGGTGACGGTGTCCGGCGGCGAGCCAACGCTCGTGATTGGCGAGCGACGGATCAAGCTCGGTGAGGTCACCGAGATCGCAAGCGAAAACGTCAGCGAAAAGGAGTAGGACGATGCTACGTTCGTTGTTCTCGGCGGTCTCCTCGTTGCGCAACCATCAGTCGGCGCTCGACGTGATCGCCAACAACCTCGCCAATGTCAATACGGTCGGTTTCAAGTCTGGCCGGGCGAACTTCCAGGAAACACTCTCGCAGACGCTCTCCGGCCCGCGTGCCCCGGCTGCGGCAGCCGGAGGCGCTGCCCAAGGGCTAGGTGGCGTCAATCCCTCGCAGGTCGGTCTGGGGATGCGTCTCGCGAGCATCGACACGATCCAGACCCAGGGCAGCTTCCAGAACACCGGCCGGGTGACCGACCTGGCGATCCAGGGCAACGGCTTTTTTGTCTTGTCAAACCAGACGCCGGTCGGGACGCCGCCCTCGGCGCGGATCTCCTACACCCGTGACGGCTCGTTCGACATCGACGCCAACGGTCAGTTGGTGAACCCGTCCAACGGTATGGTGGTGCAGGGCTACGCGATCCCGGCCGGGCAGCTCGCCGCCAACCCGGCGGCAAACGCGCCGCTCGCGCCGATCATCATCCCGCCCAGCCAGTATGCCAGCTTCTCAGTCTCGCCCAACGGTGTGCTGACCGGGTTTGCTTCCAACGGCGCAGCAACCGCGATTGCTCAGATCGCGATCGCGAACTTCCCGAACCCCTCGGGCCTGCAGAAGGTTGGCAGCAACATGTTTGAATGGACCCCGGCAGCAGGGTTGGCCGCCGGCGCACCGGCGACGCCCGATCCCCAGTCGATTGCCAACAACGTCTCAGGGATTGCTGGCACCAGCGGCCGGGGCGAGTTGATGCCCGGCACGCTCGAAATGTCCAACGTCGACATCGCCAGCCAGATGAGCGCGATGATCGTCACCCAGCGTGGCTTTCAGGTCAATAGCCGGTCGGTGACCACCGGCGATGAGATCCTGCAGGAGTTGCTGAACCTCAAGCGGTAGAGACGCCACGACCGGCCCAACCGGGCCGGTCGTCGGTGGTGGATGCAGCCGCTGGCTAGCCAGCGCCGATACGGAACATCTTGGTGCCGCAGACTGGGCAGGTGCCTTCGGTCGCCGGCTTGCCGTTCTTCATCTGGACTTGCTTGGAGTCTTTCATTTCGCGCTTGGTCTTGCACTTGACGCAGTAGGCTTCGGTCGCCATGGCCTTCCTCCCCGAAGGTTGTTGGGGGTCTGTGCTGGCGGCGCATGCTAGCACAGGGGTTCCGCTCGTACAAGCGGCATTTTTGCCTAGGATGGGTCAGGCAGTCCATCGGTGGTTTCGCCCTGTCGCGCAACTGACTAGCTTCGTTGTGGTGGAGCGTCCGGGCGCTTCGTCGTCCAACGGCGGACGAAACGCCCCGACAGGGGCTGGTCGAGGGCGGGTGGCGACGCCAGGCTCGCGCGGTGCGCCCACTGTGCGGTCCGGAAGCAGGCAGCCTGTCTCAAGACCGGAACACGACCAGTTCAGTCCCGTCATTCGGCGCTGGACCGTCGTTGCGCGGCGGTGTGGTGGATCTTGCCAGGTTCGGCTGAGCAACGACGGAGGGCGAGGCAGTCAGGCGCTGCGGCGCGGTTCGTCCGCCGAACGATCGTCGTCGAGGATCTCGGCGAGCCGGCGCTCGGCACGCAGCCGCAGCGCCCGGATCGCGCGCGGGCTGACGCCGAGGTCGCGGGCGATCGGCTCGCTATCCTGATCCTGCCAGTAGGCGCGGATGACGACGTCGCGCTGGCGGGAGGAAAGCCGCATCAAGGCGTTGCGGAGATCGACGCGCTCGGCAAGGTCGGGGGCGGCGGCGACGATCCGGTCCGGTTCGGGCAAGGGCGCTTCCGGCCGGGTGAGCCGACGACACAACCGGCGATAGTTCTTCAGCCGCCAGGCCAGCTTCACCTTGACGTAATAGCCAAAATAGACCTGGCTGGCCGGCTGGTACTCGCGGACCAACTCGAGGAACTGGCAGACCGCCTCCTGGTAGTGATCCTCATATTCTGGCCGTCCGCGACAGAGTGAGCGGATGAGCGGCTGAAACCGCTCGACAAGTTGATCGCGAGCGGCTCGGTCGCCGGCCTGAGAGGCGGTCACCAGGGAAAGGACGGTGGAATCGATGCGGTTCAGCGCGGAGCTCCTTCTGCCGCGGCGCCAGCTCGGCCGGCTGCTCATCCCGTACTGACATTAGAACATTCGTTCTAGATGTGTCAAGTCGTTCAGACATCAAAAAGCCCCGGCCAACTGGCCGGGGCGGGAGCCGGCGCAACAGAAGAGCTACGCGCCTTCCGCTGGAGGAGCGTCAGCCGGAGGAGCGTCAGCCGGAGGAGCGTCAGCCGGAGGAGCGTCAGCCGGTGGGACTTCTGCCGGTGGGACTTCTGCCGGTGGGACTTCCGCTGGAGGAACATCAGCGGGTGGGGCCTCCGCCGGAGGAGCGGCCGGCGCACTGACCGTGAGCGTGCCAACCATGCCACGCTCGACGTGGTCGCCGAGGTCGCAAAAGATCCGGTAGCTGCCGGCGGTCAGGTCGATGGTGAAACTGTCCTGCCCACCGAAGCCGATATCCCGCCCGGCCTTGTAGACGCCGTTGCCTTCGATGATCAAATTGTGCCGCTTTTCGCCAACATTCTTGGCGAGGATCGTTACCGAACCCGCAGACAACGACGAACTGGATGGGCTGAAGTAATAATCGCCCATCTCGATATTGACCGAACTTGCCTGCTCGGCCATTGGCGCGTTCGCCGAGCGGCCAATCTCGGCGGCTGAGACGACGCCGGTCAGCAGCGCGCCGCCAGCGATGGCCGCCAGGATGCCAACGGGGATGCGATGACGCATGGTTTCCTCGCTCCGAACGTGGATTGGGCTGGACTGATGCTAGCAACCCGTTGAGCAAGCCACAAGATTTATCGTTAGGGGCTGACCGAAAGTACCCCAAGTTCAACGCTGTCTGCGCCGGTGGGGCTGCGTAGTCGGCTGCCGTCGCTCAGCCGGTACATCCCGGCCAGCAGCCGATAGGGGCCGGCTGGCAACCCGGCGGGCAGCGCCAGCACCCGCCGGTCGAGCACGCGCTCGCCGGCCGCCCAGAGCGACGTTGGATACGCCCCGTTGAGCGGCGCACCGTCCGACTGGGCAACCGGCTGACCATCCGGGCCAGCCAGATGGAGAAACACCTGGAGGTCCTCGGCCGGGGCGGCAAGCGCCCGCCAGTGCAGCCCGATCGCAAGTTCACAGGGCGGGCGGGCCGCCTCCAGCGCACAGCCGTTCTTCGGCGCATCGAACCCGTCCAGAACGACCCGGCTGCCAAGTTCGATCCCAAGCGGGCGTTCCGGTGGACCTGGCGCTGGTGGTGCGATCCTGGTGACGCCGACCTCGAGCTGGTCACCGATCGCCCGGTCACCCGACGGCCCGGCCAGGCTGACCGGAAGTCGTTGCAGCGTCGAGCGTGGATAGACCCCGGCGACGATCTGGTAGCGTCCCGGTGGCGCATCCTGGGCGACCGACAGCGGAAACCAACTGACCACCTGCTCGCCACCGCGCCATTCGAAGCTGGGATAGGCGATCGCATCGTGCTGGCCGCGTGGCCGTCCCTCGGCATCGAGAAGATGGACGAAAAAGGCGAGGTCAGGCTGGTCGGTCGGCCCGCGTGGGATCCAGGCGATCGCCACATCGAACGTGCTGCCCGGGCGGATCTCCGTCGGTGGCACACTCAGCCCGACCAGATCGACCGACCCGCCGATGCTGTAGCCCACCGTGCGATCGAGCGCGAGCGGCCTGCCCGGCGCGCCGGGCGGGATGCTGACCAGCCAGGCGAGTGGCTCACCGTCAAAACCTGCCGGGCCGTCCTGAACGGTTGCACCGGGATACGCGTCGGCCAGCAGCCGGGCTGTCCGCTCGTTCGAGCCGGGCAGTGCATAGACGGTCCCGGTTGGGCCGGCCTGGCGGGTTATCACGATCCCTTCGGCTCCGTCGAACCAGGTCGGATCGCGCCCTGGGGCGAGGAACTGGGCGGTCGGATGCGGCACGAACGGCGCCGAAAAGTAGGTTATCGGTCCCGGTGGGGTGTCGCGGAGGAGCCGGGCCGCCGCGGTCACCTCCGCTTCGAAAAAGCGCGCGGTGAGCGGGTCGCGAGCCCAGACGACGAAATAGTCGTGCGCCGTCAGTCCGCCAGCGAGCGCCAGCCAGACCGAGGCGGCCGCCGGCGCGAGAACTCGCACCCGGCCGAACATAACTCCGGCAGTCGACGCGCCCAGGCCGACCAGCAGGAAGACTGCCGGAGCGGCGCCGAGTGTGCGCAAATAGTGCGGATTGTCGCGCGCCAGAGCACTGGGCAGCAGCAGCAGCACCAGCCAGCAGAGCAGAAAGACCGCCACCCGATCGCGAAGACGGAGCACTGCCGCTCCGAGGCCGATCAGGAACAGCACCCCGGTGACTGGGTCCATCACCGGACGTCCCGGAAGGTTGTGGCGCGGCTCGGAGTCGCCACGGATCAGAAACATCCCGGCGGTGTCGCGTGCGCCGCCGAGCGCCAGTCCGGCCGCCTCGACCGGCGAATTTGCCGAACCAAAGGGCGAAAGCTGGCTGGCGCGGTCGGCGAAATAACTCGGATTGAGCGCAAAAAAGACGAGCAGTGGCAGCGCGGTCGCCGCGGCTGCGCCGCCGAAGATCGCCCAGCCTGCTCGGTCTGCCGCGAGCCTGGCACGGTCGAAGGCGAGGCTCCAGAGCACAAAGGCGACGATTACCAACGGCGCCATCCGCGCGGCGAGATAGGTGTAGGGTGTCAGGCCCAGGACAACCCCCGCCGCCAGCCAGTTCCCACGCCCACCAGCACCGAGCGCCCGCCAAAGGAGCCAGAAGGACAGCGTGATCACCAGCGGCATCGTGTTGACCCGAAAACCGATCCGGTTGAGGCCAAGTGTCCAGAACGACATGGTCAGCGCCAAAGCGGCCACCAGTCCGCCCCAACGGCCAAACCAGAGCCGGCCCAGCAGAAAGGTGAGCCCGGCGGTCGCCACACCAAAGAGCGCGGCGGTCGCTCGTAACGCCTCGATGCTCGGACCAACCAAGGTGAACACCGCGGCGAGGACATAGGGATAGAGAGGTTCTTTGTCGCCCCAGTAGACCTGGAGGTGGCCGGTCTGAATATCCTGTGCAGCGAGCGCGTAACCGGCTTCGTCGCGCCAAAGGCCGGGAGGCGTCACCTCGAGACCCGGTAGGCGCAGCAGCGCCGCCAACACCAGGACTCCGGCCAGCAGCAGCCAGTCCCACCGGCCAAATGGCTCGTTGCGGCCGGCTTCGAAAGGGACGCGCAGCGCAGACAGCCGGCCGGTCATCGGGCCGAAGTATAGTGGCGGCGTTCGCGGGTGGATTGGGATCCGGGGTTGCGCGGTCCTGACCGCGCGCCGTCTTCTCTTCGACGTCCGCGGGGAGATCGCCAGGTCAGCCGTCTCGCGGGTACGTCGCCACCACGGACGGAAATGGTTTGGCTCTTCGAGTGAGGCGGCCTCTGGGGCGAACCCGGATGGCATGGTCGCACTGACAAGGATCGCTGGCGGAGGCGGTCTCGATCAGAAACGACGACCGGCAGAGGTCCGCCGAAGTGGTCCGCTCGGACTCCTAACCAGTGTAAGATCACGTGGTGAAATCGAGTTTGACGATCGACCGAGTGATCGAGCCGCCGGCACGTGCGACGCGCTGGCCCAAGATGTTCATCGCGATGAGCGAGCCACAGTTCCGGATCTTCATTGTGGCGCTGCTGTTCACCTACCTTCCGATGACGATGGGGATGGTTACTACCGGTTATCTGGCCTACATGATCGCCGGCCGAGCAACCGACCTGGGACTGGTCACGATGGCCTGGGGAGTGCCGGGGTTGGTACTCACGTTCTTTGCCGGGGTGATTGCCGATCGCTACGACCGGCGGACGATTATGCTCATCACCCAGACGTTGGTAGGGTTGCTCACCCTCGCGGTTGGATTGCTGGTCCAAGCCGGAGTGATTCAAGTCTGGCATCTCGCGGTTTCCGGGTTCCTGCAAGGGACGTTTTTTGCCTTCAACATGCCGGCGCGCCAAGGCGCGGTGCCGGATATCGTTTCCGAGCAGCACATCGCCAACGCCGTGGCGGTCAACAACTCGTTCTTCAGCCTGTGCCGCATCTTCGGTCCGACGATCGCCGGTGTGCTGATCGCGTTTCCAGCGGTCGGGATCGCCGGGGTCTATTTCATCATGGCGGCGTCGTCGTTGTTTTCGTCGGTCGCCTTGCTACGGCTGAAGTTCCCGCGCCGCCCGTCGGCGGTCCGTAAGTCGATGCTGGCCGAGATCTGGGCGGGGTTCCGGTACATCGCTGCCCGGCCGACGCTCTGGGCGATGATCTTGATGGCGCTCGCCTTCGTGAGTTTCGGGATGCCATACATGAACCTGCTCCCGGTCTACGCGGTGTCGGTGCTGGCGGTCGATTCGGCCGGACTGGGCATGCTGATGACGATGCAAGGGGTCGGGGCGCTCGCCGGTTCGCTGGCGCTGGGCGCCCTGTCGGACTATCCGCGTAAAGCGGTGGTGGGCCTCGCGGCAGCGGTGCTCTTTGGCGTCATGCTCGTCGGGGTTGCGCTCACCAGCAGTTTCGTGATCGCCTCGTTGCTGATGATCCTGATCGGCGGGCTTGGCAACCTCTACATGTCGCTCAACAACACCATTCTGATGCTCAATACCGACCGTGATTACCTCGGCCGGGTGATGAGCGTCTACATGTTCACCTTTTCGATGATGCCGCTGATGGTGTTGCCGATCAGCGCCGGCGCCGATGCATTTGGCGTGCAGATCACCTTTGCCGTGTTGGGTCTGCTGGTGCTGGTGTCGATCGGGCTGATTGTGTTGTTCGGGCCGCGTCAGGCGCTGCTGAGCGACGGCTAACGAGCGACGGTGATCGGCGCTAGCCCGGCCGCCGCGAGCACACCGGCGAGTTCGTGCCGTCCCCCTTCGTCGAGCGGAGCGATCGGCTCGCGTGGCGGACCGCCGTGATAGCCGAGGATGTCGAGCGCGGCCTTGACCCCGGAAATGCCGAACTTGCTGGTAATCGCCGCATTGAGCGCCAGCAGGGTCCGTTGGAGCGTCTGGGCGCGTGGTAGGTCGCTGGCTGCAATCGCCGCCTCGAGGGCGACACAGGCCTCGGGTGCGACAATCGCCAGGCTCATGATCCCGCCGGTCGCGCCGACCAGTCGTGCCGGAAGATACTGGCTGCCCGATCCGATCAACGGCGCGAAGCCTTCGGGGGCGCCGGCGGCCACCTCGGCGATCTTGGCGACGTTCGGCCCGCTCTCCTTGTAACCGACGATATTCGGATGGCGAGCAATCGCGATCAGCGTGGCAGCCGCGAGGTCGACCTTTGCATAGCCAGGCATGTTGTAGGCGAGGATTGGGATCGGCGAGGCGTCGGCGACGGCGTGAAAATGACGGACATAGGCGGCGGCGTCGTACGACGGCGAGTAGTAGTGCGGCGTCAGGACGATTGCCAGGTCGGCGCCGAGCGCGGCGGCGGCGCGGGTGAGGGCGATGGTCCCGCGCGTCGATTCGACCCCGGTCCCGGCGACGAGGAGTTTGTCGCCAGGGGTGACCTGGCGCGCCCGCTCGATCACGGCCAACTTCTCGTCCTCGGTCAGCAGCGCAAACTCGCCATTGGAGCCGAGAACCACGTAGCCGGCCAGGCCGGTGGCGTTCCAGCGTGTCAGGTTGTCGGCGAAGCGATCAAGGTCGAGCGCGCCGTCCACGCCAAAGATAGTCGGGACCGGGGGAAAGACGCCCTGGACGATTGGCATGATCTCCTCCACGCGGAGCGATCCTAGCCGTCGGCTGGTTGAACCGCCAGCCCAGGTGGCGTACTCCTCGTAAGCCGGAGCAAATCGGTTGCCGGTGGTTCCTGACGGCCTCCAGTCCGGCGACCCTCGTCGGCCATCAGATGGATCGCGGTGAATCTGGGCGATCCGCCCGACTGGCTCACGATCGCGCGGCCGCCTCACTCGGACAGGACTAGGCGACCGCGCGACACCCGCCTAGTAACGGTAGTGATTCGGTTTGTATGGCCCATCGAGATTGACGCCGATGTAGCGCGCCTGACGATCGGTCAACTCGGTGAGGTGGGCGTCCAACTTCTTCAGTTGCAGACGCGCGACCTTCTCGTCGAGGTGCTTGGGCAGCACATAGACACCCACCGGGTAGTCGTCGCTCCGGGTCCACAGTTCGATCTGGGCCATCACCTGGTTGGTGAACGAGGACGACATCACGTAACTGGGATGGCCAGTGCCGCAGCCGAGGTTCACCAGCCGGCCTTCGGCCAACAGAATGATCCGCTTCCCGTCTGGGAAGATGATGTGGTCGACCTGGGGCTTGATGTTCTCCCACTGGTATTGGCGCAGCCCTGCAACGTCGATCTCATTGTCGAAGTGACCGATGTTGCAGACGATCGCGTTGTTCTTCATCCGGCGCATGTGGTCGTGGGTGATCACGTCGATGTTTCCGGTGGCGGTGACGAAGATGTCGGCTTGCTCGCAAGCCTCGTCCATCGTTACGACCCGGAACCCTTCCATCGCCGCCTGGAGCGCACAGATCGGGTCGACCTCGGTCACCCAGACTTGCGCCGAGAGCGCTCGCAGCGCCTGGGCGCTCCCCTTGCCGACGTCGCCATAGCCGCAGACGAGCGCGATCTTGCCGGCGATCATCACGTCGGTGGCCCGCTTGATACCGTCCACCAGCGATTCACGACAGCCGTACAAGTTGTCGAACTTCGACTTGGTCACCGAGTCGTTGACGTTAATTGCCGGGAAGCCGAGCCGGTCTTCCTGGTGCATCTGATAGAGCCGCTTGACGCCGGTTGTCGTCTCCTCGGTGACGCCACGGATCTCGGCTAGCCGGCGTGAATAGAACTGTGGGTCTTGCTCGATGTGGCGACGGATCGCGGCAAAGAGCGCCGTCTCTTCCTCGTTGGCCGGGTGGGAGATACAGGCCGGATCGTTCTCGGCCAGAGCGCCGAGATGAACGAGCAGCGTGGCGTCGCCGCCGTCGTCGAGGATCATGTTGGCGGTTCGGCCATCACCAAAGTCGAAGATCCGGTGGGTGTATTCCCAATAGTCGTCGAGTGACTCGCCTTTGTAGGCGAAGACCGGCGTTCCGGCGGCGGCGATCGCGGCGGCAGCGTGGTCCTGGGTCGAGAAAATATTGCAGGACGCCCAGCGAACGTCTGCGCCGAGCGCCTGAAGCGTCTCGATCAGGACGGCGGTTTGGATCGTCATGTGGAGGCTGCCGGCGATACGTGCGCCGCGCAATGGCTGCTCGGGGGCGAATTCCTCGCGGATCGCCATCAGACCAGGCATCTCGGTCTCGGCGATCTGGATCTCTTTGCGGCCCCATTCGGCCAGCGCGAGATCGGCGACGCGATAGTCCAGGGCTTGCGGGGTCGTTATGGCGCTCATCACGCCCTCCTCCAAGAAAGGTCGTGAGCGCCGTTGACAGTATCAACGCCTCGAGCCTGGCGGGCGGTTCCCGTTGCAGCGCTCCTCAAGGCAGGCAAATCATACTGCGAGATTCACCGCGCTTCCAGTCGGGTGGTCCCCGAGCCAGGTCGTCCGATCGACCTAGCCGTCGAGAAAAGCGCGGATCAACGAAGCGCTGCGCTCGGGTTGGTTGACCAGCGGGAACTTCTCGCTTTCGGCGATCACCGCGGTCTGGACGTCGGCGAATAGCGCCGCGAGGTCTGGCTGGAAGCGGATGAAGGCGTCCCCGCTCGCGCAGAATAGCAGGGTCGGCGCGGAGATCTCCGGGATCCGCTCGCGAACCCGCTGCTCGTAGACCGCTTGATGACCCCAGTGAGTGTTCGGGATGGCTTTGAGGAAGTCGATGCCTTGGCGGTGGGCGTAGTCGGTTCCCCAGTAGCGCTCGGCGAAATGGACCAAATTCGGACCAAGCTCGCTCAGGTAGCGAAACTCAGCATCCGGGACAGTGGCATGCAACCCGCCGATCTTCTTCACCCGCTCCTCGTCGGTCACGTCGGGCAGCCCGCACACCACGAGTTTGGCGATCCGCTCCGGATAGCGGGCGGCCGTCTCGGCTGCGATCGACGCTCCCGTATGGAAGCCGAGCAGGTCGGTTCGCTCGATCCCAAGCGCGTCGAGAAAATCGATCACCGACCGGGCGTAGCCCTCGATCCCGGGATACGCAGCCGGGTGGTAGGAATCACCATAGCCGGGCACATCCATCGCGAGACAACGAGATCGCTGGGCGAGCAACGGCAGCACTTCCGAGAAGCCGTCCGACGAGCGGGCGACCTCGTGGAGCAGCACCAACGGCGGGCCGCTTCCCAGTTCGCGAAAGTGGATTTGCCCGTTCGGAGTGTCGATGAAGCCACGGCGGATTGGCATTGCTTGCTCCAATGGAAGGTGGCGCATCCTATCACGGTCCTTCGCTGGCGTGACTGCTAGAATCTTCGCCTGTGATCGCGCTTCACTGCCCTGACTGCCGGTCGTCGCTCGATCCCGTCGGCGATCGGCTTCGCTGCTCCACCTGTTCCGGCGAGTGGCCGGTCGTCAACGGCGTGCCACGCTTCGAACCGGAAGACCCCTTTTATCGGAATGAAGGTCGCTGGTCGGCGCCGGATCGTTCAATTGGTGGACTGCGCAACCGGCTGGTTCGCAAGCAACGCTTCTTCCTCGACCGGTTGGCCGGCCGCAGCGGTACGCTGCTCGATCTGGGTTGCGGCGGCGGTTGGGCGCTCTTCGCCCAGGGCCGGGAAGTCGTCGGAGTGGATATCGCTCAGCGCTCGCTCGAGGCGGCGCACGAGATGTATCCGCTGACGGTCGCCGCCCATTGGACCAAGCTGCCCTTTGCCGACAACAGCTTCGACACCGTGGTGTCGTCCGACGTGCTCGGCCACGTCCCCTTCGACGAGAAGGACCGCGTCTTTGCCGAACTCTATCGGGTGCTGAAGCCCGGCGGGCGGACGCTCCACTACATCGAGGCCGAGGGCGTCGATCCGCTGACGCGTTTTGCCCGCCGCTGGCCGGACGCCTACGAGCGCCATTTCGTCGATCCCGAGGGACACATCGGGATGGAACGGCCAAGCGCGATTTTCGCCCGCTTTCGCCGGCACGGCTTCCGGCCGGTCCACGAGGAAGGGGCGTACAAACTGCTGGTCTATGTCAACCGGGCGGTGCAGTTGTACGACGGCGACTACTCGCGTCGATCGGCTTGGCTCGGTCTGTGGACCTGGACCGCCAAGGCGGCGATGCGGCTGCCGGCCGGCGAGACGGTCGGCAACCTCGCGATTGCCGCTGGGCTCGAGATCGGCGACCGTGCTCTACCAGCCGACTGGGGTAGCGGGGCGCTGGTCGAATACGAGAAGTAGGAGGAGCGGATGGAGCTTCGACAATACTGGGCGATCTTCCGCCGCTGGTTCTGGATCCCACTCGGACTGGCGGTGCTGGCCGGCGGGCTGAGTGTCCTGCTTGCGCCAAAGCCGCAGACGACCTACTCGGCAACCTCGAATTTCATCGTCTCGGTCCCGCCTGAGCCGCGCAGCAGCGACAAGTTCGCCTATGAGGGGTACTACGCCTGGGTCGCATCCGAATACCTCGTCGACGACCTGGCCGAATTGGTCAAGACCCAGGCCTTCGTCGAGGATGTCGCCCGTGAGATCAACGACCCGACGATCAGCGTCGGCCAGATCAAGGGCCAGCAGTCGACGCGCCGCACCCACCGGATCTTGTCGGTCACCGTCTCCGGACCGGATTCTGGACAGGTCGAGCGGATCAGCAACGCAATCGCGACCGTCCTGAACAAGAACAGCAGCCGCTACATTGCCCAGCTATCGCTTGGCTCGGCCCAGATCCAACTCGTCGACCCGCCGGTGGTATCGGCGCAGGTTTCGGGTTTGCGCGGCAACCTCGACATCGTGGTACGCGCTGGCCTCGGCTTTGCCGCCGGGATGGCGATCATGCTGCTGCTGGCCTACCTCGACAACAAGATCCACGACGGCGCCGAAACCGAGAAACTGCTCGGCCTGCCGGTGCTGGGCGAGATCCCACGCGAAAAGCGCCGCGCCGCCGCCAAAGCCTAGCGCTCTCCCACCCGGTCGATACTCAGAACTGCCGCGCCGCGCACCTGGCCGGCTGCCAGCCGCGCCAGGACGTCATTTGCCTCGTCCAGTGGCGCAACGTCGATCTCGGTGACGATCGGGATCGAAGCGGCGAGTGTCAGGAATTCGGTTGCATCCTCGCGGGTAAAATTGGCGACGCTGCGCAGGCTGCGCTCCAGCCAGAGCAGGTCGTAGGAGAACGAGGGCATCTGATCGAGGTGGATCGCGTTGATCGTGACTGCGCCGCCACGGTCGATCGCCTGAAGCGCAGCGACGACGACCGACCCGGCCGGCGCAAAGGTGATCGCGGCGTCGAGGGGAGCCGGCGGCTGGTCGTCGTACCCGCCGGCCCAGACGGCGCCGAGCGACAGCGCCCGCTTACGCTCGGCGGAC
Source organism: Dehalococcoidia bacterium (assembly GCA_046328265.1). Classification (GTDB taxonomy): domain Bacteria; phylum Chloroflexota; class Dehalococcoidia; order SpSt-223; family SpSt-223; genus JANWZD01. The sequence continues at coordinate 59,778 of JAXLWW010000001.1, forward strand.
GATCGGGTGCAGACGTACACCTCGCACCCCCAATGGCGTGCCACCTGGATCGCGATCAACGCCGACGCGCCGAAACCGTACAGCCCGAGCCGACCGCCCGGCTGGATGCCGGAGACCTTGAGCGAGCGATAGCCGATCACCCCACCGCAGAGCAGCGGGGCGGCGGCGAGGTCGTCGAAGCCGTCCGGCAGGCGGAGCGCAAAGTCGGCCCGGACCGTCATCCGTGTGGCATAGCCGCCGTCGTCATCCCAACCGATGAACTGGGCGGCCTCGCAGAGGTTCTCCCGACCGGATCGGCAGAAGCGGCAGGTTCCATCCGTCCCTCCCAGCCAGGCGACGCCCGCGCGCTCGCCAACAGTCCAACCGGTGACGTCCCGCCCGGTCGCCAGCACCCGGCCGACAACCTGGTGGCCCGGCACAATCGGCAAGCGGCGAGCCGGTAGGTCGCCGGTCGTAAGCTGGAGGTCGGTTCGGCAGACGCCGCAAGCGGCGATCGCCAGCAGAAGCTGGCCCGGCCCAGGCTCCGGGTCTGGTAGCGTGGTCTCGACGAGCGGTCGGCTCGGCGCTTCCAGCAGCATCGCGCGCACGCGCGTTCCCCCGGTCAGTTCCCGGTGATGACGTAGGAGAGCAGCCGGTCGGCTGTCATCGGCGCCCAGAGGTCAAAGCCGGTCCAATTGCCATAGCGGTCACGCACCGAGTCGGCGGCGCGCTGGCAGACGCCCCGCCGGACGCGCTCGGTCATCGACACACCGTCCTCACCGGGCAGCGGAGCCTGGCCGCCGCCACTCCGGTAGGCGGCCTCGACCGCTTCCAGCAGGTCGAGCAGGTAGCGGCGCGTCCGACCGATCCAGGCCGGGTCTCCCGGCATCCCGTGTCCGCCGGCCACCAGAGAGACACCGAGTCCGTCGGCGGCTTCGAGCGAGCGCAGGAGCCCTTCGAGATCGGTGTCCGGCATGTTGCGATAGGGAGCAAAGCCCGGCTCGACGACATCGCAGTAATAGAGCAACCGGCCGCGTCCGGTCGAAAAGAGGATTGCCAGGTTCGAATCCGAATGGTTCGGCCCGAAATAGCGGAGTTCGACGGCCCGGCCGCCGAGCGCGAGTGTCTCGTCCCCGTCGGTCAGCCGGGTGGGTGGCAGGATCACCGGGTCGCGCCGAACCGCGATCCGATTGCCGGCGAGAGTGTGGGCGACGATCTCGGCATCCGGCGCGAGGCTGGCCGCGCCGGCGATGTGGTCCTTGTGTTCGTGGCTGTAGACGATCGTTCGGATTGGCGCGGACGTGACCGAGGCGATGGCCTCGCGATAGTTCGCGGCTGCCCGCTCGTCGACTGGATCGACGGCGAGGACACCGTCAGGCGTTACCAAGAACGGGCAGAAGTAGAACCCGGCCAACCAGCCGAAAATGTGAACCCCTTCGCCGAGGTCAGTCACCGTCCAATCAGCCACCGGACTCCTCCTATCGGACGGGCGATGATAGCACGAGCCTACTCGACGCCGAGCGCCCGAAAGAGGAAGGCGAGCACATCCGCCTCCTCCTCGATAACCTTCCAGACTGGCTTGCCTGCACCGTGACCGGCTTTCGTTTCCACCCGCAACAGGATCGGGTTCGGTCCGCGGTTGGCTGCCTGGAGCGCTGCTGCCAGTTTCAACGAGTGCGCCGGGACGACCCGGTCGTCGTGGTCGGCGGTGGTGATCAAGACCGGCGGATAGTGCGCCGGCCGGGCGTTGTGATAGGGCGAGTAGCCAAGGAGCACCCGAAAGAGCGCCTCGTCGTCCTCGGCTGCGCCGTATTCGGGTGTCCAGAACTGGCCGGCGTGTGGGGCGCGGGCGATTTCGGCGCGATGGTACCGAAGCATGTCGGCGACCGGCACCTGGGCGACCGCCGCGCCAAACAGGTCGGGCCGCTGGACCAGGCAAGCCCCTACCAGCAATCCGCCGTTGGATGCCCCACGGATCGCCAGCCGGTCTGGCCGGGAATAGCCCTCGGCGACCAGACCTTCGACCGCGCCGATGAAATCGTCGAAGACGTTCTGCTTGCGGGTGAGGATGCCCGCCTGATGCCACTCCTCGCCATATTCGCCGCCGCCGCGCAGGTTTGCCATGGCATAGACGCCGCCGTGGCTCAGCCAGGTCAGGACCGAGACCGAGAATGCCGGCGTCAGGCTGACGTTGAAGCCACCGTACCCGTAGACCAGCAGCGGCGCCGAGCCGTCTCGCACAAGATCGCGCCGATGGGTGACGAAAACCGGAACCTTGGTCCCGTCCTTCGAGGTGGTGAAGACCTGACGCGTCTCAAACTGACCAGGGTCGATCGTGATCGCCGCGGGGAAGACCGGCCGAAGCTTGGCGGTGTCGAAGTCATAGTGAAAGACGGTGGTGGGATAAAGAAACGAGGTAAACGCGAGGAACGTGTCTCGCTCGTCGCGCTTGCCGCTGAAGCCGCCAACGGACCCGACCGTCGGCAAGGGGAAGTCACCCAGCGGCTCACCGTCGAGTGAATAGGTGCGGACCGTGTGGTGGGCATCGTGAAGGAAGACCACGACTAGCCGGTTTGCGACCAGACTGACGCCGTCGATCACGTCGCTCGTCTCCGGGACGATCTCGCGCCACTTCTGCGGCTCGGGGTGGTCAAGGTCGATCGCGACGATCCGGCCACGCGGAGCATCCCGGTCGGTCTGAACGTAGAGGGTTCGGCCGATTGAGTCGACCACGCTGTAGGCGGCATCGGCCTCGTCGAGCAGACGAACGACCGGACCGTCGGCGGACAAATCGCGATAGGCGATCCGGTTCTTCGGGTCGGTGCCGTGCCAGATGTTCAGAACAAGATAGCGGCCGTCGTCGGTGACGGCGGGGTCGAAGCCAAGTTCCTTGTCGTCCGGCCGCTGGTAGACGAGCGCATCCTGTTCCTGAGATTCGCCGAGCGCGTGCCAGAAGACGCGATTGAAATGCGATTCGTCCTCGGGTGGCACCGTGCCTGGCTCGGGGTAGCGGCTGTAGAAGAACCCCGTGCTATCGTGCCGCCAGGCAAGATTGCTGAAGCGCACCCAGCGGATCGTTTCGTCCAGTTCCTCGCCGCTGTCGATGCGCCGGATGCGGATCTCCTGCCAGTCGCTGCCGCTGCGCGAGATGGCATAGGCGAGCAACGCCCCGTCGTGACTGACCGAGGCGTTGGCGAGGGCAACGGTGCCGTCGTAGCTCAGGAGGTTTGGATCGAGCAGCACGCGCGGTTCGGCGCCCGGGCGGTCCTCGACGTAGAGCACGGCCTGGTTCTGGAGGCCGTCGTTCTTGAAGAAGAACGTCCGGCCGCCCTCACGCCACGGTACCGACCAGCGCGGGTAGTTCCAGGTCTTGGCTAGCTCGTCTCGCAACGCGTCGCGGGTTGGTCGCGCGGCGATCCAGCCGTCGGTTTGTTGGTTTTGCGCCGCGATCCAGGCGCCCACTTCCGGGCTGTCGGCGTCTTCGAGCCAACGATACGGGTCGGGCACCTCGACGCCGTGATACTGATCGACGACCGGGACGGTTCGGGTTGGGATCATGCGATTGCTCCGGGCGAGGGGTGGCGCAAGGATAGCCGTTCAGCCGATCGGCACGATCCGGCTGCTGGCTCGGAGACGTGCGAGCACCTCGCGATGGGCGCGCCAGCCGATGAATTCCGGATGATCGTTTCCGTCGAGGGTTCTCAGGCTGGTCGGCACGTGCTGGTCGAGCGTCTGGTCGAGACCAGCCCGACCGACAAGAATGCAGCCGACGCGGTGACGGCTGAGCATCACGCAGAGCCGCCCGGCATCGAGTTGAAACCCGGTCAGATCGCGCCGACCGGAAAGCGGGTGCCAGACAAGGGTCACATCGCGATCCAGTCCCTGAAAGCGATCGGCGGTCTCCACCCGCACACTCGAGAGCGTCGGCGGCAATCGACTGCGTACCGCCGCCACCTGGGCGACGTGGGCACAGACGACGCCGATCCGCTCCGGGGTCAGCCGCCCCGCGTTGCCTGGGTCGCGGATTCTCACCGCGCGCTGGATCAGCCGCTCCGCCAGGCGGACGATCGCCCCCGCCAGTTCGTCGTCTTCGTCGCCGGTCTGGCGGGCGGGCAGGGTGGCGAGTACCAGGCTGGCGCCTCGCAGCAACGTGATCGGCCGGTCGAGCGGCGTCATTCCGGCGATCGGCGCTTCAGCCCTCCGCTCGCCCGGCGCAGTCGCCGCCGCAAATGGGAGGTCGGGATAAAAGGCCGGTTGGACGATTTCGACGGTGTCGGGCACCAGTCGGTAGGAGACAGGCAGGCGATAGACCGGCAGATTTGGATGGCGATGCAACAGCGCCCGTGGTGCAGCGACCTGCGGACCTGCAGGATCGTCCGCCCAGCGCTCGGTCGCTACCGGCACGACCGGAGCGATCTGGCCAGGGTCGCCGACCAGCACGATCCGGTCGGCGAGTTGGGCGATCTGATGAAAGAGATTGTCGCGAAGCTGGTAGGCCTCGTCGACGACCTGAAGGGCGAACCCCTCACGGAGATTGCCGAGTTGATACGACCACTTTGCAGCATTGGCGATCGTCAGGCACGGGCCGTCCGGAACGTCTCCACTGCGGTGGATCAAGGACACCGAGGGCGGGAGTCCGTCCGGTTCGCCGTGCTCCTCGCTCCACAGCAACTGCGCCGGCAAGCGCGAGAAGCGCTTGCCAAAGCGCCGGGCAAGGTCGGCCGCCTGAGCGTTGGTCTGGGTGACGACGGCGCAGCGCTCACCCATCACCCCGAGCGACTGCGCCGCCAGGCGGATCACCGCCTCGGTCTTGCCCGCGCCGGGCGGGCTGTCGACGATGACCGCTGGCTCGCCGCTCCACTGGCTGCTCAAGATGGCGCGCAGCGCATCGTCAGCACGGTGGCCGGTGGCCCGGCTCGTCACAGCGACTCGACCAGGGCGAGCGGGTCGGCTGGTGGCAGGCGTGGCGTCGAGGACGGCAGGTTCGCGCCGTGCGTCCACGGCGGTGGCGTCAAGCGTCCCTTCAGACGTTGTCCGAGCCGGGCTGCCTTGCCCCAATTGGCAGGCGGCGGCCCGAAGCTCAGCGGCGTGCCGTGGCTCGGCAACGCCGGACGCCTGGCTGACAGGTCCAATACCACGCGAGCGGTTGAGCCTTGTTGGACGATCGTCCGCACCGCTGCTTTGACGAGTCCGCCATCGAGGCTGACCAGCCGGTCTCCCGGCCGCAACCGGAGCGCCGTTACCTCGCTTTCGAGCGCAAGCCAGACCTTGCCGTTCGGGTTCACACCGCACTCGGTCATCACGCCGCGCAGCACGCGCCCATCAAGTTCGGCCGCGACCCGAACGAGCGGATCGCCGGTGATCCGGGCGGCATCGTAGTTCTCTTGATCGATCTCCCGCAACGCGAACTCGCGAGTGGCGCGCGCCGGCGAGTCGCGCTGCCGGCGCTTCATCCCTTTGCGCCATTGGTCCATGAACCAGGCGAATGCCGCGGCTTCGCGCCGTTCGAGGGCGGTTAGTTCGGGCAGTGGGGGCAGATTGGCGGCCTGAAGGTAGGAAATGGCCCGCTGGACGGCTTCGTAGATCGGTGTCACCACCGGGGTCAGTATCTCGCGGATCGTGAGTTCTGCCCGCCTGGCCGCGGCGTGGTCGCTTTGGCGCGTCGCGGCCGTGTAGGCAGAAACTGCCGGATCGAGGCGGAACCGGTCGAAGTCGGGGTCGGTGTTGATCCCCATCGGAGTGCGCTCGGCGACGCGCGCGGCATCGCGCGGACTGACGCCGTCCGGGGGATCGAGCCAGGCAAGCAGCGCCGAGGTGCTCCTCATCTTCGGGTGCAAGCCCGGTCTGCCAGTGCAGGCGCAACGCGGACGTTGCCGCGAACAGGGTTTGCTGGCCAGCAGCGGCAGGCGCTCGGCCGGGTAGGTCAGCAACTCGCCGAGCAGTCGGGCCTCGGAGACACGCGACCAACGGTAGCGGTCGGAAAGCGTATCGAGCAGGTCGACTGAGGAAGCCGACTGGGTCCAGATCTGGGGATATGTCCCCTCGTTGGCGGTCTCCTCGAACAGTGCCAGCAACTCGCGGCCAAGCCAACCCGCCAGCCGGCCTTGGCAGTCGCGATCGCGCGGCTCTGGGACGCAGTAGATCGCCGGGGGTTGGCCGATCGGTCCGGTGGCGACGATCTGGACCGAACCGTCCTCACCGGCCATCTCGATCGGGCAGATTAGCCGGGCGTTTGGACGGATCGCGAGGTGGAGGCGGCTGTCCTTGGGGACCGGGTTGCCGCTGGTTGCTGCACTGATCTGTCGGACGAGGTCAAGGTCGGTTGGCACCGATCGCCTCCTCCTGAGCCTGCCAGGCCCGCCGCAGTCGTTGCTGGACGGCGGCTTCCTCGGGAGACACGGCCGGCGCCCCGTCGATCAGGGCGCGGGCACGGGTGAATGAGTCGACGCCTGGGATCTGGGTCAGCGCCGCCGATCCGAGGATGGCGAGGCTGTCGACGCTCTCGGCTTCGGCGCGGCAGGAGGACGCCAGCGGGCAATGCTCGCGACACTCCGGCCGAAAGTTCGCCGGAAGGCGCTCGAGGTGGGCGCGGTCGGCCAGCGAGGCTCTCGTCGGCCAACCGATGGTCTCACGTCGAATCCGTTCGAACGTTTCGGGAAGCCCGGCGAGCATCCGCTCGATAGAGGAGACCTCACCGGCGACCTGCATCGTCCGGCGTGACGCCAGTCGGGTGCCAGGCCGACGGAGAATCAACTCGGACACGGGCGGCGTGGCGCGATCCACGTCCGACACGCCGATCGCCGCGTAAGCCCGGCGCAGTCCCACCACCTCGACGGCGGCCTGGCGGGAGGCGCCGCCAATCTTGCTTGGGGCGGTCTTGCCGCCACGGTCCAGGTAGCTCTTGATCTCGCCCACTCGGAAATAGGGGCCATCTTCGGTGATCAGGAAGTCCGGCTCGATTCGGTATGGCGTCGCGCCGACCTCGACGACCAGGGACGGCTTGAGGATCAACTGCGGCGCGTCGGGACGATCGTTGAGCCGCTGGAGCAACAACTGGCGGGTGAAGGCGGCCTTGTTGTCGGATTTTGAGGCGTCGACGACGCGGGCGTTCGTTGGGAGGTTCGGAAAGGCTTCCCGCAACCTGGCGGCGTCGTCCTGCAGCAGGCCACGCTCGAAGCCATTCCCAGAGGCAAAGGCAAACGGTGACTGGCTGTCCTGCGAGGCGTCGCGATAGACTGCCTTGGCAACCATGGATGGGCTGGTTCCACTGGCGACGATCGCCGCCAACCGCAGGCAGGAGGGGTTGCGTGCCAGCCGCTCGATCCCACGAGCGCCTGGCGAGGCGATCAGCAGGGCGCCGCGCAGGCCGGCAAGCGGCGGGGTCGCAAGTCGCGGCGCGCTGACCATTGGCACCCTTCCCGGCTTCCAGGCGGCAGACCGGCCGCCTGGTTAACTCTTGACTGTACCGCGATTCGACGCGGTTCCGCGACACCGCCGTTAGACAACTTCCTCCGGCTGGACTGAGCCATCGCTGCGTGGCTGGAAGGTCAGGCCGGGGCGGACGGCGTAGCCGGTGCGCAGGCCGACGGTCCAGAGAAATGGCGGGTCGTCATGGAGGACGCGTGCCGATCGCTGGAGGAGGTTCAGACGGCGGTCGGGATCGAGTTCGGTCTGGCTGGGACGGTGGACGGCATCGAAGGCGTCGTTGGCATAATGGTGGGTGGGATGATCGCGGTCGAACCAGCCAAGCGCATATTCGGCGTCCTGAGCCGGCGCTTGCGAGAGGCTGGTCGGGCTGAGGTGGCCACGCGGGGTCCGACCGTACCAGCGCTGGAGCGCCGTCTCGAGATCGGGGATCAGGCTGATCCGCGAGGCGATACCGACGGCGGCGAGATCCTCGGCGACGCGCTTGGCTTTTGGCAGATCGGGCGGGTAGTAGCCAACTGCGTCGATGGTCACCTCGAAGCCGCCGCCCCAGCCAGCCTCGGCCAGCAACGCCCGTGCGCCGGCGGGATCGTGGCCAAACGCACGGAGATTCGGGTCGTGGCCGGTGATGCCGGCGTGAGCGAACTGGCCGGGCGTGATCTCGCCCGCGCCGCCGTACACCTCGGCGAGGATGCGGGCCTGGTCGACCGCCAGGTTGATCGCCCGCCGGACGCGTCGGTCGCTCGTCGGCCAGTCCGGATTGACCGTGTCGAGGAAATAGCCCGCCGCGGCGGTCACTGGGCCATCGACCGCGACAAATCCCGCGTCGACCAGCGCGGCCCGCTCGGCGGGCTGGCAGGCGATGAGGTCGACCAGGCCGTCGCGCAGGGCAGCCGCTCGGTCGGCTTCAGGGATGATCCAGACCTCGACCTCGTCGTAGCGTGCCCGACCGTCGCGCCGTTCGAGGCGGATCAGCCTTCCGGGGTCGAAGCTCGCCAGCCGATACGCGCCGCTTCCGCCCGGCCGATCGTCCGCAGCGTCACTCGCATCGACGATCATCAAGTCGCTCAGGCGAGCGAGCAGCAGCGGGTCCGGCCGGCTGGTGACCACGTCGATGGTCCGGTCGTCGAGCGTCTCGATGGTGGCGATAGTGTCCAGTCGGGCGGCGACACTAAAACTCTTACGAGGCGTGCGGGCGCGTTCGAAGCTGGCAACAACGTCGCTTGCAGTCACCGCCCGGCCGCTCTCGAAGGCCGCCCCGGAGCGCAGCACGAAGCGCAGCCGGTCCGGCGCACTGCGCTGCCAGGTTTCGGCGAGCGCGGGCCGTGGCGAACCGTCGGGCCCGAGGGCAGTCAGACCCTCGTAGATCTCCCAATAGCGCTTGTTGGCGAACGGCTCGAAATGTGGGTCGATCGTCTCGCTCAGACCAAAGTTCTCGATCGCATAACGGAGCATCGGCAAACCCTCCCGCGATAGATGGCAGCGGCTACTCGCCCCGCTCGGCAGCTTGCATCGCCCGGACGAGGTCCGGATTGAGCGCCATCGCCCGAGCAAGCTCGGTGGCCGCTCCGGCCTCGTCGCCGAGGCGCGCCAACGCCACCGACAGGTAGAAACGCGGCCTCGGGTCGTTCGGCACGGCGGCGATCGCTGCCTCGAGGTGTTCGCGCGCCCGTTTGTCGTCCCCGGTTGCGCCGTAGGCGCGTCCGAGATAGAAACTGGCGCTTGGTTGGTCGGTTCGCACCTTCAGGCTGTGTTCGAGGAGGGGGAGCGCCTCTTCGGGCCGGTCGGTTTCGACCAACAGTCCACCCAGCCCGGTCTGAGCCTGGGGCAGGTCCGGCGCAAGCGCGATCGCTCGCCGGTAGGTCTGCTCGGCCAACTTGAACAGTCGGGTCGCTTGCTTACCACGGGCGGGAGCGGTCCGGCGGTAGGCAAAGGCGAGGTCGGAGAGCGCCCGCGCGTCTTCCGGATCGATCCCAATCGCTATTTCGAGGTGGCGGATCAGCGCTCGCCAGTCTCGCTGGTCACGGGCGTCGGCGACGGCATTCCAGAGGTCACGCTCCTGCTTGCGAGCAAAACGCAAGAGTGCCGGAGCATCGGGGTGGCCGGGCTGATGAGCGAGCAGTCGTTGGATACCGCGGGCAATCGTCGCCGGGTCGGCTTCAGTTAGGTCGGCGTCTTCGCTGCGGATCGGCACCCGCCGAGGCAACCGCCAGAGCGAAGCGGCTTCGGCGTCAATCTCGAAGAACTGGACACCGGGCGGGTCGTCTCCCAACCCGGTAAAGCGCATCATGACCACGCCGATTCTCCTCCACTCCGGGCGGGCTTAAATTGAAGCCGAAACGCTAGGTGGTGTGCCATCCCCTCGTATTCGGGGGCTGCATGTGGTATACTATTCCCTGGTTCAGGCCTGAGCCATCCTCCGCCCATCGCCGGCCGGCAGACTGGCCGTTGCTGTCGGCAATTCAGAAGCACCGGGAAGGTCCCGGCCAGAAAGCGAGCAGAGATTGAGTAGCTCGGTTGGTGCTTGCCCGCCTCATCATTGGCTGATTACCCCAATCGTGATCGAGGGGGAGAAGTTGTTGCATCATGAGTGCCAGAAATGCCACGAGTGCAAGAACGAGCCTCATCCCGAGATCATCCGCCGCTGGTCTCGCCGCGCTACCCCCTCTGCAACCTAGCCCTTCATTCTCAGACCAGTATGACGCCGTGGGTCATCCACGGCGTCTTTCGTTGCCAAGCGGTCGCCGCCCACCATCTGCCATTCTCACCGAGCCGGATTGATCGCCTTTTTCAACGGGACCGACCAAGGCGGCTTGACAGCCCACCGTCGCCGGTGTACGAACGCTCTCTAGGCCGCTTTGGAGGTCGACGATGATCCCGTGGCAGCTTCATGAGTTCAAGATCGCGCCCGGACAACGCGAACGCTTTCTCGCCCTGTGGCGGACCCGGCTGATGCCGCTTGCTGATCGGCATGGACCGTGCATCGCCGGATGCTGGACCGAAGGTGACGACCGCTTCATCTGGCTCAGCAGTTGCGCCATCCACGGCACCGACGATGCGCTTGCCGAGGAGTGGCCGGCAATGCTCGGGAGGCATCGTGGGTTGGGAACGATGGACGTCTCCTGCATTCTGTCCGAACCGGACTTCTCGCCGCTTGGCGCGCGTATTCAGCAGGCCAAGCCGCCGCTTGAGCACCGCCTGTACGAACTTGCCGAGGAGCGCCTCAAACCGGGTGGCGAGGAGGCCGCGAACCTCGCACGCGAGATGATTGTGCCGCTCGCGAGGGACGTAGGGCTAGACTTGATTGGGGTCTGGACGAGCCCGGCGACGAGCCAGAGCAGCGAGCGTGTCATCTGGATGACTGGTTTCGCCGACGAGCCAGAGCGGCAGGCCAAGCAGGCGGCGTTCCAGGCCGATCCGCGCTTTGCCGTCCTTACGAGCCAGATGGAGACCCCGGCTCGATCGCGGGTGCTTGAGCCGTGCGACTTCTCGCCGCTCGGCCCGGCTTGATCGCTCGCACCAGCACATAATCGATCCAGCCCGCCTGATACGGGATCGCGAATGCCTCGCCGGCCAGTTGGACGAGCGGTCGTTCGTGTACGGGAAAGCGCTCTAGCGTTTGGCCGGCTTGCATCAACGACCGGATGCCCGGGAAGGTATCCGCCCCGATCGAGCGGATCTCGACCTCGGCGAAGCCGGCCGCCTCGAGATGGGAACGATAGACATCAGGACCGTACAGATTGGCGGCTGGGATGTGCCAGAAGCGCCGGCCGACTTCGATCACCAACCGGCGTCCGAGCGACCGCGGCGATGTGCCGCCAAACAGGTCGCTATTCGTCACGAGGTCGGCGACCGCCAGCACCCCGCCCGGCTTGAGCACACGAAACGCCTCGCGAAAGAAATCTTCGCGCAGATGGAAATGAAAGGCGCATTCGAGCGCCAGAACCAGACCGGCCACTCCACTCCCGATTGGCATCGAGGTGGCGTTGGCTCGCAGATAGGAGACCCGGCCTTCCAATCCTTCGCGCCGCACTCGTTCGGCGGCACGCTCGATTTGGGGTGGGGTGAGGTTCAGCCCGGTGAGGGTCAGACCAAAGCGGCGCGCCCAGAGGACGTCTTGCTCGCCAAAGCCGAAGCCAACATCGATCGCCAGGGTCTTGCGCCGCCGCTTGCCGGGTTCGAGCGGTTTTAGACCGGCAAAGGTGACCAACTCGGTGGCGAGGGCGTCGCCGGCCTCGCGGTAGCTGGACGGCTGGTCGCGCCAGAAGCCGAGATTGAGATAATCGGTGTCATCGGCGAGCAGCGATCCCCCGCCGAGGTAGGAATAGAGCGTGGTCGGGTCGTCGCGGTCGCCGCGTAGCGTCGAGGCAACAACGTCGCGAACGCTGGTCTGACCGGTCCGGCCGGGAGAGGGGGTCATGGTGATCCTTTCGTCCCAAAGGATAGGCGACCACCGCCCGACGGGTGAATACGCTACCCTGGGGCGACGTGCCTTCCCTGCTTGTCGGCGGCGCCACCGCCCGACTGCTCTCTGTCCTGCAGATCCGCGATTTCCGGCTGCTTTGGCTCAGTAGCGCGGCCTGGTATGTCGCGCGCTGGGTCGACACCGTCACGACCGGTTGGCTGGCCCTGTCCCTCACCGATTCGCCGGTCTTCCTCGCCGTGATCGGCGCGTGCCGGACGCTGCCGTTGCTTATTTTCGGTATCGCGGGCGGCGCCCTCGCCAGCCGGTTTGCCCGCCGTTCGGTGCTGGTGGCGGCCCTTGCCGTCGGGGTGGTCCTGTCCGGCTGGCTGACCGTCGCCGCCGCATTGAACACTATCCAGCCCTGGCAACTCGTGGTCACCACCCTGGCGACCAATACGCTCTGGGCGATCGGCTTTCCGTCGCAACGCTCGTTGATCGCCGAGACAACCGCTGGCCGGGCGAGCCTGGCGAACGCGCTCGCGCTTGACAACCTCGTCTTCGTCGGGTCGAACTTTGTCTTCTCGGCCGTCGCCGGTGCGACGATCCCGCTCGCTGGTTCGCAAGGCGCCTATCTCATCGCTTTGGCGGCGTTTGTCGTTGCCCTTCCCTTGCTGATCGCGCTGCGTCAGCCGTCGCCGGTCGTGCCGTCGTTGGCCGGGCGCTCGGTTGAGGCGGGCTATCGCGCGATGATCCGCCGGCCGGTGATCGGCGGGGTGCTCGCGATCTCGGTCGCGATGAACGGCCTCGCGCTGCCGTTGATCCAATTTCTGCCGCTGATCGCTCGTGAGACGCTCCAGGTTGGCCCGGCGCAGCTGGGCTTGCTGGTGAGTGCCTGGGGCGGGGGGTCGTTGATCGGCAATCTCGCGCTATTTGTGCTGTCACCGCGCCGGGCGGGGTTGCTCTTTGCCGTCGGGTCGCTCGGGGCGGCGGTCGCCCTGTTCGGAACGTCGCTGGCGACCGCCTATCCCGTCGCTTTGGCGCTGATCCTGCTGTCCGGGGTGCTGATGTCGCTGTTCGGGACCTATCAGAGCACCTTGATCATCGAGGCTGCCGGGCTGCAGGACCGAGCGAAGGCTCTCGGGGCGCTCACCGTGGCGATCGGCGTCCAGCCGATCGGCGTTCTGGCGATCGGCTGGCTGGCAAGCGTGACAAGCGCCCAACTTGCGATACCGATCGCGACACTTGCGGCGGTCGTTGCAATCGGTATAGTCGCCCTGCTGTTTCCGGGGATGGTCGCCCACCGCTCGCGGCTGTCTGGCTGAGAGTCAGCAGCAGAGGTCGACGCTTCGCCACGCCTGCCAGCCTTCGACCGGCGCGACCACCGCGACCGCGAGGCCGGCGATTGGGTCCATCCACCACCATCCGGCCAGCGCGTTCCCCCTCAGGCCGACGAGGACCACCGCCGACAGGTAGGCGCAGAGTTGGGTCCTGGCGCTTTCGGCCCGCAACGAGACCGAACCCATTGTCTGAGCGACCCGTCGCTTTGGCCAAGCCAGCAGCGGCGTGACCACCACCGACAGGGCCACCAGGACCAGCCCGGCGGGAGACTCCTCCGGCTCGGCCTCGAAGCCAAGCAAGGTGGCGGATGCATCGAAGGCGATATAGCTGGCGAGCGCGGGAAAGGTGAGTGCGATCGCTCGAACCGCGCCCCGTTCGTCACGCTCGGTCGCGCTGTCGTCACCAGCCGGTCAGGACAGAAGCCAGACGATGACGAGTGCGCTGCTGACCTCGACGACCGATTGGAGGCCAAGACCTACCAGTTCGACCGACGAGGCAATCACGCCGCGGGCGATCGGACGACCGCCTCGAGGGCGTTCCAGCCAATCGTCAACGCCGTGAGCTACTACGCCACCCGGCGAAGGCGCGGCGAGGTGTGCCCGCTCAGATCCAGAGCAACTGAGACAGGATTCATCGTGCCAATGATTTCGAGTCTCCGCGATAGGACCGCTTCGCCGTTTGCGGAGCAATTCGGGAAGTCGGCGCACGCTATTCGAGAACCCTGGCAGCCACGAGGGTGTCCCACGCGGCATCGTCGAGGCCGAGCAGACCGCTCACCACCTCGCGAGTATGCTGGCCGAGCAGCGGAGCGTGGCGGTGTTCGGCCGTTGGTAGGCTATCGGCCAGCCAGGGAATGCCGACCTGCCGTCGTCGACCGGCGATGGGATGATCGATCTCGACGATGAAGCCGCGCTCTGTCAGGTGCCGATCGGCGAGCACTTCGGCAGCGTTCAGCACTGGCCCGGCCATCACCCCGGCTGCCTGGAGCCGCTCGGTGACCTGCCAGGGGGTCAGTCGGCTGGTCCAGGCGGCCAGCATGGCATCGAGAACGTCCTCGTTAGCCTGGCGAGCCGCGGCAGTGGCAAAGCGCGGGTCTGCTTGCCACTGTGGGCGACCGGCGGCCGCGCAAAAGGCTCGCCATTCCTCGTCGGTTTCGACGCTGATCGCCACCCAGGCATCGTCGCCCTCGCAGCGATAGTTGGCGTGCGGTGCGTTGCGCGACCCGTGGTTCCCTCGCCGAACCGGATCGCGATCGTTGAGCGAAAGATCGATGACCGCCTCCGGGATCAACGACAGCGTCGCCTCGTACATTGCCACGTCGATGTATTGCCCCTCGCCAGTGATCTGGCGGTGGCGGATGGCTGCGAGGAGGGCGAACAGGGCGTAAGCGCCGCTCAAGGGGTCCGGAACCGAACCACCGATCAGCCGGGGCGGCCCGCCCGGATAGCCGGTTACGTCAGCGAGGCCGCTGTAGGCGTTGACGATGCTGTGCAGCCCGACCGCATCCTTGAGCGGGCCGCTGCGCCCGAACGCGCCGATCGATAGCATGATGATGTCCGGCCGGATTGCCCGGACCGCATCGTAGCCGAGGCCAAGCTTTTCCATCACGCCGGTCGCGAAGTTGTCCACCAGCACGTCGGTGGTGCGGAGGAGGCGGTGCATCAGGTCGCAGCCTTCCGGACGGTCGAGGTTGATCGTGCAACTTCGTTTATTGCCGTTCATCAAGTTGAACACCGCGCTGGTGTTCGGGCCTTCGACACCATCGGCGTGTGGCGGCAGAATGCGGGTGGCGTTGCGGTGCTTGGTTTCGACGACGATGACGTCGGCGCCCATCGAGGCCATCATCTGGGTGCAAAACGGCGCCGCCAGGAGTTGGCCGAGATCGAGCACGCGCAGCCCGTCGAGCGGCAGGGTCATGGGACGGCAATTTCGGCGGTCTGCTCGCCCAGTCGGGGGGCCAGCCGCCGGAGCGCCCACGGTGTGCGGGCCATCCGCACCGGCGGTCCTGGCATCCGCAGGGTATATCCGTCTCGCCGCACCTCGACGAGACTCCCGCGCGCTTCGACATGCGGATCGCCGGCCAGTTGACGGATCGTAAAGACTGGAAAGAGCGGCAGATGATGCTCGACACCCAACCGCAGGAGGTGGTCGCAGGACTTGTCCGCCAGCCACTCGCCGATCAACGCCCGCAGGGCGTCCCAGTTCGCGGTGCGGCCCGCTCCATCGGCGAAGGCGTCCAACTGCGCCCACTCGGGGTCGCCCATCACCTTGACGAAGCGCGCCCACTGAAGATCGAGGAAGGTGGCAACAACGACGTGTCCGTCAAGGCACGGGAGATAGAAGTTCGGCATCTTGCCGATCGGCGGCACCCGGCCTGGCAGCAACCCACCGTAGGTGAACGCCGGAATACCGCGAGCCTCGACGAGGGTCGTCGCCGCTTGCTGACTGAGGTCGATGTGACAACCCTCGCCGGTCCGGTCGCGCTGGAGCACCGCGAACATCGTTGCGACCGCCGCAAACACCCCGGCGATGGTCTCGGAGACCGCACAGGCCGGGTGGAGCGGTCCTTCGATTTCCGGGTCCTCGGCAGTGTCTGGCATTCCGGGAGTAACGTGAGCGAGGCCACTCATCGCGTAGGTGATGAGTTCATCGCCACGGTAGGCGGCATAGGGACCGGTCATTCCAAAGGGCGAGATCGTGGTGACGATCAGGGCAGGGTACCGTTCGCGCAACCGGATCGGCTCCAGATCGAGGGCGGCCACTCGTTCGGCCGGCAGGTTGGTCAGCAGGATGTCCGCCCGCTCGATCAGGGCGTCGAAATGGCGGCGCTGGGCTGGTTCGGTCAGGTCCCAGGCGGCGCTGCGCTTGTTGGAATTGAAATACTCGAACTGACCGCCAAGTTCGTGGGCGGGCGTCCCCAGCGGATACGGGCCGCGCCAACGCATCGGGTCGCCGCCGGCTGGGTGCTCCACCTTGACGACATCGGCGCCAAAATCAGCCAACAGCTTTGCTGCGTGTGGCGCCGACACCAGTTCGCCAAGCTCGATCGCCAATAGGCCGGCGAGCGCGCCGCTCTCGCCGGTCGTGGGGTCGCCACGAATGCTGCTTGACCGCAATGGGCTACCCGGCCGCGGTGTCAGCCGTGGGCAGCCGTAGCCCATAGAGCCGCAACGCGTTGTCGCGCAAGAACTTCTGTTTCGAGCCCGGCCGCAAGCCGAGTTCGTCGATCTCGCGGATCGCCCGTTCCGGATCGATCACCGGGAAGTCGGTGCCAAAGAGGACTTTGTCCTGTCCCCATGAGTTGATGAATCTGACAAACGACGGGTCCCAATGCTTGGGTGCGTAGGCGTCGGAGCCGATGTAGACGTTCGGGTGCTTGTAGGCGACGGCGATCATCTCCTCGGTCCAGGGCCAGCCGATGTGTATCCCGACCAGTTTGAGTTCCGGAAAATCGCAGGCGATGGTGTCGAGCGTTATCGGTCGGCCAACGCTCTTGAGCGGCCGATTGGCGCTGTAGCGGAGGCAGTGGCCAACTTGCATCTGGATCGGCACGTCAAGCTCGCAGCACTTGGCATAGAGCGGGTAGTACTTGGCATGGTCGGGGGCCATCTCGAACCAGTGCGGATAGAGATGCGCTCCGACGAAGCCAAGCTCTTTGACGGCATATTCCAACTCCCGGACGCCCTTCATCCCATCGAAGGGATCGACCCCGATCAGGCCGCTAAACCGGTCCGGGCGTTGGCGAATCAGGTCGGCCACGAACTCTGGCTCGAGCCGGAAGCTCAGCGCGTGATCCGCCGGCCCGGCCTTGACGGCGACGAGGAAGGCGTGCTCGATCCCTGCACGATCCATCTTGGCGATAAAGGCATCGAGGCTCAGGCCGCCGAGGAGGTCGTCGTCGACGCCGATCTTCCCGCCGAGAAACTCGCGCCGCCAGGCCGGCGCACGCCGAACGACCTCGGGGGTCAGCGGGTTGACCACCACGTCGACCGCTCCAACGCTACTGTTGGTCATTGCCATTTCTCCGTCGTCCCCGGCCGCCGACGCTTGAGGAAACTGGGGTAGGCGCCCATCCGGCGGCCATCGAATGGCTCAGTCTAGCGCGTCGGCGGGGTCCATCGTCGCAACCCTCACCGCATGCTGGTGCGCGATTGACTGAACCGTCCAGGCCGCGGCTGGTGGGCGGAGATGGAAGTCGAGGTACTTACCAATGGAACCTCGTTGTGGGCCGCTGTGCGGCCTCCTCAGCATCGAGTATCCGAGTCGCCTGGTGGAGCTGGGGATCCACGACCGGGCCACGCCGTCCGGACTGGTCGCGGCGGCCTCGGAGTACTCGGCCACTCAGAGGTGAACCCGGACGAATGCGCTCGGCTATTCGGGTGACTTCGGCGCAGACCGACCGGAGGTTCGGGGTTTTACCCCGTCCGGCCAGCCTCGCCGAAGCGACGCTCGTCCGGTCGCGGAGGTCGACCCCGACGCAGGATGAGCACCGGCATTATCCACGACGCCGACGTCCTCGACCGATTCTCCAAGCCTGAAGTACCGAACGCGCCGCCCCAAACTGCTTAGCTCCGTACCGCCGCGATCATCTCTGCTGAGATCGCCGCTACCCAGCGCCCAACTTCGGGTTCTGGCAGGATCGCAGTGGCGCTGTAGACAACCCGCTCCGAGCTTGACGATTGGCTCACCGCGCGGCCCAGGATCGTCTTGTGAAACATCGGGTCGTAGGCGACAAAGATCGGCGCAACCGCCACGCGGTCATAATCGGCCAGCATCCTGTTGATTGCGTCTACCGTCGGTTGCGGGCTGTAGTGGACGAGATGTCCGCACCAGGCGTGGATCGCGCCAGCGACCCCCAACTCGCTCTCGGCAAAGTGGTCGATCTTCGTGAAGAACTGGTTCCACTCTTCGTCGAATTCGGCGCTGCCATACCCGACGAGCACGAGCCCGAGGCGCTCCGACGACCTTCGCAGCGCCTCTGGCTCGCCGAGCAATGTCGCGAGCCGTCGCGCGAGGTTCCGCTGGACCAACTGGGTGAAGTCCAGCAAGGGGGCGAAGATCAGCCGCGCGGTGGAGTGATAGGTTTCGATCCGTTCGGTGGCCAGCCGTGCGGCGATCGCCACGTCTTCGCGCACTCCGCAAATCACCGGGATGTCGTCGTAGCTATGGTCGCTGATCGTGAGGAGCATCGGCACGATCACGACCGTTTCGATGCCCGCGGCGTCCAAGGCGCGCAATTGGTTCGCGATCGATGGCTCGGTGTACTCCATAAAGGCCGAGCGTACCTGTCGGACCGATGGGATCTGGAGGAGGTTGTCAGCGACCTCGGTCTGCACGTCGAGGAGCGCCCTCCGCCAGATTGGCGAATGCGATCCATGACTGACGATTAGAATGCCAACCCCGCCGCGCTCTTCCGACCCGATGGCACAGGCTCGCGCGATCTCTTCGGGGTTAGCGGTCGGTGCTGGGTGTCCTCCGCCGCGTATCAACTGATCGAGAATTTCCTGGTCGTCTGACTCTGGCATATCTTCTCACCTGTTTCTCATGGGCAACGTACCGACGAGTTTGACAGTCCTGTGATGTCGGGGAATGAGGGTTAAGCTAGCCTAACCCAGAAAAGAAAGCGAGAGCGTTCACGCCACGACGGGCTATTCGCCGGGAACCCTCGTCGTCTCCGAGGTCTGTCTTGGGCGTGATACCGAGAAGATCGCTCGTTCCAGGCTGAGCTTCGCAATCATTGACGCCGCCTCGGTCCTGGCCACAGCCCTTCGGGCGCAGCATCACTGCTTTCGTGAAGCACCTCGTGTCGCGCGTCGGGTTCTCGATTACCGGCCCCGATGCGCCTGCCCAACAAAAGGCGAGGTCCAACGCGTCGTGCCCGGCTTGGGCGCGAGTGGCGCTACCGTCGTTGCACCGACCGGCGCGTCAGTGATGGGGCTGGGCTCCGCTGCGGGGGCGGTCGTCCGGGCCCGGTAAGCCGAGCGCGGTGAACCGATCGTGCCCCGTGCTGTGCGTCGGAGGCGAGACGTCACCGCGTCGGCTGCGCTCCGGAATGACCGTTGACGGAGCCCCAGGCCGTCGGTACCATGCCGACGTGACTTCTCCCGACCTGCCAGCATCGCTCGGTGCGGATGGTGTGCGCCGGCTGTACCGGCTGATGCTTCTCACACGGCTGATGGACGAACGCCTTTGGATCGTCGTTCGTCAGGGCAAGGCGCATTTTGTCCTGACCGGCCGTGGCCATGAGGCGGCTCAGTGCGCCAGCGCTCTGGCGCTGCGCCCCGGCGAAGACTGGGTCTACACCTATTACCGATCGCTGGGAGCGGCGCTGACGATTGGCTTCACGCCCTATGACCTGTTCCTCGGTGTTCTTGGCAAAGCCGCCGACCCGATCAGCGGTTCTCGGCAACTGCCGAATCACTTTTCATCCGCTCGCTTGCGCACCCCGACCGTCTCGAGTTCGGTCGCCACTCAGATCCCCCACGCCGTCGGCACCGCCTGGGCAACCAGGCTGCGCGGTGAACCGGTGGCGACGATCTGCTACTTCGGCGAAGGGGCGACCAGCAAGGGCGAGTTTCACGAGGCGCTCAACGTGGCTGGTATCCACCGGCTGCCCGTGGTGTTCTTCTGTGAGAACAACGGGTGGGCGATCAGCGTGCCGCTCGAGGAGCAAGTGGCCGGCGGCGAGGTGGCATCACGAGCAGCAGGCTATGGGATGCCGGGCGTGCTGGTTGATGGGCTGGACCCGCTTTCGGTCTACCAGGCGACCGAGACAGCGCTCGATCGGGCGCGCCGAGGCAACGGCCCAACCTTGATCGAAGCAACCTGCATTCGGATGGTCCCCCATTCCTCGGACGATGGTGATCGCTATCGCAGCGATGACGATCGCGCGGCGCTCGCCCTCCGCGACCCACTGCCCGCCTTTCACGACCGGCTGTTGGCCCTGGGGGTCCTTACTCCCGGCGAGAGCGAGGGCTGGGCCGACGAGATTCGCGCCGACCTGCTTGCCGACCAGGACCGCGCCGACGCGATGCCCGCTCCCGAGCCAGAGCGCGCCCGCCGGTGGCTGTATGCGGAGGATCGGTGATGCCCGAGCGGACGATGCTCGAAGCGATCCGCGAAACCCTGCGCGCCGAACTTCGACGCGACCCGTCGGTAGTGGTGTTGGGCGAGGACGTGGCGCGTAAAGGCGGGGTGTTTGGCGTCACCGAAGGCTTCCTCGACGAATTTGGTCCGTTGCGGATACTCGACACGCCGGTTGCCGAGGTAGCAGTTGCCGGAATGGCGATCGGCGCGGCCATGGCGGGCCTGCGGCCGGTCGCCGAATTCCAATTTGCCGACTATATCCACCCCGGCTACGACCAGATCGTCAACGAGGCGGCGACGATCCGCTGGCGCAGTGTCGGCGAATGGGGCTGCCCGGTTGTCTTTCGCGCCCCATGCGGCGCGGGAGTGTTCGGCGGGCTCTACCACAGTCAGAGCGTCGAGGCGCTCTTTGGCAACGTGCCGGGGCTGAAGATCGTCCTGCCCGCTACCGCTCGGGATGCCGCTGGACTGTTGCTCGCGGCCATCCGCGACGACGATCCGGTGCTGTTCTTCGAGCACAAGCGTAGCTATCGTCGCTACCGCGAGGAGGTTCCCGACGACCCGGAGCCGATCCCGCTGGGGGTGGCGCGGATCGACCGGCCGGGCGATACGATCTCGCTGGTCACCTACGGCGTCGGGGTCCACTGGGGACGCGAAGCCGCCGACGCACTTGCCGGCGAGGGGATCTCGGTGGAGATCGTCGATCTGCGAACGCTCAAGCCGCTCGACCATCCGGCGATCGCTCGAACCGTCGAAAAGACCGGCAAGCTGGCGATCCTCCACGAGGCAAACCGGACCCTCGGCTTCGGCGCGGAGATAGCGGCCTTCGCCGCCGAAGAACTGTTCGACACCCTCGACGCGCCGATCGTCCGGATCGCCGCCGACGACTGTCACCTGCCCTATACCGGTGAGGAAGAGCGGGCGATCGTCCCACAGCCCGGCCAGATCGTCGAGAAGCTTCGACGGCTAGCGCGCTACTGAGGCTCGGCTGGCAGCAGGTCGGCGACCGGGATGACGAGATCGGGGAAGGCCGCCGGCGCCACCTCGTCACCCACCGTGACGTGACGCGTCTCGCGATAGCTTCTGCCTTCAGGGCTGCGAAAGACCTCGATCCGCCGCCGGGGTAGGTTGACGATCCAGTATTCGGGGATGCCGGCGCGAGTATAGATCGCCAATTTGATCGTGGAGTCGCGTTGGTAGCTCGTGTCGGCCACTTCGACGACGAGCAGAATGTCGGGCGGCTCGGGGTGATCGTAGCGTCGTTTGTCGTCCGGCCGACGCGCTACCACAACATCCGGCTCCGGCTCCGAACGGGGCATGATCCGGATTGGGTTATGCGCTCGGACGCGAATCTGCTGTCGGTCGAGACCAAGACGGAAATGATCGCTGAGCAACTCAACGCAGATCGCATGGGGCGCCCGAACCGCGGGCATGATGTAGATCATCCCTTCCAGCAATTCGTCGCGCGAATCGGGGTCAAGCAAGCCAATCTCTGAAAGCCGCTCGTACTCCTCGACGCTAAAGCGATGAAGCCCGGCTCGGATTCTGGTCGTCATGGCGCGTCTCCCTACGCCAATCATAACGGCACTGGCATGGCGCGGCTGCTGCTCAGGCGTTTGAGCGGCTCTGGCCTCCATCCACCGGGATCGCCGTGCCGGTGACCCAGCGGGCGCGCGGCGAGGCCAGGAAGACTGCGACGTCGGCCACCTCCTCGACCGTCCCGAAGCGGCCCATCGGGATCTCCTGACGGATGAAGGCGGCGATACCCTCCGGATCCTCGTCGCGGCGGCGCTCCCAGCTACCACCGGGAAAGGCGATAGACCCCGGGCAGATCGCCACGACGCCGATCCCGTCTTTCGCCCACTCGCGGGCAAGCATCGAGGCGAGGCTGATTTCCGCGGCTTTGACGGCGTTGTAGATCACCGAGCCACCGGCTTCGCGGCCCCAGATCGAGGAGATGATCAGCATCCGGCCAGCCGAATTTCGGAGGTGCGGATAGGCGAGACGGGCCAGGCGAGCAGAATGAAGCAGGTTACGGTCGATACCGTCTTGCCAATCGGCATCGGTTGCCTCGGCAGCCGGAAGGTGACGGGCGCCGCCGGCGCTGGCGACCAGCACGTCAAGCCCGCCAAGACCGGTGGCAACCCGATCGACAATCCGCTCGAGGTCCGCCGGTCGGGTGATATCTCCGTCGATCGGCAGGGCGCGGACGCCGAAGGCGGCAGCATCAGCCGCGGCCTCGCGAAGCATCTCACCGCCGCGGGCGACCATTGCCACGTCCGCGCCTTCGGCGGCGAGGCCGAGCGCGATTGCCTTGCCGATCCCGCGGCTGGCGCCAGTCACCAACGCCACCCGTCCCTTGAGTTGCAAGTCCATGGTCAACTCCGTTCGGGCTCATCGTATGTCAGACTGGCGATCCAAGACCGAATGTTTACCTGCCGTTAACAGACGGGTCAGTCCTGTTAACCTGCGTCGGCTACCGTTCTGGTGATGAGCGAGGACCATTTGAGCAGCATAGGAACGATGTCGGGTCGAATGGGGCTCGGCGTACTCTTGGCGCTCGGTATGGTGCTCGGGGCCTGCCAAACGAGCGGTCCGCCCGGTGAGTCCAAACGGCTCAACGGTGTCGGCGCCAGCTTTCCTGCTCCGCTCTATGTCGCCTGGTCGGACCTTTACGAAGAGCAAACCGGCGTGCAGGTCAACTATCAGTCGCAGGGGAGCGGCGCCGGGATCAAAGCGGTCTCGGACCTGACCGCAGACTTCGGGGCCAGCGATAGCCCGATGACCGACCAACAGCTTGCTGCGGCCAAAGGTGGCGCCATCCTCCACATCCCGACCGTGCTGGGCGCGGTGGTGCCGATCTACAACCTACCGGAGCTTGCCGGGACGCCGTTGCGCTTCACCGGTGAGGTTCTCGCCGACATCTACCTTGGCACAATCACCCGCTGGAACGACCCACGGATCGCCGCCGATAACCCTGGCGTGACCCTCCCCGACCAACCGATCAACGTCGTCTATCGGTCGGACAGCAGTGGGACGACGTTTATTTGGACCGACTATCTGAGCGCAGTCAGCCCGCAGTTCAAGACACTGGTGGGGGCGGCGAACGCACCGAGGTGGCCGGTCGGGGTGGGAGCGCCACAGAACGCGGGCGTCGCCGGGCAGGTGCAGCAGCAACGCTCCTCGATCGGCTATGTCGAATTCCTCTATGCAAGAGCAAATGACATCCCCTTCGGCGAGGTGAAGAATTCGGCCGGCCGGTACGTTTCGGCGAGTGAGGCGAGCATGACCGCGGCAGCCAAAGGCATCCGTGATGTGACGACCTCCGACCTTCGGGTGTCGATCGTCGACGCCCCGGACCCTGAAGCCTACCCAATCGCCAGCTTTACCTGGCAGTTGGTCTATGCCAACCAGAGCGACCCTGCCAAGGCGCGGGCGCTCGCCCGCTGGCTGTGGTGGGAGGTTACCGAGGGCCAGCAGTTGGCCACTCGGGCCGGGTACGCGCCGCTGCCTGCCGAGGTTCGGGAGAGAGCGGTCTCGATGATCGAGAGCATCCAGGTGAACGGCGGTCCGGCGTTGGCGCGTGACTAAGCCCCCTCCAATCCTGCAACTGGACCACCGGACCAAGAAGCCTCGGGCTGCATTGGCGTATTTTGTAGCGAGCGCCTGCTGATGGTTCAGTCAGCCCGGCCTCCCTCACCGTTGCTCAAGGGTTCCAATCCGGGCGATCGCTCATTCCGCGGTTTTACCATCGCGATGGCGGCGTTGGTGGTCGTGCTAGTCGTTGGGATGGCTGGCTTTCTCTTCGTCGACGCCTGGCCGGCCTTCCAGCGGTATGGGATTGGTTTCTTGTTCTCGTCGGAATGGAACCCGGTCGCCGAACGATTTGGCGTTTGGCCCTATGTCTACGGCACCCTGGTCACCTCGTTGATCGGCTTGGTCTTCTCGGCGCCGATCTCGATCGGCGCGGCGCTCTACGTCATCGAGTACGCGCCAACCTGGCTGCGCTCGCCAATCTCGTTTACGGTCGAGTTGTTGGCCGCCATCCCGAGCGTGATCTACGGGCTGTGGGGGTTTTTCGTCCTCGCGCCGTTCATGCAGGTCACGGTCGAGCCGGCGCTTCAGGCGACCTTTGGGGGAGTCCCGGTCATCGGTACGCTGTTCTCCGGTCAGGTTCTCGGCAAGGACCTGCTGACCGCCGGGCTCATCCTCGCGATCATGATTTCGCCGACGATCATGTCGATTGCGCGCGAGGTGATCGCGACGGTGCCGGATACCCAGCGCGAAGGGATGCTGGCGCTGGGGGCGACCAAGTGGGAGACGATTGAGAAAGCGGTGTTGCCCTATGCGCGGCCCGGCTTGGTCGGCGCATCGGTGCTGGGGCTTGGGCGGGCGCTTGGCGAAACGATGGCGGTCGCGCTGGTGATCGGCAATAGCTCGCGCCAGATCAGCGGATCGCTTTTCGAATCGGGCTACACGATGGCGAGCGCAATCGCTCTGCAGTTCCGCGAGTCCGACAAGCCGATCTATACCTCGGCGATTGTGGCGGTGGCGGTAGCGCTCCTGGGAGTGACCGCGGTCGTCAACGTGCTGGCCCGATTGCTGGTCCACCGGTTTGGCCGTGGTCCACAGGGCGTGCGGATCTAGCGCCATGGAAGGAAGGATCGAGCCGACCGTGCTCGTCGCCCGGCCGAGTTCGTTGCTGCGAGACGATTTTCACCTCGCAAGGCGCAATCTGCTGAGCCGGGCGATGGCCGGCTTGCTGGCATTTTGCGCGGGACTGACGGTTTTCGTCCTCGTACTGATCTTGCTGTACGTCGTCGTCAAAGGGATGCCGGCGTTGCTGAACTGGGACTTCTTCTTCGACCGCGAGCGCTCGTTGCTTCTGGGCAACGAGCGGGGCGGCATCGGTCCGGCCATTCTCGGCACCATGATCATGCTAGTGGTTGCTTCGGCGATCGGCGTCCCGGTCGGGATCCTCACTGCCATCTATCTCTCGGAGTTCGGCCGAGGACGTTTTGCCACACTCGTTCGCTTCGTCGTCGATCTCTTGTCCGGCTTTCCTTCGATCGTGATCGGTGTGTTTATCTGGACGATTCTGGTGCGGACCCGGGTGATCGCCGATGGCTTTTCCGGGGCGGCCGGGGCGGCGGCGCTCTCGGTGATCATGATCCCGATCGTGACCAAGACCGTCGAGGAAGTGCTGCGGTTGGTGCCGGGAAACTTGCGAGAAGCGTCGTTGGCGCTTGGTGTGCCGCACTGGCGGACGATCCTCTGGGTGGTGCTTCCGGCAGCACGGAGCGGCATCATCACCGGTGCGATCTTGGCGGTGGCTCGTGCGGGTGGCGAGACCGCGCCGTTGCTGCTGGCGGCCGGAAGCAACCGCTTTTTCACCGCCGACATCTTCGAGCCGATGGCGTCGATGCCGGTCTATATCTACACCTACACCTTTTCACCCTTCGCCGTGCTTAATCAACGGGCCTGGGGCACGGCGATGGTCCTGATCGTAACGATTGGATTGCTCAGCTTGCTGACCCGGCTGGTGACCCGGCGGCGGTGAGCGCAAGGAGAACTCCGTGAGGACTCACCGGCAAACCCTCGGACGGGACCAGGTTGACAGCGGTGCGGTCGACGACAGCCACCGAGCGAAATCGCTGGAAGTCGACCGGGTGAATGCCTGGTACGGCTCGCATCATGCGATCGCCGATGTCTCGATGGCGATGCCGCCCAACAAGATCACCGCGCTGATCGGCCCATCCGGGTGTGGCAAGTCGACCCTGTTGCGCTGCCTGAACCGGATGCATGAGGTGACGCCCGGACGGCCGCGGATCGCGGGGCGCATTCTCCTCGACGGCGAGGACATCATGGCGCCGGGCGTCGATCCGGTCCGGGTGCGGCGGTTGATCGGCATGGTGTTCCAAAAACCGAACCCCTTTCCGATGATGTCGATCTACGACAACGTGATTGCCGGCTACAAACTGAACGGTTCGGCGCCTAAGGACAAACAGGACGAGTTGGTTGAAAAGAGCCTACGCGCGGCGGCGCTCTGGGACGAAGTGAAGGACAAGCTGAAAGCGTCTGGCGCGTCGCTCTCGGGCGGACAGCAGCAGCGGCTGTGTATTGCCCGGACGATCGCGGTGCAGCCTGAGGTGGTGCTGATGGACGAGCCGTGCTCGGCGCTCGACCCGATCTCGACCTACAAGATCGAGGAACTGATGCTCGATCTGGTCAAGTCGTACACCATCGTGATCGTCACTCACAATATGCAGCAGGCGTCGCGAGTGGCCGACTACACCGCGTTTATGCTGGCAGGAGCCGATCGCACCGGACGCTTGATCGAGTTCGGTGATACCCAGCAGATCTTCACCGCCCCGCATGACAACCGAACCGAGGATTACATCACCGGGCGCTTCGGCTAGATCGGGCAGGGCGGCGTTGCGCCAACGCCAGGGTCGTGTATGATCGTTGTCTCGTGTGAAGTATTTTCCCACGGACCGGGCGGTGACGCAGCGGTGCTCACCCGAAGGAGAGAACGATGGCTGGTATCCGAACCCACTTCGAACATCAGGTCCAGGAACTGCAGGACGAAACTCTGCTGCTGGGCAGTATGGTCGATTCCGCCATCGCCGCTGCCGTCGACGCGCTCAAACGGCGTGACCTCGAGGCAAGCGCCCGGATCGTCGACGGGGACAACCTCATCGACAAGAAGCGCTGGGAGATCGAACAGCGCTCGATCATGATCATCGCCACCCAGCAGCCAACGGCCGGCGACCTGCGCTTGATTTACGGGATCGCCAGCATTACCACCGACCTTGAGCGAATGGCCGATCACGCCGAAGGGATCGCCAAAGTCAGCCTGATGATTGGTGACAATCCGCTGCCCAAACCACTGATCGACATTCCTCGGATGAGCGAGCACGCCCGGAGCATGCTGCGCCGTTCGCTCGATGCCTTTGCCAATCGCGATGCCGAAACGGCAAAAGCCGTCGCCCTCGAAGACGATCTGATCGATGGTCTGTACGACCAGGTCTACCGCGAACTCTTGACGATCATGATCCAAGATCCACAGAAGATCACGATTGCCACCTACCTGCTCTGGGCGGCGCACAATCTCGAACGGATCGCCGACCGGGTGACAAATATTTGCGAGCGCGTCATCTACACCGTCACCGGTCGGATGGAAGAGATCAACGTCTCGACCTACTAGCCCAGTCGAGTTGGAGACATCTCTCGCCACACCGTCGCTGCTGAAAGCCTGGCGCGTTCTCGCAATTGCCGAGATTCTCCGCTGAAGCCGATCGCGGCGCTAGGGGTTTTCTTCGGAGCGCACGGCGAGGCGGGCCTGGCTCGCTCGCTCCCGTTCCCCTGATCTCGGCCATCCCGTGGGCGTCTCGATGTGCTACGGTGGACGGACGGGAGCAGTGCAAGATGACGAGACCACCGCCTTCAGCACTTGCCGGGGTCCGTGTCCTCGATCTGGGTGGAGAGGCAGGCGCCCTCTGCGGCCGGTTGCTTGCCAGCCTTGGGGCCGATGTGATCCTGATCGAGCCGCCGGAGGGGCATCCACACCGCCGGCGGCCACCCTTTCTCGGAAACCAACCCGGCCCGGAGCGCAGCATCGCCTTCCTTCACTACCACGCCGGCAAGCGTGGGATCGTCCTCGACCTGAACCTGTCCGTCGACCGCGAGCGGGTGGCAGGGCTTGCCCGCAGCGCCGACGTCGTGATCGACGGTCTCGGACTGGGGGTGCTCGATGCCCTCGGCGTCGGCTACCGGGCGCTCGAACCGGCCAACCCCCGGCTGATCTGGGCGGCGATCACCCCCTATGGTCTCGATGGCCCGCTCGCCGGGTACATCGGAACCGATCTCACCGCCTCGGCGGCCGGTGGTTTCCTTCAGGCAATGGGCTATCAGGAGGACCCGCCGTTTCGATGTGGAGGCGACCAGGCCTACGCCGCGGCCAGTCACCAGGCGGCAATCGGACTGTTGCTCGCGCTCTTTCGTCGCCGGACAACCGGCCGGGGTCGTCTTGTCGACGTCTCGGTGGCCGAAAGTGTAGCGGCAATTTGCCAATTCATGGCGGTCGGCGCGTCAGTCGATGGCTCGGATCAGGGCCGGCGACCTCGCCCAGGCGCGCTTGCGCCTGCCGGTGACGGACCGTTTCCTTGCATCGATGGCACAATCGTGGCGGGCGGTGGACCGGTGCCGCTGCGCCACTGGCGCGAGTTCATCGATTGGATGGCTGCCGAAGGGATTGCCACCGACTGGGTCGGCGACGACCGTTGGCTAGATCCGTCCTTCCGGCTTGCGCATCGCCAGGAGGTCGACCGGACCGTGCGGACGTTCTACGCCCGCCACACGATGGCCGAACTCTGCCAGGGCAGCATCGAGCGTGGCTACATGCTCTTTCCGGTGCAGGATTCCCGGCTGCTTTTCGACGATCCGCAACTACGCGCCCGCGATTTCTTCGTCGTGGTCGACGACCTGGAACGTGACGTCCGCCTCGAGAATCCGGGACCGCCGGCGCGCCTGTCCCGGACACCGATGAGGATCTTCCGGCCCGCCCCACGGCTGGGCCAACACACCGCCCAGGTTCTCAGTGAGGAACGCCCCACGCCGCCGCCTGCCGCGCCGTCCCGACCGCTGGGCTTGCCGCTCTCGGGACTTCGGGCGGTGGTCCTGACCTGGCACATCGCCGGCCCACTGGTGGGGAAGTGGTTGGCCGACCAGGGCGCGAAGGTTATCAAGGTCGAATCTGCCAGCCGTCCCGATCCTGGTCGGATGGTTGGGCCATATCCGCCCGAGATCCCACCCGCGGCGCGAACCCTCGATATGGGAAGTTGGTTCAACAGCTTCAACAGCAGCGTCCAGGACATTACCCTCGATCTGACCAACCCGGCCGGGGTGCGGTTGCTCCGGGCGTTGGTCGCCCAGGCCGACGTGCTGGTGGAGAATTTCGCGCCGGGGACGCTCGACCGCTGGGGGCTGGACTGGGCCGGCGCGACGGCATTGCGACCGGACCTGATCGTGCTGAGTATGCCGTTAGTTGGGCGAGTTGGACCGCGCTCCGGGTTGTCGGGCGGCGGCAATCATCTGACCGGGCTGAGCGGGCTGTCGTCGATTTGCGGTATGGAAGGCGGCGATCCGGCGCCGGTTGGGCCGACCGGCATCTTTCCGGACTATGGCCCGAACCCGTTGAACGCGACCATCGCACTGCTTGCGGCGCTCGACTTTCGACAGCGAACCGGCGAGGGTCAGCATATCGAGATCGCCCAGTTTGAATCGATGGTGACCACGACCGGCCCGGCGCTGCTCGAATTTGCCGCGAACGGAACAGTTCAGACTCGGATGGGCAATCGCTCGCCGAGCGCCGCGCCGCATAACGTCTATCCCTGCCGGCCAGACGACAAGCCGCGTTGGTGCGCGATCGCCGTCGAGACCGATGCCCAGTGGCGTGCGCTCGCCGACGTGGCCGGACTGCCGAACGAAGCTCGCTATTCGACGGCCGAAGGGCGTAAGGGGGCCGAGCGCGAATTGGACCGACTAATTACCACCTGGACTGAAGACCGGACCGTCGAGGAGATCGTCACCACCCTTCAGGGGGTGGGTGTCCCGGCCGCGCCGGTTCAGGATGGCGCCGATTTGTTGCGAGATGTCCAGCTTGTCCATCGCGGCCACTTCCAGTGGCTGCCCCACCCGGCTCTGGGCGTGCGCATCCCGCTTACTCGGCTGGGTTTCCGGCTGACCGAAACGCCGGTCGGGCCGGTTGCGCCCGCGCCTCTGTTGGGTGAGCACACCGACGCTATTCTCAGCGGAGTACTCGGCCTGTCGGACAGCGAGATTGACGGACTCCACAAGAGCGGAGCGCTTCGGTAGGCGTGGAGCTTAGCCTGGCAGCGCTGCCACGGCTTGGGTTGCTTCATCGAGGGCACGCAGGTGGCGCTCAGCGCGCTCGATCTCGCGGGTACTGCGTTGGGAAAGCGTGAGTTGCGCCAGTCCTTCGCGTGCCTGGCGGGCAGCGCGGATCAGTGCCGTGAGGGTTTCGATTTCGGGATCGAGACCGGGAGCGAGCAACCGGTATTCGACTCGTTGCGCCGCCGCCGCGGTGACGCGATCGGCGATCCGCCAGACGGCTTCGGTGGCCTCGGCCGCTTCGATCTCGATGGGCTCGACGATGCCACGCGGCACACCCGCGCCGAGAGCCGCCGCCGAACCACCACGAAGGTCGGCCAGTTCGCCGCACGCCTCCAACAGCGTCTGGCTGATCGGCCACTTCGGGAGCGACCGCCGCAGAACTCGGAGGTGGGCACGGCGATTGGCCACGCCATAGTAGTCGCGCATCACCTCGGAGACACGGCCAGGCCGGACGATCGGGAGGTAGCGCCGCTGTGCGCGGCCGATCGCTCGCCGGATCAGCACGATCGGCAAGACGACGAACAGGCCGATCACCGCGAGGTTGGCGATCACAATCGCCAAGATGATCAGGAAGACGGTGGCGAGCAGGCCGAAGAGATCGCCCATCAGGTGCGCCCTTTCTGCGTGAGGTGCGAGTAAGGAATTGTAGCCAACTGGCTCACCCGGCGGGCTTTGGTTGGACGACGACGATCGCCCGGCCCGCGCCCAGATAGCGAGCGGCGACCCGCTGGACATCCGCCGCGGTGACTCGCCGGACGTTCGCCTGGAACTCCTCCGCCGATTCGTAGCTGCCGAGGGCGGTGAGCGATGCGATCTGGCTGGCCTGGGCTCCGCTGGTATCCTCGGCCATGATCCGGTGGCCGGCCAGATGTCCGATCGCTGCGCCAAGTTCCTCGCTGCTCAACGGTGTCGTGATCGCCCGGCGCAGTTCGGCGTCGATCAGCGCAATCACCTGATCGACGTTGACCGGGTCGGCGCCGGCCTGGGCATAGAACAGTCCGGCGTCCGTCAGAAGGCTCAACCCTGACCCAGCGACATACGCCAGAGCCCGGTTTGTTCGGATCTCGGCGAACAACCGGCCGGATGCCGACCCGAGTACCGCATCGAGCACTGCCAGCGGGTAGCGGTCCGGGTTGCTTCGGCCGGAGACCGGCATACCGACCAGAACGATCGCCTGGCGTTGGCCTGCAAACCGGTCGATTCGCGTGTTGTCGTCGCGTGGCCCGATCACGGCGGGTGCTCGGTCGGCGGGGGTGCCGGCGGGTAACGAGCCGACGGCCCGGGTCAGGGCGGCGAAGGCCGCATCTGGGTCGACCTGGCCGGCCAGGGCAACGGTCAGGTTGCTCCCGACAATTGCCTGATTTCGCAGTTCCAGCAACCGTTTCCGGTCGAGCGCTGAGACACTCTCGACGCTACCGAGGATCGAGTGACCGCCGGGATGGTCGGCCCAGACCGTCTCGATCAGGGCATCGAAGGCGAGCGCGGACGGCTCGGCGCTCCGCCGGCGGATGTCGAGCAGGACCAGTCCGCGATCGCGCTCGATCTGGTCGGCGTCGAATCGCGGCGCATTGAGCACGTCGGTCAGAACGTCAATGGCGAGGGCGAACTCGTCCACTGGTACCGTCAGCGAGATGGTCGCCAACTCCTGGGAGGTGGACGCACCGATACCACCGCCGGTCGCGCCGATCACCCGCCGCAACTGATCCTCGGTTGGCCAACGCTCGGTGCCGAGCAAGTGCGCGCGCGTCAACAGATTGCGCGATCCCTCCTCGCCGGGTACTTCGTCACGCGCACCCGAGCGGTGCGCCACGGTGATCGCAACGACGCCGGAGGTCGGTCGCTCCTTGACAAGCACCACGGCGCCGTTGGGCAACTCCCGCTGTTGGATGGCGGGACTGGGCCTGGCTGGTGCTGCGCCGGGCGAGAATGCCGGCTCTTCGGTCAAAACGTCACGACCACGGTTGTCAAGGCGTCGAGGTCGAGATAGGTCCGGGCAACCCGTTGGACATCCTCGGCGGTAACCTCGTCGAGCCGTTCCATCCAGACCTCCCACGGCTCCAGCAGACCCAACGCGGCATCGCGCGCCAGTCGGCGCGCTTGGCCGAGGTTGCGCTCCTCGCCGATGTGACGGCTGCCACGGATGCTGCGTACCGAAGCGTGGATCTCCTGGTCGGAAACGGGTTCATCGCGGACGCGCCTGAGTTGTTCGAGGACGACGGCTTTCACCTCCTCCAACTTGTCTGGGGTCGTGACCGCCGACACCGACCAAGCGCCGACGTCGGTCAGACCAAAGTAGGATGAGCCGACCGACGTCGCCAGGCCGCGCTTGTCGCGGATCTCGGTCGCGAGCCGTCGGCCCGGATGGTCGAGGACCCCGTCCAGCACGATGAAGGCTTCCCGATCCTCGTTGGTCGCCGACGGAGCAATCCCGCCGAGCATCAGGTGCGCTTGCTTTTCTCCGAGCGAAACCTGGACGTCGCGGGGTGAGTCTGGCGCCGGCTCGGCCACCGCGGGACGGTCGATCCAGTCGCCGCCGGGTATCCGGGCGAACGCGCGCTCGACCGCGCTCACCGCCTCGTCGTGGCTGATACGGCCGGCGACGCCGATGGTCATGTTCCCGGCGACATAGCGTTGCTCACGGTACGAGAGAATCGTCTCGAGCGGGATGTTCTGGACGCTCTCGATGGTGCCGCCGATCAGTCGCCGGGCCGGATGGACCTGGAAGACGTTACTGTAGAACTGGTCGCCGATCAGTGCGCCGGGCGTATTCTGACGGCGGTTGAGTTCTTCGAAAACGACTTTCCGCTCGCGGTCGAAGGCATCAACCGGAAACGTGCTCTCCAGCAGCATGTCCGCGAGCACGTCGAGCGCCAATGGGAACTGGTCAGCCGGCACCGAGGTGAAGTAATCGGTGAGTTCCCAACTGGTGGTGGCGTTCATCTCACCGCCGACCGCCTCGACCGCACCGAAGACTGCCTGGTTGTTTGGTCGGCGTGGGGTACCAAGGAAATGGGCATGCTCCAGCCAATGTGACCCGCCACTGGTGGTATCGTCCTCGTCGCGCGAACCGGCGCGCACCGCGACGACCACCGCGACGGTGTTGGAATCGAGCCGCTCCTTGGACAAGACGAGCAGTCCGTTCGGTAGCAAGGTCGCGCGCTCGGCGCTTTCCGAGACGAGTCCAGCCACCGGCAGGTCTCCGGTGGCGGCTATCGCTCCATCCGGCCCCCAAGCGACCAACGCGGCGTGGACACAGACCGGCCCCGGAGGCAACGTCACCCGATAGCCAAACGGCCCGGACAACTCGCCGCTCCATTCGACAAGCCCCTCGTTGACCGCGCCCGGATTTCGGCCAGGCTCGCCAGCCCAGGTCTCCCGGACGGCTGCGCCAAGGGGAAGGCTGATCCGAACGGTATGCGGGCCGTTCGGGAGGTCGCGCGGATCGGCGACGACCTCGACCCCGCCGGGGATGCCGCGCGCCCACAGGACAATCGACGGTGCGCCGCCCGGAGCGCTCTGGGTCTCTACTGTTCCCACGACGACCGTGTTTCCGGGACGGGTGTCCCTAGGGGGCTACTTTGGATAAGACTGTACGAACGTTCCAAGAGGCTGTCAACCACGGCTCGCCGGACGACGGGGTCGGACCGCGATCGTTGCCACCCCACTGTTCAAGAAGTACCTGGGCGAGGCAAACCTCGCCGTGATCATCGGGATGGACGCGATGAATCGGCTCAGCCGGTCAGAGGCGGTGGCGGACCCGGTTGGTCTGTTCGTGGCGACGGCGTGTCGTTGATCGCCGACGGGCGTCACGTCGCCGGTGGTTGCTCCCCCGGCGGTGAGATTCGCGTCACCCGGCGACGCGGTGCTTCGAGAGTGTCGAGCAGTCGGCGGGCGGCCGCCGCGATCTCCTCGACCGCGAGGTCGAAGACGGCGGTGTTCGCCCGCGACGGTGTGCGTGACCCGCTGATCTTGCGGACGAACTGAAGAGCGGCGGCCTGGACCTCGCCGTCGGTGGCCACACGCTCGGCCTGGTGAAGCCGTTTGATACTCCGGCACATCGTCCCCTTCTTTCTTCCTGCGGCGAGAGTAGCAGGCCCGTGGCTTGCGGATGCCCATGGTATAGTGCGAGCCATGTTCGCCAAGGTGCGTTCGGCGGCAGTGACCGGGCTGCAAGCGTCGCTTGTCTCGGTGGAAGTCGATATTGCCAACGGCCTTCCGGCGATGCACATCGTCGGCCTGCCGGATGCGATGGTCCAGGAATCCAAGGAACGGGTCCGCGCCGCCATCCGCAATACCGGCGCAACCTTTCCGCTCAAACGCGTTGCGGTGAACCTTGCACCGGCGGACATTCGGAAGGAAGGACCCTCGTACGATCTCCCGATCGCGGTCGCGATCCTGGCGGCCACCGGTCAGGCCCAGATCGACCGTGATGACCGGCTCTATCTCGGCGAACTGTCCTTCGAAGGCGACGTCCGGCCGACGAACGGAGTGCTCCCGATGGTGGCCTTGGCGCGTGCTGAGGGGATCGACGAGGTGATCGTCCCTTCGGCAAACGCCGCCGAGGCCGCCCTGGTGCCGGGTGTGCGCGTCTTGCCGGCCGACCACCTGACGGCGATCCTCAACCACCTCTCGGGCCACGATCCGATCGCGCCGATCGAGCCAGGTGACCCCTTTGCCGTCGACGACCCCGACGAGTCGTTGGTCGACTTCGCCGAGGTCAAAGGCCAGGAGCATGTCAAGCGCGCCCTCGAGGTTGCGGCCAGCGGCGCGCACAACGTGCTGATGACCGGTCCGCCTGGCAGTGGCAAGACCCTGCTGGCGCGGGCGCTCCCGGGGATCCTGCAGCCGCTCTCGCTCGACGAGGCGCTCGAAGTGACCAAGGTCTACTCGGTTGCCGGGCTGGTCCGCCCGGACCAGCCGTTGGTCCGCCGCCGGCCGTTTCGTGCGCCCCACCATACCACCAGTTATGCGGCGTTGGTCGGTGGCGGGCGCAAACCAGGGCCGGGGGAGATGAGCCTGGCCAACCGAGGCGTGCTGTTCCTCGACGAACTTCCTGAATTTCCCGCCAACGCACTCGAGGCGATGCGCCAACCGCTTGAGGACAAGGTAATCACAATTAGCCGGGTCCAGGGGTCGGTCGAGTATCCGGCCAATGTGATGCTGGTCGCTGCTCAGAACCCCTGCCCGTGTGGCCACGCAGGTGACCCGGTGCGATCGTGCACCTGCTCGCCGGTGATGATCCAGCGCTACTCGAAGCGGATCAGCGGGCCGTTGCTCGATCGGATCGATATTCACGTCGACGTGCCGCGGATCGAGTATGAAAAATTGGCCGACCGGCGGGCCGGTGAAACCTCCGCTGCGATCCGTGCCCGGGTCGGCGCGGCGCGCGACGCGCAGCGCCGACGTTTTGCCGGCACCCGGCTCGTCGCCAACGCCGAGATGGGTCCGGCCGAGATCCGGCAGTACTGCGAAGTCGAGCCACCAGCCGCCTCGCTGCTCAAGGCGGCGGTCACCCGGCTACAACTATCGGGCCGGGCCTATCACCGGGTGCTCAAGCTCGCACGAACGATTGCCGATCTTGGTGGTGAGGCGACGATCGGCGCGGCTCAAGTTGCCGAAGCGCTCCAATATCGGCCGCGCCGTGGCGAGGGCTGAGCCTCTGGCGAACCGAGCAACCTCATCGGTAGGAAAGATGGTGGTCGGCACCGGATCGGCTTGTCATCCTCGGACGTTCGTCTGACCAACGGTTGACCCGCTTCAACGACACCCGAGATCCCTCCTCGATCGACGCGCCGGGGTGACGCATCCGGGGACCTCTGGGACGTCGACAAGCTTGTTCATCGCTGCCTTCTTGATGACGATGGCCGCGCTTGGTCCGTCCCACGTCCCTGACCGCTGGGCTCCGGTGAGGGGGCGGCGTGCAAGGGTCCGGTTCAATCTGAGAACGGCGGCGGCATCGGGTCCCCCGAGCCGTGTACGATCCGCCAGTCAAGGAGGCAGCATGACCCCGTGGACAATGCGCCTGGGGTGGTTCGTCCGGCGAACCCCCGACCCGGAGCAACTGGCGGATTTCTACGAGCGGGTCGTCGGCCTGCCGGTACTGCGTCGCTATGGCAAGGCCACGATGTTCTGGCTTGGTGGGACGACATCCTTTGAAGTGGCCGCTGGTGGCGGCAGGGCGCCGGCGTACGCCGACCGGACCGAGGCGGCCTGCTATCCAATCGTTCGTTGTTACGATATCGCGAGCGAGATCGCCCGCTTGCGTGCCGCCGACGTTCCCTTCATCAACGACTTCAAGATCGATGACGAGAACCACATCGCCTACTTCCTCGACCACGCCGGTCACGTGTTTGGCATCCAACAGCGGACCCGCGCCTCGGAGCGCCCGGAGGATATCGAACTCCTCCGGCGTTGGGAATCGGGGGAATGGCGGCTGGAGGGCGCCGGCGACCTGCCGCCAAGTTGGCAGGCAATCGGCTGGGTGGCGGTGCGCGGCGTGAATCCCGGGCGGCTGATCGCCTTCTACCGAGAGATCCTCGGTCTGCCGGTACGATACCAGCCGCGCGAGGATCTCGCGCTGCTCGCACTCGACGAGACGACCTTGCTTGAGGTCGGGGCGGGGGCAAAAAGCGTTCCCGCACCCAACGACCGCACCGAGGCGAGCAACGCGTGTCTATTGCGCGTCACCGGGTTGGAGGCGTTGCTCGCCGACCTGCGCCACAAGGGCGTGCGCTTCGTCAATGAGCCGTTCGAGGTCGATGGTGGGACAATCGCCTACATCTCCGACCCGGAGGGCCACGTCGTTGGGGTTCAGGAGCGCTGGGAGAGCAGCACGCGGATCGAGGACATAGCGGCCTCCCGGCGGTCTGGCTAGGGTTTCAGAAAGATCGGATAGCGTGGACCAGGGAAAAACCCCTCCACCCGGACGGTCTTCGGATGGACGATCGCGCCAAAGCGACTGCGCTCAAGTTCCTCGTCGTCCATGGCCTGGTCATGGCCGGGAAAGGCGCGGATGCCTGCCGGGTTCATCACCAATTCAGCATGGCCGGTGATCGAAACCAATCGGAGCGGTTGGTCGCTCTGGGCGTCGTTGGCGTCATACCGGTACCAGAGAATACTCACCTCGGGGTTCGCCTGAAGCTCGGCCAGCTTGGTCGACGGCTTGATGCTGACGAGATATGGCTTGAAGCCGTCCCGTCGGACGCCCATCAGCCGGTAGCGCGGCGCACCGTCCAGTCCGCGTGTCATGATCAGCGCCGGGCCGGGATAGGTGGCAAGATAGGCGAGCACCCGCTCTCGCAGGTCGGCTTCCTGAGTGGCGTCGAGCGGAACGCGCGGCAGAACCCGGGTCATAGCATCCCTCCTCCGCGCGCACCGTACTCGCGCCCCGTCGAGCGTGTCAATGGCCGGCAACCGAACGCCTACTCGAACCGTTGATTGAGGGGGAGCCGTGATGCATCGATCGGTCGTCTTTGCCATCGTGGCGTGCTCGCTTGCCGCCCTGCCGGCTGCCGCGGCCGGGCCATGGAACGACTGGCAACCCGCCGGACTGCAAGGCGGCGGTCCGCTCGCTCGTCCTTTCCCCCACATTCGACGAGGACAGAACGCTCTTTGCGATTGCCGGCCGCATCCGCCGGCCTCCTGGACGTCGGCGGAGCGCTGCATCGCTCGGCCGACGGCGCGACGACCTGGCAGGGTACAGCGCTGGGTGACATCCATTCGGTCGCGCTCTCGCCGGGCTTCGCTCGCGACAGTGTAGTTGTTGCCGCGGCGTCGGATAAGGTCTGGCTGAGCGTGGACGGCGGCGGGACTTGGCGCAGTCGCTGGCCGAACCAGCGGTGATTACGCTGGGCGAGACTGCAACCGGCCCGCCGACGATCTTCGCCATCGCGGGCGGGGCGCTCGTGGCGAGCGACGACCTCGGCTCAACCTGGCGCATCGGCCTCGCCGCGGCCCGGGGCGGTCGAGCGGATCGACCTGTCGCCCGCTTACCGACTGGATCAGACCATCCTTGCGACGATCGCTGGTGCGGTGCTGCGTTCAAGCGATGGCGGATTGAGTTGGCAGGAGGCGTTCATCATCCCGCCGGGGCAGCGTGCTCGGATCCACTTCTCGCCTACCTTCCTGCAGGACCGAACGGCCTTTTCGGTGGTCGCCGTCCCGGACTTTCCGACCCTGCTGCTCGATGTGCCGACGAGCGAGCGCTCCAGACGATCACGAGCGGTCGCTGGGCGTGCTGCGAACGGTTGACGGCGGGGCGACCTGGCGGTCGCTCGACTTGCGTGTCGAGGGACTCCCTACCGGCATGTGTACGCGCTGGCGTTGTCGCCGCACTTCGCCGCCGACCGGACGGTGATCGTGGTCGGATGGGGTCCGCGTGGGCCGACGCCATACATGGGAGGGACGGCGCGTGGCCAGACCGAGGCGATCTTCATGAGCGAGGATGGTGGCGATCGGTTTACCCAGCCGTTCTCGTTACCGCCCGGCGGGATGCGTTGGTACACTCGTCCGCTGTTTTCGCCACGCTACGACGCCGACCAGACCGTCTACTTCGGGCTGTCTTCGTCCTCGGGCAGTCCGGCATCCGGCCATGCGACTACTTCCGCGTCGTTGCGGGCGGCGGCGGTTCGGTTCGCTGCGAGCGGCGCGTACGACAGCTGCTTCGATTTGGCGGCATCTCCGCCAGGACCGCTCGGCTTCTGAGTGGCTGCTCTGGCGCACCGGCCAGACCCCGGTCCTTTCGCGCTCCTACGACGGCAGCACGAGCGCGATGCCGCTCGGCGTGCAGCTCGGGCCTCTTGTCCGCGCCAAAGACGGGATCGTCTATCCGACCAGCTTTGCGACGGATGGGCTGGCCTTTGCCGTGACGAATGACGGCGTCTGGACGACGCGCTTTTCCGGGCTTGGACCGATCGGGTTGCTGCCCAGTCTGCGTTAGCTGACGCTGCCGGCGAGGCGAGGCGACTCACCTTCTCGGAGCGGCACGCCGCCGATCTGCACCGAGGAGATCTGATCATGCCGATCCACGGTCCGACGAAGCCCTCGGGACGGATGGAAAGGTCATCGATCACAACGTCGTGTCCGGTCACTTCCAACGTCACGCCGCGATAGCCGGCGTGCTCGAAGAAGCGCACCTGGATCGACTGGCCCGGGCGCGACACAAGCCGCAACGAAGAGCCGAGATCGTTCCGATTGGCCAGCTGGCGGCGTCGCGTGGCGTGGCCTCGGGGGTGGTCAGGTCAATCCGGAAGCAGTCACCGCTCAGGCCCGGCTGGGTATAAAGAAAGACGGCGCTGATCGTCACGTCGGGCCGGCAAGCGGAATGATGACCGTCCGGGTCGCTCAAATCGTCGCGCTGGTCGCCGCCGCGCACCGGAGCCGACCCCCGGCGGCGGCTGATCGGGCTGGCTAAAGCGCACCATCAACGACGAGGCTTGCTTGCCGCTGACGCAGCCGGTCCGGTCGCAGGGATAGGAATCAAGGTTCGGGATCTCGACCGGACCGGTCAGGAGCGTGCCGCCGCCGGAGAACCAGACATCCTTCCAGAGAATGGCGGTGAGGTTCGGACCGACGATTCGCACTGATTGGGCCTGATCGTTGCCGATGTGCCACTCGTTGGCCGAAGCCAGATCGATCTGGAAATAGGCGCATTTGCCGCCAAAGGACTGCTCGCTGTAGAGGTAGACACCTGCCGCTTGCTGATCCGGTCCGCAAGGCGTGCCGGCTGCCTGGGCGAGCGACACGGATGGCGGGTTGGTGGGTGGAAGTTCGGTGGCAAACGCCGTGGGGCGATGAGCGCGAGCGCCAGCCCTGCCGGCGTCAGCGTCCGAAGAACCGATCGAACCATGTGGCACCTCGGTTGCGTGGAAAGGCCGCGAGGCCGCTGACCTGGGTTAGGGCGGGCGGGAGGGAGGTGGGGTCCCTTATCCACATCTATACTGAGCTGATGATGGCCTGCCTGGACGCCCATGACGCGAGATGAACTAGAGCGCTTCCTCGAATACATCCGCGAAACGGAGGATGTTGAGTTGAAGGCGCCGGGTCGCCTCGAAGGGAGAACTGACCCACTTGTTGGGCAAGTCATCCGGGCGATGCTGGCGATGGCGAACCATCGCGGCGGCGGCGACATCATCTGGGATCGAGGAGCGCGCCGGTCGATTCGAGGCGACCGGCCTCGATCGGGGATGCGGAGACGTGGCGCCTTGATCGGCTCTCCGACCGGGTTGCGAGGCATGCCGATCCGAGCATCGACTTCGACATCCGACAGCACGAGATCGCCGGCCGCTTGTACGTCAATATTGCCGTCTCCGGAATTCCGCGATGTACCGGTCTTGGCACGTGAGGAGTTTCGAGATAGCGCTCAGCGTCTGCTTATTCGCCGGGGTGCAACGTACCTCCGTCCCCGGCGCAAGCCCGAGTCGATCGAGCCTCAAACCTCTGCCGATCTGCGCGACCTGCTCGACCTTGCGGTCGCAAAGGCTGTTGCGCGAGAGTTGGATCGATTGCGTGACTACGGGTTCTTGCTGCGGCCTTCATCGGCGCCGGACGCCGAGCAGTTTCGCCGCCAACGAGGTGACCTATGACTGCTGGAGAAGAGATCGCAAAGCGACTCAAGAACGACCCGCATTGGCGAGTTGTAATCCATCCCACGACGTTCGACGCGGAGCGCATCCCGTCGCTTGGCGACTGCCGGAACATCGTGGCCGAGAGCCAGGTCACGCTCCGAGGGTGGGGCTATCCTCACCTCGACGAGAGCCACCGGGAGACCGGGTCGGATTGGGTTGCCGGCTGGTCTGAAGTCGAGGGACGGGTCGAATACTGGCGATTCTTCCAGAGCGGCCAGTTCGTCCATCTTCTCAGCTTTCATGAGGATGGGTACCTGCAGCGCAATCCATCCCGGTACGCTTGTGCTTTGGGAGACGCGCCGAGTGGGTTTGAGCCGAACGGCTTTCTGGAAGTGAGCAGGGTGCTCTTGCAGACCACCGAGATATTTCAGTTCGCCGACAGGCTTGCGCGGAACCTGCCATCCGCTGACCTCTTCACCGTCTCCATCGAGCTTACCAACGTCTTGAATCGGGTCCTAACCGAATCGGACATCACCCGGCACTGGTACGGGTTTCACCCGGCAACTGCTTCTCGCTACTCCCGCGAACGGACCTGGAATCGGATCGACCTGCTCACCCGGTCGGCGGAGTTCGGCTTGGATGCCGCGACCTGGATTTACGACTGCTTTGGCTGGTCCGACCCGCCGAGGAGAGCGCTGGCCGACCTTCAGCAACGGTTCCTCGACCGACGCTTCTCGGCGTGAGTTGGCACAATCCCGGCGTTGGCTCTGGTCACCGCGCCCGCCGGTCGGGCGGCGGCGACGGGAGGTAGTCTGCTAGGCTAGCAGGCGAACTCTCCCAAGGAGGCAACCGTGGCGACCCTCGTCGTCCTCTTCAACCTCAAGTCCGGTGCGGACCAGGCTGCTTACGAGCAGTGGGCAATTCAGAGCGACATTCCAACCGTCTCGGCGCTCACGTCGGTCGATGCCTTTCGCGTCCTGAAGGCGAGCGGGATGCTCGGCGGAGGCGATACTCCCTACCAATACATCGAAGTGATCGAAGTGAACGACCTGACGACCCTACGCGGCGAACTGGCCGGCGAGGCGATCCGTCGGATCGCCGAAGAATTTCGGACCTTTGCCGATGATCCGATCTTCATCATGACCAACGAACTTGCCCTTGGTGAATCGCGGTGA
The DNA here is from genome assembly GCA_046328265.1 of Dehalococcoidia bacterium. Lineage (GTDB taxonomy): Bacteria > Chloroflexota > Dehalococcoidia > SpSt-223 > SpSt-223 > JANWZD01. Next base: position 101,666 of record JAXLWW010000001.1, read on the forward strand.
GTGACCTGTCGGGCAAGGTCGCGATCGTCACCGGCGCGGGCCGCCATCAGGGACTGGGCAAGGCGATAGCGCTGCGGTTGGCCCGCGATGGTGCGGACGTCGTGATCGCCGATCTGGGAGCGTCAAGCGGGCGACATTTCCCGGCAGGGCTGGTCGCCGAGACGTCTGAAATGGAGGAGGTCGCCGCCGAGATCGCGACGACCGGCCGCGGCGCGATGGCGCTGGCGTGCGACGTACGAGACGAAGTTCAGGTCGAGGCGCTCGTTGCTCGTACCGTCGAGCGATTTGGCCGCGTCGACATCCTCGTCAACAACGCCGGTATCGGGTATCTGATGTCGCTGGTGACCGAGACCGATCTGACCGATTGGAACGCGGTGCTGGCGGTCAACCTGACCGGCGTATTCCTCTGCACCAAACATGCCAGCAGCCAGATGATCGCCCAAGGCGAGGGTGGCCGGGTCGTCAATATCGCCTCCCAGGCGGCCAAGTCTGGCTTTCCCTATGCTGCTGCGTACACCGCCAGCAAACACGGTGTGATCGGATTGACCCGCACGGCAGCGCTCGAACTAGCACCGCACGGGATCACCGTCAATGCCGTCTGTCCCAATCATGTCACCACCAACCTCGGCGCTTGGCAGAACGAGTTCTTCAGTCAGGCTCGGGGCCAGAGCATGACCGAGTATCTCGAGCGGATGCGCCGGCGTATACCGCTCGGTCGGCCTGGCCAGCCGAACGACACCGCCAATGCCGTCGCCTTTCTCGCGTCGGAGGAAGCGGCCTACATCACCGGCGAAGCCCTCAACGTCTCAGGCGGCGAAGAGGTACATTGATGGCCGAGCCGCTTCGGATCACCATCGCCGGTCGCGACGGCAACCACGACCGCGACGTCACGATCGTCCGCGCCTTCAACATCGGTTTCACCATTCGTGATGCTGCCAAGATGCAGGCGCATCTGGACGAGGTCGCCAAAGAAGGCGTGCCGCGCCCGAGAGTTGAGACGCCGCCAATCGTCTTTCCTCTGAGCCCCTGGGCAGTCACCACCGCTAGCGAGGTGCCGGTTCAGTACGCGAAGACGTCGGGCGAAGTCGAGATCGTGACCCTCGTGGACGAGGATGGCGAGTTGCTGGTGTCGGTCGGCAGTGACCACACCGACCGGGTCCTCGAGGCGATCGATATTCCCTGGTCGAAGCAAGTCTGCCCGAGCATCGTCGCGCCCCGGTTCTGGCGCTGGCGCGACGTTGCGGACGTCTGGGACGAGACCAGGATCGAGAGCGATGTGTCGGACCGGTCCGGGAAGATGCAGCCGTACCAGCGCGCCGAGGTGCGTGAGTTTCTCTCACCACCGGAGATGGTCGCGGCGCTCGAACGCAAGGTTCGACGGCAGCCCGGGGCCTACCTGTTCTGGTCTGGAACGGTTGTCTCGCTCGCCGCGGAGCTTGAATATGGCGAGCGGTTCACGATCCGGCTGCATAATCCGCCCCTCGGCTGGACGATCGAGCATACCTACACCGCGCCGGTCCTGTTCGAGGAAGTCGACACCAGTGACATGGAATTCGCGCGGCGTGGCGTCATCCCCGATCGTCCATAGCGTGCCCGGCCGACGAGTGTACTACGGCTGGTGGATCGTCGCGGCAGCAGCGGTCATCTTCGGCGTATCGGCGTCATTGAGCGTCTTCGCGCTGGGTGCGCTCTACGTTCCGCTCGAGGCGGAGTTCGGCTGGTCGCGCGGGCAGGTGTCGGCGGCGCTCTCGCTTTCCTTTGCAGCCGGTGGGGTGATCGCGCCGTTTCTGGGCCGGATCCTCGACCGCTTTGGGCCACGGGTGGTGACCGCTGTCGGCGGCATCGTGCTGGCTCTGTCGGTGGGACTGCTGGCCGCAGTCACTGCCTACTGGCAGTTGGCGGTGCTGCTGATGGTGATGTCACTCGGGCGGATCGCCTCGACCAACCTGACGATCAGCGCGATGCTGGTAGCCTGGTTTGTCCGCTTTCGCGGCTTGGCGATTGGCCTGACCCGGGCCGGGCTGAGCGTCGCGACCGTCTTTGGCGTCCCGGCAACCGCCGCGATGGTGACCACGTTCGGCTGGCGCAGCGCGATGCTGCTCAATGGCCTCGTGTTGTTGGCCGTCATCGCGCCGTTGGCGCTGCTGGTATTTCGCCGCAGCCCGGCAGAGTTCGGTCTGTACCCGGATGGGTCGCCCGCGCCACCGGCGCCGGTGATCGGTATCGGCCAGGCCTCCGGCGAGACCCTCTCGACGTCGTCGGCGCTTCGGACGCCAGCATTCTGGGCGCTGGCGATCGCGATGAACTGCTTCTTCTTCGCCGAGGCTGCGCTTGCCTTGCACGCTCAGCCCTTCTTTGCGTCGCGGGGACTGGACTACCAGACGGCTGCCGCGGTGGCTGGCAGCATCCCAGCAGCCTACCTGTTGGGCGGGCTGCTGATCGCGCCGCTGGCAGCGCGGTTTGCGGCTCGGCGGCTGCTGGCGGTCGCCTTCGTCCTCGTTGCGCTTGGGCTGGCAGGGTTCTGGGTGGCAGCGCCCACTCCTTTTGTTTGGGCGGTGTCACCGCTGTTTGGACTGGGCGCTGGGGCCGTGCTGTCGCTCCAACCGGCGCTCATTGCCGACCTCTTCGGACTGCGCTCCTATGGCGCGATCCTCGGGGTCGCTTCACTCGTCAACACGATTGGCCTGGTCACGGGTCCGGTCGTCACCGGCTATGCCTACGACCTGACCGGCAGCTACGCGGCGCCTTGGATCGCTTTCATCATTGCGGAGATCGCCGGCGGAGTAATTGTGCTGTTGGCCCGCCGGCCACCAGAAGTCGAGGCCGGTTAGGGCTACTGGACCGTCAATTGGCCGACCATTCCGGCTTCGGCGTGACCTGGCAGGCTGCAGTAGAACTTAAACACGCCGGCCTGGCTAAATGCAAAGGTCTGGCTGGCGTTCTTGCCGGGGTCGGCGTGCACATGGATCTTCTGAGCGCTGCCGCCAATCGGGATACTGTCGATCGTCCAGTCATGGGCCTGGCTATCCGGGTTTTGGAGGGTCACCTGGTTCGACCCGACCGGGGCGCTGATGTTTGCTGGGACGAACTCAAATGCGCCGCGCTTGGCGGCGATGACCAACCCGCCGCTTCCCGCGCCACCGCCTCGTCCGGTGCAGGCCGCGAGAAGCAGCAACGCTGCTCCCGCCATCCCGAGCTTGACGCCGACCTGAACTCGTTTGTCCATGACTGACCTCCCCTTCAACCGTATTCGATTTGGTGCGCGGGCGCAGCGGGCCTATTCTCGCCAAAACCTCCGGCGGCTGCCATGATGGCGCGGCGCGTCGTATGATCGGCCGCCGGAGTCAACTCCATCCCGAGGAGTCTGCCAATGGAGTTCGAGCGCACCGCGTCGATCGAGCCGCCAATTGTCGTCGAGAGCCGAGAAGAGCTGATCTACCTGTTGTGCGAGGCCGCCGAGATCGAGCACATGCTGATGTGCGAATACCTCTTTGCCGCCTTCAGCCTAAAACGATCGACGGATGAAGGGCTGACTGCTGAACAGTTCGATGCCGTCAAGCGCTGGGAGCGGACGATCGCGCGGGTTGCCTCGCAGGAAATGCTCCACCTCGCGCTGGTCTGCAACCTGCTGACCGCGATCGGCGCCGGACCGCATTTTCGACGGCCCGGCTTTCCTCAGCGTGCGCGCTACTTTCCGCCGGGGATGCAGGTCGCGCTCGCGCCCTTCAGCGAGGCGACGCTCCGCCACTTCATTTTTCACGAACGCCCGGAAGGTATGGAGGGCGAGGACTCCCCCGAGTTTGCCCCGACCGCCGAGGAGCCTGCACCGTATGTCGATGGGACGGAGGTCGTGCCCGCGCCGCAGCATTTCGCGACCGTTGGGCATCTTTACCGGTCGATCGAGGCGGGCTTCGACCGGCTGGTCCAGAAGTATGGTGAGCGGCGAGTGTTTCTCGGGCCGCCCGAGGCGCAGGCGACCCGGCGCTATTTTGGCTGGCGTGGTTTGACGGCGGTCACCGACCTCGTCTCGGCCCGCCTTGCGCTTGACACCATCGTCGAGCAGGGCGAGGGGGCGCGAGGAGACTGGCGTGATTCGCATTACGGCAAATTCCTGGGGGTGCTGGATGATTACCTTGCCCTCAAGGCGGCCGATCCTGGCTTCGAGCCGGCGCGTCCGGTACGCGTAGCACGCGTTCGCCCGGCGGTCGATGCCTCCGACCCCGACGAGGCGCGCATCGCCGAGCCGATCACGGCTCGCGTCGCCGACCTCTTCAACGGCGCCTATGAGACGATGCTCCGGATCTTGACCCGTTTCTTTCTCCAGGGCGGCGAGAGCGAGGCTGAGCTTGCAGCACTGGCAAACTCGGCAGTGCGGCTGATGGTCGATGTCCTGCGGCCACTCGGCCAACTCCTGACGACCCTCCCGATCGGGCCTGACTATCCCGGACTGACCGCTGGCCCGAGCTTCGCCTTCTACCGCACCGCCTACACCCTGCCCCATCGCGAAGCCGCCTGGGCGCTGATCGACGAGCGGATGCATGCCCTGGCCGACGCCGCTGCCCACGCCCGGCCCTATTTTGGTGACCAGACCGCCCCGGCAATCGCGCTGACGACCATCGAGGAGAAGTTGCGCGCCGCCGCCGCTGCCCTCGAGCGCCACCTCGATCAGATGGCCGCTCAGGCATCCTGAACCGCCGAGCAGGCCAGAAAGACCGGCCCTCACCGGCAGCGCTCGGCCCCGATGGCATTTGTCGACTCCGAACGCGTCCGAAACCGTGCCCGAGGCGCGCCGTTTGCATCGAGCGAGACCGGCGCGTGAGGCGGCGACAGATGCAGTTCCAGTTCACGCGCCGGCTAAAGAGATCTGCTTGGCTAAGGCGCATCCATTTGCCGGGTCATCCGTCATACTTAGTTGCCCGCGTGGGCGGGTGATGCAACCTGGGGGTTCGTTCATGGTTCGAGTTCTGGCAAGTCTCTTGTTGACGACAGTCCTGCTGATGGCAGTTCCGGCGGCGCGGGCCGATGGCCCAACCGTCGAACCGCTGCAAGCACCGACCAATCCGCTGGAGAATGCCTACCGGCGGCTCGACACGACGCTGCGAGCGCTGCTCGCTCCGCGTTCGGCGCAACCGGCCTCGCCACAGATTGTCGGCTCGATCTGGACCTGGCAGCGAACCGAGTTTTCGGACGAATCGGTGCTGAGGGTACCAAATCCCGCCAACTACACCGTCGAGTTCATGGCCGATGGGACACTGGCGCTGCGCGCCGACTGCAATCGCGGCTTCGGCGTCTATCGTCAGAATGGTCCTCAGCTTGAGATCGAGCTTGGTGGCCTGACCCGGGCGCTCTGCCCGGACGGATCGCTCGACCAGCGCTTTCTGGATCAACTCGGCAGCGTCAACGGCGTGGTGCGTGACGGCCCACGAATGGTGCTGCTGTTGCCGTTCGACAGCGGCGGTATGATCTTCCAACCCTAGCGGGTAAACGGAGGCCCGTCACCGGAACGTGACGGGCCTTCTGCCGCTCCAGCGACTCTGGAAACCGCCATCGCGGACATGTTGTTCTCGACGACGGCCATCGTCTGGGCCATCTTGTCGCTCGGACTGAACTCGACATCCTCGCTACCGGGCAGCAGTTCTGGCAGCGCGCAACGCGGGCAGGACGAAGGCCTCGACCTGCTCGGCGCTGCGGGCGCAGCAGGTGTTCGAGCAGCGCGAGGCTGGCTGGATCGGCCCATTGCAGATCCTCCAGAAGCAGGATAAGAAGGTGCTCGTCGGCGAGGGCTGCCGGCCAGTCGGCGACGGCATCGAACAGGCGCAACCGGGCTTGCTCCGGCGGCAAAGCCGGTCCACCCAGCGGGCCAAGTGTCGTCTCCAACGACGGGAAGAGTGCCCCAAGCACCCACGCACCGGCGCCAATTTCGCGCTGGACTGCCGTGGAGTCGCGTCGACGGAGCCGCGCTCCGAGTGCCTCGACGAAAAGCAGGTAGGGCGGTATCCCTTCGGCGTCGGTCGCGCCAGCGCGCAGGATCGTCGCGCCCGGGGTGCTGGCAATCTCGTCGATCAACTGGGACTTATCGATGCCCGGCTCACCGGTATGCAAGACGAGCGTTGTTTCCCCGGCGGCGGCTCGTTTGGCGGCGTCGTCTACGATGGCAAGGCCTCGCTCTCGCCCGGCCAGTCGACCGGTCCGGGCTGGAATTCGGGGTTCCACGACGATGATTGTGCGTGGCGAAACCCTGGGCCGTAACCGGCAGAACCACGGCACGATCAGGAGGGTCCACCGCGTTCTCCAAAGGCGGTAGCCCGGGAACCGAAAGCAACCTCCACCGTTCTGACGAACGTCACCGAGAAGGGAGCCATCAACCTCAAGGTGCCGGTCGCCCTGCTCTGCATTCGGAGCGAGAGACGACGCGACCGGTTGGCTGGGAACCTGGTAGCATCGCGCCGCGCGAGGGAGATGATGCGACTGTTCAATACGCTCACCGGGCGGCTTGACCCTTTCGAGGTAACGGCGCTTCCGGTGCGCATCTACGTCTGTGGCGTGACCCCCTATGACACCACGCACCTCGGCCACGCGTTCGTCTATATCGCCTTCGACGTGCTGATCCGTCTGATCGAGCACGACGGCGCACCGGTTCAGTACGTCCGCAATGTGACCGACGTCGACGATCCACTGTTCGAACGCGCGCGTCAGACCAACGAGGATTGGCAGCAGATCGTTCGCGCCAACATCAGCCGCTTTCACGACGACATGCAGGTCCTTGGGGCGCGTCCGCCGGATGTCGAACCGTACGTCTCGACCGAGATCGACTGGATGATCTCTTTGATCAAGTCCCTCGAGGCGAAGGGACACACCTACGCGATCGGCGATCGCCTCTATTTTCGGGTGCGCACCTTTCCGGGCTACGGCGCGCTCGGCGACACCAGCCGGGAGTACCAGATCCAACGTTCGAAAGAGACGGGTAACGATCCTGACCTGGCCGGCAAGGAGGACCCGCTCGACTTCCTGCTCTGGCAGCCGAGCCAGCCTGACGAACCGGCCTGGGAGAGCCCCTGGGGGCGGGGCCGGCCTGGCTGGCATATCGAATGTAGCGCGATGTCCAGTCACTATCTGGGAAATCAGATCGACATTCACGGCGGCGGCGCAGATCTGATTTTTCCGCACCACGCCAGCGAGATCGCCCAGAGCGAAGCTGCGAGCGGTGAGCGGCCATTCTCACGCTTCTGGCTGCATTGCGGTCTGGTTCGGCTCGATGGCGTCAAGATGTCCAAGTCGTTGGGAAACCTGATTTTCACGCGCGATCTCCTCAAGCGCGCCGGTCCCGATGCCGTCCGTCTTTACCTCCTCGCTCACCACTACCGAACTGGTTGGGATCACGACGAGAAAGAGTTCTCAGCCGCGCGGGCGCTTTCCGAGCAGTTGACGATGTTGGCGGCCAGCGCCCCCGCGCCAAAAGACCAGGCGAACGAACAGCGGGCGGCGGCGCTGGCCGCTCTGCGCGACGACCTGAACACCCCGGCAGCGATCGCGGTGCTCCGGTCGTTGGTGGAAGTCGGCTCGCCGGCAGGGGCAGCCATCAGAGAGATCGGCGAAATCCTCGGGCTGCGGTTCGGCCAGCCCTGAACGAACTTGGCAGCGCTGCATTGCTGGTGCGACCGACGGTGTGACACTCCGGAGACCATCGATTGGTGGTCGCGACCTCGCCCCTCATCGTGAAGTAGTAAAGTAGTAAACTACTGCCACCAGCGCCCGCTGCGAGCAACAGCGGAAGCGCGCTGTTGGCGAGACTCCTTGCTGTTGCCCGGCTGTCGCCGGGAAGCCGAGCGGGGAATGGGGGATGGAGATGGACTTTCGATTCACCCAAGAAGATGAAGCCTTTCGCCGCGAGATCTGCGATTGGCTGACCGCCGAGATTACACCCGAGTTCGAGTTTGAGCTGGAGCAGCGCTATGACGAGCGGGGCTTCCAGCAGGCCTTCTCGAAGAAACTGGCCGACAAGGGCTGGCTTACCTTCGCCTGGCCCAAGGAGTACGGCGGCCAGGCGGGCAGCCATATCCAGCAGGCTCTGCTCCACGAGGAACTTGGCTATCACCACGCGCCAAGCCTCGCTCACATCGTCGGGGTCGATCTCGTCGGCCCGGTGCTGATGGTTCACGGCACCGAAGAGCAGAAGCGCGAGCATCTGCCGCCGATCGCCCGGATGGATCACGTGTATGCGCAGGGCTTCACCGAGCCGGACGCGGGATCAGACGTCGCCTCGCTCACGACGCGCGCCGTCGAAGATGGCGACAACTATATCGTCAATGGCCACAAGATCTTCATTGGTAACGCCCATTTGGCCGATACCTGTTTCCTCGCGGCGCGCACCGATATGGAGGCGCAACGGCACCGGGGGATCAGTCTCTTCATGGTGCCGCTCGATACGCCGGGTATCGACGTGCGACCGATCCCGACGATCGACGGCCACCAGGTCAACGCCATCTACTTCGACGACGTGATCGTGCCGAAGGAGCGGATGGTCGCCGAGAAGAACCGCGGTTGGTACGCGATGGCGACCACGCTCGACTTCGAACGATCGGGCGTCGGCGGCGCATCCGGCGCAAAGCGGACCGTCGAGGACATCATCGAGTTTGCTCGGGAAGTCCCCTTCCACGGCAAGAAGCTGATTGACGACCCGGTCTTTCTGAGCAAAGTGTCGGAGTTCGCCGTCGAGGTCGAGGTGCACCGGCTGCTCTGCTGGCGGATCGTCGCGATGCAGGCCAAGGGATTGGTGCCGACAGTCGAAGGGACGATGAGCGGGCTGATCGGCAAGTTACGACAGCCAAAGATCGCCGACCTGGCTGCAGACGTGCTTGGCCGCTACGCCGGCTTGACCCAGGATGAAGAGCGTTGGGCCCCATTGCATGGCCGGCTTGAGCGGTTGGTCGTCCGAGGTGTTCTGACTCATCCGGGCGGCACTCCTGAAATCCTCAAGAACGTGCTGGCCAATCGCGGCCTTGGGTTGCCACGAGCGTAGAGCGCGAAGAAGGAGATCGTAATGGACCTGACCCTTTCCTCCGACCAGGAGACCTTGCAACGACGCGCTCGCGAATTTCTCGAGCAAGAAAGCCCGATACCTTTGGTGCGCGAGGCAGCCGAGGACCCCACCGGTGTCGTGCCGGGGCTCTGGCGGCAGATGGCCGATCTGGGTTGGCTCGGCTTCGCGCTCCCACGCGAGTATGGTGGAGAAGGCGCGAGCCTGGTCGACCTCGCCTTGCTCTATGAGGAACTTGGCCGCGCCCTGACCCCCGGACCGTATCTCGCGTCCTCAGTGCTGGCTGCCCGGGCGATCCTCGGGGCCGGGAGCGACGAGCAGAAACGCGACCTGCTACCGGCGATTGCCGCTGGCCAGCGGATCGCTACCGTCGCTCAACTCGAGCCATCCCAGGATGAAAGCCCGGCCGGCATTACCGCCACCGCTCGTCGTGACGGCGATGGGTACCTACTTGATGGGATCAAGCTGTTTGTTCCGCACGCGGCTGCTGCCGACGTCGTCGTTGTCGCCGCCCGCGAATCGGCCGACCCGGAAGGCGGGATCGCCCTGTTCGTCGTCGAGCGGGGGACTCCTGGTCTGAGCATTCGACCGCTCAAGACCGCGACCCACGACTGGCCTGGCGAGGTCAAACTCGAGGGGGTCCGCGTTCCAACGGCGGCGCGCCTGACCGGCGATGGCTGGGCAGCGCTCGAGGCGGCAAACCGGGTGGCGACGGTGATGCGCTGTGCTGAAATGGCCGGCGGAATGGAAGCCGTCGTCGATCTGAGCGTCGAATACGCCAAGACGCGCGTTCAGTTTGGCCGGCCAATCGGCGCGTTCCAAGCGATCCAATACAAGGCTGTGGCGATGGCGATCGAGGCAACCGGAGCCAAACTCCTGGTCCATCAGACGGCCTGGCGGCTTGAGCACGGTCTGGTGACCGAACTCGATGTGGCGATCTGCAAGGCCAAATGCAGCCGCGCCTATCGGCTGGTCACCTTCGAAGGACATGAGTTGCACGGCGGCATCGGCTGGTCATCCGAGTATGACCTTCAACTCTATTTTCGCCGCCGCCTGGCCGACGAAGCGAGTTTCGGTGGGGCGGACTATCACCTCGAAACGGTTGCCCGGGCGATCCACAGCCGCGGTTGGCCGCAGCCTCACGGCGAGGGCGCACTCGTCCTGCCAGAGTAGCCGGTCCGGCCCGCGAGCGGAGCAACCGAGCGTCCGATCCGGTCGCTCGATACGCCAAACCACGGTTGGAGATTGTTCCGTCAGCCAGCCCGCGAGCAGGCCCGGAGCGGTCGCCGTTCATCAGAGCGTGTCGGGTCCGACCGTCTCGACTCGCTCCGATCGGTCTGCTACCCTGGCCGAGTGCGCGCGGTTGTTCTCCTTCTGCTGCTGCTGGCCGCCTGCCAGCCGGCGGATCGGTTTTCCGACGTCGAGCAGCAGGCGCTGGCGGTCTTTCGGGCCGAGTATGGCGGCGTGGGCCGACGCGAGCCGTGGACGACCAAACAGCCGATCGGTCCTGATGGTGATTGGGTTGTCCGCGAAGTGCGCAACCTCCAGGCCGAGACGCGCGAGCAGTCGCTTCTGCCCAATGATCGGGCGAGCGGTATCGAATGGCGTGGCCAGGTGATCGTCACCTTCTGGTCGCGAGTGGTCGATGCCGGGGCCTGGCGCGGCCCGGAACTGCCAAGTTCCTGGGATCAGTTCGCGGTCGCCTATCGTGCCCTGCGCACCGACGGCAAGATCACGATCGAGTCGGCGCAGCCGCTGAAGCGGATCGTGAAGGTCGCCGTGACCGGCGCGACCGGCTTTCAGCCGCGCACTGGTCAAGCAACTAGGTGCTGAGGGTGAGGTCGACGCTCACTTCCGGCGGCTACCTGATGCTAATCCGCTCGACGTGAGCGATCCCGCCAGCATCGAGCGGATTGGCGACGTCGAGGCGATCGTCCATCTGGCAGCGCTCTCTAGCCCAACGGCCAACCGGCATGACCTCGTGACGATCAACCGGATCAACGCGTTGGGAACGCTCCACATGTTGGAGGCAGCGCGTCGCTGTGGCGCTCGCTTTGTCCTGGCATCCAGCCAGCGGGTCTATCGCCCGGTTGGCCGCCCGCTGCGCGAGAGCGACCCGCCCGACCCCGGCGAGCCGTACGGCGTTTCGAAACTCGCCGCCGAGCGCTGGACGGCGATGTACGCGGCGCAGGCCGGCTTGTCAACAGTCGTGCTGCGGATCTTCACCGTCTACGGTCCGGGGCAGCGGGTGCTGACGGGCCAGAGCGGCGTGGCGACGATCTTTCTTCAGGCCGCCCTCGATGGACGGCCGATCTGGGTGGACGGCGAAAATCAGGTGCGAGACCTGATTTATCTCGACGACGTCGTGACGGCGATCATCCAGGCGCTGGCGCGTCCGGCGGCGGTCGGTGGGGTGTTCAATGTCGGGTCCGGGCGGCCGGTCCGCCTGGTGGACCTGGCGGCGCTCGTCAAGACGGTGACTGGGTCGACATCGGAGATCGTCATCGAGAACCGGGGCGGGGACGGAGTGATGGTGGTGGCCGACGTGAGCGCAGCCGAGCGGGTGCTCGGACTGGCCGCCCGGATGCCGCTCGCCGAGGGCCTGGCGGTTCAGGCGGCCTGGCTGCGCGATGGCTGACGCGCCGATCCTCGCCTACCTGGTGGTGGCGGCGCTGGCGTTTGGCGTCGGGGCGCTGGCGCTTACCTTCGCCAACCAGTTCGGGCTGCGTAGCGGGATGATCGACCGCCCACGGCCGGGCGAGGCCCAGGAGCGCCCGCTACCGCGCAGCGGCGGCTATGCCCTTTATCCAGCGTTTTTCGCCGGGGTGCTGGCTTCAATCGTCCTGCTGCCGCGCTTTCCGGACGAATGGCCACGCCTGGCCGGTCTGACCATCGGGGCACTGCTGATCTTGCCCATTGCCTATTTCGACGACCGCCGACGGCTTTCGCCGTGGCCGCAGTTGGCCGCTCAAATCGGGATAGCCCTGGTCGCGGTCGCCTTCACGATCCAGATCGACATGGTCCGACGGACGCCGTTGCCGCTCTGGATAGCCGCGCCCCTCACGGTGGTCTGGATCGCCGGGATGATCAACACCGTCAACTTCGCCGACGGAGTGGACGGCCTGGCTGGCGGGATCGGTTTGATCGCCGCAACCACCCTCTTTGTCGTATCGGCGCTCCAAGGCCAGTACTCGATCGCGGCTCTTCCGCTGGCGCTGGCGGCGGCGACGCTCGCCTTCCTGCGCTGGAACTTCTTTCCCTCGCGGTTGATCCTCGGCACCTCAGGCGCGACGCTGATCGGCTTCCTGCTGGCGGTCTTTTCGATAATCGGCGGGGCGAAGATCGCGGCGGCCTTGATGGTGATGGGACTGCCGATCGCCGACGTGGCGACGGTGATCGTCTACCGGCTGCTTCACCGCCGGTCGCCGTTTCGCGGCGGCGATCGCGCCCATCTGCATCACCGCTTGCTCGATCTCGGGCTGACCCAGCGCCAGGTCGTGGCGGTGTTCTACGCGCTGACCGCCGGCCTCGGCGCCCTGGCGATCTCGCTGGGAGCGACCGGCGAGCGCTGGCCGGGGCTGATCCCGATGGCGGTCGTCGTGGCGGCGGTGCTGGCCTACGTGCTGTATCGAACTTCGCGGCGACCCGTGGCGGAGACTGCGCGAGAACTCTCCCCGCTGGCTCCACTTCCCCAGAGGAGAGGGGGGAAGGACTAACTGCGACCCCCTCGCTCGCCTTCGAGGAGATCGGGAGCGAGGATGGACGGCGCGAGGCGGCCCGCTATCCCGGACCGGACGGTGAACCAAACCGAACTCGAAGCAGGCCGCGGACGTCGTCGAGGGCGGTGCGGGCGATCTTCACCCGGCTATCAAGGTCCTCGATCCATTCGACCGGCACTTCGGCAATCCGGTAGCCGCGTTGCTCAGCGCGCAGCAACAACTCGGTGTCGAAGAACCAAGTCTGGTCTTCCACCAGCGGCACGAGGTCGTGGGCGGCACGGTGAGTGATCGCCTTGAAACCGCACTGAGCGTCGGAGAAGTGCTGCCGGAATAGCAGCGTGATCAGAGCGTTGTAGCCGCGCGAGATCACCTCGCGCTTGAGCGACCGAGTAGTGCGGGAGGCGGACATCAAGCGCGAACCGATCGCGAGGTCGTAGCCACGGGTGACGATTGAATCGATCATCGGGGGAAAGGCGCTCAGGTTGGTCGAGAGGTCGACATCCATGTAGGAAAGGATGTCGGCGTCGGAGGCGAGCCAGGCGGTCCGTAGCGCCCGACCACGTCCTTTCTGTTCGAGGCGCAGGTAGCGGACATCGGGATACTCGTCGGCGAGCGCCGCGCCGACGACGGGAGTACGGTCGACCGAGGCGTTGTCGGCGATGACTATTCGCCAGTCGGGGAGGAAGACATCAGCAAGGAAAGCGCGAAGCTGTTCGACGCTTCCGGGGAGGGCTTTCTCCTCGTTGTAGACCGGGATGACAATGTCGACGGTGGTCATCGCGCCCCTGCGCCCCGGATCGGTTCGCCGGGCGTCGAATTATAGATGCGGCCGGGTAAAGCTCCTGCCGAGCGCACGAGTGGCGGCGGCTAGTACGTCGGCGGCGACGTCCTCGGGGGCGCGATCACCGGCGATCATCACCACCGCCGCGCCAGCCAGGCGGGCCGCGTCGATTGCCCGCCGGTAGGCTCGCGCCACTGCCCGCAGCCGGTCGAGCCGCTCATAATGCTCAGCCGGCTGGCCCCGCCTGGTGATGCGATCGAGCGCAGCCTCCGGGGAGATGGCGAGGACGATCGTCAGGTCGGGCTGGTCGGCCTCGCGGTTAATCCGGGCGACCCAATCCCCATCGAGGTCGATGCTCTGGTAGGCGAGCGAGGAGAGGAGGTAGCGGTCGCAGACGACGACGTTCCCGGCTTCGAGGGCCGGACGTACCTCGCGGCGCAGATGGTCGAGCCGGTCGGCGGCGAACAGGAGCGCCAGCGCCGCCGGGTCGAGCGCGATCGCGCCGGTCAGAAAGCGCCGGATCACCTGCCCGACCGGTCCATCGGTCGGCTCCCAGGTTTCGAGGACGGTCAGCCCGCGCTTTCGCAAGGATGTCGTCAGCAGGCTGCGCTGAGTGGTGGTGCCTGCGCCATCGAGGCCCTCGAGGACGAGAAAGCTCAATGGCGGAAGTGGCGCATGCCGGTGAAGACCATCGCCAGTCCGTGATCGTCGGCGGTCTTTATTACTTCGTCATCGCGGATCGACCCGCCCGGCTGGACGATCGCGGTGACGCCGCCTTTGGCGGCCAGTTCGACGCCGTCCGGGAAAGGAAAGAAGGCATCCGACGCCAGAACCGACCCTGGGGCACGACCGCCGGCGCGTTCGAGCGCGAGCCCGACCGAGGTGACCCGATTTGGCTGGCCGGCGCCCATCCCAAGCATCGCGAGGTCCTTGGCGAGGACGATCGCATTCGATTTGATGTGGCGGCAGGCGCGCCAGGCGAAAAGCAGATCAGTCAACTCCTCGAGGGTTGGCCGGCGGGCTGAGACAACCTTCAGATCGAGGGGGTCGATCGGCGCGGCGTCGCGCGTCTGGACGAGGAGTCCGCCGCTCACGCGCCGCACGTCGTACTCGCCGGGCAGGTGGCCGACGGGCGGCTGCGATTGCTCGTGTGCCTGAGCGACCTGCTGCTGCCATTCGTCTTGGGCAGTCTGTCGACGTGGACCCTGACCGGCCAACCAGTCCCCGACCTCGAGGATTCGCAGGTTGCGCTTCTTCTGGAGGATCGCGAGCGCCTCTTCGTGGTAGGACGGGGCGATCAGCACTTCGTAGAAGGTCTCGGCGATGAGGCGGGCGGTCTCGCCATCGACTGGCCGGTTGAGGGCGACGATGCCACCATAGGCCGAAACCATGTCGCCTTCGAAGGCGCGGACGTAAGCCTCGGCGAGGGTTGGACGAGCGGCCAGTCCGCACGGGTTGGTGTGCTTGATGATGGCGACGGTTGGCGGAAGGAAATCCGCGACCGCGCCCAACGCCGCGTCGGCGTCGAGCAGATTGTTGAAGGAAAGCTCTGCGCCGTGGAGTTGCTTCGCGGCGGCGATCCGCAGACCGCCGGGCGCGGGCGTGAGTTCGCGATAGAACGCGGCCTGCTGATGCGGGTTTTCTCCGTACCGCAGGTCGCGCACCTTGTCGAGGGCGATCGTAAGCTGCTGGGGGAACGCCTCCTGACCGGCGCGCAAGAATTGGGCGATGACCGTGTCGTAGGAAGCAGTGTGCTGGAACGCCTTGGCCGCGAGGCGCCGTCGCTCGACCTGGTCGATGCCGCCGGCGCGCAGACCGGCCAGGATCGCGTCATAGTCGGCGGGGTCGCACACGACGATCACGCTCGGGTGGTTCTTAGCGGCGGCTCGGATCATCGTCGGCCCGCCAATGTCGATATTCTCGAGGGCGTCGGTGAGGGTGACGTCGGGCTTGGCGACGGTTTCGGCAAAGGGATAAAGGTTGACGCAGACGAGGTCGATCGGCTCGATCGCGTGGCGGGCGATCTCTTCGAGGTCGTCGGGGCGGTCGCGCCGGACGAGCAGGCCGCCGTGCACTTTGGGATGGAGGGTCTTGACCCGCCCTTCGAGGATTTCCGGAAAGCCGGTCAGTTCGTCGATCGAGTGGACGGCAAGACCGGCGTCGGCGAGTGCCCGCTTGGTGCCGCCAGTGGAATAAAGATCGAAGCCAAGCGCTTGCAGGCCGCTGCCGAACTCGGCAAGTCCCTGCTTGTTCGAGACGCTCAAGATCGCGCGCACGATTGTTCCTCCGAGCCGGTTAGGGGTCGATCCGGACGCGCCGCCCACTGACCGTTAACCTCCCGGCAGCGAGCAGGCGGACGGCTTCGGGCAGCAGGCGATGCTCCTCGGCGAGGATGCGAGCGCTCAGGGTCTCGACGGTGTCATCGTCGGTCACCGGGACGGCCGCCTGCAAGACGATCGGGCCGGCATCGACCTCGTCGGTGACGAAATGGACACTGCAGCCGGCGATCTTGACGCCATAGTCGAGGGCGTCGGCCTGAGCCTGGAGTCCGCCGGCAAAGGCCGGCAGGAGCGATGGGTGGACGTTAAGGATCCGCCCCTGGTAGCGCCGAACCACCTCGGGGTGGAGGATGCGGTCGAAGCCAGCCAGCACGACGATTTCGACGCCGTGGGCATCGAGCGCCGCGCCGATCGCCTGGTGCTGGGCAGTACGGCTGGGGAAGGCGTCGCGCTCGCAGACGACGGATGGGATACCGGCAGCCCTGGCGCGATCGAGCGCGGGAATTTCGGCGTGATTTGCAACGACAACGACCAGCGTCGCGCCCAACTCGTCGCGATCCCGAGCGTCGATCAACGCCTGCAGGTTCGACCCGCGGCCGGAGACCAGAACGCCGACCCGGCTCACTAGAGGACGGCGGCGACCGGGAAGGGTTGAGGCGCGACGTCTGGCTCGAGGGCGAGTTTGTCCATCTCAAGCTGGACTGGGATCGGATAATGGCCGGTGAAACAGGCGGTGCAAAAGTGCGAGGCCGGTCGCCCGACCGCCCGGTGGAGACCTTCGATGCTCAGGTAGCCGAGCGAATCGGCGCCGATCCATTCGCGGATCTCTTCGACGCTTTTGCGAGCGGCGATCAACTGGTCGCGGGTGGCGAGGTCGACGCCGAAGAAGCAGGGATGCTTGACCGGCGGGGCGCAGATGCGCATATGGACTTCGGTCGCCCCGGCTCGCCGCAGCAAGGCGACGACGTGGGGCGTGGTGGTGCCGCGAACGATGCTGTCATCGACGACGACGACGCGCTTGCCCTCAAGGACATGTGGCAGCGGGTTGAATTTCAAGCGAACGCCGGCATCGCGAATGCGCTGGTCGGGCTGGATGAAGGTGCGGCCAACATAGCGGTTCTTGAGCAGTCCTTCGCGAAATGGGATGCCCGAGGCGCGGGCGTAGCCGATACCAGCGGCCGTCGCCGAGTCAGGGACGGCCATCACGAGGTCGGCGTCGACGGGATACTCATAGGCCAGTTCAGCGCCCATCTGCTCGCGAGCCAGATAGAGCAGCCGGTTGTCGATGACGCTATCGGGGCGGGCGAAGTAGATGAACTCGAAGATACAGGTCGCCTGGCGGTCGTCGAGCCGGCCGAGAAAGCTGGAGATGCCGCCGCGATCGAGTTGGACGATTTCGCCCGGCATGACTTCGCGCAAGAAGCTTGCGCCGATGTGATCGAGAGCGCAGCTTTCGGAGGCGGCCACCCAGCCGTTGCCAAGCTGGCCGAGACAGAGCGGCCGGACACCAAGCGGGTCGCGCACGGCATAGACAGCGTCTCTGGTCAGCAACGTCAGACTGTAGGCGCCCGACAACCGGCCCATCGCCCGGCGGATCTTCTCTGGCCAGGTTGCGCCCGGCGACAGCGCGATCAGATGAGCGATCACCTCGGAATCGGTGGTGCTCTGGAACTGCGCGCCACGGTCGATCAACTCTTCGCGCAGCGGTTGGGCGTTGACGACATTGCCGTTATGGGCGAGCGCCAACGGGCCGAGCGGCGACTGGACGATCATCGGCTGAGCATTGACGAAGCGACTGGACCCGGTGGTCGAGTAGCGGTTATGGCCGATCGCGAGGTCGCCGTGGAGCAACGCCAGATGCTCCTCCTCGAAAACCTGGTTTACCAGCCCCATACCGACGTGCCGCTGGATCGCCCCCTGGCGGTCGGCGACGGCGATGCCGGAGCTTTCTTGACCACGATGCTGGAGGGCATAGAGCGCAAAAAAGGTGAGGCGGGCGACGTCCTCACCGGGGGCATAGATACCAAAGACGGCGCAGGCTTCGTGCAGATCGTCCATACGTTTCAACCCTCACCCGGGGCGGGCCGAGTGTGATCTGGTCGCAATCCGCTGGTGCGCCGCCATGCGCGCTGGATCCGAACGGCCGACGTTGGCCGCATCCAAAGTATATGGCGGGCTGACGCTGACTGCAATTATAGCAGGCAAGCTGCCTCTTGGGAAGTCGGCAGGTTCCGGCTGTCTGCTACGATCTCGGCCGCGCCTCAAGGACCGAACCGGGAGCCGACCGTGTGGGACGGCAAGAGCATCAGTGTCATCTTCCCGACCTACAACGAGAAGGACTCGATACGCTCAGCGATCGAAGAGTTCTTCGCCTCCGGCGTGGTGGACGAGATCGTCGTCGTCAACAACAACGCTGCACCGGGCACCCATGAGGAAGTCGCCAAGACCCGAGCGCGCGAGGTATTCGAGCCGCGCCAGGGCTATGGCGCGGCGATCCAGCGTGGTCTTCGCGAGGCGACTGGCGACTACCTGATTATCTCGGAGCCGGACGGGACCTTCGACGGCCGCGATGTCCTGAAACTGCTTGCCTACTCGCAAGATTTCGATGTGGTGTTCGGTACTCGGACGACCACCGCGTTGATCGGCGAAGGCGCAAACATGGGACTGTTCCTGAAATGGGGAAACTGGGCGGTCGCCAAGTTGCTTGAAGTGCTGTTCGATACCACCCATTTTTCGGATGTCGGCTGCACGATGCGGCTGATCAAACGCGAAGCGGTGGCGAAGATTGAAGACGGATTTCGCGTCGACGGGTCGCATTTTGGCGTCGAGATGATGCTCCTGACGATCAACCGTGGGTTGAGCTACATTGAGATCCCGGTCCACTACCGAGCCCGTGTCGGAGAGTCCTCGGTCACTGGCGACCCGGTCAAGACCGTCCAGCTTGGGACGCGGATGATCCTGTTCATACTCGCCTACCGGCTGCGGGTTGCGCGGCCGCCATCGGCGCGGCTGGCGGCACTGACACCGGTCGCACTGCTGGTCGCCCTGGCGCTCTCGTTCGAAGGGGCGCGCTGGATCAGCGGTATCGTCCGATCGATCAACAGCCGGGACTGATCGGCCGACGCGTTTGACTCCCTTTCAGGCCGTTCCGTAGCATACCGTGGTATCCCATTCTGCACCTGGAACCGACGATGGAACCTGCGACGACCAGCCCGATCCAGAGCATGGCGGTGTCCGAGGACGGACGCCGGTTGATCCCGGCGATCGACCCGGTAGTGAACCTCTGGACCGCCGCCGATTTCGGTGTCTTTCCGGACCATCTCAAGGACTTTTGGGAGCGGATCCGCCTCGGCGACCAGTTCCAAAATGGCGTCGAGATCGAGCAGATGCTCGAGATGATGGACCGGGCGAACATCGAACTGGGCTTCTTGCTGGCGGCGCGGGGCGGTGAATGGGAGATCACCTACAAGCGCGTTTACGATGTCTGCGAACGATATCCGGATCGGTTCCGGCCGATCGCGGGGGTGGACCCGAACCGCGGGATGGCCGGCGTCAAAGAGTTGGACCTTGCCGTCACCGAGTATGGCTTTATCGGAGCGCACCTCTATCCACATTGGTTCGGGATGGCGCCCGACCACGCGCTCTACTACCCCTATTATGCCAAGTGCGCTGAGCTTGAGGTTCCGATCCAAATCCAGGTTGGCCACTCGGCACAACGACGGATGCCGACCGTGGCGCGGCCGATGACGCTTGACTCGGTGGCGATCGCGATGCCGGAACTGAAGCTGTTTCTGATCCATACCGGTTGGCCGTACATCGGCGAGTCGATCTCGGTCTCCTGGAAGCATGAGCACGTCTATCTCGGAACGGACGCCCACGCGCCGCGCTACTGGGAGGCGGACTTCGTTCAGTTCATCAATACGCGCGGGCGCAAGAAGGTGATCTTCGGGACCGACTGGCCGATCATCGATTTCGAGCGGGCGCGCCAGGAAGTGTTGGAGATCGGGATTCGCGACCGCAGTATGCCGTGGCTGATGCGCGAGAACTGCCGCCGACTGTACGACTTGTGGGAGATTCCGCCGACACCAGGTACTGAAGGGGAGTAAGGCGTGGCCGTCATCATCACGACCGACGTCGAACGGGCGGCGCGACGTACCGACAAGACCCTTCAGCTTGGCCAGGGCGATCTGGTCGGGCCACAGGCGAGGGATCTTGCCGCGCGGCTCGGTGTCCGGATCGCTGGCCCGGACGAACCGGTCGGTCCGCCAGTTGCCGAAGCGTCCATCCAGTCGGCGACCCCACTCAGTGCAGCAGTGCCGGCTCCGCCGAACCTGCCGCCGATCCTGCCGCCGGTCGTCGCGCTCGATCCGCTGCCAAACATCCCGCCGATCCGCGTCGAACCGGCGAGTGTCCCTCCGGCTGTGCCGCCAGCCGTGCCGCTGGAGCGCTACGGTGCGGGGATGGTGCTTGACCGGGTCGAGACGGTAGGCCGCTTTCTGCCGGAGCCTGCCGCCCCGCCGCCGACGGTCACCTCGTTGGTCGCCATGCCGGAGCCGCCGCCACCGCTTGCGCCACCGCCTGCGCCGCGGATGCCAGAGGCTCGTCCGTCCGATGCACCAAGCGTCCAACGGATCCCGCTCGCCCGGCCGCTCTCGCCCGAGCCAGCCCGAACCGCACCAGCCCCGCTGCCAGCAGTGGCTCCTCCCCCGCTGACGTCGGTGGAACCGCTTCCCGCCGCGTCGGCCCCCGCTGCCACGCAGAACCGCGCCACGCTCTTTTCCTCGGGACGACCACCGTCCTGGCGGCAGCGTCGCCAGGTGGTGCGCGCCGGGGCGGCAGATTCTCAGCTTGGGATCATCCTTGGCCGCGTGGTCGGGTCACGCGAGGTGGCACGTGCCGCCGAGGCCGGAGTTCGGCTCGTCCGGATTGGGCCGGAGGCGTATGTCACTCGCTCGGCGCGCCATGCGGCTGCCCAACTCGGGGTGGTGCTCTATCCCGATACAAGCCTGATCGACGTTCGGGACCGGACGAAGGCAGGAGCGGTGGTCAACCCGATTTCACTTGAGCCGGCGATCACCCGTCAGGGGGCGGGGATGATGCATACAAGCGGAATTCCGATTGGCGGCGACCATCTGTCGGGAACGCTCGACGATTAAGCCTTGGAGGCCGCGATGAATCCACTCCTTCGACCGCAGGTGAACGTGCCGCTGAACATCGCCGATGGCCTCCGGGTGAGCACCTACCGCTCGCCGGACAAGCTGGCGGTCTTCCAGGGCGCTCAACGTCTCACCTATCGCGAGGTCGACGAGCGTGCAAACCGGGTCGGCAATGCGATGCGTGGTCTGGGCCTCCGACCGGGCGACCGGGTTGGGATCGTGCTGGCGAACATCCCGGAGTATATCGAGACCTGTTTTGGGCTGGCACGGGCGGGGTTCGTGATGGTGCCGATCAGCTTTCGGCTGGTCGGTCCAGAGATCGCCTATCACCTGAACGACTCGGGGGCACTCGCGTGCATCTACGCCGAGGACTACGACGGGGCGATCGAAGTGGCCCGGGCTGAGGCGAAGGGGGTGCGTCACTGGATCCGGATCGGGACAGGCAATGTGGCCGGTTCGCTGGCGTACGAAGAAGTGCTCGCCGACGCCGTGTCGACCGACACGTCTGTCTCGGTCGACGAGACGACACCGTTTTGCATCTACTACACCTCAGGAACAACCGGCCTGCCAAAGGGCGCCGTGGTGTCGCACCGCTCGCGCTCGCTCACCTTCTTCGCGATGGCCGCTGAATATGGCTGCTATTCGCCTGACGATGTCGCGCTCGGCACCGCACCGATCTACCATGGCGCCGGGATGGTCTTTTCGCTGGCAACCGTCTATTTTGGCGGGACGCTCTCGGTGATGAAGCATTTCCGTCCGGAGGAGTTGCTCCAGCGGATTGCTTCGGAAGGGATCACCAACGCGTTTATGGTTCCGACGATGTTCCACGGACTGTTCGGCCTGCCAGAGGAAACGAGGAAGAAGTACGACCTGAGTCACTTCCAGACCTGGATGTCGAACGCCGCGGCACTGCCTCAGGCCACCAAGGAATTGATTCTCGCCGAATGGCCGCACACCCGGCTGTTCGAGCTTTACGGCTCGACCGAAGGCGGGATTGTCACGACGTTGCGCCCGGAAGACCAACTGCGCAAGGTGCAATGCGTTGGCCATCCCTTCCCCTTGACCGAGGTGAAGTTGCTCGACGACGACGGCAACGAGGTCGGCAACAACACGGTGGGCGAGTTGTTCTCGCGTAGTCCCTACCTGTTCAATGGGTATTACAACAAGCCGGCCGAGACCCTCGCCGGGTTTAATGGCGAGTATTTCAGCGCCGGTGACCTTGCGGTGCGCGACGACGAAGGGCACATCTACATCGTCGACCGCAAGAAGGACATGGTTGTCTCGGGCGGGACGAATATCTACCCGCGCGAGGTCGAGGAAGTGCTGTTCCGTCACCCGAAGATCGCCGACGTGGCGGTTATCGGCGTGCCGGACGAGTATTGGGGCGAGGCGCTCAAGGCGATCGTGGTGCTGCGTCCGGGCGAGCAAGCGGGCGAGGAAGAAATCATCGCGTTCACCGAAGGGAAGCTCGCTCGCTTCAAGAAGCCGAAGAGCGTCGCGTTTATCGACGAGTTGCCGCGCAACTCGGCTCAGAAGGTCCTCAAGCGCCAGCTTCGGGAGCAGTTCCCAAACTGACCGGCAAGAACGCCGGCCTGCCCTCCGGAAGCCCTTCGGCTATGCTTGCCAAATGAAACGCCTGGCGATCGCCCTCGCGACCGCGCTGTTTGTCGTCGCGCTGCCCCTCTTCTTCGCCGGCACGGCCGTGCGCTTTCTCTTCTCCTGGGCGCCGCTCTATGAATACGGCTTCGACCGATACGGCGTGGCCAACTACACCGGCATCGAACGGCCTGACCTTACTCGCGCCGCCGCTGCGCTCGTCGCCTACTTCAACAACGAGGAGCAGACGGTCAACCTGACAGTCACCCAGCGTGGGGTTCGGCGCGAGTTGTTCACCGAGCGCGAAGTGCTGCACATGGTCGACGTCAAGGCCCTCGTGCGACTGTTCTACCGGGTCCAGGAGGGAGCCGCGCTTTATCTCGTCGGATTTGTCGCGGTCGTCGTCCTTCGCGATCGAGCCAATGCCGCCCGGCGGATCGGTTCCGGCTTGATGTGGGGCAGCGCGATCACCTTTGCCCTGCTGGTGGCGCTTGGTGCGCTCTCGTTTGCTGACTTCGAGACGCTGTTCTTACAGTTTCACCAACTCAGCTTCCAGGCAAACGACTACTGGCTGCTCGACCCGCGGATCCACAATCTGATCGCGATGTTCCCCGCGCCGTTCTGGCTGGATTCGACGATCCTTCTCGTGCTGATCGTGGCAGCCCAGGCAGCAATGGCCTTTGTCGTTGGCTGGCAGGTACGGCGCTTTCTCGGCGCAAGGGCGGCGGTTGCGCCGGTGGGGTCTAGTTGAGCGATGCGCCGCAGCCGCAGCTTCCGCCGCAGCAACCACCGCCCGCGCTCGGCGCATCGCCCTCGCCAAAGGATTCGAAGGATGACGCACCGTCGCCGCGAGCGATGGTCGCAAAGAGCGAAAGCACCCGCTTCGATTCGCTGCCGCAACTCGGACAGGCGATCGGCTCGTCCATCTGGCTCATCGACCGCAACGACTGGAACACCGTCCGCTCGTCCGCACAACGATACTCATAGATGGGCATGACGTCACTCCGCCGCCGGCTTGCAGACCGGCGAGATTTCCGGCTCAATCATAACGGCTCGGAGGAAGATCGGTGCGAGATCTGGCGAGACGCGCACTTGATACCGCGACTGGTCGCGGCGCGACCTATGCTGACGTCCGGGTGGTCGACCTGCGCAGCGAAGGAATAGCCGTCAAGAATGGACGGGTCGAGGCGATCCGCGCCGACGAGAGCCAGGGATTTGGTGTCCGGGTGCTGGTCGATGGAGCCTGGGGTTTCGCCAGTTCGGCGCTCCTCACCGGCCAGGAAGCCGACCGCATTGCGGCCCAGGCGGTCGCAATCGCCCGCGCGTCGGCGCTCGTCCGGCGTCATCCGGTCGAACTTGGTCCGCCGGTTCCGACCCGTGGCCGCTACGTCACGCCGGTGGCACGCGACCCGTTTGCCATCTCCTTCGAAGAGCGGATCGCCCTCCTGCTGG
This sequence comes from Dehalococcoidia bacterium, assembly GCA_046328265.1. Taxonomy (GTDB): domain Bacteria; phylum Chloroflexota; class Dehalococcoidia; order SpSt-223; family SpSt-223; genus JANWZD01. The sequence continues at coordinate 125,686 of JAXLWW010000001.1, forward strand.
AGGCCGACCGGGCGATGAGGCGCCAGAAGTCCATCGTCGTCGCCGAAGGGCGGATCGGTTGTGAACGGCAGCAGAAACTCTTTCTGAGCAGCGAGGGCGCCGACGTCGAGCAGGAATTGACCGAGACCGGTGTCGGCATCGAATGCACCGCTCGCGGTGAGGACGAGACCCAGACCCGCTCCTACCCCAACAGCTTCGGCCTCCACATGGGCACCGAAGGATGGGAGTTCGTCGAGCGTCAGGCAATCACCGCCAACGCCGAGCGTATCGCCGGTGAGGCCGACGCGCTGCTATCGGCAAAGCAATGCCCGGGCGGGGTGACGACAGTCATCCTCGACTCGTCCCAGACCGCCTTGCAAGTTCACGAGAGTTGTGGCCATCCAATCGAACTCGACCGCGTCTGGGGCAGCGAAGCCGCCTATGCTGGTACCAGCTTTCTGACCACCGACAAACTCGGCGCGTTCGACTACGGGTCGGGGGAGGTGACAATCGTGGCCGATGCGACCGTCCCCGGCGGACTGGGAACCTTCGGCTACGACGACGAGGGCGTCCCGGCGCAGCGAACGCCGATCGTCGATCGCGGGCGCTTCGTCGGCTACCTCACCTCGCGCGAGACGGCAGCGCGGCTGGGCCAGAGCAGCAACGGAACGATGCGCGCCGAAGGGTGGAACCGCCTGCCGCTGATCCGGATGACCAACATCAATCTGGAGCCGGGAGACTGGACACTCGAGGATTTGATCGCCGACACCGATGATGGCATCTTCCTTCAGACCAATCGCTCGTGGAGCATCGACGACCGGCGGCTGAACTTCCAGTTTGGGACCGAGATCGCCTGGGAGATCACAGGTGGCAAGCGTGGCGCACTCCTCAAGAACGCCACCTATTCGGGTATCACACCGCGCTTCTGGGGCGGCTGCGACGCGGTCTGCAATCGCGATGAGTGGACGATCTGGGGCATCCCCAACTGTGGCAAAGGGCAGCCGCCCCAGACGATGCACGTCGGTCACGGCGCGGCGGCGGCGCGCTTTCGAAACGTCCAAGTCGGCTTGATGCGCTAAAGGGGCAGTGATGTTGACCGATGCCGAACTCCGCAGTCTCGCCGACCACGCCCTCGCCGCTTCCGACGCCGACCAGACCGAGGTAATCGTCTCCGACGTCGAATCGTCGCTCACCCGTTTTGCCAGCAACGAGATCCATCAGAACGTCGCCGAACGCAGCTTTTCGCTGACAGTCCGGGCAGTCGTCGGCAAGAAGATCGGCGTAGCAACCACCAACGACCTCTCAGATGAGGGCGTGCGCCGCGTGGTCGAGCGTGCCGGCATGATCGCCCGTCACTCGCCCGATAATCCGGACTTCCATTCCCTGCCCGGTCCCACGCCAATCCCCGCCGCCGACGGCTGGCGCGAGACCACCGCTCGCTTTTCGCCCGAGGCACGGGCGCTCCTCGCCGAGCCTCTCTGCCGCCGTGCTCACGAAGAAGGGTTGAGTGCGGCTGGTTCGATCGAGACGCGCGCCGAGCAGACCGCAGTTGCCAATTCGCTCGGCGTCTTTGCCATCGCTCGCCATACCACAGCCGGCGCGGTCGCCGTCGTGATGGGCGAAAGCGGTTCGGGCTATGCCGACCGCTTTTCGATCGACGCCGCCGACCTCGACGCCGAAGACCTCGCGAGCGACGTTCTCGGCCGGGCGAGGCGGGCACAGAAACCGATCGACCTGCCGGTGGGAGACTACCCAGTCGTCCTCGAACCCTATGCAGTTGCCGACCTGCTGCTCTATCTCGGCTATCTCGGGTTTGGCGCCCAGTCGGTCCAGGAGCAGACGAGTTTCCTGGCGGGGCGCTTTGGCGAACGGGTGATGGGTGAGAACATCTCGATCTGGGACGACCCGACCGGCCCCGGCGTCGTTCCCGAGCCGTTCGACCCCGAGGGTGTACCGAGCCGACGGGTCGATCTGGTGGTTGATGGCGTGGCCGCCGGGGTGGTCTACGACACCTTGACCGCCGGCCGGGATGGCAAGCAATCCACCGGCCACGCCCTTCAGCCTGGCTCGACCTTCGGTCCGCTTGCGCGTCACCTTTACCTCGCGCCCGGAACGGTCGACGACCTCGTCAGGAGCATCGGACGTGGGCTTCTCGTGACCCGCTTCTGGTACACCCGGCCGGTCCATTTCCTGACGGTGACGATGACCGGGATGACGCGCGACGGGCTCTTCTTGATCGAGAACGGCGAGGTCGTTGCGCCGGTAAAGAACATGCGATTCACCCAGAGCTACCTCGCGGCGATGAACGACGTGCTGGCGATCGGCCGGTCGACCAAGCTCCAGATCGAAGAAGGCTGCTACCGGGTGCCGGGTGTGGCGATCGGTCACTGGAGCTTTACCGGCAAGACCGATTTCTGACGGCCGAGGGCGCCTACGCTGTCGCTTCGCTATCCTCCCGCCACCTTACAACAAGGACATCGTGTGACCATCTCCGTAACCAGCCTGAACCGCTACCCGATCAAGTCATGCCGCGGCGAGTCGCTCGACCACGCCGTGGTCAATGCGCGCGGATTCGCCGGCGACCGCGCTTTCCTGATCGTCGACGCCGACGGATCCTATCTCACCCAGCGTGACATCCCGCGGATCTGCCTGATCGTTCCAACCGTCCGAGACACCTGCCTCGAGGCAACTGCGCCGGGGATGGAACCCCTCGCGATCACGGTGCGGAAGTCCGGCGCAGCGCGTGAGGTGACGATCTGGGAAGACCGATGTTGGGCGATTGACCAAGGCGACGAGGCTGCCGAGTGGCTGGAACGCTTTCTCGGCGTGCCGGCTCGGCTGGTGCGTCAGGCCGATGACGATGTCCGGCAGGTCGATCAGGACCATGCGCCCCGCCCCACCGACCAGGTTCATTTCGGCGATGGCTATCCATTCTTGCTGCTCTCGCGGGCGACGCTCGACGACCTGAACCGCCGGATGGAGGCTCCGTTGCCGGTCGACCGCTTCCGACCGAACATCGTCGTCGATGGCTGCGATGCCTACACCGAGGATCGCTGGTCTGAGATCCGGATCGGGGCACTGACCTTTGACGTCGTCAAGTCCTGCTCGCGCTGCGCCATCACCCAAATCGATCAGGCCAGCGGCGTCCAGGGCAAGGAGCCACTGCGCACCCTCGCAGGTTACCGGATGACCCCTGAGAAGAAGATGCTCCTTGGCCGCTATCTGATTCATCGTACCCCGGGTGTGATCCAGATCGGCGACGCCATCGAGGTTCTGCGCTAGACTGCCGAAGATACGAGCAAGCAAGCGTCGACGGAGGCGCACCGTGCAGAGGCATCGCAAGCCGGCGCGCTGGCTGGCCTGGGGACTGGCCATCGTGGTGATCTGCGCCTGGGTCGCCGCATCGGCCGGCCCGATGCGAGCCGACGACGAACCGCCGTTCCCCACTCTCCGCCGCCCGGCCGGTGCGCTCGATGCCGCCGCCGAGGTCGCCCGGGCGCTCGATGCCGGACGTCTCGACCGCGAGATCGCCGATGCGATCGCCGGCGGACCGGTCGAGGGACTGGTGGTGCTGGACGAGACGATCGTCGGCTCCCGGGCGGCCGCCCGTCGGAATCGGCTCGGCCTGACCGACGAGAGCGCCATCAGCCTGGCAGCGAAGGCACGCGACTATCGTTCGCTCAAGACGCAGAGCATCACGGGTGAATCGCTGCGCGACTATCCGAACCTCGGCGCGGCGCTCGTCCGCTTCACCAGCATCGAGGCCCTCGCCGAAACGTTGCGCGGCCCCGGAACCCTGGCAGTGCGAGCGGACGAACGGGGCGGTCCGGCTCTCGCTCAAAGCCTCGCCCAGATCAATCAGCCAGCGGTGGCGGCGCTCGGCGAGCGGGGCGCCGGGGTAGCGATCGCGATCCTCGACACCGGGGTCGACTACCGTCGAGCGGAGTTTGGGGCGTGCACAGCGCCTGGCACGCCCGGTTGCCGGGTGCTGGTCTCTCTCGAGTTCGGCGGCGACGATGGCCTGCGCGACGACAATGGCCACGGCACTAATGTCGCGGCGATCGCCGGGGCGGTCGCTCCGGACGCCCGGCTTCTGGCGCTCGATGTCTTTCGGACCTCGACGACCTGGGTCACCAGCGACTTGCTCGCAGCGCTCGACTGGCTGATTGCCAATCAGGCAGTCTATGCCATCCGTGCGGCGAACTTGAGCCTGGTGGTTTCCAACGCCCGGTACACCACACCGTGTGCCGGGTCGACGTTCGCCGGCCCGTTCGCCAATCTGAGAGCAGCCGGCATCTTGCCGGTCATTTCGTCGGGCAACGAGGCGTACGTGCCGGGCAGCGGGTTTCGTGCCGGCCTGTCGGTCCCGGCCTGCGTTCCCGGGGCGATTTCGGTCGGTGCGGTCTACGACGGAGCAACACCAAACCCCTTCAACTCTTCGTTTTGCTCGGACATCAATCCGGTCGCTGACCGGCCGACCTGCTTCTCGCAAAGCGCGTCGTATCTCGCAGTGCTTGCGCCGGGTGCGATTATCTCAGCGGCGGGAAGCAACTACTCCGGCACATCGCAGGCCGCACCGCACGTAGCCGGTGCAGTGGCAGTACTCGCCTCCGCGCGCCCAGCAGCAGGGATTTCCGCGTGGGAGGGCGCGATCAAGACGACGGGCCCGCTGATCTCCGACACCCGCTTCGGGACGACGACCCGTCGGCTCGACCTCCTGGCCGCTCTGATGAGCCTGCCCGGGTCTCCGACCCCAACGCCGACGCGCACACCAACCCCCACGCCGACCCCACCCCGTACGCCGTCACCGACCGCGACAACCGCGCCGTCCAACCAGAACATAGCCGTCCCGGCGCCGTCGGGTAGTGGTGTCGTGACGATGACTGCGCTGGTGCGCGGCGGGACTCTCAGCGTCACGCTGGATGGGCTTTCCTCAGCCGGTACGCTTCAGGTCGAGACGCTTACCTCGATCCCTGCCGAGGGGGCGCCGCCCGGCTCTCAGCCATTACCGACCAGTTTCCGGATCACGCTCTCTGGCGCGACGGCGCTTCGCGTCGAAGTCTGCCTCCCCTATCTCCAGAGCGACGCTGCCGGCCTCGACGAAGGACGCTTGCAGATCTTTCAACGAACCGGTTCGGGCTGGAGCGAGCGGACGAACAAATTCGGCGTCGATACGGTGGCCAATATTGTCTGCGGGAAGTCAGATGCGCTCGGGCTATTCGTCCTGACTACTCCCGGCGGTGTTTTCGTGCCGAGCGTTCCGAGGGGCGTCTCGCTCGGCTGAGGCTGTCCCGCCCCGGCCGGCGCTCGCAACGACGGCGATGAAGGCCGCCATCGAGGCGAAGATCGTGGTACTGTTCAAGGGATGCCCAGCGATCGCTCCCTCGAAGCCGCGCTCGCCGACCGGTTCGGATTTGCGGCGTTCCGGCCCGGCCAGCGCGAGATCGTCGAGGCGGCGCTCGCCGGCCGCGACGTTCTGGCGATCATGCCGACCGGCGGCGGGAAGTCGCTCACCTTTCAGCTTCCCGCACTGCTCGGCGACGGGGTGACGCTCGTCATCTCGCCGCTGATCGCCCTGATGAAGGACCAGGTCGACCGCCTCGCCGCTCGTCTGCCAGGGTCGGCGACCTTCCTCAACAGCACCGTCCGCAGCGTCCAGGCGCGCAAGCGGCTGGCGCGAGCGGAGGCGGGTGAAGTCCGCCTTCTGTATATCGCGCCGGAACGGTTGCGCTCGCCGTCCTTTCGTGAGGCGGTGGGGCGAATGACGATCGAGCGGATCGTCGTCGACGAGGCGCATTGCGTGTCCGAATGGGGCCATGACTTCCGGCCCGAATATCTAGCGATCCGGGCTTTTGCCGACGACATCGGCCGCCCGCCGATATTGGCGTTGACCGCGACGGCGACGCCGACGGCGCGAGCCGATATTCAGCGCCAACTTGGCCTCGACCATCCGGCGGTGATCGTCGCCCCACTCGACCGTCCGAACCTCCGCTTTAGCGTCCTGCCGGTGCCGCGAAAGACCGAAAAGACCTCCACCCTCAAGCAACTGGCGGGCAAGCTTGAGGGCAGCGGGATCGTCTACACCGGTACTCGGCGGGACGCCGAGGATGTAGCGAATTCGCTCAGTCTGGCCGGCGAGTCGGCGATTGTCTACCACGCCGGGATGACCGCAAAGGCCCGCGCCGCCGCCCAGGACCAGTTTCTTACCGGCGAGCGACGGATCGTGGTGGCGACCAACGCCTTCGGGCTGGGGATCGACAAGCCGGATGTCCGCTTCGTGATCCACTTTGCGATGCCGGCGACCCCTGAGGCGTATTTCCAAGAAGCAGGCCGGGCCGGCCGTGATGGCGGACTGTCCTGCTGCATTCTGCTGTTTGCGCCGGTGGACATCGGCATCCAACGCTTTCTGGTGCAGCGCGACGTGCCGGATGAGCAAGCGATGCTCGACGTGTTGGCAAAGTTGCGACGTGGCGGCTCGAAGCGCGTCCACGCCGACCTCGAAGCGATCGCCATCGAGATGGGGGTAAGCGAACTGCTCGTTCGCCTGGCCGTAGCTGGCCTCGAGCGCGGTGGAGCGTTGGTGCGTGGGCCGGACGAGTTCGGCAAGATGACCTTCGAGCAACTCCGTCGCAGCCCCGACCCGAAGCTCTGGGTTCCGGTCACCATCGATGCCGAGCGCCGCCGCCGCCGACGGCTTAGCCTTCTCTGGAAGATCTGGGACTATGCCAAGACCGATCGGTGCCGACGTGCCTGGTGGCTTCGCTATTTCGGCGATAGGACGCCGCCGCCGCCAATCGAGGGCTGCTGCGACGTTTGCGACCCGGCCGGAGAGCCGATAGTCGAGATCACCCCAGTGCCAGCCAAACCGAACCGCCGCTTGGCCGTCGCCAACCGCCCGACGGTTCCTGCGCTCGACGAGTCGGAGCGGATCGCGACGGTCCTTCGGCTGGTCGAGGCGCTCGATGGCTCGTTTGGTCGCCAGGGCGTGGCAACGATCTTGCGGGGCCGGTTGCCGAAGGCGGCCGACCCAACGGTCGTCGAACGAGCCGAGTTTGGCGCATTGGCCGGCGTGCGGGAAGCCGACGTTCACACCCTGATCGACTCGCTGGTGCTTGCTGGCTGGCTGAACAAGGACAGCACTGCCCGGCCACGGCTGCGGCTCACCGCCAGCGGGCGAAAGCAACTTGCTTCGCCCGCCCGCGTGCGTCAGGCAGTGGTCCAAGAGGAGCGCGTGGCCTGGCCGGACCGGCGATCGGACCTTATCGCCCTCGCAAGATCGCCCGGTCCTGACGGGATGTCGGCGCTCATGGCGGCGCTCGATGATCCAGATCGACGGGTGCGGTCACTGGCGCTCGCTGGGATCCGGCGTCTGGCGTTGGGGGCGGACATCCCCGCGGAAACCCGCCGCGAGGCCCGTGTCGTTCTGAGGCGTATCGGCTAAGACCTTGGACGAGGGGTCACAGATCGCCTTGGCGGCATCCGGCTCGCCTTGCGCTCCGGTCAGGAATAGACGTCGCTGGCCTGGAGTGGCGACTGGAGACCCGTTCGGCCGGGACCGAGGTGACGATCCAACCGCCGCTTCACACGGTGAGCCCAATGGGAGGCGGACAGCCGAACGCCCGGCCGAACGACCGGGCGTCCTAGTATGCCGAGGCGAGCAGGGAACTAGAGTGTGGTGCGGGCGTCGAAGATGTCGCGCAGGCGATCTCCGAGTACGTTGACGGCCAGCACGATGATGCCAATGGCGATGCCGGGGAAGATCGCCAACCACCACGCCGTCTCCATATACTCGCGGCCGTCCGAAAGCATGTTGCCCCACGACGGCGTCGGCAGCGGAACGCCCAACCCGAGGAACGAAAGCGAGCTTTCGGCAATGATCAGCGCCGCCACCGAAAAGCTGGAAAGCACCAGCAGCGTCGAGGTGACGTTCGGCAGCATGTGCTGGAACATGATGCGGCGGTTGGACGCCCCAATTGTTCGCGCAGCCTCGACGAATTCCTTCTCTCGCAGACCGAGCACCTCACCCCGAATGAACCGACCGTAGTTCGACCAGCCGAAGATCCCGAGAACCAAGATCAGTTTGTCGAGACCCTGACCGACTGCCGCGATGATGGCGATCGCCAGCACCAGGAAGGGGAAGGCGCGTTGCATGTCGTTGAAGCGCATGATAATGCCGTCGATCCGGCCGCCATAGAAGCCGGCAATGATGCCGAGCGTCGCGCCGATGAGAACCGAGATCAACGTGGCAAAGAAGCCGACCTGAAGCGACACTCGCGTGCCGAAGATCAAGCGCGACAACACGTCACGTCCCATCTGGTCGGTGCCGAGGAAGTACTGCGGCAGTCCTCCCTGGAAGGCCGGCGGCTGAAGGCGCTTGATGATGTCGACCTTGATCGGGTCGTGCGGCGAGATGACCGGCGCGAAGATCGCCACCAACGCAAAGAAAATGATGACGAACAGACTTATCGTCGCCGGCGCATGGGAAAAAATCCCCTTGCGCAGTCGATCACCGAAGGTGCGAACTCGGACTTTCTTGAAGGCCGGCTGATCGATTGCCTGGGCCTGTGCCATCGTGTTGCTCGCCATCGGCCTCTCCTTCTCGGAACTGCTGCCCGAAGCCACGCGAGGCGAACGCCTCGCCCCCTGCTAGTCGTAGCTAATACGCGGGTCGATCCACTTGTACGCAATGTCGACGAAGAGGAATGCGCTGACGATCCAGATTGCGATGATGAAGACGATCGCCTGGACGACGTTGTAATCGCGAGTGAATGTGGAGGTGACGAGTTGCCGGCCAACGCCTGGCCAAGCAAAGAGGTTCTCGATGATGACCGACCCGCTCAGGAGGAAGGCGATATCGAGGCCGATTGCGGTGACGATCGGGATCATCGCATTTCGCATGGCGTGGCGGATGATCACCAGGCTATTGGACAGACCCTTGGCCCGGGCGGTGCGAATGTAGTCTAGGCCCATCACATCAAGCAACGCGGAGCGCATGAGCCGCGCCATGCGCGCCATTGGGAAGGCGGCGAGGCAGAGCGCCGGCATGATGTAGTGGGCGGGCGTGCCATACCCAAACGGCGGTAAGACCCGTAACTGCACCGCGAAGATCAGCACCATGATGATGCCGAGGAAGAACGACGGGGTCGACTGGAGGAGCAGCGCCAATAGCATAAACAGAACGGATGGCAGACCACGGGTAATCGCCGAAAAGATGCCAAGCGGGATACCCACAAACACCGCCAGGGCCAGCGCGACGAGCGCGAGTTGGACGGTGTTGCCGAGATTGTCGAGCACCACGCTCATCGCGGGGCGGCGTGCTCGCAACGAGTCGCCAAAGTCCATCCAGCGGAGGTTGCCGCGGGCATCGAACTTGGGGATCAGCAGATCGCCCCAGAACCGGCCGTACTGCACGATCAGCGGATCGTCGAAGCCAAGTTCCTTGCGGAGTTTCAGGCGAGTCTCATTGTCGATATCGCCATAGAGAACGGAGACCGGATCCCCCGAGGCGCGCATCAGAACGAAAAGCAGACTGGAGACAGCCACGATGACGAATATCAGCTGGATGAGCCGGTTGACAATCAGCCTCGCCATGGGGTTCCTTTCAGCGTTGCTAACGCACGCGAATCATCGCGGCGACCGACTTGCCGAATGTTGGCGTGACTGTAGCATCGTGCGAACCAGACGGTCAACATTTCGGATACCGTACTGTTCGCGAGGCGTTCTCACATCGGATGCTGCATTCGTCGCCGACACGGACGGCCCAGTCTACCACGGAAGGCGATCGTCCAGTTGAAGCACCGCCGGCTCTCGACCGATCAGCCGTTCGATAATCTTTCCGCCGACGATATGCTGCTCGACGATATCTTCGACATCAACCAACTGACGCCGCAATACCAGACGTTGCCCGGCGAGACAAACAGATTGGGTCCATACCGGCATTTGTTGTGGCAGACGCCGTACACCTGGCGCACCGGGACCTGGCCATCCAGCCCACGTGCCGTCAAAGCCCGCTCGACCATCACGCGTATGGTCGCCGAACCACGTTCCTGACAGCGTGGCCCGCCGCATACCTGAACCAATCGTCCGCCGTTCATCAAACGTCCAACCATCATCGCAGTTCCGTTTGGCTCGCTCGAACGGTACCATGTGCCCAGGTGCGCCGCAATGGCGCCATTTTGTACTGGGCGCACCGGAAGGGATACCATCGGGATGATGAGACGTGGTTCGTTTGCCGAGGTGTTCCGCATCCCGCTCGCGTTGCTGGCCGTGGCGCTGACATCCTGTACCACCACACCGCCGGCCACGGGCGGGCTCAGCGGCGAGGTCGTCTACACCAAGAATGATCAGATTTACACGTTTTCGATTGGCAGCCGTGAAGAGCGAAAGCTGGTCGAACTCCCGGCGGGCGCCGTCGCCAAGGACCCAGTCTGGTCGCCTGACGGCCAACGGGTCGTTTTTGCGATGTATCCCGCGCCCCAACGTGGCGTCCCACCCGGCACCGATCTGATGTCAGTCAAGCGCGACGGCACCGACCTCACCGTTCTCCGGAAGCACGAACTTGCCGGCGAGATGCTCGAGACGCCGTTCTTTCTTCCTGACGGCTCGGGGATCGTCTTTGGCCGTTTTGCGCCGATCGTCACCAATGGCCAGTACACCGGGGATGTCATCGAAATCGTTCGCCTCGACTTCTCGTCCGGGCGGACGACCCAACTGGTACGCGAGGCAATCCAACCGACGGTTGCACCCGACGGCAAGAAGATCGCCTACATCAAGCTCAACCAACAGACCGCCGCCCAGAGCCTCATGATGGCGAACCTGGACGGGAGCAATCCGCAGCAACTCGTCGGCGAGGACCAGTTCTCGGCGATGTTCTGGCCGCGGATCTCGCCAAACGGCGCCGAGGTGGCCTATTCTGGCGCCCTCATTGCCTCTGCCGGACAGCCGGGAGGGAGGCCAGCGCTACGGCCGAGCGGCGAACTCGCCCGACCGTCGTTCCACGGACTGCCGACCGACGTCTACCGAGTGAAGACCGATGGCTCGAAGTTCGTGCAAGTCGCCAAGCTTCAAGAGGACGATCCGACCCCGCTCTGGTCGGTCGATGGACAGCGACTGCTGGTGATCGGGGCGAAGGCGATCTATGCCATGAACCCCGACGGCCAGAATCAGACGCGTGTGCGCGAGCCGGGCGGGGTCGGTGGCGGCGACTGGAGAGGGAAGTGACCAACCAGCCCCCAACCCGCGCCACCGAGCGGATTACCCGTCGCAAAGAGCTTCGCCAGTCGCGGATCCTCGAGGCGCAGCGCCGCCGGACGAACCGGACACGCCTTATCGTCGGGTTGGTTGTCCTCGTCGTCGTCCTCGTGGGATTGGGGATCTGGCTCGGTGTTTCCTTCCTGACACCGCCGGTGGCCGGGCTCATCGACGTGGTCATGCCGGTGGTCGAGCCGGTGACCGCGAGGTTCGTCGAGCCGACGGACTTGCAAGGCAGCCAAGGAGCCGGACCGTGGCTCGTATTCTGGTCGTAGACGACGAACAGTCGTTGGTCGAGACAATCCGCTACAGCCTCAACCGCGACGGCCATGACGTGAGCGTGGCGTATGATGGCATCGAGGCGCTCGACGTCGCTCGCCGCCAGCGGCCTGACCTCATCGTGCTGGACGTCATGCTGCCAAAGCTCGATGGTTTCGAGGTTTGTCGGACGCTCCGGTCCGAGACGACCGCGCCGATCTTGATGTTGACCGCCAGGGCGAGCGAGATCGACAAGGTGGTCGGGTTGGAGATCGGCGCCGACGACTATCTCGCCAAGCCGTTCAGCCTCCGAGAACTGCTAGCGCGGGTGCGCGCCTCGCTTCGGCGGGTCCAGATGCTCCGTGCCGAGAGCAAGGGCGCCCCCGACGAGCGCCTGATGGCGGGAGACCTGCTGATCGACCTGGCCCGGCACGAGGTGTGGCGCGGAGAGCGGCCAATCGCCCTCAAGCCCAAGGAGTTCGATCTGCTGGCCTACCTGGTTCGCAACCGCGGTCGGGTGCTCACCCGCGATGTGCTCTTGCAGAACCTCTGGGGCTATGAGTACGACGGCGGAACGCGCACGGTGGATGTCCACATCCGTGGGCTGCGCGAGAAGATCGAGGACGATCCGAGCCGTCCAAACCTGATCGAGACCGTTCGCGGTGTGGGATACCGCTTCCGAGCCTAGCGATGGGATTGCGGGCGCGCGTCGTTGCTTCGACCGGTCTGCTGGCCGGACTGGCCCTACTGCTCACCGTTCCGCTTGTCGGCTGGATCGGGATCGGGATTGCCCTGGTTGGCGGCGTTCTCGCAGCCATCGCGTCGGCACTGCTCACACCCTGGGTGCTGGCTCCAGTCGAGGAGGTTCGTTTGGAGTTTGTCCGGCTGGTGGGCGGCTCGGAGTCCATCTCTGGTCGAGGACTGGCTGGGCTGCGCCGCGCGGTGGGGTCCCTCGCCGATTCGGACCGAACGCTACGCATGGCGGCCGAGGCGAGCCACCGGCGCTGGGAAGCGGTCGTCGAGCGGCTGCCGGTTGGGGTGGTGATCCTCGACGATCGCGGGCTCGTTGAGTATGCCAACCCGGCGGCGGGCGAGTTGCTAGGTACGCTCGGCCATGGTGGCAGCCTCGTCCAAACGGTGCGCCAGCACGAACTGGTTGCGCTCTCGCGCGCTGCCCTCGAAGGCCAGCAACCGGAGGCCATTGTCGTGGAACTTGCTGCCCCCAAGCGCTTCGTCCACGCGATTGCCCGGCCGGCGGCGCCGGGCGGTGTCCCGGTCGTTCTCCTCGTTCAGGATGTCACCGAACTTCGCCGCGCCGAAACGGTTCGGCGCGATTTTGTCGCGAACGTCTCTCACGAACTCCGGACGCCGGTCGCCTCGTTGACTGCGTTGACCGAAACCCTTCTCGACGGAGCGCTCGACGACCCGAGCGCAGCCCGGGGCTTTCTCGAACGGATCGAGATCGAGGTCGACCGGTTGGGCCAAATGGTCGAGGAATTGTTCGAGTTGACCCGGATCGAATCGGGAGAACTGGCGATCCGGCCGGAGCCGGTGTCGCCGGCCGTCCTCTGCCGGGCCGCGGCGGCCCGACTGGCGGGCCAGGCCGCTCGCGCCGACATCACCTTGTCGGTCGATATCCCGGAGGGATTGCCGCGCGTGGCAGCCGATCCGCCACGTGTCGAACAAGTCCTGGTCAACCTGCTCCACAACGCGATCAAGTTCACTCCGCCCGGTGGCTGGGTTGCCGTCGGTGCGGATCCTGCCGTTATCGAATCGACCTCGACTGCGCCGGCGCTGGTTCGGCTCTGGGTGCGTGATAGCGGCGTGGGCATCGCGCCGGAGGATCTCGACCGGGTGTTCGAGCGGTTCTACAAGGTGAGTAAGTCGCGCTCCAATAGCGGTACGGGGCTTGGACTGGCGATTGCCAAGCACACCGTCCAGGCGCATGGCGGGCGGATCTGGGCATCAAGCGAACTGAGCAAAGGCTCGGAGTTCTCGTTTACCCTGCCGGTGGCGGCGCGGGAGTCCCGGTTTGGCTAACACGCTTCGGACGCCGCTTCACACCGTAGGTGGACGGATTGTCGATGCCAGCGGGCGACCCGTCCGACTGCGCGGGGTGAACTGGTATGGAGCGGAAGGGCCGGATTTTGTCCCGGGAGGCCTACACCTTCGGACCGCCGACGCCATCGCTCGGCTGACAGCCGAGCTCGGCGCCAATTGCGTCCGCCTTCCCTTCTCCAACCAACTGGTCGCCGCAAACCCACTGCCCGCCGCCGAGGTGGTGGCCGGCGATCCGACCCTCGCCGGCCGTCCGGCGCTCGAGGTGCTCGATGCCATCATTGACGCGTTAACCAGCGCTGGCCTGGCGGTGATTCTCGACAACCACACCAGCCAAGCTGACTGGTGCTGCGACGACCAGGACGGGAACGGATTGTGGCACACGCCCGAGTATCCCGAGGCCGTCTGGATCGACCAGTGGACGCAACTTGCCGGTCGCTATCGGGCCAACCAGTTGGTTGTCGGCGCCGATCTGCGCAACGAGCCGCGTGGCGACGCCCGCTGGGGTGGGCGAAATGCCGCGCTCGATTGGCCAGGCGCCGCCGAACGTGCCGGCGCGGCGATCTTGACCGAAGCGCCGGATTGGCTGATTGTCGTGGAGGGGGTGGACTACGCGTCCGACCTGCGTGGAGCGGCCAAGCGGCCGGTTCAGCTACCGGTCGCTGGCCGGCTGGTCTATTCGGTCCATGACTATGAGTGGTTTCATGGCCGGAACCTCGCGACGTCGTCGATGCTCAAACGCTGGCAGAGCCGCTGGGAAGTGTCGCGCTTCGCGCCACTGGAGGTTCCATTGCTGCTGGGCGAGTTCGGGATGGACACCTCTGGCTGGCCGGGCGGGCTGGGCCGGACGACGGCACACTGGCTGAGGCAGGTGATCGACCTGTTCGACGAGATCGGGGCAAGTTGGATCTACTGGCCACTCAACGGGACGATGTCGAGTGCGGCCCCGCGTTGGGGGCGCAGTTTTGGCGCTCGCGAGCCGTTTGGCCTGTTGAACGAGCGTTGGGACGCACCGGCGAACCCGGCGCTCATTCGCGCGCTCTTCGGCGAAGCAACCGATTGAGACAAGACTCACGACGGGCGGTCCAAAGACCACCCGCTCGTGTGATTGGCGTCTAGCGCTTGGTGTACTGCGGCGCTTTGCGGGCTCGCTTGAGGCCGTACTTCTTGCGCTCTTTGATCCGAGCGTCGCGGGTTAGAAGCGCATTCCGCCGCATCACGCTGCGCATCTCCTCGTCGTTCTCGACGAGTGCGCGGGCGATCGCGTGGCGAACCGCGCCCGCCTGACCACTGGTGCCGCCGCCGGTCACCTTGACCATCGCGTTCAAGTTGCCAATATTCGAGACGCGAAACGGTGTCTGGACGATGATCTGGTCAGCCAGGCGGGGGAAGTACGCTTCGAGGGTTCGGCCGTTGATGACGATCTGGCCGTTGCCGGACGTGAGCCGGACCTGAGCGACCGCGGTCTTGCGCTTGCCGACGCCGCCTCCCAAGGTATTGCGTGGAGTGGTCATTCGGTAGCCTCCTTCGCCTCAGCGGCGGCCTTTTGCCTCACCAGGCCGGAGATGTGTCGTTCGTGTGGATGGGTCGGGCCGGCGTAGACTTTCAGCTTTTTGATCTGAGCGCGGCCGAGCTTGGTGTCCGGGAGCATCCCCTTGACCGCAAGTTCGATGATCCGGGTCGGGTGGGTATCGAGCATTTTCTGCATCGAGACGGCCCGGAGACCGCCCGGATACTGCGAATGCCGGTAATAGTGCTTGTCAGTCAGCCGGTTGCCGCTGACTTTGAACTTGCCCGCATTGACCACAACGACGAAGTCGCCGGTGTCCATGTGGGGGGTGTAGGTTGGTTTGTGCTTGCCGCGCAGCAGAGTCGCGATCTGGGTCGCCAAGCGACCGAGCGTTTGCCCGGTGGCGTCGACGACGTGCCACTCGCGATGAATGTCGCGCGGGGTCGCGGTAAAGCTGCGATAGCCCGCCATCAGTTCTCCTTCCCACCCGCCGGCGGGTCGTCCGGGTAGCGAACCCGCACGAGAAACAACCCTCGCCCCGGCGCAGCCGGGCCGGCGCTCCGCCGGTCGCGGCTCGCCAGCATGCTTTCGATTTCGTCTACCTGCCGCCGGCCGAGGCCAATCCAGACCAGGATGCCGACGATGTTGCGAACCATGTGAGGGAGGAAGGCGTTTGCCTCGACCTCGATCACCACCTGGTCCTCCGCCTGCCGAACCTCCACCCGGTCCACTCGCCGTACCGTCGACGAGACGGCGATGCCGCTGCGATGGGCAAAGGCCGCGAAATCGCGCTCGCCGATGAAGGCGGTCGCCGCTCGCGCCATGACTGCCAGGTCCAACTCGTCGCGGACGTGCCAGCTATAGCGCCGCCGAAAAGGTGTTGGCCAGGGCCGTTGTTCGATTTGGTACCGGTAAAGCCGGCTCAGTGCCCGACGTCGCGGGTCGTATCCGGCTTCGACCTCCTTTGCCTCC
The DNA here is from genome assembly GCA_046328265.1 of Dehalococcoidia bacterium. Taxonomy (GTDB): domain Bacteria; phylum Chloroflexota; class Dehalococcoidia; order SpSt-223; family SpSt-223; genus JANWZD01. Next base: position 141,713 of record JAXLWW010000001.1, read on the forward strand.
CACGCCACGATCGCCGGCGGAAGGTTCGCGTTCAGCCCCGCCAGCACCGACCGATTGTCGAGCGACCGGGTCGTCTCGAAAGCGATAACCTGGCCTTCGGCATGAACTCCGCTGTCCGTCCGGCCGGCGTACCGAATAGTCACCCGCTCGGCGGTAAACCGCCAGATCGCGTCCTCGATCGACGCTTGGACGCTCGGCAACGCTCGCTGGCGTTGGAACCCGGCGTAGTCCGTGCCGTCGTAGGAGACGCGCAGCCGAAAGGTCCGCGAGCCTGTTTCCTCCAGCTAGTCGAGCACCTCGAGCCGTGCCATCTCGGCGCCGTCGCCGCGGCGCGGGCCCAGCTTGGTAATCCGAACGTAGCCGCCCTTGCGGTCGGCCAGACGAGGAGCGATCACATCGAACACTTTGCGGACAACCAACGGATCGTACAGGATGCGGGCCGCCTTGCGACGGGCGTAGACCGTGTTCTCTTTGCCAATGGTGATCACCTTCTCGACCATCGGGCGGATTTCCTTCGCCTTGGCCTCGGTGGTGGTGATCGCCTCATACCGCAGAGCGTCGGTCACGAGGTTGCGGAACATCGCGACCCGGTGGTCCGACGCACGGCCGAACTGGCGGCCGCCAACTCCGTGTCTCATACGACACCCTCTTCTTTCAGTATTGGATTGTTATCGTCGTCGAGGATCAACGTGCCGTCTGACTCGCGGAGATAGCGGTCGTCGTCTTCGGCCGGCGCGTCGCGCTCGTCGGCTTCGCCGTCATCCTCGGAAAGAGACAGCGTCTCGGTGCTGATAAAGCCGCGTTGCGCAAGCTTCTGACGCAACTCGTCGAGGGATTTGCGTCCAAAGTTGCGGACGGCCATGAGGTCCTCGTCATTCATATCGACGACCTGACCGACCTTGGTAATCAAGCCACGCTTGAGGGCGTTGTAGGTGCGAACGGACAGATCGAGTTCCTCGATGGGGGTCTCGTAGAGTTGCGGAGGAAGCAAGCTTGCGCCCGGGCGTGCCCGCTCGATCTGCCGCGGACCGGACTTCTTCAGATCGGTGAACAGCCTCAAATGGTCAAGCAGCACTGCCGCAGCCCGGCTGATCGCATCGAGTGGCTGGATCGTGCCGTCAGTCCACAATTCGAGGATCAGCCGGTCGTAGGTGATCAACTCAATGCGATGCGGCTCGACGACGAAATTCACCTTGCGGATCGGCGTGAAGATCGCATCGACTGGAATGATGCCGATTGCGCCACCATCCTGCGACGATGCGGGCACATATCCCTTGCCATGCTCGACCTGAAACTCGATTGACAGGCGGCCATCGGCCGAGTCGATGGTGGCGAGGTAGAGGTCCGGGTTGACGATCTCGAAGTCGCCCTGGATCTCGATGTCGGCGGCGGTGACGACTCCCGGGCCCTGCCGATCGAGAATGAGGCGGCCTGGCCGATCCGAATAGGCCCGTAGCCGAAGTTTCTTGATGTTCAGCAGCAGGCCGACGGTGTCCTCACGAACGTGGGGGATCGGCTGGAACTCGTGCTGGACTTGGTCGATCTTGACGCGGGTGACGGCCGCGCCCGGCAAGGAACTGAGCAACACTCGGCGCATCGAGTTTCCCAGGGTGGTGCCAAAGCCAGCGTCAAGCGGCTCGATCAGAAAGCGCCCATACGTCGGGAAGACGTCGAGCGGCTCGATCTTGGCAGTCAAGGAGTCTTGCGCGGTTTCGGTGGCCCCGCGAACGCGGTCAATCATCACAGTGGTCTATCCATTCGGTCGCCGACGGCGGCCACTAGCGCGAGTAGTACTCGACGACGGCTTGTTCGTTCAGGTTCTGCGGCATTTCACCGCGCGACGGTGTGCTGAGCACTCGGCCGCTCAAGGTGGCGGCATCGCGTGACAGCCAGGCGGGCACCGACTTCTCGGCCAGTTTCTCGGCCTGGATCTTGAAGTACTCTTTGCTGCGACTGTTCGGCTTGACCGAGACGACCATCCCCGGCTTGAGCACCATCGAAGCGATGTCGGTCTTGCGGCCGTTTACTTCAATGTGGCCGTGGTTGATGATCTGGCGGGCCTGCTTGCGCGAATCGGCCAACCCGAGGTGATAGACGACGCTATCGAGCCGGAGTTCGAGTTGTTCGAGCAAGATCAGGCCGGTCATGCCGGGACGGCGGGTAGCTTCGGCGAAATAGCGCCGGAACTGGCGCTCGAGCACTCCGAACGTCTGGCGCACTTTCTGCTTTTCGCGCAATTGGACGCCACGCTCGGAGACCTTGCGCCGTCGACCGCTGGCGGCCTGGCCGGGCGCGATGTTTCGGCGCTCGATGGCACACTTCGGGGTGTAGCACCGCTCACCCTTGAGAAAGAGCTTCTCGCCGGCGCGCCGACATTGCCGACAGACCGGGCCATGATAACGAGCCAAACTAGCCTCTCCTTGCTGCCTGCTTAGACCCGGCGTCGCTTGGGCGGCCGGCAGCCGTTGTGCGGGATCGGAGTGACATCGGTAATGCTCGTCACCACGATTCCGCTGGCCTGGAGGGCGCGGATCGCCGCTTCTCGGCCGCTGCCCGGGCCGCGAACGAACACATCGACTTGCCGGACGCCGTTTTCCATTGCCTTGCGCGCCGCGCTCTCGGCCGCGATCTGAGCGGCAAACGGCGTGCTTTTGCGCGAACCTTTGAAGTTGGACGACCCTGCGCTCGACCACGACAGCGCATTGCCGTTGGGGTCGGTGATCGTCACCAGGGTGTTGTTGAAGGTCGACTGAATGTAGGCACGCCCACGCGGTACCGACTTGCGTTCGCGCCGTCGGCCGCGCTGGGGGCGTCGCCGTGGATCCGCCATGCTTCTCTCCGGACTTCTGGCTTACTTCTTCGCCGACGATCGCCGCTTGCCCGCGACCGTCTTGCGCGCGCCGCGCTTGGTTCGTGCGTTGGTACGAGTTCGCTGGCCTCGAGCCGGCAACCCCTTGCGGTGACGCGTCCCGCGATAACAGCCGATGTCGATCAGCCGTTTGATGTTCATCTGGACTTCGCGCCGCAGATCGCCCTCGACCAGGTAGGTCTTCTCGATCAGTTCGCGCAGCCGATTGACCTCGTCTTCGGTGAGGTCCCGCACCCGAGTCCCTGGGTTGACGTTGGTCTGGGTACAGACCTTGGTCGCCAGATACGGGCCGATACCGTAGATGTAGCGAAGCGAGATTTCGACGCGCTTGTCACGCGGGATGTCGACACCGGCAATACGGGCCATACGACTCTACCCTTGCTTCTGATTGTGCTTTGGATTAACACAGACCACCAGCACGTTGCCATGCCGGCGAATCACCTTGCATTTCTCGCACCGAGCTTTTACCGATGCTCGAATCTTCATCGTTTCACCTTTATCCGGCGGGTCCGGACGTTGCGCCGTCGCGCGGATTTCGCGCCAGGCAAACAGAGGCGCCACCCAGGATGGCGAACCTGCGAAGTATACGGCTTTCGCCGCCACGCTGCCAATCCGCCACTTATGGCAGCGTCAGCACCTCCGGCTCACCTTCGCCGATCGCCACGCTGTGTTCGAAATGGGCAGAAAGCTTGCCGTCTTTGGTATAGACCGTCCAACTATCGCCCTTGCGCTGGCGGGTCTCCCAGGTACCGAGGTTCAGCATCGGCTCGATCGCCAGCACCAGCCCGGGCTTGAGCGGCGCCGTCTGCCCGTGCTTGGGGTCGACGTAGTTTGGAACTTGCGGCGGCTCGTGAAACTCGCGGCCGATCCCGTGTCCGACATACTGCCGGACGATGCCGTATTCGCCGCGCGATCGGACATAGCCTTCGATCGCCGCCGAGATATCGCGCACCCGCCCGCCGGCGCAGCACGCCCGAATGCCCGCCCAGAGCGCCTGCTCGGTCACCTCGATCAACGCCGCTGCCTGCGCCGAGATGTCGCCGACGCCGACGGTGAGCGCGGTGTCCGAGTGGAAGCCGCCGAGGAGGGCGCCGATGTCAATCTTGACCAGGTCGCCGCTCTTGAGGGTGCGCCGTTTGCTCGGGATACCGTGGACGATCTCGTCATTTATCGAACTGCAGATCGACGCCGGAAAATCGTACAACCCTTTGAAGGAGGGGATGCCCCCGCGCGAGCGGATCGCCGACTCCGCCACCTGGTCGAGTTCGGCAGTTGACACACCCGGTTCGGCGGCGTTGGCGGCCTCGCGCAGCGCCAGGGCGGCGATCCGGCCTGCTTCACGCATCTGGGCGATCTCGCGGGGCGATTTCAGGACGATCCGGCGGTCATTCACAGCCGGGTGGTTCCCAGTGCCGCGGCGTGCAACGCCTGGCGGATCGAGTCGATTTCACCGGCGCCGTTGACCTCGGCCAGTTTGCCCTGGGCGCGATAGTAGCCGATCAGTGGCAGGGTCTGGTCGCGGTAGACCTGAAGGCGGTGGGCGACGACGTCCGGCTTGTCGTCATCACGCTGGTAGAGCGCTCCGCCGTCGTGGTCGCATACTCCCGAGGTGCGAGGTGGGCTGCTCGTCAGATGGTAGGGTGTCGAGCAGGTGCGGCACAGCCAACGGCCACCCAGCCGGCGGATGAGTTCGTCGTCCGCGACGTCCAGCACGATCGCCCGCTCGATCGCCGCGCTCCGCTCGGTGAGGCCGGTGTCGAGTGCTTGCGCCTGAGCGATCGTCCGGGGAAAGCCATCGAAGATCGCCCCGTTGGCGGCATCCGGCCGACTGAGCCGGTCGAACACCATCGCCACCGTCACGTCGTCGGGCACGTAGGCCCCCCGGTCCAAGAACTCCTTCACCTGTCGACCGAGCGGCGTTTGCTGAGCGATGTTCTCGCGAAACAAATCTCCGGTCGAAAGGTGGATCGCGCCGAGCGCCTCGGCGAGAGCGCCGGCCTGGGTGCCTTTTCCGGAGCCGGGAGGACCCAGCAAGACGACATAATGCATCTACTTGATAAACCCCTCGTAGTGGCGCATCAACAACTGCGCCTCCAACTGCTTCATGGTGTCGAGCACCACGCCGACGATAATCAGCAACCCGGTCGATGAAAGCTGGACCGCCTGGATGTTCGTCGCGAGTTGAGCAAAGTACGGCAAGATGGCGATGACGCCGAGGAAGAGTGCGCCGGCCCAGGTGATCCGGGTGAGCACGCGCATCAGATAGTCGTCGGTTGGCTTGCCGGGCCGAATGCCGGGGATGAAGCCCCCGTACTTCTGGAGGTTTTCGGCGAGGCGTTGCTGCTGGAAGATGACCATCGTATAGAAAAACGTGAAGCCAACGGTCATCACGAAGAAGAACACCCAGTACCAGGGCCGGGTCGGGTCGAAGAACCAGGTGAGACCGCCGGCAGCCTGGGCGATCCAGGGTGTGCTGGAGAACTGGAACCAACTGGCGATCGTACCGGGCAAAATCATAATCGACATCGCGAAGATGAGCGGGATCATGCCAGCCGAGTTCACCTTGAGCGGGATGTGGGTGCTTTGGCCGCCGTAGAGGCGCGAGCCACGCATCCGCTTGGCGTAGTGAACGGGCACTCGCCGCTGCGCCTCGGTGAAGACGACGATGCCCGCCACCGTCAGGACACCGAGAATGACGAACACCACCAGACCGATGATCTGATCTGCCGCCAGGAAGGACTGGCCGATGATCGATGGGATGTTGGCGACGATACCGCCGAAGATGATCACCGAGACGCCGTTGCCGATGCCGTACTGGGTGATCAACTCGCCGAGCCAGACCAGAAAGATGGTGCCGGCGGTCAGGCTGAGGAGCATGGCAACGGTTGGGACGAGATCATCGCCGGTGAAGCCGAGGCGTGGGATGACCGGGTTTTGCTGGTTGTAGAGCAGAACCAACTGGCCGTAGCCTTGCAGGAAGGCGAGTGGGATCGTCAGGTAGTGGGTGAACTGGGTGATCTTCTGGCGGCCGGCCTCGCCCTCCTTCGAAAGCGCTTCCAGCCGCGGAATGATCGGGACGAGGAGTTGCATCACGATCGAGGCAGTGATGTAGGGATAGACGCCCATCGCGGCAACGCTGAAGTTTCGCAGCGCACCGCCGGAAAAGAGGTCGAGCATGCCGAGCAGAGCGGCGTTCGGCCCGGTGTTGAACAGTTGATCGAGCGCCTCGGGGTTGAGGCCGGGCACCGGCACGTGGGCGACGAACCGGAAGACCACCAGCATCGCAAACGTGAAGAGGATTTTCCGGCGCAGGTCGGGAAGCTTGAAGGCATCCAACACTGCTCGTAATTGCTCCACTCCCCCTCCTTGGCGCGGGTTGCAAAAAGTGTAACCGAGCCAACGGCCCGCGGCGCGGCTTTTGGCCGACGCCCCCTAGGCTGTCTTGGTGCGCGGGTTTGGCCCGCGCGACCGGCTGGGCCGTGGCTGCTCGAAGGGCAGTTCTTCGATAGTTCCGCCATTGGCTTCGATCTTGGTCTTGGCCGAGGCGGAGAACTTATGCGCCCGGACGGTGAGCTTTACCCCGAGTTCGCCGTTGCCGAGGATCTTGAGCGGCTTGTTCCCCTTGAGAACACCGGCCTCACGAAGCAGTTCAGGGTTGACCTCGCTGCCGTCGTCCAACTCGGAGAAGTCCTCGACGTTCATCACGGCGTACTCGATGCGCCATTTGTTGGTGAAGCCGCGCTTTTCCGGGAGGCGCTTGATCATCGGCAGTTGACCGCCCTCGAAGCGCGGACCGGGTCCGCCGCCCGAGCGGGCTTTCTGGCCCTTGAGGCCCTTACCAGCATAGGTGCCCTGACCGGTGGCATTGCCCCGACCAATCCGCTTGCGCGCGCTGCGCGGCGGGCCCTGGAGTTCATCCATTCTCATTCGCTCACCTCTTCGACCACGACGAGGTGGCTCACCTTGTTCACCAGGCCGCGGTTGCTGGGCGTGTCCTCGCGCTCGACGGTTTCATGCAGCCGGTGCAGACCGAGCGTGCGAATAGTGTCACGCTGACGCTGGCTGTAGCCGATCGTGCTCTTCTTCCAGGTGATTCGAAGCTTACTCATCATTCGTTTCCGTTGGCGTCTCGGCGACGACCGGGCGGTTGTTCCGACGCGGTCGGCGCTCGCGCGCCTCGGCCGGGTCCATCAACGCCCCAAGCGCTTCGATGGTTGCCCGGACGACGTTGACCGGGTTGTTGGACCCGAGTGATTTGGTCAGGATGTCGCGGATGCCGGCCGCTTCAACGACGGCGCGAACGCCGCCTCCGGCGATGACCCCGGTGCCCGGACTGGCTGGTTTGAGCATCACCTTGGCCGCCCCAAACTCAGACTGGATCTGATGGGGGATGGTGTGCTCGATCAGCGGAACGCGCACGAGGTTCTTCTTGGCGTCCTCGGTACCCTTGCGGATCGCCTCCGGGACTTCGTTGGCCTTGCCAAGGCCGGCGCCGACGTGGCCACGACCGTCGCCGATGACGACGACGGCGCTAAAGCTGAAGCGCCGACCGCCCTTGACGACCTTGGCGACGCGGTTGACCGAGACGACGCGCTCCTTTTCGAGCGCGACACTGCGTGGATCGATACGCATCGTTTTGCCCCTTAGAAGACGAGCCCGGCTTCGCGGGCCGCTTCGGCCAGGGCTTGCACCCGGCCGTGGTAGACGTAGCCGCCGCGGTCGAAGACGACCGTGCTGACGCCGGCCTGCTTGGCCCGCTCGGCGATCGTCCGCCCCACTACCTTGGCTTCGTCGGATTTGTTCTTGCCTTCAAGCTGGGTGCGAACGTCCGGATCGAGCGTCGACGCCGCCGCCAGCGTTCGCCGGGTGGTGTCGTCGATGACCTGGGCGTAGATATGAACCAGGCTGCGGTAGACCGCCAGACGCGGCCGCTCGGCCTGGCCGAACACCTTCTTGCGAACCCGAAGGTGCCGGCGGCGGCGGGAGATTCGCGGGTCAATTCGTTTGAACATCGTCTACTTCTTCTTCCCGCCGGCCTTGCCCGCCTTGCCGGCCTTGCGCCGGATCACCTCGCCCTGGTAGCGAATGCCCTTGCCCTTGTACGGCTCGGGCGGACGCACCTCGCGAATATTGGCGGCAGTCTGGCCAACCAGTTCCTTGTCGATACCCTGAACCGAGAAACGGGTCGGCGCCTCGACGACGAAGGTGATCCCTGCGGGTGCTTCGACTTCGATAGGGTGCGAGTAGCCGACCTGCAGGACCAGCTTTGCCCCCTGCAACTGGGCGCGGTACCCGACGCCGCTCATTTCGAGGTTCTTGGCGAACCCGTTGGTAACACCGGTCACCATATTGGCGATCAAGGTTCGGGTTAGCCCGTGCTGGGCCCGGTTTTCCTTCTCGTCATCCGGCCGGGCGACGGTGAGCGTCCCGGCTTCGAGGGCGATCTCCATCTTGGGGCTGACCTGCCGCTGCAGTTCACCCTTGGGCCCCTTGACGCGCACCAGTCCGTCGTCGACGGTGACGTTGACGCCGGCAGGAACGGCGATCGGAGCGCGACCAATTCGCGACATGATTTCCTCCCTCTACCAGACGTAACAGAGGACTTCGCCGCCGACGCGCTCGCGCCAGGCTTGCTGTCCCGTCATCACGCCCTGGGGCGTGGACATCACCGCGATCCCGAGGCCGCCATAGACGCGTGGGATCTCGCCGCGCTGAACGTAGACGCGCAGACCTGGCTTGGAGACGCGCTGTAGCCCGCTGAGCACCGGCTGCTTTTTGCCGGTGTAGCGCAAAGACACCTTGAGGGTGGACTTTACGCCGTCGCGCAGCACTTCGTAGTCCTTGATGAAGCCCTCGTCCATCAAGATCTTGGCTATTGCCACTTTGATCTTCGACGCGGGCATCACGACGAAATCATGCTTGGCCTGGACGGCGTTGCGCAGCCGGGTCAGCATGTCCGCGATCGGATCGGTCATCGTCATGGTCCGCCTCCTACCAACTCGACTTCGTCACGCCCGGGATTTCCCCCTTGAGGGCGAACGTGCGGAAGCAGATCCGACACAGCGCGAACTTGCGAATGAACGCGCGTGGGCGACCGCAGCGCAGGCAGCGGTTGCGGTGCTGGACCTTGAACTTCGGGGTCTTGCGAGACTTGGCGATCTTGCTCTCTTTGGCCAACGCCCCTCCTGGTGGTCGGCGGATAGGTCGTCGCCGGCATCGCCGGACGACCGGGTTGTTTCCTAATTACGGACGAACGGCATCCCAAGCAACTGGAGCAGTCGCTTCGACTCCTGGTCGGTCCGAGCGGTCGTCACGATCGATACTTGCAAGCCGCGGATCTTGTCGATCTTGTCATAGTCGATCTCGGGGAAGGTCAGTTGTTCTTTCAGCCCGAGCGAGTAATTGCCCCGGCCGTCGAACGCCTTGTCCGAGACGCCGCGGAAGTCACGCACCCGCGGCAGCGCCACATTCAGCAGCTTGTCGAGAAAATGCCACATGCGTTCGCCGCGCAGCGTCACCATGCAGCCGATCGCCATACCTTCGCGCAGTTTGAAGGCGGCGATTGATTTGCGCGCCTTGCGGACGATCGGCTGCTGGCCGGTGATCGCCGCGAGGTCCTTCACCGCGGCATCCATCGCCCGGTTGTTGGCAATCGCCTCGCCCATGCCGATGTTGACGACGACCTTGTGAACGCGCGGGATCTCCATCACGTTCTGGTAGTCGAATTCTTTTTGGAGCGCTGGCGCGATGTCGCGCTCGTACAACTCACGCATCCGGGGAGCCATTATGCAAACACCCCCTGGCACTGCTTGCACTGACGGCTCTTCTGGCCTTGCTCGTCGATCTGATACCCGATGCGCGTCGGCTTGCCGCAGTTGGGGCAGATCACCATCACGTTCGAGATATCGAGCGGGGCTTCCTTGTCGATGATGCCGGCCTGGCGGGCGACGCCGGTCGCCTTCTGGTGGCGGCGGACGATGTTGTGCCCTTCGATCACCACCCGGTGCTCCTTCGGGATCACCCGGCTGACCTTGCCCTGCTTGCCCTTTTCCCGCCCGTTCGTTATCAGAACGGTGTCTCCGGATTTCACTCTTGCCATCACAATACCTCGGGTGCGAGGGAGGCGATCTTCATGAACTGGCGCTCGCGAAGCTCGCGGGCGACCGGGCCGAAGATCCGGGTACCCTTCGGATTCTGCTTTTCCGACAGGATTACCGCCGCGTTGTCGTCGAACTTGATGTAGGAGCCATCCGGCCGACGGTATTCCTTGGCGGTCCGGACGATCACCGCCCGGACGACATCGCCCTTCTTGACCGAGCCGCCGGGTTGGGCTTCCTTGACCGCCGCGATGATGATGTCGCCGACGTAGCCGATCTTGCGAGCGCCCGCGCCAACAACCCGGATGCACAACAGCTCTTTCGCGCCGGTGTTGTCCGCCACGCGGACCCGGCTCTCGGTCTGGATCATCTAGGCCCCCACGCCGACGTCCTGCGGCTTGAGGTCCGGAACGTCGCCCTTCTTGACGATTTCGATGACCCGCCAGCGCTTCTCTTTCGAGATTGGCCGGCTCTCAATCATCTTGACGAGATCGCCGAGGTTGCACTGGTTCTTCTCGTCATGTGCCTTGTACTTGGTCGTTCGCCGGATCGTCCGGCGATAGAGCGGATGGCGCTTGACGCGCTCGACCGCCACGACAACCGTCTTGTCCATCTTGTTGCCGACTACGGTCCCGGTCAGGGTGCGTCGATCCTGAAACATCGTTATTCCTCGCCTTGCAGCGCCCGCGCCAACTCGCGCTCGCGCAAGATCGTCTTCAACCGGGCGATCGACTTGCGCGCGCTCGGGACCTGGCGATCGTTGTCGAGTTGCCGGGTGACGTGACGCATCCGCAGGTTGAACAGCTCGCGATACAAATCGTCGAGCTGGCGATGCAGATCTGCGTCGGTGGCGTTGCGCAACGACTGGCGTTGCTCGCGCGTATCGCGCAGCTTCATGCTTCGCTCCCTTCGGCCGTTGGCTCCTCGGCACTCTTCTCCGAGGCCGCCTCGACGACGGTATCCTCGGCCTCCATCGGCTCGTCGGAGATATCCACCACCTGAGCCTCGCCGCGTTGACGAACGACAAAGCGCGTCTCGACCGGAAGTTTATGGCCGGCACGGCGCAACGCCTCTTTGGCGACATCCTCGCGGACGCCAGCAAGTTCGAACAGGATCAGCCCCGGCTTGACGACGGCCACCCAGTGGTCGGGTGCGCCCTTGCCCGAGCCCATTCGGGTCTCGGCGGGCTTGGCGGTCACCGGCTTGTGCGGGAAGATCCGAATCCAGACCTTGCCGCCGCGCTTGATGTAGTTGGTGATCGTGCGGCGAGCCGACTCGATCTGCCGGCTGTCAATCCAGGCGGTGGTCGTTGCCTGAATGCCGTATTGCCCGTAGGCCAGTTCTGCACCGCGCTGGGCGACGCCGCGCCGATGGCCACGAAACTGCTTGCGGTGCTTGACCCGCTTCGGCATCAGCATCGCTATTCCTCCCGCTCGCCGGTGGGTTCGGTTGGCGCGGCGGGGGCTGGCGCGGCAGGCTGAGCGGGCGCTTGTGCGGCGGCGGTTGCTTCCAGGAGCGCACGCTCGCGCTCGGCCAAAAGCCGTTCACGTTCGGCCAACTGTCGCTCACGCTCGCTGAGTGCATCCGATTCGGCCGTTGGTGCAGCGGGTGCAGCCGCCTCAGCCAGAGGGGCGGGCTCGGACACAACTGCTGGCGCAGCCGGGGCGGCTGCGTCGGCTGCCACGGCTGCCTCGATCGTCGGCTCGGCGGCGTCGGGCGCCGGTTCGCGCTCGGGGCGTGCTTCGCGTTGGCTACGCCGGTCGGCTTCCCGCCGTCGCTCGGCGGCTTCGGCCCGTGCCATCCGCGCGCTGAGGACATCGCCGCGGTAGAGCCAAACCTTGATGCCGATGACGCCAAAGGTCGTGTGCGCCTCGGCGATGCCGAAGTCGATATCGGCTCGCAGGGTTTGCAGCGGCACCTGACCGGCATGCTCGCGCTCGCGGCGGGACATCTCCGCGCCGCCAAGGCGGCCCGACATGATGATGCGGATACCTTGCGCGCCGCGCTGCATCGAGCGCGTCACTGCTTGCTTGATCGCCCGCTTGTAGGAGACGCGCCGCTCGAGCTGGTCGGCGATCGACCGCGCGACGAGATAGGCATCGAGTTCCGGCTGGCGGATCTCGGCGATATTCACCCGTACGCGCTTGCTGGTCAGCTTCTCGAGATTGTCGCGAAGCTCATCGACTTTCTGGCCGGAGCGCCCGATGACGATACCCGGCTTGGCAGTGTGGATCGTGACGCCAACCTGGTTGGCCTGGCGGTCGATCTCGACGCGCGGTATACCGGCATCGGCAAAGCGCTTGGTGATCAGTTGGCGAATTCGCATGTCTTCATGGAGCAGATCGGTGTATTGCCGGTCGGCGAACCACTTGGACTGCCAGGTCTTGTTGACCCCGAGGCGAAAGCCGACAGGGTGGACTTTGTGGCCCATCTACGCTCCCCTTCGCTCGTCGACGACGACGGTGACGTGGCTCGATCGCTTCAGGATCGGGCTAACCCGGCCGCGCGAGCGGGCCCGGAACCGCTTCATCGTCGGGCCTTCGTCCACGAACGCCCGAACGATGACGAGTTCGTCGGGGTCCATCAGGTTGTTGTTTTCCGCATTGGCCGCCGCTGACTTGACGACCTTATAGACGTCCTTGGCGTGGGGCGAGGGGAGATAGCGCAAGATCGCCATCGCCTCCTCGACTCGCCGACCACGGATCAGATCGACGATCAACCGCATCTTTTGCGGCGAGACGCGGATTCGTTTGGCTACTGCCTGAACTTCGGCCATCTCGCCCCCTACTTGCGGCGAACCTGGCTGGAGCGCTCGGACTTGTTGACGTGGCCGCGGAACCTGCGGGTCTCCGCGAACTCGCCAAGCCGATGCCCAACCATGTTCTCGGTAATGAAAATCGGAATATGCGCCCGGCCATTGTGGACGCCGATCGTGTGGCCGATCATCTGCGGCACGATCGTCGACGCCCGCGACCAGGTCTTGATCAGCGCCCGCTGCCCTGAGCGGTTCGACTTGTCGATCTTTTGGAGGAGCTTCGCCTCGACGAACGGCCCCTTCTTGGTCGATCGCGACATCTGCCGTCTCCCTACTTCTTCCGTCGTCGGACGATGTACTTGCTGGACTGCTTCTTGCGCGAGCGGGTTTTGTAGCCGAGGGCCGGCTTGCCCCAGGGGGTCTTCGGACCGGGGTGACCGACCGGCGCTTTGCCCTCGCCGCCGCCATGCGGATGGTCGCGCGGGTTCATGACCGATCCGCGAACGGTGGGCCGACGGCCGAGGTGACGATTGCGCCCAGCCTTGCCCAGTTTGATGTTCTCATGCTCGACATTGCCGACCTGGCCAATGGTGGCGACGCACTCGGCTCGGACGCGCCGCAACTCGCCCGAAGGCAGGCGCAGCAGAACGTAGTCGTCTTCTTTGGCCATCAACTGGGCAGCGGCACCGGCCGAGCGCACCATCTGCGCCCCGCGCCCGGCGGTCAACTCGATGTTGTGCACCATCGTGCCGGTCGGGATATTCGCCAACGGCAGGGCGTTGCCGGCACGGATCTCAGCGTCCGGGCCGCTGCGCAACAGGTCGCCGGGCTTGACGTTGAGCGGCGCGACGATGTAACGCTTCTCGCCGTCCTCATACTCGAGCAGGGCAATGCGCGCCGAGCGGTTCGGGTCGTATTCGATCGCGCTGACCGTGGCATTCATGCCGTGCTTGTCGCGCTTCCAATCGATGATCCGATAGCGCCGCTTCGCGCCGCCGCCACGGTGGCGGGTGGTGATCCGGCCGGTATTGTTGCGCCCGCCCGACTTCTTGAGTGGAGCGAGAAGCGACTTTTCCGGCTTCTTCTTGGTGATCTCTTCAAAGGTATGGCCCGAAGCGTTTCGGCGGCCGGGCGAGGTTGGGCTGTATTTCCGAATTGGCATTGCCTACACCCCCTCGAACACTTCGATCTTCTGGCCCGGCTGCACTTCGACGATCGCCTTCTTCCAGGGCGAGGTCATGCCGCGGTTCTTGCGGACCCGCCGCATCTTGCCCGGCATCGTCATGGTCCGGACTGACACCACGTCGACGTTGAATGCCGTCTCGACGGCTTCTTTGATCTGGATCTTGTTCGCCGTGGAGGCGACTTCGAAGACGTAACGGTCGGCCCCGGCGAGGATCGTGCTTTTCTCGGTCACGACTGGCCGGCGGATGATTTCGAGGACCTGGTTCATGCCTCGACCTCCTCGTCGGCAGGTTCGTCGGCGGGCCGGTCCGCCGGCTTGAGTCGCTCCTCGACGCGCCGGACGGCATCGACCGTCATCAGCACATGGCGGTGCTTGAGGACATCGCCGATGTTCAACGATGCGGCATAGGTGATGTCGACACCCGGCAGGTTGCGAGCGCTGCGGACGACAAACTGGTCGGGTTCGGCGGTCACCAGCACGGTGGTTCGGCTGAGGCCCAACGCTCCAAGCGCCTCGGCCATCAGCCGGGTCTTCGCCTCGGCGATTGCGAGGTCCTGGACCACCAGCAGTTCGGCATCAGCCAACTTGCCCGAAAGCGCCGAGCGCAAGGCGGCGCGGCGCATCTTCAGCGGCATCCGCTTGCGGAAATCGCGCGGGTGCGGTCCGAAGACGACGCCGCCCTTGCGGTAGTGCGGGGCGCGGATGCTGCCCTGGCGTGCTCGGCCGGTGCCCTTCTGGCGATATGGCTTTGCGCCTCCGCCAACGACTTCACCGCGGGTCTTGGTGTCGCGGGTGCCTTGCCGCCGGTTCGCCTCGTGGCGGACGGCCGCCTGGTGGATCAGCGGGCGGTTGACCGTCGCGCCGAAAACCGAATCGAGGACGTCGATGCTGGTGACAACTTCACCCGCGAGGTTTCGAACAGAAACTTCCATGATCGTCCTCGCCTACTTCGCCTGGCTCTTGACGGCGCGGCGGATGATCAGCAACCCGTTGTCCGCCCCCGGCACCGAGCCCTTGAGCAGCAACAGGTTGCGCTTTGGGTCCGCTTCGATGACTTCGAGGTGCTGAACCGTTACCCGCTCGTGGCCCATGTGGCCGGCCATCCGCAGCCCGCGGAGGACACGCCCGGGTGTGGTGCCCGAGCCGACCGAGCCGGGAGCGCGATGGCGATCGGATTGTCCGTGGGTCTTTGGACCGCCGCGGAAACCATGTCGCTTGACGACGCCGGCAAACCCTTTGCCCTTGGAGACGCCAACCACGTCGACATGGTCGCCGGCCTTGAAGATCCCCACGTCGATCGTCGCGCCCAACTCGAGCGCCGGATCGTCGCTCAGCCGGAACTCGCGCAAGTAGCGCACCGCCGGCGCGCCGGACTTGCGGAGGTGGCCGCGTTGCGGGCGGTTGATCTTCTTTCTGGTTCCATAGCCGACCTGAACGGCCGAATAGCCGTCCTTCTCCTGCGTTTTCAGTTGGGTGATCGTGCAGGGCCCCGCTTCAATTGCGGTGACCGGCACCACCCGCCCATCTTGACGGAAAACCTGGCTCATCCCGAGCTTCTTGCCCAGAATGCCGTCGAGTTCAGCCATCCTTCGTTACTCCCACGCCGGGCGGTCCCCATCGGGGACACCAACGTCTGTGCCTACAGCTTGATCTCGATATCCACGCCGGCCGGCAGATTCAGCCGCATCAACTGATCGACCGTCCGGCTGGTCGGCTCGAGAATGTCGATCAGCCGCTTATGGGTCCGGATCTCGAACTGCTCGCGCGAGTCCTTGTCGATGTGCGGTGAGCGGATCACCGTCCACTTCTGGATCCGGGTCGGCAACGGCACCGGGCCAGCCACCTGGGCACCGGTCCGCTCGGCGGTTTCGACGATCTGCTCCGCCGACTGGTCGAGGATTCGATGATCGAAGGCCTTCAACCGGATGCGAATCTTTTGTCGCGCCATCTGTCCCTCCAACCGGGGACGGGCCGAAGCGGCCCTGCTCGTTCTGGTGACGCGCCTAGGCGCGCGCCTTCGCCATGATCTCTTCGCCGACGGTCTTCGGCACTTCGGCGTAGTGGTCGAACTCCATCGAATAGGTTGCGCGGCCCTGAGTCGCCGAGCGAATGTCGGTCGCGTAACCAAACATGTTCGACAGCGGCACCATGGCCCGGATACTGGTCGCATTGCCGCGAGGCTCCATCCCCTGGATGTGGCCTCGCCGGCGGTTCAAGTCGCCGATGACGTCGCCGGTGAACTCATCGGGTGTCGTCACTTCTACCTTGAAGATCGGCTCCAACAGCACCGGCCGGCCCTTCCGTACCGCTTCTTTGACCGCCATCGAGCCGGCGATCTCGAATGAAAGCGCATCCGAGTCGACTTCGTGGTAGGAACCGTCGGTCAACGTCACTTTGACGTCGACGACCGGGAAGCCGGCGATCACACCGGTTTCAAGCGCCTTGCGAACGCCGTCCTGGACGGCGCCAATATATTCACGGGGGATCGCGCCGCCGACGATCGCATCGACGAACTCAAAACCGGCGCCCTGGTCGTTCGGCTCGGCCTTCAGCACGACGTGGCCGAACTTGCCACGGCCGCCGGTCTGCCGGACGAAGCGGCCTTCGGCGTTCGCGCCCTGGGTGATCCGCTCACGGTACGCCACTTGCGGCTTGCCGACATTCGCCTCGACCTTGTACTCGCGGACCATCCGGTCGAGCAGCACATCGAGGTGCAATTCGCCCATGCCCGAAATAATCGTCTGCGCCGTCTCGTGGTCGACCCGAACGCGGAAGGTCGGGTCCTCCTCAGCCAAACGGGCGAGGGCATTCCCCAACTTGTCCTGGTCGGCGCGGGTCTTTGGCTCGACCGCAATGTCGATGACCGGCTCGGGGAACTTGATCGTCTCGAGCAGGATCGGCTTGTCGGAGTCGCAGAGCGTGTCGCCGGTAAAGGTGGTCTTGAGGCCGATTGTGGCGCAGATATCGCCGGCCCAGATCTCCGGATCTCCTCACGGCTGTTGGCATGCATCTGGAGCAATCGACCAATCCGTTCGCGCTGGCTCTTGGTCGCGTTGAGCACTTGGGAGCCGGACGAGAGGTGGCCGGAGTAGACCCGGAAATAGGCAAGCCGACCGACGTAGGGGTCGGTGACGATCTTGAAGCAGAGTGCGCTAAACGGCTCGTCGTCGCTCGGGCGCCGCGCGACTTCCTCGTCGGTGCCTGGCCGAGTGCCAACGAAGGGCGGCTTGTCGGCCGGCGAGGGCAGAAAGTCGATGACCGCATCGAGCATGAGTTGGACGCCCTTGTTCTTGAGCGACGCCCCGCACAACACCGGCACGAGTTTCGATTCGAGAGTTGCCCGTCGCAACGCTGTCTTGAGTTCCTCGATCGAGATCTCGTCGCCCTCGAGATAGCGCAAAGTCAACTCGTCGTCGGTCTCGGCGATCGCCTCGACCAACGCCTCACGGTGCTTGGCCGCTTCATCGATCAATTCGGCGGGGATGTCGGCCGATTCGCGCTGTGTACCGAGGTCGTCGGTGTAAATGACCGCCTTGTTCTCGATCAGATCGACGATACCTTTGAAGCCGGCCTCACTACCGACCGGTATCTGCACAGGCACCGGCTTTGCGCCCAAGCGCTCGACAATCATCCCGACGGTGCGCCAGAAGTCTGCGCCTATCCGATCCATCTTGTTGACGAAGCAAATGCGTGGGACACGATACTTGTCGGCTTGGCGCCAGACCGTTTCGGACTGTGGCTCGACACCGGCGACGGCATCGAAAACGACGACACCGCCGTCCAGGACGCGCAGACTGCGCTCGACCTCGGCGGTGAAATCGACGTGGCCGGGCGTGTCGATGATGTTGACCCGATGGCCATTCCACTCGGCAGTGGTTGCCGCAGCGGTGATGGTGATCCCACGCTCGCGCTCCTGGACCATCCAGTCCATCACCGCGGTGCCTTCGTGGACCTCGCCGAGCTTGTAGGTCTTGCCGGTGTAGAACAACACCCGCTCGGTGGTGGTCGTCTTGCCCGCGTCGATATGGGCAATGATCCCGATGTTTCGAATTTTCTCAAGCGCGATTGGGCGTGGCATTCGGTTCCCCATGGGGCACGACACGAGGTCGCGAGCGTTAGGCGCCAAAGCCAGTGGCTTTGGCCGAGCCGGGTGCGTCGAGCGCTCCCGAGAGGTTTCAGTGGCCGGGGTCGACACGGGAGGGCCGGCGCAGAGGCGCCGGCCACTCGGGTGTAGCTACCAGCGATAGTGCGAGAACGCGCGGTTCGCCTCGGCCATCCGATGCGTATCCTCGCGCTTTTTGATCGTTGCTCCCTGTCCTTGCGCCGCATCGAGCAATTCAGCGGCGAGCCGTTCCGAAAAGGTCTTGCCGGTGCGCGATCGCGCCGATCCGATCAGCCAACGGATCGCCAGCGACGTGCGCCTATCTCCTTTGATTTCGACCGGGACTTGGTAGGTCGCGCCGCCGACACGGCGCGGCTTGACTTCGAGGATCGGCGTCGCGTTGCGCAGCGCCTGCTCGAAAACGTCGAGCCCCGGGCGGCGCGCTTGACGCTCAATCACGTCGAAGGCGCCGTAGACACAGCGCTCGGCGACGCTCTTCTTGCCGTCGCGCATCACCTTGTTGATGAAACGCTGAAGCAGCCTACTTCCAAACTTCGGGTCGGGCGGCGGAATTCGCTTCTCGACCTGTCCGCGTCGTGGCATCCCGTCCCCTTACTTCTTCGCAGCCTTGCCACGCTTGACGCCATACTTGCTGCGGCCCTGGTTGCGTGGCGACTTGTTGTTTTCGACGCCGCGGCAGTCGAGTGCGCCGCGCACGATGTGGTAGCGCACGCCCGGCAGGTCCTTGACGCGGCCACCGCGGATCAGCACGACCGAGTGCTCCTGAAGGTTGTGGCCCTCGCCCGGAATGTAGGCGGTCACTTCCATCTGATTGGTCAGGCGGACGCGAGCGATCTTGCGTAGCGCCGAGTTTGGCTTCTTGGGTGTCATCGTCTTGACGGCGACGCAGACTCCTCGCTTCTGGGGCGAGCCCTTCTCCCGGCGCACCGAGCGCTTGGTCAGCGCGTTGTAGCCGAAGCGAAGGGCCGGCGCCTTGGTCTTCCTGCTGTTCGGCTTGCGACCCTTACGGATCAACTGGCTGATTGTCGGCAATCGACTTCTCCTAGTTTGCGCGGCCGTGCCGCGGTCCCCGGCTGTCCTGGGGCAGCAATCCTGATTGGTACGCGCCTGGGCGGCTCAACGGTCCGGTCTCAGGCAAACAAAATGGCCGCGAACCCCGCTCGTGAACCTGAAGGCGGACTGGTGGCCCGTTGCCCCCCGTTATCACGATGAAGAGATCACAGCCGGCATTGCACGGCAATGCCTCCCGCGCGCTGCGGGGCGTTACCGAAGAGTACCGTCTCAGCGCTCGATTGTCAAATGTTGTGCGCCCGCCCGCGACCGCGGGGGCGCACAATGCGGTTAGGTCCAGCCCTCGGTTGGGGTGGCGGCCGGAAGCGTTGTCAACTCGGCGAAGCCGTCATCCTCGAGAGCCTCCAACTCCTCGGCTTCGGGCAACTCGCCACGCTTTGGCTTATTCAACCCGGTCCCAGCCGGGATGAGTTTGCCGATGATGACGTTCTCCTTCAGGCCAAACAGCCGATCGACGGTGCCGGTGATTGCGGCTTCGGTCAGAACGCGGGTCGTCTCCTGGAAGCTGGCAGCGGCCAGGAAACTGTCGGTATTGAGCGAGGCCTTGGTGACACCAAGCAGAACGGTCTGGGCGGTGGCGGGCTCGCCGCCTTCGGCGAGGATGGCGGCGTTGATCTCCTCGTAGCGCGCCCGATCGACGAGTTCACCGGGTAGCAACTCGGTATCGCCGGGCGAATCGACCCGCACCTTACGAAGCATCTGCCGGACGATCGTCTCGATGTGCTTGTCGTTGATCGCCACACCTTGCTGCTGGTAGACCTGCTGAACCTGCTCGACTAGATAGAGTTGAACGGCGTCGCGCCCGAGCACCCGCAGGATATCCTGTGGGTTGACCGATCCATCGGTAAGCCGCTGGCCGGCCTGAACGCGCTGGCCGTTGTCGACGTCGATTCGGGCATTCGCCGGCACCGAATACTCGCGTTCTTCGCGTTCCTCGTAGGTGACGACGACCTGGCCGTTCTCGACCGTGACGATGCCGCCGATCCGGGCGCGGATCGCCTGCTCATCGTCGACCGTCGCCACTTCGGTCCCCTCGGCGTCCGGCGCGACGGCCAGCACATCGCCGGTGACGACATGATCGTTGGCCGAAGCCAGCACGGTGTAGCCGTCCGGGATGGCATGCTCGTCGCGATAAACCTCGGTGCTGATCACCTTGATCTTGCGGGCGTTGTCGTCCTGGCGGAGCACTTCGACGACGCCGTCGATCTCGGAGATCGTCGCCTGACCCTTTGGGTTACGCGCCTCGAACAGTTCCTCGACGCGTGGCAAGCCGCTGGTGATGTCCGATACCGAGGCGACGCCACCGGTGTGGAAGGTGCGCATCGTCAACTGTGTACCCGGCTCGCCGATCGATTGGGCGGCGATGATGCCGACCGCCTCGCCCATCTCAACCAGATGGCCGCGGGCGAGGCTCCAGCCGTAGCAACGGCGGCAAACGCCGTGGCGCGCCCGGCAGGTGAGCGGTGAGCGCACCATCAGTTGATGGATGCCTTCCTCGATCACTCGGTTGGCATGCTCTTTGCTGATGACGCCTTCCTTCAACTTCGCTCGGTAGTCAGCCCAGACCCGGTTGATATCGCGCGCCATCTCGTGATCAACCTCGGTGTCTTCGGGGATAAGTTCCTCGAAGGTGTTCGGATCACGAATCGGCTCGGGGTTGATCCGGCCGACCAGCCGGTCGCCCAGTTGGTCGGTACGATCGGTCTTGGCGAGCGCGTCGACGATGATGCCAATCCGGGTTCCGCAATCCTCTTCTCGGACGATCACGTCCTGAGCAACGTCGATCAGCCGGCGCGTCAGGTAACCCGAGTCGGCGGTACGGAGCGCGGTGTCGGCGAGGCCCTTACGCGCGCCATGGGTCGAGATGAAGTACTCGAGGACCGATAGTCCCTCGCGGAACGACGACCGGATCGGTAGGTCGATAATCCGCCCGGAAGGGTCGGTCATCAGACCACGCATCCCCGCCATCTGGCGGATCTGAGCGATGTTTCCCTTCGCCCCCGAGTTGGCCATCATGTGGATCGAACCGAAGCGGTCTTGGCCGGCTTCGATGTCGTGGGCGATCTGCTCACCCACCTCGCTCCAGAGGTCGACGGTGCTCTGGTACCGTTCTTCGTCGGAGATCAGGCCGCGCCGGTACTGTCGTTCGATGTCGGCAAGCCGTTGGTCGGCATCGGCAAGCAGTTGCGCTTTGTTTGGCGGGGTCTGGATGTCGCTCACGGCGATCGTCACACCCGAGCGGGTCGCGAAGTCGAAGCCGAGACGCTTGATCTCGTCGACCACCTGAGCGGTCGCGTCATTCGGGAGAACGCGATAACACTCGGCGACGACGCGCTTGAGCGCCTTTTTGTCCATCACCTCGTTCCAGTAGCCGAGCGCCTCGGGCAGGATCTCGTTGAAGATGATCCGACCGACGGTCGTCCGGATCCGGACGGGATTCTCAGGGTCGCTCGGCGGGGCGACCGGTACTTCGATCTCGGCCTGGAGGTCGACGATCCCGAGATCGTAGGCAAGCTTCGCCTCGTCGAAGTCGGCGAACTGGGTGTTCTCACCAGGCGCGCCCGGCCGAAGCAACGTCATGTAGTAGCAGCCGAGCACCATATCGAGGGTCGGTGCGACTACCGGCTCGCCCGAACTGGGCGACAGGAGGTTCTGGGTCGAAAGCATCAGTTTCTTGGCCTCTTCGACCGCTGCCCTCGACAGCGGCACGTGGACCGCCATCTGGTCACCATCGAAGTCGGCGTTGAAAGCCGAGCAGACCAAGGGATGGATCTGGATCGCGCTGCCGTCGATCAGCACTGGCTGGAAAGCCTGGATGCCGAGCCGGTGGAGCGTCGGGGCGCGGTTGAGCAGCACCGGGCGGTCTTCGATCACCTCCTCGAGGACATCCCAGACTTCGGGCCGGACGCGCTCGACGACACGCTTGGCGCTCTTGATGTTGTGGGCATACTGGCGCTCGACCAGTCGGCGCATCACAAACGGTTTGAACAGTTCGAGCGCCATCCGCTTGGGCAGGCCGCATTGGTGGAGCTTTAGGTTCGGGCCGACGACGATGACCGAGCGGCCCGAATAGTCGACGCGCTTGCCGAGCAGGTTCTGACGGAAGCGTCCCTGCTTACCCTTGAGCATATCGGAGAGTGACTTCAGCTTGTGATTGGAGCTGGACGACACGGCGCGGCCGCGCCGGCCATTGTCGATCAGCGAGTCGACCGCCTCCTGGAGCATTCGCTTTTCGTTGCGAATAATGATCTCCGGTGCGGACAACTCGATCAGTCGCTTCAGGCGGTTGTTTCGGTTGATCACCCGCCGGTAGAGGTCGTTCAGGTCGCTGGTGGCAAACCGTCCGCCGTCGAGTTGGACCATCGGCCGCAAATCCGGTGGCAACACCGGCAGGACGGTCAGGATCATCCACTCGGGACGGTTTCCGCTCTTACGGAACGCCTCGACCACCCGCAGTTGCTTGGTGGCGCGCTTGCGCTTCTGGCCGGAGGTCGAATAGATCTGACCACGCAGGTCTTCGCGCAGGTCGTCGAGATTGATCTTGGCGACGATGTCGCGCACCGCTTCTGCGCCCATCCCAGCCCGAAACAGGCCGCTGAATTTGTCGCGGAGCGACCGGTACTTTGCCTCGGTCAGCAGTTCGCGCACCCGGACGCCGTCGATCTCCTCGAAGCGCTCTTTGCGCTCCTTCTCGATCCGGTCGGTCTCGACCTTCAGCTTCTGGTCGAGCTTCTTGACCTCGGAGTCGAGGTCGTTGATGAGCTTGTCGGCCTCGGCATCGGCAAGCGCGACAATTCCGTCGCGCTTGCGCTCGAACTCCTCTTCGACCCCGCGCGCCTGGGCGGCGGCTTCGAGGTCGAGTTCCTCGATCCGGTCCTCGTTGATGGCCGCATCTTCCTTGACGATCACGACACCACGGAAGACGATCGGCTCGCTGGCAGCCTGGCCAAGTTGGCCGCGCATCTCGCCCTGAAGGCGGCTGCTTTCGGCGATCAACTCCGCGCGGGCGGCGTTCCAGTCCTCTTGAAGGGCATCAAGCTGCTCCTTCTTCTTCGTCTCAGCGGCGTCGCGCGTCGCCTTGATCTGACCCTTGAGGTCGGCGATCTGGCTCTGGAGTCCCTCGGCCAACTCACCGATAGTGCGTTTGACCTCTTCCTCGATCTCTTCACGGGCGCGGGCGATCCCCGCGTCGTCGACCCAGGTGATGAGATACTGGGCAAAATAGAGCACGCGCTCGAGGTCGCGTGGGGAGATTTCCAGGAGCAATCCGAGCCGACTGGGCGTCCCCTTGACAAACCAGATGTGGGAGACCGGCGAAGCCAACTCGATGTGACCCATTCGCTCGCGACGGACCTTGGCGCGCGTCACTTCGACGCCGCATTTGTCGCAGACGATGCCCTTAAAGCGGACGCGCTTGTACTTCCCGCAATAGCACTCGAAGTCCTTGGTCGGGCCGAAGATCTTCTCACAGAAGAGGCCGTCTTTTTCGGGCTTGAGCGTGCGGTAGTTGATGGTTTCCGGCTTGGTCACTTCGCCATACGACCAACTCCGGATCTGCTCCGGCGAGGCCAGCGAAATCCGCACCGCATTGAAATCGTTGACTTCCAGCACCCTTATTCCTCCCGATCGTCCTCTAGCCCGTGCAGGTTGATGCCCAGTTCCGGAATGTCGAGCCCAAACGTGTCCTCGATGAAGGCGATCTTTTCTTCGTCCTCATTGAGGACTTCTACCGCCAACCCGAGGCTCTGGAGCTCTTTCACCAGGACTTTGAACGACTCCGGAACACCCGGCTCCAGAATGTCCTCGCCCTTGACGATCGCCTCGTAGGTCTTGACGCGACCGACGACATCGTCGGACTTGACCGTCAAGATTTCCTGCAACGTGTGCGCCGCGCCGTACGCTTCGAGCGCCCACACTTCCATCTCTCCGAACCGCTGACCGCCAAACTGCGCCTTTCCACCGAGTGGTTGCTGGGTGATCAGCGAGTAGGGGCCGGTCGACCGGGCGTGGATTTTGTCCTCAACGAGGTGAACCAACTTCAACATGTAGATATAGCCGACCGTCACCGCGCGGTCGAAGGCCTCGCCGGTGCGGCCGTCGTACAACCGCATCTTGCCGGTGATCGGCATGGGAAGTTGGTGGGTTCGCGCCTGGACGAAGGCAGCCTCGACCAACTGATCGTGCGTCATTGCCGACGAGTCGACGCCTTTCTCGGCCAGCCAGAGCTTGAGGCAGGCATCGGTCGCCGACCCGGGTCGATCCTCGTCGAACACCGCCGCCCCGTCAAAACCCTGTTCGTCCAGCCAGCGCACGGTCGTCTCTCGGATCGCCAGCCGCGAGGTGGCGCCGTCCTCCGAACGAAAGTCCGGGTCGGCGTCATTCGCCTTGCCCACCAGCCAGGCTCGTGCCAGCGCATCCTCGATCGATTCTTCGTGCGCTCCGTCGAACACTGGGGTAACGACACGGAACCCGAGCGTCTTGGCCGCCCAGCCGAGATGCGTCTCGAGGACCTGGCCGACGTTCATCCGGCTTGGAACGCCGATCGGGTTGAGGATGATCTCGATCGCGGTGCCATCAGCCAGAAACGGCATGTCCTCGACTGGAACAATTCGCGAGACGACGCCTTTGTTGCCGTGCCGACCGGCCATCTTGTCGCCCTCGGACACCTTGCGCTTCTGGGCAATCGAGACCCGCACCAACTTGTTGACGCCAGCGGGCAGTTCGTCGTGGTGCTCGCGCGAGAACACCTTGACATCGACGACCTTGCCCCGTTCCCCATGCGGCACGCGCAGGCTGGTGTCCTTAACCTCCCGCGCCTTTTCGCCAAAGATCGCCCGGAGCAGTTTCTCTTCAGCGGTCAGTTCGGTCTCCCCCTTTGGGGTGATCTTGCCAACCAGGATGTCGCCCGGTCCGACTTCGGCGCCAATCCGGATGACACCGTCCTCGTCGAGGTCCCGCAGGCTCTCTTCGCCGACGTTGGGAATGTCGCGGGTGATCTCCTCCGGACCGAGCTTGGTGTCGCGCGCCTCGACTTCGTGCTTCTCGATATGGATCGAGGTGAACTTGTCGTCGCGGACGATATTTTCGGAGAGGATGATCGCGTCCTCGAAGTTCGAGCCGTCCCAACTCATGAACGCGCACAGGACGTTCTGGCCGAGCGCAAGGTCACCGTTCTCGGTCGATGAGCTATCGGCCAATGGCTGACCCGAGGTCACCTTGTCGCCCGGAAAGACGATGGGGCGTTGGTTGATACAGGTCGCCTGGTTGGAGCGGATGAACTTCATCAATGGATAGATATGCTCATAGCCGTCGCCGTCGCGGACCATGATCCGCTCCGAGGTGCAGGAAACGACGACTCCATCGACATCCGAGACGATCACCTGGCCCGAGTCGCGGGCGACCTGGCTCTCCATTCCGGTGCCGACCAAAGGCGCTTCCGGGGCGACAAGCGGCACCGCCTGGCGCTGCATGTTCGACCCCATCAGGGCGCGGTTGGCATCGTCGTGCTCGAGGAACGGGATGAGCGACGCGGCCACCGAGACGATCTGCTTTGGCGAGACGTCCATCAGCCGGATGTTTTCGGGGCGTTCGGTGAGGAACTTCTCGCCGTAGCGCACCTCGGGCCGAGGCTCGACGAACTCGGCGCTCTCGGTCAACGGCGCGTTCGCCTGGGCGATGATGTACAGGTCTTCCTCGTCGGCTGTCAGATATTCGATGTCGTCGGATACAAACGCCTTCACCTTGATCGGCCGCTTGGCGACATCCGCCGCCTTGCGGGCGCTCTTCTGATCGAACTCAATCCCGGCCTCGAAGACGGCCTTGCCCTTGTCGTCGACGATCGCCTCGCGCAGAGTTCGTCCGACCAACAGCGCGACGACCGACTCGGATTTCGGGTCGATCTCGCTGATCACCTTGCGATACGGGGTTTCAATGAAACCGTAGTCATTGATCTGTCCGAAGGTGGCCAACGATCCAATCAGGCCGATGTTGGGCCCTTCCGGCGTTTCAATCGGACAGATCCGGCCATAGTGCGAGTAATGGACGTCGCGAACCTCGAACCCGGCGCGATCGCGCGAAAGCCCGCCCGGACCGAGCGCTGAAAGGCGGCGCTTATGGGTGAGTTCTGCCAGCGGGTTCGTCTGGTCCATGAACTGAGAAAGCTGCGACCCGCCGAAGAACTCCTTGATCGCGGCAACGACCGGACGGATGTTGACCAACGCACTCGGCGTGGCTTGCTCCGGGTCGGTGATGGTCATCCGCTCGCGGATCACTCGCTCCATCCGAAGCAGGCCAACCCGGAATTGGTTCTGAATGAGTTCGCCCACTGCGCGTACCCGACGGTTCCCCAGGTGGTCGATGTCGTCTGGATGACCCTGGCCATTGTTGATCCGGATCATCTCGCGAACGATCGCAACGAGGTCGTCGCGCGTAAGGGTGCGGA
Source organism: Dehalococcoidia bacterium (assembly GCA_046328265.1). Classification (GTDB taxonomy): domain Bacteria; phylum Chloroflexota; class Dehalococcoidia; order SpSt-223; family SpSt-223; genus JANWZD01. The sequence goes on from JAXLWW010000001.1 coordinate 168,255, forward strand.
TGTCAAGTGGAGTGGGTGACTTCAGTCGCTTGTTGAGCTTGTAGCGGCCGACTTTGCCGAGGTCATACCGTCGACCGTTGAAGAACAACTGATTGAGCAGGGTGCGGGCGTTGTCGGCAGTCGGCGGCTCGCCGGGCCGCAAGCGGCGGTAGAATTCGAGCAGCGCCTCGTCCGTGGTCTTGGTCGAGTCGCGATCGAGCGTTGACTTGATGAACTGGTGATCGCTGGCGGTATCGGTCTCCTCGAAGGCGGCGAGGATATCGTCGTTGGAGCCCAGCCCGATCGCTCGCAGCAGCACGGTGACCGGGATCTTGCGCTTGCGGTCGACCTTGACGGACAGAATGTCTTTGTTGGACGTCTCGAATTCCAGCCAGGCGCCGCGGTTGGGGATCAGTTTGCCAAAGCACAGCTTGCGGCCGGTCGTGGGATCTTCCTCACGAGTAAAGTAGACCCCCGGTGAGCGAACCAACTGCGAGACGACGACGCGCTCGGCGCCGTTGATCACGAAGGTGCCATTCTTGGTCATGATCGGGAAATCGCCCATGAACAGGTTCTGTTCTTTGATCTCCCCGGTCTCCTTGACCTCAAGTTGGACGCGCACCCGCAAGGGCGCGGCAAAGGTCATGTCGCGCTCACGGCATTCGACCTCGGGATACTTCGGCTCGCCGAAGTCGTACTCAAGGAACTTCAATTCCAACTTGTTGCTGAAGTCCACGATCGGCGAAATCTCGTCGAGCAGTTCGCGCAGGCCCTCCCGCTGGAACCAATCGAACGACCGGATCTGAACCTGGATCAGATTGGGGATCGCCAGGACGTCCGAAATTCGGTTGTAGGCCTTGACCTCCGTAATCGCTTCGGAGCCATTGCGCGCCAGACTCGTGGTAACCACCATGTGCTTTAACTCCCGCTCCTCGCTACCAGGCTCGACCGGCGGCATAAAACGCACCGCGCGGTTTGGGGAAGACATTCGCCAGGCCGAAAAGCCGCGGTGTTCCTCCGCGGCTGCGAAAAGGTGGAAATGCGGTCACCTACGCTGGCCCGATCGATCGCGTCGTATCCCCGTGGCTAGATACGGTCTTGAACGGCAGGCTCGCTGGCTCGAAGGGACTCGTTACCGCAGGAACGGATGTCAAGGCTTGGCACAACACCCGGCCGAGGTAGCGTTCGCGAAGCGGATGCAGGCTTGCGACCGTAGGACCGCTCCGATATAATGAACGCCGGTCGAACGAACATCGACACCACGGCTTCGGGGGACAGACCGTCTACGGGGGGAACCTTCGAACTCCGGAGAACTTGCCTAATCAACACGTCATTGTAGGGTGTCGTTCGCATTCCTGTCAAGGAACCCGGCGGGTGTAACTCAGCTGGCAGAGTGCTTGCTTCCCAAGCAAGATGTCGAGGGTTCGAATCCCTTCACCCGCTCCCACCGCCCGGACAACTTGACCGGGCTTCTTCATGCCTGACGGGGCGATCCCCTGTCCATGACCAACGTCGTCGGCCACTTCCGATGACACGCTCCCAGCGATAACTGATGCGGCCCCGAGCGAGTCATCGGAGCGCGGTCGCACCGAGCCGCACCAAACGCCGCCGTCCGGGAACCGAGCGGTCAGGCCCTGACACCTACCGTGTCAGGATCGTCACCGCCGCATTGCCACCCGCGCCAACCACGTGAGCGAGACCGACTTTGGCATCCTCGACCTGGCGGCCGCCGGCCTGGCCGCGGAGTTGCCAGACCACTTCGCAGATCTGGCGTAGATGGGACGCTCCCACCGGTTCGCCGTTGCTAATCAAGCCACCGCTGGTGCTGACCGGAATCCGGCCACCGATCTCGGTTTCGCCCTCGTCGATCAGCCGGCCGCCTTCGCCAGGGCCACACAGCCCGAGTTGCTCGTAGGCTTCGATCTCGCAGAAGGCGTCGGTGTCCTGAACCTCGGCGATATCGAGGTCTTCCGGGCCAACACCAGCCTGCGCGTACGCCTCCCGCGCGGCGATGGTCGTGACGGGCGGATTGTCGACTCGGGCCGTCGTGTAATACGCCGGCGCCCGAAACCATGGATAGAGCGTGAGCTTGTGCACCGAGGCCGCGACGGTGACCGGCATACTGGAGTGACGGCTGGCGATCTCGACCGGACAAAGAATCGCTGCAGCCGCCCCTTCATTCGGCGAGCAGATCATCAGGAGCCGGATCGGGTCGCAGACCAGGCGGGAGTCGAGGACCGCTTCGAGGCTGAATTCCTTCTGGTACATCGCGTACGGGTTCTGGGCGCTGTTCTTGTGGTTCTTGACTGCAACCCGCCCGATCTGCTCGATCGTCGTGCCGTAGTCGACCATGTGCCGTTTGGCCGACATCGCCCAGTACATCGGGTTCACCGAGAGGCCGGAGAGCACTTGCCAGCGCTCGTAGATCGCCTCCGGCGACATAAACCCCCGTGGCATCTTTTCGACGCCGAGGGCAAGGGCATAGTCACATTGGCCGGAGGCGACCGCGAGGTACGCCTGGCGGAGGGCAACCCCGCCGCTCGCACAAGCCGCCTCGACATCGGCGATCGGGATCCCAGTGCGGCCGAGTCGCGAGAGTATACGAGCGCCGGAGGTCGCCGGCAGATACATCGAGGCGCAATACGCCGTCTGGATCGTCTTCCAGGGGATGCCGGCATCCTCAAGCGCCCGGTTGGTCGCCTCGAGCGCAAGGTCGCTGTACGTCTTGTCGTCGAACCGCCCGAACTTGTGCGCTCCGACACCGATAATCGCGACTGCTCTCACCTTACGCTCCTTGCCCGTCTGACACCGGCCGGAATTTGTAGCCGATCACTTCGTTTCCCGAGGCGTCCAGTCCCAACGGCTCGACGACGAGGTCGAACCGAGTGCCAACCTCGAGGCGATCGACATCGCAGTCCGTGAGCGCCGTGACCAGGCGCAGCCCTTCCGGCAATTCGACGAGGCCAACCGCGTAGGGCACGAAGGGGTCGGGGCCAAGGTAATCACCGGGCGGCCGGTTCCGAATGACCGTGTAGGTATAGAGCGTTCCGCTGGTGCTGAGTATGGTCTCCTCAAGATCGGTGCTCTGACAGTTCTCGCAGGCTGGACAGGCCCCAAGGAAGGCCTCTCCACAGGCTCGGCACCGGGTTCCCTTCAGCCGCACCCCGGAAAGGGGCTCCAACGGTGAAGTAAAGAAATCGTCTTTGACCGGTATCCGCGGCGCGGCCACCGCGGTCTGGCCGGCGCCAGTAGCTGGGTTCATGCCACCTCCTTTGGACGTGGACGAGACCCTGGGAGAGTGGGCCGGCTTTTCAGAAGACCGGACCGGGGCTGGATGAACCTCTGGCGAACGGTTGCTCCCGTCCGGAGCAATGCTCAGCCAGTCTCGTCGACGTCGTGAGCTACAGAACAGCACCAACCCCAAATTGTCAAGGGCCACCTGCCACGGTGCCCGCGACCGGATGCTTGGACCGGGGCAGACGCCATTGGTCGTCAGCACCGCGATCGCCATCGCGACACCCAGGTAGTGTGTGACAAGACGGCCGCAGCGAGCCCGCGTGTCGTAACAAGACCTTGTCGGTCGTTTCGAGGCCAGCGCCCGGCCTTGCTGCGCCGAGAGCGGTTTCAGGCCAGCCAGGGCGTAGGTGGCTGCCGCCAAGCCCGAACGCCTTAGCGGACCCCTTCCAACTGCGTCGAACCGAGCAGACCAAGCGCCTCGTTGAACGTCCTGGACGGGCGCATGATGGCCGAAACCGTCTCCTGGTCAGGCTGATAGTAGCCACCAATATCGGCGGGAGCGCCCTGAACGGCGCGCAGTTCCTCGATGATCGTTGCTTCCTGCTGCGCCAGTTGCTCCGCCAAGGTAGCGAACTCGGCGGCAAGCGACGGGTCCTCGCTTTGCCGAGCAAGTTCCCGTGCCCAATAGAGGGACAGGTAGAAGTGACTCCCTCGGTTGTCGATCCGCCCGACGCTCCGACCCGGCGACTTGTTCTCCTCCAGCAAGGTGCCGGTCGCCCGGTCGAGCGTATCGGCCAGGATCTGGGCTCGCCGGTTTCCAGTGCCCTGGGCGAAGTGCTCGAGGCACGCCGCCAGTGCGAAGAACTCCCCGAGGCTGTCCCAGCGCAGGAAGTTCTCCTTGACAAGTTGCTGGACGTGCTTTGGCGCCGATCCTCCCGCCCCGGTCTCGAACATGCCACCGCCGGCTAGCAGCGGGACGATCGAGAGCATCTTGGCGCTCGTACCAAGTTCGAGGATCGGAAACAGGTCGGTCAGGTAGTCGCGAAGGACGTTACCGGTGACCGAGATCGTGTTCAGGCCACGGCGAATCCGGTCGAGAGAGAATGCGATCGCGTCGACGGGCGCTCGGATCTCCAGTTGCAGACCGCTGGTGTCGTGTTCGGCCAGATACGTCCTCACCTTGCTGATGAGGGCTGCATCGTGCGGCCGCGTCTCGTCCAGCCAGAAGACCGCGGGGTCGCCGGTTGCGCGGGCGCGGCTCACCGCCAGTTTCACCCAATCGCGGATCGCGATGTCCTTGGTCTGACACATGCGGAAGATGTCGCCGGCGTTCACCTGCTGTTCGAGGACGACGGCGCCCGCCTGATCGACGACCCGAATCGTGCCGGTGGCGGCGGCTTCGAAGGTCTTGTCGTGGCTACCGTACTCTTCGGCGGCTTGCGCCATCAGCCCGACGTTCGGGACATCGCCCATCGTCGAGGGATCGTAGGCGCCGTTCTTCCGGCAGTCGTCGATGACAACTTGGTAGATACCGGCGTAGCTGCTGTCCGGGAGGACGGCGAGGGTGTCGGCTTCCTGGCCGTCCGGCCCCCACATATGACCCGAAGTCCGGATCATCGCCGGCATCGAGGCGTCCACGATGACGTCGCTCGGGACGTGAAGATTGGTGATCCCGCGATCGGAGTCCACCATGGCGAGAGCCGGACCGTCGGCAAGTTCGGCTTCGATCGAGGCTCGGATCGCCGCTCCCTGCGGCAGCGAGTCCAACCCGGCCAGAATCGCGCCCAGCCCGTCGTTGGGGTTAAGCCCGGCCTCGGCGAGCTCCGGCCCGTAGTGGGCAAAGGTCTTCGGGAAGAAGGCTCGGACGGCATGCCCGAAGATGATCGGATCGCTGATCTTCATCATGGTGGCCTTGAGATGAAGCGAGAACAGGACATTTTCGGCTTTGGCGCGGGCGATCTGCGCCGCCAAGAACTCGCGAAGCGCCGAGACACGCATCACCGACGCGTCGACGACTTCACCCGCGAGAACCGGAACCGACGCGCGGAGCACCGTCGTCTTCCCCTCGGCATCGACGAGTTCGATCCGAAGCGAATCATCGTGGTCGATGACCGCGGACCGCTCGGTGGAGCGGAAATCGTCCGCCTGCATCTGGGCGACGTTGGTCTTCGAATCCGGCGACCAGGCGCCCATCGTGTGTGGATGTTTGCGGGCATAGTTCTTGACTGAGGCGGGGGCGCGCCGGTCGGAATTGCCCTCTCGGAGGACCGGGTTGACGGCGCTTCCTTTGATCCGATCGTACCGGGCTCGCACCTCGCGCTCTTGCGCCGTCGCCGGCTCGTCAGGAAACTCGGGTAGAGCGTACCCCTTCTGCTTCAGTTCGGCGATCGCCGCCTTGAGTTGCGGCGCCGATGCCGAGATGTTCGGCAGCTTGATGATCCGGGCATCCGGGGTCTTGGCGAGTTCACCCAACTCCGCCAGGTCGTCGTTGATCCGCTGGTCAGGCCGAAGCCATTCCGGGAAGGCGGCGATGATGCGGCCGGCCAGCGAAATATCGCGGGTCTCGATCCGAACTCCGGCCTTCGACGCAAATGCCTGCACGATCGGCAGGAAGGAATAGGTCGCGAGAGCGGGCGCTTCGTCGGTGTGGGTATAGATAATGACCGGATCGGACATTGGCGCTCCATTCTGTACCGTCGGTTGCGATAAGGTGCCACGGAGAGGCTCGTCGGCCAAAGTGCAAATCGGAAAGACGTGGGACTGTCGCCGAAGCGAAAGCCCATCTCCACGACCGCCGCGGCAGGGTCGGCGGCGCCAGCATCGTGAGGTCGTCGACCTTGGCAGCCGCCAAGCGAACGACGAGCGCAGCCCACCAGGAGCGGTAGCCGGCCCTGACGCGCATTGTACCGAAACGCTCGACTCTCGTTCAAGGCGTCGATCCGGGGAGCGCCTGCGGACGACAGTAGGCGCATTGTCGTCTCGTTGGTGGCGATCCGCAGCGGCATTCCGTAGCCCACGCGCCGCGGCTCTACCTTCTAGAAGAAGTGAGCGAACACCTTTTCGACGTCTGAATGGACGAATTCCCAGCACTACGTCGCCTCGCCGTCGGTGTGATCGAGGGGCGCGACTCGGCCGGCAGAGCCGCCTGTCGATGCCGCACTGGTGATTCTGGTCGTTGTCGTTGCGGCCCAGAAAGGACACGGTGGCGCCGGCCTGATACCAGGGTCGACCAGAGCGCCGACAACGTTGACCAAGTCGCCGGCATCTCTCGTGACTGGCTCGGCCGGTCCATCGTCGTCCGAACTTTCGGTCGCCTCTGCCGGTTTCTGCGGCCGGACTGGTCGCTGCTGGAGATCAGCAACGGCGCAAGCCCCTGCTCGTTCCCTCCGACCGCAGCGGATTGCCCGCTACGCTGGTCCTCGAGGTCGCCGATGGGAGGCGGCGGCCGAGCGACTGGTCGCCCACGGCGAGATGCGCGTCAAGGTCCCGCTCACCTTGCAGAGCTTTCAGATGACAAAGGTCGGCTGGGGGCATCTAGTTGGGCTGCGGCTTGGCCTGCGGGATCGGATCGCGGCGCGGCGGGCCGGCCAACCGACCATCAAGGAGGAGATCTTCACAGAATCTTCACACCAGCTTCTGGCCCATTCACGCGGTTCTCACAGCCGGGCGGCTATCGTTTCTTTGTCAAGAAGCGTCGGCGGCAGCCACGCACCGGTCACGGAGCCGACGCAAGAAAGTGGTCGTCAGCCCAGCACAAGCCCGCCAACGAGGCGGGCTTGGTGCGTTAACGAGCCGGTAGTTCCATCGTGAGCACCAGTCGCCCGGTGGAGACGAACCCCAACCGGCGGTAATAGCCAATGAGGTCGTGCGCTTCCTGGCCCTCCGGGGTGACCACGAGCGACAGCGCGCCGCAGCCCCGCCCGACCGCCCAGTCCTGCACCGCCTCAATCAAGCGCCGGCCCAACCCGCTTCCTCGATATTCCGCAAGGACGTACAGGTCGTCGAGTTCGGCCGAGCGGCCAAACTCGACGCTCAAGTCCTCACCTGCCACCGCCACCCCAACTGCCCGATCCCCATCCCAGGCCAGCAGAATCACGATCGATGGCTCGTCCAGCACCAGCCGGACATTCGCCAGAACTGCCTCGGCGGGCGTCGGGATCGCCTCCTCAGCATAGAAGCGTTCGAGCAGGCCAGCGGCGGCGGGCGCGTCGGCCACGGTCGCCGGAGCGATCTCCATCGGTATCGTCCATCCGCGGTGTGAGGGCCTAATTGTCGCCGACATCAACCGAGGGTGCGAGGGTAAACGCGCTGCGAGGAAGCTACCTGATTTGGTACTCTAGATGAGGTGGCGCACCCGCGCCCGAGCGAGCGCCGCTGAAAGATCCGAGCGAGGAGCCCAGACCCCAGAGCATGGACGCTGGCGGCGCATGACCACCTCAATCGCCTGTCCGGTCTGTGGCGAGACCGTCCGGCCGGATGTCAACTTCTGCGGCCATTGCGGTGCGCGCCTGGCCGATGCTTGTCCGCATTGTGACCACCCGAACCCACGCTCCTTCCGGTTCTGTGGCAATTGTGGGCGGCCGCTCCAGGCCGGCGCGAAGCGTGCCGAGCGTCGGCTCCTGACCGTTCTGTTTGCCGACGTCGAGGGCTTCGTCGCCGCAACCGCCGGGCTTGACCCCGAGGCCGTCGCCGACCTGATGAACCGCTATTTTGCCCGCGCCGCCGAGGCGATCACTCGCTTCGGCGGGACCGTCGACAAGTACATGGGCGACGCGGTGATGGCGCTGTTTGGCGCGCCGACCGCCCACGAAGACGATGCCGAACGGGCGATCCACGCCGCCCTCGCGATCCAACGTCTGCTGGAGGACGTCCGCGAAGCAGACCTCGGCGGTCGGCGGGTCACGCTGGCGAGCCGGATCGGCATCGCCACCGGTGAGGTCCTCTACGGTCCTGTTGGGACCACCGACCAGCCAGCGATGACTGCGCTCGGCGAGGCAGTAAACCTGGCTGCCCGTCTCGAATCGGTTGCGCCGAGCGGCGGCGTGCTGGTGTCCGACGCCACTCGGCGGCTGACCCCCCACCGTTTCGACGTCCAGCCGACGCCGCCGCTCGCTCGGCGCGGCTTCGCCGCCCCCATTACCGCCTTCCAGGTCCGCGGCGAGGTCACCGACGCGACATCCGGCCGCGGTCTGCCCGGGGTCAACACGTCGTTGGTCGGCCGGACCGCCGAACTTGAGATCGCTGCCCGCGCTTTCGCAAGCGCCGAGCGCCGCCGCACCACAGTCCTCGAAATCAGCGGTGACGCGGGGATCGGCAAGAGCCGACTTGCCGCTGAACTGGTCGCCTCCACCGCAGGCCGCGCCCGCGCTGTCTACGGCCATAGCTCTCCCCACGACCAGGTGACTGCCTTTGGCGTCGTCCGCGATATGCTCCGAGCGCTCCTGCCACCCGGTGAGCCCTTGCCGCGGCAACTCGACGCCGGTCAGCGCGACGTTCTGTCAGCGCTCTTGGAGGTCGGTGCGCCGGCTCGCCACGAGACCGGCCGGGTGACCGAGGAGGCCGCCGCGGTCGCCGGAGCAGCGCTCGCGAGGCTGCTCGTCGCCCAGGCTGGCCAACCGGTGATCGCCCTTTTTGAGGACCTTCACTGGGCCGACAATGCATCATTGCTGGCGATCCGCGCCCTCGTCGAACAGATCGCCGACGCGCCACTGCTGATCGTCTTGGTGTCGCGGCCCGATTATCTCGATACCGCTCGCTGGGCGCCGCGCGCTGCGCGTTACCACGTCGCGCTCGATCCGTTGCCGCGCGAGGCGGCGCGCGGCATGCTGATCCAGTTGGTTGGAGACGGGGTGCTGACGCCCGAACTAGAGCGCGCCGTCCTCGACCGGGCAGCGGGAAATCCGTTCTATCTCGAAGAGTTGGTTCGATCGTTGCTGGATGCTGGAACGCTGACCGGCCCGCCCGGCGAACGCGAACTCATCGGCCGCCCGACCGGTGAAACCATCCCAACCACCCTCCGCGCAGTCATCGCCGCCCGTATCGACCGACTCGCCGAAGCCGACCGACTTTGGCTCCAACAGGCGGCGGTGCTCGGCTCTTCATTCGAGGGGGCGTTGCTGGCGGGTATCGCCGGCGACGCGTCGGCGGCTGGTCCGCTCGAGCGGTTAGTTGCCAGCCAGTTGGTCTCGCCCGAAGGCAGCCGACCAGGCTGGTTCGGCTTCAAGCATCCTCTCGTGCGCGAGGTTGCCTACAACACGATGTCGGTCAGTCAGCGCCGCGCCGTTCACCGCTCTGCTGCCGCGGCACTTCAGAAGAGCGGACCACCGACCGAACGGCTCGGTGAATTGCTCTATCACCTTGAGCGCGGCGAGCAGTGGGAACAGGGCGCCGTCGTCGCCAAGCGCGCCGCCGAGGCCGCCCGCCGGCTCTATGCCCCCCGCGAGGCGATTGGATTGTATGGCCGGGCGATCGCTGCCCTCGAAAGCTTGGGGCCGAGCGCCGGAAGTCGCCCAAACGGTCCGTCAACTCGCCCGGTCCTTCCGTGGGGGAACACGCTGGTCGAGTTGGCGCGCGTTCGGATGGACCGCGCCGAGTCTGAGGCGCAGGTCGGCGATTATCCCGCTGCGCTCGGTGACCTCCAAGATGCGCTCCGACTGGCCGGTTCCGACCGTGCCCTTCGGGCGGCGATCCATGGCCGTCTTGGCGAGGTGCGCGAGCGGACCGGCGACTTTGCCGGAGCGCTCCAAGCACTCAACGCCGGCATCGACGAACTTGCCCCCGGCCGTGATTCGGCGTTGCTCGCTCGCTTGCTCTCGTCACTCAGCATGATCTACTACCAGCAGGGCGAGGTCGAGCGCGCCGCGGCTGCCTACGCGCGTGCTCTGCGCGAGGTCGGCGCCCACGGCGACCATCGGGAGATCTCCCGCGCCTACATCGCCCTCAACCGGCCGGGCATTGCCGACCCGAACGCGGCCGCCGAACTTCAGGCAGCGCGCGACGCCCTCGATGCCGCCGTCGCCGCCGGTGACCCCGTCGCGGAAGCCCGCCTCGAGGCGCGGCTCGGCAGCATCTACGCCCGCCTGCGTGATTTCCCATCCGGGGTCGAGCACCTGCGACGGAGCGTGGCGCACTGGGAGCGCCTCGGGGACCTTGCCAACCTGGCGGGTGTACTGGTCAATCTGGGGGTCGTCGAACAGAGCGCCGGCGACCTACCGTCTGCGGCTGCCAGCCTGCGCCGCGCCGCCGCTACCTTCGAGCAGGCCGGCGACCAGCTTGGCCTGGCCCGGGCCCTGGCCCGCTTCGGAGTGCTGGCCGGCGCACGGGGAGACACCGACGAAGGCGCACGCCAACTCGAACAGGCGATTTCGCTCGTCGAGAGCATCGGCGCACGCGAGCGCTTCCCCGAGTATTACCGCCAATTGGCCGAATTGGCTCTGGCCGCCCGCTCACCGGAAAAGGCCGAGCAAGCCGCTCGATCCGCGCTCCGCTGGGCGATCCAAGTCGGCAACCGCTTCGAGGAAGCATCCGCCCAGCGAATGCTTGGACTGGCCGCGGGACGACTTCAGCGGCGCAGCGAGGCGCTCGGCTGGTTGGGTGAAAGCCTCGTCCTCTTCGAGAAGATCGGAGCCCGTGCCAACGTCGAGACCGTCCGCCATGAACTCGATGCGCTCAGTCGGTCGGGCTAGGGCAGAATCTCGAAGAGGCGGAATTGCCCCGCGCTTCCAACCTCGCGCACGCCAGGTACCGCCTCGTCCTCGGTGAGCCAGGCCGACCAGGCTCTTGGGTAGGCGTCGCCGACCAGCACAAACCGTGTCTGGTAGCGCCGCGCGAGGGCTACCGCGTCCGACGGTGGGAGATTCGGCATCACGATCGCTGACGTTCCGGAGAGCACCGCATAGGTTGCGGGGTCGGCGACCATCACCACGGCGCCGGGGTCTTGTGCCCGGATTTCAGCCGCCGCCAAGCCGAGGTCCGCCCGCCAGGTGCGCCATTCGCCAAGTTGTTGCCAGCCTAACCCAAGACCGGCGGCGAGGCTGCCACTCAGCGCGATCAGCGCAATTCGCTGGCGCGCCTCGCTCGGGTCGAGCCGCCGCCGGCTCGCCAGCCAGCCCGAAAAGCGCTGGAGCCCTAGCACCGTCGCCGCCGCAAACGCCGGTACTAACGCCGCCAGACCGTGGGCAAAACCACCACGCGCACCGGGGAAGGTGAACACCAGCGACATCGCCACCAACAAGAGCGCAAGGTAGACCAGCGGAGCCGGCTGCCTGCGCCGCAAGACCAGCAGCCCGCCCAGGGCAAACGGGGTCAGAAAGAGGTGGCCCAGCAACGCCAGAACCCCGAGGTTCAAGCCGAGCGCGAGCATCTTCTCGGTCGCGATCGCGCCGAGGCCGCGCGCCATCCACTCCGCGGTCGATGCCCCGCCGGGGCGAAATAGGTCGTTGTATTCGGTCAGCCAGATCGTCGCTAGTCCGGCCGGTGTGGCCACTCCGAATTCGGCGAGGTTTCGGGCTGCCCACGGCGCGACTACCAACCCATAGGCCGCTGCGGCCAGCGCGGCGGCACGCCACTCTCGCCGCGCCGACCGAACGATCAGGATCGTCGCCAGCAGCAAGAAACCCTCGGCTCGGGCCAGTTGTCCCAGTCCGGCGAGGCTGCCGCCAAGGAACGCCCAGCGCCATCCGGGACGGTCGGCGCAGATCAGGGCAAGCGACCCGACGAGCGCCGCAACCGCCATCGGGTCGGTCGTCGTCCAATGGGCGGCGTACGGCCCGGCAACCAGGGCCAATCCGGCAGCGACCGCGGCTTCTCGCCTGCTCGCTCCCCAGCGTCCGGCCAGCCAGGCCGCCACCGGCGCAAGCGCTGCCGAAAGGACGAGGTTCGGCAACACTGGGGCCGGCCAACGCTCGCCCAGCAGGCGGACGCTCCCGGCGACCAGCACCGCTTCGAGCGGCATCCAGTAGTCATGGCTCGGGTGGACGATCGCCTCGGGAAGACGCAGCCAGTGCCAGATGATCGGCTCGCTGAGACCGTGGCCTGCCGCCAGTTCTCGCCCGATCAGGTCGCTGTAGGCGGCGTCGAGATAGCCAGGGCCGTCGATGGCGACCAGCCAGGGCGCTCGGACGAGCAGGGCAATCACGAAGATCACGCCCAGGAGGCTGCGGTCTGGAGACGCGCCCCAGACCGGACGCACCTCAGTGCGCGAGGCTGGCCGCCGCCGCTTCTTCGGCCAAACGGGAGCGCCAGTAGGCGAGGATGCGATCGAGGCTGTCTGAGAGCGGCACTTCAGGCGCCCAGCCGGTGTCGCGCCGGAGCCTGCTGTTGTCGCCAAGAAGGATTGGCTCGTCGCTCGGCCGCAGCCGTGCCGGGTCCTCTTCGACCCGCACCGTCACCCGCGCCTTGGAGAGGACCAAATCGAGGACCTCGCCGATCACCGGCGCTTGCCCGGAGCAGAGGTTGTACGTCTCTCCCGGCGTGCCACGCTCGACCAGCAGCCAGAGCGCCCGGCAGACGTCCAGGACGTCGGAGAAGTCGCGCCGAGGGGTCAGGTTCCCGACCTGCACGACCGGAGGCCGCAAACCGGCCTCGATTTCAGCCACCTGTTTGCAGAACGTCTGCACCGCCGTTCGCTCGCCCTGGCGTGGGCCGATATGGTTGAACGAACGAGTGATGAAGGTCCGCAGCCCGAAATTCTGATGATATTGGTAGGCCAAGAGTTCCTGGGCGACCTTCGAAACACCATATGGGCTGAGCGGCTTCAGCGGCATCGTCTCGGCGATCGGGCAATCCTCCGGCCGGATAAATCCGTACTCGGCGCTCGACCCCGCGACGTGGACTGCTGTCTTGGGCGACCGGTGGCGAACGGTCTCCAGGACATTGATCGTTCCGATGACATTGGCATTGAAGGTGTGCACCGGCGCGTCCCATGATTCGGAGGGATAGCTCTGGGCGGCAAGGTGGAAGATCCGCTCCGGCTGGCTGATCGCGACCGCCCGCTCGACCGACGAGCGATCCTCGACATCGCCTTCGATGACCGTGATACGACCAGCCAGATGACGGATCGTCGCCGGATCGCTGCGCCAGCGTTTGAAGCCAAACACCCGGACCCCGGGGATCGTCAGGAGATAGTCGGCGAGGTGGCTGCCGACCAGACCGGTGAGGCCGGTAATCAAGACGTTCATCGTCGCCTTCCTCGGGATGGAATGGGCGCGCTAGCGGAAGCTGAAGAACCCGCCATCGTCGAGGAGGGCGTAGGTCTCCGGCGCCCGCCGGCCGACCAAGAACCCGCGTTGAAAGCGCTGGTAGGGCGCGGCGGGTGTGATCTCCCCGGCAGCGGCGGGTGCTCCCAGGGTGTCCTGGACCGCTGGCAGATTCTGCAAGATCCGGTCCCGAATGGCGAGCGGCGACGGTGGCCGGTCGGCTGGCCACTCGAAGCCGGCTAGCCGCTCGATAGGCCGCTCCCAGGCGCCGCTTGACTTGCCCGAGATCTGATACACCCCCGGCGGGTCGAGCAAGACCAGCACCGATCCGCGCTGAAATTCCTGCTCGGCCATTCGGATTGGCCGCTGCGGTTCGGCTGGCGGCCCGATCCGATCACGAATCGCCGCGAACGTCTCCCGGAACCGGTCGCCGGGCGGCGGACCCGGCCGTGGGAGGGCGGGTGGTCCGGACCAAAGGGCCATGCCAATGGCCGAAAGACCCGCCAGTCCGGCGATCGCCGCCCCACCCGCCAGCAGCAGCCTCCGGTCGACGTTCGGCGACGTCGCGGCAGGCACGATTTCGACCGCCGAGCGCAACGCCACGGCGAACGAGCCGGCAGTGGGATACCGCTCGTCCGGGGTCTTTGCCAACGCCCGGCGGAGAACCTGGTCGATGGTCCGGGGCAGGACGGGTCGAGCCTTTCGCGCCGATGGCACCGGAGCGCCGATGTGTTGGAGGACGACCGAAAGCGGCGTCGCACCTTGATAGGGCGGCGCACCGGTCAGAAGTTCGTAGGCCAACACGCCGAGCGCATAGACATCCGTCCGACGATCGACTGCCAGGCCTTGCGCCTGCTCCGGGCTCATGTACTCGGGCGTGCCGACGCCAACCCCGGACCCGGTCAAGGTCGTCTCGCTCTCGAGGAGCTTCGCCAGCCCGAAGTCAGCCAACTTCGACCACGGCGCAACGAGCGGGTCGCCACCCGCGGATCGCAGCAGAATGTTCGACGGCTTGACGTCCCGGTGGATGATCCCACGGTCGTGGGCATAGTCGAGCGCTGAGGCGACTTGGTCGACCAAGGTCAGCACCACCGAGGGGGCGAGCGGTTGCCCCCCGGCGGCATCGCGCAGATTGCCTCCACCGGCGAGTTCGAGCACGAGATAGGCGACACCGCGCTCTTCGCCAAAATCATGGACGGTCAAGACATGAGGATGCTCAAGACGGGCAATCGCCGTTGCCTCGCGGCGAAACCGATCAAGGAAAGTAGGGTCCTGCTGGAGTGAGGGCGGCAGCACTTTGACGGCCACCACGCGGTCGAGCGACCGTTGGATGCCACGGTAGACCGCGGACATCCCGCCTTGGCCAAGTGGCGCGATCAATTCAACCGAACCTAGGGTGCGACCGGACAGGTCAACGCTCTGCATACGGCGGCCTCGCCAGGATCGCGGCCGGCGACCGGGCCGGATGCAGTTCCCGCCGATGCCGCCGCTCTTATAACGGTCGGCAGCCGGGCTGCGTTTCGCTAGTCCCCGGTCAACACCTTCAACTGCCGGCGAACCACCGCCACTACCGGTGGGTCGGACGTCGCGCGTCGGCGCAGTTGCGGCAAGCGTGGCATCCGAAACGTCGGCCGTTCGCGCCGCGTGACCGTCTGGAATAGGACGAGCACCACCGCGAAAGCCGCACCGAACGCCAAGGCTGCCTGCGCGCTGAACATCGGCCGGACGTCCCCGTTGACGGTAGCGGCAATGATCACTCCAGCCGCGCTCTGGCGGACATTCACCCGCTGAGCGACGACAATCCCGGCGGCGGCCTGGTCGATCCGAGCACGCCGTCCGGCGAGCACGACCGGTGTCCGGCTCTGGTCGAGGGTGACGTCGCGGCCGGCGACCAGCCCGGCGCCGGCGTTCGGTCCGACCCGAATGTTCGTCGCGGTCGCCAGGCCGATTCCGCCCTGCATGATGTCGATCTGCTGGGCATTCACCCTCACCATCCCGGCTTGGCGGACATGGACCTCATCGGCATGGACGTCGCGCAGCCCACTCTGGCGAATGTCGACGCGCCGCCCCTCGACGTCGCGGACCTCGGTCTGCTCGATGTCGATCCGCTTGTCGTCGTGATCTGCCTCGATAGGCGCTGGCGGACTAGTTGGTTGCGGCTTTGGTTCGTGGCCGCTGTTCATGCTGCCTCCAGGCTGCGCCTCCGGGCGCAGAATAGGTCTAGGAAGAAGGACGGGGAGCGGTCAACTCGGCGAGGCGGCGCAAGTCCGCCTCTAGCAGTCGGATCTCCTCGCCATAGCCGGCAAAGTCCCCGGCTCGCAGTCGCTCCTGCGCCCGATCGTAGTGCTCCTGGGCCGAGCGGACGAGTGCCGCCAGATCGCTCGACCCCGGTGTGGTCGGTCCGGTCGGCGTTGCCGGTGGGACCGGCGCTCTTCCGGTATCCAGGAGTTTTGCCAACGCGTCCTGAAGGGTTGGCTCCATCACCACCCGGTTGGCGGTCGCCAGGACCACCCGCTTGAGTTCGGGAAGTTGGCTTCGCTCGGCTTGAAGATAGATCGGCTCGATATAGAGCAACGACTGCTCGATCGGGATGACCAGCAGATTGCCACGTCCGACCTTGGTACCCTGCTGGTTCCAGAGAGCGAACTGCGCCGAGATCGTTGGGTCCTGATTGATCCGTGCGCCGATCTGAGCCGGGCCAAACACCAGCCGGTCCTTTGGGAAGCGGATCGCCACCAGTTTGCCGTAGTTCTCAGCATCGGAGCGAGCCGCGATCCAGGCAATCATGTTGTCGCGCCGGTTTGGCGTGAACGGAAGGATCTGGACGAACTCTTCACGCGGTTCGCCGGGTATCCGCAGGATGACGTAGTACGGCTCCATTGGCAGGTTGCCGCCGCCATAGACGTCGGTTGGGATCGACCACTGGTCCTCTCGGTTGTAGAACACCTGGGGGTCGGTCATGTGGTAGGTCTGATACATCGTCGACTGGACGGTGAAGATGTACTCGGGATAACGCCGATGCGCCTTGAGGCTGTCGGGCATCTCGGTCATCGGCCGAAGGACACCCGGGAATATCCGGCTCCAGGCGCGGATCAGCGGGTCGTCAGGGTCGGCAAGATAGAGCGTCACCGTCCCATCGTAGGCGTCGATCGTCGCCTTGACGCTGTTGCGGATATAGGCGATCGAGCGGTCCGAGCGGCGAAACGGTTCGGCATAGGGAAACTGGTCCGACGTGGTGTACCCGTCCAACATCCAGACCAGCCGGCCATTGTCGATGATCAGATACGGGTCCGAGTCGATCAGGATGAAGGGCAGCAGCCGGCTCAGACGTTCACGGATGTTGCGGGCAAACAGGATCTTCGAATCGGAGTCGATGTACTGCGACAAGAGGATGTTGCCGTCGCCAAAGCGCCAAGCCAGCAACGCCCGCTTCCAGAGTTGGTCGATCGGCACGCCGCCGCTTCCGGAAAACTGGGTCGAGACGTTGTCCTCGCCGCGCGGAAAATCGAACTCAAGATCGGCCTGGGTCGTATCGACAATCACGTAGCCGTCGGTGCGCTCGCCAAAGTAGATGCCGGGCCGGGTGATCGGGATCTCGCCGACAGGTGGAACGTCGCGAATGACAAAGCGCGGGAGTCCCTCGCCGGACACCTCGTCGACGGTATTCATCGCCGCGCCGTAGCCATGGGTGAACTGCAGCCGACGGGTTACCCAGTTCTGGGCGCGGTCTGGCAGACGAGATTGCACCAACTCGCGTGCGCCGAGCATCACCTGGCGCACCTGGCCGTTGAGGACATAGCGGTCGATGTCGATATCGGGAAACTCGTAATACAGCCGGATGCTCTGAACCTGGTTGTAGGTGTCCCGCAGGAAGCGGTAGTCCCACAGCCGGAGGTTGGAGAGCGTCTGAGTGTTACGCGCGACATCGGCCGCAGTCAGTTCATCGCGAGGATTGAACGGGCGATCGGCAATCGCGTCGAGCGCAAAAGCCCGGCGGGTAAAGGCGATATTGCGCTCGAGGTAGGGAAGCTCGTTCGAGAGTTCGTTCGGCTCGACGACAAAGCGCTGCACCACCCCCGGCCAGACCCCGATCAGAAAGAACGCGGCGACCGCCCAGACGCCAGCAGCGGCCGCAACCGGCCAGACCCGGCGGATCCAGACATTGGCGAGCAGGACGATTGCGCTGAGCGTGGCGATCGTGCCGAGTGCGCCAAGCGCCGGCAACCGGACGTTGACGTCGGTGTAGCCTGCGCCGTAGACCGAGCGGCCGTGGGAAAACAGCAAGTCAAACCGATCCAGCCAGTAGCCAGCGGCGATTAGGAGCAAGATCAGCGCGGCCAATGCCGAGACGTGAGCGACGACCGGCCGGCTGAGCGCCGCACGAATGCCCTCACCAGCCAACAAGATTGCATAGGTCGCGATCACCGCCACGATCGTGAGGATCGCCAGCGCGACGAGCGCTCCATGGATCAGCCGCAGCAGCGGCAAAAGGAAGAAGTAAAACCCGATGTCGTTGCCGAAGAGCGGGTCGGCCAGCCCGAACGGCTCTGGGTTGAGCGCAAGCAATACGGTCGACCACTCGCCGCCGACGATCAGCCCGATCACCAGCGCGCCGAGCGCCGACACCGCCACGATCGCCCAGTTTGGTCCGGCGTCCAGCCCAACAATCTCGGCACGCGGGATGTACGAGGGGATCCGCGGCCCCCCCAGTCGGCGCGCCACGACCAGGTTGACCATGATGAAGGCAAAGGCGACCAGTCCGCCCAGCAAGAAGAGCGCCCAACGGGCAATGAGAGCGGTCGCAAAGAGCGAGCCATAGCCGAGCGCGTCGAACCACAGATAATCGACGATCTGATTGCTGGCGATGGCCAACACAATCAGCAGCCCGGCGCTAACGAGCGCGACTATCCCGAACGCTCGCAGGCAGCCGTTGGGGCGGCCAACCGCCAGGCGCGGCGGCATCCGCCCCGGACTTGGCAGGCGGTCAAACGTGGTCATGGCCCGGAGATCGCCGCCGTCGCGCGCACGCGCGTTCCAACTTCGTCGCGCAACGCGCGGTCGAGCGCACCAGCCTGGCGGCCGTCGGCGATCGTCGCCTCGCCGGCAGCCAAACACGCCTCGACCTTCGGGATCATCCCGCTCGCGATCACGCCATCCGCGATCAGGCGGCGCGCCTCGTCGCCGGTAAGCTCACGCAGAAGCGAGCCGTCCGCGCCGCGCACGCCCTCGACGTCGGTGAGAAAGACGAGGCGCTCGGCTCCAAGCGCCGCGGCAAGCGCACCGGCGGCGGTGTCGGCGTTCAGGTTGTAACGCGCTCCGTCCGCTCGGCCCAGTCCGATCGGAGCGACGACCGGCACCGCGCCGGCCCGCAACGCGAGAGTGAGCGGCAGTGGGTCGACCGACACGATCTCTCCGACGTAGCCGAGTTCCGGGTCCGCTTGGTCGACCACCAGCATGCGGCCATCGACGCCGGTCAGGCCGATTGCGGTTGCGCCGGCGCGGCCAAGTTCGGCGACCAGTTGGGTGTTGACCATCCCGGCCAAGACCCCGGCGACGACCTCGATGCTCGACCCATCGGTAACCCGCAGCCCGCGAACAAAGCGGGTCGGTGCGCCAAGCCGACCAAGCCAATCGGTGATGGCCTTGCCGCCTCCATGGACGACGACCACTGGTCTGCCGCCGGCGGCGAGCCGTGCGACGTCGGCAAGCGAGGTGTCGTGCGCACCGAGCGTGCTGCCGCCGATCTTGACGACAACCGGGCGGTTCTGCATGCCACCTCCTCCAGCCGGATGCTTCGTCTAATCCTACACGCTCGGCGGAGGTCCGGTCGCTTGTCGCGCTCACCGCGAACCGCTACAACCTTCCCTATGCGCGTGCTGATCACTGGCGGCACCGGCTTCCTCGGCCAGCAGGTCGCCCGAGAACTGCTCGGCGTCGGCGACGACCCGATCCTGGCAGGGCGGGCGCTCTGCCGGATCGAACCGGCCCTTGCCGAGACGGTGTGTTGTCGGCGGCTCGATCTTCGCGACCATCAGGCGGTCGTCGATGCATGCCGTGGGGTCGATGCGGTCGTCCACGCGGGGGCGTTTTCGGCTCCGTGGGGGCCCGAAAACGAGTTTCGGGCAGTCAACATTGGTGGCACGGCCTCGGTGATCGCCGGCTGTCACCGCCACCGCGTCCGTCGGCTGGTCGCGATCTCATCGCCGAGCGTTGTCTTCGTCGGCAAGGACGTCGTCCGATCAACCGAAGCGGCCCCCTACCCGGCGAAGTTCCTCTCGACCTACGCCCGGACCAAGAAGATCGCCGAGGACCTCGTTCGGGATGCCGCCGGTGACCTCGAGACGGTCGTTCTCCGCCCCAAAGCGCTTTTTGGCCCCGGCGACCGGACCCTCGTACCGCGCCTGACCGAGGCGGCCCGTCGCGGCCGCTTGCCGCAGGTCGGGGATGGGAAGAACCTCGTCGACCTGACCTATGTCGACAATGCCGCCTTGGCGGTTGTTGCGGCGCTTCACCGTGATCAACCAGTCGGCAGGACCTACACAATCACCAACGATGAACCGGCGTCGATCTGGGACCTGATCCGCCGGGTGCTTGACCGGCTCGGCCTTCCGGAGCCGCGCCCTCGCCTGCCGCTGGCGGTTGCGGTCGGGCTTGCCGGTCTCTTGGAGCAGGCTGCGGCGCGTACCGGCGGTACGCCAGCCCTCACTCGCTACACCGCGCTGATCCTCGGGCGCACCCAGACCTACGACATCACCGCGGCACGGCGCGATCTCGACTACCGGCCGCGCGTGTCGCTTGAGGACGGCATCGCGCGGACGCTCGCGGCGCTCGACGGCCAACGATGACCACGGTCTCGCTCGAATTCCTCGACACCGGCGCCTGCCGAGCGTCCGAGCACCACCTCGTGCGGGGCGGAGCGAGGCGAGCGGTGCGCTGCCACGCGCTTGTCGGGCTGATCCGTCACCCTGAGCGCGGCGTCATCCTTTGGGACACCGGTTACGCCCCGCGCGTCATCGAGGCGACCAACCACTTTCCCTACCGGCTCTATCGGCTGGTCACCCCGCTGCTGCTCGACGGCGCTCAAGATGCCAGAACCCAACTTGCCGGTCGTTCGATCGCCGCCGAGGCAGTTGGCACGGTGATCATCTCGCACTTTCACGCCGATCACGTCGCCGGGTTGCTGGATTTCCCGGCGGCAACCGTTGTCACCGCGGCGGGAGCCTGGCCGGACGCGCGCCGGCGTCGAGGGTTTTCGGCGCTGCGACGCGGCGTGCTGCCCAGCTTGCTGCCGCGCGACCTCTCCCGGCGCATCCGCACCGCCGTCCGCTTCGACGGCGCCCCGATCCCCGGCATCGGCCCAACGCTCGATCTGTTTGGCGACGGCTCGGTTCGGCTTGCTCGCCTTCCTGGTCACGCCCGGGGTCAGCTTGGAGCGCTGCTCAATACCACCGACGGACCGGTCTTGCTCGCCGCCGACGCCTGTTGGCATCGCCGGTCGATCCGTGAGCGACGGCCGCCCCATCCCATCGCCGACCTCGTTGCCGACGATCCGCGACTGGTCAAGGCGACTATCGGAGCGCTCGCCGATCTGCACGAAGCCTGGCCGACGCTGCGGATCGTCCCGACTCACTGCCCCGAGAGCTATCACGAATTGTTCGGCCGCTCGGCCTACCTCGAATGAGCGTGTTGACCCACCTGCTGCGGGCGCGGATGCGCGAGGGGTTGCGAGGCATGGCGCTCGTCCAGCATCGCAATCGGCTGGCTCGTCGGGCGGTGGACTTCGCGGTCGCAAACGCGCCGTTCTACGCCGACCACTGGCAACGCTCCGACCCGGTGCGCTGGTGGCGCCTCCCGGCCGTGGACAAGACGGCGATGATGGCTCATTTTGCCCGGTTCAACACCGCTGGAGTTGGTCAGGAAGCGGCGCTGGCGGCAGCACGTCGCGCCGAGAGCGGCGGTGATCCGGTGCTCGGCGGACTGACCGCCGGGCTGTCGTCCGGAACCTCCGGACGGCGTGGGCTGTTTCTGATTGGTCCGGAAGAGCAGGAGATCTGGGCAGGGGTGATGCTGGCGCGCACGATCCACGCGGCGCCCCGCCGTCCGCTGCGGGTGGCATTCTTCCTACGGGCGAACAACCGTCTCTATCAGCGTGTCGGCGGGCGACTGGTCCGCTTCGAGTATTTCTCGCTTGGTGCATTGGACGCCACGATGACCGAACGGCTCGAGGCGCTCGACCCGGACGTGCTGATCGCGCCGCCGTCACAACTCGATCGCCTCCTTGCCGGGCGGCAAGCCGGGCGTCTGGCGATCGCACCGCGACGAGTGTTCGCGGTCGCCGAGCCGCTGCTCGGGCGCGATGCGAAGCGCCTGCGTGAAGGGTTCGGGGTACCGATTGTCGAGCAGATCTACCAGGCGACCGAGGGGCTCTTGGCAATCTCCTGCCGCCTGGGTGCGCTCCACCTCCAGGAGGACCTCGTCGCGATCCAGTTGGAGCAACTTCCAGGATGGCCAGGGGAACCGCCGCGATTCACGCCGCTCGTCACGGACCTCTGGCGGCGGGTCCAGCCAATCCTTCGTTACCGCCTCGGCGATGTGCTGCGGGTTTCGCCGCACCGCTGTCGCTGCGGGTCGGCCTGGCGGGTTGTCGCGGTCGAGGGAAGGCTGGATGATGTGCTCCGGCTGCCAGTTTCCGGGGGCGAGTGCTGGCTTTATCCCGAGACCGTCGATCGAGCGCTGTCACTGCCCAACGAGTACCGGATCGTCCAGCAGTCGGACCACGCCTTCGAGTTCTCCGTCGAGCGAGGCGACGCCTGCCTCGGCGCAGACGCGTTTCGATTGCTGGCTGAGCGAGCAGGCGCAGACCCGGTTGAGGTGCGCGCCGTGCCGTGGGAAGAGCGGCCGCCCGAGGTCAAACGCCGACGCACCGCCCGGATGGCTGGCTGATGCGCGTTCGGATCCTCGCGCTTGGATCTCGCGGAGACGTCCAGCCCTTCATCGCGCTTGTGCTTCGGCTACGCGAGGCCGGTCACGATGCAGCGGTGATCGCGACCGACGACTACGCCAGCCTCGCCAGCCGGTACGGCGCGCCGTTTCGGTCGGCCGGTGGGTCGATCGCCGACCTCATGGACCGTCGGATTGCGCTGGCGGCGCTCGATGGAAGCGCCAACCCCATCGCCCTCGCTCGCCGGTTTGTCGATGGCGTCGCGCCCCATTTGCCGCCGATCTATTCCGCCTGTTGGACCGCCGTTCGCGATGCCGACCTGATCGTCGCCTCGACCCTTGGCTTGCTCATTGCGCCGGAGTTCGCTGAGAAGTTGGACGTGCCGCTGGTGGGGGCCCATTTTCACCCGGTCGCCCGAACTGCGGACGTCGGACCGGTTCACCTGCCGGGTTGGACGGGGCGTCTGCTATCCCCTCGCCTCGCCAGTGCGGCCGGCGCTCTACCGCAGATGGTGCTCGCCCAGTTGTTGCACGAGGCGCTCAACGAGGCGCGGCGCCGGACGGATGCCGGCCCCATTCGCTCTCGGCGCGATGAAGCACGCCTCGCGGGCCGCCCGCCAGCGCTCTCCCTCTATGGCTACAGTCGCCAACTCCTGCCGCCGGTAACCGGTCTGCCGCCTGAGATCGCCGTCACCGGCTTCTGGATGCTGCCGGCCCCGCCTGGCTGGCGCCCCGATCCGGTTATGGAACGTTTTGTTGGTGATGGACGTTCGGTCTACGTCGGGTTCGGCAGCCTGCTGGGCGGGCGAGACCCCGAAGCGCTCACCCAGTTAATCGGCCGGGCGGGCGCGGCAGCGGGGAGACGTATCGTGCTGTTTCGCGGCTGGGGTGACCTCGGCAGCGGCCGGCTTCCAGCGCACCTGCTGGCTGTGGATGAGACGCCGCACGTCTGGCTCTTTCCCCGGATGGCTGCTGCGGTCCATCATGCCGGCGCCGGCACCACCGGCGCAGCCTTGCGTGCCGGCATTCCCAGCATCCCGGTGCCCGCCTATGGCGATATGAACCTCTGGGCGAGGCGAATCGCCCGCCTTGGCGCGGCGACCGAACCAATTCCCCGTTCTGAGTTGACCACCGACCGTCTGGCGGCTGCTTTGCTTGCCGCGACCGGCCTGAGCCGCCTTCGCGACGGGGCCGCACGCCTCGGCCGCCGACTGGCGGCAGAGGATGGGACCGGCAACGCCGTTCGCGCAATTGAGAGAACATCCTGAGGGGGTGATTGTGAAGGCGTCGCCGCGCGTCCTGCCGGTGCAGATCGCCGGGATGGGCTGCTACCTACCGAGCCGGGTCGTCACGAGCGCCGATCTTGAGCGGGATCTTTCGTTGCCGGCAGGCTGGATCGAGCGGGGAACCGGGGTGTGCTCCCGGCGTTGGCGCACCGACGAGACCACCGCTGGGATGGCCGCCGCCGCCATCCGCGACGCCCTGAGGCGCGCCGGGAAGACGATCGACGATCTCGACTTGATCGTGAGCGCGTCGACCGCGCCGCAGCAGGCGATCCCCTGCACCGCCGCGCTCATCCAGCGAGAGCTTGGGGCGCCCGAAGGACGCTCGACCTGCTTCGATGTCAACGCTACCTGCCTGAGCTTCGTCAGCGCGCTCCACGTCGTCGCTCCGCTGGTGGCGGCCGGTGTCTATCGCTGCGCGGCGATCGTCAGTAGCGAGATCAATTCAGGTTCGCTCAACTTCGACGAGCCGGAATCGGCAGTCCTGTTCGGGGACGCCGCCGCCGCGGCGATCCTCGTCCCGGCGGGCGAAGGACAGGGCGCGATCAACCACAGCAGGATGGAGACTTTCAGCGGCGGCGCAGACCTCGCGGTCATTCTCGGCGGTGGCACCCTTCACCATCCGAACGATCCGGCAACCTCGCCGGCCATGAACACCTTCCACATGGACGGGCCGGCGATCTTCCGTTTTGCGACCCGGATCGCCATACCTTTCGTCGACCGCTTTCTTGGTGAATTGGGCTGGGCGCGTGACGACTTCGACCTCGTCGTACCGCACCAGGCCAGCGGCCATGGGGTGGCGGCAATCTCGCGCTGGCTTGGCTTCCCTCACGATCGAGTGGTCGCCAATCTGCCCGAGCGCGGCAATTGCATCGCCGCGTCGATCCCGCTGGCGCTGGCCGAGGCGGACCACGCCGGACGGATGCGCCGGGGAGACCGCATTCTCTTGATCGGCACCGGCGCAGGAGTGTCGATCGCGGCGGCTGCCCTGACGTGGTAGTCGCAGACCGTGCAACGGTCTCGCCACTCCAACGCTGGCAACGCTGTCTGGCCGTCCACCCGGTCCAGACGCTCCGGGCCGGCGGGTTGGACTGGCCGACCGTCGTTGCCGGGCGGGGCGAGCGGGTGGTCGTCCTACTCCCGGGCGCTCTCGGCTTGGCTGACACGGCCTTCAAGTGGATCGAGGCGCTTGCACCCCGCAATACGGTCGTCTCACTGGGAATTCCGGCTGGCGTCCGCTGCTATCCAGTGTTTCGGACCGGGTTCCTTGGTCTCCTTGATGCGCTGCGTGCCGAACGGGTGGCGCTCTATGGCGGGTCGTTTGGCGGCGAGATTGCCCTTGCGCTGGTCAACGACGCGCCGGCACGGTTCGATACCCTGGTATTGGCCGATTGCCGCCTACCGGACCGCCCGATGCTTCCGATTCGCTTGATCGCCACCGCGCTTGACCTGCTCCCGGAAGGCGCGATGACCCTGACCCGCCGGCTGACGACCGAGCCGGTGCTCCGCAGCATGGGCGAGGAGCAGCCGTTCTGGCGAAACTACTTCCGTCGCGCCGAAAGGACCGTAACCGCAGCCGATCTGCTCGATCGGCTCTGGCTTTGGGTCGATGTCAACGAACAGCCGCCGGTTTCGCTGGCGCGTTGGCGTGGTCGGGTTTTGCTCTTGGAGTCGACCGCCGACTGGTTCTTTGGTGAGCGGCAGCGGCGGGCGCTGCGAAACGCCCTGCCGGGCGCGCGAGTGGTCGAACTCGACGGTCTCGACCACGCCGCAGCGATGGAGCGGCCCGAGCAGCACCTTGCCGAGGTCGAGCGCTTTCTTGGAGGCGAATGAGCCGCCTCGCGTTCTGGCTGGCGGCGGTCTTCGTGGCTGATCGGCTGCTCAAGTTGCTGGCCGTCGCGCGATTCATGAAATGCAACTGGCCAGCCGGATTGAAAGCCGCGCCGACCGTCTCGGTCGTCTCGCCGATCACTCGGGGGGCGAGCGGGTTGGCCGACAATCTCGACGCGCGCGTCAGCCTCGTCTGTCCCTCCCCGGTCGAGCACCTGCTGGTCTGTGACGCCGGCGACCACGAGTCGGTCGCAGCGGCCGATCAACTCGGCAACGCCGTCCCGTCCGTCCGGATCATTGCTCTGGAATCGTCTGGCGGACCGGCGTCGAAGATCGAGAAACTGAACGCGGCGATTGCCCAGGCCACCGGCGAGGTGATCGTCTTCGTCGACGACGACATCCGGCTCCGCCCAGACGCCCTGTCCTTCCTGTTGCCCCCGCTGGACGATCCCCGGGTCGGCGTGACCTTCGGCCTCGCCTGTTCGACCGGTTGGTCGAATACCGCGACGAGCCTGATGAGCGCCTTCGTCAACCTCAACGCTGCGATCAGCTATCTCCCGCTTACCTTCCTCATCGAGCCGTTCACCGTGACCGGCCATTGTTTCGCAATCCGCCGCAACACCCTCGACGAGGTTGGTGGCTTTCTCGGGATGGCGAACCGGCTCGACGACGACCACGAGATCGCCCGTCGGCTGCGAGCGCACGGCTACCGGATCGTTCAAACCGCCCTCGTCTACGACGTTCTGAATGAACTGCCAACGATGAGTACGTTGCTCAACCAACTCCACCGCTGGTTTCTTTTTCCCCGCCAGGCGGTCGCGCCGTACCTGGCTCGCCGCGAGGCGGTCGCTACTGCCGTGACAAGCCTCGGCGGCCTCATCTTGCCCATGCTGGCACTTGGCGCGATTGCCGGCAGCCGAACGGCGATGGGCGCCTTGACGGTATCGTTGGCAGTTGTCGTGGGTGGCCAGGCTTGGATCGATCGGTGGGTGCTCCGGCGAGCCACGCCACCGGACCGTTGGCCGTTGGTGGCGGTGATGGCGGCCGCCGGACCAGCGCTGGTGCTGGTGTCGCTGGCGCGTGGCGATGAGGTGACCTGGCGAGGTCAACGCATCCGGGTCCGGCGGGGCGGATGGTACGAGGTGGTCGGCTGACCGTCTTTGCGCTGCTTGCCGCGTTCTGGGCGGCGGCTGATCGAGTCTGGAAACTGGTTGGTGTTCTCGCCTTCTTCTCCCGGCCACGCCGAACCGGACGAGCGGGGTTGGTGTCGATCCTCCAGCCTATCCTCGGCGGCGACCCGGCGCTTGAGGGATGTTTGCGCCACAACCTATTGGTCGATCACGGCCTTCCGGTCGAATTCGTCTGGCTTTTGGACGAAGACGACGAGGAAGGGATCGATATCTGCGAGCGACTGGCAATCGGCGCTCCAGTTCGCCTGGTGCGTCTGCCGCCGCCTCCCGCCACCGCCAGCCCGAAACTGGTCAAATTGATCGCCGGGTTGGAACGTGCCGCAGGCGATACCATCGCGGTGCTCGACGACGACACGATGCTGCGAACCGGCGGGTTGGCGGAGGCGGTCGCCGGGCTGGACGAGCCGGATGCCGGCCTCGCCTTCGGGATTCCGTGCTACCGCTCGTTCGACAACCTGCCTTCGGCGCTTGTCTCGCTCTGGGTGAACGCCAACAGCCTGATGACCTATCTACCGTATCTGACGATCTGCGATCCGCTCACGATCAACGGGATGTTCTACGTCCTGCGGCGCGACACCCTCCGGGCAATCGGCGGCTTTTCCGGGTTGGAGCACCTGCTCGCCGATGACTTCGCGGTAGCCAGCCGGGTGCGCTCCGCCGGGCTGCGGTTAGTTCAGACGCCGGTGATCCACCCAATCCAAACCACCGTGATTGACGGGGGTCATTACCGCCGTCTGATGGGGCGCTGGCTCGCCTTCCCGCGCGAGTCGCTGCTTCGTCACCTGACCTTGACGGAGCGGACGGTGCTTGCCGTGGTCGCGCTCGTTCCGTCGCTGCTTCCCGCAATTTCTCTGGGTGCAGCGCTGCTCTCCCGGCGCAAGGCGGCCTGGCTCGCGGCCGGTGGCGCGATCCTGCTGAACGCCGTTGCCGCCGCGACCGTGAACGAGCGCTTGCTCGGAGGTGCGACCCCTCGGCGTTGGCTGGCCCTCGACCCGTTCGTCCAACTCCTGACACCCCTCCACCTGATCGGCGCGATGCTGGGACGCGAGATGGACTGGCGCGGCCACCGAATCCGAGTTCAGCCCGGCGGTTCGTTCGAGATCGTCTCACGCCGAGGGAGTAATGCCGGAAGGTGACCAAGATCACGCCAAGCGGCGTGACCACCCTCGTTCCAAGCCGCTAGGATTGGGGACGCAAGCAGGCTGACGTCCGCGTAGGTTGGTGGGGGAGCATGATGCGCTCGTTGGGTGTGTTTCGGCCTCGTTCGATCGTTCTGAGGCGGATAATCGCGGTGCTGGCGCTCGTCGCGCTGGCCGGCCTGCCGAGCCCGGCGCAGGTTCAGGCCGCGACGACCTGGACGGTCTGCCCCGCTGGTTGCAACTTCGCCACTATCGCCCTCGCGCTCGCGAACGCCTCGGTGGTCAACGGCGACACCATCCAACTGACCGCCGCCGACTACCAGGAGAGCGACCTCGTCGTTACCAAGAACCTCACCTTCGTTGGCGTCGGCGGCACGCCGACCGTCGGAAAGGCGTCGCCTCCTCAGAAGACCGTCTTCCAGGTCAACGCGCCGGCCACCAGAGTCCAGTTTCAGAACCTGATCATCCAGAACGGGCTGACCGGCGTAAACGGCGAAGGCGCGGGCATCAACGCGTCTTCCTCGTTGACCGCGCTCACCCTCGACGGCGTGACGGTTCGGCGGAACAAGATCAACTTCGCATCGAGCAATTCGGTTGGCGCCGGCATCCGCGCCGGTGGGCCGCTCACCCTGACCAACTCGATTGTCGTCGACAACCACGCCTTCGCCGCTGGTGGACTGCCGGTGGGCTTCGCCGCTGGCGGCGGGATCTTCGCATTCGGCAGCAGCGTCTACCTGAGCAACACCCAGATCTTGTCGAACACACTCCAGGGCGGAGACGTCGTGGGCGGCTTCAACATCGACGGCGGCGTGGTTCAGGGTGGCGGCATGTCGTATGTCCGGTCTGGCGCAGCGGGCCGGCTGACCATCCTCAACTCCGTCATCGCGGGCAACGTGATCACCGGAGGGATCTCCGGCAATGTTGGCGGCAACACGGGTGGAAATGCGCAGGGAGGCGGGCTCTACGTCCGCAGCGACGGGGGCTTTTCTCTTCCGGTCGTCATCCAGGGGTCGAGGGTCTCGGACAACCGGGCGACGGGTGGTGCTGGCGCTCCTCCATCCAGCGGGAGTGGATCGTCCGGCGGAGACGTCGAAGGCGCTGGCGTCTATGCCGACTTCTCGGTGCCGCTGACGATGACCAGCAGCATCGTCTCGCGAAACGTGGCGACTGGCGGGGTCGGGGTCGCTGCCGTTGGCCCGGGCAGCGTCGGCGGCAGTGGCGGTCGGGGCAGCGGCGGAGGACTGCGGCTGGGCACGACGACGGCGATCAGCGCCACCGCCATCGTCAGCAACAGCGTGACCGGCGCCGGTGGCGGCGCTGGCGCTACCGGCCCGATCAATGGCGATGGCGGTACGGGTGGCTCGGGCGGCGATGCATCGGGCGGCGGTGTCATCCTGTTGAGTGGCTTGATCACCGTGACCAACAGCACCATCGCAAGCAACCAGGTGGTCGGAGGCTCCGGTGGAACCGGTGGCAACGAGGGGTCCGGGGCGGGTGATGCTGGCGTTGGTGGCCCCGGTGGTGATGCTGTCGGCGGCGGGATCAACATCGCCGGGAGCGTGAGCGCGATCCGAAACTCGACAATCTCGAGCAACGGGACCAGTGCCGGCGCTGGTGGTCTGCCGGGCTCCGGTTCCAGCCCGGTCAGCGGCAGTGCCGGAACGGCGAGTGGCGGCGGGGTCGAGAGCTTCTCGCTCAACCTCAGCATTCTCGCCAGCGTGCTTTCCAGCAACATCGCGGCTACCGGCGCGGACCTCAACGGCGGCGCGACCAGCCAGGGCGGCAATGTCCTAAGCACCGCTCCAATTGGGTTCACCGCTCCAAATGACCGCCCAAGCACCAACCCGTTGCTCGGGCCGCTCGCCGACAATGGCGGTGGGACCCTCACGATGGCCCTTTTGCCCACGAGCCCGGCGATCGGCTTCGCCGGAAACCGGGCCTGCCCAACGCTCGATCAGCGTGGTCAGCCGCGCCGCGTCGGCTTGTGCGACAGCGGGGCGTACGCCGTCCAGCCGACCTCGCTCGAAGTCGTCTCGGGCTCGGGGCAGAGCACGCTGATCGGCACCAGCTTTGGTGCGCCACTGGTGGTGCGGCCGCTCTACGGCAGCGCGGTGCTGACCGGAGCCACCGTCACGTTTGCCGGTCCGCTCTCCGGCGCGAGCGCCACCTTTGGTGGTCAGCCGCAAGCCGTCGTGACCGCCACCAACGGCCTCGCTCAGGCCCAGCCGGCGGCGAACCTCGTGGTTGGCTCCTATCAGGTGTCGGCGACCGCCGGAGCGGCCTCGCCGGCCGCGTTCTCACTGACCAACCTGATCCGCCAGACGACGACCAGCATCAGCAGCGGTCCAAACCCGAGTTTGGTTGGCGCGATGGTGACGGTGACCGCCAGCGTGACGGCATCCGGCGGCACGCCGGGCGGGACGATCGCGATCAACGCCGACACCGGCGAGAGTTGTCAGGTCGCCGCGCCGGGAGGCAGTTGCACGCTGACGCTCAACTCACTTGGCGTTCGGACGCTGACCGCCAGCTACGGCGGCGATACCCAGCACGCCCAAAGCAGCGCTCAGACCAGCCAGGTGGTGACCCAGAGCGGTGGCGGGACAATCGTCCAGACCAGCACGACCGTTTCGACAAGCCCGAACCCGAGCGTCGTTGGCACTCCAATCACGGTGACCGCCAGCGTGCTCGCGCCGTCCGGCTCACCAACCGGAACGATCACGGTCACGGTGGACACCGGCCAGAACTGCCAGATCGCTGCGCCGAGTGGAAACTGCCAACTCACCCTCAACACCGTGGGGCAGCGCACCGTCACCGCCAACTATTCTGGTGGCGGTGTCTACACCCCGAGCGGAGCGATCGTCACTCACACGGTCGTCCAGAGCGATGGACCGCCGCCGCCGCCCCCGCCGCCCGGCGGGCAATCCCAATACCTCGGGCTAGTGTTCAAAAGCGTTGAGTCGTAGACAGCCGGGCTGCCCGCGGCGGTTGGCTCTGACCTGGGATGTCACGGCGTATCTGACTCAATGGGCGTGGTGATCGAGGTCGCCGTGGGCATGGCTCAAGATCCGGTGATGGATCTCGCCGGCCCGGTCGGCCGGGTCGACGTGGATGGTGATCTCGCGAAGGTAGGTGAGGGTGTGCAGCACCTCGTGACGCGCCTCGAGGGCGACGTCATGCGCCTCGCCGACGGTCATCTCGGGATCGACCGCGAGGTTCGCTTCGGCATGGAGCTGGTGACCGATCCAGCGCACTCGCACTTCGCCGACCTCGCGCACTGCCGCGACATGGCTGAGCGTGTGCTCGATCTCGGTGAGGATCGTCGGGTCGATGCCGTCGAGGGTGCGACTGAAGATCTCCCGGCCGCTCTCCCAGACGATCTTGAGGATTGCCGCCGAAATCAACAGGCCGACGATCGGGTCGGCGAGCGGAAAGCCAAGCGCCACCCCGGTGACGCCAGCCAGCACCGCCAGGCTGGTCAGGCCGTCGGCGCGGGCGTGGTAGCCATCGGCGACAAGCGCAGCCGAGTTGATCCGCTTGCCGACTCGGATCCGGAAGATGGCGACTGCCTCGTTGCCGGCGAAGCCGATTAGCGAGGCGAGCGCGACCGCCCAGAGATACTCGATCGGCCGGGGCTCGATCAGCCGCTGGACCGACTCCCACGCCGCGAACAGCGCGGTGAACAGGATCAGCCCGACGATGGCGATCCCGGCGAGATCCTCGGCACGACCCAGTCCATAAGTAAAGCGGCGTGTTGGCGGACGGCGGGCCAGCCAGAAGGCGATGCCGAGCGGAATGGCGGTGGCTGCGTCGGAGAAGTTGTGGATCGTGTCGGCAAGCAACGCAACGCTGCCGGTGAACAGGAAGACGATCGTTTGGAGGATCGCCGTCGTCATCAGCGCGACGAACGACCATTTGAGCGCCCAGAGGCCGCGGCTGGAGGTGGTCAGCGTCGCATCGGGGAGGCCGTGGGTGTGGCCATGACCGCCGTGGCCGGGTTGATCGCGATCGTCGTGGTGATGATCGTCGTGTTCGTGGGTGGCCGGGCCGGAACTCACGGACGCCTCCCCGCGCCGAACATCCTCGCCTGGGATGGTGGCGTGTGACCCTATTCGTCCTCCATTAGCGGCCGGTGTAGACCGGCGGGCGACGCTCCAAGAACGACCGCGCGGCTTCCTTGGCGTCCTCATAGCCCATCAGCCGGGCGGTGTAGGTCTGCTCAAGCTCGTAGCCCGAGCGAAGCTCCATATACTCGATCCGGTTGAGCACTTCCTTGGCCAGCCGGATCGCGATCGGGCTCTTGGCAGCGATCTCCTCGGCGCGTTTGCGGGCCGCCGCCTCCAGCACGGTCGGCGGGACGATCCGGTCGATCACCCCCAGCCGTAGCAGGTCGGCCGCCGGAACCCGGTCGCCAGTCAGCATCATCCGCCGAACGAGGTGCTGAGGAACCAGCCGCGAAACATGCTTTGCCCCACCGAGCGACCCGACGTTGATCTCTGGAAGGCCGAAAAAGGCCGTCTCCGATGCGATAATCAGGTCGCACATCGAGGCGACCAACAGCCCTGCGCCGAGCGCCGCGCCGTTGACCGCCGCAATCGTCGGAACCGGGCATTCGTAGATCGACCAGAAGCATTCGCGGACGATCGGCGCACGCGTCGTCGCCTTCTCCTGATCCATCTCGAGGAACTCGTTGATATCGCGCCCGGCGATGAACACCCGCGGAAGGGCGCTGCGGACGATCACGACGCGTAGACCGTCGATAGTCGCCAGGTGGCGAAATGTCTGGCCCACCTCGGCGTAGCTGGCGGCAACCATCGCATTGACCGGTGGCCGATTGAAGGTGACGACACCGATCCCGGCCTCGTCCATCTCGAAACTACAAAACTGGTCGAACATCGTCCCTCACGCCGAGACAAGCGGACTGGCGAAGCCGCGCAACGGCCGGGCATCGAGCTCGGCGATCAGCGCGGAGACCAGCACGGCCCAGTCACCGGCAAGGCCATAGTCGGCGTGCTCGAAAATCGGTGCGGCCGGGTCGCGGTTGATCGCCACGATCCGGCCGGCGCGGACCAGGCCGATGCTGTGGTTCAGACCGCCGCGCACGCCAAGCGCAATGTACAACGCCGGCGCGATCGACTGCCCGGTCAGGCCGATCTGAGCTTGGCGCGGCAACCAGCCGAGGTCGCAAACCTTGCGCGTCCCACCAATCGCCGCGCCGAGGCGGCGCGCCAGTTCGCCGACCAGTTCGAGACCGCTCGGGTCGCCGATGCCCGCCCCGACGCCGATCACGCAGGCGGCACGCGAAAGGTCAGCGGCCGCCGGATCGGTTTCCCGCCGCTCACGGATCAGACGGGTCCGCGGAGACGGTAGTGGTTCGGGCGCGACGCGCTCGACCGGCGCACGGTGGTGGCGGTGCTGGTAGGAAGGTACACGCCAGGACGCAGCGTGACGATCGCCGGCTCGGTGCGCATCGCGATCGGCGCAACAAAGCGGCCTCCATGCGCCGGCTTGAGCCCCTGGACCCGGCCATCCGGCCCGTGGTGCAGGCCGATGCAGTCGGCGGTCATTCCCAACCCGAGCAATGCGGCGGTGCGGGGCAGGATGTCGCGGCCGAGAAAGCCGGTCGAACCAACGAGAGCAGCGGGCCGACGGTCGGAGATGGCCAGAGCAAGCGCGGCCGCGGCCGGCTCAGCGTGTAAGACCGCGCCGGTCTCGATCGCCAGGACCTGGTCTGCGCCCAACGAGCCGAGATCGCCAGGCTGGTGGCCGATCGCCACGGCAACGACGTGGCCACCGGCCGCTCCAGCCATCTCGCCTGCGGCACGGATCAGTTCGCCTGCCGGGCGTGGGTCAGCATCCTCCGTGCCGAGCAGCGCCCAGAATGCCGCACCGGATGGCGCTCTGACGGGAGGCGCAGGGTCGCCAGCTGCTGGACGAACAGGGATCCATTCGAGGTAATTTCGCAACGCGGCGGCCGCCACGGTGGGCGCGCTCGTGGTGCGCAACGCCCGTTCGCGTTTGCTTGGAAGTTGCCGGACAGCAAGCACCTCGGTCGGCGATCCGGCCGCGCCGTACTCGCCGAGTGCGCCGCCAAGATCAAAGATCCCCAACCGCTCGACCGGCGCGATGGCCGCTGCCGCCAGAGCCTCGGCGCTTGGCGGAACTGGCTTGACGAGTTGCTCGCTGGCCGTCACCAGGGCCGGCAACGACGTTTCCAACGTCGCTGCGCCGGTGTCGGTATCACGCTCGACGATCAGTCGTGCGCCGTCCAACACCAACGCCCGCGCCGCCGAGATGTGTGGCAAGTCAAGGAGAGCAGCGATTTGCGGTCCGACCTGACCGGTTTCGCCATCGACACTGTGTCGGCCACAAAGAATGAGATCGAACCCGATCCGCTTGATCGCTCGGGCAAGCGTCCGCGCGGTGGCGAGAGTGTCGGAGCCGGCAAGCGCCGGATCGCTTAGCAGAACCGCCCGGTCCGCGCCGAGCGCCAGGCACTCGCGCACCACCGCTTCGGCGCTCGGCGGTCCCATCGTCAGGACGACGACCTCGCCGCCATGGCGCTCGCGAAGCTGGACCGCGGCGAGCGCGGCACGTCGATCGAAGGTGTTGAGCACCAACGGGATACCTTCGCGAATCAGCCGTCCGCTGACCGGGTCGAAGGCCAAGTGGCTCGCCTCCGGCACTTGCTTGACACACACCACGATTCGCATTGGCGCTCCTCGGCCCGTCTGTCGGCTATTCTGGACCGCGAACCGATTTGGCACAAGCGGCTGGTCTCGTTACAGCCGGCAACAGGAGGAGCGATGCAGTACGGCGTTTCCGAGGGCAACCTGACGATCCGGCGTGGCTTTGCGCCAACGTCGCTCGGTCAGCTTCACTTCCGCCAGGCAGGTGAGGGGCCGCCGTTGGTGCTCCTCCACAACACCTGGCTTTCGTCGCGGATGTTCTTGCCGGTGCTTCCCGACCTCGCCCGTCACTTCACGGTGTATGCCATCGACACGCTCGGTCAGGGGGACTCCGACCCCGCGCCCGACCGCACCCTCGAAATCGCGGAGTATGCCGCGGTCCTCCTCGAGGCCCTCGAAGCGCTCGGCCTCGATCGCCCCTCGGTCGCCGGTCATCACACCGGGTCGGTGATCGCTGCCGAAGCGGCTGTCCAACGGCCGGATCGCCTCGCGAAGATCGTGCTGTCCGGTCTCCCGTACTGGCGCAATCCGGCGACTCGCCTGGCCCAGGAGGGACAGCCATTCTTCGCCGACTGGCATCCCGACGCGGACGGGGCGTTCCTGAGCGAAATCTGGAAGTCTCACGGCGGCGGCGGGCGCTACCAGTTGGAGAGCGCCGCCCAAACGTTCATCGACTACCTCAAGCCCGGTCCACGAACGAGCATCGCCTTGCGCGCCCTCTTTCGCTGGGATTCGACCGAACGTCTGCCGCTGATCACCGTCCCGACGCTGGTGCTGTGCGCCCAGACAGACGGCTTCGTCAAGAACATCTCCCACGTTCAGGCCCTCATCCCGGGCAGCGAACTTCGGATCGTGCCAGGGGCTGATGCCCACCCCTTGCAAGATCTGGCCGGCTTTACCACGGCGGTGACCGAGTTCTGTATGCGCGACTAATCCAGCAGGTCGACAGCCGGTTTGTCGTTGTGGGATTGGGTTTGTGCCGCGCCTGGGCAAGGAGTTGCCACGCTCCAGCCATGCCGAATGCTGGTCAAGCGTCCTAGCGTCCAGCGGGCAGCATCACCGCGGTCGAGCCGTCGGCGAGGGAAGCCGAGCGCCGCTCACCGGGTCGTACAGACCGACCAGCAGCGAGAGGCCCGTCCGGCAGCGCTGCCGGTGGGACGATCTCGCCTGATGTCGACCACCCGTTCGCCGGGCGCCCATGTCGTAGTTGGCATCAGCCCACCGGCAGGCGGACCGTCCGCCTGGGCGATTGGCCGGCCATCCGGCCCGGCGAGGTGGACGAACACCGAAAGATCGGCGCGGGGTGTGGCGATCGCCTCCCAGACGAGCTTCAGGGCGCCCGGACAAAAGCGTGCCGAACAGGCGTCTTGCTGAAACTGGCCTGAGCGCAGGACAATCCCGCCGTCGAACCGGCCAACCGGTGGCCCGGATGGCTCGGCTGGTACACCATCGGTCACCTTCAGACGGCCAATCGGTGCGCGATCGCCAAGCCGCGCCCCGGTTGGCCCGAACGCCGACAAGATTTCGCCGTCGCGCTCGTACACCGCCACGTCGACGGTTCGAACGCCAGGTTCGTCGGTCTCGATCTCGAAGCGGACGAAGATCTGCTCGCCAGTCTGCCAAAGGTCGCTGAAGAACGGTGCAGCATCGTCCTGGAAGCGGGTCTGACCACCCTCGACCAGGCGGACCGAGAAGGCGAGGTCGGGCCGGTCCGGTGGCGCAAGTACGCGAAAGCGCAAGGTGACTGGCGCGGCCTTCCCCACCGTCACCGCCGGCAACCCGGCCCCGTCGAGCGAGACGCCCCATTCGACACCTTCTAGCTGGATCACCCCGCCGAACGTTGCCAAGGCTGCCGACTCAACGGGAGCTTCGACGTGGTAGAGCCGAAAGCGCGGCTCGCCGTCCGGCCCGGCGACCGAGGCGCTCTCGATGCGCCCACCGAGCGAACGAAGGATCGACCCGGCGGCTGTCGCCGGGTTGAACAGCGCGACCGCGGCCTCACCCCGCTCGGGAAGCACCAGGCCATCGTCTCCTGAGAACCAACGTACCGCCCGGCCCGGTTCGAGCAAATAGTCGACCGCCGGATGCGGACGGATCCAGGCCGACCCGTAGACCGGCAACGAGGTTGGCAGCGCGTTGATCACCGCCGCACCGGCGGGCACGCCCGCTTCAAACGCGGTGAGCGCCTCGGGGCGGGATCGCCACTCGACGAAATAGGCCGATGCATTGCCCCAGGTAGCCCAGAGCGCCCAGACGACCCCGGCGGCGATCGCTACCCTTCGCCCCCCGCCGGTTGAAGCGGCCAACGCTGCGATCCAGACGCCCCCGTGCGCGGCGAGCAGCCAGGCCGCTGGCAGCGCCCCGAACGAGCGAAGGAAGTGCGGATTGTCGGTCGCCAGTACACTCGGCAGCAGCATCACGAGCAGCCAGATCGCCGCCATCGCGGTGGCCGCACGCCGCGGGCGACGGAACGCCCGAAACAGCCCTGCCGCCAGCGCAACCGCAGCGACCAAGTCAAAGGCCGGTCTGCCGGCGATGTTGTGCCGCCAGTTCAGGTCGCCAGCCACCCCGAACATCCCCAGCGTCACCCCAAACTGACCGATCAACTCAGCAGCCAACTCCATCCCGCTCAGCCCCGAGTACGGCCAGACCTGGCTCGACCGCAAGATGAAGTCGTTCGGAAAACGCAGGTAGTGGATGCCCAGCGGCAGAAACACCAGCCCCGCCGTTGCAATCAGCATCGGCCAGACCGCCCAACGGGAGCGGAGCGCCCGACGGTCGAAGACCACCTGCCAGACCAGAAAGCCGAGCAGGACGAAGGGAAAGAAACGCGAGGCGAGGTAGGTGTAAAGCGTCAGCCCACCGGCCAACCCAGCCAAGAGCGCAAAGTGGCGACTCTTCTCGTCCTGGCGCGGATAGAGCGCCCGGAAGAGACAATAGACCGTCACGATCTCGAACAGCGGGAGGAGGTTGACACGCTCGGCAAAGCGGTTGATCGCAAAGTGCCAGAAGGAGGCGGCCATTCCGGCGGCGGCGACCAACCCGGTCGGCATACCGAGCAACCGGCGGCCGAGCGAAAAGGTCGCCGCGACGGTCAGTAGACCGACTGCCGTGCCGGTCCAGCGAAGCGCCATAATCGAATCGCCAAAGAGCGCGATTGCTCCGGCCAGCACGTAGAAGAACAACCCTTCGCGGTCGCCGTAGAACAGGCGTAGGTCGCCGGTCAGGATGTCGCGGGCGAACTGGCCGTTGAGCCCTTCGTCATACCAAAAGCCCGGCGGGGCGGTCTGGAGGTCGACGAAGCGGAGGGCCGCCGCGAGCAGCAGGGTCGTCACCAGCGCCGGCCTGAGGGGAAACCTCACCGGGCGACGTATTCGCCGACGACCGCGGCATCCTGCCCGCCGACCGGCAGGCGACCACCGTCCGAGGGGCGATACCAGCCGACAACCAGTTGGTAGCGGCCGGGACGCAGAGCGCGAAGCCCGGGCAGCGGACGGGGGTCGAGCAATTGGTCTCCCGGCGACCAGACGCTCGTCGGCTGTCGGCCCAGCCGCGGCGGCCCATCGGCCTGCAGGACGATCCGGCCGCTTTCATCGCGCAGGTGGAGGAAGACCGACAGGTCCTCGGTTGGGGTCGCGGTTGCTTGCCAGTGGAGTACGACTGTTTCGTCGCACCCGCTTGATATCGCCCGACAGTCCTCGAAGGCGGCGGCACTCGATCCCGGCAGGTCGAAGCCGGTCAACCTCCCGACGCCCGCCCATTCGGCCGAGGCCGGGGAGGTCGGCGCCGGAAGCGGACTCGATGGCTTGACGACGAGCGGAGTGAGCCGGACCGCCGAGTCAACCGGCCGGCCGTCGCCCGTGGTTGCTGGCAGTCGCTCGTTGTCCTCGCGGTCGAACAGGCCGGCGGTCAGCCAGTAGCGTCCCGGCGGCGTGGAGCGCGGGATGACGAGGTCATACTGGTCGCGCACCAGCCGGCCGACTTCCCAGATCGACGTGAAGCGAAGGTCGAATCCGCCGAAGCTGTCCTGTTGGGCGACCGGCCGGAACTGGTCGTCGGCGAGGTGGAGGAAGGTCGAATAGTCCCTGTCGATCGGCGCAAGCGCCGTCCAATGGAGAGCGACGCGGATGGTGTCGCCGGCGTTTGCCGATGGCGCACGCCCGGTCTCTACCCCACCGAGGTCGAACCCACGCAGTTGCGCCAGTCCACCGAAACGATAGTCGACGGCGTTGGCCGGCTGAGCAACCGGTGACAGACGGACCTCGTGGGGAACGTTCAGGCTGCCGAGTGGCACCGGCGCGGTCGAAAGCGAACCGGCGGGGCCGCGATCGGGCCGGATGCTCAACTCCAACTGGTAGCTGCCGGCGGCCAGGCGGTCGGGCAGCGGGAGGTCGTAGCTGTCGGCGACGACGGTCGTACCGAGCCAGCGCGATGATGGCGCAGTCCCGTAGACCGGCAGACGGTCCTGCTCGGCGACGGTTCGCCCGGACTGGTCGAGCAACCGCAGCCGGGTGCGCAAGTCCACACCGACCGGATCGCCGGTTAGCCAGAGGAGATCGATGCGAATGACCCCGCGCCGCCTGGAAGTCCGCGTAGTCCGGCTTCCAGCCAAGCAGACGCAACGACGGACCAAACGACAAATCGGTGCGGACCAACGCCCCGGCCGGAAGTGGCGGAGGAAGGACGAGGACCAGGATGAGCGCCGCGAGGCCGCCGCGGGCCAGCAGGCGCAGCCGCCGCAGAGTGAGCGCCCCGGCGGCAAGCAAGAGGACGAGCACCAGCAGCGAGGTCGCCTCGCCGATGCGCCGCGCCGCGGTCGTACCAAACGTGATCGCGACGTCATGCCGGCCGGCGGGCAGGTCGAGGGCGATCTCGCCGGCCGGGCCGTTCGGCTGAACGGTCGCCGGTGCGCCGTCGACGGTGGCTGCCCAGCCAGGGAAATAAAAGGTGCGGAGCCGGATCGGTCCCGGATTGGCGACGTCCAACTGCAGCCGATAGCCCCAGCCGTCGAAGGCGAGCACCTCGGCGGCGATGATCCGGGCAGAACCTGTCGTCGCTGGCTCGGCGGTCGGGACGGCAAACTGCTGGACCGGGCTTTCCACCCAGCGGGGGACAAACTGGGGCGGACTGGTGGTGCCGGTGAGCGCACCGCTGAAGTCGAGCCGGGTGGCGCTCGCCCGGCTGACCATCGCATCGTCGAGGGCGAGCGGGTTGGGGACGAGGCCGCTCAACCCTGCCCAGACGGCCAGCGCGCCGAGCGGGAGTGCCGGGATGTACGCCCAGCGCCCGAAGGCTGCCGGAACTGCCGCTGCCGCCAGCGCCGTCGCCAAGCCCATCCCGGCCTGTAATCGCCACGGGAAGGTCATCAGCGACGCAATCGGGATCGTGCGCCAGAGCGGTTCGCTCATCACCGTCATCAGCAGGCCGATCGTCAGCGCCAACGCAACGCCGAAACCCGCCCGCCGGCGCGCCGCGGGCGGCACGAACGGCAAGGCCAGCGCCCCGAGCAGGGCGAGGGCGGCCTGAACCGTTCCGACCGCGATGAACGTGTCCCAGACCTCGTCGTAGTTGTAGGAACTGGACCACTGGACCAGTCGTTCGGGCGGCTGCAGCGAGCGGTAGAAATCCTCGACGCCACCGCGGAAGGACCCGATCCAGGTGTCGGGCAGTTCGAGGAGAAACGGAAGCCAGAAGAAGGCGGTCAGCCCGAAGGCGAGGCCGAACACCAACGCCAGTCCGCCCGCCCAACGTGCCGTCGATTGCAGGCTGCGTGGTCGCCAACGCCAGACGACCGAGAGCACCAGGATCCCGCTGAAGTACAGCACCGATGGGTTATGCGCCAGGAGCAACGCCGCTACCGTCAGCGACAGCCCGATCGCCGGGCGAACTCGAAACGCCCCATCGTCGCCGAACGCTCGGTCGGCGAGGCCAAGCGCCAGCGGAAAGAGCGGGTAACAAAGTTGCTCGGCGAACGAGCCTCGAACGTAGATGTTCAGCAGATGATACGGAACGTAGACATAGGCGACCGCGCCGAGAAGCGCCGCCCCGCGTCCAAAGGCAGGCCGCAAGTACCAGTACATCAGAGCGCCGGCGGATAACACGCCGACCCCGACCAGCAGCCGCAGCGAGTCGGCGTAGGTCAGCCCGAGAAGGTGGAAGATCTCGGCGAGGTAGGAGACGAGCGGGTTGTAGAAGTTGAAGATCGGATAGCCGAGGCCAAAGACCAGTTCCGGCGACCAGCGCGGCAGCAGCACCCCCTGGCGCATCGCGCTGTCGAGCACGACAAGCCGAAACAGGTGGGCGAAGCCATCGTGGACCTGAAGATACGTTGCACTGAGCAGCGGCAAGGCGGCAGGGACCGCCACCACGACGGCGAGCAGATAGCCGACGTCGAACCGGACACGGGGCAGGCGCGAACGAAAAGCGGTCACCGGGCCGTGCATCGCCGCTCCTTCATCCGTGCGGCGCGTCGAAGTATAGGAATCGGTCCCGGCGCCAACAAGCAATCGGGCTCACGCCCCCGGCTCAGAAGGCCGGCTCTCAGTGGACGGGCGGCGTGTCGGCTTGGGGCGTCTGGGCAGTGTCCGCCCGGCCCAGCGGATTCGAGCGAGATCGCGAAACATCCGGGCAGTGTCACGGACGATCCGCAGCCGCGATGCCGGATCGTTGGTCCACTCCACTGGGATCTCGCGGATGTGATAGCCGAGGCGTTCGGCCAGAAACAGCAGTTCGACGTCGAACATGAAGCCGTCGACCTGAGCGCGTGAGAATATCGCCTTGGCGGCATCCGCCCGGAACACTTTGAAGCCGCATTGGGTGTCGGCATAGCCGCGCACGCCGGACATCGTGACCTGGACCAGGTTGAAGATCTGGCTGGCGATCTCGCGGTAGCGGGGTTGGTGGACGACGATCGTTGATCCGGCGATCGCGCGCGAGCCAATGACGACGTCCCAGCCGGCGGCGATCTCGCCAAGCGCCCGGTCGAGCGCGCCAAGATCGGTCGAGAGGTCCGCATCCATGAAACAGACGACCGCACCCCTGGCGGCAAGGACCCCGGTCCGGACGGCGCGGCCCTTGCCGCGGTTCGGCTGGTAGGAGATCACCCGCAGGCCGGGCGCCCCAAGCCCACGGGCAACCTCGGCGGTCGCGTCGCGGCTGCCATCGTCCACCACGACAATCTCGCTCTGCTCGGGCCGCGCCGCGAGTTTCTCAGAGAGCGCGGTGAGGGTCGGCGCAAGCCGTTGCTCTTCGTTGTAGGCTGGAATGACGATCGTGAGGTCGAGCGGGTCCACCATCGAGCGAATGCTAGCAGAGCAGGCCGGTTGCTCCGGGCTTGAAGAAGGAGACCTGGTGAATGATGCGCTGCGGGAATTGATTCGACATAAGAACTGGGCCACGCTCCGTCTGATCGATCACTTGCGAATTCTGCCCGCCGAGCAACTTGACGCCGCTGGCAACGGCGCTTTCGGCACGATCCGCCAGACGCTTGCGCATCTGGTCCGGTCGGAGGAGGGCTATTTCGCCTATCTCACTGGTGAGCGGCCGTCTCCGCCGCTCGGCGAGGACCCGCTCTCGCTCGGCGAGTTGGCCGAGGGAATCGCGCGGCTTGGCCCGGGATGGGAGCGGTTGGCCGTCGACGACGCGGTTGCCGGTCGTGAGATTGTCACCCGCGACGGCTGGCGGACCATTGGGGTGGTGCCGTTGGCCCAGGCCATCCACCACGCCGACGAGCATCGCGCCCAGGTGCTGGCGATGCTTGGGATGCGTGGGTTCGCCGTACCCGACCTCGGGGTCTGGGATTTCGCGATCGCCGACGGGCACATGGTCGAGGTATCTTCGTCGTCGTGAACCGCGGGTCGGAAACGTTGACTCGCCTCGGTGGCCCGCCTACGCTTGGAGCGAGCAAGCCGGGGCGACGCGACCGGAACCAAGCGGTCCCACGAGGTGCGCCAATGTCCGAGATTTCACGACGAACGGCCTTGCGGCTGATGGGCGGCGCGGCGGCGGTGGGGCTGAGCGGTCTGGGTCAGTCAGTCTGGGCAGAGGCCACGCCGTGTCACGAACGCCCCGCTCACTGTGGCGAGTGGGAAGCGCTCGCCCGGTACATCGACACCGACTTGATACCGATCCCCGACGGAAATCCGCCGCCCTTTCAACCCGGCAGCCCGGAGAGTTTTGCCGCCTTCCGTCAACCGTACCCACGAGTGCCGGTCTGGAACCCGCCCGGC
Organism: Dehalococcoidia bacterium; assembly: GCA_046328265.1. Classification (GTDB taxonomy): domain Bacteria; phylum Chloroflexota; class Dehalococcoidia; order SpSt-223; family SpSt-223; genus JANWZD01. The sequence continues at coordinate 210,963 of JAXLWW010000001.1, forward strand.
CCAAAGCGGGTTGGCATTCAGGCCGGTCACTGGAAGTACGACGAATCTCCGGAGGAGTTGAAGAACAACCGGCTCAATCCGGGTACCTCCGGCGGCGGCAAGGCCGAATGGGAAGTGAACCTCGACATCGCCCAGCGGGTCGTCGACCGCCTCCGCGAAGAAGGCCACGTCGTCGACCTCCTCGACGGAACGCCGCCGATCCGCTACCGCGCCCATCTCTTTCTTGCGATCCATGCCGACGGCGACCTGTCCCAGCAGTTTCGCGGCTACAAGGTTGGCAGTGCCCGATTCTCGTCCACTCCCGAAGCCGACAAGGAGTTGTGCGATGCGCTCTGGGAGGAGTACGGCGCGGTGACCGACCTGCAGAAGCAGCCGAACCAGGTGTCGAACCGGATGACCGGCTACTACGCGTTCAACTCACGGCGCTACCAGCACGCAATTGCGCCAGGAGTGCCGCACGCCATCATCGAGACGGCCTTCCTGACCAACCCGATCGACCGCGAGTTCCTCTTTCGCCAGCCCGACCGGGTGGCGCGGGGGATCGTCGACGGACTACGGCGCTACCTCGACTCGATTGTCCCGCCGGTCAGCAACGCCACCTTGGAGCGAATATTGCCCTAGCCTTGATCGGGCAGGGCGGCCGCCTTGGTGGCTTGCCAGAGAGTGCGTAGCTCATCCGGCGTGCAGTCTTCAAGCATCCGGCCGCCGGCGTTGACCTCCGCTTCCATTGCGGTAAAAGCGGTATGACGAAAGCGCTCGGCAGCGCGCAGCACGTCCTCGGCCTCGAAACCGTCCCAACGAAAGCCAGTTGCGCCGCCATCCAGAGAACGTCGCCAAGTTCCCAGAACCGCTCGGCGCTGCTGGCGGCGCGGAAGCTCGCCAAGCCCTTCGAACCGGGCCAAGCGCCCCGTCGACCGCATCCCAGGTGAACCCGCTTTATGGCGCTGAAGTTGAGGGCGTTGACCATCGCCAATGCCGGCATGCTATGCGGTACCCCGTCCAGCCGGCGCGAGCCGGAGCCGGCCTGCTCGGCTGCCTTGATCCGCTCCCACCCGCCTCGACCTGTTCGGCGGTCGATGCGGCAACGTCGCCAAAGACATGCGGATGACGGCGAATGAGCTTGGCGGTGATCCAACGGTAGATATCGCGGATGGTGAATGTCTCGCTCTCCTCGGCAATCGCGGCGTTCAGGTAAACCTGCAGCAGTAAGCCGTCGCCAAGTTCGTGGCCGAAGGCGACGAGATCCTCCGAATCGAGCGCCGCGTCGGCTGCCTCAAACGTCTCTTCGATAAGATTGCGGCGCAACGACTGGTGGGTCTGCTCGCGGTCCCAGGGACATTCGCGTCGAAGCCGATGGACCACTTCGTCGAACGTGCGGGCCGATCCGGCGCCGTCCAGCAGTGGAATCGCCGGCAGGAAGAGGCTGGTCAGGTGGTCGAGGTCGTCGCGCCGGTCGATCGCGTAGAGCGGCAGCCAGTCGACCGTCTCATCGGCGAGGCCGGCGTGACGAATGAGCGCAGCCCGGTGCTCTTCCGGGTAGCGCTCGAGGAGGGCGATCTTCGCCAGCCCGGCGGTATGTCGGTCGTGCAACTGGCCGATCAAGGCCGGCCGGAACGGCTCGACGTCGGGGTCGTAGGCATCGACAATCTGCAGACCCGCCTCGAAGGGGTCGACGCCGATGGCGGTCAACGCCGGCTCGACGAAGCTCAGCCCAGCGACGATCCGGAGGGCGATGCCGCGGTCAGCAGCCGCCGGACGCAACAACCGCACCGTCGCCTCGGCGACGAGTGGGTGACCGGGGACGGCATAGACCACGTCTTCCTGTTCGGCCTGGGCGAGCAAGCGTTCCACGATGGTCGAGTACAGTGCATCGAACGAGGCGGCGCGCTCATACTCGTCGTCGAAGGAGTCGGTAGCGACATGATCAGGAATGACGACAACGGCGGGATGGCGGCGGGTCCGGAGATGGACCATTGCGGCGGTTGCGAGCACCTCGGCGGCCTGGCGAGTAACCAACTCCGGCCCGCCCGGTCCAAGCCCAACGATCGTGATCATGCGGCGCGATTATCGAGCCACGGGTTGGATGGCGCAAGGCAGACGCGGCAGGCGATAGCACACCGGGCGTACAATACCTCACTACCACGACGGATCGGCTTACTCTGACCACCCAAGAAACAGACGAACAACCCGCCCGGATAGCCGGTTTGCTGCTGGCTGCCGGCGAATCGCGCCGGATGGGACGTCCCAAAGCGTTGCTGCCGGCCGGGAGCGAACTCTTTGTTCAGCGTGTCCGGCGGGCCTTGCTCGATGCTGCGCTCCACCCGGTCCTGGTGGTGCTCGGTCATCAGGCGCTCGACATCGCTTCTTCCGCCGGCCTGCCGGCAGAAGGGGTGATCGTCAATCCGGACTACCAGCAAGGAATGCTCTCGTCGTTGATCACCGGCATCCGGGCGTTGGAGCCGACGAACGCCGAAGCGCTTGTCTTAGCGCTCGTCGACAGCCCCGACATCTCGACTCTGGTGGTTCGCCGGCTGATGGAGCGATTTTGGGCAACCCGCGCTCCCTTCGTTGAGCCGGTGTACAAGGGTGAGCATGGACATCCGGTGTTGATCTCGCGCGAACTCTGGCCAGAGATTCTCACCGCCGACCCGAATGAGGGCGCGAAGGCGGTGATCCGTCGCCACCGAGCGCGGGCGGCCCAGGTAGACTGGGACGAGCCGGGTGTCCTCACCGACCTCGATACGCCGGATGATCTCGACGCCTGGCTGGCACGCCGGTCATGAGCGAGATCACCCGGCGGATCCTGTCGGCAATCGATGGCGGTGAGACGATTGCCATCGTCAGCGTGGTCGATGCGCCGTTCCTGGCGGCAGAGGATCTGGGGTCGCGCCTGGTCGTGCCGGATGTCGGCGAGATCGTCGGCGGCTTCGGGGATAGCCCGCTCGACGAGGCTGCGATCGCTGCCGCACGCGACGCGCTCACGAGCGGCAAAGGCGGGCAGCGGGCGATCGTCGATCACCTCGGTCGCACCTCACGCCTGTATCTTGAGGTGATCGAATCGCCGCCGTGGCTGATCGTCGTCGGAGCGGGACATGTCGCCAAGCCGACTGCCGCGCTTGGCAAGCTGATTGGCTTTCGGGTCACGGTTCTGGACGACCGGCCGGAATTCGCGAGCTGGGAACGCTTTCCCGATGCCGACGAGGTGATCGCCGACGACTTCCGGCTCACCCTCGAACGGCTCTTGCCAACGATCCATCGTCAGACCTATATCGTGCTGGTCACCCGTGGCCACCGGCAGGATGAGATGGCGCTCCGCCAGGTAATCGAATCGCGTGCCGCCTACGTTGGGATGATTGGCAGCCGACGCCGGTCACGCTTGGTGCTCGAGACGATGATCGAAGATGGCGTCCCGATCGAACGAGTGACCAAGGTTCGCTCGCCGATTGGTGTGGACATTAAGGCGGAGACCCCCGAAGAGATCGCAGTCAGTATCATTGCGGAGATTATCTCGGTACGACGTGGCGGAACGGCGCGAACCCTGAGCGCACGGCCGGTCATCCGGCGGACTGGAGGAAGCCCCGATGGAACGTGACATCTACGTCGCAATTGAGGATGCCCACGGCGCCGGCGAGACGGTCGTTCTCGCGACGATCGTCGGAACCAAGGGATCCACGCCACGGAAAACCGGATCCAAGATGCTGATCTACCCAGACGGCAAGATCCGCGGCACGATCGGCGGCGGTTGTGGCGAGAACGACGTCTGGATCGCCGCTCAGGATGTCGCGCTCACCGGCAAGACCTGCCTGGTCCGAGTTGACTTGACCGAGGAGTATGCCGTCGAAGCCGGGATGGTCTGTGGCGGAGTGATGGACGTGTTGGTCGAGCGCCTCCTGCCCGATGCGCCGGCCGGTTGAGGTCGTCAACCGACGCTTCGATGGCCGGCTGAACCGTCGTGTCCGAGCCAGGCTGCTCGACGAGCAGGACGGCGCAATTCGGCTGGCAATTCCCTTCGGCAGCACATTCTTCACCGCCACCGGCGTCTGGCGACCTCGAACCGCCGCGATCTACCGGTTCTGGCGCGACCGGTGGCACAACGTCTGTACGATTGTCTCGCCAGAAACCCGCCGGCCAGCCTTCCTCTACTGTGATGTGCTGGCCCCCGTCTCTTTCGACGGCGCCCGACTCAGCTACGTCGATCTCGACTTCGATCTGATCGTCCAACCAGACTGGTCGTTTCGTGTCCTCGACGCCGATGACTTTGCGACACACCGAATAGAGCTTCACTACCCAGCCGATCTCGTCGCCGGAACCCTCGGCGCAGTCGAATCCCTCGAGCGCGCGCTGTCCGATCGAACCGGGGCTTTTCGCGACGAGCGGCTCTTCACCCTCGATGTCGACGAGCGGCACGCGCTCGGCCTCGTGTAGGCCGTCCGGCAGACGAGCGCTGAGATCCGGACCGATGCTCGGGACAAGCGGCAGAGCCAGACGGTTTCCTCGCGGTCGTTCCAAGCGCTCTGCTGCCAACGGCCATCACGCCTGAGCGAACCGGATTGAGTTGGTCCGCTCGCGTTAGCGCCCAAGCACCGCCGACAACACGATGACCACGATCACGACCAGCCCGAGGAGACCGCCAATGGCGGCCAGCACCCAGACCATCGGAGAAATGCTCCGCTCGCTGCGATGCTGGCCGGAGGGACTTGCGTGACGTGCCGAACGGCCAGCGCGGTGGGCGGCGCCGTCCGATTTCTTCGCCCCGTCGGTCTCGCTCTCGAGGTCGAACAGGACCCCACGGATCTTGCTGACCACCGGTGACGCGGGCGCTGCCTCCGCCGGGATCGCCGCTTCGAGCGCGGTCTTGAACTGCTCGGCGGTTTGATAGCGGTCCTCTGGCCGCTTGGCGGTGGCACGGATGATCACGTTTTCCAGCGCCGACGAGATCTCCGGCTTGATCTTCGAGGGCAGCGGAAGCGGCTCGTGGACCTGCTTGTAGAGGATCCCAAACGGAGTGTCGGCGTCGAAGGGAACCTCGCCGGTGATCAATTCGTAGAGGACGATTCCCAGCGAATAGATATCGGAGCGGCCGTCGATGTCGTCGGAAAGCCCTTGTTCCGGGCTCATGTACTCCGGTGTGCCAAGCCCGACCCCCGGCTGAGTAAGCCGCATTCGCCCTTCGAGCATCCGGGCGATGCCAAAGTCCGAGAGGAGCGCCCAATCCCCCTCGCCAAGCAAGATGTTCGCCGGTTTGATGTCGCGATGGACGACCCCCTGCTTGTGGGCATAGTCGAGCGCCTCGGCGACCTGCCGGACAATCCGCCCAACCGTCTGAAGGTCGAGCGGGCGCGCCATCCGTTCGGCAAGCGATCCACCGGGGACAAAACCCATCGCCAGATAGAGCGTCACGCCAGCCTCACCAAAGGCGTAGACCGGCACGATATTTGGGTGCATCAGCTTGGCGACGGTGTCCGCCTCGCGCTGGAAGCGGGCAACAAAGGTTGGGTCGGCCAGCAGTGAGGTGTCGAGCACCTTGATCGCGACGGTCCGGTGGAGTGAGGGTTGCGTTGCGCGGTAGACCGCTGCCATTCCGCCCTCACCGATTTTGGCGTCGATGCGGAACTCGCCGAGGGTCGTACCGGGCTTCAGGTCGCGCATGCTGCTCCATCCCCGCCGCCACCTCGGGGGCCGGACGACGCCATCATACCCGATCGCTGGGTCACGCCACGGACGATGGTCCCCTGCCTGGGGGATGACAAATCGGCTATCGAAGCCGCTCCGATCGCTGCCGGGAGCGGCTTGCCGTGCGGTACGATTCGTCGATGCGTCGATCTCTGGCGGTCACCCTAGCATGTACCTCGGCGGCCGCGATTATTGCGGCAAGTGCCGACCCCACCGCCGCCACCATTCCGGGTTGCCCGCTCTTTCCGTCCGACAGCGTCTGGAACACCCGGATCGATCACCTGCCGGTTCATCCGCGTTCCGATGCCTATGTCGGCTCGATCGGCGCCGCCACCGGACTGAAGGCCGATTTCGGCTCGGGGCTGTGGGAAGGCGGGCCAATCGGCATACCGTTCGTCAACGTGCCAGATAGCCAAGGCAAGGTGAATGTAGCGTTCGAGTACGACGACGAGAGCGATCCAGGACCCTATCCGATCCCGCCGAATCCTCCGATTGAAGGAGGACCGGCAAGCGATGGCGACCGCCATATCTTGATGGTCGATCAAGACGCTTGCCGGTTGTATGAACTGTATAGTGCCTATCCGAACGATGATGGGTCGTGGCGCGCCGGCTCCGGCGCGATCTTCGACCTGCGCGGACACACCCTCCGGCCCGAGACGTGGACGAGCGCGGACGCCGCCGGGCTGGCAATTCTTCCGGGGTTGGTCCGTTTCGAGGACGCCGCCGGCTTGCGCCATGCAGTAAGGTTCACCGCTCGTCGTACTCAACGCGCCTATGTCTGGCCGGCCCGGCATTTCGCCTCGTCGATCGTCGATCCGAACGTGCCGCCGATGGGTCAACGGTTTCGCCTGAAGGCGTCGTACGATGTCTCGCGGTTCTCCCCACAGGTCCGGACGATCCTGACCGGCCTGAAGCAGTACGGGCTGATCCTGGCCGACAATGGAAGCGACTGGTACCTCTCGGGTGAGCCGGACGAACGTTGGGACAACGACCTGTTGCGCCAACTCGGACAAGTTCCCGGCTCGGCGTTCGAAGCGGTCGACGGCACGGCCTTGATGATCGATCGTGGCTCAGGCCGGGCGCGCCAGCCGGGGCCGTTTCCCTACTGGTTCTGGCTCCCACTCGGATCAAAATAGGAGGGGTTTTGTGACATCGCTTGGCGATCATTTTCGGCTGCTGTACGACTATACCTGTTGGGCAAATAACCGCGCCGTCGACCTGGCCGGGCAAGTGCCGCTCGAAGAATACCGGCGAAGCCGGCCCTATGGTCGTGGAAGCTTGCGTGACGTACTCACGCACAGTTACACCGCCGAGTGGCGCTGGCGTCAACGTTTCGAGCATGGCGGCCAATGGGGCGACCCGCCCGGGAGCGAGACGCTCGATACTCCGGCGGCGCTCGCTCGAGATTGGGCCGAGGAGCAGGGGCGCTGGCGGACGTTCCTCGCCAGCGCCGATCTCGACCAACCGATTGACTACTCACGAAGCGATGGCGTCGCCTTTAGCAATCGCCTCGGCGACCTCATCGCCCACGTTTTCAATCACAGCACCCAGCACCGCGCCGAAGCCGCCTGGTTGCTGACCGAACTTGGTGCATCGCCCGGCGACCTTGACCTGATCGTCTATTTGCGAGCCCAGCAGTAGCATGGAGCCGGCGTTCACCGTCGAGGAAACCGGGCTTCTTCTGAGCAAGAACCGTCGGCTCTTGCCCTGGGACTCGATCCTCGCCGCTGGGACGGCGCTGGTCGACCCGACGGTGACGAAACTGAACGATGCTGCGCTGCGCGAGCGATTGGCACGAGGTGACCTTTCACGCCTTTTGCTCGTCCAATACCGGCCGAAGCAGCGGGCGGTACTGGCGACACTCCCAGCCGAGGGTGACCTCGCTTCGCTCGCGGCCAAGCTTGGCAAACGCTGGCTCCAGCCGGACGACCTCCCGTATGCCGAGCGGCGCGGCCAGTTACGGCCCTCTGGTCGCCGGCCCGACGGCTGGTCGGCCGCGCTGTCGATGCTCGGGATGCTCGGAAGTTGCCTCTTGGCGGTCGCGGTGCCGGTGCTCGCCGGTGGCCTCGTCGAAATCGGGCTGGATTTCGCGTTCGCGCGCTTTGGCTGGCTCCTGCTGACCCTCGCCGGACTTGGTGTCGTCCTCTGGGGGTCATCCGTGGTTACCAGCGGCGCCGAGGAGCGTGCCGAGATCGGCATCTCTCGGATGCTTACCGGCGTGGTCCTCATTCTTGCGGGTGTGATTGTGGCGGCCGGCTCGCTGGTCGTTACGTTTGCGCCGCGCTTCGTGGCGCGCTTGCAGAACCCGCGTGGGTTCGGGGGCGCGCTGGCAGTCGGCGGGTTGCTCGGATTGCTCTGGGCAGCCTCGCGGCTGGTTGCCTCTGGCAGCCACGGTGTCGAGGGGGCGCGCGGCGTGCTCACCACCGGGCGTGAGATCCTCGTCGGAGCGGTGTTGCTGGCCGGGGCGCTCGCGGCGATGGCGGCGGGCGCGGCGCTTGCCGCTGGCTTGGTGGCGCCACCAAGCTAGGAGACGGGACGAACCTCCGCGCGGTCGAGCAGCCACTGACGTTGCTCGGCGCTCCAGACCAAAGTCCAGACCACCGTCGCGCGCCGGGTCGTCGGGCTGTTCGTCTCGGTCTCGCTGACGTCGACCGCAACTGCCCCGTCGTTTTGATCGCGTGCGGTGATCTGAATCAGTTCGGTCCGGCGGGTCTCAGTTTCCCAGCTTTGGCGCGGGTTGGCCTGCTGATAGGTTGGGGAAAGCAATGCGTAGGCTTCATCCAGCTTGCGCTCGCCGACCAGCTTGTAGTAGCGCAGGACGGTCGGCAGTCGTGCTCGATCTCGTGGAGTGATCCGCTCGTCGAGCAGTTTGAGAGCGCCGTTCTCGACCCGGTAGGTGCGTTCGAGCAGCCCACTTGGGCAACAGCCGTCCTCCCAGCCGGCGCGCGAGGCCGAGAGGACGGTCAGAGCCCCGTTCTTCGGTTCGTAGGACAGCATCGTGCCGCTGATCGTTCCGGCAAGCAGAGGGCCGCGGTCGCTTGTTCGGTAGACCAAGAGGCCGGTCGTGCCAGCCGGACCGTCGCGTCGTAGCGGGACAAAGGCCTCGTCGCGCCCATCGCCCGAGATGTCGCCGAAGCTGACCTGCTGGGGTTGGGCGAAGCCGCTGAGTGTGCCGTCCTTGCTCTCGATGAATCGCCCCTGAATGCCGCTGACGCTAGGCATCGGCGCGTAGGTGAAATTCGGGTCGTCGTTGATAGTCTTGTTCCAGTCGACGGTTCGCAGGTTCGCGCCAAAGAACCGCACCGGCCAATCGGCGCAACCGGCGGACAGGACAAGCATGGCAATCAGTAGCGCAAGGAAGCTTCGCATACCGGAAGTATTCCACAGCCAACTCGCCAAGGTCGCGCTTACCGCACCAAACGAAAGGCCATCGCGGCGCGCTGACGGAACTCGTACAGCCGGGTGATCGCCTCCAATGGGGTCAACGAGTCCACGTCGATCGTCGCCAACTCCTCCAACAACGACCCGTTCACTGGTAGCAACGGCAGTTGGCCGTTCTGTTTCTCGCGGCGTGGAGGCGCGGCGACGGCGGCTTTGCTCTCAAGCTCCACGAGGATTTCTTCGGCCCGCGCAACCACCGCTCTCGGCACTCCGGCGATCTTGGCGACATAAATCCCGTAGGAGCGGTCGGCTCCGCCAGGGACGACGCGATGGAGGAAGACCACTCGGTCACCCTCTTCGAGCACCTCCATCCGGACGTTGCGCACCCGTGGCAGTTGGGCCTCGAGGGCGGTCAGTTCGTGATAATGAGTGGCAAAGAGGGTTTTCGCACCGAGGCGCGGCTGGTCGTGCAAGTGTTCGACGATCGCCCGGGCGATCGCCAGGCCGTCGTAGGTTGAGGTGCCACGCCCGACCTCGTCGAGCACCAAGAGCGAACGCCGGGTGGCGTGGTGGAGGATGTTGGCGGTCTCGGCCATCTCGACCATAAACGTGCTCTGGCCGGCCGACTGGTCGTCCTGGGCGCCGACCCGGGTGAAGATCCGGTCGACCATCCCGATCCGGGCGGATTTCGCCGGCACGAAGGACCCGATCTGGGCCAGCAGCACGATCAACGCCACCTGGCGAATATAGACCGACTTGCCGGCCATATTAGGTCCGGTCAGCAGCAGGATCTGAGCGTCATCCGAGGAGAGTGTCGCGTCGTTCGGGACGAATTGCTCTTCGGCGAGTGACGCTTCGACGACAGGATGGCGGCCCGCCCGGATCTCGATGACCTCGCCATCGTCGAGTTGGGGCCGGCAGTAGCCACGACGCATCGCCACCTCAGCCAGTGCGGCAAAGACGTCCAGTTCGGCGACCGCCGCCGCCGTCGCACGGACGTCGTCGATCCGCTCGGCGATGAACGCGCACAGTTCGCGGTAGAGCCGGGTCTCGACCGCGACGATCTTCTCCTGAGCGTTGAGCACCCGCGCTTCGATCTCTTTCATCTCCGGCGTGATGTAGCGCTCCGCGCCAACGAGGGTCTGCTTGCGGATGTAGTCGCTCGGCACCCGGCTCGAATTGGTGTGGCTCACCTCGAGGTAGTAGCCGAAGACGCGGTTGAAGCCGACCTTCAATGACGGGATGCCGGTGCGCTCGCGCTCCTGGCGCTCCAACCCCGCGAGGTACGCGCGTCCGTCCCGCCCGGCATCGACCAGACTGTCCAGTTCCGCTGAAAACCCCGCGCGGATCGCCCCGCCTTCGGTGATCTGTGCCGCGGGATCGTCGCGCAGGGCGGCCGCGATCCGGCCGCTCACCGCCTGACACGGGTCGAGTTGTGCAGCAAGCAACGCCAGACGTTCATCATCGCCGAGCGTGGCAGCAATCGTCGGGATTGCTTCAAGCGAGCGGCGCAACGCGACAACCTCCCGCGGGCCGGCCTGGCCACCGGCGATCCTCTGCGCGAGCCGTTCCAAGTCGGCGACTTTGGCGAGAGTGGAGATTACGCTGGCCCGAGTCAGGGTCGCTTCGAAGAGGGCGGCGACGACGTCCTGGCGGGCCTGGGCGGCGGCGCGGCCAGTCAACGGGGCAAACAGCCAACGGCGCAGCAACCGGCTGCCCATCGACGTCCGCGTAAGATCGAGCACCCCGACCAACGATCCCGCCCCCGAGCGGCCGGCATGGGCGATCTCGAGGTTGCGGCGGGTCGGCGCGTCGAGCGTCATCGTCCGCTCGGGGTTGATCGTCACCAGGCGAGTCAGGCTGCCGAGACTGCCACCGCCCATCTCGGCGAGGTAGGCAAGCAACGCCCCGGCCGATCGAGCGGCGAGAGGTAGGTCGGCGCAGCCAAACGGCTCGAGGGTGGCAACTTCGAACTGGCGGAAGATCGCCTCACGCGCTGCCGCAAGCTCAAACTGCCAGGGGTCGCGCTCGGTGACGGCGACCTTGACCAATGGCGCGGGCGCGCGGCGTGGCAGGAGAATTTCGGCCGGGCTAAGCCGCTCGATTTCAGGCTGGACCAACTCATTCGATATCTGGTAGCAGAGGAACTCGCCAGTGGAGACGTCGGCGGCGGCGATCCCCGCCCAATCGCCTTCGGGTAGCAGCGCCACGAGGTAGTTGTTTCGCCGTGCGTCCAGCATCGCCGGATCGAGCGCGGTCCCGGGGGTGACGACCCGCGCCACGAAACGCTCGAACAGCCCTTTACCGCCCTTCGGAGCGGACCCAACTCCGGCACGCGCGGCCGCTGCCTGGGCATTCTTCAACGTCGTGCCGGGTCCTCCGGTGCGCTCGACCTGATCGACGACGACGACCTTCCGCCCGGCGGCGATCAGTTTGGCGAGGTACGTCTCCGCCGCGCGGACCGGCACCCCGGCGAGCGGCCGGCGGTCGGATGGCCCGAACCCCCGCGAGGTGAGCACGATGTCGCAGATTGAAGCGACGATCTTGGCGTCGTCGTCGAACGTTTCGTAGAAGTCGCCAAGCTTAAAGAACAGGCCGAAGTCGGGAAACTGCTTCTTGAATGCCAGATATTGCCGAAAGGCCGGTGTCATAGGCCGCTCACTCTACGGAGTGCTTTGGTTCGGGTCAACGCGCTTAGGACACGATAATCGTCTGGCGGGTGCGTTTGACCAGGTCGCCACGTTGGTTTGTCCAGATGTCCTCGGTCACTTGAAACAGCAGCGAGCCGCTGCGGCCGACCTTTTCCGTCACCTCGACGAGGGTGGAGACCGAGGTGACGACGTCCCCAGGACGTAGCTCGACCCCATAGGTCACCTCAGTTCCGCCGTTGACGGTGCGCGAAAACGGGCCAGCGGGCGCTGTTTCGAGTAACCGGTCGTTCGGGTCAATTGGCCAGGCAAACGGGTTGAACTCGGCCGGGGCGACTACTCCCCCGAGAACGGTCGCATCCCAGAAGCGGCGAGGAGGCTGCTCTGGCCAATAGACCGCGATCGCCCAACGCCGGATCGCCCCGGCCTCGATCGGTCCGGAGACGCTTCGCCGCCGTGGTTGGCCAATCTGGCTGCGCAATGTCGCGATCGCTGTTCGGCGCGCCTCGTCCATCTCCTGAGTGCCTCCAGCCTACCCATCGCCCGTCTGCGGCGCTTGTCCAGGGGGCAGATCAGGTTGGCGGTCTCGATCGGCGCCTAGCGCATCCGGGCCGAGGCCGCGCCAACCAGTTCCTCGATCGAGAGAGGTGACTCGATCGCGTCGTCGTCCAGGGCGATCACAATCAAATCGGGGTTCTCGAAATAGCGCCGCAAGAAGCCCTGAATGCCGAGGTCGGTCGTGACCGCGCCGCCGCAGTCGCCGCAGCCGGCGGTCTTATGGATCACCACCACCGGACCAACGATTCCGACGAGGCCAAGATCGCCATCGTGGCCGTCGGCATATGGGACGAAAGTCTCGCGCAGCAGCGACTCGATCTGGCTGAAGTACGGGTGCTCGCGGTCGACGTCGCTGGCCGAATCGAGCACCAGTCCCTCAGGATCAAACGTCGGGTAGACCCAGTTGTCGGGCCGTTCGGTCAGCAGGCGCTCACGCGATGCGATCAGATCGCGCGCCAGTTGGGCATACAGTTGGGCGGTTTCCGCTGGAACATCGCCAAGTTCGTAGGGGTTGAACTCACTCATCGGTCTCTCACGCCCAAATTGTAGCCGCCCGACGTGGTCGAGGCTGTGGCATACTGGATCACCAAGGAGCGTCCAATGGTCGAGTCTACCGTCTCCGAACCCACCGCCCTGTTTGCCGTCCGGACGACGCATGCTCCTCGCTTTGGCGCTCTGCCGGTCGTCAACGACTCGCTGATCCGCTTTGGCGGCGGTATTCCCGACCCCGTGACCTACCCGGTGGAGTGGTTTTCCGAGGCGTTTCGAGAGGTGCTTCAGGACGATCGCCGCGCCGCCTGGAACTATGGTGGCACCGCCGGTCATGCGTCCCTGCGCGACGGGATCGCCGCGCACGTGGCGGCACGTGACGGCTTCCGGCCAGCAGTCGAGCAGATCATGGTGACCAACGGGATTTCCCAGGGCATCGCCATCGCTGCGCAGACCTTCCTCGACCCTGGCGACACCGTCTTGGTCGAGCAGACCAGCTTTCCAGGCTCGATCGGGACCTTCCGGATCGAGCGAACCAAGGTCGTGACAATCCCTCTCGACAAAGACGGTCTGAACGTCGACGTTCTGGCTGAGACCGTTGAACGCCTGCAGCGTGCTGGCGAACGGGTCAAGTTGCTCTACACCATCGCCAACTTCCAGAACCCGACCGGCACGGTTTTGTCCGAGGCGCGTCGAGTTCGACTTGCCGAACTTGCCCAGCAGCACAACTTCATCATCCTGCAGGATGACGCCTACGGGGACATCCGCCTCGGTGACGTGCGGCCGAGCTCGCTGTTCCGGCTTGCGCCGCGCCATGTCGTCGAACTTGGAACCTTCAGCAAGACGATTGGACCGGGGCTACGGGTCGGTTGGGCGATGGCCTCGCCCGAGATCGCGGCGATGCTAAACGCGATGCGCACCGATATGGGCACCACTCCGATGATGCAGCGCCTCGTTGGACGCTTTCTCCAGGCCGGTGCATTCGAGCCGCACCTCGCCGGGGTGCTCGGGCTCTATCGCCACAAACTGGCAACCATCGTCGAGGCGCTAGAGACGCATGCCGCTCCCTACGTCACCTGGCGAACGCCCGAGGGCGGCTTTTTCCTCTGGCTGCGGCTCAAGCGTGGCAATGCTGTCGCGATGGGTGACCTCTGCCCACCCGAAGGCGTGGTGATCAATACCGGGCGGATGTTTTTCGTCGATGACCCGCAGCAGGATTATTTTCGACTGTCGTTCAGCTTCCTCCCGGCCGGCGAACTGGCCGAGGGGGTTCGGCGCATGGGACGGGCCCTCGCGGCCTACGACGCCTCTCTCGGTTAGGCTGGACTTTCGCTCAACCGTTTGCGGAGACTCTCGCCAAACTCGGCGAAAATCTGATCGGCCTTCTTGCGAATGAGTGGTTGGCCGAACTCCCCAAGCTTGCCGAGCAGTTGGGCGTCGGAGCGAATACGGATCTCGCTGGCTGTCTCACCATGCGGGACGACTTCGAGATCGAGGGTGGCGCGAACCGACCCGCCGACGCGCCGGTCCGCCGCCTCGGCGCGCCAACTAGACACTCCGGCGGCCTCGTCACGCCGCTCCTCGGCGACGAGCCCGGCCAACGTCAAGGAGATTGGACCGACCTTCACCTTCATCGCCCCGCGGTAGCGACCCTCACCGTCCGGCTCGACCCGCTCGACGCCCGGCAGGCAGGCAGCGACCGCTGGCACGTCGAGGATGAAGCGGCGTGCGACATCGGGAGTTGCCGGAACCTGGACGGCGTACTCGAACTTCATACCCTGGCCCGAGCGGCCACGGCCTCGACCGCTCGCCGCAGGAATACCCCCGCCATCTCGCGTTTGTAGGCGGCTGATCCACGCACGTCGTCCAGCGGATCGACAAGGCTGGCGGCGAGGTCGCCGGCTTCGTGAAGGAGGCCGTGACGTGGCGTCTGGCCCTCAAGCAATGCTTCGACCGCCCGTGCCCGGATCGGAGTTGGCCCAGCGGCGACAAAGGCGACCCGGACATCTCGTAACGACCCGTCGTCCAGCCGTGCCCGGACGGCGACCGCAACGGTCGCATAGTCGTCGGCGGTGCGCGGCAAGAACTTGAGATAGACCCCGGCCGCGCCGGTTGGCTGGGGCGGGACAATCAGTTCGGTCACGATCTCGCCCGGTTGAAGGATCGTTTCGTAATAGTCGACGAAAAACTGGTCGACCGGGACGGTACGCTCGCCCGCTGGCCCGACGATGCGAACCGCCGCGTCGAGGGCCAACAACGCCGCCGGCGGGTCTTGGGCCGGGTCGCCGTGGGCCAGGCCACCACCGACCGTTGCCTGGTTGCGGATCCGGCGCGTTGCCACCCGGCGATAGCCTTCGGTCAGCAGGTCGGGTACGCCATCGGCTCCGGCCAGTTTCTCGATGGCGGCATGTGAGGTCATCGCGCCGATGTGCAATCCGTCGGCTTCTCGCCGCACACTCTGAAGTTCGATGATGTTCGCGAGCGAGACAAGCACCGGCGGCTGGACCAGGCGCTGCTTGATCAGGAGCGCTAGCGCCGACCCACCGGCAATTGGCCGGGCATCCTCTCCTTCGCGATCGAGCAACTCAACTGCCTCGGCGATAGTCTCTGGACGAAAGTAGGCGAAATCGATCACGAGGCGGCCGCCTGGATCGACCGGATGATCTGGTAATAGCCGGTACAGCGGCAGAGGTTCCCCGTCATCCATTCGCGGATTTGCTCGTCGCTGGGCGTTGGATGTTCGGCGAGTAGGGCCGTGGCGGCAACGACCTGACCCGGGGTACAGATCCCACACTGGAAGCCGCCATTCTCGATGAAGGCGCGTTGGAGCGGGGTCAGGTGCTCGGGGTCGCCCAGACCTTCGATAGTTGTCACCCGCCGGCCGTCGGCCTGGACGGCGAAAAGGAGACAACTGCTGACCATCTCGCCATCGAGCAAGACGGTGCAGACGCCGCAGACGCCGACGTTGCAGGTTTCCTTGACACCGGTGAGGCCGAGGTCGTAGCGCAGGACATCGACCAGCATGCGATCGCCGGGAACGGTGACTGTGTGGCTTGCGCCGTTGACGGCCATGGTTATGGTGTGCGGCATCGTTCCATCATGTTTCTGGTAGTCGTGACAGTCTACCATCATCCGGGGCGGGTTGCGCCGCACGCCGCCAAACCAGGACAATCGCCGAACGGCAGGGAGCAGAGCATGGTGCACACGACGGTGGGACAACGGGTCGGCCAGCCAGCTGGGCCGAGCAAGGTGGCCGGTGCGGCGATCTACACCGCCGACCTTTCGCTGCCAGGGACAGCCTGGGGAGCCGATGTCCGCAGCACGCTGCCCCACGCGAAGATCGTCTCGATCGACACGTCGGTGGCTCTGGCGATGCCCGGCGTGCTGGCAGTGATCACCGGTAAGGACATTCCGCCCGGCCGGGTCGGTCGGCGTATCCGTGACCTCCCGATCCTCGCCCAGGACGTCGTTCGTTTTGTCGGCGAGCGGGTGGCGGCCGTCGTCGCCGAGGATCACGCCACGGCAGTCGCCGCCGCTCTGGCGGTGGAAATCGAGTATGAGGAACTTCCCGCCGTTCTCACCGTCCGCGACGCGCTCACGCCGGGCGCACCGGTGATCCACCCGGACCTTGCCACCTACGATGGACTGCCTGGCGAACCACCGGCGCAGCCAAACGTGCTTTCTCGCCGTACCTTCGGCCAGGGTGACGTCGACAGCGGATTTCGCCAGGCCGACGTCGTGATCCAGCGCCGCTACACGATCCCGCGCCAACACCAGGGTTACCTCGAGCCGCACGCGTGTCTGGTCTCGACGGCGCCGGACGGCACCGCCGAGATCTGGCTGACCAACAAGACGCCGTTCCAAGCTCAAGACCAGATCGCCAAGGGGCTCGGCCTGCCGAAGGAGATGCTCAAGGTCAACGTGACCACCCTCGGCGGCGACTTCGGTGGCAAGGGGTCGGTGATGGATGCGCCGGTGGCCTATTACCTGTCAAAGGCGTGCGGCCGGCCGGTGCGGATGGTGATGAGCTACGTCGAGGAGTTGACCGCGGCGGCAAGCCGTCACGCTGGCCAGATCACGATGAAGACGGGGGTCAAGAACGACGGGACGATCGTCGCCCACCAGGTGCGGGCCATCTTCGACAGTGGGGCCTACGGCGCATTCAAGCCTTCCCCAACGCTCGAGCTGATGGGCAACTCGCGTCTCGGTGGGGCCTATCGGATGGCCAATGTCGAAGTTGAATCGTCGATCGTCTACACGAACACCATGCCGGCGGGGCACATGCGAGCGCCAGGACTGCCGCAAGCGATCTTCGCCATCGAGAGCCAGATCGACACGCTCGCTCGGGCGATCGAGATGGACCCCCTCGAGTTTCGGTTGAAGAATGTGATCGCGGAGGGCGAAGCGACGCCTGCCGGCGAGGTCTGGAGCAACGTCCGCGCCGCCGAGACGCTGCGTGAGGCCGCGCGATCGCAGGCGCTGGGGACGCCGCTGCCCGAGGGCGTCGGCCGCGGGATCGCCCTGTCCGAGCATGGGGCGGGGGCGGGGTCGACGACGATTCGGGCCGGGTTGGACGACCGCGGCTACTATCTCGCCACCGGCGCACCTGATACCGGCACCGGCTCCTACACCATCATGCAGCAGGTTGCCGCTGAGGTGTTGGATGTCGATCCGGCGGCGATCCGCATCGAGACACGACACACTCATCAGTTCCCCTTCGATCAGGGTGTCGGTGGAAGTCGCGTCACCCACACCTACGGCCGTGCAACCCAGGAAGCAGCCGGTCAGCTTCGCCAGGCAATAGTCGAACGCGCCGCCGTTGGGCTCGACCTCCCGACCGACCAGGTCGTCTGGGACGCCGGTCACCTCCGCCGGCCAGACGGCAAGGCAGTCGATCCGTTCGCGGCGGTCGGCGCCGTTGAGGTCGAGGCAAGCTATGACGCGGCGGGCGCAATCCCGGTGACCGGCTTTTGCGCGCAGGTGGCCGAGGTACGGGTCGACCGCGAGACCGGTAAGGTCGACGTGCTGCGGATCGTTTCGGCGCACGATGTCGGTCAGGTGATCAATCCAGTCGGCCACGAAGGGCAGATCGCCGGCGGGGTGATCCAGGGGCTCGGCTTCGCACTGATGGAAGAACTGCCGGTCGTTGATGGCTATGTAACCACCCAGAGCTTGGGCGAATACAAACTCCCTTCGATGGCCGATATCCCGGTCCTTGAGATTGCCCTCCTGCCCGAAAGCCCCGGCCCTGGCCCCTTCTCGGCAAAGGCGATCGGCGAGACCCCGAACGTCCCGACCGCTGCGGCGATCGCCAATGCCGTCGAGGACGCCGTCGGCGTGCGCATCGTCGACCTGCCGATCAGCGCGGAGCGCGTCTACCGTGCCCTCAAGAGCCAGGGCGATCACGGACATCACCACTAGGCCGCGAGCGCTGGCGCTTCAAGCGCGGTAACCGCCGCGCGAACCTTGCCGGGTTGGCCACACAGGTTCTTGGCGAGCGGCGCGAGCGTTGGCAGGTGTCCTCACCCTGCTCGGGACCCGCTCGTCTGATACCGATGAAATGGTGGTCGCGCCGGTTCTGACGGCGTCCGGCCTGGCGCCGTGCTGGAGCCGGTGGCTCAACCGCTCAGAGCGGCGGGCTGAGATCGACGACGATTTGGGCGCGGCGGACAACGCCGTGACGGTCGATCGCCGACAGCCGAAGCGTCACCGGGCCGCGCCAGTCACCGGGTTTCCAGACCATGAGCGGCCGGTTGGCGACCGGGCCGTTGCCGCGAGCGAGGAACGTCCAAGCGGTCGGTTCCCGGCCCTGACCGGCGTGGAGTTCCCAGCGGATCAGGTCGTCCCCGCCGACCGTCCCGATCACCTCGACGCGATCGAGCGCCGGCTTGGCGATCGGTGGAAGCTGGAGCCAGACGCCGGTCCATTGCATGCCCGAGGCCATCTGCCAGCCAGCCGCCTCTGGCGGAAGAACCAAGGCGACCTTCGTCTGACCGCCGTCCTGAAAGGGGCGATGGACCGGACAAATCATCGTCGGCGCTTGACCCTTGACGAACACCTCGCGGACGATCGGGCAGTAGGGGGTTGGTTTCTGACCGGAGATGGCACAGACGTTGGCATACTCAACCGAGGCTGGCGCAGCGAAACGCTTGACCTCGGTACCCGCCAAGGCCGCCGTCATGAAGGCGTTCCAGATCGGTGCGGCCGTCGAGGAACTGTAGGACGCTCTCATCGGCTGGTTGTTGGTGTTGCCCACCCAGACACCGGCAACCAGCTGCGGTGTGTAGCCGACCGCCCAGAAGTCGCGATAGTCGTTGGTGGTGCCAGTCTTCACCGCTGCCGGACGGCCATTCAGTGCCAGAGGACTGGACGTGCCGAAAATAGGCGAACGTGCGACGTTGTCGGTCAGGATGTCGGTGAGTAGGAAGGTCTCTGCCTCCGGCGCGACCCGGGCGCTGCGCGCCTTGTGATGCTCCTCGATCACGTTACCCCAGGGGTCGGTGACCTCAAGGACGACGGTCGGCTCGATAGTCCGCAGGCCCGGCGTCTGACGAAACGGCGGCACCGACGACCCGGCCATTACTCCGCCATTGGCAAAGACGCTATAGACATAGGTCAGATCGAGCAACTTGACCTCGCCCCCGCCAAGCGTAAGCGACAGGCCGTAGCGGTTCTTCGCCCGCAGGTCGGTCACGCCAAGTTGGTGGGCAAAGTCGAGGACGTTGTCCAGACCGGCAAACTGCAGCACGGCGACCGCCGGTGGGTTGAGCGACTGCGCCAGAGCCTCGCGGGCACGCAAGGGTCCCCGGTACTTTCCGTCCGAATTCTGGGGGATGTAGGGACCGTTCGCACCATCCGGGTAGCGACTGGCGATATCGAGGACCATCGTCGCCGGGGTGTACCCCTTGAGGAAGGCGGCGAGGTAGCTGATTGGTTTGAAGGTCGAACCCGGCTGACGAGGACTGAGCGCGACGTTCACCTGCCCGCGAATCGAGTCGTTCCAAAAATCGGCCGAGCCGACCATCGCCAGCACTTCGCCGCTCGCCGGCTCGATCGCGACCAACGCCGCGTTCGATGCGTTGATCGGCGCGAGTTTCTTGACCCCGTCGGCGACTGCCTTCTCGGCCTTGTGCTGTAGCTCTAGGTCGAGGGTGGTGATGACTCGAAACCCGCCTTGCTCGATCAGCCGACGACCGTAGGTCGCCTCGAGCCGGTCACGGACATAGGTCACGAAATGCGGCGCGGCAATCGGATAGACCGGTGGCTGGAACGTCAACTCGACCGCCTTGGCAGACTCGGCCTCAGCGGCCGTAATCGAACCGCGGCGCACCATCAGGTCGAGGACGTCGGCTTGGCGGGCGCGGGCGAGCGCCGGCTCGGTGTAGGGCGAGTAGCGGGCGGGAGATTGCACCAACCCCGCCAGCAACGCCGATTCGGCGAGCGTCAGATCGGCGGCGCGCTTGCCAAAGTAGGTCTGGGCGGCCGCTTCGATACCGTAGCTCAAGTTCCCGTAGTAGATCTCGTTGAGGTACCACTCGAGGATCTGATCCTTCGAATAGCGTCGCGTGATCTCGAAGGCCAGCACCGCCTCGCGGATCTTCCGGTCGAACGAATGCTCCATCCGCTCTTCGGGCGGGATGATCACGTTCTTGACCAGTTGCTGGGTAATTCCGCTGCCGCCCTCGACGATCTCGCCGGCCCGTACGTTGTTGACCACCGCCCGCAGTAGCCCGCGCAACGAAATGCCGGGGTTCGAGTAGAAATCGGCATCCTCGGTCGCAACCGTCGCGTCGCGGAGGCTTGGGGGGATCTTCGAGAGCGGGATGATCGTCCGCTTCCCGCCCGACGGGTCGAAAATCTCAAAGAGAAACGCGCCGGTTCGGTCGTAGATCTTGGTGCTCGATGGCGGGATCCGCCGGGCGACCGTTTCAGGCGGCGCGAGCGTTCCGACATAGGCGTTGTAGCCGAGCGCCCCGCCGGCAAAGAGCGCCGCGCCGAACAGCAGCAGCACCGCCAGCCGGATCACCCAGCCACGACGGCGGCGTGGCGGCCGGGCCGGGGGCTTTGCCGCAACCGCCTTCTTGGCTGGTTTCGGTGTGGGCACCGCCCTCTTGGCCGGTTTCGGCTTCGATGGCAACGGCCTGAGCCGGGTGGGCGGCGCGGGTGTCTTTGGCGTGGAGCGGGCCATCAGAATTGCTTCCGAACGACGACGTAGTGCGACAGGCCGAGCCAGCGAAGCGGCGAGCGTTCGAGAGCGTAAAGCACTCGGCGGAGCACCGCGCCAAGGCGCGGCCGACGAGCGATCAGATTGTCGAAACCGGGATAGATCGCCGTTTCGGTGACCACCCTCCCCGGGAGTCCACGGAACAACCGGCGAATGTCGCCGGGAAGGTAGGCCCGCACGTGCGGCGCAACCCGGTTGCGGAGAAAGTCCGGAAGATAACCAACGAACGGGATGTTCCCGAACACATAGCCCCGGCCCGGCAGATACGCCCCGTGTGTCTCGAACGGATAGAGCCGGTTCGGCGCAAAGACGACGATCACCCCGCCCCATTTCGTCACCCGGTGCGCCTCCCGAAGGGTCTGGAGGTCATCGGTGACGTGTTCGATCACCTCGTGCAGAAGCACCAGGTCGAAGGTGTTATCCGGAAAGGGAAGGAACTCCGAGGTGGACTGGGCAATCCCCGGGAGGCTCTGGCCGGCTTCGACCGCGCGCTCGCGGTCATACTCGACGCCATAGGCCTCGTCGGTGAAGCGACGAAACGCCCGGACATACATCCCGACGCCGCAGCCGACATCCAGCACTCGCCGGCCTTCAAGCGGACTGGCATCGCGGATCAACGCCAGCCGCCGTTCCTGACCAAAACGCCAGACATAGCTCGGGTGGCCGAGCGCGATCGATTTGTCGCCTTGCATCTCGCTCACAATCGATGAGGGTCACGATACTGTAGGCGTCAGCCAGGTTGGACGCAAGGGATTGCAGCCGGACAGGCGACAGTCCTGGCAGTTCGGTCAGCGGGTGTGGACTAGTCCGGCCGGTAGGTGCAGCGGATGGTCCTGGACGTAGACGACACCGGGCGTGGTGAGCGCGAGTTCAGCCTTGGCCAGTTCGCCGCCGATGTGGAGTGCGTGGTCGACCTGCGAGAAATAGGGCCGAATCTCGAGCGCCAGTTCGGCGGCGCTCGTTCCGTGGAACTCTTGGAGTTTCACCCCTTGGGGTGAGTAGTGGGCGACGACGATCGCGCCGTCCTCGACGCGGATGACAAACGACCCACGCGGGTCGCGCTCCTCTTGGCGTGGTCGGCGGACGTAGCGTTTCCGGCGTTGCTCGATCACGTCGCGTGCGAGGTCCCAGGCGTCGTCTGCGATATAGGCGGCATGGACGAAGGTGGAGAGTGCGCCGAGCGCCAATCCACCGGCGCCCTCGGCGATCAGTCGTTGAAGCCGACGCAGTGTAAAGGCAGTCTCCGGCCATGACCGGTAGAGATCGATCGAACGAAGGTAGGCGGTCAGCAGGAGTCGGCCGCCACGGCGGCGCGCCTGGACGACCATCAGATTTGGCGCGGTTGGCTGGGCAGCGTCGCGCTGCGGGTCCCAGAGCGCGGCGGTGGCGGCGTGGGTGGTCGGCGAATCGCGAAGCGCAGCGATCAGACCGGCGACCTGGTCGAGCCCACCAAAATCAAACAACCGCTGACCCTCGGTATCGGCGAGGTCAGGCGGTGGCGTCGGCGAGAGCAGTAGCGGATAGGCGATCTCTTCAAGGTAGTCCGGGGTAATTGGGAGCCAGGCCGGCAGGTGAGGCTGGTCTGGCTGCTCCTCGGTAACGACCAGCATCAGGTCGGCCAAGTCCTTCTGGCGGCCGCCAAACGGTCCCTGGTGGATAATGCCAAATTGCATCATCAGTCGCAGTCCGTCCACCCAGGCGTCGGCCACCCGCTTGCCACGCGAGACGACACCCGGTCCTTCGGCGGGGAAGACGTCGGCCTGAGGCTCGGAGACTGGAAACGATCGCGGCGACGAAAAGGGCGGAAGGTGCGGAAGCTGACCGAGAGTCTCGCGTAGCCGGGCAATGTCCGTTGGCCCGCGGAGGTCGATCAGGGTGACCGACCGGCGAAAATCCTCGAGGGCATCGCGTGGGATCGCCCGGTCGATCAGGCCAACGTCGCCGACGATCCGGTACTCGTCGTCGATACCGTTCCGGGCAAATCGCAAGAAGGCCTCGCCGCTTCCGGTGAGGTCGACGCCGCAGATGACGATGAACCGTACCACCGGGTCGGCCAAGACATTGCGGACGATGTGGTTGATCCCGTCGCGTGAATACAGGTTGCCGATCCGGCCATACTCGCCCGGTTCGAGTTGGCGAGCGATCTTGTCTTGCGGCGTCCAGAGCGTGCAGATTCCTAGGCAATTGGCCGGGTCGCCGACGGTCAGCGATCCGTAGGTGTAGGTTGCGCCTTCTGCGTCGAGCGGCGTCGTCATAGCCGAATTCTACGGCCAGCCGACGCCGCTCGCGCTCCGAGCAGAACAGTCCCGCGTGATCGAGGGCGGTGGGAGATCATCCACACTGCCCCCGGTGGGACTGTGCTACGGCGCCTGCGCTCTGCCGAGTTAGTCGTCGTACGGTTCGCTGGCCGGCTGGGTGCTGCCTGGCTCGTTGTCGGAGGTCGCACTGGGGCGACTGCCGGCCGCGTGCGCGCCTGACGATTCGGTCGCCCGCCGGCCGACGCCCTGACGCAACGAATCCTTCATCTGGTCGCGGAGTTCGTTGATCCGCCGGGCGGTGGCGTTCACCTCGTCGAAAACATTCGACTTTGAGGCGATCCCCTCGTCGATCAGGTAGGCAGCGGCTTCGGAGCGGGTCTTGAACACGCCGGCGGAAATCAGCGCGTCGATCGCCTCGATCGCCTGGTCGTCGATCCGGACGGTGATGACGTTGCCACGGGTACCAATCCGAGTAATGCCTTCTTCGATAGTCCGGCCGATCCCCTGCAGTAGGTCACCAAGTTCGTTTATCGAGCGCTGGGGGTCGAACCCGCTGTTGCCGTCTTGGGTCATGAGACACCTCCACACCGCGGTGATTGTAACACAATTACGACGTTACTTACGAGATTGTAAGGCGACGGCGCAAGATCGGCGAATCTCGGTAACGGGACGTCGGTACGGTCGTCCGATCTGCGAGCGAACATCCTGGATCCCCGATTCGTCTTCCTGCGGTGGGAACGCGCGCAGCCTCGGCAGGCCGAAGGTGACGATCGGAACTCAGCCGTGAGGTCGCCGCGTCTCTTCCTGGCGGTCGTGGCGGGAAACTACGGCAATGCGATGGTCCGACCGAAGGTCACTGGCGTGGCTCGGCGCCCTTCCCCGGAACTCCTTGCTCAACGTCGACCTCTCCGTGGTCAGTGGACGACGGGGCCAGGAGTGGGGCCTCGGCAGGTCTCAGGCCGGTGGCGGGTCACCTTCGAGCTGACGTTGCAGCGCGATCAAGGCGGACCAGAGATAGCCATAGCGAACGCCGTCGGCGGGGGATTGGCGGGCGGCGCTGTCGATCACGGCTTTGCTGGCGGCGACGGCATACGGCGACTGTTCGGCGATCGTCCGGGCGAGCGCCTTTGCCTCGGTCATCAGGGTTGCGGAGGGGACAACTCGGTTGGCGAGGCCGATACGGTAGGCTTCTTGGCCCGAGATCGGCGCACCGGTCCAGACAATCTCCTTGGCCCGCGCCGTCCCAACCAACTGCGGCAGCCGGGTGGTGACGCCCGCGCCGCCGATCACACCGAGGTTCTTGATATGCCAGTCGGTGATCTGGGCGGTCTCGGCGACGATGCGCAGGTCGCAGCAGAGAATCAGTTCGAGGCCGCCGGTAGTACAGATACCATCCACCACCGCAATACTCGGGGTGCGCATCTGTTCGAGCAGAGAGAACGCCGGATGATAGACCGATTCGTTACGCGGTCCGCTGCCCTGGAGCACCTCCCAGGCTGCGTCGAGCGTATGGCGAAGCGGCTCGCCGGGCGGCGATGGCTGGCGCCCATGCGGATCCTTCAGGTCAGCGCCGGCGGAAAAGCAAGGGCGGCCGTCCTGACGGGGCGCCCCAGTGACCAGCAGCACCCGCGCCTCGGGGTCGGCCTCGATCTGTTTGAACGCTTCAACCAGTTCCGCCGTCATCGATCGAGAGATCGCGTTGAGCACGTGCGGCCGGTTGAGCGTGACAATCCGCAGCGGACCATCGCTCTCGAGGACAATCGTCTGCCAGTTCATCGCGTCCCCCTAGTCGAGGTTGATCAAGCGCCGCCGATGACCCTCGGCGATCGCCTCGGTGCGGCTCCCGACGCCGAGCTTCTGAAAGATGATCCCGACGTGGAACTTGACGGTGCGTTCGCTGATACCAAGTGAGCGGGCGATCTCCTTGTTGCGTCCGCCACGGCCCATCTCGACGAGAACCTCACGCTCGCGCGCGGTAAGTTGGTCCTCGCTGACGTCCGGATCGAGCAGGCGACCAACCTGCGAAAGCAACTTGGTGGCGATTTCCGGCTGGAGCAGAGATCCACCGTCGTTGACGATCTTAATCGCCCGGCCCAGTTCATCGCGCGGGACACCCTTGAGCAGGTAGCCGCGAGCGCCGGCCTGGATCGCGTCGAGGATGCGATCGTCGGTGTCGTAGGCGGTCAGGACGATGACCTTGGCGTCCGGATCCCGCTCACGGATCTCGCGGATCGCCTGGACGCCGTCGACCGCCGGCATGTCGAGATCCATGAGGACGACGTCTGGCCGGTGGCTCTGCGTCAACTCGACGGCCTGCTGTCCATCGGCGGCTTCGCCGACGACCTCGATTTCGTGCTGGGTCCCCAACATGGCGAGTAGCCCTTCGCGGACAACCGGGTGGTCGTCGGCCACGAGCACTGAAATCGCCATTAGGCGCTCCTTTCCACCGTCGGCTGCGCCCGCAGGCGCGTCGGGACGGTGACAACAATCCGGGTTGCCCCAGGTGGGCTGGCTCTCGGTCTCAATCTGGCTACCCAGTAGCGTGGGTCGAAGCCGCGGCCGTCAGCGGCAACCGTATGCCGGAGAGCCGAACCATCTCACTCGCGGGTGACGCCGAGTTCGCTCGGCGTTCCCTGCCGGACTGCGTTGCCAAGTATTTGAACGATTGACCCACCCCATCGGGACGATGCCGTGGGCCAGACGGAGCGGCGCGCTCCGTAACGTAGCAGTCACGGTTGGCTTGGCGCCCTTCCGGTGGCAAGTATAACGGCGGATTGTCGCCATCTTGAGGGCCATGGATCGTCGCACATCAGGTCAGACTGGTTCGCGCGGTCGTCGTCAACTCCTTCTCAGGAGTGTGTTAGGTGGTCCAGGGTATCGTCCACACCACCCGTCACCTGCACCTTGCCGGGATAACCGGATCGGGCGACGAGGCGATCCGGCTTGTCGATCATGGCCGGCCGGATGCGACAGTGATCGGCTCTCGGCGAGCCGGTTGTTCACCACCAGGCGACTGGCGCCGGAGTGTCGCGCTCATCGCCCCTGGTTTCACTAGGGGCGACGCTGTCGGCGGTGCTTCGCGACTGCGCCTTTCTAACCAACGGTCGGCCCGCTATTCTTGAGGCACTCGTACCGGAGGTGCCGGGGTGACAAACCAAGCGCGTGCCAATCTCAACCGGATCGTGATCGTGATTGCCCTGGTGGTGACGGGAGCAGCGATTGTCCAGGAGTTACTCAAACCCGCAGATCAACGATTGTGGCATGGCAAGGCGCTCGGCGTCGTCCCGTATGATTTCCGGCCGCCGACCTTCGAGCGGTTGCGCCGCGCCTTCTGGGACACCAACAACCCGAACATTCTGACGCCGCATGCTGTCGGCGTTGGCTGGTCGGTCAACATCCCGGCGCTCGTCAGCACGCTGCGCACCAACAACCTCCTCAACAAGATCTAACGCCCAGGTCTCCTTGTCCCGCTGGAGCAGGCAACGCCCGCTCTTCGAGACGCGGCGTACTTCTCGACCAAGAGGACCGGCAACCACCGGCAATGGTCGCTCTGCGACGCGAATGTTGGCGACGGAGTGCTGGCAGGCCTCCGGCGGATGCCCTACGATCGAGCGGTGCTCAGGCTCCTTCCCGAAGACAGACACTGGTGGTTCGCCAGCCGCACCCGCGCCCTCCAAGCGTTGCTCGACCCTGCCGTCGGCTCACGCGCCGGAACGCTCCGAGTCCTCGATGTCGGCTGTGGCGCCGGGAACATGCGCCACCATCTCGCCGAATATGGCGATGTGATCGGTTTCGATCCGCATCGTGGAGCGCTCGCGGTCGCCCAGCAGCGCGACTGCGAGGTCGTCCAGGCCGATGCTGCCACCCTTCCGTTTGCCGATGAAAGCTTCGATCTCGTGGCAGCGCTCGACGTCATCGAACATTGCGACGACGACTTTGCGGTGCTGCTCGAACTCCACCGGGTGCTTCGGCCGGGCGGTCTGCTGGCGGTCACCGTGCCGGCCTTCGAGTGGCTTTGGACGATCAACGACACCATCAACGAGCATCGCCGGCGCTACACCGCCGGCCAACTTCGGACCCGAATCGAGGAGGCTGGCTTCGAGATCGGCCGGATGAGCTACAACAACTTCCTGATCTTTCCACTTGCCGCGCCACTGATGGTGGCGCGTGGCCGTGGAGGCTCGACGAGCCGATCCTCTCCGATCACCGACGGGTCGTACCAGGTCGAGATGGAGCCGGCATCTCCGCCGGTGAACTTCGTTCTCGACCGAGTTGGCCGGATCGAGGCGTCGGCCATCCGCGTCACCGACCTGCCGGTCGGAACCGGGATCCTTTGCATCGCGGAGCGCCAACCATGACGATTGATACCGTCGAAGGGCTCGGCGTCGTCTACGAACGCCTGATCCTGAACGACCTCCTCGAACGGATCGACAGCCGGTATCCCTACGAGAGCGTCCTCGAAGCGCCCGTCTATGGGATGGCCGGGGTGGACGGGATCAATAGCATCAGCCTCGCCCAGAAGGGCAAGCAGGTGACACTGCTGGATGTCGATCGCGGGCGACTGGCCGGTATCGGCACGCTTTGGGACCAACTCGGACTACCGGTTCAACTCGTCTTTACTCCGGACCCACGTTCGTTGCCCTTTTCCAGCCGGAGCGTCGACCTCGTCTGGAACTTCGCGGCGCTCTGGCATGTGCTGGGCGGCGCTGGGGAGTTGGTGCGTGAAATGGTCCGGGTCAGCCGCGATCTGGTCTTCATTGCGATGCCAAACCGCGCCCAGTTGGGCTATCTGCTCCGCAAGTACGCCATCGACAAAGAGTTCTTCGACAAGGTCGACGAGCGTTGGGTATCGATTGCCCGGATCAAACGAACCCTGCGCGAGGCAGGCTGCCGGATCGTCGAAGAGGGCGTCCTCGACGTGCCACCCTGGCCGGACACCTGTATGCCGGCGAGCGAGTTCCTGCGCCGCCTCGGGCTGGGTGCGCTCCCGGTGCGCTCGAAGTTCGAAGGCGAGGGCTGGAAATGGTCGACGATGGACTATTACGCCGGAGAGGCGCCGGGCGTGCGGGCGACCGTCGACAAGTTGGCGGTTCTCGACCGCGCACCGTTGCCCTGGCAGATTAAGACGGTTTGGGCGCACCATCATTACGTCCTCGCCCGACGTGAACGTTGACCATGCTTGAAATCCTGCCGCAAATCCCACGCTACATGGCGATGAGGCGCGGAATCGGGCCGAAGATCCTTCCGCTCAACCTCGTCTTCGCCGTCACCTATCGCTGCAACTCGCGCTGCAAGAGTTGCAACATCTGGATGTACACCAAGAAGGCCCACCGCCCGCCGGCCGGCCAGCAGTGGCCCTACGACGCCAGCCAACTTGAGGCACGGCCGGAACTCTCGCTCGATGAGTTCAAGCGAGTCTTCGACAGTCTGGGACAGGCTCCTTTCTACCTTACCTTTACCGGCGGCGAACCGTTCCTGCGCGAAGACCTCGAGGAGATCGTGATCGCCGCCCACGAGCGCTGCAAGCCGAAGGTCATCACCATCCCGACCAGCGCGATGTACTGGAAGACGACCCCGCAGCGCGTCCATGAGATCGCCCGTGCCTGCCAAGGGACGGACGTGATCCTGAACATCTCGATGGACGGCATCGGCGAGGAGCACGACCGGATTCGCGGCGTGCCCCGCAATGACGAGTTGGCGCTGCGGACGCTCGAAGCGCTTAAGCAGAACAAACCGGACAACCTCGTGATCGGTCTGCACACGGTCGTCTCGAGCCTCAATGTCCACCGGGCTGGCGAGATCGTCGACCACCTCGAGTCGCTCGGACCGGACAGCGTAATCACCGAGGTCGCCGAGGAACGCCTCGAAATGGGTAACCGCAACAGCGGGATTACCCCCGACCCCGAGACCTACACCAAGGTGGCAGCCGACCTATCGCGCAAGGTGAGCCGCCGGAAGGCGAGCGGATTTGCCCGGATCACCCGGGCCTTCCGAACCGAGTATTACCACCTTGCGGCCCAGGCGCTTCGCGAGAACAAGCAGGCGCTGCCGTGCTATGCCGGTGTTGCCAGCGGCCATGTCGCGCCCGACGGCGACGTCTGGGCCTGCTGTGTGCGCGCCGAGCCGATCGGCAACGTCCGGGCGGTGGACTATGACTTCGGCCGGGTCTGGCGCGGCTATCTGGCCGACAAGATGCGCGCCAGTATCGCCGCCGGCGAATGCGCCTGCCCGATGGCCAACGCGTTCTACACGACGATGCTGATGGATCCCAAGACACTCGCCAAGGTGGCCCTGCGCGCGGCGGCGGGATAGTTACCGGTCCCAACGTCGGTTCGCCAACGTGGCAAGGCGACCCGGTCCGAGCGGTCGGCCGGTGGGCCTTCGCGACGGACTTCACCAGACGCCCGTTGGCCGACAGCAAAGGAGGAGGGTGGTCCGAACCAGACCGGTAGGGTCACCCTCTCGGCGCTCTATAATCCCGTCATGAGCCTCAGCCGTGAAGAAGTCCTCCACGTTGCCCGCCTCGCCCGGCTTGGCCTCTCCGCGGAAGAAGTCGAGAGGATGCAGGGCCAACTCAGCCTGATCCTCGAACAGTTCGACGCCCTTGGCCGACTTGACACCGCCGACGTTCCGCCGACCTTTCAAGTGTTTGCGACCACGAACGTCTTTCGCGAAGACGAACTTCAGCCGTCCGCGCCAGTCGAGGAGATCCTGCGAAACGCGCCGCTTCGGGAAGGAGAGTATCTGCGCGTGCGCGCGGTGCTCGAAGAATGAATGGCCGGCGCGACAACGTCGAGGACGTCATCAAGTTGATCCAGGAACGGATGGAAGCCGCCGGCGTTCGCCGGGTGACCGAATTGCCGCGCCTCGAGCAAGAGGAGTTGGTCAAGCTGCTCCAGCAAGCGCTCCAGAAGCCGAAATAGCATGACCGGCGAGGGGCTGTTTCGCGAGATCCAGGGCTTCCTCGATACGACAGCGCGTGAAAGCGCCGAGGACGTCATGATTGAGGGCGGCATTCTGCTGGCTCTGCTGGTCAAGCGCGGGGTGACGACGCGCGATCGCGAGTTCGCGATCCATCCCGACGACAAGGACCGCCGCCGGTTGCTGCGCTACTTGATCGACCCCGGTCTTGCGCCCGAGTTGGCCACCGCCGACGTTCAGGGCGATGCGATCCTGATCCGGCCAAACTGGCCGCGTCTGGCCGACTACTTCGGCCAAAGTCCCAGTCAGTTTCAGGAATTGCTCGCCAAGCGCTTTCGCAAAGTCCTCGATCGTAACTGGCCGACGATCCAATACCTTTTGAGCAAGGATTAGATGCCGTGAAACTGCATGAGCTAACGATAGCCGAGGCCGGGGTCAAACTGGCTGGCGGCGAGATCTCTTCGGTCGAGTTGACGCGCGCCTTTCTCGATCGGATCGCCGAGGTCGATGGCCGGGTTCGCGCCTTCGTCACCATCACCCCGGAGGTGGCGCTCGATCAGGCGGCACGGGCAGATGAGCGGCTCCGCGCCGGCGAACGTGGTCCGCTGCTCGGCATCCCGATGGCGCTCAAGGACGTCATTTCGACCCGCGGCATCCGAACGACCTGCTCCTCGAAGATGCTCGAGAACTTCGTGCCGATCTACGACGCAACGGTTGCCCGGAAGCTCTACGAGCACGGCGCGGTGGTGCTTGGCAAGACGAACCTCGACGAATTCGCGATGGGGTCCTCGTGCGAGAACTCGGCCTTCTTCCCGACACACAACCCGTGGGACCTCGACCGAGTGCCGGGCGGGTCGAGCGGCGGCTCGGCGGCGGCGATGGCGGCCGGCGAGGCGGTCTACACGCTCGGGTCAGACACCGGCGGGAGCATCCGCCAGCCGGCATCGCTCTGTGGGGTGGTCGGACTGAAGCCAACCTATGGCCGAGTTAGTCGCTTCGGGTTGGTCGCCTTTGCCAGCTCGCTCGACCAGATCGGTCCGTTTACTCGCACCGTCGAGGACGCCGCGGTCGTGCTCGAGGCGATTTCCGGCCACGATCCGAAGGACGCCACGTCCGCCGACCTTCCGGTGCCGGACTTCCGGTCGGCGTTGGGCGGAGACTTGCGCGGACTGCGGCTTGGTGTCCCGAAGGAGTATTTCGTCGCGGGGATGCAGGCCGGCGTCGATTCGGCGCTCCGGGCGGCAATTGGCGAACTGGAGCGACTGGGCGCGTCGGTCGATTGGGATGTCTCATTGCCGCACACCGAATACGCGCTTGCCGTCTACTATCTGATCGCGCCATCCGAGGCGTCGGCCAACCTCGCACGCTACGACGGTGTCAAATACGGCTACTCAGCGGATGCGCCGACGATGTGGGAGGAGATGGAGGCGACGCGCGGGGGCGGCTTCGGCCCGGAGGTCAAGCGCCGGATCATGCTCGGCACCTATGCCCTTTCGGCTGGCTACTACGACGCGTACTACCTGAAGGCGCAAAAAGTGCGCACCCTGATCAAACGCGACTTCGATGAGGCGTTTTCGCGCTATGACGCGCTGATTACTCCGACCTCGCCGACCGTCGCCTTTCGGCTCGGTGAAAAGCTCGACGACCCGGTTCAGATGTACCTGAGCGACGTCTGCACCCTGCCGATCAACATCGCCGGTATCTGCGGCCTTTCGACGCCCGTTGGTCTGAGCGATGGCCTGCCGGTCGGGCTGCAGATCCTCGGCAAACCGTTCGACGAAGCGACGATCCTCAAGATCGGCCATGCGTACCAACAGGCCACCAACTGGCACACCCTGCGCCCAATGCTGGCTCCGGCATAATTCCCCGCGAAAGCCGGCGAACATTGGATAATGTCGGCACGACGTCCCAGGAGACCCTGTGAAATCAATTCTGAAAGCGATCGAGCGCAATCCGCGCCTCACTCCGGACGAGATTGCGGTGATGACCGGCCAGAGCGCCGACGAGGTCGCGGCGGAAATCGAACGCGCCGAGGAAGACCGGATCATCCTCGGCTACCGGACCGTCATCAATTGGGAGCGTGCCGGCGAAGACGAAGTCGCCGCCCTGATCGAGGTCCGCTGTGCTCCGCAACGCGAGACTGGTTTTGATGCCGTCGCCCAGCGGATCTACCGCTACCCGGAGGTGCGATCGGTCTGGCTGGTGTCCGGCACCTTCGACTTGGCGGTAATGGTGGTGGCCAGGTCGATGCGAGAGGTCAGCCACTTCGTCTCGGAGCGCCTGGCGACGATCGACGCCGTCCAGGGCACCGCGACCTATTTCATCATGAAGCGCTACAAAGAGGATGGAGCTATTCTCGATGGCGACGAGCCGGCGGTCCAACGGCTCGCGGTCACGCCTTGAGCGAGGCGCGCTGGCCCCGGCTCGAGGGCGAACGGATCGCGCCGGGAGTTCACTGGCTGCAGATCGCCGATTCGTCGTGGGACACCAGCCTCGGCGCTCACGTTACGATCGTCGGCGATTCGAACGAAGTGCTCGTGATCGACACCGCCTACGACGAGCACGCCGCCGCTGGTTTCATCGCCGGCTACCTCGCCGGCCTCGGCAACCCCACCGTCCAGGCGATCCTGCTGACCCATCATCATCGCGACCATTCCGGCGGCGCAGGACGCCTGCGCAAGGCCACTGGCGGGCCGATCCGTTGTCATGCACTGGAGGCGCCGCTTGTCCGCGAGGCGACCGCCATTGAGGCGAAGGACGACCAGCCGGCAGTAGCTGGGATCGAGGTCGATGGCTCTATTGAGGATGGGGAGCGTCTCCAGGCCGGTGGCGTCGAGGTCGTGGTCGTTCACACACCCGGCCATGCACCGGGGCATTGCTGCTTCTTCCTGCCGGCCAGCGGGCTGATGCTTTCCGGCGATCTGGTACTCGGCAACGCGACAACCTCGGTCAGCGCCCCGCATGGCAATATGGACGACCTCCTGCGATCACTTGCCCATCTCCTCGATTTTCCGATGACGACGATCGTCCCGGCGCACGGTCCGCTGATCCACGACCCACGGGAAAACGTCGAAAGCGTGCTCGCCCACCGGCACGAACGTGAAGAGCAGGTGATCGCCGCGCTCGAGGCGGGCGATGACCAGCCGGCGGCGATCGTGACCCGGGTCTATCCCGGACTGGAGGAGAAACTGGTCGAGCTAGCCGGCAAGCAAGTCACCTCGATCCTCGCCAAACTGGAGCGGGACGGGCGGGTCAGCGGCAGTGGCGAAGGAGAGGAGCGACGATGGCGACGGGCGTAGAGGCGGTGGCGAACCGAAACCAGGTGGCGAAGCTGGTTGGCAGCATCCCACCGTCGGGAATTCGGAAATTCTTCGACCTGCTTGCCTCGCTCGAAAACGTCATCTCGCTTGGCGTCGGCGAGCCGGATTTCGTGACGCCCTGGCACATCCGTGAGGCGGCGATGTACAGCCTCGAGCGCGGCGAGACGTCCTACACGTCAAACTACGGGCTGATCGAGCTTCGCAACGAGATCGGGCGTCATCTCGAAAAGCGCTATGGCCTCGGCTATGAACCGCGCCATGAAATCCTCGTCACGGTCGGCGTCAGCGAAGGGCTCGACCTCGCGATGCGGGCGATCCTCGACCCAGGCGACGAGGTGATCTGCCCGGACCCTGGCTATGTCTCCTACCAGCCGTGCATCCAACTTGCTGGCGGGGCGGTCGTGCCGGCGCCAACCTACCAGGAGAATGACTTCGCGGTGCGCGCCGCCGACATCGAAGCGCGAATAACCCCACGCACCAAGGCAATTCTTCTCGGCTACCCGAGCAACCCGACCGGCGCCGTGCTGGGGCGTGGTGATCTCGAAGCGATTGCGGCGCTCGCCGTCCGTCACGACCTGATCGTGATCGCCGACGAGATCTACGACCGGCTGGTCTATGGTGTCGAGCATGTCAGCTTTGCCAGCCTGCCGGGCGCCCGCGATCGGACCATTCTTCTGGGCGGCTTCTCGAAGGCATATGCGATGACTGGCTGGCGGGTCGGCTATGCCTGCGCTCGTGCCGAAATCCTCGAAGCGATGATGAAAATTCATCAGTACACGATGCTTTGCGCCCCGGTGATGGCGCAGCACGCCGCGATCGAAGCGCTCCGGTTTGGTGAGGCCGACGTTGAGGAGATGGTCGAGGAATACGACCGTCGGCGTCGGGTGATGCTGTCGGGCTTTCGGAGACTCGGGCTGGACTGTTTCGAGCCGAAGGGCGCGTTCTACGTCTTTCCATCCATCGAGCGCACCGGGCTGACGAGCGAGGAGTTCGCCGAGCGGCTGTTGGCCGAGGAGCAGGTCGCGGTGGTGCCGGGGTCGGCCTTTGGCGAGATGGGCGAAGGCCATATCCGCTGCTGCTATGCCACCTCGCTTGGCGACATCG
The DNA here is from genome assembly GCA_046328265.1 of Dehalococcoidia bacterium. Lineage (GTDB taxonomy): Bacteria > Chloroflexota > Dehalococcoidia > SpSt-223 > SpSt-223 > JANWZD01. Next base: position 245,539 of record JAXLWW010000001.1, read on the forward strand.
AAGAGGCAATCCAACGGGTCGGCCGCTTTCTGGAGCGGCTGGAAAGGGAGAGGCGTGACTAGGCTGCTCGCCCGCGCGTACCCGGCAGGGGTGATCGTCGGCGTCGTGCTGGCGATCCTCGTCATTGTCCTTGTCGGGCTACCGGCGCTGGATCTCAGCCGGGTCGTACCCAACCTTGGCTATCGCGACACCCAGAAGTACATCTCGATGATCGTCCATTTCGTCACCGCCGTCGTCTGGCTGGGCGGACTGGCGGTTCAGTTTCTGGTACTGGTCGCGCCTGGTCTGGAGGACCGCCAGCGCGAGCGGCTCTTTGCCCTCGTTGTTCCCTGGATGTGGATCAGCCTCGTCGTCCTGCTGCCGACCGGGGTGTATCAGACGGTCAACAATCCGGTGACCGAGCAGGTGACCAACCCCGAGCAACTTGCCCTGCTGCGGTCGCGGCCGTACGGCCAGGTGCTGGTGGTCAAGCACATCTTCGCGGTGGTGACCGTGCTGCTGGCGGCGGCGGCGCATTTCGTCGCCCTACCGCGTTGGCGGGTGGCGATCGCCGATTCGACCGCGACCGGCGGGATCGTCGGGGTGCTGCGCGGTCTGAGCCTGGTCGCCTTTCTCGCGGCGATTGGACTGCTGCTCACGGTTTCGCGCCTGGTACTGTTCGGGCACTGACGCCACCACCCGCGCACGGCGCGGCCACGAGGTTCGCCATGGATCGCGATATGCAACGCGTCGGGTTGATGCGCCAACTCCTAGCCGCGCAGGGCTATGATGGCGTGGTCGTCCGCGCCCCGGCCAACGTGCTGCTTCTCTCCGGCTACCTGCCACGAGGGGGCGACAGCTACTGCCTCTTCAAGCAGTCGGGCGAGGTGACGTTGGTCGTCCCGGAGGATGAGGCCGAACGTGCGGCCGGCGGCTGGGCTGACAGGGTGCTTACCTTCAGTCGCTTCGTCGATGGCTACGTGCAAGCGGCCAGCGAAGGAGCCCTCCCCCATCTGCGCGAACTGCTTGGCCAGTACGACCGTCTCAGCAAGCTTGGCTACGAGAACGGACCGCAGCCGGTCGCCGCCTACGGCCCGGAAGCAGGAATTCCCGATGGCGGCTCGGGCGATGTCTTGAAAGTTGCTGGGCATGGGGCGACCTGGTACGACTGTACCGACCTCACCGAGACCGGGGCGCTCTGGAAGACCGTCCGCGAGATGGCGGCGGTCCGAAGGGCCGGGGAGGTTGCGGTGGCCGGACTGACGGCGGCGCGCGAGATCCACGCGCCGAACGTGCCGCCGGGTGTCATCGCCGGCGCGGCGCTCGGCGCGATGGCCGCCTCAGCCTTCGAGTACGAGGACGTGTTGCCGTTCTGTCGGGTGTTGGGTGGCGAAGCCACCATCGTCGCGGTCCGGGTGGCAGTGAACGGGTTCTGGGCGAGCGCGACCCGCACATTTGGCGGCGAGGCTAAAGTTCAGGCTGAGTACGAACTCAGTTTGATGGCACGGGCCGCGGCGATTGCTGCGGTCGAGAATGGTGCGTTGGGCAGCGAGATCGACGCCGCCGCCCGCGCTGTCTTCGTGGCTGCGGGAAACGATGGACCCTCCTGGACCGGCCACGGGGTGGGCTTTCACGCCGAAAGCCCGCTCGCTCGCCCGATGATCTCGCCCGGCTCGATCGACTCGGTACGCCCCAACATGGCGTTTACTCTCGCGGCCGGGCCGGCCAGCGTGCTGGTCGAGGACTCGATCGGCTTCACCAGCCGCGGGGTGGAGATTCTGACCGACTTCCCCCACGCCCTCTAGCCGTCGTACGACGACTCTCTGGAGGCCGCGGTCGCCGCGAGCGGAGCGAACTTGCGATCTGGCACCGTCCCGTAGAGCCGGGCCTCACGCCACTCCTTGGCGTAGCGGTCGCCCGGCAGGTGGTTCTGAAAGGTGCGAACCGCGCCGCAGTGTCGGCAGACGCCGACTGTCTCGTCCGACGAGTCGCTCTCGAGTACCCAGTGATGCTTGCAGGTGGCCGTAGGCACTTCAACAGAAACAGCCATCAACGCTGTCGACATTTGAACCCTCCCAGGGTGCGATGGCCTGATTGTCGCCTGGCTGGCTGAAAGCAGCCTGAAGTCGGCCTAAGAGGTCGCTAAGACGTCCGCTTGACGAAGCGGCTGCTCCCAACGTTTCATGCACCATCCGGGACGAGGAGAAAGCAATGGACCCCAAACTGCTCGAAGCGATCGGCAAGTTGCACAAACTGGACGACTGGGTCGCCCTGGCGACCACCAAGAAGAACGGCGAGCCACACGTCAAGCCGATGATGATGGGCTATGGCGACGGCGTGCTGCTTTTCAGTCTCACCGGCAAGCAGGCCAAGAAAAACATGCTGCGTGACCCGCGAGCCTGTGTGGCACTTTACCGCTCGGGCGACTACGCTCAAGTCATCATCTGGGGCGACATGCAGCTTCGCGACGACGCCGAGGCGAAGGTGCTCTGGAACGGCCTGATCAGCCGTGCCTTTGGAGACCAGGGCCTTGAGCAACGCGAGCGGCCGCTCTCGATCGAGAACGGTACCTGCCTGGGCGTCTTTACGCCGCGCCGCTGGCGCATCTTCGGGCTGGGCTAGTCAAAAGGAGGTCCGATGTCTTCAACCTTTCTCCAAGACCTGGTGGCAGAGGTACAAATTCCGCCGAAAGGCACGCTCAGCCGTGTGCTTTTCGACGGACAAGGACTGCGGGTCGTCGGCTTCGGGTTCGATGTCGGTGAAGAACTTACTGAGCATACGTCGGCGATGCCGGTTGTCATCCAGGTCGTCAAGGGTCGGTTGAAGATGGGCCTCGGAGGCGATCCGTTTGAGCTTGGGCCGGAAGGCTGGCTCCATCTTCCGGCGCGACAGCCGCATTCGGTGGAGGCGCTCGAACCGACGATCATGCTCCTGACGATGCTGCGCGGCGGCTAACACACCCCGATGGGCTGACTCACCCACCAGACCGGGAATACTCCCTCAGCCTCGGGCGAGCAGAACGACGTAAGGGCCGGTCCGCCTGACCGTCCGAGGCGGCGGACACCGGCCCAGGTCCGCGTCTGCGGATCTTTTCAACCAGATGGTTGACTTAATCGACCCTAATGAAGTATCTTAGGCAAGGTTAACGCGCCCCAAGACCTGCGACCCCGTTACCTGGGGAGCCAGGGCCTCGGGCAATCTGTCACGGGAGCCGTTTTCCCTGGCCGGAGCCATCCTGGCTCCAGGTTGGCCGGTCAATGGCGACCATTCACACCTGGCTGGGCATAGTCATGGCAGATCTCCTGCTCAACGAACTGCTGTTTCTCACCCGATTGACCCACCTCATAGCCGGGGTTGGCTGGTTGGGCGAGGTGATGGTGATTAATTTCGTCCTCGTCCCCGCGCTTCTTCGGTCCAAATCCGTCGAGCAGATCGCCCTCCTCGAGGTGGTGTTCCCCCGTCTCTTTAAGCTTGCGACGATCCTCGGTGGGTTGGCGGTTGGGTCCGGCGCGATCCTCATCTCCTGGTACAGCCAACTCCGCCTTGACGTGCTCTTTGGCAGCCGCTGGGGCTGGTTCGTCCTGATTGGCGGTGCGCTGACGCTCCTTCTCTACGCCTTCCACCTCTTTCAGGAGTCGCGGATGGAGCACACGCTGGCCTCGAACCTGATCGTGGCGGTACAGACGAACGACAGCGAGATGCGGAGCCGCTTGCTTCGCCGACTGACGATCCTCCCGCGCGCTGGGATGCTGGTTCTCGTGGTCGGTATCCTGCTCATGGCAGCAGCGGCACACGGAATGCCGATCCCTTAGAACCGGTGTGAATCAATCAGATCGTCCGCGGGGATCGGCCCGTCTCCACGGCGGGGAGTTGACGTAGAGGTCTTGCCGAGCGACGGGATACGTCGATGCCGGATATCGCCGCGCCCGGCCTTCAGTCCGGCAGCGGACCAAGCGGGGCGATCGCCGCTCCAAAGGCCGGCAGGTGCGCCGGGTTACCGGCGAGGATCGAACGCGACCCAAGCGTCAGCGGCAAGTCAACGCCTTCTTGGACCTCGCCGCCAGCTTCTTCGACGAGCAACCAGCCTGCCGCAAAGTCCCAGGGTGACAGGTAATGGTGGAAGTAGACGTCGAAGCGGCCAGCCGCCGCGTACGCGCAACCCAACGCTGCCGAACCCAGGCAGCGAAACAGTTGGACCCTTCCCCAGAGGAGGCGCTCGATCTCGATCGCTCGGCGGGCGCGCTCGTCGTGGTAGCCGAGGTCATAGCCAAGCACCGCGTCGGCAAAGCCGCGGCCCGAGTCCGCCCGGATCGGCTTGCCGTTCAGCGAAGCGCCGCGCCCAACCGCCGCAGCGAAGAGTTCATCATGGCTGGGGTCGTAGACCACTCCAACGATTGGACGCCCCGCTTCGACCATGGCGATGGACACGCCATAGAGCGGAACACCGATCGTGTAATTAAACGTCCCGTCGAGCGGGTCGATGATCCAACGAAACGGTGCGCTGTCCCCCGACTCGCCCGATTCTTCGGCCAGAAAGTCGTGATCGGGAAACGCATCGCGGATAACCGAGACGACGGCCGCCTCGGCCGCAAGGTCGGCATCGGTGGTGACGTTCGCCCGCCCCTTGCGCTCGACGGCAACTGCCGAACGGCGGCGTTCGAGCAACTCCCGGCCCGCCGCCCGCGCCGCCTCGATCGCCACCGTCAGGGCATCCGTGCCGGTTCGACCAGATGGGATCAGACCTGAAATCGCTGGCCGTCCTGCGGGAACAATATCGACGCTCCCAGGTCATCACCGAGCGCCCGAAGCTCCTCGGCGATTTCATCATCGAATTCAGCGTTTCGGTGGATCGCCGCGATCTGCGGGAGTTCACCTCTTGCGGAGCGCATCGTCTCGATCTCGATGCCGAGCCGGCGCGGCGTAAGGTGTTTGGCGTCGATGGCCACCTCGTCCAGGCGATTCGGGAAGGTCACTTCGATGAGGACGAAGTCCGGGCGGATGCGCTGCCACAGGTCCGTCACGCCACCGTGGGTGTCGCTGGTATAGAAGACCGATCGGCCGCCGCGCTCGACCAGAAAGCCAACGGCCGGGACCGAATGATTGGCCGGAGCCGGAGTGATCCGATAGTCCGCCACCTCGAACGGCTCATACGCTGCGACCGGAACAAATCGGATCGCCGGAGCTTCCGCCGATGGGATCTGTTCGAGGTCTGGCCAAAGCGATGCGTTGAAAAAGGAGGCGCGCAGGACCTTGCGGACCTCCGGCAGGCAGTAGACCGGCAACGTCCGGTGACCCCAACGGCTGAAGGCGACCGACGGAAAATCACGAACATGGTCGTAGTGATAGTGGGTCAGTAGGACCGCCTCGAGCCCGCGCTGAGCATCGAGGCTGAGTGCTGAGGCGAGGTTTCCCGCATCGATGGCCAGTCGCCCGTCGACGAGGAAGGTGGTGGCGCGAAGGCCGGCGCTCTCGGTCTGATGGGCGCCAACAACCCGAACTTCCACACGACTCCTCCCGGACCTGTCTGGGGGCGGCAGGCTGCGACGACAGTCTACCAAACCTGCGGGAATGAATCGGTGTCAGGTTCTTGCGACACCGACAATCGCGCCCCTATGATCGCCGCAGCCACACCCACCGGAGGAGCATGCAGCAGTTTGTCGGGCAAGTCCTCGAGGTCGAGCCGCTCGGCGCGTCGCAGGCGATTCTCTGGCTGGCCGCGCCGTCGCTCTCCAGGATGACCAGCGGCCAGTTTGTGATGGCACGGTGTGGCGATGGCTATGACCCGCTGATGCGCCGGGCGCTCTCGCTCCATCATGCCGCACGCGACGATGGCGCGCTCGGTTTCCTTTTCGGACGCGGTAAGACCTGGAGCGACTGGTTGGCTGGACGCCGTCCCGGCGACCCGATCGACCTGATCGGCCCACTCGGACGGGGTTTCCGGCGTGACAGGAACGCCCGCCACCTGTTGATCGTCGCCGAGGGAATGGGGATCGCGCCAATGGTCGCCCTCGCCGAAGAAGGGATCGCCGCCAACTGTGCGGTGACGGTGGTGGCCGACGCGCCAACCGCCGGGCAGTTGTATCCGATCGAGCGCCTTCCGGCCGAAGTCGAGGTCGTCGCGCTGACCGCTGACGGCTCGGCCGGGCGCCGGGGGCGGTCGATCGACGGGTTTGCCGAATTGCTTGGCTGGGCCGACCAGGCGTTTGTAGCTGGTTCGAACCGGTTGCTGGACGACATACGGGCAACCCTCAAGCGCCAGGTATCGCGCACCCCGGTGCAGGCGATCGTGGAAGAACGGATGGCCTGCGGGGTTGGCGCGTGCCTCGGCTGCGTGGTGTTCACCGCCGAGGGGCCAGTCGCCTCCTGCGTTGCTGGTCCGGTCTTCGACCTCTGGAGCTTGGCGCCGTGAGGTTGTCAGTCGAACTTGCGCCGCACCGCACCGACCGGTTGACGCTGACGAACCCAGTAATGGCAGCCTCGGGAACTTTTGGCTACGGGACAGAATACGGGTCATTGATCGACCGCGACCGTCTCGGCGCAATCGTGTCGAAGGCCGTTGGTCCCGAGCCGCGCCGCGGCAACCCGAGCCCACGCCTCTTCGAAACCCCCGCCGGGATGCTCAACTCGATCGGTCTGCAGGGTATCGGCGTGGCGCGCGTAGCGGCCGAGAAGGCGCCGATCTGGGCAAACTGGCGGGCGCCGGTGCTGGTCAACGTCGTCGGCGAGAGCGTCGGCGATTTCTGCGCGGTGGTCGAGCAGTTGGACGGAATTGCCGGGGTCGCCGGTTTCGAACTGAACGTGAGTTGCCCGAATGTCGAGGGCGGCACGCTGTTTGGCCACGACGCCCGGATGGCCGCCGAGTTGACCGGCGCTGTCCGCGCTCTGACCGAGCTTCCGGTGCTGGTCAAGCTCTCGCCCAATGCCCCCGACCCGCTCGCCGTTGCCGTGGCCGTCGTCGATGCCGGCGCCGACAGCATCGTGGTCGCGAACACCTGGCTGGGGATGGCAATCGACCCGAAAAAGCGCCGGCCGGTCTTTGCCAATACCTTTGCCGGGCTTTCCGGTCCGGCGATCCGGCCGTTGGCGGTCCGGCTGACCTATCAGGTTGCCCAGGTCGTCGACGTGCCGATCGTCGGCTGCGGCGGCATTGCAACCGCTGCCGACGCACTCGAGTTCATTCTGGCCGGCGCGACCGCCGTTCAGGTCGGGACGATGACCTTCACCGAACCCGGCACGATGGCGGCCGTGGTCGACGGACTACGCGCCTTCTGCGAGCGTGAAGGCATCGGCGACCTTGCTGAGATCGTCGGCGCGGCCAACCCTCTGCTCGAAGGAGCCTCATGACCTCGTTTCAGCGCCTCGGCGCGCTGCTCGCCCTGATTGTCGTCGTTTCGTCCGGTTGCCAGTATCTCAACCGGCTGACCCCGGCTCGCCCGGCCGCGCCCGGCGAGCCACTCCCTCAGATCGTGGTCAACACCAAGGGTGTCGAGCTTAAGGTGCCTGGACGGATCGCCTTCTCGCGTGACGGCAACCTCTGGAAACTGGAGGACGGCGTCCCCACCCAACTGACCAAGGGGGGGAAAGACCTCCAGCCGGCCTGGTCGCCCGATGGCACAGTCATCGCCTACGTCAAGCGCGAGCAGGACTATTCCGACATCCTGCTCTACGTCAACGGCACCGGTGACTTCAAACCCCTCACCAACAATCGCTTCGCGAAAACCACCTGGGTGTTTCGGCCAACCTGGTCGCCGGACGGCAAGCAACTCGCCTTCGTGAGCGACCAGTTCGGCTGGGATCTTGGTCTGTTCCTAATGAACGCCAACGGCTCGGGCGTCCGGCGGATCTCCCAGGGTGAAAGCTCCGGCGGCGTCGATAGCCCGACGTTTTCGCCAGATGGCAAGACGATTGCGCTGGCAGCCTTTCGCGGGCCGATCCAGCAGGTCTGGCTGTTCACCATCGCCACCGGCCGTTGGACTCAGGTGACCACCCATCAGGAGGGCGCCTACGACCCGCGCTGGTCGCCGGTGGACGACAAACTGGCCTACACCGCCCGCGAGAACAAGAAGAACGACATCTGGGTTACCGACCTCGAAGGCAAGAACAGGAAGCGTCTGACCACCGACGGCGCAGCCCGCGCACCGGCCTGGTCGCCCGACGGCAAGTTTCTCGCCTGGATCGCCGAACACAACGGCTCATTCGACATCTGGGCGGCGGCGGTCGAGCGGTTCGACGGCGAAATCACCCTCGGCACTCCCGCTAAGCTGACCAACGGGATCCAGGCCGATGCCACCAGCGGCCTGTCCTGGCTCTACTAGCCCAGCCGCCCGAGAAACTCATCGAGGGCCGCCCAGAAGGCGGCGGGGTTGTCCTCTTTCAGGTCGTGGACGCCATTCGGGATCGTGACCAACGTCGCGCCGGGGATCGCGGCCGCCTGACGTTCGGCGGCCTCCGCCGGAAAGATCGTGCTGTCCGCGCCGCGCAGGACCAGCGTCGGGCAGCGCAACCCTGCCAAGCCGGCCCAGAGATCGAGGGTGGCCGGGTTGACCGGGAGTGCGCCGGGGCGATGTTTGAGGCTGTAGCGCCCGCCGGCAAGTGGACGGCGCAGGAAGAGCGCCCGCTGCCAAGCCACCTCGTCACCTGCGTGTGGCAACCCCCGGCGGGCGATCGCGACGATCTCGTCCATCGAGCCAAACGTCTCGGGCTGCGGCGGACGCCCGCGGGTCGTCTGGGCATCGTCCACCGGCGTGTCCTCGATCACCAGCCAGTCCAGTCTCTCCGGAAACCGTGTCGCGTAAACCTGGGCGATCCGACCGCCCATTGAATGGCCGATCAGGCCGTGCCGGACGATGCCCACGGCGTCGGCCAGGCGCCCAACATCGCCTGCCAGGTCGCTGTAGTCGTACGCCCCATCGAAGCTGTCGGTGTCACCGTGGTTGCGAGCATCCGGCGCGATCAGCCGAAAACGGTCGGCCAACTGCTCGGCAATGGCGTCCCAGGCGTGGGCGTTCAACGAACCGCCGTGCAGCAGGATTACCGGCGGCGCTGTCGGGTTGCCCCAATCGAGGTAATGAAATACCGAGCCATCGATCGTCGCAAAGCGGTCGCGATAGCCGTTCATGCCGTCCTCCCAGTGTCCGGCTCAGCATACGCTGCCGTGGGATTCAACATCTCGCCGTTGACGAAGCGCCGCAAGGCGGCTATAGTGACTGGCACAATCGTACAGAGACGTCGAACGAGACGAGTACGTCCCAAGCGAAGCTCAGAGAGCCGCGGAAGGTGTGAGGCGGCGCAGGCGCAGGGGCCGAATGGACTCGGGAGTCGCGACCCGAACCCCACGACGGGTAGTAGGCGTCGCCGGAAGGCCACCGATATCAGGCACAGAGCATCGCCCACAGGCCGTGCTCCAAACGAGGGCCGGCGCACGCCGGCTGAAGCAGGGTGGCACCACGAGAAGGCCTCTCGTCCCTCACGGACGTGAGGCTTTTGTATTTAACAGCGCGGAAGGGAGCAGCGCAGATGGACCAGACCAAGTTTCTCTTGAGCGAAACCGAGATGCCACGGCAGTGGTACAACATCGTTTCCGACCTGCCGGTTCCGCCGTCGCCAGTCCTTCATCCCGGCACCGGCCAGCCAATCGGCCCCGCCGACCTCGCCCCGCTCTTTCCGATGGCGCTGATCCTCCAGGAGGTGAGCGCCGACCGCTATATCGCCATCCCCGAGGAGATCCTCTCGATCTATCGGCTCTGGCGGCCAACCCCGCTCTACCGCGCCCATGCCCTCGAAAAGGCGATCGGCACCCCCGCGCGGATCTTCTACAAATACGAGGGGGTCTCGCCTGCTGGCTCCCATAAGCCGAACACCGCCGTCGCCCAGGTTTACTACAACAAGCAAGAAGGTGTGAAGCGGATCGCCACCGAGACCGGCGCCGGCCAGTGGGGCAGCGCGCTCTCGTTCGCCTGCAGCCTGTTTGGCCTCGAGGCGAAGGTCTACATGGTCAAGGCAAGCTACTACCAAAAGCCGTATCGCCGCTCGTTGATGGAAGTGTGGGGCGGGTCGGTGATCGCCAGCCCGAGCAACGAGACCAACGCCGGCCGCTCGATCCTCGCCCAGGACCCCGAGTCGCCGGGCAGCCTCGGGATCGCGATCTCCGAGGCGGTCGAAGATGCGGCGTCGCGTGAGGACACCAAGTACTCGCTCGGCAGCGTTCTCAACCACGTCCTGATGCACCAGACTGTGATCGGCGAAGAAGCGATCAAGCAGATGGCGATGGCCGACGCCTACCCGGATGTCGTGATCGGCTGTGCCGGTGGTGGCAGCAACTTCGCCGGGATCGCCTTCCCGTTTGTTCGGGAGAAGTTGACCGCTGGCAAGAACACTCGGATCGTCGCCGTCGAGCCGGCAGCGGCGCCATCGTTGACCCGCGGACGCTACACCTACGACTTCGGCGACACCGTTGGAATGACCCCGCTGGTCAAGATGCATACCCTCGGCCACGGCTTCGTGCCGGACCCGATCCATGCTGGCGGGCTGCGCTATCACGGTATGGCGCCGTTGGTGTCATTGCTCTACGAACAGGGGATTATCGAAGCACGAGCCTATCTCCAAAACCCCTGCTTCGAGGCAGCAGTCCAGTTCGCTCGCAGCGAAGGGATCGTCCCGGCGCCCGAGTCGTCGCATGCGATCCGTGCGGCAATCGACGAGGCGATCGCGGCGCGCGAGGCCGGTGAGGCCCGAACGATCCTGTTCAATCTCAGCGGTCATGGACATTTCGACCTCGCGGCGTACGACGCCTATCTCGGCGGCAAGCTTGAGGACTTCGACTACTCTCCCGAGCGGGTCGAAGCAGCGCTCGCCAGCCTCCCCAAGGTGTAAGCATGACCCGCAAGCGCATCCTTACCGGCGACCGCCCGACCGGCAAGGGCCACCTGGGCCACTTTGTTGGATCCTGGGAGAACCGCGTCCGGCTTCAGGACGAGTACGAGTGCTTTTTCATCATTGCGGACCTGCACACGCTCACCACCGCCCCCGAGCGAGCCTCGACGGTGGCGGGCAATGTGCGGGACCTCGTGCTGGACTGGCTGGCGATTGGCCTGGACCCGGAGCGGTCGGTCTTCTATCTCCAATCGGCGATCCCGGAGGTCGCCGAGCTGTTCTGGTTCTTCAACTGTCTCGTCACCGTGCCGCGCGCCCAACGCATCCCGACCCTCAAGGAGCAACTTCGCGACCTTGAGATCGAAGAGCCGTCGGTCGGCCTGCTTTCGTACCCGATCTTGCAAGCCGCCGACGTCCTGATGGTGCGCGGCGAATTGGTGCCGGTCGGCAAGGACCAGGAATCGCACATCGAATTGATGCGCGAGATCGCCCGGCGCTTCAACCGGCTCTATGCGCCGGTCTTCCCGGAGCCGGCGTCCCTCCAGGGCCGAGTGGCAACGCTCGTCGGCACCGATGGTCAGGCCAAGATGAGCAAGTCGCTCGACAACGCCATCTATCTCTCAGACGCCGCGGAGGCAGTGGAGCAGAAGGTGCGTTCGATGTACACCGACCCGAAGCGGCTGCGCGCCACCGACCCCGGCACCGTCGAGGGGAATCCGGTCTTCATCTATCACAACGCCTTCAACGACGACACAGCCGAGGTCCGCGACCTCGAAGAGCGCTATCGCATCGGCAAGGTCGGCGACGTCGAGGTCAAGAAGAAACTGGCGACGGCGCTCAACCGCTTTCTCGACCCGATCCGCGAGCGGCGGGCGGCCTTCGAGGCAAAGGCCGGGCTGGTCGAGGAGATCGTCCAGGCCGGAACCGCCCGGGCGCGCGCCGAGGCCCGGGAGACGCTCCGCCTCGCCAAGGAGGCGATGGGGCTGCCGGTCGTGAGTTTCTGATGTACACGCCGTCGCTCGCCGAGTTCCGAGAGTTTGCCGGCCAGGGTAACCTGGTGCCGGTCTACCGCGAGATCGTCGCCGACCTCGAGACGCCGGTTTCCGCCTATCTCAAGGTCGCCCGTGGCGACTATTCCTTCCTTCTCGAATCGGTCGAGGGCGGTGAGCGGCTCGCCCGCTACAGCTTCATCGGCACCGACCCCTATCTGGTGTCGCGCGCCGATGGCAAACGCGACCCACTGCTGGCTATCGAGGAGGAGTTGGCGCGCGTCCAAGCCGTGACGGTGCCGGGGCTGCCGCGATTCCACGGGGGCGCGGTCGGCTACCTCTCCTACGATGCGGTGCGTCACTTTGAGCGGCTGCCGACCCCGCTAGCCGATCCGCTCGGAGTGCCAGAAGCGGTCTTCATGTTCGCCGACACCCTGCTCGTCTTCGATCACCTCCGCCACAAGATCAAGGTGCTCTCCCACGCCCGGATCGATGGCAACGTCGACCGCGCCTACGCCGAGGCGATTGGCCGGATTGAGGAGATGGTGGCGCGCCTCGGCGGCGACTTGCCGCGCCGGCTGCCACGCCGAAACCTCGATGGCATGCCGCCCAGTGCGAACGAGGTCGTCTCGAACGTTGAGCGCAATCGCTATCTGACGATGGTCGACCAGGCTAAGGACCTGATCGCGGCGGGTGACATCATTCAAGTGGTATTGGCGCAGCGGCTGTCGAGGCGGACGAGCGCCCATCCCTTCTCGGTCTATCGGGCGCTGCGGACGATCAATCCCTCGCCCTATATGTATTACCTGCACCTCGCCGACTTCGACATCGTCGGCGCATCTCCCGAACTGCTGGTGCGCGTCGAAGACAGTCTGGTCGAGACCCACCCGATCGCCGGGACCCGGCCGCGTGGCAAGACCGAGGACGAGGACGCTCTGCTGGAAGCCGAACTCCGCGCCGACGAGAAGGAGCGCGCCGAGCACGTGATGCTGTTGGACCTCGGTCGCAACGATATCGGCCGGGTATCGCAGCCCGGCACGGTGCGGGTCACCCAGTTGATGGACGTCGAGCGTTATTCGCACGTGATGCATCTGGTGTCGCATGTCGAAGGGCGGTTGCGGCCGGGATTGAGCCAGTTCGATGCCCTGCGCGCCTGCTTTCCAGCCGGGACGGTCTCGGGGGCGCCAAAGATCCGGGCGATGGAGATCATCGCCGCTGCCGAGCCGGACCGGCGCGGGCCGTATGCCGGCGCGGTCGGCTATTTCAGCTACGGCGGCAATCTCGACACCGCCATCACCATCCGGACGATGGTGATGAAGGATGGCCTGGCGACTGTTCAGGCCGGCGGCGGAATCGTTGCCGACAGCGTGCCCGAGACCGAGTTCCAGGAGAGCCTAAACAAGGCCTCGGCCGTGCTGCGGGCGATCGAGGCGGCCGACGATCGAAAGCGGCTTCTAGGAGGCGCCCATGATCGTGTTGCTCGATAATTACGATTCGTTTACCTGGAACCTCTACCAGTACGTCTCGGAACTGGGGGCGGAGGTCGAGGTCGTCCGCAACGACCAGACCACCGTCGAGGCGATCCGGGCGCACCGGCCGGACCGGATCATCGTCTCGCCCGGCCCCTGCACGCCGGCCGAGGCGGGCATCTCGGTCGAGGTGATCCGGGCGCTCGGACCGGAATTGCCGATCCTTGGCGTCTGTCTGGGGCATCAGTGCATCGGCGAGGCTTTCGGTGGCCGGGTCGTTCGCGCGCCCGAACTGGTTCACGGCAAGACGTCGGCGGTCTTTCATCAGGGCGAAGGGGTATTCGCCGGGCTTCCTAGCCCCTTCGAGGCGATCCGGTACCACTCTTTGATGGTCGAGGATGTGCCGGACGACTTGGTGGTGACGGCGCGGACCTCCTCGGGCATCATCATGGGGCTCAAGCACCGGCGTATTCCGGTGGAGGGGGTGCAGTTTCACCCCGAATCGATCATGACGGCGGTGGGGAAAGACCTGCTCCGCAACTTCCTCGCGATGCCGGCGGCGGTGGGGGTGCAAGCATGATCACCGAGACGATTGCCAAGTTGGTCGACGGCCAGTCGCTTAGTCGCGGTGAGGCCGCCGGCGCGATGCACGAGTTGATGAGCGGCGAGGCGACCCCCGCTCAGGCTGCCGCCTTCCTCGTCGCGCTCCGGATCAAAGGCGAGACCGTCGAGGAGATCGCCGGGTTGGCGTCGGCGATGCGCGAGAAGGCCGAGCCGGTGCGGGCAGCGGGCACCCTGATCGACATCGTTGGCACCGGCGGGGACGGTCACGGAACCCTCAACATCTCAACCGCGGCGGCCTTCGTTGCCGCCGGGGCGGGGTTGAAGGTCGCCAAGCACGGCAACCGTGGGATGACCAGCAAGTCCGGTTCGGCCGATGTCCTTGAGGCGCTCGGCGTCCGGATCGACCTCGATCCGGCAGGCGTCGCCCATTCGATTGACCAGTCCGGCTTTGGTTTCATGTTCGCCCAGAAGTATCACCCGGCGATGAAGCATGTCGCGCCGGTTCGGCGTGACATCGGGATCCGCACTGTGTTCAACGTGCTTGGTCCGCTGACCAACCCGGCCCGACCGGCTGCCCACATGATCGGCGCGCCCAGTCCGGTCCTTGCCGCCAAAATGGCGGCAGCGCTGAAACTGCTCGGAACCTCGCGCGGAATGGTTGTCTCGGGCGCCCAGGGGCTGGACGAAATCGCCCTGCACGGACCGACCACCCTCTTCGTTGTCGGCCCCGAAGGAGTATCCGAGCAGCAGGTTGAGCCGGGCATGGTAGGCATGACCGACGCGCCACTCTCGGAGATTGCCGGCGGAACACCCGAGGAGAACGCCGAAATGCTCCGCGATATCTTCGCCGGTATGGCAGGGCCGCGGCGCGACGTCGTTCTCCTCAACGCTGGGGCCGCGCTGTTCGTCGGCGGTCTGGCTTCGTCGTTCGAGGAAGGTGTTGCCCTCGCGCGCCAGACCATCGAACGCGGCAAAGCGCGTGAGGCGCTCGACCGCGCGGTTGCGGTGAGCAAGACCGCGTGAGCGACTTTCTGACGAGGATCGTCGCCGACCGGCGCGCCGACCTGGCCGCGGCGATGGCCTCCGTTCCGCTCGCCGCATTGCAGGAACGAGCGTCGGGCCTGGCGTCGGCCCATGATGTTGCCGCTGCGTTCCGCCGACCGGGGATCGGACTGATTGCGGAGATCAAGCGCACTTCGCCGGCCAAGGGCAGCCTGAACGAGACAGCCGACCCGGTATCGCTCGCCTGCGCCTATGCCGAGGGCGGCGCGGCGGCAATCTCGGTGCTGACCGAGCCGCGCCATTTCAACGGGTCGCTCGACGACCTCGCGGCGGTCCGCCGGGCGCTGCCGGAGACCCCCATTCTGCGCAAGGACTTCCTGATCGACCCGTACCAGGTCTGGGAGGGACGCGCTGCTGGCGCGGATGCGGTGCTGGTGATTGTGGCCATCGTGGACGACCGGCTGCTGCGGACCTTGCTCGATGTGGCAAAAGAGGCAGGCGTCACGGCGTTGGTTGAGGTGGCCGATGCCGACGAAACCCGGCGGGCGGTGGCGGCTGGCGCCGAGGTGATTGGCATCAACAATCGCAATCTCCGCACCTTCGACGTCGACCTTCAGACGACCGGGCGACTGCGCCCGTTAATCCCTCCGGGACGGGTCGTCCTCTCCTTGAGCGCGATCAGCCGCGAGAACGACGTTCAGCAACTGATCGACTGGGGCGTCGATGGGATGCTGGTCGGCGAGGCATTGATGCGTGCGGCAGACCCGCGCGCGACGGCGGCGGAGTTGGTGCGCTGGGGTGGCGGCGTGGCGGCGAGCCCCGGCGGATGAGCGTCGCGGTCAAGATCTGCGGGCTGCGCGACGAGTTGGCGCTCGAAACGGCAATCGAAGCCGGGGCGGATTTCGTGGGGTTTGTCTTTGCTCCGAGCAAGCGCCGGATCGCTCCCGAAGAGGCCGCGATGCTCGTCCGGCGACTCGGCGTGGCTGGCCCAAAGGCGGTTGGCGTCTTCGTCGACGAGGACCCCGCCATCGTCCGGGTGATCGCCGACGTTGCTGGACTGGATCTTGTCCAACTTTGCGGCTCGGAGCGTCCCGAAGAGGAGTGGGGCCGTCCGGTGATTCGGGTGATCCGGCCGGTGAGACGAGCGCAGTGGGCGGCCTGGGCGCCATGGATCGCGCGTGGCGCTCGCCTGCATATTGATACCCCCGGTAGCGCTGGCGGAACCGGCGTCGTAGGCGACTGGACGGTTGCCAGCCGGGTGGCGCGTCGAGTGCCGATTTTGCTCGCCGGCGGGCTAAACCCGGAGAACGTCGCCCGGGCAATCGCCGCGGTCCAGCCGTGGGGGGTGGACGTATCCGGCGGGGTCGAACGTGACGGTCAGAAAGACCCGGCGGCGATCCGGTCATTTATTCAGGCAGCCAGGGCCGCACGACGGCCAGAAGGACACCAACGATGACTACTCCACGAGTGCTCGCCCGCCCGGATTCGTTTGGCCGCTTTGGCCAGTTTGGCGGCCGCTACGTTCCCGAGACGTTGATGCCCGCTCTCGCCGAGCTTGAAGCGGCGTTCGTCTCGGCTCAGGCCGACCCTGCCTTCACCGGCGAGTTCGACCGGTTGCTGCGCGACTACGTCGGCCGCCCGACCCCACTCACCTTTGCCGAGCGGTTGACCGAGTATGCCGGCGGCGCACGGGTCTTCCTCAAGCGGGAGGACCTCGCCCATACCGGCGCCCACAAGATCAACAATGCTCTCGGCCAGTCGCTGCTGACGCGCCGCCTCGGCAAGCCGCGGGTGATCGCCGAGACCGGCGCCGGGCAGCACGGCGTGGCGACGGCTACCGTCTGCGCTCGGCTCGGGTTGGAGTGTCAGGTCTACATGGGCGAGGAGGACATCCGTCGCCAGTCGCTCAACGTGTTCCGGATGCGGTTGCTTGGCGCGGAGGTCGTGCCGGTCCGGTCCGGCAGTCGCACCCTCAAAGACGCGATCAACGAGGCGATCCGCGACTGGGTGGCGAACGTCCGGACCACTCATTACCTGATCGGCAGCGCGGTCGGTCCACATCCATATCCCTGGATCGTCCGCGAATATCAGTCGGCGATCGGCCGCGAGGCGCGCGCGGCGATCCTCGAACGGACCGGCAAACTACCGGCGGCGGTCATCGCGTGCGTCGGTGGCGGCTCGAATGCCATCGGCATGTTTCACCCGTTTGCCGGCGACGAGACGGTCCGTCTGATCGGCGTCGAGGCGGCCGGTTCGGGTATCGAGAGCGGCAAGCACGCCGCGACCCTCGTCGCCGGCGAGGTAGGCGTCCTCCACGGGGCGCGCAGTTTCCTGTTGCAGGATGAATGGGGCCAGGTTATCGAGACCCATAGCATCTCGGCAGGGCTTGACTATCCAGGTGTCGGGCCGGAGCACGCGTTCTTTCGGGAAACCGGCCGCGCCGAATACCGCGCCGCAACCGATGCCGAGGCGCTCGAAGGGTTCCGACTGCTCTGCCGTACCGAAGGGATCATCCCGGCGCTCGAACCGGCTCACGCGGTGCTGACCGCCGTCGAGGTCGCCCGCTCGTTGCCGCGGGACGAGTCGATCATCCTGAACCTGAGCGGGCGGGGCGACAAGGACATGCTGACGGTCGCGGAGGCGCTCGACATCACCCTGTGATCGCGATCACTCCGATGAAACCAGCCAAGCCACCGAGCCGTGAACAGAGCGAGCGGGCCTACCCGGGAACCCCTCACCAACCGAATAGCCATCGGAGGTACGGTGTTTCACAAGCTCATCGCTCCAGTTGTTGCCATCGCCGCCGCAGTGGTGGTGTCGGTCGCGCCCTCGGCGGCCGCGCCGGTCAATCCGCCGAACTATCGCATCGAGATCGAGGGAAACCAGGTCCGAATCGGCATTCAGGACGAAGGCGCGCCCAGCGTCTATAGCGGCACCGTCTGGACCGACGGCCGGATCCGTGGCGGGGTAATTGCTCTGCCCGAGGCCGGCGATCGCGTCTCGTCGCGACGGGGCACGCTCACCTTTCGCGTCAGCACCGGCGACGGCCGCGACGGCGTGGCGTTCGCGGTCGAGGATGGCGAAGGTGTTCGCTTCTTGCTCCAACGCAACGGTACGCCGATTGACCCGAGCCAGATCATTTTGCCGGATGGGTCTTCGCCGACGTCCAATCCGTTCCATCTCCCGCTCTACTAAACCGTCGGCCCGCGGCCGTCTCGACGGTCGTGGCCAGGTCGCAAGTACGCCTCAAGGGCGGCGCATCCGGAGAATTACGGGTGGCGCCGCCCTTATCCGTCTCGCCGAAAGAGCGCCGCAATCTCTTGGGGCAGCGCCGGACCCGACCTGAGCGTCATCGCTGCCCATCGAAACGTCGAATGGCGTTCTAGCGCAACCGTTCCGAGTAGAAGAACGCATCGAGCAGCACCAACCCGGCGACCATCACCGGGGCAAGCGAGAACATCCAAACCAGTCCGTCGGTCAGTGCTATCGGCACGAGCACCGCATAGAGCCCGATAGCAATCAGTACCGGGGAAAGCTGAATGAATCGGCGGCCGGCACGATAGTTGACGGCATACCAGTTGCGGTCGGACTTGAGCGAACCGGGAAAGCGAGCGCCATACCAGCCGCGCCCAACCCGCCGCTGGTAGAGCGGCATCGCCAACACCAGAAACACCAGACCGGCGATCACATTCCAGGTTCCAAGCCAGACAGCCATCTGCCCCCCGTCCGGATTGTACGCGCCAGGCTTGACACTCCTCCGCTCACCCCCTAGATTGCGTCCAACCGACCCAGACAGGAGAAAGACCAATGACCATGACGAGTGCGCGGTCAAGCGCGGCCGATCTCGCCGCCTTCCAACCTGACATCATCGCCGTTGGCGCCGGCACCGCCGGACTGATGCTCGCCTACGCTGCCGCCGAGGCCGGCGCGAAGGTGCTGCTGGTCGAAAAGACCGGCCGGATCGGTGGGACGCTCTACGTCTCAAGCGGGATGTTCTCGGCGGGCGGTTCCCAACGCCAGCGCGAACGCGGCATCGAAGACTCACCAGACGAGCATTTCGATGATGTCATCCGGATCAGCCGAAACACCGTCAACCGTGAACTGGTTCGCCGCTACGTCGATCTTGCACCCGGGTTGGTCGACTGGTTGCAAGCGAGTGGCTTCGAGTTCGAACCGACTTGTCCGGTCATCATCTATGGCCATGAGCCCTACGGTAAGGCGCGCACCTACTGGGGCGCGGACAACGGCCGCTCGTTGCTGAAGCTCTTCTCCGGTCTGCTCCAACCGTACTTCGAGAGTGGCCAAGTCCGCGTTGCGCTCGACTCCCCGGCCGAGAAACTCATCATGGATGGCGACCGGGTGGTCGGCGTCCGTGCCGGTGGCGTCGAATTCCATGCCCCGGCGGTAGTGCTGACCAGCGGCGGGTACGCGAACAGCCCGGAGTTGTTCGCCCGCTTCACCGGCGGTCGGCGCCTCGTCTCGATCGGCAACCAAGCGTCGACCGGCGACGGCATCTTGCTCGGCGAAGCGGCCGGTGGCCAGATCGTCGGCTCCGAATACTTCCTGCCGACCTTCGGCGGCATCGAAGACCCCGACCAGGAGGGACGGGTCTGGGCGTCCGGTCCTGACGAGTGGGATGTCAACCCGCGCCTCGTCCCGCAGACGCGCCAGCCGTGGGAGATCTGGGTGAACCAGAACGGCGAGCGCTTCATCCGTGAGGACGAAGAGAGCGTCGACAACCGCGAGCGAGTTCTCCTCAAGCAACCGGATATGCGGTTCTGGGTGATCTTCGACGACCGCATCCTTGACCAGTCGCCGCCGCTTGTCCTGAATTGGCCGGCGGAGACGGTTCGTCAGATGGCGGCCGAGGGCCGGGTCGTCGTTCGCGCTGACAGCCTCGAAGAACTTGCCGGGAAGATCGGCGTTCCGGCGGCGGCGCTCGCATCGACGGTCGGCGCCTACAACGCCGCCATCGAAGGGAACTCTGCCGACGCCCTCGGCCGAGAGCACCGGCCATTGCCGATCGCTCAGGGTCCGTTCTACGCGATGAAACAGCAAGGGATCGTGCTTCGGACCTGGACCGGCCTCCGCGCCGACAGCAACCTGAATATCCTCCGGCCGGACGGTTCGCCGATCGATGGGCTCTATGGCGCCGGAGAGGTGCTCGGCGCTGCCACCTTCAGCGGCGATTCGTTCTGCGGCGGCATGAGCATCGGTCCTGCGCTCGTCTTCGGTCGCGAAGTCGGTCAACGCCTTGCTCGACAGGCGGTCGCAGCGCGGGGATAACCCCAGCCCTGGCCCTCCTCCTGACGAGGTGAAACGAACCGACTTGCCTGGACGGGTCGGGTTGCTCCGGACGTCCTGCCAGGTTCGCCGCTGAATCAATGAGCCGCCCGGCCAGAATTGAGCCGCCCCCTTTCCAGAGGAGAGGGGGCGGTGAGGGAGAGGAGTCTCGCGGCTCGGTTCATTCCTTCCGGGCGATCGCCTCCTCGGCGAGTTGGATGAACTGAGCGAGCGAGATCGGTCCGAGGTTCTCGCCGTTGCGGAGCCGAACCGCGACCGCGCCATCGGCAGCTTCTTTGTCTCCGACGACGAGCATGTAGGGGACCTTTTGGAGTTGAGCCTGGCGGATCTTGTGCTGCATCCGCTCTGCGGAAGCATCGACCGCGACGCGTATCCCTACGGCACGGAGCGTCTGCTCGACTTCGGCGGCGTAGGCGTGATGGCGGTCGGCGATCGGGATGACTGCCGCCTGAACCGGCGCGAGCCAGACCGGAAACGCTCCGGCGAAGTGCTCGATTAGCACCGCGAAGAAGCGCTCGAACGACCCGTAGAGTGCCCGGTGGACCATGTAGGGGCGGTGCTCTTGCCCATCCGAGCCGACGTAGGTCAAGCCAAATCGCTCGGGTTCGTTGAAATCGAACTGGATCGTCGAGAGTTGCCACGACCGGCCGATCGCGTCCTTGACGATGAAGTCGATCTTCGGGCCATAGAACGCTCCGCCACCTTCGTCCACCCGGAATGGCAGTCCGCGCGATTCGAGCGCCCGTTTGAGCGCCGCCTCGGCCACCTCCCACTGCTCCGGCTGTCCGACCGCCTTTTCCGGCTTGGTCGAGACGAAGAAGTCGAATTCTTGAAAGCCGAAGTCCTTCAACACTTGCATTGCGAGGTCGACGAGTTTGAGCACTTCGCCTTCGATCTGCTCGGCCGTGCAAAAGACGTGGGCATCATCCTGGGTAAAGCCGCGCACCCGCAAGAGCCCGTGGAGCACGCCGCTGCGCTCGTAGCGGTACACCGCCCCGAATTCGGCGAGGCGCATCGGGAGCTCGCGGTAGCTGCGTTTGGCGTTGTCGTAGATCTCGATATGGAAGGGGCAGTTCATCGGCTTGACGAAGTATTCCTGCTCCTCAAGCTCCATCGCCGGGTACATGTTCTCGCGATAGAACCCGAGGTGGCCGCTGGTCTGCCAGAGGTTCGAGCGTCCAAGGTGCGGGGTGTAGACCGGCAGGTAGCCATTCGAGTCGAGCATCTCGCGCATGTAGCTTTCCATTGCGGCGCGTACCCGCGCCCCTTTGGGTAGCCAGAGGATCAGCCCTGGCCCGACGTTCTCCGAGATGGTGAACAGGTCCAGTTCGCGGCCGAGCTTCCGATGGTCGCGGCGTGCGGCCTCATCGAGGCGGTGGAGATGGGCGGCGAGCTGCTCCTCCGTCTCCCAGGCGGTGCCGTAGATCCGCTGGAGCATCGGCCGCTTTTCGTCGCCCCGCCAATAGGCGCCGGCAACCGACATCAGCTTGAAGGCGCCGATCTGGCCGGTGTGGTCGACGTGCGGCCCCTTGCACAGGTCGAAGAAGCCGGCTTGGCGGTAGAACGAAACCCGGCCGTCCTCCAGTCCCTCCTCGGGAAGTTCGGAGATGATCTCGACTTTGAACGGTTGACCTCGCTCGCGGTAATAGGCGATCGCCTCGTCGCGCTCCATCCACGATCGCTCGTAGCGGTGGTCGCCGGCGGCGATCTGGCGCATCCGCGCCTCGATTTCGGCGAGATCGTCGGGTGTCAGTGCCCGCGGCAAGAGGAAGTCATAATAGAAGCCGTCCTCAATCGGCGGACCGATCGCAAGTTGGGCATCGGGAAAGAACTGCACCACCGCCTCGGCCATCAGGTGGGCGGCGGAGTGGCGAATCCGATAAAGCCGGTCATCGACGCCTTGCAAGGTGAGGCCGCCAAGCGCATCGTCGCTCATGGTGGTTCCTTTCGTCCCGGCGCAATTTGCCGGGCAAACAAAAACGCCCATCGTCCGTCGGGACGAAAGGCGTTGGCCTCGCGCGGTTCCACCCGAATTCGCCCGGTTGGGCGCACTCGATACGCTGCTAACGGAGCGACCCGGAGACGGCTACTGGCCGGAGCGTTCGCCGTTCGGCTCGGAGGTGGTTTTCGCCGGGTGGCCATCTCGGGGGCTTGCACCGTCCCCCCGTCGCTGAAGCGGCCGGCCCGACTACTCGTCCTCGTCGATGCCGAGATCTGGTGGGCGATACTGGATTCGAACCAGTGGCCTCGGCGATGTCAACGCCGCGCTCTAACCAACTGAGCTAACCGCCCGCGTCCAGCAAGTATACCGGACCCGCGCGAGGCCGATCAATCGACGGTCAGCGCCGTTCTCGGTTCACCTTGGACCAAGACCATGTTCCCTGTGCGATCGGTCCATACCGTGGCCAGGCTGAGCCTCCCGATCATCGAAGCGGCTTGGTTCACCGAGCAGCCAGGCGACCCCATTTGTTTGCTATGCGAATGGCAGGACTACAGAACTATTGCCGAATATCGCTTACCCTCCTACGATTCTCCCTATCAACACCGACGTCGTGGTGTTCATTACGCCGCTCCGGCGATCGAAGTCCGACGCACATGAGGCAGGACACTGATGTCTCATTTGCCTTTCATCCGGAAAACCATCGTGGCTGGGCTCCTTCTGGTTGGATTGTTGCCGGCGATCGCGCTGACGGCTCAGGCCGGTTGGAGCTATTATCACTACTATTATCTTGGCTACCCCACCGCCTCCAGTCCGCCCAACTGGCTCCCTGCGGCGAACCTCCTCTCCATAGTCGCGCGTGACAATGACAACTACCTGCCGATTCGCCAGGAACTCTACCCGCAGTTCGAAGCAACCTACGAGAGCGATCTTTACCAGTACTCCGCGCTCACCTCGCGGGCATTCCGCGCTAACAGCGGTGACTGTAACCAGAACCGTATATCGGTCTCCGGCGTCCGGTACAGCGACCACTCGAATACGGGCTTCGCCAGCTGCCGAATGGAACTGGTTCGAAGCGCCAATCAACGAGGCCAGGATCCTTCCCGGGGTCGCGCTGAGCGGGTACACGTACTACTCAGTCATCCAGTACGTGCGCAACAGCACCGGCAGCCACTTCGGCGAGATGCAATTCCTGGTGCTCGGACCGAACTACGCAAACCACTACTACGGCAAGGCGTACTTTGGTCTGTACGACCCAACTGTCGTCCATTGTGATTGGGCGACGGATGATCTTTGCTGAACCTACCGTGGCGGCTAGCTAGGCCCACCGACAGCACTGACCGGAGGGAAGATGATCAAGACCGTTCTGCGACGTTGTTGGCTTCTGGTTCCCATTGCTGCCGTGGTGGCGGCCGGGTTCGCCCTGACCACGGTAGGCCTTCCCAAGGGCGCATACGCCCAGTCGGGCGAGCTCGAACAAGGTTCCTTTGGCACCTGGCGATATACCGCCTATTTGGAAGGAAGGGTAGCCACGGCGCTCGTCACCCACGAGCTGAACCGTGCCAGTGATGTCGACGCCTTCCTTGCCGAGAATCGCCGGCTCGTCGGCGAGCTGCAACAGCAGGGCGTGACCGAGGCCCAGGTCGTCGTGACCTTCCGCACTCTCCAGGACCGTGCGGCCCTTGAGCAGTGGGTCAGCAGCACGCCGATTCGTCCGGCGTCGGCCACGGCGCGGGTGGCGAGTGGACCACACGGGAAAGGCACCCTGGGGCTGCCGATCTCCCGCGACAACCTCACGCGGGACCTCAACGCCGGCATCGATTTCCTCGCGACGTTCCACCAGCAGGGCAAGATCGCGACCAATCAGGTCTCGGGCTACTACGGGGTAGACGGCACCGCGAACCTGGGCGACATCGAGACGATCCTGCGCCACCCCTCGGTGGCGGCGGTCGATGTGAGCGGGGCCTATGCCAAGCGACGCGTCGAAGCCAACCCCGCGGTGAGCAGCCAACGCACGCCGGTAACGGTCGTCGCCAAGCCGATCTACTACCAGCTTGAAACCCTGGGGCTGGCACGGTAGCCCGCGTCCTCGCGGTCCTGGTGGGCCTGGCGGTGCTCGCCCTGTCGATCTTCTGGCTCTGGCAGGGCGCGACCGTCGGGGCCGTCCTCTCACAACGGAGCTTCGTCGCGAACGAGATCGGCGAGGAGAACGTCTCCCTCTGCCTGGACAACCAGACGCTCCGCTACGTTCCCGGCGATACCAACCCCTATCCGGCCTTCCTCCTGGAGCTTCCCGAGCGTGTGGTCCTTGAGAAATACCCCGGGGCTGTCGTCGAAGAGGTGGAGGTCACGCATCGCGGTATCAATGCGGCGAAAGTCCGGTTCCGGCTGGAGAACGAAGGCCGGACCGTCCAGCGATCGGCCTTCCTGACCGGAAGTGGAACGTACCTGAACCTCTCGGGGGCGAACATGACGATCTCGCTGTGCAATGTCCGGATGCTCCGCTGGGGGATCCGGTCCGAGACGGTTCTGCCGTAGGCGCGCCAGGCCGATCAATCGGCCGGCGGTTTGAGGAAGACCCGCCCGTCGATCTCGACGTACTCCTGGCCCGGCGCGGACGGCGCCCGCGCCCAGGTCCAATCCCGGATCTCCTCGTCGTCGACATAAACGCGGGCGATCGACGCCGTCCACTGCCAGACGGTAACCCGGTCGTCGTCGATCGCAACGTCCAGCCCGGCCCAGATCTCCGGACCCTGGATCGTCACCAGCAGCCGCGATCCTGGCTCGACCATCACGAAATCTCCGGCCGGCTCTAGCCAGCAGGGCAACCGCTCCGACCGGTTGTTGGTGAAGCGAAACGGGATGACGATCTCGCGCAGCGGCTCACGGTGGGCCATCCAGACAGACTAGACCGTTTGGGGGGCCGGCGCAACCGGTGACTACGGTCCGGCCAGTGGCTGCATGCTATACTCGGGCCGGAGCAGGTTGCCCCGATACTATCGAAAGGAGGCGCCGGAAATGACAAGTCCGACGCCGGAGCAGGTCGAAGTCCAGGAAGGGCAGATCGCCCCGGATTTCACCGTCCGGGACCATCTCGGCAATGAGTTCACCTTAAGCTCGTACCGGGGAAAGAGCCCGGTCGTTCTCGCCACCTTTGCCCTTGCCTTCACCGGTGGGTGAACCAACGAGCTGACTGGGTTCCGGGATCGCTACCCGGAGTTCCAGAAGGCAGGAGCCGTGGTTGCGGCTCTCAGTGCGGACGCAGGTCCTTCGCTCAAGGCATTCGCCCAAGAGCTTGAACTGCCGTTCCTTCTGCTTTCCGACTTCAAGGACCGCGCGGTCACCAATGCCTACGGGATCTACAACGATCGCTTCGGCACGCCGCGTCGGCGCACCTATGTCATCGACAAGAACGGCGTGATCGCCAGCTTGATCGTCGACGACAAGGACATGCAGGCCCATTCGGTTCGCTCGCTCGAAGCCGTCCAGAACCTTCGCTAGCGCACAAGCGCTGTCCACGCCGCCCATAGCCGGGCGGCGTTTTCATGCCCGGCGTCTCGCGAGGTTGGCATCCGACCACGCCCACCAGCGCATCAACTCCGGGTCGTGCGGACCGTCCTCGGCAGCGTAGATCGCGCAGCGCAAGGTATAGAGCATGCAACGGTCGACGGGACCGCCGGCGATCTCGATAAGCCGCTCGTAAAGCACGTCGGGATCGCGGCCGCGCAGGTCCGCGGGCTGGCGGACGCCGAGAGCGACCAAGTCCCTGGCGACTGCTGGCCCGACCCCGGGCAACTGCCGGAGGGCGCGGATGCCAGAGGGTGGTGTGCTCGTCTGGATTGGGGTCATGTGGCTCTCCTTCTGATGATCCTGGCGGCTGTGATCGTCGTATCATCGGCATCAGGCCTCGAGGAGGACGTCTCCTGCGAGGGAAAGGACGTTCGATGCAGGCTGCTCCTGAGCTTCGCGACATCATCACCGGGTGGTTCGATGCGGTTACTCGTGGAGATGCTACCTACGTTGATCGCTTCATTTCCTCCCGGCCGGAATGCCGCCTTGTCGGGACCGACCCGTCTGAGGTGATCGGCGGCGAGCAAGTAGGCGAGTTTCTCAAAGCCGAAGCGCTCGCCCTTGGCAGCGCGGTGACCGTCAGCCAGAGCCTGGTCGAGGCGTACTCGGATGGGCCAGTCGGTTGGGGCGTCGCCTTCCCGACGATAACGCTTCCCAACGGGGCGAGTTTCAGCCCGCGGTGGAGCGCCGTTTTCCATCAGGAAGGCGGCGACTGGAAGATCGTCCAGATCCATGCCTCGGCCGGTATTCCGAACGACCAGTTGTTCGGCGCTGGCTAGGCAGAGCAACCCGAGGCGAAGGTGCCGCCGACGAGGACAATCCCGCCGAGTCGGGGGGATATACTTCCCGCGAGCAACCAGGCGGCCCATCGCCGAAGGAGCACCCCAAGCGCAAGTCGATACTGGTCTCATTGTTCGCGCCTGGCCTGCTGGTCGTCGGGGCTTCCCGGGTGTCTGCTCACGGCGGCGTCGACGATGGTGACGACGGCGAAGAGGGCGAAGGCGGCGGGGACGTTCAGGGTGGCACCGCGCCCGAAGAACTGTACCCGGGCTATTACGAGTTCCAAGGGCGCTATGTCTCCTTTGCCAACACCTTCTCGCAGATACAGGCGGGCCGGGGCGGCCTGACGACGACCACCCCTGTCAGCCCATTTGACAACGCGCCGACTGCTCCCTAAGCGGCGGCCGGGTCGGACTGCATCAGTCCGAACGAGTTGCCCTCGGTGTCGATGCAATAGGCGAGGTAGCCCACGCCGGGTATCGGCATCCGCGCTTCGACGACGGTGCCGCCATTGGCGCGGACCCGCTCGACCGCTTCGTCCAACGAAGCGACGTCGGCGGTGTTGACGATTGACTGAAATCCGTCGCTTCGCGGGACGATTGCGCCGTCGATTCCGGGTTCGTTCTCACCGGTCATCGCCATCAGGTAGGCTTCCGGGCCGTCCCAGGTCTCGAACCGCCAGCCGAGGACATTGCCGTAGAACTGTTTCGCTCGCCCGACGTCGTCTGCCGGGATCTCGAAATGAACGATGCGACCCATGGTTATCTCCTCCTGCACCAGTGACGGAATTAGAACTGGTGTTCTGGTAATCGTACCAGACTCGTTCGGCGAGGGGAAGCCCATGTTCGCCAAGATTTGGCCATGTTTCAGGATCGGGCGGATCGCCGCCGGACCAGCACGACGGTCAGTCCGGCCAGCAGGACGCCGAGTGCCGGCAGGCTCGCTTCCGCGCCAAACGGGCCACCAGTGAGCCAAGCCGGACCGCTGACGCTCACCGGTAGCAGCGCTGCCGACGAGGGGTAGCCGCTCACCGCGATCCCGAATAGGTTGCCCTGGGTCCAGTTCCAGGCGGCGTGCCAGCCCATGACCGACCAGAGGTTCTCGTCCCGCAGGGCCCAGAACGCCAGCAGGAGCGACACGGTCACCAGGCTGGCGAACGCGATCGGCGAGAAGCCCGGGCTTGCCCCATGCAGCAGCGTGAAGACGACCGTTTGGACGATCATCCCTGCCGCCAACCCGAAGCGGGCGGCGACGACCGGCATCAGCCAGCCACGCATCAGCAACTCTTCGGCAGGGCCCTGGACACTATAGGCGAGCGCTGCAACCACCACGGCCAGGATCGCGCCGCTGTCGAGCGACAACTCTTCGAAGCGCGCGGCGCCGGTCAGGACCAGCAGCCCAACCACCGCGGCGAACATCGCCAGCCCGATCCCAAAGCCAACAAGATATCGTCCGAGCGGACGGTCCCCTTCCAGGCCGACCGAGCGGAAAGGACGGCGCTCCACCAGCCGCACCCAGAGCAACAGCGCCAGCCAGACGCCGGAGAAGGCGGCCGCCGTGATCAGCGGCGAGGTGATCGGTTTCCGAAGGTCAGACCCAAAGGCGAGCAACGCCGGGATGGCGGTGACGCCCATCCCGAGTAGCGCAAACGCCAGCCCAGCGATGACAACCAGGGCAGCCAAGAGGCGGTTTCTTGGTAACCGAGCCTGCCGCGCGCCAACGAGGAGCAGGTTGTCGTCCGGCGGCGCGGGCACGCTCAGCGGGGTGACGTCAATACCACATGGCCCGGACGACCCGGCGGTGGGTGTAGTCACCACGGGCATAGTCGAAGGTGCCCTCGCAGGTGATCAAGGTTAGTAGCGGGATGTCTTTCGCGCCCATGATGTCGGTGACCGGCGCGTCGTCGGCCTTGTACAACTCGGTTGTGTCGACGGTGTAGAGGAACTGCTGGCCTTCCGCGGTGAAAACTTGAATGATGTCACCGGGCAGAAGGTCGCGAAGCCGGAAGAACGCGCCGGGCTTTCCCTGCCAATCGACATGGCCGGTCAGAACGGCATTCCCACGCATGCCTGGCTTCGCGCCGTCCTTGTACCAGACTACGCCCAGAGTGTCGGCTGGGGCAGCAAGTTCCCGATTTGGCGTCAAAGAACTTTGCTGGATCGGTAGGTCGATCGCGATTGCCTGAATTCGGAGATGGAGCGGACTGGCGACGGCCGTTGCCACCTTGACCGGCGGCAATCCGATCGGGTTGCGCGTCGCCGGCACCGGCGCCATCGTCGGGATGACCAACTGCGGCCGGGCCGGTCCCGGCGAGGCGGCCGGCCGGCCAATCTGGTCCAGGCCTGGGATAGGCGTTGGTTCGCCAGCCTCAGGCGCGGGTCGCGAACAGGCCACGACGGTCAGAGCCACGACCGCGGCAAGGAAGACTTGGGGTGACGCCCTCATGCACCATCCGGAACGACGACAATGGTGCGATGCTACCATCGCGACGCCGCCCGGTCAATCTGCTTGCTTGGTCGCTTGGCCGGGGACAACCCGACGGCTGTGCTAGACTTCGGCAGGCCCTACTCCGGCCTCCCCACCTGATTCCCGCTGGCGTGGAACGATGATCGCGGTTGTGAACTATGGAGCCGGCAACCTTCGCAGCGTCGCCAAGGCGCTCGAAAGCATCGGCGCGCCGATCGTCGTGACCAGCGACCCTTCGGTTGTCGATCGGGCGGACGCCGTCATCCTCCCGGGCGTTGGCGCGGCCGCCGATACCATGAGCGGGCTCCGCGAGGCCGGGATGGTCGAGCCGCTACGTTCGGCGGTTCGCCAGGGCAAGCCGTTTTTCGGGGTGTGCATCGGCCTGCAGGTGTTGCTTACCGAAAGCGACGAGGACGGCGGAGCAGCCTGCCTCGACATCGTTCCCGGGCGGGTTCGACGCATCCCCGACGGGGTCAAGGTGCCGCATATGGGCTGGAACCAAGTTCATTCGCGGCGCGACCACCCGCTGTTTGCCGGCATTCCAAACGACAGCTTCTTCTATTTCGTCCACAGCTACTATGCTGAGCCGGCCGATCCGGAGGTCGTTCTCGGTGAGACCGAGCATCTCGTCCGCTTCTGCTCGGTAATCGCCCGCGACAATCTCGTCGCGACCCAGTTTCACCCGGAAAAGAGCGGACCGATCGGCGTGCGCATCTACCAGAACTTCTGCCGCGAGGCAGGCCAACTATGACCTTCGAGGTGATCCCGGCGATCGATTTGCGCGGTGGTCAGGTTGTCCGGCTCTTCCAGGGTGATTACGCTCGCGAGACCATCTTCTCAGACGACCCGGTGGCGATGGCCGAGCGTTGGGTGGCCGAAGGAGCGAACCGGCTGCACCTCGTCGACCTCGATGGCGCTGCCGCCGGGAGCCCAGCTAATCAGGCGGCGGTCCGCGCGATCCGGGCGGCGGTGTCGGTGCCGATCCAGCTTGGCGGCGGACTGCGGACGATTGAGGCGCTTGAACGCGTCTTTGGCGATGGGATCGACCGCGCGATCGTCGGCACCGCCGCGATCGAGAATCCGGCTTTCCTGCACGAGGCCGCCGCGCGCTTTGGCGCCCGCATCGCCCTTGGGATCGACGCTCGCGACAGCCAGGTGGCGGTTCGGGGCTGGCGTGAATCGAGCAGCCGCTCGGTCGAAGACCTTGCCGGGGAGGCTGGCCGAGTGGGTGTCGGCTGGTTGGTCGTGACCGACATCGTTCACGACGGCACCCACGGTGGCACCAATCTCGAGACGCTCGTTGTCGCCAAGCGCTCCTCCGGTTTGCCCGTGATCGCGGCCGGTGGGATCGCCTCGTTGGAGCATCTGGCGGCGGTGTGCGCTGCGGGGGCGGCGGGCGCGGTCGTCGGGCGGGCGATCTACGACGGCACGCTCGATCTTCGAGCGGCGTTGGCGTTCCAATGTTGACGGTTCGGGTGATCCCCTGTCTGGACGTCAACGCCGGCCGGGTGACCAAGGGCGTCCAGTTCGCTGACAACCGCGATGCCGGCGACCCGGTCGAACTCGCTCGGTTTTACAACGACGAGGGCGCCGACGAACTGGTCTTCTATGACATCACCGCCTCGGCCGAAGACCGGGCGATCATCCTTTCCGTGGTCGAGCGCACCGCCGACGAAGTGTTTATTCCGCTGACGGTTGGCGGCGGTCTGCGGACCACCGACGACATGCGACGAATGCTGCTGGCCGGCGCCGACAAGGTTTCGCTCAATTCCAGCGCGGTAGCCGACCCGGACCTGCTCGCGCGGGGCGCCGAGCGCTTTGGCTCGCAATGCATCGTCCTGTCGATCGATGCCCTCTGGAATGGCAGCTTTTACGAGGTGACCACCCATGGCAATCGGCGGCGTACTGGTATGGATGCCGTCGAGTGGGCGCGGCGGGGTGTCGCTCTCGGCGCTGGCGAGATCGTTCTCAATAGCGTAGATGCCGACGGGGCCAAGACCGGCTACGAACTGAAGGTCACCCGCTGGATCTCGGAGACCGTCCCGGTACCGGTAGTCGCCAGCGGCGGCGCGGGGACGCTCGAGCACTTCCGCGAGGCGGTGGCCGAGGGCAAGGCTGACGCGGTGCTGGCTGCGAGCGTCTTTCACTTCGGCGCACTGCGGGTGTGCGAGGTCAAGGACTACCTGGCCCACCACGGCGTTCCGGTCCGGCCAGTATGATCCGGCTGGATCTGGCGCTCGATCTGGCGGCTGAGGTCGCTTCGATGGTCGTTCTGCCGGCGCGTGGCGGGCTTGCCCGAGTCGCCAGCCGGACGGTCGACGTTGCGATGGACCTCGCCGATCGCGTTCGTGCCAGCCACGACATCCAGGCGCGTGACGCGCTCGCCAGCCTCGAGAATTGCCTCGGGATCCTGCGCCGACTGGACGCTCTTGGCGACCGCGACGCTGAACGGCTGCTCGCTCAGTGTTCCGAGCTTGGGCGGCTTCTGAGCGTCCCGCCCGCCCTGGTAGGTTTCGACCGGCCAACCGATTGTAGCCCCAGCTTTCTGGATGACGACGAGGACGAATGACCGGCTTGCGCTTCGATGCAGATGGCCTGATCCCGGCGGTGGTGCAGGACGCCACAGCCGGAACGGTGCTGATGCTCGGCTGGATGAACGAGGAAGCGCTCCAGCGTACCCGCGAAAGCGGGTTGGTCTGGTTCTGGAGCCGAAGCCGCAATGCGCTCTGGCAGAAGGGCGAGACGAGCGGGAACGTCCTTCGCGTCGTCGATATCCGCCGCGATTGCGATGAGGATGTTCTGCTGGTGCGGGCCGACCCGGCTGGGCCGACCTGCCACACCAACCAACCAAGCTGTTTCTATCGCTCGCTCGACGACGACCGCGTGCTGCCGCCGCCCGCTCCGGAGAACGTTCTGGCGGATCTTTTCGCGGTGATCGCCCAACGTCAACGGGAGCGCCCGGCCGGCAGCTACACCACCTACCTCTTTGACGAGGGCATCGACAAGATCGGCAAGAAGATCGGCGAAGAGGCGGCCGAGGTGATCATCGCCGCCAAGAACGGCGAACCGGCGCCGCTCGCGGGCGAGGTGGCCGACCTCTGGTATCACTCGCTCGTGATGCTCGCCGCCTGCGGCCTGACCCCGGAGGACGTGCTGGCCGTCCTGCGCGAGCGGCGGAAGTAGCGCCAGCGTATCATCGCCCACACTCTTGACCGGGAGGAGAGCATGGGCGGCGAACTCCATTTCGGCGCGCGGCTCGATCCCGGTGTTGGGCGCTACGCGACCCTCGTCGAACACGCCCGTCTGGCCGAGCGCGGTGGCTACGATTCGATCTGGGTGAACGACCATGTCGCAATCCCCGAGATTGTCGGCAGCGAGCCATGGCTGGAGTGCTTCACCACCCTGGCGGCGCTCTCGCGCGACACCGCCCGGGTTGGCCTCGGAAGCCTCGTCACGGCGGTGCCCTGGCGCAACCCGGCGCTCGTCGCCAAAATGGGCGCGACGATCGACGACCTGAGCGGCGGAAGACTGATCCTAGGCCTCGGCGCCGGTGGCGGCGCAACCGAGTTCCGCCGCTACGGCTGGCCCTATGCCGCGGCTTCCGACCGGGCGCGGATGGTCGGCGAGGCGGCCGAGTTGATCCGGGCAATGTGGACGACCCCGGCGCCGAGCTTTTCCGGGCGCTACTACCGCACCGACAGGGCGATCTGCGAGCCGCGCCCCTCTCTTCCGCCGAAGATTCTGATCGGTGCGACCGGCGACCGGGTCGGCCTGCCAATGGCGGCCAAGCACGCCGATATCTGGTGCCTTGGAGCGGCCGGCGGCGACATCCAGATCTATCGTCAGAAGGTCGAGCGCATCGATGCCCTATGCGAAGCGAACGGTCGCGCGCCCACCAGTCTGATCCGGGCGGTGAACGTCTACGCGATCGTCGGGCCGAATGCCAGCGATCGGCTCGAAAGGATGCTCGCGGCGCGCCAGGCGATGCCGCACCTTCGGGCGATCTCGATAGTCGGCACTGCCGAGCAGGTCGCCGAACGGATGCGGCCATACCTTGCTCTCGGCGCAACCTGGTTCATCACCTACTTTTGGGAGCCAGATCCCGCCGCCCAGGCCGACAACATCGAGCGCTTCGCCGCTGACGTGATCCCGCTCTTTCGCTAACCCACGCGCACGCTCGTTCCCACGTACGCTCAGAAGAGCGGGCGAGGTTCAGTCCGTGAACGCCAGAAACGCCAGCGCCCCGCCGATCGGCCAATGCAGCGCGATGCCGTCACCAAAGGGGACGCCGGCAATCGCGACGACAAACAAGAGGAAGATCGCTGTCGGCAAGGCGAGGATCAACATACTGCCGGTGCGGCGTGCCTCGGCCGAGCCACGCCGGAGGTCGAGACCGATCAGGATGCCTCCGGCGTAGAGCGCGAGCATCCCGCCAAGATCTGCCAACCCGACGATGGTTCGCAGTCCCGGGCTCGCCTGCTCGTTCGGCAATAGCCAGAACTGAACGGTCGCACCGGCAAGGAGCACCGTCAGCCCGGCGACGGCAATGAGCGCCCCAACTGCGCCGCGGTTGGAGCGCTGTTGGCGGGCAAAGAGAACCAGCCCAGCCAGCAGGACGAGGATAATCAGCGCTAGGAGCGCCCGGCCGAGCGCAGGTTGCCCCAACGCCGCATTCAGCACCGGCCAGGCGATCCAGAGCAGGCTGCCGAGGGCGAGCAATACGCGCATCATCGTGACACGGACACGCCCTGGGTGGCCATCGTCGGACGATCGAGTCTGGTCTGGGCAGGTCGGTAGCGCACGAACCAGGTCCGCACGCCGTGGGCAACGAGCCGATGGTCGCCGCACCAGTCCGGCCGTTCGGTGAAGGCGGAGCCGGTGGCACGCTGACGGACCTCGAGGCTCGGGACGATCCAATCGTGCAGCACAGGGTCAGGCCCGGCGATCCAGTTGAGCATGCCGTGCATGGTACCAGACAGCCCAGAGTGGCAAGCAAGCAACGATTCATGCAACGCTTCCTTTGGCGATCGGGTCGGGCGCGCGACCACTGGAGGGATCGACCGGTGAACCACGTCTTGAGCGGTATCCATCACGTCACCGCAATCTGTGGCGACCCCCAGCGCAATATCGACTTCTACGCTGGCTTGCTCGGTCTTCGCTTCGTCAAGCGCACCGTCAACTTCGACGATCCTGCTGCCTATCACCTCTATTTCGGCGATGGCGAGGGCAACCCCGGTTCGATCGTCACCTTCTTCGCCTGGCCCGGAGCGCCGCGCGGACGGGTCGGGCGCGGCCAACTCACCGCGATGGCCCTTGCGGCGCCATCCGGATCGCTCGGCTACTGGATGCGCCGGCTCGAGCGGGCCAACGTCGCCGTCGAAACTGAGCACCGCTTCGGCGAGCCGTTGATCCGCTTCCACGATCCGGACGGGATGCCGGTCGAGATCATCGCGACCGACACCATCGAAGGACACCCCGCCTGGTCGTTGGCCGGTGTCCCGGACGACGTTGCGATCCGGCTGGTTCATGGTGTCACCGCAACCATCGGCTCCCTCGACGAATCCGGGGCGATGTACGAGGCTGACCTCGGTTTTTCCGAGTTTGGCCAGGAAGGCCGCCGGCGACGATTTGCTGCCGATCAGGGCGGGGCGGGCGCGTTTATCGATGTAGTCGAGGGAGCGGGAGACGCGCCGGGCCGGATTGCCGTCGGCCAGATCCATCACGTCGCCTGGCGGACGCCGAGTGATGCCGAGGAAGTCGCCTGGCGCGAGCATTTGCTTCGCCGCGGCCGCTCTGTCACCCCGATCATGGACCGTCAGTATTTCCGGTCGATCTACTTTCATGAGCCTGGTGGCGTCCTCTTTGAGATCGCCACCGACCCGCCCGGCTTTGCCCGGGACGAACCGGAACAAAGCCTCGGGACGCGCCTGATGTTGCCGCCCTGGCTCGAGCCGCTGCGCGGCCGGATCGAGGAGAGCCTTCCGCCGATTCATCTGCCGGCGTTGGTGCGGGCCGAACGGTGATCTCCGCTGCCCCCGGGCCGCACGCTGGCCAGCCGATTCGCAGCGCCGGTGCGCCACTCGCCGAAGCGAACGCCGCCGTCATCCTTCTGCATGGCCGCGGCGCGGACGCCGCCAGCATCCTGCCGCTTGGCCAGGCGCTGGCTGTGCCAGGCGTCGCCATCTTCGCCCCCGAATCGGCGGAAAACACCTGGTATCCCAACACCTTCCTCGCTGCCCTCGACCAAAATGAGCCCTGGCTGGGATCGGCGCTGGCCGTGGTGGACGACCTATTTGTCCAGATTGAACTGGCCGGCCTGTCGGCGGACCGCGTCGTCCTTGGCGGGTTTTCGCAGGGGGCGTGTCTTGCCGCCGACTGGGCGATCCGTCAACCGCGCACCCTTGGCGGATTGGCGATCTTGAGCGGAGGGGCGATTGGGCCAGCCGGCATCGTCTGGAATGAGTTGGGCGACTTTGCCGGAACCCCGGCGTTTCTTGGCTGTGGCGCAAACGATTCGCACGTCCCCGAGTGGCGGGTGCGCGAGACCGCGGCTCAACTCGAACGGCTGGGCGCGACGGTCGACTGCCGGATCTATCCCAACCTCGGTCACACCATCAGCCGCGAGGAGATCGACGCCGTGCGGACAATCGTCCTCTCGATTGTCGGGCGGCCACGCTGACCGCCATCGCCGTCGAAGACCTCGCGCCCCAGGACGCCTACCGCCTGCTGGTGTCGCTGGTCATTCCGCGGCCGATCGGTTGGGTGTCGACGCTGGGCCTCGACGGGACGCGCAATCTTGCGCCCTTCTCGTTCTTCAACGTGGTTGGCGGTCCTCCGCCGACGGTGATGGTGTCGGTGGGGCGGCGACGCGGTGCGGAGAAGGACACCCTTCGCAATGCTCGCGAGACCGGCGAACTGGTGGTCCATCTCGTCGACGAGGCGCTCGCGCATCAGGCGAACCAGACCTCCGGCGAATGGCCGTACGACATCGACGAATTTGACGATGCCGGGCTGGTAACGGTGGCGTCCGACCTCGTCGCTCCGCCCCGGCTGCGTGATGCAGCAGCGGCGTTGGAATGCCGAGTGACACAAATTGTCCCGGTCGAAGATACGACCTATTCGATGATCCTGGCTCGAGTGCTCAGGTTTCATCTTCGCGATGGACTGCTCCGTGCGGACGGACTGGCCGACCCGCGGGTGCTTGGTCCGATCGCTCGGCTCGGCCGAGACGACTACGCGACCCTGGGTGAAATCTTTACGCTTGCCCGGCCGTCCGGCTACCCTCGATAGTATCGATCCCTCTGGAGGCTCCTTGGTCACACGTGCATTTTTCGCTCTATCCGCCCTCGTGCTCGCGGTTGCCTGTGCCCCTGGCGGACCGACAACTCCCAGTCAGGCCCCGACGTCGTCGCCAACCCGGGTGAGCGCAGGGGGAACCCCGGCCACCCCAGTGGCAACCCAGAGCCCGGCCGCCGACGAGGTCCGCTTTGTCCTCGCCCTCGGCTCGAGCGAGGCGCGCTTTCGCGTCACCGAGCAGTTGGTCGGCCGCAACCTCCCAAGCGATGCCGTGGGCTCGACCAAGGAGGTGACTGGCGCAGTCGTGTTCCGCGGTGGCCGGGTGGTCCCTGAGCAGTCGCGGATCTCGGTCGACCTTCGGACCCTTCGCACCGATCAGGCCCAACGCGACAACTTCATTCAGCGTAACCCGCTCGAGACGAGCCAGTATCCGACGGCGGTCTTCGTTGTCAAGGAAGCGCGTGGCTTGCCAAGCCCGGTTCCCACCTCCGGCCAGCACAACTTTCAACTGGTCGGCGACCTGACGATCCACGGCGTGACCGTTCCAGCTACCTGGGAGGCGAGCGCGACCTTCACCGCGCAGCAGGTGACCGGTCAGGCGAAGAGCGCCTGGAAGTTCGCTGACTTCAATATGACCTCACCACGGGTCCCGTTGGTCCTATCCATCGAGGACAACATCCGCCTTGAACTCGACTTTGTTGCAACGAGGGCGGGAACCTAACCGAACCTCTCGAAGCGTCCTCCAAGCCGACCTAGAATGGCCGTCTCGGGAGGTGCTGATGTCACCGTCGACCGTCATTTACGGCAGCTTCGTACTGATCGCGCTGATCGGAGCGCTGATTCATCTGGTCCTCGCGCGCCACTCGCTCAGCCTTCATCGGATTGTCGAGATTGTCCTCGTCTGGATCTTCGTGATGCTGGTTGGGGTGCCGGGGCTATTCGCCGGGTTGTTCCACGTCTTCGAGCCAGAGGTCGCGGCCGCGGCGATCGGCTGGCAGGTGAGCCCCTTCCAGCGTGAGGTCGGCTTCGGTGATATCGGGATCGGCCTCCTCGGTGTCCTCTGCGCCCGCTTTCGTGGGCTGTTCTGGTGGGCAACGGGCATCTGGACCGTCGTCTTCTTTGGCGGCGCGGCGATTGGCCACTACATCGAGCAGGTGACGACCAACAACTTTGCGCCGGGCAATGCCGGGGTGATCTTCTGGCTGGACGTCTTCCTGCCGATCGCGATGATCGTGCTGCTTCCGATCTACCAGCTTGGCAGAAATCACCAGGCCACGCCGGTGGCAAAGCCGGCCTGATTCGCGAAGATTTGGGATCGTCTACACTCCGCCGACCCGGCCTCCGGAGCAGGCGCGCACCGATGGCAGCACCCGACAGCGGCGTTCAGTATCTTCGCGAGTTCCTGCGGATCGCGCCGCTCTCCCATGCCATCTTTCGCTCGGTCGAGGCGCTCGCCTTCAATCAGATCGAACTCGAACATCCGGTGCTCGACCTTGGCTGTGGCTTTGGCGAGTTCGCGGGCGTCGTCTTCGACCAGCTTGAGATGGGTATCGACGTCAGCGAGGCGGATCTCGACTTGGGCCGTCGGAGCGACCAGTACCGCCGCTTGCTCTGGTCGGACGCCCGGCGGATGCCTTTTCAGTCGGAGCGGTTTGCGACGGTGGTGTCGGTCAGCGTGCTGGAACACATCCAGAACGTGCCGAAGGCACTCGGCGAAGCGGCTCGAGTGCTCCGGCCGGGGGGGCTGTTGGCGATCACCGTGCCAACCGGCGCGATGTATCGCACGCTGTTCTTTCCCGAGTTCTTTTGGGCGCTTGGCCTCGGTGGACTGGCGCGCTGGTACCTGCGCGGCCACCGCGCCGTGTTCAAGCATGTCTCGGTCCACTCGGCCGACTGGTGGAAAGAACAACTCGCGCTCGCCGGCTTTGAGATCGAGCGTTGCGAGGGGACGGTGTCCCCAACGGTGATGCGGTTGCATGATCTGTTCTTGCTGACCGCCTTTCCCTCGCAACTTGCCAAGTGGGTCACCGGCCGGCGTCTGCTCACCACGACCGGGCTGCGGTCGCGATTCTTACCGCCGATCTTCGGCCGCTTCATCACGCTCGATCCGACCTCCGAGATCAACCTGTTCATCGTCGCGCGCAAGCGGAGCCGCCCGTGATCCAGATCCTCGTCATCAATGGTCCGAACCTCAATATGCTGGGAATTCGCGAGCCGGAGGTCTATGGCCGGGTCCGGCTGGACGACCTGAACATGGCGCTCACCCGGCTTGGCGCCGAACTTGGCGCACGGCTCGAGTTCTTCCAGAGCAATCACGAAGGGGCGATCCTCGACCGAATTCATGCCTGCCACGGGATTGGCCTGGCCGGCGCAATCATCAACCCGGGTGGACTGTCGCACACGAGTATCTCGCTCCACGACGCGATCAAATCGGTTGACTATCCCTTCGTCGAAGTCCACCTTTCGAACCTCGCGCGACGTGAGCCCTGGCGGGCGCACTCGTACGTCACCGCTGCGGCGGTCGGTTCGATCTCAGGGCTGGGATGGCGCGGCTACGAGGCCGCGCTGCGGGTTCTGGTCGGGATGGCCGGCGAGCGCTCCGCCGGCTAGGACCTCAGGCTCGCCACTAGCCGCCAGGTTCGGTCGATTGACCCAGCCGGGTCCGAAGGCGCACCGATCGGGTGGACGATCACCTCACCGACCCCCGCGTCGAAAAGCCCGCGCAGCCGGCTGCTCACCTCCCCCTCCGGGCCGTGGATTACCACGGCGTCGATCATCGCATCGGTCCAGCCATCGTTCTCTGGCTCGAAACCGGCAGCTCGGAACATCGCCGCATAGTTCGGTAAGCGGGGATAGAGCGCAAGTTGTGCTCGAGTGGCGGCCCGAGCCTCGGCGGGATCTTCAGTCAGGCAAACCGGCGCGTGAAAGACGATCGGCGGTGCGGCGCGCCCGGCATCCCGAGCCCCGGCCTCGATGGCGGGCCGTGCGTGGGCAGCGACGAATTCAATCGGGGTGACCCAGGTGATCGCGCCGTCGGTCGCCTCGCCGGCCAGCCGAAATGATTTCTCCCGCAAGGCCGAAATCATCACCGGCACGCCCGCCGGCTTCAGCGTCGTGTGGACGCGAAAGCGAGAATTGTCGACGTCGACCTGACCAGCCTGAAGCGCCGGCCGCAGCACCGCTAAGTAGTCACGCAGGTGGCCGAGCGGCCTGTCATAAGGGATGCCCCACGTTGGCTCCATCTGCGGGCCGTGGCTTGGGCCGACGCCAAGCCGAAAGCGACCCGGCGCAAGGGCGGCGATGGTTGCCGTCTGGATAGCCATCAGCAAGGGATGGCGTGGCCAGGTCTGGGCGATGCACGTGCCGAGCAGGATGGAATGGGTTCTGACCGCCGCGGCGGCAAAGAGGGTGATCGAGTCGCTGACCATCCCGCCAGCGGTCAGCCAGGCCGCCCCGATGCCGAGTTGCTCGGCCCGCTCGATGTTCGCCAGCGCGCTCGCTGCATCCGACGCCATACAGGTGATGCCAATCGTTCCGCTCAATGCTCCTCCTGATAGGGCGCATTCTAGTGCGATTTTCGCTACCATCGCGCGACCAGTGCGTGCGGTCGTGGGAAGTTGCTCCATTGCAGTCTGGATGAGTCTTGGGCTGCTAAGGAACCTAACCAGACCGAGGAATGAAACGGTGAAGGCAGGACGTTGACCGAGCCTGCGACTCTCTCGGGCGGACCAGCCCACGTCGGCGGCCTGGCGCATCCCCGGTCCAGATGGTTGCTCGTGGCAATTGTCGCGCTCGCCTTCGGCCTGCGGGTGTTCCGCCTCGACGGTCACGGGTATCGCGGCGATGAGGCGTTCGTCATCTGGTTCGTCCGGCAAGATTGGGTTGCGTTGATCGGCGCGGTGGCTGGTAACGAGCCGCATCCGCCCCTGTTCTATCTGCTTGCCAAACTGTGGAGCGGCTTGGTCGGCGATGGCGAGGTCGTCTTTCGTTTCCTGCCGCTCTGTTTCGGCGTGCTCGCCGTCCCGATCGTCGGCAAGATCGGGGTGCGTCTCGGCGGCCGAGCCGAGATTGGCCTGATCGCGGCGCTGTTGCTGGCGGCCAACCCGTTCCATCTCTGGCATTCCCAGGATCTGCGGATGTATACCCAGACGGTCGCGCTGTCGCTCTGGTCGGTTCTAGCCTTTTTGCGGCTGGACGAGCGGCCCGCTGATCGGGTCCGACTGCTCCAGTATGGCGTGATCTCGGCACTTGCCCTCCTCTCCCACTACACCTTCCTGCCTCTTCTGGTGGTCCAGAACCTGGTCTGGGGGATGCGCCATCGCCAGGACCGGGCGGCGCTAGGTCGCTGGATCCTTGTCCAGGCTGTGCTCGGTGGGATGGTGCTTGGCTGGATGGCGGCAAACTGGACGGTGCTGCTTGGCTATCGTGGTAACGGCGACCAACCGGCGCTGCTCGACGCGCTGCGACGGGCGGCGGTGGCGTATCTGACCGGCCGGAGCGGATCGCCGGAGTGGGCGACGTTGGCCGGGTTGCTCGGGGGACTGGTGGCCGCGGCTGGCGCGATCTGGATCGCGCGACGTTCGAGGTCGCTCGGCGCGCTGGCGGTCTTGGGTGTCGTCCTCGGGTTCGCCATGCAATGGGCGGCCAGTTTGCGCGGGCCGGTCTTCGACGAGAATTACCTACTCTCGGCGAGCGGGCTGTACTACGTCCTGCTCGGAGCCGGGATACTGGCGCTCGGCCGCTGGCTCTTTCCGGTGGTCGGTGTGACGATCCTTGGTGTGCTGCTGGTAGCCTCCAGTCTGGCGCTCGGAAACTACTGGCTCAACCCCGCCTATGCCAAGGCGGCTGATTGGCGCTCCGAGGCGCGGGCTATCGAAAGAGCGGCGCGACCCGGCGACGTCGTGATCCTCAATTATCCAGACCCCACCTTCGAATACTACTATCGCGGCGCTGTTCCGGTGCGGCTGATCCCGGCCACTGTTCCGTTCGACCGGGCGGCGGTCGCCGCGGAGCTTCGCCAGACTGTTGCCGAATCGCTGCGGATCTGGCTCGTTCCGGTGCATGCCGCAAACTGGGATGCCGAAGGCTTCGTGGAGGACTGGCTGGAGAACCACGCGCTCCAAGTGGCGAGCGCGGCGTGGCATCAGGTGCGTCTGGTGCTCTACGAGACGCCCGAGGGCATCCTGGCTGACGCCCGACCGATCGACGCCGAACTCGGGCCAATTCGGCTGCGAGGCGTCGAGATCGTCGCACCGGATGGCTGCGCCGCTCCCTGTCCGGTCGAGGTGCGACTGGTCTGGTCAGCCGCCGAGCGCGTCTCACAGGAGTACAAGGTCTTCATCCACGCGCTTGACGAGCGCGGCGCCCTCGTCGCCCAAAGCGACGGCGTCCCATCGAACTGGCGGCGGCCGACCAACAGCTGGGCGCCCGGCGAACTGATCATCGACAGCCATGACCTGACCGTACCGGCCGGTCGGATCCAGTTCATTGCTGGCCTGTACCGCGACCCGGGCGGCCGATTGACGACGCCCGACGGCTCCGATTCTCTGCCACTCGGCGACGTGACGGTTCGGTGAAACCAGCCACCTCGCTGGTCCGTGAACCGATCGGAGCGTTGCTGATGGTTCGACTATTTCTGCTTGTCTCGGTCGCGTTGCTGATATCCTGCACGCCGGCCACCGACCCCCCGGCTGCAGATCCACCTGCCGAAGCGCCGACTGCGGCTGCTGGCGGCGCAGCGCCATTGGCGCGCCCGGACCTCGTCCAAATCGAGATGTACGAATGGAGTCTCTCAGTCGAGCCGTCGGAGTTGCCGGCGGGCCGCTACCGGGTCGAGGTCGCCAACTTTGGCGAACGGGTGCATTCGGCGACGATCGCCGGCCCCGGCGTCGATCTCGAGACGCGCCGCCTGCGGGCCGGAGGAACCCTCTCCGTCGATGTCGAGTTCGCGCCCGGCGAGTACACGCTGTGGTGTCCAATTGGAGACCATCGAGATTTCGGAATGGTCACCTACCTGACGGTCGTTTCAGCGCCCTCGTAGCAGGTTCAGACCCAGCCAGACGTTCCAGACCGGATTGACGACCAGCCCAGCCAGCACTGCCGGAATGAGGATGATCGGGCTGGACGCCGTCAGCACAATCAGGCGGCCAAGATAGATCATCACCAGCAGCACGCCGAGCAGCACAGTCAGCCAGGCAAGTCCACGCGGTAATGCGCCACCCCTCGCGAGGGCGCCCGCGCCGAGCATCGCGATCCCGGTGACACCGAAGGCGAGGAGGCCGCGCGGATCGACCTGGTTCGGTAGGCTCGCGAGACTGAGCAGGTTGGCATCGGGTGGATTGATGGCGTTGGCGAGGTCGTAGGCGCCGTGGACCGCCGACCCGGCTGCGCCGACGAGGCCGAGCGCCAACACCCAAATGGCGCCGAGATCGTCCGCTCGCCGGAGGCGCCCATACAGCCCGACGACGACCGCCGTCGAGAGCAGCCCGGCGGCCAGCAGCATCGCAGCGCTCAAACCGGCGTTCTGAAGGACGACGAAGGCGACCGAATAGGCGAGGCTAACACCGCCGGCCAGGACGGCGCACACGCCAGCAGCCCGCTCGAATGATTGCGCGGCTGAGGTGACGGCGGTAGGGCGCGGCTGGGCGGAGATCATCGGCTGTCCCTCCTCTGGCCAAAGGCGGCCTTTTGAAGGGGTACGCCGGTCATCGTGTTCCGGCTCACTGGGGGCGCGGGTTAGCCCCCGGCGACCGCCGGAATAATGCTCACTTCGTCGCCCTGACGGATTGCCGTGCCGAGGCCTTCGAGGAAGCGAACATCCTCGCCATTGACGTAGACGTTGACAAAACGGCGGAGTTCGCCCTCATCGTCGCGGATACGCGTCCCGATGCCGGGAAACTGACTATCGAGCGCTTCGATCACCCCGCGAACGTCATTGGCCTGCAGTTCGACTTCGCTCTGCTCGTTGGTCTGGGCACGGAGTGCGGCGGGGATCCGCACGCGAATGCTGTTCATGAGTTCTCCTCGTCGGGTTTCAGGCGGGTACCAGTTCCCGCTGGCGCGCCGCCAAGGCGTCTTGGAAGGCTGAGAGCGTTGGCTTGATCCGGAGCGGCTCAGTCAGCTTTCCGTCGAGCGCCTCCATCGTCTTGAGGCCGTTGCCGGTGATGTAGGCGACGGTCGTACCCTCGCGCGACAATGCGCCGGTTTCGACCAGTTTCTTGAGAACGCCGATCGTAACGCCGCCGGCAGTTTCGGCAAAGATGCCCTCGGTCTCGGCCAGCAACTTGATCCCGGCGATCACCTCTTCGTCTGAAATCGACGCTGCTCCGCCGCCGGAGTCCTTCATCGTCTTGAGCGCATAGTAGCCGTCGGCCGGATTGCCGATGGCAAGCGACTTGGCGACGGTGCTCGGCCGGACCGGCCGGACGGTGAACGTATTGTTGGAATATGCGGTGGCGATCGGACTGCAACCGTCGGCCTGAGCGCCGTACATCCGCGTCTTTGGCGGGTCGATCAGTCCGACTTTCGCCAGTTCGTTGAAGCCTTTCCAGATCTTGGTAAAGAGCGACCCCGATGCCATCGGGACGACGGCATTGTCCGGGGCGCGCCAGCCAAGTTGCTCGGCGGTCTCGAAGCCGAGTGTCTTGCTGCCTTCAGCGTAATATGGCCGGACGTTGATATTGACGAAGGCCCAGGGGTAGGCGTCCGCGACTTCGGTGCAAAGCCGATTGACGTCGTCATAGGTGCCGTCGATGGCGACCATCACCGGGTTGAAGACGAGTGCCCCGTAAACTTTTCCAAGCTCAAGGTCCGACGGGATGAACACCACCGCCCGCTTGCCGGCGCGTGCGGCGTGAGCAGCGACGCTCATCGCCAGATTACCCGTCGAGGCGCACGCGATCGTCTCGAAGCCGAACTCTAGTGCCTTGGTGACGGCGACCGAAACGACGCGGTCTTTGAACGAGTATGTCGGGTTGACGCAGTCGTTCTTGAGGAAGAGCCGTTCGATACCCAGCCGGTGGGCGAGGTTCTTTGCT
This sequence comes from Dehalococcoidia bacterium, assembly GCA_046328265.1. GTDB lineage: Bacteria > Chloroflexota > Dehalococcoidia > SpSt-223 > SpSt-223 > JANWZD01. Next base: position 289,805 of record JAXLWW010000001.1, read on the forward strand.
TCGACCAACGGGGTGAAGCCGGTGTTGATCTCGACGATGTCGTCACCGGCGACCGGAAGCAGTTCGCGGTACCGCCACATCGTCGGCCGACGCGCCTGGATCGTTTCGCGCGAAAGTGCCTGACCGATCTGCTCGTAGTCGTAGGTCACTTCGAGCGGGCCAAAGCAATTCGAGCAGACGTAGCTCGGTGCAATCGGATATTCCGAGCCACATTCTCGACAATGCAGCCCACGGACAAAGGTCACAGATCCTCCTCACGGGTTAACGAAGAGAGCCCCTTCGAAGAAGAAGAGGCTCATCAAGGCACCCAAACTCATCTTGCGGATTGTCCGCCGGAATTGGCACCCGCTGTCTTGGCGTTGCCAAGACTGGGTTGCCGGGCTTCACAGGGCCTTCTTCCCTCCACCTCTCTCGATGAGCCGTATTCGATTCGCGTGCGTTCGAGCGGAGCGCTCCCTAGTGAGTAGTTGCCGGATGGTATCACGCGGTCAGGGAGACGTCAAACAAGTCAGGTGACCGATCGACTATTTTCGCCGGAAGATCTGAAACTCGGCGATGTCCCGTTCTTTGACATAGTCGCGATCGAGACGCGCCTTGAGCGCTGGAAAGCCGTCCAGCAGGGTGACCGAATCGACCGGCTGAATCGGGTTAACATCCTTAGAGACGAGCACGACATAGGCCGGCCTGGCGGCATCGAATTCGTGCAGGAAAGTCTCGCGCGCCTCGCGTCGCGGGGCGCTGTCCGGCCGGCCGATCGTCAGGGGATAACTGAAGACATAGCGGGTCGGGGAAGGGCGATCTGCAAGCCAATTGACCAACGCCTGAAACCCCCAGACCAGAACGGTGTCGTTCGAGGTGGTGCGCTCGCGCAGGTAGTCGGCGGTGTCACGGGCCGCGTTGAAAGAATAGACGTCGACGTCGTTCAGGTTGTGGGCAAATTGGGCGTAGTAGTCGCGCTCGCTGGTGCGGCCCAGGAGATGGGCAAGATCCCGGCCCAGTTTGGCCTGCTGATCGGCGACCACCGGCAGAATCAGGACGATCGCCAGAAACACCGCCGTGCCCCGTCGAAAGGCGGCGTCCGGCCCAGGCCGGCGGACGGCGGACCAGGCCTCGGCCAGCCCCAAGCCGGCCAGTCCGGCCAATGGCGGCAGCGCTACCGACCAGTGATAGCTGAAGTACTTGCCCTGCATCCAGACACCGGTCAGCGCGACAACCAGCCAGCCCGCGAGCAGCAACGTCAGGCCAAGTCGCCGGCGCGCCCCGACCAGCCCGGCCGCCGCCAGGGCGGTGAGTGGACCCATTCGGATTGCAAACTCGGCAGTTGCCCAGGCCGCCGCCTCGAAGGTAAGGTTGGCGCCGGTCTGCAGGTGAAGTTGGTTGAAAACGACGACCGCTTGCCACAGTTCATCGAACACACCCGCAGCGGCAAAGAGCGCTGCCGGCACACCAAGCGCGAGCGCTCCGCCCAGCCCGAATGCAACCAGATCGATCAACGCCCGCCGGCCTGCACCGAGCCGCACGAGCACCACCAACGCACCGAACGCGGCGATCGGCACGGCGGTCGGCTTGAACCAGACCAGCGCGCCCAGCAAAACGCCGCCCGCGAGGGCCGATCCGAGCCGAGCGCCTCGGCCGGCCACCAACGCCGCAAGGCCGAGGGTTGAGAGACTGGCGATCAGGAACTCGGCCTGGCCACGGTCCCACCATTCAAATTGGAGGATGCTGCCCGCGCCAAGCAGAGCCGCTGCGGCAATCGCACCGAGCCGTTCGGTCGGCCGCATCATCGCCCACAGCCCAAGCATCGCCGCGAGGATTGCCAGCAACTCCAGAAGATGGACCGAGGTCCACGACCGGCCAAACAATCGGAAGGCGAGCGCATAGGCGTAGTCGATACCGGGCGGCTTGTGGTCCCAGGCATCGCGATAGGGCAGTTGGCCCCGACTGATCGCGTCGGCGATGGTTGCGAAGATACCCTGATCCCGGCCGAAGGGCTGGGCGAGCAGCGGCACGCTGAGCGCGACGAAACCGATCGCGACAACTCCAATCGCCACGGCGTCGCCGACAGGAAGAGGGTTGGCGCGAGGCTTCCTGGTGGTTGTTGTCGGGACCGTCGTGGTCATGACGAGGAGCGCGCCGCCCGCACCAGCAGCGCCACGGCATCGAGGTGGTCGACGATGTAGTCCGGCGACGCTTCTTCGATCTCAGCCAATTCAAGCGCATCACAGCGCACCGCGCAGGTCCGCGCGCCTGCGGCTCGGCCCATCGCCACGTCGGCCAGACTGTCGCCCACCACCAGGCAGCGATCCGGCGCGACGCCGACCCGTTCGGCGAGCGTTAGCACCATCTCTGGGTGTGGCTTTCCTAGAGCCACCGAGTTGTGGCCGACTACGTCGCGGAAGTACGCTCGAAGTCCGGATGCATCGAGTGCCAACAGCGCGAGATCGTGACGCTTCGAGGTGGCGACCGCCAACGGCAACCCGAGTGCCGACAACGACTCCAAACAGGGGACCGTCTCCGGAAAAGGAGTGGCTTGCAACACCGCACCACGACGGTACCTCGCGCGGTAAGCGCCCATGATCTCGTCGATCCGGGACGGCTCGACGCCAAGCTCGATAAAGACCGTTTCGAGCAGGAGACCTCGGCGCATCAACCGCTCTGTCTGCCGCAGGTTCGGAGCAGGAAGCCCGGCAGCGACCAGCACCTCATGGGCGGTCTCGAGGATGCCGGAGAAGCTATCGATGAGGGTGCCATCGAGGTCGAAGATGACCGCGTCGATCACTTCCGGAACGCGGGGTCGCACGCCTCGAAGAATTGGACCGATTCGATCCAGGCCTTGCCGTTGTCGACGTCCGGCCAGCCCTTGACCCGGATGAAGAGGGTCATCTTGTTGGTGACGGCGATCATGCTGACGAGCGGGTTGTTGTGATTGCCCATCGTCTTCCAGCCGCCATATTTCCCGGCGTCCTTGTCCGGTTGGCCGCCGGATGCGCGACCCCAGATCACCGTCGCGGCACTCGGGTTTGTCCCGCCGAGCGGGTCCATCCCGATCTCGCGCAGCAAGGGGAGCGAACCGTCGCGCCGCCCGTTGCCGGACACTTGCTGGGCGGTGGCGTAAAACGCCTGGTACCACTTACCCGGAGTGACCGTGAAGACCTGGTACGCGCCACCCGTGAAATCGCCCGAGCCTTCGATCAGCCACGACGCCCGGCCGAACTTCTCATACCCGGTTTCTTCAATTGACTTGACATTCCCACTGCCAAACCAGGTCCAGCCGCCCGGCACACCGCCGGAGTAGCCCTCATCCATCGTGGCGTTCTTGGCCATGCTCTTGTCAATCTCGTGCTCGAGCCGGCCGCAGGCTTCGGCAACGGGATTGGGCGTTGCGCCGGTTGGCTTGACCACCGCCGGAGCGGTGGGGGTGGCGGTTGCCGCGGGCGTTGGCGTGGCGGCCAGCACCAATGCCGGGGTCTCGTTCGGCCCCTTCGGCGTCACCGCCTCCTGGGGATACAGGCCCGCTTCCTTGCCGACATCACCACCGTTGGCGATGAGCACCTGGCCGGCCTTCGCCCAGGGGACGTCGATCTTCCATCGCTGAAAGACGCGCCGCTGCGCCCGCAGAACCGCGACGTTCTTCATCTCTTCGTAGGACATCGGCAGGCCGTTGAATGCCATCGGGTCAGACACCGAGAGGAAGGCGTCTTTGATCGCCTTGTCCTTGTCGAGCAGGGCGTAATGGTTCTTGACGACGTCATCCCAGCCCTTTCCCCGGTCTTCTTCCCATTTCTGGCCGTTTGGCACGTCGCGCACCACCGCAAGCCAGTCATCCTTGCCGGCGGTTGCCAGTTCGTCGAAGACGTTGACGAAGGTGACGACGCCACCCTGGTCAGGTCGCCACTGAAAGACGACTTTCTGGAACGACTGAGTGACGAACCCCTTCCATTGGAAGCGGTGAGAGACCGGATAGCCGACGGCGCTCACCCCACCGTAGCGCTTGAACCAGGTGTAGAAGGGAATGTCGTTGTTGTCGGTCACCGCATAGCCGACCCCGGCAGGAGCCGAGCCACGGGCCTGAGTGTAAAAGCGCCCATTGGGAACGTCGAATTCTTCGGCCTGCTGGGCACCGGCGGGGACTGCTAGGGCGATCGTGACGATCAGGAAGCCAACTGCGATTAAGAGCCGCGTGAGCGCCATGCAGAATCCTCCACTGCGGCATTCATGCTAGCAGACAGCCGAGCACCTGGCCAGTTTCGTGATTCTCCTCAGTTGGACGCCAGGACGCCGCTGCCGGTGCATGTAGAAGCGGCTTGATGTATCGGCGGGACCTCGACGTCGTGAAGCGCCAAATGACGCGACCTGGCGGCTCCGGTATGCGATCTAGCCGCGAAACCAGCGGCGTTGGCGCTGAACCGGGGTCGTCGGGACAGCCATCGGCTCGTGGCCGTTTTTCGCATCGGCCGATGCGCCTTCGGCGACGAGGGTCATCGACGGCTCGGCATGACCACGACGGAAGAGCCGGGCGATGAACTCGCCAATGGAATCGAGGTAGGTATAGACCGTCGGGACCAGAAAGAGGGTCAGGACGGTCGAGGAGATCACCCCACCGATCACGACGACGGCCAGAGGCGAGCGGGACTCCGCGCCCGATTCGAGCTTGAGCGCCAACGGTGTCATCGCCATGACGACCGTCGCCGAAGTCATCACGATCGGCTTGAGGCGGGTCGGCGCGGCTTCGAGGAGCGCGGGCAACCGTGCCATCCCACGAGATCGCAAGGTATTGGTGTAGTCCACCAGCAGGATCCCGTTCTTCGCCACCAGGCCCAGCAGCATCAGAATGCCGAGCATCGAGAAGATGTTGAGCGTATTGCCGGTGATCCACAGCGCCAAAAGTGCGCCGACGAGCGCGACCGGCACCGAGAACATAATCGCCAGGGGGTGCAGCCACGATTCGTAGAGCGCCACCATCAGCATGTAGATCAACAGAACCGACAGCCAGAGCGCCGCGATCAACTGGGCAAACGCCTGATCGAGGGTCGCCGCCGAGCCACCGACGATGGTCTGGTAGCCGGTGGGGAGTTGGTACTCGGCCAACGCCTTGCGGATATCGTCGGCGACCTGGCCAACCGGGCCGTTAGGTGTGACGTTAATCGTCAACGTCCTCTGGCGATCCTGCCGGCTGACCGAGGTGGACGCGTTGGCCCGGGTGATCTCGGCGATCTGGCCCAGCCGGGTGAAGCCGCCCGAACTCGTCGGGATCGGCAAGTTGGCGATCGCCTGAACGTTCTCGCGGTCTGCCGGTTGGGCGATCAGCGTGATGTCTCGTTGAAGCTGGCCTTCGGGGCGCAATGCGCCGACCGTCGATCCCGAGAGCGCACCGCGCAGCGTACTGGCGACGGTTTGTTGCGAGACGCCGAAGTCGGCCATCCGGCTGCGGTTGGCCACCGCTCGGATCTCGGGCTCGCCAGCGGTCTGCGAGACGCGGACCTCGGCGACCCCCGGCACACCCTTGAGGTATTCGCCCAGGCCGGCGGCGGTGCTGAGCATCGTCGGATAGTCGTCACCCAGCAAGCGGACGGAGATGTTGTTGCCGCCGCCTCCGCCCCCACCAAGTGGGTTCTCCACCCGGAAGTTGAGTGTGGCGCGGGTTTGAGCCGTGATCTGCTGGCCCTTGGTGCGCAGTTCGCCGATCACGTCGAAGATCGAACGCGAGCGCTCGCTCTTGTCTTTCAACTGGACGGTGATGGTGGCATTGCCACCGCCGCCAAAGCCGACGCCGATCGACGAAAAGACCTCCTGGACTTCCGGTGTCTCACGGATCATCGCCTCGACTGCTTGGGTGGCGGTGTCGACAGAGGCGAGCGAACTTCCCTGGGGCATGCTGACGCTCACGGTGAACTGGTTGTCGTCGTCGGTCGGGGCGTACTCTTGACCGATCAGCTTGAACTGGACGAGCGAGAGCGCCCCGGCCAAGGCGGCGACCGCAATGAGGATCACCAAAGGGCGCATCTTCAGCGAGATTCGCAGCATCCGTGCGTAGAGCCGAGCCACCGCATCCCAAGCCCGGTCGAACGCAACACCGAACCTCTCAAAGATGCCGATCCGGTGGCCAGGCCGATGAGGGCTCAGCAGCCGGCTGGCGAGCATCGGCGTCAGGGTGAACGAGATGAAGAGCGAGAAGAGCGTCGCGATGGCGATGGTGATCCCATACTCGCGGAATAGACGACCGAGAAAGCCGCTCATGAAAATCAACGGCAGATAGACGATCACATCGACGAAGGTGATCGCCATCGCTGCCATGCCGATCTCGCTCCGACCGTTGAGCGCCGCGATCAATGGCCCTTCGCCCATCTTCAGATGCCGGTGGATGTTTTCGATGACGACGATCGAGTCGTCGACGAGGATCCCAATCGAAAGCGCGAGTGCCATCAGGCTAACGGTGTTCAGGCTGAGGCCCATCGCGTACATCACGATGAACGTGGAGATGAGCGAGGTCGGGATCGCAAGCACGACGATCATGACGTTGCGCCATGAGTGAAGGAAGAGCATCAAGACGGCGGCGCACAGCAGCACGGCCATCCCGAGGTCGAGTTGGACGGCATCGAGGCTTGCCTCGGTGAAGCGGGAAGTGTCGTTGGTAATCCGGATGCGCACATCCGGCGGCATCAACTTTTGGACCTTGTCGATCTGCGCCTTCAGATCGTGGGCGACTTGGAGGCTGTTGGCATCGGACTGCTTGATAATCGAGATGCCGATCGCCTCGGCGCCCGAAAGGCGCTGGATGCGGGTGCGGGTCTTATAGTCTTCGCGAATTGTCGCTACGTTTCGCAATGGGATTGCCGGCAACCCGGTCGTTCCACCGGTATTGCTCGAGACGATCACATTTCCCAGGTCTTCGACCCGTTGGTACTCGCCGACCGAGCGAACGTTGACGTTGCGATTGTCCTCGATGACGCTCCCGGCCGGCGAGTTCAGGTTCTCGCGGTTGATCGCGTTTTGGAGTTGTTGCATCGTCAGGCCGAAGGCGGCCAGTTTGTTCAGGTCGACCTGGACCTGCACTTCCTTCTGCAGGCCGCCGATCACCGAGACGTCCGCCACACCCAGGACCGACTGCAAACGCGGCTGGATCTGGTTGATGGTGATGTCGTAAAGCTCGTCGAGCGGCCGGTCGCTGGTCACGGCGATATTCATGATCGGGAACGCATTCGGGTCGGCACGGTTTACCGTCGGCGTCCCGGCGTCGGCGGGCAGCCGGCCACGGATACCCGCTACCCGGCGCTCGATCTCGACCGCTGCCTTGTCGGCGTCCACTCCTTCGGCAAGTTGGACGCTGACCGACCCTCGCCCGCTCGACGCCTGCGAGTTGATGCTGGTTACCCCGGAGACGCCCGACACTGCTCCTTCGAGAGGCTTGAGGATGTATTCCTCGACATCCTGCGGGTTTGCGCCGGTCCAGCTCACCGAGACGCTGACGAAGCCAAAGTTGACGTTGGGCAGCCGGTCGACCCGAAGTTGGCGATAGCTCATGACACCGAGGATGACGAGCCCGATGATCAGCATCAGCATCGTCAGTGGACGGGTAATCGCGAGTCGGGTCAGCGCCATTTGTCTGCTCCTTCGGCCGCCCTCGGCGGCGGCGTCACGGGAGGGGGGTCAACTACGGTTCGCCGGCCGCGCGGCCCCTGGCCGCCGCCGGGATGAAGGTTCGGGTGAGTGCGCTGCCGGTGCTCCGGGCTAAACCAATCCTCCGGATTGGTCCGCCTGAATACCACACGTTCAACACCCCGTTGTCAACCATTCCCCAGGGTTCACCGATCGAGCCGGTATCCCAAGCGCCAGGCACGCCCGGCGAGAGCACCGGCGTCCCGGCCGACCAATTCAGGCCGTCGGTCGATGACGACCAGAAGATTGAGCCTCCACGTTGATAGAGGAGTGACCAGACGCCACTTTGGTTAGTCACGGTGCGAGGTGCGCTCACCCCGGCGATCAGCGGGCCAGGGCTCTTCGTCCAGACCAGACCATCGGCGGAGGTCGCCCGGCCGATGCCGACGTCTCCCCGAAGCGATCGCCCGGTGTAGTACATCACCAGGTTTGCTCCGTCGCGGAGCACTCGGCCAGGCCGTACTTCGAGGTCGTCCCAACTGAGCGGCGAGCCGACCGAAAGCACTGGCAGCAGATTGCCCTCGCGGTCGCGGTTCTGGCGCGTCCAGGTGATCCCATCAAGTGAGGTGGCGTAGTACACATCGCCCAGCACCCGGCTATCGATCGTCTCGAAGCCGAAATACCACATCTTGTAGGTCGCGCCGTCCTTCAGGACGGTCGGGTCGTTCACCGCTCGGTCCCGGTTGGGTGGCGACTGGCCGCGAAAGACCGGCTGGGTGAAGGGCCGGGTCCAATTAATCCCATCGGGTGACGTGGCATAACCAATCGCCTGGGCGGTGGCGGGTGGGTTATCGCCCTGACCAGTGAACCACATCTTGTAGGTCGATCCGTCTTTGATGACGCTTGGCGAGGCGACGCCAAAGGAGGCGTAGCCGAGGTCGGTGACGTTGTAGAGGCGAAACCAGTCATAGGTAGCGGTTGGTCCGACGCCGGTGTTGTCGTTGCCGTTGACGGCGAAGAAGCCGACATTGCGCTGGCTCACGAACACTTCGAGCATCGTCCCGACACCGTGCCAGGCGGTCCCGTCCGCCGACCACCAGCCATCGACTCGCCCGCCGACGCGGCGCATTCGCAGATAGACGGTCGTGTTCGGCACGTTGAGTTCGGCGACCGCCTTGGTCTCGTCGTCGAGTTGGTAGAGCATCTGGATCCGCTGGTTCTGCTGGCCGGGGAACTGCGACGGCAAGGCGATTCGCACCAACTTCACGTAGCTGTAGTCGTTCTGGTAGAAAATCAATCCGGCCTGCTGAGTCGGCAAACTCGGCGCGAACGTCAGCTTGGTGCGCATCTCGAAATCGTCGGGCGCACCACGCAGGGTGATGTTGCGAGCCGTCGAGCCGTCGCCGTAGATGTCGCCGTGCTGGACGGTGATCCGAAATGAGTCCTCCGGCGGTCCGGTGCGCCAGTTCTGGGGGTCCTGACGGATAAAGAACCAGCCGGGGTCCAGGGATGGGGTGTTGAACTCGTCGTCGAATACCTCGAGAGGATAGCCGGTTTCGGCGAGAACCGGCGCTGGGTGCTTGGCGAGGAAGGGCGCCGCCGGACTGGTCTGGGCGATCGCGGCCACGCTCGCGAAAAACGCGGCGAGTGCGGCGGCCAGGCCGAGCGGAAGGAGAAAGAAGCGCCGGATCATGCGCCGTCCTTTCGGAAGTGGGTTCCGCCGGAGCATCCGGCTGGGCGCGATGAGCAGTTTAGCGCACGAAGGGCGCCCCGCCTCCGGGTGCGCCGCCTTGTGGGAGGCCGGGGATGCCCGGTCCGGTCGGGGTGCGGGTGCCGGTCGCTGCCAACACCACCAACTCGCCTTCCTCGAGCCCGCGGGTGATTTCGGTTTGCTGGTCGTTACTCAGGCCAACCGTCACGGGTCTCGTCTCGATCTGGCCGCTTGCCGTCATCACGTCGACGACGCGCTCGCGTCCTTGGGTGCGCACCGCGCGCGCGGGCACCACCAAGACGTTGGTGCGCTGTTCGACGGTAATCTGGACGTTGGCGGTCATGCCGGGTTTGACATTCTGTGGTTGGTCGATCTGGACCGAGACGAGATACGATGCGACGCCTTGGGCGATGGTGGCGGTCGGGGCAATCGCGATCACCCGTCCGCGGAAACTGCGCCCGGCGAGCGCATCGAGCGTAATGGTCGCCGGTTGATTAAGCTCGATGCGGGCGACGTCGTTCTCGTCGACATTCACATCCAGCCGGAGGTTGTTTGGGTCGACGATGGTGATGAAGGCGGCCGAAACCTGCTCGCCGGCCGCGGCGGTCACCGCATTCACCACGCCATCGAACGGAGCGACGAGAGTGGCTCGCTCAAGGTTCAACTCGGCTGCCGCGACTTGAGCGGCAGACGTTTCGACCGAGGCGCGAGCGGCGGTGACGTCGGCGGGAAGCGGGCCGCCACGCAGTTGGGTCAGGCGGGCGTTCGCCGACTCGACCCCTTGCTGGGCGCTATTGATGCCCTGACGCGCTGCCTCGACGTCACCCGGGTTCGGTGGGGCAAGCTTGACGTTGTAGGCGGCGAGGGCGGTTTGGTAATCGGCGGTCGCGTTCTGGAGGGTGACGGCAGCGCTGCTTGCGCCCGCGTCATTGCGCCAGGACACCTTGTCGTACTCGGTCTGAGCGGTCTGGAGCGCCGATCGCGCCTTCTCAAGTGCGCCGGCGGCTTGCTGGATCTCCGCCTGAGACGGTCCGGCTTGCAACTTGTCGTAGTCGGTCTGGGCCCGAACCAACTGCGTCTGCGCCGAGGCGACGCTTGCCACCGCCGCCTGAACGTCGCTCTCGGTGGCGCCGGCGAGCGTCTGGGCGAGCTTTGCCTGGGCTGAGGCGAGGCTGGCCTGTTGCTGGCGCAGCGTAATCTGAAGGTCCCGGGTATCCAGTCGGGCGAGCGCCTGGCCCGCCTTGACCGTATCGCCTACCTTGACGAGCACCTCGGCGAGGGTGCCGCCGGTCTTGAAAGCGAGGCGGGCCGTGCTGATCGCCTGGATCGTGCCGGTCGAACTGACGGTGGCAACGAGGTTCCCCCGTCGGACGGCCTGAGTCTGGACGCGGGCCGCCGAGGCCGTCTCGGTGGTGAAGAACCGGGTGTAGCCGTAAAACCCACCGGCCGACGCCGCTGCCAGCGCCACCAGCAGTATGATGATCTGCCCAACCCCGAGACCGAGGATGCGCCGACGGCGCGCGGGCGTGCGGGTGCTCGTCATCGGCCGTTCCTCCCAGGCATCGACGGACCAGTTCCCAGGCCAGGGATGATAGGTCACCGGCAACCGGAAAGTTTCACTGTCGAGGATGCTCAATCGTTGCCGATGCCAAGCACGCCTCTCTCGCTAGTCAGCCAGAGACCCGGCTACGACCCGCCGCAAGGGGCGGTCAGCCAGATGTCGTTGTGCCCGCCTCGTGTCGTGAGGACGACCTCCCCCGGTTGGCGGGACGGCTGCCGACAGGCTGCTCGGCGAGTCGACGCCTCTGGTTTTCCCTCGACGACTAGGTCTTGCGTTGGAACAAGCCGCCAAGAAAGCCGGTGACCTCGTCGATCGCCGACCCGCTCCGGTTGGTATCGAGCAGGGTGTTGAGCGTCGAGAACAGGTCGGGGTTGGACTGAGCCGCCGCGCTTTGATCGCCGCCCAGGACCGATGCCAAATCGCTCGGGTTGAAGCCGCCGCTTGGCTGGGATTGACCGAGCGCTCCCAGCACAATCGGCGCCAGGATCTTCAACAGCGCCCCCCCATCGACCCCGGTGCCCTGGCTGATACCTGCCTCGATCGGTTGGCTTTGGCCTCCGAGGATATGACCGAGGATCGCCTCCCCCGGCCCTGACTGGTAGTCGCGGGCCAGTCCGCCGATATCACCGAGGACGCTCCCGTCGTGGTCCCGTGCCAATGCGCCGGCGAGATCGGCCGCACCCTGCTGGGTCGAGGCGTTGCGGGCCAGGGCGCTGACCAACAACGGCACCGCAACCTCGATTGCCTTGCGGGTGGTGGCGTCGTCCGCTCCGACCTGTCGAGCGATGGTGTTGGTTGCATCTGGACCAATCGACTGGAGTACCGTATCGATGATGCTCGCCATGATTCTCCTTTGGGACAACACTCAAGCGTTGGTCCCGTACCCAACGGCCGAGCGGCCGCTCATCCAGAATGAGACCGTCGCGATCGGTTGGACGGTCGGCGACGATGAATCGCGTTCAATCGACTGGCGAGATGGGGCCAATGCTCTTTCGGATCGTGGTGCTCCGAGCGGCCCCAGGCCGGGACCTCGGCAGCGTCCGCGCCGCCGTCCATCCCAACCGGATGGATGGTCCCGGACTCGATGAGACAAAGCTGCCGCCCCATCGTTCACCTCATGTCTGCGCACGGCTCTTGCTATCCCGTTCGCTGAGTATAGGGCTATTTCTCAGGGCCCAGGATGCCCCTCAGGTGGGTTTCGAGGGTATTGGCGTCCATCGGGCCGAGGTACACCGAACGGATCACTCCATCCCGACCGACGAAGACCGAGGTTGGCAACCCTCGCACCCGGTAGCGGCTGACCACGTCACCGTTCTTGTCAAGTACCACCGTGAACTTTAGCCCAAACTCATCGACGAACGGCTTGACCAGCGCCTCTCCCTCCTGAACGTTGATCGCCAGGACGGTCAGCCCGCTACGCTCGTAGCGGATCGCGGCGTCTTGGATCAACGGCATCTCGTCCCGGCAGGGCGCACACCAGGTCGCCCAGAAGTTGATCAACACCGGTTTGCCTTTCAAGCTTGAGAGCGAAAGAGGCGACCCGTCCAGTTGACCTAGGTTGAAGTCCGGGGCCGCGCCACCGACGACCGGGGCGGCATTCGAACCCTGGCAGGCGGCCAGGAGCAGCATGGTGATCACCAGGCCAAGCACTCGTGTCATACGGTCAGTCCGGTGCCAAAGATCTGGGTGAGGAACCCCGAGAGCCAGAGCAGTTGGCCTGAAAAGAGTAACAGCCCCATCACCACCAGTACCGCGCCGCCGATCCTTGGGACGACCGCCAGGACCGGCCGCGACGAACGGAGCAAACGAACAACGTGTTGGAAGGCGATTGCGCTGATGACGAACGGGATACCCAGTCCGAGCGCATAGAGCGCCAGCAAGAGCATGCCCTGCCAGACCGTGCTTTCCTGGCTGGCCAGACCCAACACGCCGGCCAAGAACGGGCCAATGCAGGGACTCCAGCCGACACCAAAGGCCGCGCCCATCAAATAGGGCCCCCAAGTGCCTGATGGTTTTGACTGCCCGACACGGACGTACCGCTCGAGGACCGGGATTTGAAACAGCCCCATCATCTGTAGCCCGAGGACGATGATCACCACCCCGGCTACTTGCATGATGATCGGCTGATAGTCCAGCAGGAACCGGCCGACTAAGGTTGCGGTCGCGCCAAACAGCGTGAAGGTGGTCGCCAACCCGGCGACAAACAAGAGAGAACCAACGACGACCCGGCCGTGAACGCCGCTGGATGTGTCCTGCAGCGCATCGACGGTGGTACCGCCGAGATAACTCAGGTAGGCCGGGAGCAGCGGCAGGACGCAGGGCGAGAGAAACGACAGCAGCCCCGCCGCGACCGCGAGGCCGATCGACGCAAGGTTAAGGTCCACGCGTGTAGGTTCACCCTTCAGTGGATCAGTATACTACCGGCAACTGCGGGACAATGCCCGCAATTCGCCTTCCCACGAGGCTGGCTTGCACGACGATCCACTCCGGTGCGCCCGGTGAATCCGCCCGCTGCCGACCCTGCTCATCTCGCAAAACAGGCTGCCGTTGCCAAGGCAGTGGAGTCGATCCAGGACGGAATGGTACTGGGGCTTGGCACCGGCACCACCGCCGAGTTGATGATCCCGTTCGTTCGCGATCGCCTTGCCGATGGTTGGCGGCTTCAGGCCATCTGCACCTCCCGTCGAACGGCTGAACTTGCCAACGCAGCCGGCATCCCAACCGTCCCGCTGACGCGGGCGGACCAAGTGGACCTGACTATCGACGGGGCGGACGAAGTCGACCCCAGATTGCGAATCATCAAAGGTCGCGGTGGGGCGCTACTGTACGAGAAGATGGTCGCCCAGGCATCGCGGCGTGAGATTATCGTGGTGGACGACTCCAAGCTCGTGCCGGTGCTCGGAACCCGGGCGCGACTGCCGGTGGAAGTCGTACAGTTTGGTTGGGAAGCGGTACGAGAGCGGCTGCTTCAGTTGGGGGCGGTGGACGCGATCGGGCGACAGGATGGCTTGCAGCCCTTCGTTTCGGACAGCGGTCATTACATCCTCGATTGCCATTTTTCGACAATCGGGGAACCGGAGGAGCTCGATACAGCGCTCCGTCGCATCGCCGGTGTCGTTGAGCATGGGCTGTTTCTCGGTCTGGCCGATCTCATCGTGGTCGGCCGGGCCGATGGGTCGACGTCGCTGCTGTCGGCCGGTAAGGAGTCTTGGTGACGAACGCGCTCGATACGGTGGAACAGTTATTTGAGGAGAAGAACATACGCTTCCGGAGATCCGACGACGCAATCGAAGTGTCGTTCTACGGGTATCCGATCGCCGAGCGGTATCGCGTTGTCTACCTCGATGGTGCTGACGCGGTGCTCGTCTCCAGCCACGGCATCGCCTACCCACGCGCCGGCCAGGAGCAGATAGTCCAACGGACCGTGCTGACTTGGAACCACGAGACGATGGGGGCGTGCTGGAGTTTCGACAAGGACACCCGCGGGATCTGCGCTGATTCGACGCTCTACCTCGGCGGCCAGCCGCTTAGCTCGACCCAGTTCGAACGCCATTTCAACGGGCTGGTCAATCAGGTACGCGGCAAACTGCCAGAACTCCTGCGGCTGGTGATCGAAGAGCCCGGGAGCAACCTCGATGCTGCCGTCAAGGCCCAGCTTGAAAAGATCCTTCAGCAGCAGAACGAGCCACGCAACGACAACCAGGCCGAGGAAGGCCCATCCCCTAGTCTGGATGCACCAGAGGCGCCGGATGCTCCCGACGCGCCGACCGGGCGCTGAGCCAGTCTTCCGGCTCGATCGCGTTGCGCCGGGCGATCCGCTCGAACAGCCAAGCCGACGGCTTCGGAACGCGTTCCCCCGTTTCGAAGTCAACATGAACCAGTCCGAAACGCATCCGTAGCCCTTCCGCCCACTCGAAATTGTCGAACGCCGTCCAGTGGAGATACCCGCGCACATCCACCCCGGCATCGATCGCGGCGTGCAGGGCTCGCAAGTGCTCCAGCAGAAAGCGCGGCCGTAACTCGTCGCCCTCCTCGGCGACGCCGTTCTCGCTCACGATCACCGGAAGTCGATATGGGCGCAGCGACCGCAGGACCTGATACAGCCCGCGAGGGTAGATCTCCCATCCAAAGAGCGATCGCTTGCCGCGGCTACCTGGCCGGTGCTCGGCGAACAGGACGCCTGGCCGCTCCGGCGCAAAGCGCACCTCGCTGCGTGTGTAATAGTTCAGCCCGATGAAGTCGAGCGTCATTGGTCGATGGGGCGGCAGGAGTGTGCCCGCCGCCAATCTCGCCAAGGTCGGTTTGTCGATCGCCGCCAACACCGCGTGGTTGAGTACTCGTTCATGGATCCAGGTCATCAGCCGGTCTGCCGGCCCACCACCCGGCCAGGGTGTGAACGCCGCCATGTTGTGGGCAACTCCTACCTGCGCCTCCGGCTGGATCGTATGGATTGCTTCGTAGGCGCGAGCATGGGCGGTCAGCAGGCGGCGCAGCACCGCGATCCCGGTCCGAACGTTCCGGTCGCCTGGCGGGTGAATCCCCTCGACAAACCCGAGGTTGGCATAGACCGCCGGCTCGTTGATCGTGATCCAAAAGCGCACAAGATCGCGATAGGCGCTCACGACCGTTTCGACGAAGGTGAGAAACTGGCCGGTCTGGTCCGCGCGCCAACTTCCCCGCTGCTCGATCCAACGCGGGTTGCTGAAGTGATGCAGGGTGACGACCGGCTCTATGCCGTTCTCACGGAGGCTCTCAAGGACGCGCCGATAATGTTCGAGAGCCGCCGGGTCGACGATGCCGGGCGCGGGAACGACCCGGCTCCATTCAATCGAGAGGCGATGGGCGTTATGGCCGAGCGAGCGCAGCAGGGCGAAGTCGTCGCCGTACCGGGTGAACTGGTCCGCACCAGGATGAGACCGGCTACCGTCCTTGATCCGGCCGGGCTGGGCTTCCCAATCCCACCAGCTATTGGCGAAGTTATGGCCTTCGATCTGGTGAGCGGCGGTTGCCGCGCCCCAGAGGAACCCTTCTGGGAACGCCAGGCGTTGCGGTAGACTCACGTCGTCGCAGCGTCGCTGGCGCGCAAGTCGTCGGCAATCTGGGCGAGCACGTCCACCTTTCGGACGTTGTCCGGGTACGGCAACCCGCGATTGAAGAACCATTCGCGCAAATAGACCGTCTTGAGACCGTTGCGAGCGAGGTAGTAGGCGACCGACCCATCGTCGTCGACGTGCTCGGAGATCCCACGCAGCCTCGCGATCCGAAGTTTGTGCTGCCCAGGCGACAGGTGGGTGCTGTTGCCGATGATCTCGGTGATGTAGGGCCGAAGATCGTGGATCTCGAGCCAGCGCGCGATGATCGGCGTTCCGATGGCGTTGCGGGCGGTGACGACGACCGGGGTACGAAACTCGCTGACCGCCGCCAGGCCGTCCTTCGCGTCCGGCAGAGGCCGGCGGCCGTAATACTTGAGCGTTTCCAACCCGTAGCGCAGCACGCGTAGGGCGCGCAACTTGTCGACGGAGCGCTCGCCGATCTCAGGCGGCAGCGGCCGGGTGTGGAGTGATCGGCTGATGGCGACGTTGACCCCGAGCGGCGGACGGCAAATCACACCATCAAGGTCAAAGGCAATCTCCGGCTTCGCCGGCGGTGGCTCGGTCACGTGGGCTCCCAGCGAATCCGAAGGGGCGGTCCGGACGCCGCCCCTTCGCCAGAGTCTAGCATGCCCCAGTTGCTATTTTCGGCCAAGCGCCTCGCGCCGGATCGAGTCGTCGGCGTGCCGTTCGACGTCGATTGGCTTCGGCAGAGCGTTCAGCCCCACCGCCAGGTTCATTACCTCGCGCCAGTGGTCGATCGAAACGGCCAGCAGTCCATCCTTGTCAACCGCCGGCCCCTCCAGCGACTCCAACTCAACCCGCAACATCGCGGCCATGTGGGCGCGGTCCTCGCCGGGGGCGTAGCGCAGGACGGTATCGACGGCGGCCTCGGGGTTCTGGCGGATCCATTCGGTGGCCAGGTAGGTGGCCCGGGTGAAGCGCACCAGAAGCGACCGCTGGCGCTCGACCGTGTCTCGTGTGGCGACATAGGCGAGGCCGAGGGTCGGGATGTTGAACTCGTCGGGCGAGATCAGCCGGACTTCCTGACCTAGCGAGCGCAGCAAATGGGGCTCGTTGGAGCGGAACACCGGAAGAACATCAACACGGCCGGCAAGCAGGATGCGCGGGTCGAACCCGACGGCGACTTCCTGAATCTTGCTCCGGTCGACGTTGGCCGCGCGGATCATCGCCAGATATTCTGGCGTCGGGAAGCTTTTGTAGCCGACGACCTTGCCTTCGAAATCCTTGACGGTGCGAATCGGCGAATCGGCGCGCACCGCAAAGGTCTGATCGCTGCGCTGGCCGAAGACCGCGAAGGCGACCAGCGGAAGCCCCGGGTCGGCGGCCAGGGTCAGGACGTTCATTCCGGTGGCAGTGGTCACTTGGACCACGCCGCTCGTCGCCAGTCGGACGTGCTCGCCTTGGCCGGCACTATGCTGGATCTCGACGTCGAGGTTCTGCTCGCGAAAAAGCCCACGGTCCTTGGCGACATAGGCGGCGACGAACGGAAGGTTGGCCTGGGCTTTGTAGCCGGCCATAAACGTCATTCGGTCGGGTGGCGCGGGAGGCGGCGCAACGCTGCCGGTTGAGGACGTGGCGGGGGCGCAGGCAAGGATGATGGCGGCGACAAGCAGGGGAATCAAACGGGTCATTGGTCCTCCGGGCCAGCCAGATCGGGCACAACGCCGGACACTCGGAAACCGAGCGCCGGAGCGCGATGTCACGCGACTGGTCGGAGGTCCCTATCGTTCCGAGCGACCACCGGCCTGCCGAAGCCATCTCCCGGGCTAGTCACGGAGGGCTGGCCGGTTTCCCGGCCCGCCCGCGTCGACGCGGGGCGGCACACGTCTATTCAATTGCCCCACAGTCTATCGCGCCGGTTGGTTCCTCGTCCACTGTGAGATCGTCGGACGGTGATCTGCGTCCTGGTACGATGGCGCCGTTTGGGCTACCATCAGGACCTGATTGCACCGGCGCCGACCGAGCGGCCAAGAGGAGCGCATGACCGAACCAACCGTCCCCGACATCTTTGCCAGGACCGACCCCGGCCGAGCACGCGCCCTGAACGAGGATTTCGTCGGACAGCGGGTCGAGCCACGGCATAACGGGTCGGTTCAGACGGTGCTGGTCGTTTGCGATGGGATGGGCGGACATCCAGCCGGCGAGGTCGCCTCGGAGATCGGCGTCAAGACGATCCTCGACGAGGCCTTCACTCTCGACGCGCCTGCTGGGAACGAACTGATGCGCCACGCCGTGATCGCCGCCAACCAGGCGATCATCCAAGAAGGAAAGCGCGACCCCGCCAAGCGTGGGATGGGGGCGACCTGCGTCGCGGCGTATCTGGCCGGCAGCGAGTTGGTCGTCGCCTATGTCGGCGATTGCCGCGCCTACCTGATTTCGTCCAAGGAAGTCCGACGGCTCACCAACGACCATAGCTGGGTTGGCGAACAGGTGCGAGCCGGCCTGCTGACCGAACGTCAAGCGCATGACAGCCCGTATCGCAGCGTCGTCACCCGTGCGCTCGGCCTCGACCCGGCCCTCGAGCCGGACGTCCGGGTGCATCAGCTTGGCGATGATGAGGTGTTGCTCCTCTGTTCGACGGTCTCTGGGACGTGATCGACGACGAGTCTATCGGTGATATCGTGCTCCGCTCGTCCAGCCTCGAAGAGGCGGCAAACGAACTGGTCGCCATGGCGAACGGCCGGGGCGGTCCCGACAATATCTCGGTCTTGTTGGCCCGTCAGGGAACGCCGGCAGCTTAGCTGCTACCATCGCCGTCCGGCGGACGGTACAATTCCAGCCCTTGGAGGCCACGTGGCGCGGACTGTGCTGCTCGTGGCCGGCGGCATCCTCGTCGCGCTCTGCTCGTGCAGCTCGATTGGCGTCGCTGGCTACTACGTGATGAACCAGAGCGCGATCGACAGCGTCATGCAGTCGATCGCCACGCCGACGCCGGAGCCGACGAGACCATCGACCTCGGCCCTCAACCGGACACCCACTGCCGTACCGTCGCGTTCACCGGCGCTTCCCAGCCCAACCGGGTCGGCAGGACGCCCCGCCGACCCGCAGCGCGGCGTCCTGCGCGAGCAGTGGGCGACCGCTGCCACCGCCAGCAGTGAGTTTGCCAGCCCGCAGTTTGCCGCATTGCAGGCCACTGGAATGCCGAACACCCCGCGCTGTGGCGACTTCGACACGGCCTGGGCGAGCGCCAAGAAGAACCCGCAGGAATGGCTCGAGGCGAAGTTCGCCGTGCCGGTTCGGGCGACCGGTGTCGTCGTCTACGAGTCATTCCGGCCGGGCCGGGTCGTTCAGATCGACCTGCGTGAGCCGAACGGAACGCTCCACACCATCTTCAAGGGCAAAGACCCGACTACAACCTGCCCCGGTCAGTTCTCACCGCAGTTTCCGCCCACATCCTTCCTCGTCTCTGCGGTTCGCGTTCTTGTCGAGGATCCCACCGAGGCCGAGGCGTACGCCGAGATCGACGCGGTCCAACTCATCGGCTACGAGCCGAGCTAGCCCTCGCCGCCCCCTCAGGAGCCGCAGGAGTGAGAGACCGGAGCAAGCCGCCTCTCTCGGCGGCGAGTTCGCACCTGAGCCTATGGACGGAACCGGCCGCCCGGCATCATCCCACCTCGATGCTGGCCGGCGGTCACCGTTTCTACCTTTGTCCCGCCGACGTAGACGTCGTAGTTGCCGCCCGCGGCGATTGCATCCGAGGAGACGATCAGCGACCCGATGCTCTTGAGCGTGGTATAGGTTGCCACGACGCGGTCGCCGCTGCGGATCTCGATCGTCGAGCCGGGTCCAACCACCGGGCTGAAGCTGACCGACACCCAGGCCTGGGCCGAGGTTGTTCTCGGCGCGACCGCCATCCCGGCGCTCCCGGCGGCGATGAGGGTGCCGCCGCTGATGTCAATACCGCCGTCGGCGTCGAGCGCCCCGTTGCCCTGCATCGTCGGACCATGAATGAGGACCACCCCACCGGTCATCGAGACGGCCCCATTGGCGTCGATACCATCGCCGTCGGAAGTGACGGTGATCGTCCCACCGGAGATCATCAGATTGTTTCTGCCGACGGTTGGGCTACCGCGACCCATCGGCCCACCGCCGGTTCCATCGCTCAGGTTGATCCCGTCGTCGGTGGAAACAATCGTGATCGTGCCGCCGGACAGGGTCATCTGCCCGGCTTCGAGACCTTCGGAGGACCGCTGAATCGTCAGTTCTCCGCCCGAGACGGTGAGTTGGCCTTCGGTGTGAACGCCGTCATCGCGGGTACTCAGGGTCAGCCGGCCACCCTCGATCGTGCTGTCGCCATCCGAATGAATCGCATCGTCCACCGTGTTGACCGAGATCGTCCCGTCACCGATCACGACGCTGACCCCACCCTTGATGCCCTTGGTCGAGACGGCCGCTGGAGGAGACCCGGCGGTGGAAATGGCGATTCTGCCTCCGCCGACGATGGCATCGGTCGTGGCACTCATGCCGTCGCCGCTAGCCGCGACGGTCACCTCGCCGCCGAGGATCGCGATGTAGCCACGCTCGGCGGTCTTGTCGTCGTCGGACTTCAGTCCGTCGCCGCCTGAGCGTACCGTGATCGTTCCGCCCTCGACGATCAGAGAGTCCGTGCCACGGATGCCATCGTCGGCCGCGTCGACCTCGATCGTGCCACCGAGAACAACCAGCCCATCCTTGCTGGTGATACCGTCGGCGATGGCGCCGGTCACCGCCAGCGAACCGGTTCCGCCGATGGTCAGGTTGGCCATCGAGAAGAGTGCTGCATTCGGCGCGTCTGGATCGGCGCCATCTGCCACGCCGCCCTTCAGGATGTTCGAACTGCCATCGGCCAAGACGACAACCGCCTCGTCGGCGGCGCGGATCCAGATCGCCGCGTTCGAGGAGGAGGCGATCGACGCGCCGTCGAGCACGAGGCGCACTTTGCCGTCCTCGGCGCTATCGACGACGACCTGGCCATCACTGAGGGTTCCCGAGAACTGGTAGGTTCCGGGGCCGGTGATGGTGACCCGGGCGCCGTCGACGCGCACGCGGCGGTCGGATGCGTCGGCGCTTGTGCCGTTGAGGGTGATCCGAACCGCTTGACCGGGGTCGAACTCGACATCGTTGGCCTGAGCGTGGCTCTTGGCGTTGGCGGCCAGCGTGGCCGCGACAGCTTGGCCAGGTACGGCGGCGGGCGACGATCCCGGCAAGAAAGTCGTCTGGGCGACGCTGGCCGGGGAGGCCGGGGAGACTGTCGGAGCGACGCTCGTCGTGCATGCGGAGACAAGGAACAGAGCCAAGAGCGCCTGGCTGGCGCGAAATAGGGCGGAAATGGTCATGATCAGCCGTTCCTTCGGTTCAGTGGCCCAAGAATACGCGGTGCGCTGATGCCTGATCGTCGGGCGGGAGGTGTGTCTTTGGGCTACCGCGTCCGTTTGACCAGAGGCGCGACGCGTACAACCGCGGGTGTAGATGCTAGCGGCGTCGAACAAGCGCGAGCGCGCCCAATCCAAACAACGAGGCAACGACGGTGAGCAGCGAGATTATCTGGCCAAGCTTGACCGCCCCTGAGTCGAAGATGAACTCAATCTGGTGACCTCCGGCGGGCAGAGCGACCCCGCGCAAGGCGTGCTGAGCACGTAGAATCTCGACACTCTGGCCGTTCACCGTAGCCCGCCAGCCAGGGTAGTTCACCTCGGACAGCACCAGGATCCCCGGCTCGGTCAGCCGCGTCTCGACGACGAGGCGGTCCGGCGCAAGGTCGCGTACCGTCGCCGCCGACCGTGCCGGCCGGCCACTCGGTGCGATCGACGGCTCGCGGTCGAGAACCGCTGTAGTGCCGGGATCGAATTGCGGCGACAGAACCGTTCGAAGGGACCTAGCGTCGTCCGGGATGACGGTGGCAGCATGGACGACATAGACGCGAGGCAGCGGGTCGGGCAGGGCATAGAGATTGACTTCCTTGTCGCCGGTCTTTTCGACACTGACCTTCTCGGCGTTCGGTAGGCCGCCCTGCCATGTGACATAATACTTTACGTTGAGAAGTTGCCAGACGCGTTCGCGCGGCTCGGCGTTGAAAAGCTGACGGTAGCGCTCAACGACCAGCGGGCTTGCGCCGTTCACGTCGCGGATTCGAAAGACGTCGCCGTAGTTGAGCGGATACTGCCAGTCGTTGTGGGTGCGCCCGTTGGCGTCGTTGCGTTGAAGATATTTCTGGATCTCGGTGGCGCGGTACTGGTCTCCCGGCTGGGTCTTCTCGAAGTTGGTCGAGAAACTGACGCTCATCAGATCGAAGGCGACGATCGCTAGAGCGAGTCCAACAAAGGCGCCGGATGGCAATCCGCGCAGGCGAAAGAGCAACAGGAGACCGACCAGTGCGCAGACGAGGACGAGGAAGGCGGCGATGTTCTGCACTCTGGATGGGTCTTCGGCTGCCAGACCGTACACGAACAAGAGGATCAAGACCGCGGCCGCTGCCACGACGACGCGAAGCCAGAGTCCTGCCAGCTTGGCGAGCCGAGTGCGGTCCGCGGCGAAGAGAGCGCGTGCGCCGATCGCCGCCAACACCGCCATTGCCGCCGAGAACAGGACGATCCCACGCTCCTGGTGACGGAAGGTGCCAGCGCCAGGAATGGCGTTATACAGAACGCTGTGAATGATGGTGTTGCCGCCGAAAGAGACCAGCAACCCGGCCGTCGCCAGGCCTGTCCAGAACCAGGTCTCGCGGGTCCGCGTCCAGGCCACCGCACCGATCGCCAGCGCAAGTGGCAGGATGCCAACGTACATCGGCGAGTAGTAGCTGACCGTTCCCGGCAAGATGATCTGCAGAATGTCCCGCAGAGGGAAGGCCCAGGCTGACATCTCGAAGGGGATCTGGGCCCGCGACGAGATCCCCATGAACTCGACGGTGGGGACGAGTTGCGCCGCGGCGACGCCAAAGCCGACGGCGACGAGGAGCGCGATCAGTCCAGCACGTCGCAACGCTTGTCGCCAGCCGGCAAGTCCGGTCTGGGCGAGGATGCGGAACGCGAAATAGGCGACGACGCCGTAGACGGTGTAGAGACTCGCTTGAGGATGCCCGCCGAGGATCGCGACCCCAAGCGTCAGGCCGCCGACGATCGAGTAGAGCAGCGAGCGCCGGAGGTCGAACGGTTCGGCATTGGTCGCGAGGTGAACGAACAGGAGCACCAGCGGAAGCCAGGTCTGGACTTCGAGGACCGAAAGTTGCTGGCTAGGATAGGCCGAGAGATAGCCGCCGAACCCATAGACCATCCCGCCAAGCAATCCAGCGGGGCGACTGCCGCTCACCCGGCTGGCGAGCAGATACATGAAGAAACCGGCGAGGAAAATGTGAAAAACCGCTTCGTATTCGAGGGCCTCGAAGGGATAGCCGCGCGGGCCAGCGACGAGCGTCGTTACCCAGTGGAGCGGATAGTAGAAGGCAGATTGGATGTCGGCGATAAAGGGCTGCCCGCCGAAGGCATACGGGTTCCAGGTTGGTAGCCGGCCGGCAAGGATTTCCTGGGTGCGGAAGTAGGCAAAGGCGTAGAACTGCTCGACGAAGTCGCCTTTGGGGAACGACCCGCGGTTGAGCGCGTTTGGTGTCAGGATGCGCCAGTAGAATACGACGGTCAGCAGCAGCAGCAGAAGTGCCGCGCCGAGGTCGGAGAGCGCCCCGGCCGGGACGGCGATCCGCCGGGCGCTAGGCGCCGCGCCGATAGTCACGCGCTAGCGGGTCGCGGGCCTGGCCCCGGCCGGCACGTCCAGCCCGGCGCGAGGCGTCGCCGGCTGGACCTCGTCCATCCCAAACAGCCAGCGGGCGCGTGGCCCCAAGGCTCCGGAAAACCAGATCACCTGCACCGCGCGCAGGAACGTCCGGGTCACCGTGATCGCCGAGAACATCGAGATGATCACGCCGATGAACAGTGTCAAGGCGAAGCCTGTCACGAGGCTAGCGCCGAAGTTCGAGCCAAACCAAAACAGGATGATCGCGGTGATGATCGTCGAGATGTTGCTGTCGCGGATCGACAGCCAGGCGCGGCTAAAACCAGCTTCAATCGCGCCAGCGAGGGTGCGGCCGTTCCGTAACTCTTCGCGCATCCGCTCGAAAATCAGGATGTTGGCATCGACCGCCATTCCGATTGAGAGGATGAAACCGGCGATGCCAGCCAAAGTGAGAGTAACCGGGACCAGCCGAAAGACCGCCAAGGTCAGGATGGTGTAGACGCCGAGCGCGGCGACCGCGATCAGACCGGGCAACCGGTAATAGAGGATCATGAACAGCGCGACCGATGCCAAGCCGATCTGACCGGCGAGGATGCTCTTCTTGATCGAGTCCGCGCCGAGGGTGGCGTCGACATCCTGCTGGAGAATGACCGACACCGGCACGGGTAGGGCGCCGGCGTTGAGCTGGATTGCCAGAGTTCGCGCGGAATCCATCGTGAAATTGCCGCGAATGAAGCCGCGCCCGCCCGGGATCGGCTCGTCCACCTGCGGGGCGGTCAACAGTTCGTTGTCGAGGAAGATCGCTATCTGGCCGCGGGTGGGGGCTAGCCGGGCGGTTGCATCGGCGAAGATCTGAGTGCCGCGGTCGTTGAACTCGAAATTGACCACCGGGATGTTCAAGGTCGGCTCAAGCGAAGCATAGGCGCGGTTGAGGTCGGCGCCGGTCAGGCCGATGTCGACATCTTGCGGCTGACCATCCGGCCCGACCGTGCGCTCCTTGAAGTTGAGTTGGGCGGTTTGGCCGATCAGCCGCTTGGCTTCTTCGACGTCGCGAACGCCGGCAAGCTGGATCGCGACCCGGTCCTCGCCTTGCTGGGTGATCACCGGCTCGGCGACCCCGTAGGCGTTGACCCGGCGCTCGATGTTCCGTACCAACGAGGTCATCGCGTCGGTGCGTTGATCGGCAGGAAGCTTCGAGAGATCGGCTTGCAGGACGATGTTGGTGCCGCCCTGCAGGTCAAGCCCGAGGCGCTGGCCAACGCGCTCGAACGTGGTGTTGCCGATCTGGAGCCGAACGCCCTTACTCTCGGGCCAGGGGATGAAGCTCGGCAAATAGTTGGTCGGCTTCTGCGGCCAGATGAACCAGAGGCTCAACCCGGTGAGCAGCAGGATGAATACCAACAGCGGCCAATTTGCTCGTCGCACGCGATCGCTCCGTAGGTTCGGCTTGTCGAAAGCTTAGACGACCGGAACGGCGTCCGGCTCGGGTTCTTCAGCATCTTCGGGCGATTCGCCGTGCGCCGGCACCTTGTGGAGCGTGTCGGTGCTGACCAGTCGGCCCGGGTCAGTGAAGAGGATGCCATTGAGGTGATCGACCTCATGCTCGACCGCCTGAGCAAGTAACTCGGTGGCGTTCAGTTTGTACTCACGCCCCCGGCGGTCGCGTGCCCGAAAGACGATGCTTTCCGACCGCGTCACATCGCCGAACCAGCCCGGCAGGCTGAGGCAGCCTTCGGTGACGACCCGCTTGCCGCGCCGCTTGAGGATTTCGGGGTTGATCAGGACGTACGGCTCGTTACCGTCGCGAAGCTCGATCACCGTCAGACGAAGCGGAACTCCCACCTGCGGGGCAGCCAGCCCGACGCCGTGGTTGGCTCGCATTGTTTCGATCATGTCGTCGATCAGCGTCTGAATCGTCTCGTCGATGACGGGGATCTTCTTGCAGGTCTGGCGAAGGACCGGGTCGCCAAACCGCCGAATCTCACGCAACGCCATACTGATCGCTCCGCACGTGGGCCAGTCGCCCGCCAACACCTAAGTATAGGGGAGCCGGAGCACCGTCGATAGGCGCTCTTGCGACGGTCACGAAGCCCGGGTCGTGGGGTAGCACCCTCAGCCGATGAGCCCTTCAGGTAAGCCAACCAGCCCGGCGCTGGCGCGCTCGATCACCTGGTGGCGGCGCTCCGCGCGCCGGCCGGCTCTGCAGGGCCGGCTCAGCGCTTGTTTCCCATCAGCGAGAGAGCCGCGTAGCGGTCTGCGATGCGCAGGACCGGGATGAGCCCGGCCGCAGCGTGACCAGGTCCGGAACCGGTGCGAGCAGGGCACCGAACCAACCCGTTCCAGGAACCGGATGCGCCGGGCATGGCCGGTCATCCACAAGGCTGGGCGACACATCGTGCGCCTTCCATGTGAGCGCTCGACTTTATTGGCGCCCTGCTAGTCGGGATGGGCTCGCGCCCGACGGAGCCAAAACCATACGGTCCAAAGCATCCCGCTACCGATCCCCATCATTGCCAGGGCGGCGAAATTCCCGACCCACCAGGACCGGAGCGACCCTGTCAACTGTTGGTAGGCAGCCTGGGGAGGCACGATGATCGACACTTCATACGAAGCTCGTACCATCGAGGAGAAGACTCGTGATTGATCTGAGAAGAGCGTATAGGTGTTGCCAACCAAGACGAGCAGCCCGCCAGTTACCGCGACGACAAGCGAGGGCATCGGTCTTAGAATCAAGCGACTGAGGATCAGATAGGCGAGGAATGCCACGACGACCGGAATAAGCACGAACTCAGCGACCATCGAGTATCCAAACATGGACGCACCAACACGTTGCGCTCGCCAGAACAGGCGAATCGTCTCTTCAGGCCAAGCGGAGCCACTGAGTTGAGGAGCAACGATTGGTTGTGCAGCAACGAGTCCCCAAATGGTTACGACGAGGATCTGCATGAGCTGCACGAGTGCGAAGACGGTCCAAATGACCGCCTGCACGACCCCTGCCCATGCCAGTTTCATGGACTGTTCCCGGGCCGCGGACGACGCCAACTTGACTTCATGCCCTACTTTCGGGGCGGCTCTGCGAGGCCAGCATCCTCCAAGGCCCAGAAGAGGGGTCGAACGAGGACGGTATGGCCCGATGCCCCTTGTCGGCGTATCTCGGCACTGCGGCTCTCAGCAAGCCGCCTCGCCTGTGCTCCGGAGACATCCGCCACGAAGACGTCCGGATTGTCGGCCAGTCGCGCATAGTCGGCCAGTCCCATGGTCCCTTCCGCCGCAATGAAGCCCTGTATGGTCACCGAGGCGTCAGGAGCCGGCTTTGACCCCTCGGTATACGGGTACGTCTTGTAGAACCAGACAGAGCCCGAATACGAAGTATTTGGCTGTGGTTGTCCAATCAATCGCGTCTCATTGTAGAAGAACATGCTGGCGGGTGGGCAGGCCGGTCCGTTTGCATGTTTGTTGTATTGGTAGACGTTCGGAAGGTCAGTCCAGTAGTTGCCTGGACTGACGACGGCTGAAATGGTGTAGCAGTCCCCTGGACCAAAGTAATCGTTTGCCCACTTGAACGAGTGCCACGTCATATGGGTCACAAACCCCGGGATATAGGGCTTGTTTCCCCAGTTCCAAACCTCACTGCCTGGGTAGAAATCCCCGATGTAGAAATATGGAAAGTTGGTCCAACCGGTAGGTGCTGCGCCAGCCATGCTCGAGCGCGACACCCGACAATACTAGAGGCGAATCCCGCCGACCCTCGGCAGGGTCAAATGGCACGGCCATCATTAGCCGTTTGGTCATTGAGGCATCCGCCCCCACAACAGAGCGGCTACTCACGGCACATCCCTCAAACAATCGCCATCGATAGGGTCCCGGACTGCTGGCTCAGCGTTCACTGCCTCCAATCTTGAAGTAGTCCCGGGGCTTCCTTACTTGGTGCATGGGCCCTGGTACTGATTTCGAAGCAAGACGAAGGTCACGAAAGACTTGGTCGAAAAGCAGCGCCCGTTCCAAGTCGGTGCGCCGTCCACGGAAGCCAACCAGCCCGGCCCTCGTTTCCCACGAGCGAGACCGTGGCCGACCGGTCCGGGCGGCGCGATAGTGCGATCTCGCCGTGACCAGGTTCGGCAGAGGCACTACGATAGCGCCGGCGGGCGAGGGTCGCCGCCCACGAGGAGAACGATGTCCACCGCAGACACGGCACGGATCGGTCTGATGCTCAGTGGCCGCCAGCCGATTGACGAACTGATTGCGTCGGTGCAAACAGCCGAAGCCGCCGGCTTTCAGAGTGTCTGGTCCGGCGATGGCGGCGGGGATGTGTTCTCGCTGCTCACCGCCTACGCACTCAACACCTCGCGCATCCTGCTTGGGTCGGGCGTGACGGTCTGGCACCGCCCGCCGATCATCGCTGCCCAGGCTGCCGCCCAACTCAGCCGGATCTCGAAGGGACGTTTCCTGTTCGGGATTGGCGCCGGCCCGAAGGACTGGAACGAAGACTGGTGGGGGGTCGATTTCTCCCGGCCGATCACCCGGATGCGCGAGTACGTCGAAATCATGCGCGATGCGATGTCGACCAAGCGTGAGCCACTCGACTACCCGGGGAACGTCTTTCAGATTCGCAACTTCCGCCGTCGCGGAAATCTCGAAAACCCGCCGCCGATCTTCCTCGGTACCGTCGGGGTCCAAATGAATCGGCTGGCCGGCCGGGTGGCCGACGGCGTGCTCTTTGACGTCTGTTTGCCGCCCAGCTACCTGACCGGGGCGGCGATCCCGGCGGTCGAAGCGGGCCTCGCCAAGTCCGGCCGACCGCGAGATCGCTTCACGATGGCGGCGATGATCCCGGCGGCGGTCGATCCCGATTCGCGCGCCGCCAAGCGATTCGTCAAGCGTTCGATCCTCGGCCACCTCGAGAACGCCTATTTCTACCCGGTCTGGCGGGCTGCCGGCTTCGAGGACGAGGCGCTCGCTGCCCGCGAAAAGCTGAGGGCTCACGACACGGCCGGCGCGCTCGATGCGATTTCCGACGATTTCGCTTCGGCGATCGGCATCTGCGGAACGGCCGACGAGGCGCGAGCACAGGCGGCCGAGTGGCTGGGATTGCTTGACCGAGCCATCTTGCTGACCCCACCCTTTGGCGCGACCGACGACGAGGTTGCCGCGAATCGGCGAACTCTGATCGAAACCTTCGGAGCCTAGGAGAGCGCGATGCTCCAGCAACGTCTCGGCCTGATGATGGCCGGTTATCCTCTACGCTCGCTGGTCGAGACCGCCCGGCGGGCCGATGCCGCCGGATTCCATAGCCTCTGGAACGGCGATGGCGGCGACGCCTTTGGTCCCCTCATTGCCTACGCGCTGAATACCTCGCGGATCCGGCTCGGCTCGGGCGTTGCGGTCTGGCATCGCCCGCCGGTGATCGCAGCGAGCGCCGCGCTCCAGGTATCGGGCGTCTCGGAAGGGCGGTCAATCCTCGGTCTCGGCGCGGGGCCGAAGCAGTGGAACGAGGACTGGTGGGGAATCCCCTTCGACAAGCCAATCGGCCGGATGCGCGAGTATGCCTCGGTTATTCGTGCGGTGTTCGAGTCCGGTCCCGGCCGGCCGTTCTCTTTCGCCGGCCAGCATTTCACCGTCTCGCACTACCAGCGCGCCAATCGCCATCCCGCGCCGCCGATCTTCCTCGGCACCGTGGGGACGCAGATGAATCGGCTGGCTGGCGAGATCGCCGACGGCGCACTCTTCGACGTGCTGCTGTCGCGCCGCTACCTGCGCGAACGCGCGATCCCGGCTGTCGAAGCTGGATTGGCGCGTTCGGGTCGAGATCGCTCGGGAGTGACGCTCGGCTCGATGCTCTGCTGCATCGCCGACCCGGACGAACGCGTCGCCCTGACAGCCGTCAAGTGGGGGCTGCTCGGCCACCTGCCCGCCGAGTATTTCTACCCGGTCTGGGCGGACGACGGCTTTCTTGCCGAGACGCGCGAGGCGCAACGCCGGCTCTTGGCCGGCGACCCGGCCGGCGCGGTCGCCGCCCTCTCGGACGACTTCGCCAGGACGGTGGCGGTCGTCGGCACGCCCGACGACTGCCGCCGCCAGATGACCGCCTGGCTGGATCTGGTCGACTTTCTGGCGCTCTGGGCGCCGGCCCGCCCCGAAGCGCCGCACGCCTCGACGCTGGACTATCTGATCGAGACGTTTGCCGACTGATGCCCTTCAGCGGCAGGCGGGACCTGGCGCATGACCGGCCGCTTGGATATCCAAATCATCGGCTTCAGCGACTGTTGGGCGGCTCATCAAGAATCAGAACCGTGATCTTAACAAGCACATCTCTTGTATGTATAAGTGGTTACTAGGACGGACGGATTCGCTATGGGTTCAGGCCATTAACGGCCATTTCAACCTCTCTTGAATCCTGGTATCGTGAAGTGGTCTCGGAAGTCCGACTTTTCGGGCTACGAACCCTTCAATCGACTTGGAGTGGTCGTGCTGGTCAATGTCTGCCGAGTGCAGCTTGGAGACGTGAGATAAATCGTGCAGTGAGAATGTCCCTTGCACTTGTTGGATTTGCTGCGGTACTCAGCATTTCCTATCTTACGGTCAGTAGCTTAGCTGGTTTCGCTGGACCCCCTTTGCAGCAGCCAGCCATTTCGATCGAGGAGTTCCGTGCTAGGTTCCAGGCCGAACATGACAAGAGTGATTTCAGCGGCACGTTGAATGGCTTCAACTTCGTGCGCGCGGACACGCCGATCGATCAGATCAATCGATCATTCTCGCCGAAGTGCACGGCGACCAATCTCAAGGAGATCCCGACCTCGCAGCTATCTCCTTCTCACCCACTGAGCTTCTCTCCAACTTTCATCCCGGTCGGCGCAAGGCCCATGGAGTCGCGAGCCACGGCCTGTGAGGACGATATCATCGCGGTTGTGCAGGCTTTCGGGACGCCGACGGCGGGCGCGGTTTCCTTCGTTCGCCGTCCCGGGAATCCTCTCATCCCGAGCCACTATTCGGCCGACCTCCTTGGTGCGATGACGATTGGCGGCCGTCCGGCTGTGGCGACGAAGCAGCTTGTTCCGAAGGGTCGTGTGCTGATCTTTATGCGGGATGCCAGCAGTCAATGGCAGGTCAACTGTACGCAGATGACGCTGGAAGACTGCGTGAAGGCTGCCGAAGGAGTGAAGTAGTGATGAAGCGAACAGTCCACTTGGTTCTCGTCGCTGCGATTGTTGGCGCGCTTGCCGGAATGGCCGCGCCTCAGCCGATGTTGGCGCAGTCGCCGCCCAATCGGAAGCTCCGCATGCTTCCCCCGACTCAGCCGAGCGGACAGAACTCGGCACTTAGCCAGGGATGGCACAGCCAGAACCTCGAGGCTCTTGACTGGGCTAACTACAACTCCACCCAGTATGCCGAGCTTCGAGCGTATGGCTATAGCTGGGACAGCGTGGCCACGACAAGGTCACTCATCGTCCTGACCGACTGGCCGTGGCTCAATTGCACGTACGCCGTCTACGTAGATGTATTCGATTGGAACAACCAGACCATCCTGGGTGGGAGCTTCGTGTATGTCCACACCTGGCACGCGAATTTCTCGTCAACGGGTCTCGCCCATCATGCCGGTTGGTACAACAACCCTTTCAGCTACGTGATTTCCAAGATCCGTGACTGGGGTGAGGGAGACACATGTGCCTGGCAGGGGCCTCATGTGCACATGGCCAGTCAGATGAGCAACCAAGGTTATCCGACCGAGTGGAACGCCATCTACGACACCGCAAACCCGCCGCCGTACTTGTATTACCTGAACAACGTGTTCGGCAATTGGGAGCGGGGGGCCCAATGGCGGAACTGAGTCGACTCCATGTCTGGTAGGGTCACCCTCGGACTGCGCCCGGTCGATCCCTCTGTGGGTGGACTGAGTAGCCGGAGAGTGGGCCAGATGCTCGATTTGGCACGTTGCCGGATCTTCATCTCCCAGTGCATCCGGATGATCCTTGCCCTTGGCCTGGTGGTTGCGGTGATGGCTTGTACCAATCGTGCGCCCGATGGTCTGCCGACACCGCAACCAGCACTCAAACTCCCGACGGCGACCGGCACGCCACCAACCTTGACCAGGGCGACGATCGGCGATCCGTTCGGGGTCTACTCTCTGGCGGTGCGGGCCGACAGCACCGTTGAGGCCAGGACATGCGAGGACCTCTATCTCGTGACCGTTCCCGTTGCCGCTGCTGGCCGACTGCCAACGCGGTTTCAGCCATGCACTCCTGCCGCCAGCACCATCTTCTACTTGACGTTCATGAGCGATGCCAATGGCAACTACTACATCGATCGAGCAATCGTCCTCCTTGCCGTCATGCCCAATGCGCCGAATAATCCTGGCGTCCCAGGCCAATCGCCGGAATGCCGGGCATTCGAACCGTGGTTGATCGGAGGCGCGGCAGACCCCAACGGCGTTCCTCATCGGTTCGGTGGGTGTGCGACTACGGTGCTTCCCGTCGGCGAGCAACCAGACGGAGGACGAGTCGCTTGGGCCGGAGTTGATTTTCCGTCCGTGGTCCCATCCGGCGCGCCGCCGCCCTGCTGGACGATGGTGAAATACAAGACCCCACCGAGAGACGAGGTCAAACTGTCTCCGGTCCGGTGCGTCCTGTCCTAGAACCGGCGTGGCCCGGCGCCAAGAACCCAGCACACCGGTCGACGACGTCCAGTGAATCCGCATGCTTGCAGCGGAAGATCATAACTACGAGTGCGGCCATGAAAGAGCTCGTCACCACACTCACCCAGCGCGGCCAGGTCACCGTCCCGGCAGAAGTGCGCGGCTTGCTCGGGGTGAAGCCGCGCGATCGGCAGGCGTTCTAGATCGAGGGCGAACGCGTGACCCTCGCGCCGGTGCGCTTCACCTTGGAGAGCGCCTTTGCCTCGGTCGAACCAGTCCGGCCGACGACGGATCTGGACGAGGAGATCGCCGCCGCCAAGGACACGAAGGCCGCCCGGCTCGCCGCCAACCTGAGCTACGACACCCATTTCGACAGCGTGCCGGGCATCACCCGCCAGGAACCATAACCGGCCTGCTCAGCCCCACACTTCCCGCGGCTGCCACCAGCGTGGCAACCGCGCTTCTCGCCCCTCTCCTGAAGGAGAGGGGCCGGGGGTGAGGTTCACCGCGCGAAATAGAGCACCAGCAACGACGTCCCGATCCAAAGCGCCACGTCGAGCAAGAGCGGCTTGTCGCGCAGCAACAACTCGTCCGGGCTGCCGCCCAAACCGCGCTGATAGACGAGATAGAGATAGCGAAACAGCCCGTACAGGACGAACGGGATCGACAGCATCATCGCGTGGTTCTTCGGCAGGTTCTCCGCCGAGAACGAATAGAGCGAGTAGGCGATCACCGTCGAAGATGTCACCACCGCGATCATCTGGTCGAGCAGTTGCGGCGTGTACGCTTCGAGGGTCTTGCGGTGGTTGGTTGCACCGTCCTCGAGAAGGAGCAGTTCGTGGCGGCGTTTGCACAGCCCGAGAAACAGCGCGCCGAGGATCGTGCAGACATAGAGCCACGGCGAAACCGGCACATCGATCGCGAAGGCTCCGCCGACCACCCGCAACGCGAAGCCGGCGGCGATCGTGAACACATCCAGAATGACCTGGTGTTTGAGGACATACGAGTAGAGGAACTGCGAAGCGAAGTAGATCGTCGTAACCAGTCCAAACTCGCGGCTCAACAGGAACGCGAATGGCAGCGCGAGCAGCACCAACCCGGCGGCAAGCGCGAGAGCGAGCCGAACCGGGACGAGTCCGGCGGCAATTGGCCGGAACCGCTTTCTTGGATGTGCCCGGTCCCGCTCGATGTCGGCGACGTCGTTGATCAGATAGGTCGCGCTCGCGAGCATGCAGAACAGCACGAACGCGGCCAAGCTACGGCCAAACACCGCGAGCAACGACGCGAGATCGCCGGGCCGCCAATACAGGTTGATGGTGAAGACCGCGGCCATGAAGACCGCGGCGTTCTTGATCCACTGCTTGGGCCGCAGCGAGCGGACGAGGCTCAAGAATAGCGGCGGGGCGGCGATCGGTGCGGTGGCGGCCACTTGCCGGGGCGCGGCGTTCATCGAGGCGTGGCTCCAGGCATCGGCGCTAGTCTAGCAGACGGGTCTGCTACCGAACGCTGATCCGCGTCACCAGATACGAATCGGGGAATTCGGTTCCGGCCGTCTGCGGGATCGGTAGTCGGTCGCCACCGCCCCATTCGTACATCCCAACGTAGACGCGATACTCGCCGGTCGGCAGACCAGTCAAATCGAGGCGGCGCTGGTCCGGAATGAAGCGGCCCGCCGGCCACTCGCTTGTCGGAAACAACCCGTCGAGCGGTTCGCCGTCGCTCTGCCAGACGCGCTTGCCTGAGTTATCGAGCACGTGGACGAACGCCGCATAGCGGTCATCGGGCCGCCGGATCGCCTGCCACCAGAGGGTCAGGTCGAACCGATCCTCATCCCTTGGCGCAAGACCGTAGCCAGCAAGTCGGATCTGTCCATCGATCGTTACGTCGGAACTCTGGGGTATCACCGGCGGGCGGGGCGTCCCTCGCTCGAAAAGCCAGACGCCATCGGCTGCGTCGACGAGCCAATAGCGCTCGTCGGCGACGAAGCGGCGCAGGGCGTTGTCGTCATCCTCCCAGAAGCCACAGCAAACGTGATGCTGATAGTCCAGCAGGACATACTCGGCGTCGGCGACGTTCGGGAAGTTGTAGACGCGATCGCGCCGGCTGAAGCGCGAGACGACATTGCGCGCCGCCGAGATCGGCGTGTCCGGCGGGACCCGGGCGATGAATTGGGTGAGGATGGCGGCGTGTTCACCGCCGTCGTAGCGCTCTGGCGCAAACGTGCGCCCGAGCGGCAGAGGGCTGAGCAAGAGGTAGCCGGCCACCGACGTGGTCAGAAGCGCGCCGCCGACCGCCCACGTTGGCGCTCGCCAGCGCAGCAACCGCGCCGCGCCACCGATGGTGGCAAAGAGCAGCAAAGGAATGATCGGCGCTTGATAGTGGAACAGGATCGAGTATTGGGCGGCGCTGTTTCCGAGCGCGAGGTAGACGATCGAGGGGATCGCCATCGCCAAGGCAGCCGGCGCGGCGAGCGGCAGGGCGGCGAGCGGTAACAGAAGCTGAAGATAGTAGAGAGGCCGCCCCGGGCCGGCCAGATCGCCTAGCAGGACCCACGGCCGTTGGGCAAGGGCCAGCATGATCGTCGTCGCCGAATCGCCGTACTGGCTGTAGCGCCGGAGGTAGTAGAAATCGCCGCCGGCGGTGTTGAGCGACGGCATCACGATCCCCATCGCGACGACGCCCCAGACAACGGCGGTGACAGTCAACGCCACCCCGAGCCGACGCCGCCCGTCGCCAAATGCGACGTACAGCCCGGCGGCGGCGCAGACAATCGCCATCTCTTCTTTCACGGCGAGACTGAGCAAGAAAAACGGCCAGGCGAGGCGCGTTCGCCCGGCCGAAATTGCCCAGAAAAAGAGCGCCAGCGTTGGAACCGCCCACGCCACTTCGTGGTATTCAAAGAGGTTGAGATAATGCAACGGCGGATAGAGGAGATAGGCCGCAACAATCGCGGTTGCAAGTGCGCGACTGCCAAGCCGCCGGTCGGCTATCCAGCCGAGCGGCAGGGCGGCCAAGGCCAGTCCGCCGGTCTGTGCCAGAAGGAGAGTGCGTGGATCGGGCCAGAGCCAGTACAGCGGGGCGAGGAAGACCTGAAAGAAGGCGAAATGATCGCCCAACGAGTTGTCGGCATGTTCGATCAGCGTGCTGGCAAACGGCCGGAATCGCGAAGCATTCCAGACCAGTTGGTCGTTGATCGCGAGATCGGCGTCGAACTCGGTAAACGAAGCCCAAGTGCCGATCGAGAGGGCGCTCAGAATGCCAAAGTAAAGGAGGACGAGCCCGCCTCGGACGATTGTCCAGCGGTCGATCGCGATCGACCGTGTGCCGAGGATAGAGAATGCTCGGGTTGGTGCGGCCTCCACGGTCGGCAGGATAGCCGCCGCTCCTGGCGCGATCAAACCCATTCTTGAGTAGGGCAGGGGCATGGACTATCCTTGAACCGGCTCGCTAGGGAAAGGAACGAATGGGCCTCTTCGACGTCGGACCGTTCGAGTTGATCGTCATCTTCGTCGTCGCGCTGCTCGTTTTCGGACCGGACCGTCTTCCCGAATTCATGGGTCAGATCGGCCGCTGGGTGCGCACGCTTCGCCGCTTGAGCGACGAAGTGACGCGCGACTTCACCCGCGAGTTGAATCTGGACGATGCCCGAAGCTCACCGCCGCCCTACCAGCCACCGATCACGCCGCCCCCCTCGTATTACCCGCCGGTATCCGGCCCTGCTGGCCCAGCGGAATCTGAGACGGATCAGCCCACCCCATCGGATGGCGCCGAACCTA
Source organism: Dehalococcoidia bacterium (assembly GCA_046328265.1). Taxonomy (GTDB): domain Bacteria; phylum Chloroflexota; class Dehalococcoidia; order SpSt-223; family SpSt-223; genus JANWZD01. The sequence continues at coordinate 325,893 of JAXLWW010000001.1, forward strand.
CCGTCCCAGCCGCAACTGGGGGCGACGAGGTTCCCACCTCGTTGGAAAACGCCGAGTCACCGCTTATGCCGGTCAGCAACGGGTTGGCCGCCCCGCGGACGAATGTTGAACCACCTCCCTCGCCGATCGACGACGAATCGCCTGCGCTGGTGACCGATACCGAACCTCCAGGTATGCCGATAGCTGACCTCGACGTCCCAGTCGCCTTCGAACCAGAGCCATCTTGGAATGGCGCTCCGCCGTCCGGAGATTTCGCCGAGCCGCCGGCCAAGCCTGGAGCAATGCCATGATCAAGCGTATCCCCTGGTTGGTTGCCGTCGCGCTGGTCGCGCTGGTGGCGGCCGGCATCGGGGCGCTTGTCCTGCCGTCGGCGCGTGGAGCGAGTTCGCCACCCAGCCCGGCCCGTCCGCCGCGTCCAGCCTGGCTGGCCAGCAAGCAGGAGCCATATGCCGAGGTTCAGGTCGGCAACGCTATCGTCTGGGCGCGGCTCGCCATTTCCGGAGAGGAACGCACTCGCGGGCTTTCCGGCGCCGAGCGCCTCGAACCGGACGAGGGGATGCTGTTTGTCTATACCGTCAAGGGCCGCCACCCGTTCTGGATGCGCGGAATGCTCTTTCCAATCGACATGATCTGGATCGACGACAACCAGGTGGCCGATGTGAAGCCGGACCGTCCGATCCCCGCGCCCGGTCAAACCGAGATCGACCTGCCGATCTTCAGCCCGAACGCGGATGCCAACTATGTCCTCGAAGTGAACGCCGGTTGGGCCGCCGCCAACGGTGTCATAGCCGGGACGCCGGTCACCATCACCTTCCCGCCGGGAATCGAACTTCCACGCTAAGGTCGCGTGCTATCATGCGGGCTGGCCCACCACGGGCGCCCGGGACCTCGACCAGGCCGGCGCGGAGGCCTCGTGACCAAGAAGATCCTGGTGGCGGAGGACCTCGATACCATCCGTCTGCTGGTTCGCACCACGATCGAAGCCGAGGACTACCAACTCCTCGAAGCACGCGACGGCGACGAGGCCCTCGCTATCATCGAGGCCGAGCATCCCGACCTGGTGCTTCTCGACGTCGGGATGCCGAAGGTGGACGGCTTTCAGGTGGTCAAGGCGATCAAGGGCGACCCCGCCACGAAGGACATCATCGTCGTCATGTTGACCGCCCACGGCCGGCAGGCAGATCGCGATCTCGGGCTTGGTCTCGGGGCCGATCACTTCGTCACCAAGCCGTTCAGCCCGCTCGACTTGATGCGCAAGATCCGGGAACTGCTGGCACACTAGCCGGCTTCGACCGATGAGCGATGCTACGGAACGATCCCCACGCGTAGGGGCACTGGGCGCCGCCTTTCTCGTGCTCGCCGTCCTTGGTGCGATCGCCTTCTCAGCCTTCGTTCTGCCACCCGACGGAACCTGGTCGGGGGACACCGGGATCCGCGTTCTCCAGGTCGAGACATTGCTTCGGAGTGGCAGCTTTGCCACGCCCTATCTCGGCCAACCCTTCGACCCGGAGAACCGTTGGAACCCGCTGTCGCCGCGCTACTACGCCTGGCAGGCCAGCGGCTACTTCCCGAAGTTCTCGCCGGCTTACGCCGTGCTGAGCGCTGGGGTTGTTTCAGCGCTCGGCCCCCGGGCAACGGCGATCCCGGCGGCCTTGTCGCTGGCGCTCACCGCCGGGGCGCTCTGGTGGGCGCTGACCGTCGCCGGAAGTCGCTTCGCCTGGGCGGCCGCACCGACGATCATCCTACTCACTCCGCTCGTGTTCTATGCCAACGAATTGTGGGAGCACCAGATCGCCACCGCGCTGACGATGCTCGGCACGGCGGCGTTGCTGGCTGCGGCGCGCGCCGCAGCCGACGACGAGGGTCGATGGCGCTGGGTCGTGCTGGGTGGAGCGGCGCTCGGGGCGGGGCTGTGGTTTCGTGGCGAGTTGTACGCCTTCATCCCGGCGGTGGCGGCGGCGTACCTGGTGCTGTTTCGCCGAGCCTGGCGCTCCCTGGCGCTGGGACTGCTGACCGCCGGGCTGGTGGCCGCCCCACTGCTGGTCATCCAGCAAGCGCTCTACGGTCGCGCCGAGGGGGCGCAGGTGGCGGTCGATTCACCGCTGGTGCTGCGTGGCTCCGGTCCGGAGGTCGTCGTCACTCGGATGCTGCGACAGTGGGCCGACACCATCCCGGGTTTGGTCGTGCCTCAGGGTCCGTCGTTGCTTTGGGCCGGTGCGGCGCTGGTGCTTGGGGCCGGGGCGGTGCTTGCGTGCCGAGGGCGTCCGGCCGGCCGTTGGCTGGTGGTGGCTGGATGTGCCACCGTCGCATTGCTCTCGACCGCCAACTTGGCGTTTCGGCTTGCACCGGTCGACCTGGTTGCGTCAGCGCCGCTGGTGGTCGCGGTGTTCCTGGCGTCTGGGCAGGAACTGGTGGGATGGAAGGGCGTCGCTTTTCGCTTTCTTGGTCTGACGGCGCTGTTCTACCTCGCGCTCGCCTTCGTCACCGCCCCGTCGTCGGGTGGAGCACAGCACGGTCCGCGCTATCTCCTGTCGGCCTATCCTCTGCTCGTCGGCTGTGCGATCTTGGCGGTCGAAGATTGGACCCGCCTCGAGGATGTCCTCCTGCGACGGGTTGGCCTGGCGGCGGTGGGCCTGCTTGCTGTCGGTAGCCTGCTCGTCCAGGCCGCCGGGTTGCGGAATCTGCTGGTGGTACGGAACCAGTATGCCGCAATCGCGGCCCAAAGCGCCGCCCTGCCCGCCGGCCCGATCGTCACCGACCTCTGGTGGCTGCCCCAGGTCATCCCGGCGGAAATGACCCGCCGGCCGGTGTTTCTCGTTTCCGATGCCGCCGGTGTAGCCCTGCTGGCAGATCGGCTGGCCGATGGTGGGGCGCCGGCCTTCAGTTTCGTAACCTCGGGTGAACTCGTCGCGCCGGTCAAGCCTCCAGAACGGAGCAGTTCGGGGCGCTCGATCGTCGCCGGCCCGGCCGAGGCGATCCCCGAACGTAGCTTAGTCTTTGCGCTGTACCGTATTCAGTAGCAGGAAACCAGCACCGACCAGGTATGATAGATCCATGATCTTTTTCATCCTCGACTATCTCGCCCGTCGTCCTGAGATGCTGCCGATCATCATCGTGGCGTACTTCGGTGGGCTGGTGCTGGCGTTCACGCTCCACGAACTGGCTCACGCACTGGTTGCCTGGTGGCTCGGCGATCCGACGGCGAGAAACTACGGCCGGATCACGCTCAACCCGTTGGCACATCTCGACCCGCTCGGGCTGATCCTGATCCTGCTGGCGGGCTTTGGCTGGGCCAAGCCGGTGCCCTTCAACCCGAACCGGCTTCGCTGGGGACCGCGGGTCGGCAGTGCGCTGGTTGCGGCGGCCGGCCCGGCGATGAACCTGCTGCTCGCCTTCCTTTTTGCGGTGCCGATCCGGGCTGGGCTGGTCGGCCTGTCGGGCGGGCTGCCTGCTTCCTACGGCGATGTCGCCGGCATCATCGAGTTCATCTGCATGACCAACGTCTACCTGAACGTTCTGTTGTGCGTTTTCAATCTGTTGCCGCTTGCTCCGCTCGATGGCTTCCGGATCGCGGTCGCAATCGCCCCGCGCGACCTCGCCGCTACCTTGCTTCGGCTTGAGCCGTATGGAATGTTCATCCTCTTCGGTCTGTTTGCGCTCGGGTATGTGTTCCGGATCGACGTGCTGGGCAGCACGATCGGCCCGGTGATCAGCGGGACAACTCGGGTGCTGGTCGGCGTATGACGGTTGGCCGGGCGGTCTATCGGACGCGGCAGTTCGCACAGTATGCCCTTGGTGGGGCAGCGCCGGTAGACGACGGCGCGGTCCGGGCGGTCCTACCGGCGGCGTTGGCGACGATCTTTCTTGGGATGGACCCGGCGTCACAGCGTCACCACCTGGCGGTCTTCCGTCGCGTGGTGGCGGCCGGTTGCGACGATCCGGATGTGGTGGCGGCGGCGCTGCTCCATGATTTGGGGAAGGGACGGGTCTCGCCGCTCGATCGGACGGCCTGGGTGCTGCTTGAGAGAACGCCCTGGCTGGCGAGTCGGCTGGCGGGCGACGGTCGGCGTGGCTGGACGGCGCTCTACCGGCTCGCACACCACCCGGCGATCGGTGCGGCACAGGTCGGAGCCGCCGGCGGTTCGGACCGGCTCGTCTGGCTGATCGCCAATCATCAACGAAACGACTTGGACGATCCGGGGCTGCGGATACTTCGCGCCGCGGACGACGAAAGCTAGGGGGCTTCGTGGCGGACCGCATCACCATCGTCGGGCTAGGGCTGATCGGCGGGTCGATCGGGCTGGGGCTCGCGGCAGCCAGAAAACGCGACAAGTCGCTCGCCATCGAGATCGTCGGTCATGACCGCAGCCCGGAAAGCACCTCCAACGCAAAGCGCGCCGGGGCGATCGACAAGGTCGAATGGAACCTCTTGTCCGCCGTTGATCGCGCGGCGTTGGTCATCATCGCCACGCCGGTGTTGGCGGTTCGCACCATCATGGAGCAGATCGCCGACACCCTTGCGAACGGCGCGACCGTCACCGATACCGCCTCGACCAAGGCGGAGGTGACGACGTGGGCAGCTGAGTTGCTTCCCGAGTACGTAACCTTCGTCGGCGGCCACCCAATGGCCGGCAAAGAACTCCCCGGCATCGAGAACGCCGACGGCGAATTGTTCAAGGGCGCAGTCTGGTGCCTCGCGCCCGGCAACCATGCCGAGCGGCAGCGTGTCGACGTCGTGGCTTCCTTCGTCGAGGTGCTTGGTGCGACGCCCTACTTCGTCGATCCTCACGAGCACGACGGGTTGGTCGCTGGCATCAGCCATCTGCCGATCGTCCTCGCCTCCGCGCTGGTAGGGGCGACGACCGCCGACCCAGCCTGGCGCGAGATGCGAAAGCTGGCCTCAAGCGGATACCGCGATACGACCCGCCTCGCTTCGGGCGAGCCGCAGATGAACGTCGACATTTGCCTGACCAACCGCGGCCCGTTGGTCGGCTGGATCGATCGCTACATCGAAGAACTGCAGCAATATCGCTCGCTGATCGCCGGCGGTTCCGAGAGCGCGGAAGCGCTCGCCAAGGAGTTCATCCGGATCCAGACCGAACGTGATCGCTGGGCGTATGGCAAGAAAGACGTCGAAGGCGACGCCCTTCCAGAAAAGGTCGGGCTTGGTCAGATGCTGATGGGTGAGCGCTTCTCGCGGTTGACCGACTATCTGAAGCAAGGCGACCGGAAGGGCAAATGAGCGACGTCGACCGGCGGATTGCCGCCATCGGCCAGTCGCCGGTGCTGGCGGTCCTCAGCGGGCCGTCCGGGGTCGGCAAAGACACGGTGGTCGGCCTGCTCGAACAGTCCGGCCACGACGTTGTACGCATCGTCACCTACACCACCCGCGCACCGAGAGCCGGTGAAGTCCCGGGCAAGGATTACCACTTCGTCGATGACGCGGTCTATCACCGGTTGCTGACCGAGGATGCCCTGATCGAGCATGCCACGGTGTACGACTATTGCTACGGTATTCCGCGCCAGCCGATTGCGGAGCGATTGGCGGCGGGCCGGGATGCGTTGCTCCGGGTGGATGTCCAGGGGGCGTTGACCGTCAAGGCGCGTGTTCCGAGTGCGGTTCTGGTCTTTCTCGCCCCGCCCAGCCTCGCGGCGCTCGAAGGACGCCTGCGTGGGAGACGGACCGAGGACGAGGCAAAGCTTGCGATCCGGCTTGGGGCGGCGCGCGACGAGATCGCGCTGCTGGACCGCTTCGATCACGCCATCGTCAGCCACGATGGCAACCCGCAGGCCGCCGCCGAAGCGCTCCGATCGATTCTGGTGGCCGAGCGGCTTCGCGTCCATCCCGGACGACCTCTCGAGGAGTTGCGCGCCTTCCGGCTGAGCGTCGCGGGCTGAGTTCTGCCGACGAGTTAGAATCAGCCATCTCGCCGCGAAGGGTGCGCCAGGATGGGACTGTTCGATTTCTTCCGCCGTAACAAGCGACCGGTGGCGTCGGATGTTGCCCCAACCCTCGCTGTCGACCCGCCCTTCGAGGACGTCACTCCCGCCGAAGCCTCCGCCCTGCAGGCGAGCGGCGCACTCATTCTCGACGTACGGTCTCGCGGTGAATACGCTGGCGGTCATATCGCCGGGGCGCAAAACGTTCCGGTCGACGAGATCCGGCGCGACGTTGCGAAGATCCCCGAGGCCGAGCGAATCGTGTTTGTCTGCGAGATGGGCGGCCGGAGCGCCTACGCGGCAGCGCTTGCTGCTGCCTCTGGTCGTCAGAACCTCGCCAACCTCGATGGTGGGATGCAGGCCTGGCGCGATGCTGGGATGCCGATCGAGGAACGCTAATGCGCGTCGTCCGCCTGGCGCTCGGACAGATCAACTGTACGGTAGGAGACCTCGACGGCAATGCCGCCAAGATCCGTCGGATCATCGCCGAGGCGCGCGCCGCCGGGGCGCATCTGGTCGCCGTTCCCGAACTCGCATTGACCGGGTATCCGCCCGAGGATTTGCTCCTGAAGCCGTCCTTTCTCAGCGCGACACGCGAGGCTCTTGAGGCGATTGCTCGGCAAACGGTCGGGATCGTCGCCGTGATCGGCTTCGTCGATTGCGACGGCGACAGCTACAACGCTGCGGCGATTGTCCACGACGGACGGATCGTCGACGTCTATCGAAAACACTACCTACCAAACTACGGCGTATTCGACGAGTATCGGTACTTCCGGGCGGGTGATCGCTACCCGGTCTACGACATCCATGGCGTCAAGGTCGGGGTGAACATCTGCGAAGACATCTGGTACCCAGTCGGTCCGACGACGATCCAGGCCTTCGGCGGCGCCGAGTTGATCGTCAACATCAACGCGTCTCCCTACCACCGCGGGAAATGGCGCTTCCGCGAGAAGATGCTGGCGACACGCGCCTGGGACTGCGGGGTGGCGGTAGCCTATTGCAACCTGGTTGGTGGGCAGGATGAGTTGGTGTTCGACGGCGGCAGCCTGGTCTTCGACCCAGCGGCTCGGTTGGTCGCCCGGGCACCTTCGTTCGAAGAACATCTGCTCGTTGTCGATGTCGATGTCGACGCGATCTTTTTGTCGCGCTTGCACGACCCGCGGGCGCGCCAGAGCGTCGATCTGTTCGGCAACCTCGCCGAGAAGATCGCGCAGGTGCCGGTGGCAACCGAGCCACTCACCACCCCGCCGATGTTGATCGCCGACCCCATCGCCCGCCGCCCGGACGACCTCGAAGAGATTTACCAAGCGCTGGTGCTTGGCACCCGGGACTATGTCCGCAAATGCGGGTTTCGGGCGGTGCTGTTGGGGCTTTCGGGTGGGATCGATTCGGCGCTGGTCGCCGCGATCGCCGCCGATGCTCTCGGACCCGATCAGGTGACGGGCGTCTCGATGCCATCGCGCTTCTCGTCCCAGGGCAGTAAGGACGATGCCCAGGCCGTCGCCGAGGCGCTCGGCATCCGCTACCTTTCTCTGCCGATCGAAGCGCCATTTCAGGCGACCCTCGATACCCTCGAGCCATGCTTTCGCGGGACGCCCTTTGGCCTCGCCGAGGAGAACCTCCAGGCCCGCATTCGCGGCAACCTCCTGATGTCACTCTCGAACAAGTTCGGCGCGCTGGTACTGACGACCGGCAACAAGAGTGAGATGGCAACCGGCTATTCGACGCTCTATGGTGATATGGCGGGCGGCTACGCCGTGATTAAGGATGTGCCAAAGACGCTTGTCTATGCCCTGGCCCGCTGGCGGAACGAGCGTGGAATAGTCATCCCCGAGGCGATTCTGACCAAGCCGCCCTCGGCGGAGCTTCGGCCGAACCAGAAGGATGAGGACAGCCTGCCACCCTATGACCGCCTCGACCCGATCCTCGAACTCTACGTCGAGGAGGATCGCTCGCCCGAGGAGATCGTCATGCTCGGCCATGACCCGAGTGTGGTAGCGCGGATTGTCAAGCTGGTCGACCGGAGCGAATACAAGCGTCGTCAGGCGCCCCCGGGCGTCAAGATCACCCAACGGGCGTTTGGCCGAGATCGTCGCCTCCCGATCGTCAACGGGTTCCAAGACGGCTGAGCGCGTCCGGTACAATCAGGAGACCGGAGGGGACGATGAACTGGATCGAGTTGGTGATGATCGCCGTGGTTGGTGTGGTGGCGCTATGGGCCTTCCGGCGAACAAGTGCTCTCGAACAGGAAGTGAATTTTGTTCGCCGCCGCTCCACCGACCTGATCGACGACCTCGCCGAAGAGATCGAGAAACTGCATCAGGAAGTGCGCCGCCTGCGCACCGCTCGTAGCTCGGGGCGCTTCACCGCGGAGATGCGGGTCGACGAGCTTTCTTACCTGCATCCCGACGCCCCGGCGGTCCTCGCCGCCTTCCACATTGGCGGCTGCCAGAGTTGCTCAGCCGATGATGGTAAGACGCTTGGCGATGCCATTCGCGAAACCGGCGCAAATGCCGATCAGGTACTTGGCGCGCTCAATGGACTGCTCGCCGACAACGCCCGGGTCCGCGCCGAGTTGGCCAAGGTCGGTCAAAGCGGGCTGCTCCAGATCCAGACCAGTCGCTAACCGTCAGAGAATGAGCATCGCGTCTCCAAAGCTGTAAAAGCGATAGCCCCGGTCGATGGCGTGGCGGTATGCCGCGAGCACCGGTTCGCGTCCGGCGAAGGCCGAGACGAGCATAAGCAGGGTCGATCGCGGCAGATGAAAATTCGTCAGCATCGCCCCGACGGCGCGAAAGCGATAGCCCGGCTGGATGAACAGCCGGGTGTCGCCCGAGCCAGCGCGGACCGTACCGCTGTCGTCGGTTGCCGATTCGAGCGTCCGCACGCTGGTCGTACCGACCGCGACGACCCGCCCGCCGCGTTCGCGGGCCACCTTGAGTTCTGCTGCCGTTTCGGGAGTAATCCGATACCACTCGCTGTGCATCCGATGGTCGAGCGGATTGTCCTCGGCAACCGGCCGGAAGGTGTCCAGACCGATGTGCAAGGTCACCTGTTGAATGCCAATCCCGTTCCGGCGGAGCCGTTCGACCAGCGAGGGCGTGAAATGCAGCCCGGCGGTCGGCGCGGCCGCACTCCCGAGTGTGCGCGCAAACAGCGACTGATAGCGATCGGGGTCGGCGAGCGGCTGAGTGATGTAGGGAGGGAGCGGCGCCGCCCCGGTGGAGAGCGCCGCCGTTTCGTCCTCCAACTGGATCGTTCGCATCCCCTCATCGCCCAGGCCGACAATCGTCGCCGACGAGCCACCGTCCAGTAGGACCACCGCGCCAAGCCCAAGCCGCCGAGCCGGGCGCACCAACGATTGCCATGCGCCGTCCACCTGCTTGCGCAACAACAGGATCTCAACGCGGCCACCGCTTGGCCGTCGCCCGGTCAGGCGCGCCGGAAGAACTCGGCTGTCGTTGACCACCAGGCAATCGCCGGCGCGCAAGAGGTCGGGAAGGTCCGCAACGCGGCGATCGGTGAGAGCGCCGGAGGCGCGGTTGAGTACGAGCAGCCGGGCCTCGTCGCGCGGCTCGATCGGCGTTTGGGCAATCAGGTCTGGCGGAAGCTCGTAATCGAAGTCAGCGGTGCGAAGAGGACGATCAGCCACCGCGGTTCAGGAAACGGACCAAGACGTTCAACACCAGGGTGAGCAGCAGACTGACGACGATCATCGACGCGAGCGGGATGAAGCACGAAAAGCCACTGCCCTCGATCAGCAGATCGCCGGGCAGCCTGCCGACACCGGAGAGACGTCCGACCACGACCATGAGCACTCCGACAACCAGCAGGCCGCCGCCAAGCAGGGCCAGCATTCGCCCAAGGTCTTGCATCGTCGCTCCAATCCGCGGCGAAGATCACCGCAGGATCTTGACAATCCTTCAGTCTAGATCAATAATCTTCATATGTACTTTGAGAAAACTGAGTTACGGTCTGATTCCCTGCCACGTGTCCCGGGAGCATGCCCGGTTTGTGGGCGCGAACTGCGGGTGCGCCGCCTGGAGTGCGCCTGCGGCGTCGGCCTCGATGGCACGTTTGCCCTTGGTCGGCTCCAGGCGCTCTCACCCGAGCAGTTGCGCTTCGCGGAAGTTTTCATCAAGAACCGGGGAAAAATCAAAGACGTGGAGCAGGAGCTTCGGATTTCCTACCCCACGGTGGTTTCCCGACTTAACGAGGTGATTGCGGCGATGGGGTTTGCGGTCCCCACCGAGGGAGATGAGGGGGCCGAGCGTCGACGCCAGATCTTAGACGAACTTGCCGAGGGCAAGATCACCGCGGCTGAGGCCGCTCAACGGCTGCGCCGTCCCTAAGGAGGGAACCATGGCTCATATTCCATTGCGCTTTCAGACCCCGGCCCGTTTGCGCGTTTCGGCCGTGTTCGGGTCGATAGCGCTCTACCCCGTTCGTCCCGGTCAGGAGCCGCATCTCGAATACCGTGATGATGCGCGCGTTCGGTTCGATGTTCGCGAGGGCGATGACCTCGTCACCGTTCTGATCGAAGACGAGGCGGGGGGCTGGGGCGGTGGACGGTCGGTTGCCTTCTACCTGCCGCCCGCGATCGATGCCGAGGTCGAGACCTCGGTTGGCTCGCTCTCGGCCGAAGGCCTCGGGATGTGCCGGTTGCAGCTGAAATCGAGCGCCGGTGAGATAAAGATCCGACAGTGTATCGGCGAACTGACGGTGAGGACCGAGGCTGGCGCTATCTCCGGTGAGGATGTTGGCGGGCGGCTTCAGTTTCGAAGCGAGGCCGGATCAATCAAAGGCGGATCGTCGACCTTGCGCCGGCGAGTCCGAGCAGACCGAGGCCGGTTCGATCGAGGTCGAACTCACGCAGGATGGACGCCGCGGCTCGATCCATCGTCGGAAATCAGGTCGGTGCGACTTCTTGTCCCAGTCGCGCCGAAGCGCCAGCGGTGCTGCGCCTTTCGACCACGGTTGGCTCGGTCCGGGTGCGAGCGATCGGCGAAGGGCGCGGCGCAGGACCCATACCAGGTCGTCCAGATCGACCTGGTGCCGGTTCCACTTGATCCACCGATCCACCGAGTTCATTCTCGTTCCGCAACCGCCGCCAGGTTGGGTTCCGGCAAGACACCTCCAACATCCATCAAACCAGAACCGGAACTGAGCCGGATTCTGGCGATGGTCGAGGCTGGAACGATCACGGCATCGGAGGGCCTGGACCTGATCCAGGCGCTGAGCGGTGATTGATCCCGGCTGGCTGCCGCGTATCACCCCGGCCCACCTCCCTCATCCGTTGTCGCCGTGGTATCCATGGGTTAAGCCAAGGACTCCGCACGGCGCCCGATGAGTCAGGCGCGCTAACATTCCGTTCAGTATCGCCTGGAGGGATGTGATGACCCTTGCCGCGACGCTGGCTGGCCGATCGACTGGTGCTCCGCCTATCCTCATCTCCGATTTTTCGCCGCCGCGTGGTGCGAACTTGCTCGACCTGCGTGGCGGCGATGAGATCTCTCCCGACTACTATTGCGTAGCCTATGCGCCGGGCCGGGCGGTTCGGCCGGACCCCTTTGCGGTAGCGGCGGCCCTACGCGCTCGAACCGGCAGGCCGTCGATCGCCAACTTGGCGACGCGGGACGCCAACGTGCTGGCGCTCTCGAATACCTTGATGGGGGCGTATCTGCTCGGCGTTCGTGATGTCGTCGTCCTCGCGGGCGACGAGTTTGGTGGGCGCGACCTCAGTCTGGTCCAGGCGGTGCGCCAGGTGAGCCCGACCGGATTGATCCGCCAGATCGTTCGCCTGAACGAGGGGATCGATTTTCGTGGCGCGAAACTGCTTGCGCCGACCTCGTTCTCCGTCGGGGCAACCGTCGACCTCGGGCGGGGCGTGGAGCACGAAGTGGTCCTGGCGCGACGCAAGATCGAGGCTGGAGCGATGTTCCTGCTCACCCAGCCGATCTACGACGCTGAACTCTTCGAACGGTTTGTCCTTGCCTATGCCGAGAGTGGCGGACCGGATCTGCCTCCGGTCGTGGTGGGCATCGATGTGCCCGCGACAGGAAGTGTGTCGTTCGCCGCGGTGCCGGAGTGGGTGAAGCGCGACCTCGCGGCCGGGCGGACGGGTGCGGAGATCGCGCTTGAAGTCGCCACGGGGCTCCGGCCGTTCGGTGTTCCGGCGTATTACGTCGTCCCAACCATTCTCAGGGGGGGCGCGCGCGACTACGCCGGCGCTGCTCCGGTGATCGAGGCGTTGCGCGCCGGTTAGCATTCGCCCGATGGACCGGACGAGCCTGTTAGGCGGCGCCTACCGCGCCGTGGTCGAAATTGCGCTGCTGGGCTTGGTCCTGCTGGCAGTGGCGTTTCTGGTCGTTCCCGAAGTCCGCGGCGTCCTCTCGCTCGGCAAGCGTCCGACCTACGATTCGGATCGGCGGGCGATCCAGCAAGCCGTCGACGCCTACGTGCGAAACCCGACCGACCCGACACGCCGCTTGCCAACCTTCAGCGGTGCGCCGCTTCCCGACGATGCGATACCGCCGCTTGACCAACGTGGCGCGCCCTACATCGACTTTCGTCTCCTGATCGGCGACCCTCCGCTCTTGAACGAGCCACCAAAGTCGGCTGGCTTCTTGAACGCGTCCGGTGTCTACACTGGAACCTACAATTGGTATCTCGATGATGATGGCCGGGTCGAGTCGCTACCCGATCGGGGCGACGCCTATCCATAGGAGGAATGATGCAGATCCGGCGGGCGGTGGTTGGAGCGTTTCAGGAGAATTGCTACCTCGTCTCCGACGAGGAAGGTGAGACGGTTGTCATCGACCCCGGCGATGAGGCCGAGCGCCTATTGGCGGTGATCGAGAAGGAAGGGCTGAAGGTCCGGCTGATTGCCAACACGCATAGCCATGCCGACCATATCCTGGCGATTGCGCCGATCGTCCGGGCGACCGGCTGTGATTTCACCATGACCGAAGCCGAGGAGGCGTTCTTGCGCGCCAAACCACCGACGTCGAACGCCTATCTCACGGTCACCGAACTTCCTCCGCCACCGACTCGCTTCGCCGCGGATGGCGACGAGATCGCGGTCGGGGCGCTACGGCTACGCGTTATCGCGACGCCGGGTCACACCCCCGGCGGCGCTTGCTACTATGACGAGGCAAATGGCGTCGTCTTCACCGGCGATACGCTCTTTCAGGCCAGTATCGGCCGCTCCGACTTCTCCGGCGGTGATGGTGACCAACTCCTGCGAAGCATCCACGAGCGGCTGATGACCCTGCCGGATGAGGTGACAATCCTGCCGGGCCATGGGGACCCGTCGACCATCGGCGACGAGCGGCGCTTCAACCCCTTTCTTCAAGGGTGGCGTCCCTGACGGGCTTACTCCGGCGATCGAAGGGTTCCCCCAGGGAGCCCACAGGTCCGAGCGGTGGCGTTTAGTCGGCGACGATCTGCTGGGCGAGGTATCCGGTGATCCCCACCAGGCGAACTGTTTCGAGTTGGGTCTCGAAAAAGTCGACGTGGCCTTCTTCCTCGCGGATCATCTCCTCGAGGATGTTTCGGGTCGTGTAATCCTCGACCTGGGCGCAGAGCGCAATGCCTTCCCTGAGGGTTTCGACCGCACCGACCTCGGTTTGTCGACCCAACTCGAGGATCTCCTCGACCGTCTCGCCCACCCGCACCGTATTGAGCCGTTGCAGATTCGGGACGCCCTCGAGATAGAGGATGTGCTTGATGAGTTCCTCGGTGTCCTTCATCTCGTCCAACGCCAGTGCGCGCATCTTGCGGTACAGCCGGGCGAACCCCCAGTTCTCACACATGGCGGCATGGACGAAATACTGGTTGATTGCGGTCAACTCATTCGTCAGTGCGAGATTGAGCAGGTCCACGACCCCAGGTTTGGCCTTCATATGCTCCTCCTCAACAGATGATGTCTCGCCGTTGAACCGGTGAGCTATGGCGAGGTTACGTTGGGAACATCGCGTTTAGTCGCCGCCCGGTCGTCTTGAACCAGCTTGACGAACTCTTCGATATTCTTTGCGCAACGCCCGCAACATGTCTCGTCGTCGAGACCGAACTCGGCAATGAGTGCGGCTCCGGTGATGCATCCGGCGCGTCCGGCACGGAGAACGTCAGCCTCGGTGAGGCCGCGGCACAGGCAGAGAAACACCGGCCAAACTCCAGTGGCGGTCGCCGAAGCGCCGCTCTTAGGGTACGTCACTTGTTGGCAGGAGTCCACCTTCAACCCGCAGCGTTGCCCGGGCACGAGGAATTTCCGCCAGCAGGTCGCTCGCGACCAGGCCGCCGTCACCGTTTTCGGCACTCCAGCGTTCGCCAGCCCGAGCGTGGAGGGCGACCCCGAGCGACGCCGCATCGAACGGCTCCAATCCCTGAGCCAGAAGTCCAGCGATCACCCCGGTCAGGACATCGCCCGATCCACCAGACCCGAGCGCCGGGTTGGCAACTGGTTGAATCCGGATGCGGCCATCGGCGGCGCCGATAAGCGTGTGTGCGCCTTTGAGGACGACTACCGCGCGCTTCCCGGTCAACGCCCGGAGCGCCCCGAGTCGATCGTCCTCGACCTCGCGCACCGATGAGCGGAGGAGCCTCGCCGCCTCGCCGGGATGTGGCGTGAGAACCGAATGGTCGGGCAAGATCGCCGCCCAGTCGCTCTGTTCGGCGAGGGCGTTGAGCGCGTCAGCATCGATCACCGACGGCAGGGTCAGCCGCCGGAGCAGAGCCGCTACCGCCCGATCGGTCACAGGGCTTCGGCCCAGCCCCGGCCCGATGGCGAGAGCGTCCACACCTTCCGCCTCGCACGCGCCAAGGATGGCTTCGACGGCGGCTGGACCGAGCCCTCCGCCCTCCTCGGGGAGGGGCAGGTAGGTGCCCTCGAGCACCCGGCTGGCAAGCCGCTCATAGGTCGAGCGCCCGGTCGCCAGGACCACCAACCCAGCGCCGGAGCGCAACACCGCGCTGATCAGAAGCAGCGGCGCACCGACATAGCGCTCCGAGCCCGCGACCGCGAGCACCTTGCCAAAGGTCCCTTTGTGGCCGTCCGGCGGCCGGACCGGAACGAGACTGGCGGCGAGGGCCGGGCTGAGGGTCTCTCGCATCACGCCGCCAAATGCTCTGGGTGGGATTCCGATATCGGCGACCCGCAACGCGCCGGTCAGTCGCGACGCTGGAGGCAGAAAACAGCCGAGCTTTGGCGCGGCGAACGCGATGGTGACGTCGGCCCGGAGGGCGAGCGGGTCGGCCGCTCCATTGTCCGCGTTCACTCCCGATGGGAGATCGACCGCGACTAGTTGAGCGCGAGGTGAACGGTCGGCGATCATCCGAGCCACCTCGGCGACCGCTCCTTCGAACGGCCGCGAAACGCCGGTCCCAAGCAGCGCGTCGACGACGACCGCAGCGCGAGTGGCCGCTTTTCGGAGGACCGCCGGTCCCTCAGGATCGGACCAGGCCGTCAACCGCACCCGAGATGCTCGGGCAGCCTCGAGTGGGGCGTCCGGCTCTGCACGGCGCAGGAGGTGGACGACCGTTACCTCATAGCCATCGTCGGCGAGACGGGCGGCGGCGATCAGCCCATCGCCACCGTTGTTTCCCGGTCCGGCGATGACGAGGACTGGCCCCGGACGCTCGGCAAGAAGTTCGGCGACCGCGTCGGCGACGGCTCGGCCGGCGCGGTCCATCAGGACGGCGGTGGACGTCCCATGCGTCTCGGTCCAAGCCTCAGCGGCGCGCATTTCGGCGCTGGTGACGGCGAACAGGTCAGGCTCCAACGACGAATGCGATGGCGAGCGCCCGTTCGTGAGCGAGGCTGAGCGCAAGCTCGGCGATCCCAAGCGTTCGGGCGCGCTCACCGGCCGGGCCATGCAACCGGAGCGCGGGCTTGCCGCGATCGTCGCTGACGACTTCGATGTCCCGCCAGGCGATCTGGCCGATCCCCCACCCCAAGGCTTTCGCGGCGGCCTCTTTGGCGGCAAACCGGGCGGCAAGCGAGGCAGGTTGGCCGTTGGCGGCAGAAAGTTCGTCGGCGGTAAACACCCGGCTCGTGAAGCGATCACCGAAACGCTCGACGGTCTGGCGGATGCGCTCGATGTCGACAAGATCGACGCCAACAGTCAGCATCGCGGGCGATCCAAGTTCCTGGCCGACGGGCCGGTTGGCAGCCAGTATAGCACTGCTCGCGTGCTAAGATGCCTGCGGTCCCAGGAGGATGCCGGTGCTTGCCGAACAGCCGATTCGCGCCTTTCTCGATGCGCTTGCCAGTGATTCCCCAACGCCCGGTGGCGGCGGCGCAGCGGCCGTGTCCGGTGCGCTCGGCGCTGCGCTCGTCGCGATGACGGCCAACCTGACCGTCGGTCGAAAGAACTACGAAGCAGTCGATTCGGAAATGCGCGCCCTGATCAGCCGCGCTGAGGATCTTCGCGAACAATTGACCCAACTGATCGACGCGGACGCCGCTGCCTTCGATGCCGTGTCGGCCGCCTACAAACTGCCACGTGGCAGTGACGACGAGAAGAAGACGCGTACCGCTGCAATCCAGGCGGCGCTCAAGGCGGCGAGCGATCCACCCTTCCGGATCATGGAAGCCGCCCGACAGGTCCTCGATATCAGCCTACCGGCGGCACAACGCGGCAACGCTAACTTGGTCTCAGATGCTGCGGTGGCGGCGTATTTGGCTCAAGCGGCGATCCAGGGTGCACGGCTCAATGTCGAGATCAACCTTCGCGGTATCAAGGACGAGCAGTTTGTCCTCGACGGGCGGGCGCGGATTGCTCGGGCGTTCGACGGCGCGAGCGATATCACCGCCGCGGTCGAACTCGCCGTCGCGGATCGGGGCTAGCGATGTCGGCTCAGGTGCTCGACGGTCGCGCGACCGCCGCCGCGCTGCTCATCGAGGTCAAGGAGGATGCGGCTGCCTTTGCTGCCAATCGGGGTCGCCCGGCGCGTCTGGCCGTCGTGCTGGCCGGCGATGATCAGGCGTCTCAGGTCTATGTCCGCCGGATCGTCCGCGGGTTTGGCGACGCCGGCCTGTCCGCCGAGGCGGTCACGCTGCCGGCAGATGTCGATGCCGACACGTTGATCGGGCGGATCGCCGGCTTGAATGTCGACCCTGAGGTCGATGGTATCCTGCTCCAACTTCCCCTCCCCAAAGGATTGCCGACCGACCGGATTGTCTCGGCGATCGACCCGGACAAGGATGTTGACGGTGTCACGCCGACCCAGGCCGGCCGTCTGCTGCTCGGCCAGGAGGCGCTCGTTCCGAACACCCCGGCCGGCGGCCTCGCGCTGCTGGAGGCGTACCAAATCGAACCCAAAGGCGCCGAGGCTGTCGTCGTCGGACGGAGCGCGATCGTCGGCAAGCCGCTCGCTCTCTTACTGCTGGCTGCCAATGCCACGGTTACGCTGTGCCACACCCGGACGCGAGATCTCGGCGAGGTGACTCGCCGGGCGGACATCCTTTGCGTTGCGGCTGGTCGGGCCGGATTGGTGAATGGTGGGATGATAAAACCGGGTGCGGTGGTGCTCGACTTCGGAGTGAACAGCGGCGAGACCGGCCTGGTTGGCGACGTCGATGCCGCGAGCGCAGGCGAGGTTGCTGGCTACCTGACCCCCGTGCCCGGCGGTACCGGCCCGATGACGAACGTCATGCTGATGCGCAACACGCTCAAGGCCGCTCGCCGTCACTAACGGCCTCGCTTCGGGCGGGCGCCCGCACCCTCCCGAGCCAGGCCAGGCAGAGTGAGATCGAATGCCCCTGACACGGTATGGCCGTCGCGGCGCGGGTTGGGACGGTGGAATATCTGCGATCGATCACCATCGAGGTGGGGAAAACCGAACGGTAGGCGCCAGGATCGCGGCGCTCGCACGCCTTGAGGACATCGGACCGCATTGCTGCGCCCGAGGTGAAACAATACAGGGCGCGGGGTACTATTGAGAGTGGTACCTTTTTGGCCTTTGGGCCGGGCGAGCACGTGGACGGAACGGACGAATACTGGGTTGGCCGCGCATTGCGCGATCCCGAGGCGTATGCCGTGCTGGTCGAGCGCTACCAGTCGCGGATCTACTCGCTCTGCTGGCGGATGACCGGCAGCGCGGACGACGCCGCCGATCTCGCGCAAGAGACCTTCATCCGCGCCTACAAGAGCCTGAAGACCTTTCGGCTCGATGCGCGATTTTCGCCGTGGATCTACAAGATCGCGGTCAATCTCTGCTTGAACCACCGCAAGGGCAAGGCAACCCGGCCCGAACTGTCGCTCGACGATCAAGTCCATTCCGGCGAACTGTCGCCTGAGCGCCGTGCCGAGCAGCGCGAACTCCGTGAACAGTTGACCGAGGCGGTTGCTGGACTGCCGCCGAAGTATCGTGCGGCGATAGTCCTGCGGCACGTCCACGACCTTGCCTATGAGGACATCGCCGAAGCGCTTGGCGTGCCACTTGGCACGGTCAAGACCTGGCTGTTTCGCGCTCGCGAGCGGCTTCAGCAGCAACTCGCGCCGGTGCGAGGCTGACGGTGGACCCGGTGCTGGCCTGTGGGCACGACCCATTGGCGATTGCTACGGTCGCCGACGGAGAGGCCGCGACGCCCAATCGGGCCATGGTCGAGGAATGGCTGCTGAGTTGTCGCGACTGCCGGTCCTATTGGGACTCGCTGCGCGAGCTTGACCACCGGTTCGCCCTGGCTCGGCTGGATGCGCCGCCAGCGGGGTTTTCTCGTCGGGTGATGGCCGGAGTGGCGCGTCGCGAACGCGGACGGATCCCGATCCAGTTTGGTATCGCGGCCGTTGCGGCGGCGTTGATCGTGATCGGCGTGGCGATGACGATGGCCCCGGCCGAGGGACTGGCCGGCTCAGTCGTCGCCAGCGACCCGGGTTGGTCCGACCTGGCGACCGGACTGGGCGAGCCGTTGGCGCTCGCGTTCGAGATGGACGTCGTGGCGGTCAGCGGGCTTTGCGTTGCGGTTGCCGCCTCGGTCTTTTTGCTGTCGCGCTTGATCCAGTACAAAGGGGTCTGAGCAATGGATGCCGGCCGGCGTGCCTACGGTGTCCGATGGCCACGTCTGGCGGTCGTCGTGGTTGCTTTGGTTGCCCTGAACGCGGCGGCGCTCGCGCTTTCGTCGGTCGCGCCGGTTCGTGGGGTGCCGGGACTGGACCTCGTGGCGATTGTGGTGAACGCGCCGGCCGAGCAGTTTCAGCCGTCCGCGCCGGCCGGCCCTCCGGTGAGCGCGCCAATCGCCGGGCCGGCAGCGATGCCACCAACCGGAGGGATCACGCCGGTCGTCACCGGCGACCGAGGGCAACCTCGCCCGGGACAGAGCGGCGTCCGTGGGATCGTCTTCTCGCCTGACGGCCGTACCGGCTGGCAATTTCCGCGTCGACCGCCCGAGGATGGGCGCGGTCAACCCGGTGGACCGCCGCCAGGACCACCATCCACCACGATCATCCGGCCGCTGGCGATCTCCCGCCCTGGCCTCGATGGCGGATCGCTCTACCTCGCGACGCTCGCCGCGACGGTCGGTTCGGGCTTTGTTCTGCTTCTGCTCTTCCCACAGCGTCTGGGATTGATGTCGAGCGCGATGACGTCGTCGCCGCTTCGGCTCTTGCGTCTCTTGGCAATCGGCGTCGTCGCCTATGTCGGCGCGGCAGCGCTGGCGCTCTTGCTGGTGCTCGTCGTCACCGGGATCCCTTTGGCGGCGGCGCTGGTGGTAGCTCTCAGCGTGGCGACGGTGCTGGGGGTGGTGGCGGTCGCCCTGGCGATCGGCGAACGGCTAACGACTTGGGTGCGATTGCGTGATCGGCGATCCGTCGTCGATTTTCTCGTCGGCATGCTGGTCCTCGTGCCGCTCGCGGCGCTGCCGTTGTTCGGCTGGGCGATCACGGTGCTGACAGCCGCGATCGGTTTTGGCGCGATTCTTCTGACCCGCTTCGGCTCCGAGCCACCGGGTGCGCCGGCGCTCACACCGCCTGGGTTCGACCGTCCGGTATGATCCCACGCCGATTGGAGAGCCTGTGAGCGAGGCGGTCATCCAGGTGAGCGACCTGGCAAAGACCTATCGGATGGGGGACCACGAGGTTCGTGCGCTGCGCGGTGTCTCCTTCGAAGTCAATCGCGGCGAGTTGATGGCGATCATGGGGCCATCCGGTTCGGGCAAGTCTACCCTGATGAACATCCTCGGCTGCCTCGACCAGCCAACGTCGGGCAGTTATGCCCTCGATGGTGAGGAAACCGCCGACATGACCGATGACGAACTGGCCGATATCCGAAACGCCAAGATCGGTTTTGTCTTTCAGACCTTCAATCTCCTGCCTCGCACTGCTGCGGTCGCTCAGGTTGAGTTGCCGTTGCTCTATAGCCGGTTAGGCGACCGTCGTCGGCGAGCGCTGGCGGCACTGGAGGCGGTTGGGCTTGCCGAGCGGCGCAACCACCGCCCGAACGAGCTATCCGGTGGACAGCAACAGCGCATCGCGATCGCCCGGGCGCTCGTCACCGAGCCGAGCCTGATCCTCGCCGACGAGCCGACCGGCAACCTCGATACCCGGACGAGTGAGGAGATCATGGCGATCTTCCAGTCGCTCAATCGGGATCGGGGCATCACCATCATCTTCGTCACCCATGAGCCAGACATCGCCCAGCACACCCGCCGGATCTTGACGATCCGGGACGGCCTCATTGGCAGCGACGAGCCGATCTATCATCCAATCGACGCGCGCGACGTGATCGCCGACTTGGCTCCAACGGAGGAGAGCGGCCGTTGAACGTCCTCGAAAGCCTACGGATCGCCTTCGGGGCTCTGGCAGCGAACAAGCTTCGCGCCGCATTGACGATGCTTGGCATCATTATCGGCGTCGGCGCGGTAATCGCCCTCATGTCGATCGGCAAGGGCGTCCAGGCATCAGTCACCTCGCAGATCCAGGGTCTCGGGAGCAATCTGGTGTTCGTCCGCCCCGGAGCGGTGCGCGACGGACGAGTGGTCACCGGCGCGGGCACACAGCAATCGCTGACCTTTGAAGATGCCGAGGCGCTCGCCCAGCCAGGAGTGTTGCCGTATGCCGTCGGAATTGCGCCCGAGTTGACCCAGCCCGCCCAGTTGATCACGCCCGGCCGAAACTGGGCCACCCGTGTGGTGGCGACCACGCCCGACTATGAGTTGGTGCGCAACGCCCGTCTGGCGGCCGGTGAGTTCATTGGACCTTCGCACGTTGATGGGCGGTCCTCGGTCGTGGTGCTCGGCGCGAACGTTGCCGCGAACTTGTTTGGCGACGAACCGGCCGTCGATCAGACGGTCAAGATTTCGCTCGGAGGCCGCACCGGCACGAATTTCCGCGTGATCGGCGTCCTCGAGTCAAAAGGGTCGACCCCGCTCGGCAATCAGGACGATCAGGTCATCGTTCCGATCACGACGATGTACGCCCGCCTGTTCGCCAACCGAACCACCCGTGGCGGTCAGACGGTCAATGTCATCAACGTGCAGGTCGATGACGAGGAGAACCTGTCGGCGACGGTCGCCCAAATCGGCGAGGTTCTGCGCGAGCGTCATCGCGTCGTGGAAGACGATTTCACGGTCCAGAGCCAGGAGGACATGCTCTCGACGGCCCGGCAGGTCACGGACGTGCTGACGCTCTTTCTGGGGAGCGTGGCTGGGATCTCGCTCTTCGTCGGTGGGATCGGCATTATGAACATTATGCTGGTCTCGGTGACCGAGCGGACGCGCGAGATCGGGATCCGAAAAGCCGTCGGGGCCAAGCGGCGTGACATTCTCGCCCAATTCCTCGTCGAGGCGGTGGTCGTTTCGGTCGTCGGCGGCGGGATCGGGATCGGGCTAGGGGCGCTCGCAGGCCGATTGCTGCAGAACCTGCCCATGGGCACGCAACGGTTGCAAGCGCTGGTCACTCCCGATGCGGTGCTCCTGGCCTTCGGCGTCTCGGTGGCGATCGGATTGTTCTTCGGGATCTATCCGGCAACCCGGGCGGCGGCGCTCAACCCGATCGAGGCGTTGCGCTACGAATGATCGGCCCGGAGGGGCGGAGGCGCGACGGTGCGCATCCGGCGGCTGGTGGCTCGGGTGCTCCTGGCGGCGCTGGCGGCGGCGCTGCTTCTCGTCGCGCCTCTTCCGGACGCACTCGCCGCACTGCAATTGCCGTTCGCGGTGACCGCACTCGTCTGCTTGATCGGTAAGGCGCTGTACGACACGCTCTTCTTCGATCGATATTTCCCGTAGGAGGTCTCATGCGACTGGGCTTCTTTCCGCTGCTGATGCTGACGGTTGCCGCCGGGCTTGGCGCGGGCGCGGCGGTAGCCTATAGCCAGTCGTCGCAGCGCGCCGCGGGGCCGGCAGCCCCGGCGGTGGTCTCTCCGGCGGCCGGCCAGGCGTCCGGCGCGGGCCAGGCTGCCTCCTCGGGCGGCTCGGTCGCGTCACCCGCTGCTGGTGACGCCGCCCAACGTCGGCCCGGCGGGGGGACGGCGGTCGCCGATGGCGCTGCAAACCCCGCGAGGGCGGTGACTGGCGCGGTCAGCCGTATCGAGGGTAACCAGATCACCATCACCACTCCCCAAGGTCCACAGACGGTCACGGTGGCCGATGGGACAACGTTCCAACGTGCCGTACCAGCCACGCTTGGTGATCTCAAAGCCGGCGACCGAGTGCTGATCACGACTCGGCCTGGTGAGAACGGCGCGCTCAGCGCGAGCGGGGTCCAGATTCTCGCCGGACCGAACTAGGCTGAAACCTTCCCCGCACCCTCACGGTACCAGTACCGAACGTACCGTGGAGGGACCGTGAAGAAACAATTGGCAGCAATTGGCGGGTTCGCCGCCGCAGGGCTTCTTGCCACCAGCCTCGTGGCTGGCGCTGGCCTCGTCGCCGCCCAGACTCCGCCGACCCAGACCCCGCGCGCCCAGCAGCAGCAGAATCGCGGCTGGCTTGGCGCGACTCTGAGCGAGGCAAACAACCAGGTGACCATCCGAAGCGTCGTCGCCGATGGTCCGGCAGCGAAGGCCGGTCTTCAGGCAAACGACCGGATCGTCAGTATCAACGGCCAGAACGTGACGAGTATTCAGCAGGTGCAAGGTATCCTCAACCCGCTCCAGCCGAACACTCAGGTCCAGCTGGTGGTCAACCGCAACAATGCCAACCAGAACGTGACCGTGACGCTCGGCGCCGCTCCGACGGGGCAGGGCCGTGATCCGCGAGGCGAACACGGCGGCATGCCGGGCCTGCCGTTTGCGCCCGGCGCGAGGGTGCCGTTTGACAACCAGCGTGGTGGATCGTTCAGCTACGTCGACGACCAGGGCCGGGCCCAGACAATCGTCATTGCGATGGGCAAGGTGACCAGTGTCGATGCGGCGAACAGCCGGGTGACCGTCGAGAAGAACGGCGGCGGCTCGCAAGTCTATCGCGTCGATACGAACACCCGACTGCGCGGCACGCTCGCCGACCTGAGCGCTGGAACTCAGGTCGTCGTTACCACCAACCAGGCTACTCCGGACCTGGCGCTGAGCATCCACGGCGGTGGCGCAAAGATGTCTGGTCGGCCGGCAAATGGCGCCGGACCCGGTGGGCGCGGCGGCCAGCGCACCCCTCGCGGCGCAGCCCCGAGCGCGACACCCAACACCAATCGTTAGCAGACTGGCTACCAGTGGTAGCCAGTCAACCGGAACGAGGCGGCTTTGCAGCCGCCTCGTTTGATTCGCGCCCCGGCGCGATACAATTGCCGGAGAGCCAATGCGGGGGGCGACGATGTCCGTGAGAGCGCAATCGATCGATCGGGAACGCGCGTTGGAAAGCGCGCTCGCGAAAATCAAGAAGGACTATGGCACCGGCGCGATCATGCGCCTCGGGGACATGCATCAGGTTGCCACCGAGGTGATCCCGACCGGCGCGCTCTCGTTGGACCTTGCGCTCGGGGTGGGCGGAGTACCCCGTGGCCGGGTGGTCGAGATCTACGGCCCCGAGAGCAGCGGCAAAACGACCTTGGCCTCCCATATCGTTGCCCAAGCGCAAAAGGCGGGTGGTTCGGCAGCCTACATCGACGTCGAGCATGCCCTCGACCCCCAGTATTGTGCGGCGCTCGGGGTGGACATCGGTGAACTGCTGATCTCGCAACCCGACAGCGCCGAGCAGGCGATGGAGATCGCCGAAGCGTTGGTGCGGTCGAATGCGATTGACGTGCTGGTGATCGACAGCGTTGCGGCGCTGGTTCCCGAGCGGAGATCGAAGGGGAGATGGGTGATGCCCACGTCGGGTTGCAAGCGCGTCTGATGAGCCAAGCGCTCCGGAAACTGACGTCGGCGATCGCCAAGAGCCGGGCGGTGGTGATCTTCATCAACCAACTTCGCGAGAAAGTTGGGGTGATGTTCGGCAACCCTGAGGTGACCCCCGGTGGCCGGGCGCTGAAGTTCTATGCGAGCGTCCGGCTTGAGATCCGGCGGGTGGAGACGCTGAAGGTGGGAAGCGAGCAGGTGGGGAACCGGGTGAAGGTGAAGGTGGTGAAGAACAAGGTTGCGCCGCCGTTCCGTCAAGCCGAGTTTGACCTGATGTTTGGGAGTGGTATCAGCCGTGAGGGCGATGTGCTGGACCTTGCGGAGCAGCAAGGGGTGGTGAAGAAGAGCGGGAGTTTCTACAGCTACGGTGAGCAACGGATTGGTCAGGGTCGGGAGAACACCAAGGCGTTCCTGCGAGCCAACCCCGAACTGACCAACCAACTCGAGGCAGATGTCCGAAGCATCGCCGCCGGAGCGCTTCCCGCCTGACATAACGCCGCCGACGTGCTACAGTTGATTGGCGGTCCTTCCGCCACATCGCTATGACCATACGACGATCCCGCCCAACGTCCAGGCCAGACCCTGAGGAGCCGACACCGCTCAGTCCTGAGGAACACGCCGACCGGTCTCAGGCCTGCCGCGATGCCGCCCTGCGCTTCCTTTCCTATCGGCCGCGAAGCATCGCCGAGGTGCGAACCCGGCTGCTCCGTCAACGCCACGCGCCCGATATCGTCGACGAGACCATCGATTGGCTGCGAGAGTACGAATTCGTCGACGACGAGGCGTTCGCGGAGTTCTGGACCGAGAATCGCGTTCTGTTCCGCCCGCGTGGCCAACGACTGCTGCGCTATGAACTTGCCCGGCGCGGCGTCACCCAGGAAACGGCCCGGCTAGCAGTCGAAGGGGTGGATGAGGAGGACGGAGCCTATCGGGCAGCCATCAAGCGGGCGACGCGGCTTCCGCACGCCGACGAAGCGCTCTTTCGTCGGCGGCTGAGCGAGTTTCTGACGAGGCGAGGATTTGACCACGAAGTTATCAGCCGGGTCGTAGAACGTGTTTGGCGAGAGGCGCAAGTTGCTTGACTTGGGCTCTCTTACGTCCGTACACTACGGTCCGCGCTGCGAAATCCATATTTCGTATCCGCAGCACAAATTGATCGGAACGAAAGGCGAGGCGCGATGGATGCAGCCGTAACGCTGGCCATCTCCCTCGTGGCGCTTGTAATCGGAGCCGGAGCCGCGTACGTCTATGCGTCGAGGGCGGGCGCCGGCAAATCAGAGGCACAACAGGAAAGCGCCACGCGGTTTGTGGAGGAGGCAAGGACCCAACAGAAGGAGATCCTGCTCGAGGCGAAGGAAGAGGCGGTTCGGATCCGCGACGCGGCCGAGAGCGAACTCAAGGAGCGCCGAAGCGAGCAAACCCGCCAGGAACGCCGGCTTGCCCAACGTGAAGAGAACCTCGAGCGGAAGCTCGAAGGCGTCGAACGCAAGGAACGACAGCTTGCCGCTCGCGAAACCGACGCCGAGGCGGCTCGCGCTGAAATCGAGACCATCAAACGCAAGCAACTCGACGAGTTGCAACGCATCTCGGGACTGACACGCGAGGATGCCAAGAACATCCTCCTCCAGTCGATCGACGAGGAAGTGCGTCAGGACGCCTCGCGGCGGATCCATGAGATCGAGCAGCAACTCAAGGACGAGGCCGACCGGCGAGCCCGGATCATCCTGACCGGCGCGATCCAACGCTGCGCCGCGGATGTCGTCTCCGAATCGATGACCTCGGTCGTGCACCTGCCGAGCGAGGAGATGAAGGGGCGGATCATCGGCCGCGAAGGCCGGAACATCCGTGCCCTCGAAGCCGCCACCGGCTGCGACGTGATCATCGATGAAACGCCCGATGCGGTGACGCTCTCCGGCTACGATCCGGTGCGCCGCGAAATCGCCAAGATGGCGCTCACCCGGCTGATCTCGGACGGCCGCATTCACCCAGCCCGAATCGAAGAAGTCGTCGCCAAGGCCAAGCAGGATATGGAGACAACCATTCGCGAAGAGGGTGAGCAGGCCGCCTACAAAGCCGGCATTCACGGGTTGCCCGCCGAGGTCATCCGATTGCTCGGCCGGCTCCGCTTTCGCACCAGCTATGGCCAGAACGTGCTCGATCATTCGCTCGAGTGCGCCGCAATCGCCGGGATGGTGGCTGCCGAACTCAAGGCCGACGTTCAGTTGGCCAAACGTGGCGCCTTCCTGCACGACATCGGCAAGGCCGTCGACCACGAGGTCGAGGGGCCCCACGCCCTCATCGGTGGCGACATCGCCAAGCGCGCCGGGCTCCACCCCACGATCGTCAATGCGATCGCCGCCCACCACTACGACGAAGAGCCCGAGAGCGTCGAGGCGATCATCACCATCATCGCCGACTCGATCAGCGGTGGCCGACCGGGCGCACGGCGCGAGTCGCTCGAGCACTACATCAAGCGACTTGAGGCGGTTGAAGGCGTTGCCAATAGTTTTGCCGGCGTCGAGCGCTGTTTTGCCATTCAGGCCGGCCGCGAGGTCCGGATTGTCGTCAAACCGGAGGAGATCGACGACCTTGCTTCGCTGCGGTTGGCGCGCGATGTCGCCAAGCGGATCGAGGAAACGCTCCAGTACCCCGGGCAGATCAAGGTGACGGTGATCCGGGAGACGCGCTCGGTCGAGTTTGCCCGCTGAGATGCCGACAATCGATCTCCACCTCCACACCACGGCATCGGACGGCGCCCTCTCAGCCGAGGCGCTCGTCGGCCGATGTGCCGAGGCCGGGCTGCGAGTGATGGCGGTCACCGACCATGATTCGACCGAATCGGTGCGTGCCGCCGTCGCCGCCGCTGCGCCCTTCGGCATCAACGTGATCGCCGGCGCGGAGTTGAATACCGATGTTCCCGATGGCGAGGTCCACCTGCTCGGCTATTTCCTCGACCTCGATGATTCTGCGTTTCAGGAAGCGCTGCTGTCAGCACGCGATTCGCGGATAGGTCGGGCGAAGATGATGATCGCGAAACTCGATGCGCTCGGGCTGCCGATCTCCTTCGAGCGGGTGCGCGCGTTTGCCGGCGACGGCGCGGCCGGCCGGCCGCACGTCGCCCAGGCTCTGGTCGAGGCCGGCCATGTTCCCTCGATGGCCGATGCCTTCGAGCGCTACCTCAGCCGGAATGGTCCCGCCTATGCTGAGGGCTTTCGGCCAACTCCCGAGCAGGCAGTCCGGCTTATTCGCTCGGCCGGCGGGTTGCCGGTGCTGGCGCATCCATCCTACGTGACCGACCCGGAGGCGACCGTCGCCGCGCTCGCGCCGGTCGGGTTGGCTGGTCTCGAGGTCTACTACCGGGGCTACGGCGATGCGGAACTCGAACGGTTCGGCGCTTTGGCCCGGCAGTTTGGACTGCTTGAGACCGGTGGAACCGATTTCCACGGCACCGGCAACTGGCCCGAGGACGGTCCCGGCACGGTCGAGGTGCCCTGGCAGGTCGTCGAGCGGTTGTTTGCCGCCGCCGGCCGGCCCGTCCCCTCGCGTTAGGGGGCTTGCGCCGCCATCGCCACGGCGAGCGCAACCGCTTCTTCTGCCGATTCCGCAGGGATGAGCCCGCCGTCTGGCCCGGCGGCAGTCGCAAGTTGCCACGAGCCGATACCGATCACCGGTTTGGAGAGCTTGAGGGCAAGCGCAATCTCCGACAGCGTTCCGTAGCGGCCGGCGATGGCGATCGCGACGTCCGCGGTCTTGATTACCAGCACGTTGCGCGCCTCGCCCAGGCCGGTGACGATGGCGACGTCGACGTATGGGTTGGCGTCGGCGGTTCGGTCGCCGGGCAGGATACCGATCGTCCGCCCGCCAGCGTTCTTCGCCCCTCGGCAGGCGGCTTCCATCACTCCGCCGAGACCGCCACAGACGAGGTCCGCACCCGCCTCGGCAACCTGGCGGCCGACGCTCTCGGCGATCGCCGCGACCGACGCATCGCAGGCGCCATCGCCGATAATCGCAATCGTGGTGCCCATGTCCATCTCCCGGCGGCCAACCCACCCTATGGTACAATCCGCCCAAACCCGCACGCCGCTCCATCGCGGCGCGACCTTGGCGCCCGAAGATTGAAGCGTTGAGCCGGGAGCCGGGGCTACCGCTTCGGCGTACACGGCGGAGGTGCGTTGGATAGCATCGTACGGGTTCACGCCCGACAGATCCTCGATTCCCGTGGTAACCCGACCGTCGAAGTCGACGTCGAGTTGGTAGACGGCTCGGTTGGCCGGGCGGCGGTGCCGTCCGGCGCAAGCACCGGCGCCCACGAAGCGGTCGAACTCCGTGACGGCGATCCCAGCCGCTATCGCGGGGCGGGCGTTGGGCGCGCCGTCGAGAACGTCAACGGGCCGATCGCCGAAGCGTTGGCTGGATACCACGCCCTCAACCAAGCCGGTGTCGATGCCACGTTAATCGCTCTCGACGGCACCGACAACAAGTCCAACCTCGGCGCAAACGCCATCCTCGGCGTCTCCCTGGCGAACGCGGTCGCCGCCGCGCAGTACTCCGGCCTGCCGCTCTACCGCTATCTCGGCGGGGTAAGCGCGACGACTCTGCCCGTGCCGATGATGAATATCTTCAACGGAGGCCGTCACGCCGAGTGGGAATCGACCGATGTTCAGGAATTCATGATCCTGCCGGTTGGCGTCTCAAGTTGGTCCGACGCGCTTCGGGCCGGCGCCGAGATCTACGGCTCGCTCAAGGCACTGCTGAAGTCCAAAGGGATGGCGACCACGGTCGGCGACGAAGGCGGTTTTGCTCCGGGTGTCCGCTCCAATCGCGAAGCAATCGAGTTAGTCCTCGAATCGATCCAGCGCGCCGGATACACACCGGGCGAATCGATTCTGCTGGGTATCGACGCCGCCTCCACCGAGTTCTACGAGGACGGGCGCTACAACCTCCGCAAAGAGGGCAAGGTCGCGACCTCGGAGGAAATCGTTGCCGTCTGGGAGGACTGGTGCCGCCAGTTTCCGATAATTTCGATCGAGGACGGCGTCGCCGAGGACGACTGGGACGGCTGGAACCTGCTGCGGGCCCGCCTCGGCGACCGCGTTCAACTCGTCGGAGATGACCTGCTGGTAACCAATACCAAGCGCCTCGAGCGGGCGATCGCCGAGAAGGCGGCCAATTCGATCCTGATCAAGGTGAACCAGATCGGTACGCTGAGCGAGACGCTCGCGGCGATCGAGATGGCCAAGCGTGCCGGCTGGACCGCGGTCGTCTCCCATCGATCGGGGGAGACTGAGGATACCTTCATTGCCGATCTGGTCGTTGCGACCGGGGCTGGGCAGATCAAGACCGGCGCACCCGGGCGCAGCGAGCGGGTCGCCAAGTACAACCAACTCGTGCGGATCGAGGAGCAACTTGGCGAAAGCGCTCGGTATGCCGGGTCCGGGGCATTCTACAATCTCGGGAGGTAACGTCGATGGTGACGAAAGTCGGGATCAATGGGTTTGGCCGGATCGGCCGGCAGGTGTTGAAGGCGATCCTCGAACAGCATCCGGACAATCTTGAAGTCGTTGCAGTCAACGACATCACCGACACCAAGACCAACGCGCATCTATTCAAGTACGACAGCAACTACGGTATCTTCGATGGCACCGTCGAAGCTGGGCCGCAAAGCATCACGATCAATGGTCAGCCGATCCGGGTCTATGCCGAGCGAGACCCCGCGAAGATCCCTTGGAGCGACCTCGGGATCGACATCGTAGTCGAATCGACCGGTCTGTTCGAGGATGCCGAGAAGGCGCGTGGTCACATCGATGGCGGCGGCGCAAAGAAGGTGATCATCACCGCTCCCGGCAAGAACGAGGACTTGACTGTGGTGCTTGGCGTCAACGACGACCAGTACGACCCGGCCCGCCACCACATTATCTCAAACGCGTCGTGCACCACCAACTGCCTCGCTCCGGTCGTCAAAGTCCTCAACGACTGCTTTGGCATCGAAAAGGGGCTGATGACGACGATTCACTCCTACACCAATGACCAACGGATCCTCGACGGGGTCCACAAGGACCTGCGGCGGGCCCGGGCGGCGGCGCTGAACCTGGTGCCGACCACCACTGGTGCTGCGAGGGCGGTGTCGTTGGTCATCCCGGAGTTGAAGGGGAAGTTCCACGGATTTGCGATCCGCGTGCCGACCCCGACGGTGTCCATCGTCGATTTCGTCGCCGAGTTGTCGCGCGAGGCGTCGGTCGAGGAGATCAACCACGAAATGCAGGTCCAGAGCGATGGCCGGATGAAGGGCATTCTCGCCTACACCGAGGAACCGTTGGTCAGCATGGACCTGAAAGGTAACGCCTTTAGCTCGATTGTCGACGGGCTGAGTACGATGGCGATCGGTGGCAATTTGGTCAAGGTCGTCTCGTGGTACGACAATGAGTGGGGGTATAGCTGCCGGGTGGGTGATCTCGCCGCCAAGGTGGCTGCCGCCGGCTGGTAGCGGTCACTGGATCGCCAATCGTTCCTGCAAGCGCCGGATCCTTTCGCGGTATTGCTCCTCGGGCGTGGATCGTTGATCGCGCTTGGGGCGCTCTCCGCGCTCGTAGTGCCACTTACGAAACGCCAACTCGGTCGCCGCGCCGATATACTCGCGGCGCACCAGCACCGCAAGGAGGCCGTCATTGCGGAGGGTCGCCCAGAGGCTGCGAAGTCGTCGGCGGCTCGACGACATGATGTGGTAGTCCTCCATCGAGATCAGTCCTTGCTCGACCTCCGGCAGCAGCGTGCGCCGGATGATCGCCGCCTCGCGCCGCCAGGCGACCAGAACCACCAGCGCCAGGGTCAACAGTCCTGGCCCGGTCAGCACCACCGTCTGGATCGGGGCGACGAGACAGAAGTAGATCCATTCGTTCGTCTCGGTGGGAAGAAGCGCCGGTATGAGGGTCCCGGCGAACAGGTTCCAGGCGGCATGCTGAACCACCGCCAGCAGGTAGCCGACCAGCGGCGCGAAGATCTTCACCGGTAGGCTGGTCGACTCGCGCGCCAACCCGAAGCCAGCACCGAGCGTTGCGGTAAACAGCGCGTGTCCTGACCCGCCCAACACCGACCGGAGTACGACGATCAGCGCGAGCCCCGCGAGCCCACCCTCGGCGTACATCCGGCCGAAGTAGACGATGTTCTCGGTCATTGCGAACCCGAGCCCGACGATCGACCCATAGACGATCCCGTCCAGCACGTTGTCGAACTCATGGCGGAACAGCAGCATCAAGATCAGCAAGAAGAAACCCTTGAAGCCTTCCTCGACTAACGGCGCGGACAAGACCGATGCGGTAAGTTCGCCGCCAGCCTCGCCGACGAGGGAGGAGGCGATCACCGCAACGAGCGTGTTGAAGATGAAGCTAAAGACGATTGCGACGACCGCGCCCCAGAAGAAAGCGAAGAAGAGCAGCCCCGCCGGCTCGTGTTCGTAGCGGTCCACCCAGAGCACGAAGAGGACGTACAGACACGCTGGAATGATCGCGAAGAATGCGCTGAGAACCAGGCCGACCAGATCCGGTACCTCGGTGACGACGATCAATCCGGCGCACAGCAAGCAGAGCGAGGCGAGCAGCCAGCCGACCCCGAAAACCGCGAGGCGGACCCCGCAGCTCATCCCTCCTCGCTCCTGATGAGCGGGCAACTCGGGTAAGACCGCGCCACAGACGAGGCAGAAGGGCCGGCCAGCCGGCGTCTCACGGCGACAGGTTGGGCAAATCACGGGCCAACCCCTCATAGCGTGCGAAATGTGACCGCGCAGGATGATAGCCGAATCGCCCGAGGCGTCCGGTCTGCTGCACCGTCCGCTGCCCGGCGGTCCGGCGGCACGCTGCACCCGCCCCAACGTCCAGGTGGGGCCGCGGATCACCTCGCGGCCTCATCGTCGGGCGATCGTCCTTCGCGAATCTCGTCGGCCGGGGCTCTCCATGCTGACCCCGGGCGAGGCGATCATGAGGTTGTCCGGCGGTTCCGGCTGGTCGCGACGTCCACGGCGGAGCGGAGGATCCCGGCGCTGAACTTGCGGAGGCCCGCTGATTGGGTGGAAAGGTGGAAATCGGCAATTGACGGAACGATCTGACGATGGTAGGATTAGCCAGAACAGACGTTCGTGAGGGAGACGACCATGCGACTGTCGGACCGACAGCAGAAGATCCTCGAGTTTGTCCGGCAGTACACCGACGAAATGGGGTACCCGCCGAGCATTCGAGACATTTGCAAAGGCTGCGGGATTAGTTCGACCTCTGTGGTCGACTACAACCTGAAGTTGCTCGAACGCGAAGGCCACATCCGGCGTGATCCCGACGTCTCGCGTGGGATCGATTTGGCCGACCGCAGGGCCGAGCAGCGCAAACTTGTCCGAATACCGGTGATGGGGCAGATCGCCGCCGGGTCGCCAATCCCAGTTCCGGCCGCCGACACCTGGCAGGCGTTTGACGCGAGCGAAGCGCTCGAGTTGACCGAGGAACTCGTTCGCGGCCGGCCCGATGTTTATGCTCTGAGGGTCAAGGGACAGTCGATGATCGACGCTTTGATCGAGGATGGTGACGTCGTTCTGATGGAACCAGCACAGAGTGCCGAGAACGGCCAGATGGTCGCCGCCTGGATCAAGAGCCAGAAGGAGACGACCCTCAAGAAACTCTATCGAGAAGGGGAGCGGATACGGCTCCAGCCAGCCAACTCGGCGATGCACCCGATGTACTTCGATGCCGGCGATGTCGAGGTCCAGGGCCGCGTGGTTGGTGTCATTCGCGTGCTGCACTAGGCGCCCGGTCGTTGGGCCCCGCCCCGCCAGAACCGGCGGGGCATATTCATTTTGTGGCTGCGGCCGGTGAAAACGTCCGAGCGAGGAGTTCGAGAGCGAGGCGCGGCTCGTTCCTGCCGGTCTTGATCGCTTCGTCGGTTTCCAGCAGAGCGCGATGCATCGCCCGAAGCTGAGTATCGGTCAGTCGGGTGGCAAGGGCGAGCAGGTCGCGAAAGGCGTCGTCCGGGAGATAGCCGAGGCCAGAACGCAGTTTCACCGTCGCAGCGGGCGGCCCAGTCGCCGTGAGCTCGTGGACCAGCCAGACCTGACGGAGCCGGTTCTGGAGCAACGCCAGCACGCCAAAGGGAGATTCTCCCGAGTCGAGCAGGCCGGTCAGTTCGCGGAGTGCGCGGGTTGTCCTCCCGGCCACCAAGTCGTCAACCAGACTGAACACCGACTCCTCGCGCGAGGAGGCTGTCAAGGCGAAAACGGCCTCCTCGCCGACGTCCTGCCCATCCGCCCAAGTTGCCAGCTTTTCCAGTTCGTTTGACAGCACCCAGAGGTTTGGCCCGGCCAACGTGGCCAGTCGCCGGGCCGCTGCCGGCTGCAATCGCAGACCGAGCGACCTCGCCCGAGCGTCGATCCACGGCAGCAACTCGTAGTCGCGAAAGAGGGCGAAACGTTCGACCGCCGCCCCAGCGGCGAGAAGGCCGCTCAACAATGGGTTGCGTTTGGGTCGCAGGTCGTCGCCGGTCAGGATCGCGAACGTTGTTGGCGGCTTGGTGCGGAACAAGTCGAGGAAGCTGTCGGATTCGGCAAGCCGCCGCTGGGATTTGGCGGCATCTTCGAAGCGGTCGAGCAGCCCGCCGACGATCACCGTCCGACGGTCATCCAGAAACGGCATCGCCTCGAGTTGGCCGCGCAGATCATTCACGGCGATCTTGTCACCGGCGATGCTGACGCGGTTCAGGTCGCCGAGAGCCGGGTCGTCGCCGCCGCTCGCCTCGCGGACCCGTTGGGCTATACGGTAATCATCTCTGCCGTAGAGGACGAGCACCCCAGAAAGTCGCTCAGCCATGATAGAATCGGGTGTTCGGGAGGAACGCGGTGCCCAACACGTCCGAAAGCCAACGCTTCAATCTCCTTGTCGAATTGGTCCACCAGGTCCGGCTGGCCTGGCGATTGTTCTGGGACCGGCGCGTGCCGGTGACCGCCAAACTGGTCGTGCCGACAGCCCTAGCAGCGCTCATTTCGCCGATTGATCTGGTGCCAGACTTTTTCATCGGGTTGTTCGGGCTCGGCGTGCTCGACGACATCGCAGTCATTGCGGTTGCCCTTCGCTTGTTGGTCGCGCTGGCTCCGGAAGATGTCGTAGCCGAGCATCTGGCCCGGCTACGCGGGCAGACGGACCGTCCGACCGTCGATGCGACGTTCCGGACGATCGGCGATCCGTCCTAACCTCTAGAATAGAGAGCCGGCCGATGCGCCGCAAGGACGTCGGCCGGAGCGCCTCTGCGCCAAGTCTCCTGCCCGTCGAGGCGTCATGGATGTTTTCTTCGCCATAGTGTTTCTCGGCACCACCGTGGTCGTCGGCGGTCTGTTCGTGCGCGGCTTTCTGAGGCTGCTGAGCTTCCGAGATCCCGTGCCGCCAGGACAGGATGCCGCGAACGGATCGTGAACCATCCCTCGGCGCGCCTGAGGTGAGCCCGGTCCGCCGCCTGCTCGGGGCGGTGGGCGTGCTTCTCGTGGTTGCCGGGTTAGTCCTCCTCCCGCTCGTGCTGCCGCCTGCTCCCGCCGCCTGGGCTGGTCAACTCACCATCATTGCCGGTTGGACTGCCATCGTCATTGCCGCGGGTTCGCTCGTCGCGCGGATTGTCCGGCCGGCAATCGTTATCTCCGCCGGGACCGCCGGTTTGGTTGGCTTTGCCGTCATCTTCGGGTTGCCGGTGCTTGGCGAGGATATCCCACGTACTCTCGGGCTGGTTGCGGTGCTGCTGGCGATTCTGACGATTGGCTGGTTGGTGACGCGCGGCGTCGGCCGGGCGACCCTGCTCCTGACCGCCGCGCTCGCTGGCCTGGCCGCGTTGGGCCAGTTGCTCGTCTGGGTGACGGTGCTGGTGGATCCGCCGGCTTCGCTGGTACTGGCGACGACTGGTCCGGCGAATGCCGCGCGCTGGACGACCCTTGCCTTTTGTGCCGTGATCGCCGCGATCATCGGCGTTCGCCGCCTCGACCTGACGCCCTGAGCGTCTAGTCGAAAAGCACGGTGCGAACCAGCACGTTTTGCCGATCGTCCGCCTGGTGCTTGATCCGGCCGAGCAGGGCGATCACCTCAGCGTCACGGGCGTTGCCCGGGACCGGGATGAACCAGATCCGGCTCTTGCCGGCGATTTCGCGCAGGGCTGCCTCGGTCGAGCCATCGAGAGTTGTCCCGGGTGGCAGAACGAAATCCGGGAGTTGCGGGATCGGAAGCTGGTTCAGCAAGTTCTTGAACGCCTGATCACCGTAGACGATGGTGTCGCCGGGGCGGGCGTTCGCGGCCAGGTAGCCGGCGGCGGGCAGCCAACGTAGGTCCGGATTGACCCCACCGGTGGGCAACGACAGGTAATACTCGATGTAGGGGTTCGCGTCAGTCATGATCGGCCCGCTGCCCGCATAGAGGGCAAGTTCTGCTGGGCCGCCGACGTATCCACGTAGAATATCGTCGGCGGTTCGCAACCCATCTGCTTCGAGTTGGGCGGCAATCCGGCTGTTCTGAAGCCGCGCGGTCAGCCGTTCCGGAGGCGCCCGCAACGGCTCGCGCGACCCGACGAGGATGGTCCCGTTCTCCCACATTGTCGCGCCGGGGAAGGCAGTCAGGAAGGTGCGCACCATCATCCGATGAGCGGACGGTGGAAGGGTGGGGTCGATCCACTGGATGAAGATGCCATCGTCGGCGAGCGCACCGCGCACGAGGTGGTAGAAGTCGGCGGAATAGAGGTTGGCGGCTCCGGCATTGCGTGGGAGGATCGGGTCGGACTCGATGATGTCGAACTTGCGATCGGTCAGCAGCAGGAAGTTGCGCCCGTCGTCTACGACGACTTCGACGTTTGGCAGGCGCAACACATCGAAATTCGACGCACGAAACAACTCTGCCGCTTCAACGACACCGGGCACGAGTTCGACGATGGTGACCGACAGGTCTGGATGGATCGCCGATGCGCCGGCGGTCGCCCCGACGCCAAGGCCGATGATCAGGAGATCCTTGGGCGCGGGGTGGATCAGAGGTCCGAGGTGGCCGAGCCGGTGATGAAAGCGAGCCTGGGGCCCGCCATCGGAACCCATCCCCTGGCTGTTGATCTTTAGATACAGCCGATCGTCCGGCGCACGCACCACCGAGACGGTGGCATCCTGCCCTTCGTCCAGCCAGATCGTTCGCAGGCCGCGTGCTTCGCCTTCTGAGAGCGAGGCATAGAGATTCGGCATCGCCAGGAAGGCGGTCAGAAGCACGGCGACGCCGGTCAGGACGAAGCCGAGCGCCCGCCGAGCCGGTGTCCGTGCCGCAAACAGCACCAGCAACCCGGCAAGAATATTGCCAAGCGACAATAGCCAGAGTGTCCGTTGCGCTCCGAACAGCGGGATCAGCAGCAGCCCGGCCGCCAGCGATCCGCTGACTGCGCCGAGCACGTTCGCGCCGTAGACCGATCCGATCCGTCGTCCGACGTCCTGCTGACCGGCGGCATACAGCATCGCCGCAATGGGGAAGGTGACACCCATCAGAAAGGCGACGGGGAAGATCGCGATGAAGGTAAACGGAAGCATAAACTGAGGTCGGCCGAGCAGGAAAGCGCCATCGGTCGCGCCCTGGACGAATAGCGCTTCGATCCGCGTCGCCTGAGCCATAAAGGTGAGCGAGCCGAGCGCGAGCGTTGCGATAGCGATTTCAAGGGCGACGTAGACCGCCACCCAGTTCACCTTTCTCTGGAGGAACGGATTGATAGCCCAACTTCCGACGGCGATGCCCGAGAGAATTGCACAGAGCATCAAAGTGAACGCATAGACCGTGCTGGGCAGGATCCCGGCCAGCACTCGGGTCCACACCACCTCATAGGCGAGTGCGACGAACCCGGACAGGCCATAGGAGATCAGCACGCCCGTTGCCACTGCTGGCGAGACCTGAAAGGCCGGAGCGTCTGCTTTGGCGGCCGTCACGAGAGCGTCTACTTCGATGGTCGGACGCAGCGGCCCGGCGGCGAGGAGTATCCAGAGCGCTCCGACGCCGAGGTTGAAGGCCGCCGCGATCCCAACGGTGGCGGGCACCCCAAACGCGCCAATGAAGACAAAGCCGGCGGAAAACGCTCCAACGATCGCTCCGAAGGTGTTCGCCGCATAGAGCAGGCTGACCGCCTTGGCCAGACTGC
This sequence comes from Dehalococcoidia bacterium, assembly GCA_046328265.1. Taxonomy (GTDB): domain Bacteria; phylum Chloroflexota; class Dehalococcoidia; order SpSt-223; family SpSt-223; genus JANWZD01. The sequence goes on from JAXLWW010000001.1 coordinate 363,258, forward strand.
CGGCGCGCTGAACCACCGCCCGAACGACCAGCGGCAAGGTGATACCCATCAACGTCGTCGGCAGGAGCATGATCAAAAAGGCGAGACCGAACCGGACACCCGTGACGAGAAAGCCCGATTCGGGAAGGTGGAGCGCGAGCGATCGGTAGATCGGCTGGAGGAGGTTGAGCGCCGGCAAGCTGAGCAGTCCGACCAGCCCAATCACCAACTCGACCGCCCCGTAGGCGAGGAGCGGATTCCTAATCCGGTCGGTGAAGCGCGCCGCGATCAGACTGCCGAGCGCGAGGCCGGCCATAAACGCCGCCAGCACGGCACTGGTCGCATGGACCGTCACCCCGAAAACCAATCCCAACACCCGGAACCAGACAACCTGGTAGATCAACCCGCTTGCGCCGGTGAGCAATAGCGAGGCAGCGAGGGTACCGGTCAGGAGGTTGGCTCGGAGAATCGGACGAGTGGAGGGGGCGCCCGCGAGGGCGTGGGGCGCAGTTGCCATGGGATCCTTTTGCCGCGCTGGCGGCGATCGGTCTGCCGCTCGGGGCGGCGCTCCCGGAGTATAGGAAGCGCCGATGCGCGGGGCCAGCCGTTCCGGCCGGAGCGCTACACTTGTCCAATCTTACCAAGAGGGGGCGACCGGTGGATGCGCCGACCCAGGCCGAATTGCTCCGGCTTCGCACCGACTATCGCCGTGCCGCGCTCGACGAAGCATCCGTTGCAGCCGACCCGCACGATCAGCTTGCTCGCTGGCTGCGCGAAGCGATCGACGCGTCGCTCACCGAGCCAAACGCGATGACTCTGGCCACCAGTACCCGTGACGGCGACCCCTCGGCCCGGGTAGTCTTGCTCAAGTCGCTCGACGATGGCCGGCTCTCCTTCTTCACGAACTACGATAGCGCCAAGGGCCGCCAACTCGTGTCGAACCCGCGGGCAGCGGCGGTCTTCTACTGGCCAGAACTTGAACGCCAGGCGCGGATCACCGGCCGGGTCGCTCGCCTCGACCGCGCCAGTTCGCGCACCTATTTTCAGTCTCGCCCTGAAGGCGCACGTCTGAGCGCCTGGGTCTCTCCGCAGAGCCAGGTCGTTCCGGACCGAGCATGGCTAGAAGCCGCGCTCGAACGGCTGGCTGGCGCGCCTGGCATTCGGCTGGTCGAGCCGCCGCCGCACTGGGGTGGCTACGCGCTGACGCCGAACAGCTATGAATTCTGGCAGGGGCGGCCGGACCGGCTCCATGACCGGATCCGCTACCGGATCGAGGGTGAAGATTGGCGGATCGAGCGGCTCGCTCCCTGACCGCGTTTGTTGACGCCTCTTGCTCGCGGCCCTAGCATCCCCGGACGATGGCCTCGACTGGGGCGGCGCTCCGCCCAGCGATCGCTCCCAAGCGCCGCGCTTTGTCGGTCGTGCTGCACCCGGCGGTCGCCGATCTCCTCGCGATTGTAGCGGTGCTGCTCGCCGCTCTACCGGCGATCTGGCCGCTGACCCGCTTTCGTTTCCTCTCTTCGCATGACGGAACCTATCACCTGCTGCGTCTGGTCGAGTTCGATCGGCTGGTTCGGCAGGGCGAGTTGTTTCCGGGTTGGTTTCCGACATTTGCTTCCGGCTATGGCTATCCATTGCTCTCTTACTACCCGCCACTTTCGTACTTCCCTGCCGAGATCCTGCATCTGCTCGGCCTCGGCTACGTGGATGCCGTCAAGGCGGCGCTGGCTCTTCCAATTCTCCTTTCCGGCGTCGGCGCCTACCTCCTCGGTCGGGATATCCTAGGCAGCAGGCTCGGCGGCTGGCTGACCGCGGTCGCCTTCATGTACGCGCCCTACCATTTGATCGACACCTACGTCCGGGCGATCCTCTCGGAGAGTTGGGTCTTTCCATTCCTGCCGCTCTTGTTGTGGTCGTTGCGGCGGGCGGCGGCTGGCAGCCTCCGCCAGGTCGGCCTGGCGGCGCTCTGGTGGGCCGGGCTGATCCTCGCCCACAATGTGATTGCCTTGTTCTTTACACCACTGGCGTTGCTGTTTGGCCTGCTGATGGTCGGAACCGCTCCGGACCGAAAACAGGCGGCAATGCGGGTTGTCGGCGCGTTTGGTCTCGCGCTGACGGTGAGCGCGGCCTATTGGCTGCCAGCTTTGGCCGAGAACGGCTTCGTCTCGACCAGCAACTTCAACACCACGCTCTACCGCCCCGAAGAGCACCTGAATGCCCTCGATGAGATCGTCTCGACCGACTTGCTGCACGAATACGCTCAGTCGCCGTTTCGTTTCGGGCTGATTCAGGTAGCGCTCGCGCTGGCTGGGCTCGCGGCTTGGCCCTGGGCGCGTGGCAGACGAGTTGGGATTGCCTATGCGGCCGGACTGGCGATCTTGTTTTGCGCTCTGCTGACGAGCCTCCTCGTCTTCGTGTGGAGTGTCCTCCCATTGATCGCCTTCGTTCAATTCCCGACCCGGCTGCTGGCGATCGCCGCGCTCGGAACGGGCATCCTCACCGGTGCGGTCGCGCTGTTTCCCACGCCGCTGCGCTGGTTCGGGCTGTTCGGCGCGGCGGCGCTCGTCGTCTCGGGTGTAGCTCGGATCGACCCTCCGCCACTCTGGCCGCAGGACGCGGACCTGACTGGCGCGACGATTGCTCGCTTCGAGCACGACAGCGGCATCATCGGCACCACCACCGCCGCCGAATATCTGCCGGCCTGGTCGCGCGCCGGCTTCGTCCCGCCGACTGAGGGCTTCGCCGAGCCAGTCGGGACAGCCAATGACCCCGCACTCGCGGCGAGGGTGCGAGCGGCGGGTCCGCTCTCCCTCAGCCTCGACGTCACTGCTGCCCAGCCTGCTCCGCTGCGGCTTCACGTCTTCTTTTTTCCTGGCTGGACCGCCCGAATTGACGGCCAAAGCGTCCCGATCCGCCCGACCACGAAGCTTGGCCTACTGACCGTCGACGTTCCGGCAGGGACGCATCAGGTCGATCTTTCCTTCGGACCGACAGCGCTCCGCCTCGCGTCGTTGCTCGTCTCGCTCGTTGGGCTGAGTGTGGTGGGGCTGCTCGTCGTGGGCGTCGGTGGGACGCTCGCGTTTGGCGGAGCCCTGATCGTCCTCCTGCTCGGTGCGCGGTTGGCCGGTGAGGCCGGAGCGTTGCGCTGGTCGATGATCCCGCCGGTGGATGGTTCGCCGGTTTCCTCGCCGGAGGGCGGCTGCGCAGCCAAGGGTCCGATGCCGAGGTCGAGTTGTTCTGGCTGGCTCAGGACGAGGGCGTACCGGATCGACGCTTTGGTGTCCGGTTGGTTGATCCGGCGGGCGCGATCGTCGCCGAGAAGTGGGGTCGGCCAATCTTCGACACCAGCACCACCGAAGCCTGGCATCGAAACGAGATCGTCCGTGACCCACGAATCTTGCACTTGCCGCCTGGCCATCCGGGAGGTGCCTTCGGCGTCGAAATCGCTGCTGCGTCCGGACAATGGCGCTCGGCCGGTGAACTGGTGCTGAGCGCCGCTCGGCCTGCGCTCCCTCCGCCATCGATCGCTCGGACGGCGTCGTTTGGTGACCTCGTCCGGCTTGACGGACTGTCGTTGTCGGTTGGCGACCGCGTGGCCAGGCCGGTAGATCGCTACGATGCGATTGGCGCGGCGGGCGAGACGATCGACCTTCGGCTGCGCTGGACGCCGACCGGCGACTTCGACGAGAGCTATACCGTGTTTGCCCACCTGATTGACCCGCAAGGAAAACGGGTTGCCCAGCAAGACAACCAACCCAGCGGTGGCTTCTCGCCAACGACCGGCTGGCAGCGTGGCATCCCCGTCGAGGACGGCTACCGGCTACGGCTGCCGGCCGATGCCGGACCGGGGATCTACCGGGTCGAGGTGGGCTGGTATCTCCTGGCCGATCTCGAACGCCTGCCGCTCGATGGCGGGCCGGCGAGCGCGCTCACCGTTGCACGTGTCCGCGTTCCGGGCCCGGTCGAACGCCCGAGCGCCGGGGTCCACTTCGGTGAGCGGATCGTGCTGATGGACGCGGTTCGCGACGGCGAGCACCTGCGGTTGACCTGGCAACTTCTCGATGCCGGCGGGCCGCCGGTCGAGGTCTTCGTCCACGTGCGCGACCAGGACGGGCGAATTGTCCGTCAGGCCGACGGTGCGCCGCTTGGGGACTATCCGTTCTCGCTCTGGAGCGTTGGTGAGGTCGTTCGTGAAACGCGGTTGGTGGGAACGTTACCACCCGGGGGGTCGATCGTGGTTGGCGTGTATGCCCCGCAGACGGGCATGCGGCTGCTGACCCCAGAGGGGCAAGATTTCGTAGTGGCGCGTTAGGTCCTGAGGCGGTAGGTGATACGTCCGCGGGTCAAGTCGTAGGGCGAAAGCTCGACGAGGACACGGTCGCCCAGCAGCACGCGGATATAATTCTTGCGGAGTTTGCCCGAGATATGGGCGAGGACTTCATGATCGTTGGCAAGCTTGACGCGGAACATCGCGTTGGGCAGCGCATCGACGATGGTGCCTTCGACTTCGATCGATTCTGCTTTTGCCATAGGCCTCCTAGGGTAATTGGGCTCCTGATGAAACGGCCCGCTTGAGGGCGGGCCGCACGGGTGATCGCGATGTGCCGCCTATCGGTACGAGCGGACCTTGTCGAAACAGTCGGAGCAATATACCGGACGGTCGCCGCGCGGAGTGAACGGCAGCATCGCTTCGCCGCCGCACGATGCGCAGGTCGCACGGGTGTATTCGCGCCGTCCGTTGGTGGAATAGCCGCCGCCACCATTTTGGATGGAGTCCGTGCTCCCCGACGAAGCCTGGGCCGCGATCCGGGCCTTACGGTTCGCCCGGCAATCCTGACACCGACTGGGGTCGTTCAGGAAGCCTTTGGCGATGAAGAACTCCTGCTCACTGACGGTGAACACGAATTCGCTGCCGCAATCCCGACACTGGAGAACCTTATCCTGGAACGCCAAGGAGCTACTCCTCCCGGAGATGAGGTTGTTGGGAAAGACCGGTCCCGGACCCGGGCCGGCCAGGTTGGCCAGCATTCCGGTTTATGTCCTTCTATCCGGAACTATACTGTGCTGCCCAGGGGACGGCAACTTTCTTGCCCTTTACGGGAGCGTCAGCACCACGGCGTCACCTCCCGGCGTGGCGAGGCGGACGTTCGTTCGCGGGTCGTACAAGCCCATTGCGATTCGGCTGGCTGACGTCGCGCCGCGAACGTGGTGGATATCGCCAATTCGTTGGCCCGGCATCCAACTGCCGGTCGGCGCAAGCCCACCCGCGGGAGGCTGATCGGATTGGCTCACGATGTCGCCCGCCGCATCCAGCAGATGGACGAACGCGACGTAGTTTTCGGGGATGTCAGCCTCCGCGCGCCAGACGAGGGACACTTCGAGGCCGTCGGCATTCAGCCGTACGGTCGCTCCTTCGAGGGTGATAGCGTCGCCAAAGCGTGCGCCAATCGCCCGCTGGGGCGTCGTGGGGGTGGGAAGCGCCGGTGGGGTGGCGACATCGACTCGACCGAGCCATTCGCGGTTGTCTGGTTTGGCCGGGTCGACGAGCCAGACGTCATACCGGCCAGCGCGCGTGCCAGGCCGGACGCGGACGCGGCCATCCTGGCGAACGATGCTCCCGGCTTTCGTGCCGGTCCGGCCGGCCGTCAACGGCCCGACCCCTGCGGGACTGGACGGGTTACCGACGACCAACAGGAGTGGCCGGCTTGCGCCGTCGGTCAGTGGTTGCCAGTAGAGCGCCGCGTCGATCTGGTCGCCGGGCCGACGTGGCGCAAGGTCGAGCGTGAAACCCGCCAGGCGGACCACGTCGCCAAAGATCGCACCGGACAGCGTCTCGGTCTCAACCGCATCGGCGGGAAAGACACGGCCACTCTCGGCGATCGTCACCTCTCCCACCACCACCCGTTGGCCGGCGGCGTTCGGATTGGCCGGGGTGAGCCGTGTTCCGTCGCTCGGCGTGTAGTAGTCCAGTTCGATCCGGAAACGACCAGTAGGGGCGCCGGGAGGGATCAGCAGCCCAATCCGGTCGGTCACGCTGGTTCCAATGCGCCAGGCGGCGGTCGGCGCATCGCGCGGCAACCGGTCGGAGGCCGCGACAATCTGGCCGTTCGCGCCGACCAACTGGACGCGTGCCTTGACGTCGTCGTCGAAATCATCGAGTGCCTCGGTTCGGACGGCGATTCGGAGGATCTCACCGGGTGCGGTTTCGCTCTTGTCGACGGCGTATCCCGTCACCCGCAACAGATCGCCAAAGTCAAACCGTGCCGGGCGGATCGCCGGTTCGCCGCGAGCGCTGGCATAGAGTTGGATCCGGATATTACCGAGAAGCCGGTTCGTCGCCTGATAGGCATTGGCGTTCAGCCAACGCTCGAAGAACTGATCATTTTCGTTCTGCCACCACGGGATGAACCAGAGCCGTTCACGCTCTTCAAGCAACCCCTTGAGTGCGGCGGCGACGTCAGCCTCGTGGCCGGCAACGCCCGCCGGAGGCGCATATTCGGCCAGCCTTGAGGAATGGAAGGATCGGAACAGCCGAGCGGCGGTCGGTTCGCTAAAGGCGATGGCGTCGGTGGTCCGCTCGCGCGCGGCGATGTACGAACCGACCCGTCGCCAACGAAGGTCTGCCCCCAGGGTCCCGGATGGCACGCTGTTGATGTACTCGATTACCGGGTTTCGGTCGGACAGGATCGGGCCGTCGCCGAGATACGCTCGCACTTCCTCGGGCCGGCCGACGAACTCGCGCATCACGTCGTTGACGCCGCGAATGCCGAGGTCCTCCATCACCGTCCTGAGTTTGGTGTCTTGGAACTTCTCCTCGATCGCGTCGTAGTCGAGCCGAAGCGGCCCCTTCGCACCGACGAGGATCGTGCCGTGATACCACATCGTTGCTTCGGGGAAGACTTCGTAGAACGAGCGGACCATCATCTTGTAGGCGTGCTCGGGTAGCGACGCATCGACCCATTGGACCATGATCCCATCGTCCTTGAGCGCCTGACGCGCCAGCCGGTAATAGTCGGCGGAATAAAGGTTGGCTGCACCGGCATGGGTCGGCCAGATCGGGTCCGATTCGATCACGTCGAAGCGCTGGCCCGCCAACAGAAGGTAGTTCCGACCGTCTGCCGCGACAATCGTCGCATCCGGGTTCTGGTGCAGCCCGAAGTTGACATGCCCAAAGAGCGGCGCTGCTTCGATGACGCCGGGCAGCAGTTCGACCACCGTGACGTGCGAGCCAGGATGGACGGTGGCAGCGCCGGCCGTCTGGCCAACGCCGAGTCCGACCACCAGAACTTGCTGCGGGCTCGGGTGAAGCAGCGGGCCAAGAAGCCCGAGTTGATAGTGAAAGACCGCTTCGGAGCGCGAGTCGTTGTTCTGACCGGCGCTGTTGGTGAAGAGCACCAGCGCGCCGTCGAGGTCACGCGCGATTCGGACGTTGGCGTCCTGGCCCTCATGGAACCAGATTGTCTCAGTCGTCTGGGGGTCGGTGCTAAAGAGCGTTCGGTAGACGTCCGGGGTGACGACCGCCGCCAGGACGAACAGACCAGCGGTCGCGGTCGCCAGGGTCAGTCGTTGGGCGGCACGCGCCGGACTGGCCGCCAGCACAGCAAGCCCCAGCAGGGCGTTGCCAATCGCCAGCAACCAGAGCGTCCGCTGCGCTCCGAGCAACGGGATGAGCAGGAGTCCCGCCCCGAGTGAACCGGCCAGCGCGCCGAGCACGTTCACGCCGTAGACGACACCGACCCGCTTTCCCACCTCGCTGAAACCGCTGGCATACAGTCTGGTGGCCACCGGGAAAGCAAGGCCCATCAGGAACGCGGTCGGGGCGATGCAGAGCACGGCAAAGCCCAGCATGAACCATGGCTCATTGACGACCAACGTCTCGCCGGTCCAGCCAAGTACCCGTCGCATCAGCCCTTCGGCACGGTAGGCCTGGGCGATCAAGGTCAACGAGAGCACCGCAGCCAACCCGAGGGCCAGTTCGAGCGCGGCGAAGCGAAGAAGCCAATTTGCGCGCCGGGCAATCGCCCCATTGATCGCCCAACTGCCGACGGCAATTCCGGCGAGGATGGCGCAGAGCATGATGGCGAAGGCATAAACGGTGCTGGGAAAGATACCGGCCAGCAGGCGGGTCCAGACCACCTCGTAGGCGAGGGCGATCGCTCCGGAAATCCCGTAGACGACCAGCACCAACCGGGCCACCGCCGGCGAAATTCGCTCGCTCGGATGCAACTCGGCGATCGCCTCGATGTCAGGCGGGGCGGCCTCGGTCTCCTTCGGCGCAGCGAGCGAGACGCCGATCCAGACGATGCCGACCGCGATGTTCAACCCGGCGGCGATCGCGGTGGTGATCGTGATGCCGTACAGCCCGATCAGGTAAAACGCGGACGTGAACGCCCCGGCGATTGCGCCGAACGTGTTCGCGGCGTAAAGAAGGCTGACGTTGCGCGACATGCTGCCGGCGCGCAGGAGCGACGAGCGGACGACGAGCGGCAGGGTTGCTCCCATCATCGTCGTCGGGACGAGCATGATCCCGAACGCCAGGGCAAAGCGAATTCCGGTCAGGACAACCGGCGACTCGGTGAGTGAGAGCGCCAACGCCTTGTAGATCGGCCCGATCAGATCGAAGGCCCAAAGGCTGCCCAATCCGAAGACGCCGATGGCGATCTCGACGATTCCGTAGACCAGCAGCGGCCGGCGAATCCGGTCGGCGATCCGGGCGGTCGCAAAGCTACCGAGTGCCAGACCTGCCATGAACGCGGCCAGCACCGCACTGGTCGCCTGGACGGTGACCCCGAAAATCAGACCCAGCACGCGAAACCAGATGACCTGATAGATTAGGCCGGCCGCGCCGCTGAGGACGAGCGAGAGGATCAGGAGGCCGACGAGACCGTTGGCGCCCGCGAGTAGTCCGGTGCGGGGCTGACCGTCCGCCTTCACCAGTTCCATTCGGGCGCGAGTTATAGCAAATCGATCGAACGAGCGGCTAGCTATCGCGCCGCGATTGTGACGAAATCACCTTCTGAACTTCTCTTCTCGCCCAACGTGGTGGCGACGTCGCTAGGGGATAACGACCAGCGCATCACCGCCTCCGGCCGCCACACGCGCCCCGGTGATCAGGTCGTAGAGGCCGATCGCGAGGCGGCCGCCGGGCGGAGGGGCGACGGCGATCCGGTGACTATCGCCAACCGGGCGGCCGGGAAGCCAGGCCGTCGTCGGCGCTTGACCGCCAGCGGGTATCTGGTCGGACTGGGCGACGATTCGCCCGTCAGCATCGAGGGCGTGAACGAAGACAAGATAACTTCGGTCGATCTCGCGCGCTGGCGACCAGACGAGATCGACACGCAGACCGTCTCCGGTTGGCCGAATCGTCATCCCATCGAGGACTGCCAAGTCGCCAAAGCGGACACCAAGGTGTGTCACCGGTGCGCTCGGCACTGGAAGGGTCGGCCAGGGCTTGACCTCGATGCTCCCAAGCCGCAAAGGTGATGCGCCCGGCAGATCGACCATCAGCCAAATTGGCGCCCGCCCCGGCGGTGCGGTCGCAGGAACGCGGAGATCCAGGTCCACCCGCTCGACGACGCCGGCAGGCCGGGCCGACCCGGGACCGGCGCGCTCCGTTGCCAGGGGCGCCGACGGGTCGCCGGCAAGCACGGTGAGCGCCGGCCTCGCCGCCGGTTCGACCCCTTGCCAGAACAGGGCTACCGGAACGTGGTCGCCGGGACGGCGAGCAGCCGGGTCGAGCGTGTAGCCGGCAAGCTGGGTTGGGCCGTAGCGAACGATGAGCGGTGTGGCGGCCTCGACCGCCGCGGTCAGGGTGGGCAGGTCAGACGACACGACCTCGAACGTGCCGAGGGTCAGGCGGCCGGCGGCATCACCTCCAGCGGCTGGCAGCGGTTGGCCCGATTCCTCTCGGTACAACGAAAGGTCAAGGCGGTAGGTACCCGGCGGCGTGCCAGGCGGGACGAGCAGACCGATCCGGTCGATGATCCGCTGACCGCGCCGCCACTCGTCGGTCGGCGCATTGTGGGGCAGCCGGTCGATTGTCGCGAGGACGCGCCCATCGGGGCTAGTCAGTCGCAACGACAGCTTAACGTTCTCGTCGATGTCGTGCAACGCCTCAAGGCCGAGAGCGATCCGCGCCACCTCACCTGGCCGGGCTGTGCCGCGGTCGACCCCGATCCCGGTGAGCCGGACAGTTCCACCAAACGATGTGTCGGCCGGGCGCAAAGCCGGCGCTCCGCCACCGGAATAGCGCAAGAGGCGCACGCCGCCCAGCAACTGGTCGTCGACGAGGTAGGCCGACCCGTTCAGGGTCGCTTCGGCAAGCACATCGCCTTCACTCTGCCACCACGGTAGGAACCAGATCTGGTCTTTCCCCTCGGCGAATCGCCGGATCGACTCTTCGGTCTCCCTCTCGCGTCCCTCGATGCTCGCTGGCAACACCAATTCCGGCAGGGCGCCGCGATAGTACTCGTGGAGCCGTTCCCGGACGCTCCCCTCGCCGTAGACGATACCAACCTGCCCCTCGCGGCGAGCATCAAAATGACGCGCTACGCGAAACCAAGCCGGGGTCGCGCCGGGCCCCTCGAAGGGAACGGTGCGGATGTATTCGATCGCCGGAAAGCGATCGGTGATGCGCGGTCCGTCGCCGGCATACGCCCACAGTTCGTCCGGCCCGGCGGTGTACTCGCGAAGGATGTCGTTGGCATTCGTATAGCCGATGGTCGCCAACGCGGCGCGAAGCTCGGGGTCGTCAAATTTGCGAGCGATGACGTCCGGGTCGATGGCGATTGGCTGGGGAGACCCGACGAGGATCGATCCATCTTCCCAGAGCGTGGCGTAGGGAAAGGCATCGAGAAACGCCCGCAGCATCATCCGGTAGGCATTGCCGGGCAGGGTATTGTTCAGCCATTGGACCATCAGCCCGTCGTCCTTCAGGGCGGTGCGCGCCAGTTTGTAGTAATCGGCGGAGTAGAGGTTGGCCGCGCCGGCGTTGGTCGGCAGGATCGGGTCGGCCTCGATGACGTCAAACTTGCGGCGGGTCAGCAGCAGGAAGTTGCGGCCGTCGTTCACCTCGACGCTGACGTTCGGCCGGTTGTGGACGTCGTAATTGGCGTGCTGGAAGAGCCGGGCAGCCTCGACCACGCCGGGATAGAGTTCGACGACATGCACCTGAGACCCATTGTGCACCGCCGCAGCGCCGGGTGTTGCACCGACCCCCATCCCGATTACGAGTACGTCGCGGGGGGCGGGGTGGAGCAACGGTCCGAGGTGGCCGAGCCGGTAGTGAAAATAGAGACCGCTCCCCTGGTCGGTGCCTTGGTGCTCACTGTTGATGTACAACACTCGCGCGTTGTCGGCGTAATACGAAGAAACGCGGACGGTGGCATCCTGCCCTTCGTCGTACCAGATGGTGCGTTCATTCCACGGGATCGTGGCAAAGAGCGTGCGGTACAGGTCGGGGGTCACCCAGATCGCCGCTGCGGCAATGAGCGCGGCTGCCAGCCCGGCGGCGACTCGGCGCGCCGGCCGCACCGGGACGATCGCGAGCACTGCCGCCCCAGCCAAGAGATTGCCGGCAGCCAGCAGCCAGAGCGCCCGTTGCGCTCCAAGCCAGGGGATCAGCAGCAGCCCGGTGGCGAGCGATCCCGCGATCGCGCCAAGCACGTTGCCGCCGTAGACCAACCCAATCCGACGTCCGCCATCGGCGTGACCCGCCCCGACAATCCGCACCGCCACCGGAAAGAGGGCACCCATCACCAACGCCGCAGGGCCGATCGCCAGCAGACCGAACAACCCCATGAACCACGGTTCGCCAAGCAGGACCTGGTCTTGTTGTCCAAGCAACCCGCGCAGGGCGCGCTCAATCGAGTAGGCGTTGGCGAGCACCACGATCGAGAGCAGGCCAAACAGAGCCAGCAATCCTTCGAGCGCGGCAAAGACGACTGGCCAGTTCCAACGGCGGCCGAGGAGCGGGGTCACCAACCAGCTTCCGGCGGCGATGCCAAACAAGATCGCGCAAAGCATCAGCGTAAAGGCGTAGACGTTGCCTGGAAAAATGCCGGCCAACACCCTCGTCCAGACGACTTCGTAGGCGAGGGCGATGAAACCGGAAACGGCGTAGGCAACGATGACGGTGGTCGCCAGCCGTTTCGAGACGGCCGGCTCGTCGGCGAGGGACTGCGCGGTGCTCTCGGTGCTCTCGGCGCTCGCCACGCTGGTGGTGGAACCGCTCAACAGCAGCCAAATGGCGCCGGCGACCAGGTTGAAGGCGGCGGCGACACCGGTCGTGACGGTCAGGCCGAAGATCCCGATCAGGTAAAACCCGGCGAAGAATGCTCCGGCGATGGCCCCCGCGGTGTTGCCGGCATAGAGCATCCCAATGTGCTTGGCGGCAAAGGTCGAGCGCGTCACCGTCGCCGAGACCACCAACGGCAGGGTCGCACCCATCAGGGTCGTTGGGACGAGCATGATTGCGAATGCCAGACCGAAGCGGGCAGTCGTCAACACCGGCAGCGAGTCGGTCACGTTCATCGCCAGCCAACGATAGAGCGGTTGAAGGGCATCGAAGGCCCCAAGGCTGGCGAAACCGGAGAGGCCAATCACGATCTCGGCGATCGCATAGGCGCGCAACGGGTTGCCGATCCGGTTACCCAGTCGAGCGGTCAACAGGCTACCCAACGCCAACCCGCCCATGAACGCCGCCAAGACCGCGCTGGTGGCCTGGACAGTCACCCCGAAGGTGAGACCGAGGATTCGAAACCAGATGACCTGGTAGATCAGTCCGCTCGCGCCCGTCAGGACCAACGTCAAGGTCAAGAGAGCAGGAAGAGCGCGGCTCAGCGTCAGCGAGGAATTACCCAAGCCGGGCAAGGTCGATTCGCGTGGGGCGACGGTCATTGTGCGGAATCTAGGGGATGACCGACGCTTCGGCCAACCACTACGGCAATGTCACGCTGTCGCCACCGTCGACCGGGACCCGTCGGCCGGTTGCTGGGTCGTAGAGCCCGACGACAATCCGGCCTGGTGCTTCACTCGCCAGCCGATGGATATCCTCGAAGCGCAACCCGGCCGTCCAACGGCTTGCCGGCGCCGCGCCACCAGCTGGGATCCCGTCCGACTGGACGAGGATCCGCCCGGTTTCATCCACCAGATGAACGAACACGGCGAGGCTGCCGTCGACTTCGCGCTCGGCGCGCCAGGCCAGCCGCACCTCAGTCCCACTGGCATCGCGTCGGACGGTTGCCCCGATCAGCGTTGCCAGGTCGCCAAAGCGGGCGCCGATTTTCCGCTCGGGCGGCGCTCCCTCGGCCAACGGCGGCGCGGCCACCACCTCGATCGTGCCGAGCGACACTCGGGCGCGATCGCCGGATGCCCAGAGTTCATAGCGGCCCGGGGAGATCGTGGGAGGAACACGGATTGAGGTATCGCGCCGGGCGATTGCTCCGGCCGGCAGCCGCGCGAGGTCAAGATCAAGCGCTTGGCTGCGCTCACCAAGTCCGACCCGTACCTCGGCGTCGACGCCCGCTGCGGCGGGTTGCCAGAAGGTTGTCAGTTCGACGATATCGCCCTGACGACGCGCTCCGGCAGAATAGGATGCGCCGATCAGGCGCACGTCCGGCGCGATCTCAGCCGACAGCAGGCGATCCGCCTCGACGGCAGCAGCGTCGAAGACCGGGGCTTGCTGTCCGATGGTCACTGTGCCGAGCCGCACCAGTCCGCCCTGAGCACCTGAATCCGGCGGAAGGCTCGCTCCCGTTTCGGACTCGTACAGTCCCACAGCCAACTCGTAGTCGCCGGCTGGCGTCCCCGGCGGGATCGATAGCCCGACGCGGTCGATCAAGGTTCGGCCTGGTTGCCATCCGGTCGTCGGTGCGTTCCGTGGCGCACGGTCATTTGCTGCCAGTCGCCGACCCGCCGAATCGCGCAGCACCAGCAGTCGCTTCAGATCGGTCTCGACCTCGTCGATTGCCGCCCAGTGCAGATCAACGCGGAGGATGTCTCCCTGCTCGGCTGTCGTGTGATCGATCGACCACGCGTCAAGCCGGATCGTCCCGTCAAAGGTGGCCCCGGATAGCCTGGCCGGCGGCATGCTCGTTGGGCTGGCGTACTGAAGGATACGGATGCTCCGGTCAACCCAGCGATCGAGCGCGAGATAGGCGTTGGCGTTCAGCCAGCGCTCGACGGCAATATCGGTGTCGCTGTTCCACCACGGGACAAACCAGACCCGGTCGTGGGTCGCACCGAACGTTTCAAGCGTTGCCTCGATCTCTTGACGGCGCTGCGCTCCGTCGAACGGCGGAATGTACTCGTCGCGCCCGGCAGGATGGTAGAAGCCGAACAGCCATTTCATGCCGTCGTGGCCATAGACGATGCCGTCGCCCGGCCGTTCGCGAGCCGCTACGAGCCGGGCCGCCGCCCGCCAGTCGGCATTGGCGTAGCGCTCGTCACCAAGCAATCGCTCGACCCCGACACTCTGGATTGCCAGAACCAGCGCGACGCTTACCAGGCCGGCAGGTGTACGCCACCCGCGCAGAGCGCTCAGGGTCGTTGCTACCAGCAAGGTGAACGGAAGACCGGCAATGATCAGATACTTTGGCGTGAACAGCGGCCGTTGGAGCGACGCAAGATAGACCAAGGTGATTGGAACGAGCAGCGCCAGCGTGAGAAGGACGGCGGCGTCACGGTTGCGACGCCAGCCGACGGCAACGCCGCCCCCGGCCAGGCCGATTGCGAGGATCGCCACCACCTGGTTCCAGGGTTCATCCGGCGTCCAGGGTCCGGTCAGAAATACCTGCAGGCAGCGTGCCACCGCTTGCGGCCACGTTCCAATTCCGGTCTCGCCGGTTGCCCAACCATACCCCTCGTAGGCGCCGATCACCACCAACCCCGGCGCAAGCCAGGGCAGGTAGAGCAGGCCGATCGCCAGTGTGGCGCCGGCAAAGCGAAGAACGAACTGCGGCCGTCGTCGAATCAATGTCAGGACGAAAAGGCCGTGGGCGATCAATGCCAGGCCGCCGTAGTAATGGGCGTAGAGACTGGCCGCGCCGAGCAGCACGTAGGCGGCCCAACCGACACGACTTGGCTGGGTCAGCAGGCGCCAGAGGACGACCGTCGCACCGACGGTCAGCACTACCAGCAACGGATACATCCGTGCATCCCGTGCTTGGGCAATCTGGAGCGGGTTGAGGGCGACGATCGCCATGACGACCCCGGCGGCCACCGGCCCGAACATCCACCGACCGAGCAACCCGATCAGAGGGATCGTGAGGATGCCGAGAAGCGCCGAGAGCGTTCTCGTCGCGAGTTCGCTCTCGCCAGTAAGCCGGGTCCAGCCGTGGAGCGTGAGATAGTAGAGCGGCGGGTGGGGGTCGTTCTCGGCAAGCCAGCCGGGGATCTCCACGGTTGTCATCCGGGCGACGGTCACGCTCACCATCTCGTCGCCCCAGTACGAGGGCGCGCCGACATTCAGCAGACGCAGGCAGAAACCGACGAGGGTGAGTGCAACCGCGAGCCAGCCGACCACCGCCGCGCTCGCGGCGCGGGTGGTGGGTAGCGCGAACGGCGGGGCAAGCGCCGGTGCGGCGGTCCGTCCGGGAACGGCGCTCATGTGGCGTCCGGCCAGTGAGGAGAGAGCCGCGACCAGAGCTGGGCCGATAGGGCAGCCTGGACGGCCACGACGCCCCAGACCAACACGAGGATCCCGGCGGCGGCCCAGAGCGCCGACCGAAGAGCGGCGCTTCGACCGGCTACCATCCAACCGATCAGGATGAACAGGACGACGAATGCGCCGCCGAGGAGAAGCGCCGGAACGAGTATCCCGGCAGTCCAGACTCGATGAGCCGTAACCAGCAGCCAGGCCACCGGCGAGGTCGTATAGAAGCGTTGGACCGCCAGATTTGGCTGGTGCTCAGTAGTCCAGGCAAGGCGCAGCATGGTGTCCGGCTCATCCGGTCCGATTGTTTCGACGACGACGAGATACGGCACGCCTGCTGACTTGGCGATTGGCGGCATTTCCATCCAGATCGGCCCCGGCCCAGCAACTTCCACGGTCCATGTCGCAACCGGGCGGGTCGGGTCGCGCTCGTCGATCAGCACCGTCCGAATCGTTCCGGGGCGGTCGCCTTCTGGCCGGGCGCGTAGGTCGATCCAGCGAAGCCCGTCGGAAACCCCGGTGAAGCGAAGCTCCGGGCTCGTGGAAGCGGCTACCTCACCGGCGACGGATCCCGGCATCTCGCTCAATTGGACCCGGCCCATCAGAAGCCAGACTGGCAGGCAGCCGACCAGGGGGCTCAGCAGCGTCAGCACGGCAATCCAGGCGATCCGGCGGCGCCGCTGGGAGCGCCGCGCTCGTTCGGCAATCCGGTCGGCGATGGTCACGGCAGCCGCACCGTCCCCAGTTCGACGTGATCCGAGCCACCGGCCTGCAAACGCGCTCCGCCCGCGCCATACAACGCTGCAATCAGCCGATAGTCGCCCGCCGGAACGTTGTCAACCCGTAGACGATGGCGGTCCGCGATCGTCTCGCCTGGCCGCCAGATGCTGGTCGGGTAGCTTCCCTCGACTGGCTGAACGTCGCGCTGGGCAGCGAGTTTGCCATCCTTGTCGATCAGTTGCACCGTCACGGTGTAGTCTTGCTCGATCGGCCGGTCGGCACGCCAGTAGAGCGTGATCGGCAAGGCGCCGTTTTCGCTGCGCTCTGGGCGATCGAAGCCGACGAGCGTGAGGCGATCGCCGACCGGGATCGATACCGTTGTGCCTGGCGCCGCGGCCGGTTCGTCTATGGCAACGCGGAATGGACCCAGTAGTGCGCGGTCGGTCGGAGCGCCGGCGGGGCTCTTGGCAGTCAGCCGCTCGGTCGAACCTTCCGGGTAGAGGCCGACCTCGACGAAGTACCGGCCGGGGCGCAGAGCGGCGGGCAGCAAGAGGCCGTGTGGGTCGATATGGCGCTCGCCTTCCTTCCAGACCGACGTCGGGTCTTCGGCGTGGAGCGGCTGCGAATCCCAGCCAGCCGGGCTCTGTCCACTCGCATCGAGCAAATGGACAAACACGACATAATCAGTCGTCACGTCGTCGAGCACCTGCCACTGAAGTTGGATTGGGAACAGACCGCCCGGTTGAAGGGTGTCGCTGATCGCCGACCAGCCGGCGAGTTGAATGCTGTCGCCAAAGACGATGTCACTTTGGCGCTGAAGGCCAAAGGTGATCGGCCGTTCGAGAGCACGCCAGAAGCCAAGCACCGGGATGAGGCGACCCTCAGCGGCCAACCCCGGCGCGTAGCTCATCGAATAGGCTGGTCGCCCGTCGGCGAGTCCGGCGCGCAAGATCGGCTCGGGAATGCCATCGACGACGATGGTATCGGGCCGTACTCCCTCAACGTACCGTTGGTACTTGATCTGCCAGATCTGGAGCCAGTCGTCGTTGAGCACGAGCAGCGCCCGCGGTTCAAGGGCGTCGAGCAGTTGGGTCGCGCGTTGCTCGTGCAGGAAATGGCCGCTCAGATCCTGGGTTGGAAAATTTGCCGCCCCAACCGCTCGGGGACCGATCCAGATTGCCCCAAGGCTCAGCACGACAGCAAGCGGCGCGCCGACGCGGTGCAGGCCCACCCGCCCGAGAAGCCAGGCCAGACCGGCAGCCAGCCCATCGATCGCGGCGGCAAGGCAAGCCGCCAGTATCCAGAAGGTTGGTGCAAGAAAGCCGGTGATGTCGCCACCATAGACCGGCAGGTGGAACGCGAGGATGCCCGCCAACGACAGCCCGAGAAGGAGCGCCGCCCGGCGGGCCGGGAGCAGCCCACGGCCGGGCCAGCCCGCGATCAGCACCGCCAATCCTGCAACCGCCGGAAGCGTCAGCGGGCCGAACTGGGCTGGTAGCATCGAGAGGAAGTAGTCTCGCGCCGACGCCAGCGGGTCGCGGCTCATCAGTTGAATCTGGGCGACCAACGACGAACCCGACGCCCCGTAGTTGAGCGTCTCCAGGGGTCCGTCATAGCCAGGAATTCCGCGGATCGGGATGAACAGATAGAGCAACCACGGCAGGCAGAAAGCCAGCGTCACGGTCAGGTTTGGCCGGCGGGTCGTCAGGAGGTCGCGCAGGCTCGGGCGGCGAACCACCAGCCAGAGCACCACGATGGCCGGCACGATCAGCAGCATCCCACGATGGTTGCCAAAGCTGAGGCCAAGGGCGAACGCCGCGACCGCCAGATGGATTCGCCCAACGCTCCAGAGAGCAAAGAGCACCAGCACCAGCGCAACCATCAGGACATGCAGCGCGTACACCTCGGCGATCGTCGCCCACGACCAACTCGCTGGCGCGACCGCGAATGCGAGCGCCCCGGCCACCGCCGGTACAGGACGTACCCCGATCAGCCGTGCCAAGAGGTAGACCAGCGCAACCGCCCCGGCGGCGCAGACCGCCGAAAGCAAGTTGACCCGATACGCCTCGTTGCCGAACGGAAGGAAGGTGAACGCCTTGCCGAGAAAGACGTAGAGCGGATAGCCGGTCGGGTGTGGGACGCTCAGTGTGCTAAGCGCGTATTGAAACTCGGCGGTATCGCCGATCCCGACGGTCGGCAGCAGCGTCCGGACGTAGAGCACAAGCGCGACCAGACCAACCGCCACACACAACACGAGATCGAACAGCCGTGCCCAGCCGAACCGTCGTTGGTTGGCAGCAGCCGTGGCAGCGGGGCGAAACTGCAGGCTAATCGCCATAGATCGCGCTCCGATAGACCGCACGATGCTGACCGGCGATTCTTGCCCAGTCAAATGCCGACGCGGCCGTCTGGCCGCCTTTGGCAATCGTCCGCCGCTCGTCCGGATTGGAGGCGAGGCGGGTGATTGCTTGCGCGAGCGCTGCGGCGTCGCCGGGCGGCACCAGCCAGAGCGCCTCGCCATGGCGCAACTCTGGTAGCCCTGCACCTGCCAGCAAGGACCGTGAACCCGCTGCTGGCGCGGTGGTGATGACGGCGCAGCCATTCGCCAATGCCGCGATCAGGCTGGTTCGCCGGTACGATGCCCCGTCCAGATATGGCAGTGCGATCAGGTCACACGATTGCAGCAGGAGAGACAGGGTTGGTAGGTCGGCCAGGCCGGACCAAGCGACCCGGTCGCCAACGCCGTGCGACGCGATACCCGCCTCGACCTGATGGGCGGCTGTCTGGTTGAGTGGGTCCACATCACCGGCGGCGGCGCCAATGAGCGCGAGGAGCGCCTGAGGGATGGAGGCGATCGCCTCAACCAGAGTCTCAACCCCTTTGGTCGCGCCCATCATTCCGAAGTGGCCAACCAGCAGGTCGTTCCCCGTCGCGCCCAGGCTTGCCCGAGCCGCGCTTCGCTCATCCGGGGTGATCGGCCGGCACGGGACGTTGTTGCCGAGCGGAATAACGCTGGTTCGGGCCTGACCGTATTCCAGGAGAGTGGCGGCATCGGCGAAGTTGGTGCAGATCGCGGCGCGAGCATCGCCGGCAAGTTTGGCGTTGGCCCAGCGGCGGATACGGCCGGCCTTTGGGAAAATATAGGGCTCGCGGGTATCGTGGAAGGTCACGACCGTGGGCAGGTCGCCGAGCAATGCCGGCAGTAGACTGATCGCCCCGCGCAGGGCGAACGCAGCCGCCTGATATTGGATGTGGACGATCTCCGGCGAGGAGGAGCGCACCGCCCGTGCCAGCGCCGGCAGTCGGCGGATGCGCCAGCCAGGCGCGGCGCGTACACCGAGACGGGGCTCTCCGATGAGCGCTCGCCGGTCTGCCAGCACCGTCACCTCGTCCCCCCGTTCACGCAGCGCCGTCACCAGCCCTTCGGTGTAGTCGGCAATGCCGCCCACCATCGGGGGATACTCGCCCGTCACCATGCAGATCGTAACCATCAAGCCCGAACCGGCTGACGATCCCACCGCGCCGTCACCAACCGGCCCAGGTCGGCGACCCGTTGGCGGCGAAGTGGCCGCTTGTGGCCGACAGCCCACTTTGCGGCTTCGACCGCCCACTGGCCGACATAGAGCAAGCGCAGCCAAACGCCGAGCGCCTCGCCAAACAGTGGACCGTGGTGACGCTGGGCGTAGCGGAGTCTGCTGGCAGTGAAGCGATGCTGGCGAGCGCCGGTATTCTGCTCACTGCTGCGTCCGTAATGGTGGACAACCCGCGCCTCCGGCACGAACTGGACGCGCCAGCCGGAGTTGGCGGCCCGACGGAACCAGTCCGTCTCTTCGAAGTACATGAAATAGCCGATGTCGAGCGGGCCGACCTCGTCCCAAGCCGACCGGCGGATCAGTACCGCCGCGCCGACCAGCCAGTCCGGGCGCAGTGGCCGATCCGGCGGCACATCGGAGAACTCATAGCGTTCGATCGCCCGGCGGGCGGTCCACCCCTGAACTGGAGTGCTTCCGAACAAGAGCGTTGCCGGGGTTGGAAATCGTCGGCGTGAAGATTGGATCGACCCATCGCTCTCCAGCAATGTCGGCCCAACCGCGCCGAGCGAGGGATCAAAGCGCAGGGCACGGTCGAGGAGCCGAAGCGCGCCGGGTAGCACGACGGTGTCCGGATTGAGCAGGAAAAGCGAGCGGCCGACGGCGAGGTCCGCTGCAAGGTTGTTTCCGCCAGAGAAGCCAGGATTATCTGGCCGCTCGACCAGGCGAACCGACGGGTACCGCTCGCGAACCATCGACGCCGATCCATCGCCTGAGCCGTTGTCGACGACGATAACCTCGGCAGGGCTGTCGTCGTCGTCGCGTCCGGCAAGCGACTGGAGGCAGGCATCCAACAGATCGCGGACATTCCAGTTGACGATCAACACCGACAGATCGAGCGTCATCGTGCCGCCCGTCGAAGGCGTGCCAGTTGGACGAGGGTTACCAGTTCGTACCAGGCGAGGAGCGCCGCGAGGAATCCGCCCAGCAAGCCATCGCGGTAGCCGTGCCATTCGACGAATCGCCGACGAAACGCCCTCAGGGGCTGGAGAACGAGTTGGTGCGGCCGGACCTGGTCGCCTCGGCGAAATCGGTCGACCGCGTCCTGTCGAGCATAGCGACCTTGTTTGACAAACAGTTGGGAGAGCCGGCGGTAGTTATAGTGGGTGATCGGCGCTTCGAGCGTGCCAGCGTCACCATCGAGAACGGCGACTTCGTGGACGCCCTGCCCAGGGTCGTAGTACGCGCGGTCGCGCCGAAGCAGCCGAAGTTGCCGGTCTGGCCACCAGCCGCCACCACGCATCCGATGACCGAGAATGACGTTCCGGCGCGGCGCCCAGAAGCCGGCGTAGTCGCTCTCGAGCACGGCTCTAATCTCACTTGCCAACCGTGGCCCGGCCCTCTCGTCAGCGTCGAGAAAGAAGACCCATTCAGTCGTTGCCCATTCCAGCGCCGCATTGCGTTGCTCGGCGAAGTTGGTGAACGGCCGCACCTTCACCCGCGCCCCGCAGCGTCGGGCGATCGCGACGGTATCGTCCCGACTGCCCGAATCGACGACGAGCCGCTCGTCAGCCCAGGCGAGCGAGTGGAGGCAGTCGGCGATGTTGGTGGCCTCGTCGCGGGCAATGACCACGCCGGTCACCCGGATCAACGGGCCACCAGAGCAGTGACCTCAGCGCTGGCACTGCGGCGCGCCCGCAGATCGTCGCCGCTGATCCGGCCGGCTCGATACTGCGCTTCGGCCTCGGCGAGTTGCTTGCCGAGCCCCCAGCGAAGAAGCCAGCGATAGACCCGTCGTGTCAGCGGGCCATGGTAGCGGTCATAGAGTAGCAGGCGGCTGCGATACAGTTCGACGAACATCGCCTCGCGAAACTGGCTGGTACTCTGCCCGCCGAGGTGGGTTACTCGCGCCGACGGGACCGACCAGATCTGCCAGCCTGCCCGCTTGATCCGCCAGCACCAATCGATCTCCTCGCAATACATGAAGAACGCTGGGTCGAGCAGTCCCGCCTCCTCGAAGGCTCCCCGCCGGACGACCAGACATGCGCCGAGTGGATGATCGATTGGAAAAGGGACTTGCCCACCCTGCCGGTAGCGGCCATTCAATCGGCTTTCCAGGAGCCGCGAGTGCAGCGGCCAGAGATCGAGAAACGCCTGGGCGAGCCCTGGAAAGCGAAAGGCTGAGTGCTGATAGCTCCCGTCCGGGTTGAGCAACTGTGGTCCGACGACACCGACTTTCGGGTGCCTTTCGAGATAGCCGGTCAATTTGCGGAGTGCGCGGTCGTGGACGACGGTGTCCGGGTTGAGTAGGCAGACATAGTCGGCCCGGGTGCGTGCCAACGCGACGTTGTTGCCGGCGGCAAACCCGAGGTTCTTCTCCGGGCAAATCAACCGCACCGTCGGGAACTCGTCGCGCACCAACTCGGGCGACCCGTCGCGCGATCCATTGTCGACCACCCAGACTTCGTCCGGGGCGTCGTCCGCGAGGGACCGGAGGCAGTCGCGCAGGAGTTCGCGGGTGTTGTAGGAGACGACGACGACGGCGAGCATCAGTAGTCGACGATGATCGTTTTGAGGCCGACTTCGCCGCCGGGGAAGCCGACCCCGCCCTGCTCGACTGCTGCCCAGACCCGAAACTCGCGCTGGCGTGGCAGCACGGTGATTGTCCCGGTGATGACGGCCTCTTCGCCGGGGAGCAACTCGCGATCGACGTCCTCGAACAGTCCCCACCGGATTGGGTAGGGACTACCGGCGGTGTTCCAACTCACCGCCACCCGCCAGCGTCCGGCGCGCTCGAAGAACTTCGGGGTGCCGGTCTCGTCGGTCCAGTAGTTGAAGGTCTGGTCGGTCCGGTAGGCGGTGCCGGAAGGTGGCCCCATCGTCTTGAGCGGGACCTCGCCGAAATTGCGCACGCGAATCGCGACGTTGAGCAAGCCGCCGATCGGGATCGCCGACGGCGTGAAGTCGACCTTGGTAATCCGGAGGTCCGGTTTTCCCGCGCCGCGCACCACGATCGTCCGGATCTCCTCCGAGACATTGCCCGCCTTGTCGAAGGCCTGAACGTGAATGGCGTACTCACCATCGGCGACCAGCCGGCCGTTGTAGAGGCCGTTCCAATAGTGGGTGTAGAGCGCCGCGCGGCGAGGTTTTCTCTCGTCCAGCAGGATGATTCGTCCGGCCGCATCCTTGGCGAAGACGACGACCTCGGCATCCTTCGAAATTCCGTAGCTGATGATCGCCTCGTCCTCCGCGCCGTCGCCGTTCGGCGAGATCTCGACGCGCTCGACGCCAGCCCCGGCGACCTGGCCGCCCGCTCCTGGCAGGGAAATGACGAGGTTCGCGATCGTCACCGGTGTCCGGTCTCCACCGGCAATGGTGATCTCGCCGCCGGCCTCGGCGCGTTCGCCGCCGGGATCCTCGGCGATGACCGTGTAAGTGTACGGACCGTCCGGCAGAACTCTCCGGGTCGCCTTGCCATCGTTGACCGGCGCGACGCCGTCGACTTGTGCCTGGAAACTGCCCGCCGAGCGCGGCTCGCGATCGCGAAGCAGATAGTCGCGCCCGGCGGAGTCGCGCAGGATGATGCTAATCGCAGCCGGCCGGCCGACGGTGTAGGCGATCGTCGCCTTGTCGTCGACGCCATCACCGTTGGGCGATATCGACGGCGATGTGATGGTGACCTGGTCGAGCAGCGGAGCCGGTGAGCAGGCTGTGGGGATCAGCAGGGAGAGCAACAGGACGAGCACAGGCGCTAACGGGCGCACGAAGCCTCCATTGGCCGGGAAGGCCGGCGAATGGTACACAACCCGCTCCGGGCGCGGCTAGGAATTGGCGGTTAGGCTCCGACCCAGCCACGCAGCGCTGGAAGGGCGAAATAAAGGAGGAAGGCGACGGCGACCAGCCAGAGTAGCCAGTGGACTTCCCGACCCCGTCCGGCAACCATCTTGACGAACGCGTAGGCGACCACCGCGGCTCCAACCCCGTTGGTGATCGAAAACGTCAGCGGCATGACCGCGATCGCCAACAGCGCCGGAAATCCCTCGGTGAAATCGGCGAAGTTGATCTCGCGAAGCACTCCGGTCATGTAGAAGCCGACGATGATCAAGGCCGGCGCGGTCGCTTCGGCGGGAACGACGTAGGTAAGCGGAGCAAGCCCGATGCAGAGCAGAAAGAGCATGCCGGTCACCACCGAAGCCAGGCCGGTGCGCGCCCCTTCGGCGATGCCCGCGCCGCTTTCGATATACATCGTCACCGAGGAAGCCGAGAGCGCACCGCCGACCGCCGCGCCCATTCCATCGACCAACAGCACCTGCTCGCTTCCCGGTAAGTTGTCGCGCTGATCCAGCAGGTTGGCTTGTTCGGCTAGACCGAACATCGTGCCGAACGTGTCGAAGAAGTCCGAAAGCATGATCGAGAAGATCACCAGCAGAGCGGTCAGCATCGGCAGGACCGTGAACACCTGCAACGCCCCGGAGACGCCCGCGCCGAAGGTCGCAAATGAAGGCGGTGGGAACGAGGTCGGCAACCCGCCCTGAACGCCCGGCGCGTTTGAGATGTCGGCGCCCGTGACCGAGTGGACGACAAAAGCGACGACAGTCGTTGCGACGATCGCGATCAGGAGCGCCCCACGCACCCGCCGTGCGGTAAGGAGTGCCGCCAGTGCAAGTCCGAGCACCGAGAGCAACACCGGGTAGCCACTCAGGTTGCCGAGCGTGACCGGGGTCGCGGGTTGGCCGGTGGCGACGCCGTTGGCGATCGGGATCGACTCGACCGGAACTCGAACGAACCCGGCATTGACCAGCCCAATGAACAAAATAAAGACGCCGATGCCAACGCCGATCGCCCGTTTGATACTCGTCGGAAAGGCCGCGAGCACCGCCGAGCGAAAGCCAGTCAGGACGAGGATCGTGATGATGATCCCTTCGAGGAATACGACGCCCATTGCGGCTTGCCACGGCATCTTTCGGCCAAGGATCAGGTCGAACGCGACGAAGGCGTTAAGCCCCAGTCCAGAGGCGAGTGCGAAGGGATAGTTTGCCCAGAGCCCCATCAGGAGGGTCAGAACGCCAGCGGCGAGCGCCGTCATCGTGGCGGTCGCGACGAAGTCCGGCCCGGCGCCCTGGGTGTTGACCGACAGGATCACCGGATTGACGACTAAGATGTAGGCCATTACGATAAAGGTGGTAAGACCGCCGCGGATCTCGGTTCCGACCGAGCTACCGCGTTCGCGGATCTTGAAGAAGCGCTCGAGGGTGGACGGTGGGGCGGCGGGCGCGCTCGACTGAGCCATCGGCATCCCTCCCGGGGGCGTCCAATCGTGTCAACGATAACAAGCCGTAGCTAAGGGCGCTATCAGATATCGACTCGCGGGCCGAAATCGGACGGGCTACCGCGACGAATTGAAGTTGGCAGCCACCGGCCCGTAGAATCTCTTCAGTGATGAAGCGACCGGTGCGCGCCGGTCCGGAAAGCCCTCTGTGTTCGATCGAGTAACTGGCGCTCGCGACTATCTCCCGGCTGAGACTGCCATTCGCCAGCAGGTGATCGACCGTCTCCGCGCCTGGTTCGACGCGCACGGCTATGCCGGGATCGAACTTCCGGTTCTCGAACCGACCGACCTCTACGTTCGAAAAGCCGGGGGACCACTCCTTGCCAAGCTGTACTCATTCGTCGAGCCGGGCGGAGCGCGGGTCAGCCTGCGGCCGGAGTTCACCGCCTCCGCGGTTCGGCTCTATGGCGAAGCGAGGCCAGACGGCGGCGCGGCGCACTGGCAGTATGCCGGGCCGGTATTTCGGTTCGACCCGGCTACGCCGCTTCGGGTCTGGACCCAGGCCGGTGTCGAGGCGATCGGTTCGGGTGGAACGGCCGTGGATGCCGGTCTCCTTGCACTCGCGACTGGCGGTTTGCGTGAGGTCGGTATCGAGGGCGGGACGCTCGTGCTCGGCCACGTCGGCGTCTTTGGCGAGGCGCTTGCCGGCTTCGGGCTTTCCGACCGAACCGCGAGCACCATTCTCGGGGGTCTGGAAACGCTTTCCGACCCCGGCGGCGCCGAGACGATGCGCTCAACCTTGGCCGAACTTGGTCTGACCGCCACCGACCCAACCGCCACCGACCTGAAGCAGGCGCTTCAGACGCTTGGCGACGACGGGGCGCGGATCGTCGTGCGCGGCCTCCTCGAAAGCATCAACGTCGACCTGCTCGGTGGTCGCCACCCGGACGAGATCGTTGGCCGGCTTCTGCGGAAACTCGGCGGATGGGACGACCCGGCGGCGGTTGAGCGAGCGCTCCAGTTTGCCGGAGATCTCGCCCTGGTGCGCGGCCCGGCACGCGAGGCGCTTTCTCGCGCTCGGAGCCTTTTCGACGCAGCCGCCCTGGCGGTGCCGTCGTTGATCGATCTCGAAGCACTCGTCGATGCGCTCGCCGCCGAGGGCGTTCTTGATGTCGTCGTCGATTTTGGGTTGTCGCGCGAGCTTGGCTACTACAGTGGTTTTGTCTTCGATCTTCGCCACCCACGCGACGGTGGGCAGTCGCTCTGCGGCGGCGGGCGCTATGACGGGCTGGTGCGAACGCTCGGCGGGCCGGATGTCCCGGCGGCCGGCTTTGCCTACAGCGTCAATGCGCTCGCCGATCTCCTATCGGCGCCGGTTGCCCAGGCGACGGTGGAGGCGCGATGACCGGTGCCTTGCGGATCGTGCTTCCGAGCAAAGGCGAAATGGAGGCGCCGACGCTGGCGTTCTTGGCGGCGGCCGGACTGGGTGTTTCGCGGCCAAACCCACGCCAGTATGTCGCGATGATGCCGGCGGTTCCCGCCGCGTCGGTCGTCTTCCAACGTGCCAACGATATCGCTGCCAAGGTGATCGAGGGCAGTGCCGATCTCGGCATCACCGGACTGGACAACGTCCGCGAGACTCAGCTTGAAAACGACCCGTTGTTGGTGGTCATCGAGGATCTGGGTTATAGCGGTTGTGAACTGGTACTGGCCGTTCCCGACACCTGGATCGACGTCGCGACCGTCGGCGACCTCGCTGATCTCGCAACGGAACTCCGTGAAAGCGGCCGCGACCTGCGAATCGCGACCAAGTACCGCCGGTTGACGCGGGACTTCCTATTGCGTCGCGGCATCAGCCACTTCAGCCTCGTCGCATCGCAGGGCGCGATGGAAGCCGCGCCGAGCATCGGCTATGCCGACATCATCGCCGATCTCACATCGAGCGGAACGACCTTGCGCGAGAATCACCTCAAGACGATCGATGGCGGAACCATCCTGCGGTCGCAGGCCTGTCTGATCGCCAACCGCGAGACCCTGCAGGGCTGCGCCTCGCGGGTCGCCGGAACTCGGAAGATCCTTGAACTGATCGAAGCGCGGATGCGAGCCGCCTCGTTCCTGCGAGTGACGGCGAACATTCGCGGCGCATCTGAGCAGGATGTTGCCGACCAGATCTGGGCGCGGCCGGAGCTTGCCGGATTGGCCGGACCAACGGTCAGTCGGGTGTATGGTCAGGGACCGGACCGATGGTACGCGGTTGCGTTGGTCGTCCGTGCCGACCTGCTGCTTCCTGCCGTCGAGCACCTCCGTGCGGTCGGTGGGAGCGGTGTCACCGTGCTACCAACGACCTATGTGTTCGAAGACCATTCGTACTATTTCGGAAAGTTGCAGCAGGAACTTGAGCCAACCGCGACAAGGACCGTCCGATGACCGCTACCCGGAGTGACATTCGCATCTTTGACGACCTCGCCGAAGCGCATCGTCTGCTGATCGACCGGACGCCGATGGAGACGGTCGCCCTGCCTGAATCGGTCCGGGCGCGGATCCGCGACCAGTGGGGCGAAGACCTGAGTGCCGACGAGGTGGTCGACCGCATCCTGACCGCAGTTCGGGTCGACGGCGACCATGCCATCGTCGACCTCACCCGCCGGATTGACGGTGTGGATCTGGCAGATCTCGAAGTAAGCCGGGAGGAGATCGAGGGAGCCTATCGGGCGCTTGACCCGGCAGTCGTGGACGCGCTTCGGTTGGCGGCTCGACGGGTGCGGGACTTCCACGAGCGCCAGCGTCGGAACTCCTGGGTCGACTTCGACGAGGGGTTCGGCCAGATCGTTCGGCCGCTCGAGCGCGTCGGGCTCTATGCCCCCGGCGGAACCGCTGCCTACCCCTCGACGGTGGTTATGACCGCGGTGCCGGCGCGAGTGGCAGGTGTGCGCGAGATCGTCCTGACGACGCCCTGCGGGCGCGACGGGGCGGTTCCGGCGGTGACCCTGGTTGCCGCCGACATCGCCGGTGTCGACCGGGTGTTTCGGGTCGGCGGGGCACAGGCGATCGCCGCGCTCGCCTTCGGGACGCGAAGTATCCCGCGCGTCGACAAGATTCTCGGCCCGGGCAACCTCTTCGTCACGCTCGCCAAGCGCAAGGTCTACGGTCTCGTTGCCATTGATGCGCTCGCCGGCCCAACTGAGACACTGCTGATCGCCGACGACAGCGCCGATCCGGCGCTCTGTGCTGCCGATCTGCTGGCCCAGGCCGAGCACGACGTGCTGGCCCAGCCGATCCTTTTGACGACCTCCCCGGAGTTGGCCGCAGCGACCGCCGACGAGATCGCGCGCCAGTTGCCACTGCTGACGCGCGAGCCGATTGCCCGGGCAGCAGTCAGCGGTCGCGGCGGGATCGTCGTCACACCGGACCTGCAAACCGCCTTCGACTTGATGAACGAGTACGGCCCGGAGCATCTTTGTCTGCACCTGCGAGACCCCTGGTCGTGGATCCCCGCCGTTCGCAACGCCGGAGGGATCTTCGTCGGCGAGCATTCCACCGAGGCGCTTGGCGATTACACCGTCGGACCCAGCCATGTGATGCCGACCGGTGGCACCGCTCGCTTCAACTCGCCGCTGAACGTCGATGACTTCGTCAAACTCATCAGCGTAATCGCGCTCAGCCCGGACCGGATGCGTGAGTTAACCCAAGCAACTGCCACTCTAGCGCGGGCCGAAGGACTGACCGCCCATGCCAGATCGGTCGAAATTCGCCGCGAGCGCGGAGCGTGAACCAGGCTGGCGTGGATCTGAATGCGCTATTTCAGCCGCATCTCCGGACCCTCGAGCCGTATCAGCCGGTGCCATCCCTCGACGCGATTGCCGCCGAAATCGGGATCCCGGCTGACCGGATCGCCAAACTGGATGCCAACGAGAACCCCTATGGACCCTCGCCTGCCGTCCTCGAGGCGATCGCCGGCTACCGTGGCTATCATCGCTATCCCGACCCAATCCATGACGACCTCCGACAGGCGGTCGGCGCCTATCTCGGGGCGAGTCCTGATCGGATAATCCTCGGCGCGGGCGCCGATGAGTTGATCGACTTGCTCTACCGGCTGTTTGTTGCTCCGGGCAACGAGGTGATCGACCTCGTTCCGACGTTCGGCATGTACCGTTTCTCAGCGGATGTCGCTGGCGCGGCCTACCGGCCGGTGCCGCGGAGACCCGATTTCACCATCGATGTCGATACGGTCCATGCCGCCCTCACCGCTCGCACCAAACTGATCTGGGTAGCTGCGCCGAACAACCCGACCGGTACGCCGCTGGACGTGCCCACCGCCGAGGCGCTCGCTGCGCTCGGAGTGCCGCTGGTAATCGACGAGGCCTACGCCGAGTTCAGCGGGACTAGCTTCGTTGCGCTTGCCGAGCGATATGAGCATGTGATGGTGCTGCGCACCTTCAGCAAATGGGCGGGGCTCGCCGGGCTGCGGATCGGCTGCGGGGTGGTTTCACCGGTTGTCGCAGAGCGCCTCCTGACGATCAAGCCGCCCTACAACGTCAACGTCGCCGCGGCGCTCGCCGCTCGTGTCGCGCTCGCCGACTCCGCACACCGGACGCGGACGGTTGAAGCGATCCTCGCCGAGCGATCCCGGTTGCTCGCGGTTCTGGGCTCGGTCTCCTATCTGCGCCCGGTGCCGAGCGTGGCCAACTTCGTCTATTGCCCGGTCGATGGGGCGAGTGCGCGGTCGTTGCGCGATGCGCTGCGCCGTCGGGGCGTCCTCGTCCGTTTCTACGACTCGCCGCTCTTGCGCAACGCGATTCGGGTCAGCGTTGGCCGGCCGGAAGACACCGACCAGTTGGCGCGGGCTCTGGCTGAGATTTCGCCGGAGGAGATCGCCGGATGACTGTCGAACACCGCCTCGAGCGCCGCATCGCCGAGCGTCGGCGCGAGACTGCCGAGACTATCGTCGAAGTGAAGATCGACCTCGATGGCGGTGGGACCGCCGACATCGTCACTGGCATTGGCTTCCTCGACCATATGCTGACCCACCTTGCCAAGCACGGTGGGATCGATCTGACCGTCCGGGCCACCGGTGACCTTCAGGTCGACGAGCACCATACCGTCGAAGACGTGGCGATCGTCCTTGGCCAAGCGTTGCTCGAAGCGGTCGGTGGGCGGCGTGGCATCCGGCGAATGGGCCAGAGCATCATGCCGATGGACGAGAGCCTCGTGCTGGTTGCGGTGGACTTTGGCGGTCGTGGCAAGGCGGTCATCGACTTGCCATTTGCTACCGAGCGACTGGGTGGTCTGCCGACCGAGTTGATTGCCCATTTCCTCGACAGCTTCGCGACCGAAGCGCGGATCAACTTGCACTGCCGGTTGCTGGTGGCGGGTAATGACCATCACCGGGCCGAAGCGGCATTCAAGGGACTGGCGCGGGCGATCTCAGACGCGCTATCGCCAGACCCACGGCGCGTGGGCGGGTTGCCTTCAACGAAGGACTATCTCGAAGCGTGAAGCGCTAGCGCCGGATCCAGCCAGCGTAGACCCAGCCGGCTTCGCCACCGTCGGCTGGTTTGACGAGATACCATTTCGATGGGGCTGAGGCGGCCGGGTCGAGGACTTCGCCGCCCGCGCTATCTATCAGTTTCAGCCGTGTCCCGGGTCGGATGCTCAGCACACGTGGCGAGGTCATCCGTGGGCCTTCTCGGAGGGCGAACTCGTGAACCGCCCAGCCGTAGTTGGCAGCATCCGGGCCGGCGATGCGGGCGAGTGCGCCCGACGACGTCAGGTCAAAGAGGAGCAAGACCGAGAGGATCGCGATACAGGCCAACGCTACCCGCCGACGGAGATCGCTCCCCCGCGACTCGAGACCTCGATGAGCGATGTACTGTGCCGTGGCATCCTCCCCTTTGCCTGGGAAGCCCGCCGAATCTGGCGCTCAGCCTAGTCCGGTAGGACTGTCATTTCCAGCAGATACTCTCTTGGGACGAGCAAATTTTGTCTAAACCGTCCGGCAGTCCGACACTGAACCGGTTGCTCCATCGCCTGCTCGGTCCTAGAATCCCTGGGGGAAAGGGGCGCGCCATGGCGGTCGTAAGAGAGTGCGGAACCTGCCGTCATTTCCGACGCTCCCCGGTGCGGTCGCTCGGCTGGTGCACGAACCCGAAACTGAAAGGCCTCAAAGAGCGGCAAGTCGTCAACCGCACCGAACTTGCCTGTAACCGACAGTTGTTCGATCTCTGGGAAGCACGGACAGCTTTCCTCGGCCTGCCGTCAACCGTTCGCGTCGGGCGATTTCCATTGACCAACGTCGTCGGCGCCCTCGCTGTCGCCGGCGCATCGCTCGTTCTGCTCACCTTTTTGACGGCCGTCACCTTCGCCACCTTGGCGGCACGTCCGCAATCGCCTGCCGTGCCGACCCCGGCGGTCGCCCAGGCCGCCACTCCGGCCCCTAGTCCGACCGTCGCGGTGCTAAAGGTCAAGATCGGCAACACCGATGGACTCGGCGCCTACCTGCGTCCCGAGCCGAACCTGCAGGCGCGCGGCGTCGTCGCCTGGCCGGATGGGTCGGTGATGGAGATCGTTGGGCCGGACCGCCAGTTCGACGGCAAGGTCTGGCGCAATGTCAAAGATGCCCGCGGCAACACCGGCTGGATCCTGAAGGAATACCTGCTGCCAGCCGAGTGATTTCGAACCGACCGATCGTTCGCGACGCCCAGAGCACCGGCTGACGAAAGCGCCTGAAGATCAGGCGGCCCCTCCAGGTGGACTGGAGGGGCCGTCGAGTGATGGCGGGCGCGCTAGGGGCGTGCGGTGGCCGGCCAGGCCTGCAGGGCAACCTGAGCGGTCTGGCTTCGGCCGGCGCGGCTAAACTCGATCGTCACCGTCTGGCCGACGCGTTGCTCGTCGAGGACCTTGCGCAGTTCGTCAATATCGGCAATTGGCTTGCCGCCCAACTTGGTGATGATGTCGCCCGCGCGCAGGCCAGCCCGAGAGGCGGGGGAACCGGCCGTTACTTCGGCGACCTCGACGCCATTCTGCGACTGAACGCTCGCGGCAGAGATGCCTAGCCAGGCGTGCTGGACCACTTCGCCAGCGGCAAGCCGTGCCTGGATGCGCTTGGCGGAGTTGATCGGTACCGCAAAGCCGATGTTCTGGACGCCGCTGCTGCCAAGCGTGTTGATGCCGATCACCTCGCCCCGGCCATTAAGCAGTGGACCGCCGCTATTGCCCGGGTTAATCGCGGCGTCGGTCTGGATCAGTCCGCTCAGCGGCCGGCCGCCACCGGCTCCAGCGGTGCGGTCGATACCCGAGACAATGCCGGCCGTGATTGAATAGCCGAGGCCCTGTGGACTGCCAATCGCAATCGCGACCTCGCCGGGCTTGACCAGATCGGAGTCGGCCAGTGGCAGAGGCTGGACATCAGACGGGATTCGCGCCTGCAGGAGCGCCAGGTCGCCGGCCGGGTCACGACCGAGGACCCGTGCGTCGATTTCGGTACCGTTGCTGAAGCGTACGGTCAGTGTCGTTGCGCCTTCGACGACGTGGTTGTTGGTCAGGATGTGACCCTCACTGCTGACGACGAACCCTGAGCCGATTCCGCTGCCCTGCGAGCCGCGGGAGTTGACCTGGACGACGGACTTGACCGTTCGCTCGTAAAGTGCGGTCAGGTCGGTGTTGGTCGCCACCACGACCGGCTGCAACTGGAGCGGGTTCGGAACCGCAACCGGCGCACTCGGCGACCCACTCAGCCGTGCGACGGCCATCCCGCCGGCGAGCCCGCCAAAGATACCGCCGGCCGGTGCTCCTATGAGGAGCGCTCCGGCGACGAGGCCGATCCCGAGCGGTTTCCAATAGCTTGATCGGCGGGGTGGCGCACTCTGAACCGGGTGGCTGGCTGGTGCGCTGCCGGTGGACGGCGTACCAACGGGCGATTGGGGTTGACTGGCGGCACTCCACAGCGGCCGCGACTGGTAGTCATCTGGTTGCATCGCTGAAGCTCCTTGAGGCATGCGTCTGGTAACGATGGTAGGTCTTCGACCTAAGACAACGCTAAGAGCGCCCTGATGATGCCATGAGAAGGCGCTCGGCCAGTTCAAGGCGGTTCGTCTGATATACTTCGTGTGCGAGCGGCCCGTTTCGGCCGCCGGCGTCGGCTGGAGAGGTCGGCGCGTCCTTTTCGCCCCAGTCCGCTCGTGGCTGGGGCAAACCCATGAGGAGGAAAGACCGGTTTGCCTAGCTACGAAATGGTGTATGTACTCCGTCCCACCATCCCCGATGACGACATCGATCAGGCAATTGAGCGCGTTGGCGCGGTGGTCGCCAGTCGGGGCGGGACGATCGACAAGACTGACCTCTGGGGCCGCCGTCGCCTCGCCTACCCGCTGGACGATCATCGCGAAGGTATCTACGTCCTGGTGAACTTCGATTCGGAGTCGGACGCCACCCACGCGATCGAGCGCCAACTCAAAATCACCGATGACGTGCTTCGCCACCTCGTCGTTCGCCGGGACGAGAAGTAGCGCCGCGCGGGCCGGGGCGATTGGCAAGAAGGATCGATGGCTGGTCTTTGCAAGGTGATGATCATCGGCAACCTCGGGAAAGATCCCGAGCTTCGCTACACGACCGCGGGGCGTCCGGTGACGACCTTCAACGTCGCGGTCAATCGCCCGGCTGCCAGCGTCGATGGTGAGCGACGCGAGGAAACCGAGTGGTTTCAAGTCGTCACGTTCAGCAAACTTGCCGAGCGCTGCGATCAGCTTCTCACCAAGGGCCAGCGGGTGTATGTCGAAGGGAAGCTTCAGACCCGCAGTTGGCCGGGCCAGGACGGCCACGTACGGCGCGTCTTGGAAGTGCTGGCGAACGAGGTGATCTTCCTCGGTCAACGCCGGTCGGCCCTTGCAGCGGAGGAGCCGGTGGCGCACACCCACGAAGAAATCGAAGCCGACGAGATCGGTTACTAGGACAGAATCGAGGGGAGCCGCCTCCCCATTGGAGAACATTGTGACAAGTGAGCGACCGAGGGCAAAAGGCCGTCGGGGTGACGGCTATCGGCGCTACCCACCCCGCCGGAAGGTGTGCGCGTTTTGCGCCGACAAGAACCTCGTAATCGACTATAAAGACCCGTCGAAGCTGCGCCGGTTCCTGACGGATCGTGCCAAGATGGAACCGCGCCGCAAGACCGGCACCTGCGCCCGTCATCAGCGCAAACTGACCACCGCAATAAAGCGAGCTCGGCTCCTCGCGATGTTGCCGTTTACCGGCGAACACATCCGCTGGTCCGGCGGCGTCGGTGTCCGGTCTCCCGAGGAGCGACGACGCGCCCGCGAGGAGCGTCGGCCGATGGGCCCACCGCGCGGTGAGGGCTTCAATCGCGAACCGGT
Source organism: Dehalococcoidia bacterium (assembly GCA_046328265.1). Lineage (GTDB taxonomy): Bacteria > Chloroflexota > Dehalococcoidia > SpSt-223 > SpSt-223 > JANWZD01. The sequence continues at coordinate 397,773 of JAXLWW010000001.1, forward strand.
CGCTCCGCCGGCCGAAGCTGCGCCGGCGGTCGCCGCTGATGCAGTCGCCGCTGATGCAGTCGCGGAAGCGCCCGTGGCTGCGCCGGTCGCCGAAACGATCGCCAATGAAGCGCCGGTCGCGGTCGCCGTTCCCGAAGCTCCTGCCGCCGAAGCTCCGGTAGCACCGAGTGCAAATCCAGTCGACGAACCCGAGTCGTAAATCGATCGGAACCCAATCTGGCGCCCTGTCGCGCCAAGGCGAGACGAACTGTGGAATCTACTAGCTCGAAGCCCGGCTTCTTCGACCGTCTCGGCGGGCTATTCCGCCGCAAAGACCAGTCGAAGCGAACTGGCAACCGCCATACCACCCGATGGGAGCGCGAGCGTCGGCTCCAGCAGATTGCGATCGCGCTGAGCGTCGCCGCGGTGCTCGTGATTATCGGCATCCCGCTCTTTGGCTACTATCGCGAGGTCATTGCACGCGGTCAGGAAGAGATCGCGCGGGTGAACAACGTCGGGTTCAAGATGGATGACTACATCCGACAGTTGAAGTATCGCCAACGACAGATTGACTCGCAGGCCCAGTTGTTCAGCCAGTTTGGCGGAGAGCAGTTCTCTCAGCAGGTCGCCAGCCAACGCTCGATCCTGCCGACTCAGTTGGTGTTCGACTGGGTGGACGATGAGTTGATCCGTCAGATGGCGGTGAAACTTGGCGTCTCGGCGACGGCAGAAGAGGTCGACAAGCAACTGCGCAAGGACCTCGAGCCGCTGCCGGCAGACACGCCCGAGCAGAGCCCTGGCCCGACCGACCCACTCGCTACGCCGACGCCACTGCCTAGCCCGACTCCGGTGCCGGCTCCCTTTGAGGAACGCTACCGGAACTTGCTCACCTTTTCCGGGCTGAGTGACGCCGAATATCGCGAGCAGGTCCGCACCCGTCTCCTACGGACCAAAATTGAGGAGAAGCTGAGGGCGGACGTACCGGCCACCGCCGAGCAGGTCCGTCTGCGTGGCATCCTCCTTTCACAGGAATCCGAGGCCAAAGATGTCCTCGAGAAACTGCGCACTGGCGGTTCCTGGGAGCAACTCGCTGCCGATCTGTCGCTTGATGTCGACTCGCGTGAGAAAGCCGGTGAGCTTGGCTGGATCGCGCGCGGCGTCAAGGATGCGGACTTCGACGCGGCGGCGTTTGGTCTGATGGGCAGCGGGGTTGAAGGACCGTTTAGCTCGCGCTCCGGTTACTGGGTCCTCCAGCGCCTCGATGGGCCGCAGGTCCGGGCACTCGACACCGAAGCGCTCGACGCGGTAAAGAACAACGTCTTCTCACGCTGGCTCGAAGACCAAAAGAAGAACGGTCAGAATACCATCGAGTACCGGATCACCTCTGACCGTCAGCTTTGGGCGCAGGACCGGATCGACAAAGAGAAGGCCGCCGAGCAACGGAAGCTCGTGCAACAACAGGCGCCTCCCCGCTAGTTCCGCACCCCACCCAGCATCGAGGAGACGACGATGGCCGACCGCCGCGCCGCCCGGGCATCCTGGCTGCTCGCATTTGATGGCCGCGATCACGTCGTCCTGCCGGACGGCGTCGTCGAATGGGAGGCCGGCCGGGTCGTTCGGATAGGCCGGGAGCCGACTGTCCCCGCTGAACGGGTCGTCGATCTTTCCGGTCATCTGCTCCTGCCCGGGCTGATCGACCTCCATTGTCATGCTGGCTCGCAGGCTGCGGGCCGACTGCTCTTTCACCTCGGCCGGCGCGACATCTACGGCGGCGGATTTCAGAACAATGCGCCCCGGCGGGATGCGCAACCTGCTCCAGCGGAAGACCGGCAGACCGGAGCCCTCGCCACGTTGGTCCAGTTGGTCAAAGGCGGTGCGACCACCGTACTCGAGGCTGGATCTCCGCCACCAATGGCCGACGCACTGCTCTCGGCGCGCACGCAAGTGCCGATTCGCCTCTATCTGGGGCCAGGCTTCCGGTCAGCCGACTATCTGACCGAGGACGACGGCCGGCTAATCAAAGAGTGGCGAGCGGATGGGGGCCGTGCTCCATTCCAGACTGCGCTCGATTGGCTCTCGCGGTTGCCGGAAGAAGGCAGAGGAGATGGCCTGGTCGGCGGGGTGCTCTATCCCAGCATCCTTGATTATTGCACCGCCGAACTTCTGACCGACTCCAAACGCGCTGCTGACGAGCGGGGCCTGCTCATGCAGATCCATGCATGCCAGAGCTTTGCCGAGTTTCACGAGATACTCCATCGGACCGGCAGAACACCCATCGAATGGCTAGCCGATCTTGGGGTTCTCGGGCCGCGTACCTCGCTCGCCCACTGCTTCGCGACCAGCGTAAATCCGTACTCGGGGTACCGTGGCGGACGCGATCTTGAACTGCTGGCCGAGAGCGGGACGACCGTGGTGCATTGCCCGGTCGCGATTTCGCGACGTGGGAATGCGCTCCATTCTCTTGATGGCTACCAGCAGGCCGGTGTTCGGGTGGCTCTTGGCACCGACACCTTCCCGCGGGACATGCTCTTCGAGATGCGGACTGCCCAGACGATGGCGAAACTGGTCGAGAACGACTTTGCCGCCGGGTCGGCGCGCTCGGTATTGCGCACCTGTACGATCGCCGCTGCCGAAGCGATTGGCCGTCCCGACCTCGGACGGATCTCGGTCGGCGTTGCCGCCGACTTCGTCGGCATTGACCTGCGGTCCCTTCAGGTTGGCCCGGTGCGCGATCCGGTGGATGCCGCCTTGAGCGCCTGCGACTCGCGCGATGTGCGTTGGGTAGCGGTGGCCGGTGAACCGGTGGTCGTGGATGGGCGGATCACCGGCGTCGACGAGGATGCGCTCGTCAGCCAACTTCAGGTCGCCGGGGAGGCAGCCTGGGAGGCCGTGCCAGGCAGTCACTGGTCGCGACAGAGCGCCGATGAGGTCTTCCCACGCTCGTTTCGCCTCGCAAGGCCGGACGAGTTTCCCGGCTAGCTCCGGCTGGCCTAGCGTTGGCTCGCGAGCAGCCCGATGAACTCGCGAACCTGGATGTCCCACTCGCGCGTGACGATCTCGACGACCGTGCCGGCGGAAGCGCCGCGCGCCTCGATAGCCACTCCGCCTCCTCCGCCTTCGAATGAGACCGAACGCTCGCCGCTGGCCGTCTCGGTCAGTCCAAAGCGGCCTCCGAAGAACTCACGAGCAAGCTGAAGGACGGATGGCGGGATCGCCCGCGTCGTCGTCTCGTAGCGCATCAATCCTCCTCACCGAGCCGCAGGGCCGTGCGCCAGGAAGCGCCGACCCGGGTGAAGGACATCTCCGCTCGGTGATTCACCGGGGAGTGGGTCCCGTCGTACTCCTCGTGAACAAACGGAATACCATGCTCAGCTAACCGGTTCGCCAGGATGCGCGCCCCGAAATGTAGGTGATACTCGTCGCGCGTCCCGCAATCGAAATAGAGCAGCCGCAATGACTTCAGCGCATCCGTATATTTCGAGACCAGGCGCACCGGGTCGTGGCGGAGCCAACGTAGCCAGACGTTCTCGATGAGTTCGCCCGTCTCGGGGTCCCAGGGTAGGTCCACTCCTGCGGGAGCAGCGGGATTGGCCGAGTAGGACGCTGCCATCGCGATCAAGCTCAGAGCGACGACCGAATCGCTCGGTGTCGGGTCTTGCGCCCAGAACCAATCGACGAACTGAGCCGGTCCGCCCCGACGGGCGATATGTTGCTGATGTTTGGCGATGTCCGGCAGATAGCAGTATTCAAAATAGGCGTCGCCGCCGTGGAGGGCGACCTGCCCGAAGGTGTCGGGTCGCTGCATCCCCATCATCAACGCACCGTAACCGCCGCTCGAATGACCGAGGACAGCGCGAGCCTCGCGCGACGGGATCGTGCTGTAATGGCGGTCAAGGTAGCTGACGAGGTCGATCGCGATCGCGTCCTGATAGCGGCCATTGGTGGGGGAATCGAGATATTGGCTGCCGCCATAGCGGGTAAACCCATCGGCTGCGACAAGCAATGCCGGTGGGATCGTTCGGGAGGCAATCAAACGGTCGAATCGCTCGAACAGGTTGAGTTCGAAACCGTTGCTGTTGGCGCGGGACCGGGCGGTGCCACTGTAGCCCGCGAGCCAGTAGGCCACCGGGTAGCGGTGTGCCGGACTGTATCCCGGGGGAAGGTAGATCGGGATCTCCCGTTCAATAGGGTCGCCAAGCCAGTTATCCGTCAACGACGGATGCGCGACACGGTCGATCCGTAGCACACCCTCCATGGTCCCTCCTACCCGTGCGGCAGTGTAGGACCTGGGGGAAACCCCCGTCCGCTTGGCATGGATGAAACGATGTGGCACGCTTGTACGTGTTGAGGAAAGCGGCCCGCGCGTGGGGCTGCTAGGAGGAAAGTCCTATGCCATCGGTCGCCGCGCCACCCGAACGAAATATCGTGCTCGCGCGCACCGCCGACACGTCGCGGATTACCCATTTGCTGCGGCGGACGGCCTTTGGCGCGAGCCCGGACGATCTCGCCCGATACACCGCCCTTGGCTTCGAAGGCGCGGTCGATGCGCTGCTTGATTTCTCCTCGGTACCGGATATGGACGACCCGGCCGAAAGGATCCCGAATTTCGATGCATCGCGGATCGCCGGGATGCAGCAGCGCTGGGTCTATCGCCTGGTCGAGTCGCCCAAGCCGTTTCAGGAGAAGATGACCCTCTTCTGGCACAACCATTTCGCCACCGCGAACTCCAAGGTGAACAATTCCGAATGGATGTGGGACCAGAACGAACTGTTTCGTCAGCACGCGCTCGGGAACTTCCGCACCCTTGCCCAGGCAGTTGCCAAAGACCCGGCAATGATGCGCTTTCTCGATACGCTGACCTCGAAGAAGGGCAGACCAAACGAGAACTTCGCCCGCGAACTGTTCGAACTCTTCACGCTGGGCATTGGCAACTACACCGAACAGGACATCAAAGAGGCGGCGCGTGCCTTTACCGGATGGGAGATCCGAAACAACCAGTTCTTCTTCAATCGCAACCAGTTTGACACCGGAACCAAGACCGTTTTCGGCCAGACCGCCAACTTCACCGGCGAGCAGATTGTCGATCTCGCCATCTCTCAGCCGGCGTCGGCGCGCTTCATCGCGACCAAGCTCTACATCCATCTGGTGGACGACCATCCAACGCGCCAAACAATCGAGCGTCTCGCCGGCATCTTTGTCCAGAGCAACTACGAGATTGGACCATTGGTGCGGGCGATCCTTCTCTCGGCAGAGTTCTCGAGTGAAACGGCCTATCACGCGAAGATCAAGAGCCCGGTCGATTTCGTGATCGGCACGGTGAAAACCCTTGGCGTTCCCGCCTATCCCCAACTCGCGACCATTATGACGGGGTTGGGGCAAGCGCTGCTCAACCCGCCGACGGTCAAAGGCTGGCCGGAGGCAACGGAATGGATCGGCGCGTCCTCGCTGCTGAACCGGCAGAATTTTGCCAACACGGTTGCCGCTGGCCGCAATGGTGCTCGCCAGCCGTTTATCAATCCAGTCGAGACCTTGAGCACGGCGGGCATCTCGAGCGATCAAGATGCCGTCGACTACTACTTGAACCTGCTCATCGACGGCGATACCACGCCGTCGATGCGCAATGCTCTGACGACCTATCTCGCCCAGGGGAGCCGCCAGGCCGGCCGCCGAGGGCGCGACGGCAAACTGCGCGGATTGATCCACCTGATCATGGCATCTCCGACCTACCAGCTGAACTGACGGTACGGGAAAGGAAGCAGGACCATGGCCTACACCCGCCGCGATTTCCTCAGGATGGGCGCGTTGTTCGTCTCGATCGGCGCGACTGCCCCAGCGTTCATCACCCGGACCGTCGAAGCGGCCACTCTGAACGGGACGTTGCCACGCACCTTGGTCGTGGTCCAGCTTTCGGGCGGCAATGACGGGATGAACACCGTCGTGCCATATTCCGACCCGAAGTATCGCGAGCTTCGGCCGACCATCGCCCTGACCAACGACGAACTACTGCCGCTCGACGACCGGCTCGCGCTCCACAGCGCGATGGCACGTCTCCACGAACGCTACGCACGTGGCGAGGTCGCGATCATCGAAGGTGTGGGCTACCCAAACCCGAACCGGTCGCACTTCCGTTCGATGGAGATCTGGCAAACCGCCATCCCGGAGAAATTCGAACCATCGGGCTGGATCGGTCGCTATCTTGATGCGAACTGTTGCGGTGCACCGGTGTCTGGCACCGAAGTGTCGAATGCGGCGGTTAACATCGGTGGCAATCTGCCCCTCTCATTCTGGACCTCGCACGTCTTGGTGCCGGCGATCGGGACCGTCAATGCCTTTCAGTTCCAGACCGACGGCGAGTATCCCGACGACCGTCAGAATCAACTCTCGGCTATCCGCGAAATCTACGCGCGTGCCTCAAGCCCTCGGGAGCACGAGGAATTCGTTCGTAACGTTGGGCTCGGGGCGATTGAGACGAGCGAACGGGTCCAGCAACTGGCTCGCAGCTACACACCACAGGCAACCTATGCCAACGACTCGTTCTCGCAGAATATGAAGCTGATTGCCCAGTTGATGCAGGCGGACCTTGGCACCCGGATCTACTACGTCGCGCTCGGCGGCTTTGACACGCACTCGCGCCAGGCACGCACCCAGGCGACGCTTCTGAAGAATCTGAGCGATGGTGTTGACTCCTTCCTCTCAGACATGGAAGCGCAGGGCAAGGCCGACGACGTGCTCGTCCTGTCGTTCTCGGAGTTTGGCCGACGGGCGCGCCAGAACGGCAGCGATGGCACCGATCACGGGACCGCCGCGCCGATGTTAGCGGTCGGCCATGGAGTGCGCGGTGGCATCCACGGCAACGCGCCCGACCTGGTCAACCTCGTCGATGGCGATCTGAAATATGAGATCGACTTCCGCTCGGTGTACAGCACGGTGCTGGAAGGCTGGCTCGGTGCAAAGTCGAGCGAGGTGCTTGGTGGTCGGTTCGACCCGGTGCCGTTCCTGACGGTCTAACCGGGCGGCGTCGGCGTTTCAGGCGGCAGCGGAACCAAGTAGGCCCCGGGTATCCATCCCACGTTTCCGTCGGGGTCGCGCACATTGACGAAGCGGATGCCCTCGCCAACGGCATCCGGGCCAATCTGCTCCATGATCGCTCCTTCCGCCCAGGCGCGAATATGGTCGCTGAGCAGAGGCGTCCGCCGGATGTAGACGCCGATGCCGCCAGTGTTTGCGACCTGAAAGCGGCTGATGGCAGGCTCTGCCTCGACCGTTGGGGCGCCGGTGACGATCGGCGCGGCTGGCGCCGGGCTTGGGGAAACGCTCAGCGCGGTAACCAGCCAACAACTCGCAAGAATGACGCTGACGAGCGTGCTGGCGAGCAGCACGAACCGGCGAAAGGAAGACAAAAGCCAGCTATTCCAGCGGGGTGGTGAAGGCGTCATTCGCGGGTTCCACCCAAGTCGGGGGTCCGGCGCCCCCTTGCGTCCCAATCAACCGGTAGCGCGAGCCTTGGAGACCAGCGCGCCAGCCACCCGAAACCCCGCGAGTTCGCTGACGCCCTGCTGCGCATCCTATCAAGGAAACAAGCAAGCGTCAAGCACGAATGTTCGCTCTACGAGTTCAATCGCCGGGCGACCAGAAGCCCATTGCAGCCAGACACGCCGTCCAGGCCGGAACTGGCCTGCGCACCAGTTCAACCGGCGCACCGCTTTGCAAGAACCAACCTCCAATGCGAGGCCGGGATCTCGGATTGGGGGCTCGGGGAGGGGTGAGTACGGCGCCGGGTGGGTGAGGGACACGTCGCACGTCCGACGAGTGGCAGGGGAGTTGGTCGCCCCAACCTCGAGATCGAGCAAGAACCCGACAGCCTGTCCGGGAGGGTGAACGTCATCGGCATCGGCTCGGCGCCGGGCAACCTGGCAGGCGTTATCTTCATGTCCGCGATCGGTGGAACGAGACGCGATTTCAGGCGGTAGCTGATGGGATAGGAGTCGAGAACGCGAGACGCCCCGCATCATGAAGGTCCATCGAAGTCCTGCGCCCTTGTGCCGCCTGTCGTGCACCAACCTGAGACCAAAGGCGTCGTCGCAGACCAACGGCCGAACACGAGATCGAAGTCTCCGGCCGGTCAGGCGTTCGGCGCAAACGCGGTGACCGACTCAGGCATCGTCAGCACGCGGTTCCTCGTTTTCTGGGTGAACCTCCACGCTTCCGGTGGAATGGTGTCGCTAGGGTCGTTCGAGCTGGCTTCGATGGAACGCCCACCCATCCAGATTGGGCGTCTCTATCCCCAACTGGGCCAGGATCGTCATGACCTGGGATCGATGATCGGTCGCGTGGTTGATTGCTTGGGTGAAGAAGGATTGAAGCGGGATCGATGTCACGCCAGCCCATTGCCCCGTCCAGACCGCGTCGTCCGGCACGCTCTGGACCAACTCCACCAAGGCGTCTCCGTGGTGGCGCATCTGTTCGCGCAGCGCTGCGACGCCTGGAAACTCAGTCCTCCGGGGCTCGATCGGCTCGTTTCGAATCGCGGAGATGCAAAAGCGCTCCGTGTTTGCGATGTGGAGCAGGGTATCGCGAATACTGCCCATTGTGCCTGCGGCCGTCGCCTCCAACTGGTGCTCGTCCAATCCCTCACAGAGCGCAAAGAGCCCATCGTTTGCCCAACGATGGTGCCGAAACAACTCGACCGAGACGTTCATGGCTCATCCCCTAGGGTAGTCGTGACCCTTTCGACCCCAATCTATCTGTCGTGGTCCGACGTGTGACAAGAACCACGATCCTCATGGCGCCTTGGCCGGTTTTCCCAAGGCCTGAGACGGCAGCCCACTCGGACAGGCGCCTATGGATTCGCCTCCACCAAAATGTCCTTGGTGTGTCGGCTCTTTGCATCCTCGCGTCGACCGCCGGCGAGATCCACCCCTTCGAGGTAGGCGCGGAACTCAGGGCCAATATCGGGGCGGCGTAGGGCCATCTCGACCGATGCCTTCAAGAACCCAAGCGGACTGCCGGTGTCGTAGCGAGCGCCGTCAAACTGGAAGGCATAGATCGCTTGTCGCTCGAGCAAGATCCTGAGTGCATCGGTGATTTGGATCTCGCCCAATTTGCCAGGCTGGGTTGAGCGGATGGCGTCGAAGATCTCGGGCGTCAGAATATAGCGGCCGACGATGCCGAGATTGGACGGCGCCTCGCTCGGGTCCGGCTTCTCGACGAGGTTGCGAACCTGATAGACGCGCTCGTCGACGCTGTGACCTTCGATGATGCCGTACTTATGGACCTCCGAGCGTGGCACTTCTTCTACCGCAAGCACTGAACAGCGGTAGCGGTCATAGACATCCATCATCTGGGCCATGGCCGGCACGGCCGCGGCGATCACGTCGTCGGGAAAGCAGAGCGCGAACGGCTCGTTCCCAACGATATCCTCGGTGGTCAGCACGGCGTGTCCGACGCCAAGCTGCTCCTTCTGCCGGACGTAGTAGATCCGGGCAAGGTCGCTGATGCCGCGTACCAACCCGAGCAGTCGGTCGTCGCCCTTCTTCTCAAGAGCAGCTTCCAATTCGAACGACCGGTCAAAATGGTCCTCGAGTGCCCGCTTGCCGAGCGCCGTCACGATCACGATCTGCTCAATCCCGGACTGGACGAGTTCCTCAACGACATATTGAATGATTGGCTTGTCGACGAGAGGAAGCATCTCCTTTGGCTGGGCCTTGGTCGCCGGGAGGAACCGTGTCCCCCAGCCTGCCGCCAGGACGACCGCTTTGCGAAGCCTCATGGTACCCCTTCTCCTGGCGCTACCGCCGTCAGCGGCAACTCCTTGCGCTCCTTGGTAACGTTTGCGAGCCGCTTACGGCGCTGTCGGTAGAGTTGCACCGCCATCGAATAGATCACGCCGACGATCGGGACGCCGAAGATCGCTCCCCAGAGGCCGGCCTCTTTGGTGCCAAGCAGCACCGCGAGGAAGATCAGCAGCGGGTGCATCCCTACGGTATCAGACATGACCTTGGGTGAAATCACATTGAGGACGAGTTGTTGGAGAAGCATTAGTCCGGCGAACACCAACAGCACCCGGACCGGATCGCCGGTCAACGCCGCCAGGATGATCGGCGGCACCATCGCAACGACCGAGCCGACGAAGGGAATGACCATCATCGCGCCGGCGAAAATCGACACGACCAGCACAAATGGTAGTCCCGCCAGTCCCATCACGATCCCGGTGCCGACGGCATAGACACCGGTTTGGATGACGAGCCCGCGCATGAAACCACCAAAAGTCTTGTCAATGGCGGCGAGGAGATAGCGCGCCTCATCTTCCCAGCGGCTCGGCAAGACGTCGACGAACAGCCGGGAGAAGCGTTCGCCGTCGATCATGAAGTAAAGCGACAGAATGATCACGATGACGGTGTTGAAAATAAAAGCCGCGACGCCCTGGGCAATGCCGAGGGCGTTTTGCGCCAGTCCGGTTCCAAGTTGCTCGGCACGCTGAATAATCGCTGCATCGGTCAACATCGAACTGAGCCGGAGGTCGATACCGCGTTCGCTCAGCAACCGCTGAATCAGTTCGAGTGAGCGCGGCCATTCTTCGACCCAGCCCGGGATCGACCGGCCAAGCTGAACAGTCTGAGTGGCCAACGGCGGTACGACGACCAGTCCAATGATGATCAACGTGAGCAACAGGATGATGTAGACGAGCAAGATCGAGAGCGGCCGTGGGATCCGCTGCTTGACCAAGAAATCGGCGATCGGGTTCAGCGTGTAGGCGAGAAGCCAGGCCATGAAGAACGTGAGGATAATGTCGCTGAAGCGGAGGAAGACCTGCCAGAGCATCCCGCCGAGATAGATACCGGCGATGAACACGAGCATGACGATGAGGACTTGCAGCCAACGATTGCGTTCTAGCACGGTCTCTCACGCCCGTCGGTCACGCTCGGGTTCCGGCAACTGCCGGTCCTGCTGCCGTCGATCATAGCGGACGCCGGTTCGCGCCGCGCGACGATCCGCGCAATATCACGGCGAAGACGCATCGACTGTTCGAGGGGTGAAGTGCGGCTTCAACGATTCCCAGGCTGTGCGCACCTCTCGGACGGTTGCATCGGGCGGCGGCTCGGCCGCGTATCGGGCATCGTGATAGCCGGCGGTGATCGTCGCAGCGAGGGATTGGCCGTCGCCGACCTGGTGTGCGACGGCTGCAAGGTATTCGAGTGGGGTCTGATCGGGGCGGCGCGTCATCCCCGCCGCCGCACCAGCACCCAGAAACGCGCGATAAACCGCCCGGATCGAGCGCGCCTCCTCGGTCAGCGGTTTCGACGCCTCTGCCGCCACCGACGGCGGCCCCGGCCGAAGCGACTTGAACCAACGACGAAGGGCGGCACGCAGCGAGGAGAGGAACTCACGCCACGACCAGACGCTGTCGCGTTCCTCTGTCGGTATCTCCTCCTTTCGGTGGACGCGCTTCCGGTAAGAGCGCCAGACAATTACCCCAATGGTGAGGAGGATGCTGGCGAGGATAAGCCATTCGCCCAGCATGATGACGTCGATCTCCATGACATTGCGGAGGCGCTCTTCCATCTCCTCGGGCGGCGGCTGTTCGAGGTTCTGGAACATCTCGGAAATGCTGAACCGGCTCATAAACCGGCTGAACAGGATGAGCAGCCGCTCGAGGAGCAGCGCGAGCGGTAGGAGGATGGCAAGGAGGATCGGGTCGAGCACCCGCAGGATTGGCACGATCGGCGCGAGCAATCGCCCAATCCCGCCGAGTGGTCCTGGCAAGATCGCGATCATCGTCAACCCGGCGACGATCACCAGTCCGATGGTGCCGGCCATGGTCAGGAGCCAGCGTGGGGCGGTGCCGCGACCGTGTGAGCCGCGCAGTTGGAGCGCCCGCAAGCGCGCGATCGCCAGCGAGGTCAAGCCGGTCGAGAAGAAGAGCAACGACGCGCCAGGTAGGTCGGCGACGACGGTGCCAACCTCGGTGACGTTCGAGGCGAGAGGCGCAACCAACGCCAACAGGACGAGTGCAATCGCACCGGTCCGAAAGCGACTTTCTGCCTCCAGGTTGTCGATTGGCCGATCGCCCACCTGTTGTCCGCGCCACCAGACGATCACCGTCATGATCAGGGCGGTAATCGCTGGTGGCCAGGCAAAAAGCGGATCGCGAATGAAGGGGCCGAGCGTTGCCACCCAACCCGGACCGTGGGCAACCGTAACCGCCGCCAGTGAGACGGCAGCGCCGGCCGCCAGGGTCGTCAGGCGGAGACGCCGCAATCGCCAGACCGCACGCGACGCCCAGCGCATCAGCAATGCGGCAATCCAGGCGACCAGGAGCAGCAGGCCGAACGGCATCAGCGGCGTTTCGTCCGGCCCGTGGGCGATAACCCGAAACCACAGCGCCAGCCAGGTCACTTCGCCGATCACCAAAAGGGTCGGCAGAAGGATGTCCGGAAGGAGCCTGAGGATCACCGCGACTGCCCGGCCAGCAGACGCGCCACGAGGTCACGCAACTGCTGGAGTTTGAATGGCTTGGGCAAGATCGCATCGACCGCCGGCCGGGTCGGCGCTTCTCGTTCGATATCGGCGCCCCAGCCGGACATGACGATCACCGGGAGTTTCGGATAAATGCGTTTGACTGCCTCTGCGACCGCCCAGCCGCTCACACCCGGCATCCCGAGGTCGGTTATGACCAAGTCGAAGCCACCTTCGGCGAGCGCCGCGAGCGCGGGCTGAGAACCAGCGAAAGCGGCAACCCGATGGTCGTCGAGCGCCAGCATTCGCTCGATCATCTCGGCGATCTCTGGCTCGTCGTCGATCACCAACACCCGCCCGGCCGGGGCGTCCGGGCGGGGAGAGGCGGGCGGCGGAGGCGGGGCGGAACCGAGCGGCAGGCAGATCGTTATCGTCGTTCCTTGACCGGGCCGGCTGGCAAGGGCAATCGTGCCGCCGTGGCGGTCGACAACCGAGGCGACCATCGGCAAGCCGATCCCGCTCCCTCGCTCGCCCTTGGTGGTGAAGTAGGGCTCGAATGCCCGGCGCTGAACTTCGTCGGACATGCCTACCCCATCGTCGGCAACCTCGACAACGACGATTTCCCCCGCACAAGCGGCGGACAGGACAATCCGCCCGCTGGTCGTGACGGCATCGACGGCGTTGAAGATCAGGTTTATCAACGCGTCTCGTAGTTCGGCGGGATCGGCTGCGATGGGCGGAACCGGCTCGGCGCGTACCTCAAGATCGATCTGGACCCCGCGACGGTGTGCGTCATCGTACCAACGCGGGCGTGTGAGCACCGCCGCCTCGTGCAGGAGAGCCGCGCAGTCCACCAGCGTGCGCGGGCCGACCGTCTGACCGCGCGCGAAATCTTGAAGTCGGCGCGCTGCGCTTGAAGCAGCGCCAGCTGCCTGCCGAATCGCGTCAATCGCGAGAGGCAGGTCGCTGTCGATTGCGCCGCCATGGCGCAGCGAATCCCAGGCGATTTCGGCTTGGCCGAGGATGAGCGTCAGCGTGTTGTTGAGATCATGCGCAGCGCCTTCGGCCAGGTGACCGAGCGCGTAGAGCCGTTCGTTCTGCGCCACGCTCGCGACAATGGATGAGTCAGCGCCCATCCTCTCGGCCCGAGCGGCGCGCAGCGCCAGCGCCAGCAGCGCCGCGAGGATGGGCGGAGGCGCATCGGGATCGACGACGATCTCACCGGGGATGCCGGGATCGGAGAGCCAGACCACCGCGGGCGGCCTCGCCGATGCGGCACGGAAAGCCGCGACATCCTCCCAGGCAACCGCTGCTGCGACGATACTGTCGGCCGATGATCCAGGCTCGGGGCAGCGAGAAGAGGGGCATACCGTTTCGCCGACACGGTCGAGCACGTCGGCGAGACGGGCGCGCCGACCCTGATCGGGGTCGATGAGCAGCACAGAGGCCGGTCTCACGGCGAGATGATCCTCACGCTCAGGGGAAGCAGGCGCCTTTCCTGCGGTCATTATATCGACTGGCGGACTGCTGGCGAACTGTTTTGGCCACCAGAAGATCCGTTTTGCCCGGTCAAATCTCCTTTGGTATCCTTGACTGGTGGAACTCCCATCGCGGCCGCTGGCCCTTCGATCGTTCCTCGACACACCGGACGACCTCCTGTTGGGCGAACTGCAGCAACTTGGCGAGCCAGCCTACCGGCTCAGCCAGATACGCCGCTGGGCGATGCGCGATCACGTGGTCGATTTCGATGCGATGTCGGACCTGCCGCGTGCGGTCCGGAGCCATTTTGCCGAGCGCTACCAGTTGGTCCCCCTCCGGCTGACGAGAACACAGGAATCCTCGGACGGCTGGACGCGCAAGTTCTTATTCGAGATTGCCTCCAACGAGGCACGGCAGCCGCGTGACGCTCCCGCCGCCCGCCAGACCGTCGAGACGGTGCTGATGCGTTACGACCCGACGGATAGCCAGCGTGGCCGATTGACCGCCTGTGTCTCCAGCCAGGCTGGCTGCGCGGTGGGCTGCACCTTCTGCGCAACCGGTCAGGCCGGGTTCTTTCGCAACCTCACCAGCGGCGAGATCGTTGCTCAGGTGCTCGCCATCGACGTGGCTTTGCGCGCGCAGGGCGAGCGGGTGACGAACCTGGTGCTGATGGGCCAGGGTGAGCCGCTCTTGAATCTCGAGCCGGTGTGGCGGGCGGTCGAGACCTTCAACGACCCGGCGGGCCTAGCGATCGGCGCACGGCATATCACCCTCTCGACGGTTGGGATCGTGCCGGGGATCGACGCAATCGCCGAGCGAACGCCGCCGGTCCGTTTGGCGGTGTCGCTGCATGCGCCAAACGATGCGCTCAGGAACACGCTGGTACCGATAAACCGGCGCTATCCGCTCGACGAGTTGCTGGCGGCCTGCCGCAGGTTCGTCGACCGCACCGGACGGCGCATCACCTTCGAATACGCGCTAATGGGCGGAGTGAACGACAGTGTGGCCCTCGCGCGTCAACTCGTTCGCCGCATCGCTACCTTACCGTGCCACGTCAACTTGATCCCGGTCAATCCGACGCCGGGCGGGCAGTTTGTGCGCCCTGATCGGGTGCAAGTGGACGCTTTCCAGCAGGTCATCGCCGACGCTCGTATCCCGGTGACGGTGCGGATCGAGCGCGGCATCGACATCTTCGCCGGCTGTGGGCAACTCCGCGCCGAGGAGGCACGCCTTCGGGCGTCGGCGGCGTCGTGAGGTCGTTTGGGCTGGTCATGGGATTGCTGGCGGCATTGCTCGCAATCCCCGCGTACGGCGCCGATCCCATCGTCCTCGAACGTTTGGAGGTCCAGAGCGACTGGCCGAACGGCGCACGTATCGAGTTGGCCACTTCGAGCCAATCGGAGATCACCGCGGTCGTCGCGAGTGTCAGTTCCGGCCTCGGCGCGGCGAGCGTCGTTCGCCGTCCAACGATCACACGAGGCGAGCGGGTCGAGGCAGCCTTCAACGTCGCGCCCGGATATGTGCCGCCGTTTGGCGAGATCGTGGTTCAACTATCGATCGAGAATGCGGCCGGCGAGATCCTCCGTACCGAGCCACGCCGGATCCAGTACGTCGACAATCGTTATGCATGGGAGCAGGCGAGCGATGGTCTGGTGACCGCGCACTGGCACGGCAACGTGGCATCGCGAGCGCGGGCAATTCTTGCCGCGGCGACAACGACGGTCGATCGGCTTCAGCGAGAGGCTGGCCTCGCCTACGACCGCCCGGTCAAGCTGGTGATCTACAACACCAAGGACGAGATCGACTCGGTGATCCCATTTCGCTCGGCGACCAGTCGTCGCGAACTGATCACGGCCGGACAAGCCCAGGCCGAACATGACTTGGTGCTGGTGCTGGCAACCACCAATGCCGAAGCGACCGCCGCCCACGAACTGACCCATCTCGTGGTTATGAATGCGGCGCAAAACCCCTACTTCGAGTTGCCAGCCTGGCTGAACGAAGGATTGGCGGTCTACTTCCAGGGCGACGGCGGCCGGGAGTACCAACAGTTGTTCGAGCGCAGGAAGCGAGAGGACCGCCTGCTCAGCCTTCGGGCAATGACGACGCCACCCGGCAAGCCGGAGGACAATCTGCTGATGTACGGCGAAGGCTACGAGTTGGTGCGGTTTCTCATTGGCCGGTACGGTCCGGAGAATATTGCGGCCTACCTCGCGGCCTACCGCGAGGCAAAAGACCACGACACTCCACTGCGCTCGATCTACGGGTTCGATCGGGACCAGCTTGAGGCGGAATGGCGTGCCGCGGTCGGCGCGCCAAGCCAAGTGCCTCCGTCTCCATCCCAGCCTGTCGGCCGGCTCGCCGCCACCCTTCCGGCGTTGCTTACGGCCGGCGCCGTCGCGCTTGTCCTCGGGATCGGATTGCTGGTCTGGAGAGTGGTCCGGCGAGGCCGGTACCTTTAGCCTGGCGCAATTGTTGCCGATTAGTGCTTTGACCTCGTCTAGCCAGGCTGGCTATACTCTCGGTCCGGCAATGGCGCCTGAAGCAAGCAAGCTCTTTCGGGGGAACGGTTGTGACTGTTGACCTTGGTCCCTGGGTGTGCGGGGCGTGCGGCAAGGCGGTCCCTGGCGGTCAAACACTCTGTCCGGGCTGCGGCCATGTCTGGAAGGCGTCGGCGCCGTATCCCTTTCCTCGTCGGCCTCAGCCTCGCTCGTAGCACGCCGCCGTGGCAGGGGTCTGATACGATTGTCTCAGACACCGAGCGCGGAGGGTCCTGTGAACCTGCTCGAGCCGATCGACCGTGACGTTCTCGTCGACGGCCTGAAACTGCATCTCCTTGATTGGGGCGGCGAGGGGCGTGAGCCTCTCCTTTTGCTTCATGGATTTGCTGCTCATGCCCATGCCTGGGACACCCTCGCGATTGCGTTGCAGCCGCATTTCCACGTCTATGCGCTCGACCAACGCGGGCACGGCGATAGTGACGCGGCCAGCGAATACAACCCCGTCGCGACAGCGACGGACATCGACGGCGTCATAGAACAGCTTGGTATCGAGCGGATGGTTCTGGTTGGCCTCTCGATGGGCGGCCGAAATGCGATCTACTACGCGGCGACCCGGCCGGAGCGAGTGTCACGACTGGTGGTGATCGACATCGGTCCGGAGATCAGTCGCCGCACCAGCCAGGCGCCGGCTGGCCCGCCCGAGCCCGAGACCTGGGAGAGCATCGAGCAGGCCGCCCGTCATCTCAACCGCGGCAACCCCTACCCCGGAATTCACTACTTCCGCTGGGTGGTGGCTCACAGTCTCAAGCAGCGTGAGGACGGCGCTCTGGTCTGGAAATGGAGCCCGACGATCCGCCAGCAATCGGGGATTGGCTCGCAGTTGGACTGGTGGGCCCTTCTCGGCGAGGTGAAGGTTCCAACCTTGATCTTGCGTGGCGAGCACAGCCCGGTGCTCGATGCCGATGTCGCCGAGAGAATGGCGACCGCCCTGGCCGATGGCCGCTACGTCGAGATCCCAAGCTCGTTTCATACGCTCCATGAGGACAACCCCGAAGCCGTCCAGGCGGCGCTCGAAGAGTTCCTGGGTTTTTCGGGAGGACGTTAGCTGGCTCGCGCCTTCCCTCTGCCCTGGCGAGCGTTCGCGTTTCTGGGGATCGCACTGACCGCTCTTCCGGCGCTCGCAACCCTTGCGCTTGGAGCGCTGGTTGTCGCCCGGCCAACTGAGGCGCTGTATGGCGAAGGGATTGTTCTTTCCCAGGCGCTGGCGGTCGCTGGTGGAAAGACACTCTATCCGTCGCTTGGTCAGCCGCCGTACGCCGTCACCGCCTACACCCCGCTCTACTACCTCGTCGTCGCCGGGCTGACCGCGCTGACGGGCCCGTCGCTCCTGCCCGGCCGGGTGGTGTCGCTGCTATCATTGGCGGTTGCCGCTTGCTGCATCGTGGTTGCCATTCGTCGCCAGGCTGGGCTCGGTTGGGGATTGCTGGGGGCGTTTGCCTTCCTTGCCCAGCCAGCGTCGGCGGAATGGGTCGGGCTCCATCGGGTCGATAGCCTGGCGCTCGCCCTGACGCTCGGCGGTCTGGTGGCGGCGCAGCGCGGTCGGATCGTCCTGGCTGCCCTGCTGTGCGGTCTGAGCGTCCTCAGCAAACAGACCTATCTCGCCGCGCCGTTGGCGATCTCGGTCTGGCTGCTGCTGGATGGCCGTCGTCGTGACACCGCCCGGTTCGTGGTTGCCTTTGGCCTTCCATTGGCCGTCGTTGGCCTCGCGCTCGAATTGGCAACCGGCGGAAACTTCCTGCGACACGTCGTCGGGGCGAACCTGAACCCGTTTTCGGCAGCGCTGGTCCTCGATTGGATCGGTTGGGCGACCCGGCTTTCTGGACCCCTTCTGGTCGCCGGCTTGGTCGGCGTGCTGGTATTGCCTCGCTCCTGGTGGCTGTGGAAACTCTATTTCGCGTTCACCGTACCAAACGTCCTTGCGCTCGGCAAAGATGGCGCATCGTTCAACTACTGGTTTGAACCGCTGGCGGCGGCGGGAATCCTCGGGGCGGGCGCGCTTGCTTTCGTGTTCGCCCGTCGGCCGATGATGGCCCTGGCGGCGACCGGGGCGGTCTTCCTCGCAGTCGCGCCTTCAGCGGCGTCGACTGGGGCGGCCGCACGCCTGTCGGCGCTCCGCGCAACGGCGGACCGTCCGGCAGTCGATTGGGCAGTCGACGCTGCCCGGCGAGCGCCCGGTGACGTGCTCAGCGAAGACCTGGCCATTACCGCGCTCGCCGGGAAGCCACTTGCCTTTGAGTACGTCATCTACTCCATCCTCTGGACCGAGGGCCTCTGGCGCGAAGATCAACTCGTCGCCGATCTGGATCAGGGCCGCTACAGCCACCTGATCCTGCTGGGCGACGAGGACCCGTTGGCGGGCGATTGCTTGTGCATGCCGCCGCCGGTTTGGGATGCGTTGCGTCGCAATTATGGGCGGATCGATAGTTCCGGCCGCTACGTGCTCTATCAGTTCCAGCCGGTCGCCGCTGCGGCGGGCGATTATACTGCCGCGACTAAGGCTCGCGAACCGTTCGGCGAGGAGTAGCAGCACCCCGTGAATGACGAGGTCCACGTCGACGTTGTCGCATCGGTCGCCACGATCACGCTCAACCGGCCGGCAGCCCGCAACGCGATGAACCGGCGAATGTATCGCACGCTTCAGGACAGTTTTGAGAACCTCGATCAGGACGACCGGGTTCGGGTGGTTGTGCTCACCGGGGCGGGAGACAAGGCGTTTGCGGCCGGGGCCGACATCGGAGAGTTTGCTGCCTTTCAAAGCGAAGACGACGTACTCGCCTACGAGCAGCAGGTCGAGGGTATGCTCGGGGCGCTCGAACGGCTCTCCAAGCCGGTCATCGCCAAGATCCGTGGGTTTGCCACCGGCGGTGGCTGCTCGCTTGCTGCGACCTGTGATCTGCGGATCGCCTCCGACGACGCCCAGATCGGCATCCCGATCGCCCGAACGCTCGGCAACTGCCTGCCGATCGGCAACCTGTCGCGGCTGGTCGATCTGATCGGACCCGGGTGGGCGAAAACGCTGCTGTTTACCGGGAGGTTGCTCTCCGCCCACGAGGCCTTGGCGGCCGGCTACCTGACCGAAACGACGACCGGTTCGGCGCTCGATGGCCACGTCCAAGCGCTTGCCGACCTTCTGGCCGGCCAGGCTCCGCGCACCCTGAGGGCGACAAAAGAGGGTATCCGTCGCCTTGCAGCGGCGCGACGCACCGTCGACGGACGTGACCTCCTGCTCTCGTGCTACCTGAGTGAGGACTTCCGCGAAGGAGTGAGCGCTTTCTTGGAGAAGCGCCGCCCGGTCTGGACCGGACGGTGACAGAGACCGCGCCCTCGGCGGCGTTGCGTCCGGCTCGGACGCTCTTTGGCCGACCGCTTGGTCCTTCGCTGGCGGTGGTGGCTATCGGCGTATTGTTGGCTCTCCTGTTTATGGCGCTGTCGTTTGCCCTAAGCAGCCAAGCGATTTCCGAGCGCAACGCCCGCTTGCTCCGCTTTGTCACCGCCCCGGACCTCCGCGTCTCGACCTTCACCGGGGATGGCGCAATCGTGGGAGCGGTCTACGAACGGCCGGGTTCGCCGACGATGCTGGTGATGGTGAGCGGTCTGCCGGCAGTCGGAGACGACGAGCGCTATCAGATGTGGTTTCTGAAGAACGGTCAGATTTACGAGAACCAGCGAGTGCGTCCGGACGCCGATGGTGCGTCACGCGTGGCGTTGGAGGTGACCGAGCCGGGCTTCTACGACGAAGTGACGGTCACTCGCGAGCGCGACCAGCTTCGCCTGCCGACCGGGCCGGTCGTGGCGCGCTGGAAGCGTGGCTAGCACCGCGCTCGAACTGGCGCCCGGCGTCCCTTCTCGGCAGGCCGTCGACGTGCGCCGGATCGCGATCGCCCTGATCTGCCTGGCGGCCTTTGGCGTGAGGGTCTGGACGCTGACCGCCCAGAGCGCCTGGAACGACGAGGCTGGCAGCGTCTGGCACGCTCAGCACCCGCTCGGCGTCATCCTCGCCGGTCTCGAGCCGGATCACCTACCGCTCTATTTCCTGCTGCTCAAGGGATGGCTCGGCTTGGCCGGCGACGGCGATTTCCCAGCGCGCTTCTTCAGCCTGGTTCCGAGCGTTCTGACGGTGCCGTTGGTCTGGTGGCTTGGCCGACGGATCGCTGGGCCGGCCGTCGGCGGCGTCGGCGCGCTCTTTGCGGCGCTCTCTCCAGCAAGCATCTATTACGGCCAGGAGATCCGGATGTACGCCTGGCTACCACCGCTGGCGGTGCTGGCGATCGGCAGCTTCATCGAAGGGGCGGCCGACCGGCGGCGCTGGTGGATTGTCCATGCCGGCGCACTTGCCCTCGCCACCCAGTTGCATTATTTCGGTGCGCTGGTGATGCCCGTCAGCCTTACGCTCGCGCTTGGCCGGGCGTTCTTCGAGGGTCCCGGTCGGTGGATTCGCGACTGGGCATTCTCGTTCCTTGTGGCGCTCTTGCTCTCGCTTCCCTATGTCCTGTACCGCCTGGCGGCGGCGAGCGGTTACCAGTCGTCGTCTGCCAACGACCTGAGCGCCATCGCGGCCGGCTGGCGGGGTGCTGTCGGACTTCTGCTCGGACCGCACCTCGAGCGTGTCACTGCCGACCTGTCCGGCGGCTGGGCAAGCGCCGATCATCTGCTTTCCATCCAACTGTTGCTTCCGCTGCTCCTGCTCCTGGCCGTCGGGCTCGCGCCCTCACGGCGCGATGGCTGGCCGGTGCTGATCGCCGCGCTGGCTGCGCCGACAGCGGGGATCTCCCTCGCGCTTCTGACCGGGCGGGATTTCACCTCGCGCTATCTCGTCGTTGCGGCGCCCGCGGTCTGGCTGATGCTTGCCCTCGGCGTCGTCCGGTTGGCGCGGCTTGGACGGCCCTTAGCCCTGGCGGGCGTGGCGGCGTTGGTCTTGCCCTCGGCGTTTGCCTTGGCGCTCTATCACCAGCCGGCGTATGCCCGCGATGATTTTCGGGCGGTCGCCGACTATGTCGCCGCAAACGCCGAGCCGGGCGACGTCATCCTGCTCAATGCGGGCTATGCCTTCAAAGGGTTCGATCGATACTTCTTGGGAGATCTGCCGACCGTTGCCCTGCCCGTCACCCGGCCGCCCGAAGACTCCCTGCTGGCCGAGGCAACCGCCGAGGCCGTCCGTGAACATCCGCGTGCCTGGCTGGTGCTCTGGCAGGATTACTATGCCGACCCGAACCGGGCGGTCCAGGGCTGGCTCGAACGCAACGGCCTTCAGATCGACGGGCGCGCCTTCCAGGGAGTGAACCTCGCACGCTATCTGCTGCTCAGTCCGATCGCTCCGGCTGGTGTCGAGCCGAACGTCCCGATCGGAGCGACCTTCGGAGAGGCTATTCGGCTGGTTGGCTACGACCTTGCGGTAGACCCGCCCGACGATCCAACGCGGCGCTCTAGTGTCGTTCGGGTTCGGCTCTTCTGGCAGCCACTCCGGAGAATCGAGACGAGCTACCGCGTTTTCGTCCAACTGGTCAATCCGGTCTATCAGGTCTATGGCGCAAAAGACAATCGGCCGGTGTACGACCGCTTCCCAACGACGAGTTGGGAACCGGGGACAACGGTGGTCGACGAGTATCGGCTCGTCCTCCTTCCCGGCACGCCGCCGGGCGAGTACCGGCTCTCGATCGGGCTCTACGATGAGGTGACCGGCCGACGGCTGCTCGCCGATGGCCGGAGCGACGTGCTGGCCGGCCCGGTGCGGATTGAGCGGAGTGGCGGCGTGCCCGACCCATCGCACCCGACCGCAATCCGTTTTGGCGAGAGCGTCGAACTGATCGGGTTCGATTTGGCAAAGCGCGCTGCCCCAGGCGATCAGGTGCGTCTGACACTCCATTGGCGCTCCTATGACCTCCCTCCGCCAGACCTGACGGTATTCGTCCACCTGGTCGATCCCTCCGGCAACCTCGTTGCCCAGCGTGATAGCCAGCCCGCGGCTGGCGGGTATCCGACTGGGCGGTGGCGAGCCGGCGAGTATCTTCGCGACTTCTACGACCTCGACCTACCAACGGGGCTCGCGCCGGGTGAGTACACCGTGCGAGTTGGTCTTTACCGGCCCGACGGCGAGCGGATTGCGCCGCGACCTGGGAATGCAGATCGTTCGGCCACTCTGGCAACGATCGACGTGCGGTAAGAGCGGCACCCTGCGCCGACATTCCGCGATAATCCCCCAACCATGAGCGTGACCTATCCCGACCACGTCGAGATCATCCCGCCGGGCCGACCAGTGTTGGGGACGGTTCGCCTTCCCGGTTCGAAGAGCATCACCAATCGCGCCCTACTGTTGGCTGGCCTCGCCGACGGTCAATCCACGCTCGATGGGGCGCTCTTTAGCGACGACACCCATTATCTGAGCGAGTCGCTTCGTCGGCTCGGGTGCCACGTCATCGAGGATGCGCCGGCCGAACGGTTCATCGTGGATGGAGCGGGCGGGCCGTTCCCTGTCGATGGCGCCGAGCTTTTCATTGGCAATGCGGGGACGGCGGCGCGTTTCCTCGTGGGTGTGCTGCCGCTTGGCCACGGGCGCTTTCGGCTGGATGGCTCCGCGCGAATGCGCCAACGGCCGATCGGCCCATTGGTCGACGGGCTGCGCCAACTTGGCGCGACGATCAGCACGGAGTTCGACAACGACTGTCCACCGGTCCTGGTCGAGGCGCACGGTCTGGCCGGCGGACCGGTGACGATGGCGGGCAACCGTTCGAGCCAATACTTCTCGGCGCTGATGATGGCCGCGCCGCTGACCGAGCACGGGATCGACCTGACGGTGGAGGGGACTCTCGTCAGCCGACCGTTCATCGACCTGACCCTGGCGGTGATGGCCGCATTTGGCGTCCGCGGCGAGCACGAACACTACGAGGTGATCCGCATCCCTGGTGGTCAACACTACCGCGCCGGTCATTACCAGGTGGAGCCGGACGCGACGGCCGCGTCGTATTTTTTCGCCGCCGCCGCGATCACGGGTGGATCGGTACGAGTTGAGGGTGTCGGCGGTGGATCGGCGCAGGGAGACCTCGGTTTCGTCGACGTTCTCGAACGGATGGGTTGCCGGGTTGATCGGCAACAGAATTCACTGACGGTGCATGGTCCCGAGCGGCTGTCCGGTATCGACGTCAGTTTTGAGGAGATCTCCGACACCGCCCTGACGATGGCGGCGATCGCGCCGTTCGCCGATGGGCCGGTTCGCGTCCGTGGGATTGCGCACACCAGAGCCCAGGAGACCGACCGGATTGCGGCGATGGCGGCCGAGCTAACGAAGCTGGGAGTGCCGGTCGAGGAGCATCCCGACGGCTGGACGATCTACCCGGCGCAGCCACGTCCCGGCGCGGTGGATACTTACGATGACCATCGGATCGCGATGAGTTTCGCGGTTCTCGGTCTGCGAGCGCCGGGGGTGGTGATCCGCGATCCTGGGTGCGTCGCCAAGACCTTTCCCGACTTCTTCGAGCGGTTTGGACGGCTCGTCGGCGGATGACCTTTCGACTACGGCTCACCCTGCTGGCGGTCGGCTTCGCCGCGCTGGCAGCGCTCACCAGTGCCGCTATCCCGCTCTACGAAGCACCGGACGAGACGATTCACCTCGACTACGTGTTCGCCCTGCGTCAGGGGTCTGGGCTCCCGGTGATGACCGGCGACCCGGCGACAACCGTTGGCGGTCAGGAGGCGTTTCATCCGCCGCTTTACTACGCGGTCGCGGCACTTCTGGCGCTGCCCGCCGACCCGACCGGATACCGCGAGGCACAGCGAATCAACTGGTATCAGCAGTTCGACCGACGCCAGGCGGGCAATGCCAATGTCGTCATCCACGGCGCTGAGCCGCCCGGTCCATCGCTGGCGATCCACCTCGCTCGCCTGGCGTCGGTGCTGTTTGGGACGGCAACGATCGTCTTCAGCGGTCTGGCGGCGCGCGAGGCCGGCCTTGGCGACGGTCTAGCGCTCCTGACGTCCGCCTTTGTCGCGGCGGTGCCGCAATTCGTCTTTGTCTCGGCGGTGGCCAATGCCGATAGTGCGGCCATCGCCGCGTCAACCGCGACGCTCTACCTCGCGCTGCGTCTTCTGGCGCGCCCGGTGACGAACCTGGGTGTGGTCGTGCTTGGCGCGGCCGGAGGACTGGCGGCGATGACGAAGGTGTCTGGCGCGCTGTCTGGCGCGCTGGCACTTGGTGCGTTGATTCTCGCTCGCCGTATCCAACGGACGCGTCGGCCGCTGCTGACCGATCTTGCCTTGCTGGCTGCCCCCGCAGCGCTGATCACCGGCTGGTGGTTCGCCCGGAATGTGCTGCTCTACGGAGACCCGCTTGGCTGGAACCAGATGCTCATCCTGATCGATGCGATCGTCCGACGTGACCCGTCGCCCTCGGAGATTCTGGCGGAGACAGTAAAGCTTCGTGAGTCGAGTTGGGCGCTGTTCGGCTGGGGCAATGTCGGGCTACCGGACTGGGCGTACTTCCTCTTCGATGCCGTGGTGTTGCTGGGTCTGGTCGGCTGGGGTTGGAGGTTGCTTCGTCGGCCGGTCGACTGGCGCGATGGCCGGACGCCCCTTCCGACTGCCGCACTGCTCTTGGTTGGCTGGATCGCGGTCTATGCGCTGTTTCTGGCGCGTTGGATCGTCGTGAACGAGCACGGCGGTCAGGGTCGGCTCTGGTTTCCGGCAATCGCGGCGTTTTCAATCTTGCTGCTGAGCGGCCTTGCCGCGCTCGTACCTCGCCGTCCGCTCATGCTGCCCGCTTGCGTCGTCGGCGGACTCGCGGTTCTGGCGATCCTTGCCCCCTGGCTGGTCATCCTGCCAGCCTACGCGGTTCCGGCCTCTCCGACCGTGCTGGCCGAGGCGAGTGGCCCGGCCCGCTTTGGCGAGATCGAACTGATTGGCTATCGCCTCGAACCTGAGACAATCCAACCAGGTGGACAAGGTACCCTCTGGCTCTGGTGGAGGACCGAGCGCGCCGACACGCGCGACCTGGCGGTGCGTCTTCGTGTGCTGGCACGTGATTTTCGCCCGGTGGTCGAGACGATCAGCTATCCCGGCGCAGGAACCCTGCCGATCGACCGCTGGACGGTCGGTGCACTGGTTACCGACCCGCATCGATTGCGTATCCCGCGTAGTCTTGATGCGCCGGATTACCTGCGTATCGAGGTCTCGCTCGTCGACCGCGCGAGCGGTGAGGCGTTGGTGGTAGGGAACGAGCGCCACCTGACTCTTGGCCCTTGGCGTGTCGAGGGGACGGGCCCCTGGCCGCCGGCCGGCGTCGCGCCTGCCTCGCTGCGCCTCGACGGCCGTCTCGACCTGACGGGCGCGACCGTCGAACTCTACCCACCGGAGGCGCCGAACTCGGGTGGATCGATTGCCGTCCTCCTCTACTGGACGGCTCAGGCGCCGGCGGCAGGGGCGCGCGCGACCCTGTCGCTGGTCGATCCGACCGGGCGGACGGTTGTTTCGGCCGACCGAGCGTTGGGAACCTGGCATCGAATCGCAGATTGGCGCGCGGGCGACCATTTTGTGGACGAACTCGATCTGGACCTCCCGGCCTCATTACCAGCGGGAGAGTACGCGGTCTGGCTGGCGGCAGCGGCCGATGGAGTGCAGGGCGTCGCGACGGTCGGAGCGGTGCGCCGATGAGTGTGTTTGGCGATTTCGCGACCGTCCTGGCCGGAGCGGTCGTGGCTGGGCTGGTTGCCTGGGCGGTCGCTCCTCGCCTACGAGCGCCGGCCTGGACCATTCACCTGTTGCCGGTCTTTGCCCTGGTCTGGGCTGCGGCGTTTGCGGCGCTGGCAGTCGCCAAACACAACGCGTTTCGCACCCACGCCTACGACTTGGCGATCTATGACCAAGTCATTTGGAACAGCAGTCAGGGCCGGCTGTTCGAGAATTCGATCATGCACTTTCTCCCGCATTTCCTGGGGGATCACTTTTCGCTTGGGCTGCTGGCGCTGGTACCGCTGTATTGGCTCTGGCCGGATCCACGGACGCTGCTAATCGTCCAGCCGTTCGCTTTGGCGGCGGCGGCGCTGCCTCTCGGCTACCTGGCGGCATGCCGACTCAAGAGCCCGATAGCTGGGTTGGCGCTCGGTGTCGCCTACCTCCTGCATCCCGGCAACGCCTTCACGTCGTTGTTCGACTTTCACGACATCGTCTTTGCGCCGCCGCTGATCGCGTTGGCGATCGCGTTTCTGCTCCGAGGGA
The DNA here is from genome assembly GCA_046328265.1 of Dehalococcoidia bacterium. GTDB lineage: Bacteria > Chloroflexota > Dehalococcoidia > SpSt-223 > SpSt-223 > JANWZD01. The sequence goes on from JAXLWW010000001.1 coordinate 424,448, forward strand.
TGCCGGGCGCGTTCGCCGCATCGTTGCTGCCTATCTTGCTCATCAAAGAGGAGATGGGTCTGGTGGTTGCGGCGGCCGGGGTCTGGGCGATGCTGTTCACCCGCTTTCGGCGGACCGGGCTGCTGGTCGCCGGGATCGGTGTGGCAGCTTTTCTGCTCATCCTGTTCGTCTTGACGCCGCTGTTCAATCCGGACGGGCAGTATTACTATCTGCGGCGCTATTTTGATACCGGCGCACCCGGTGGTGAGGCGGCAATCTCGCCCGGACGGCTGGTCGGGTTGCTAGCCGGGCTGGCGACACCGGAAAAAGCCGCCTACCTCGGCCACCTCCTGGCTCCTTTTGCCCTGCTGCCGCTGGCCGGACCCGCCAGCCTCATGGCGTTGCCGACCCTCGGCTATCATCTTCTCAGCCCGGAATTTCCGTTCGCCTTCATCGAGAAACACTACAGTGTGCTGATCCTGCCGTTCCTCGGCTTTGGGGCGTTCCAGTCTCTGGCTCGATTCCGCTCACCACGGCTGCTGGCAGGCGGGGTGGCAGCGCTGGCGGCGGCGGGAGCAACGGCGTATTACCTGATCGCACCAGGGCCCCTGGCGCGCGGATTCGACCCCGCACGCTTCGCGCCAAACCCTCGAGCGCCGGTCATCGACGCGGCGATACAGTCAATTCCAAGGGATGCCAGCCTGCTCGCCCAGACCGATCTGGTGGCGCATGTCGCCCACCGCCGCCAGATCTACATGTTTCCTGATTCGCCGGTCTTCGCCGGCGCTGACTTTGTCCTTCTCGATCTGGAAGGAAGCAAGTATCCGCTCTCCAACCCCGAGGATGACTACGATCGCGAACTCCAACAGTATCTGCTGAACCCCGAGTTCGAGACCGTCTTCGACCGAGAGAATGTCTTGGTGCTCCGGCGGCGACCAGCCGTCGAGCCGCCAAGTCCGCTGGAAGCGAGCTTCGCCCGGCGGATCGCGCTCGATGGATTCGATGTTGCGCCAACTCTTCGACCGGGCGGCGTTCTGACCGTGACGCTCTGGTGGCGCGCGCTCATTGACGTCCCCGAGGACGATGTGCTGTTCATCCATTTGCTCGGGCCGGATGGCCAGTTGCGCGCGCAACTGGACACCCAGCCGACCGAAGACTGGTTTGGCACGTCGCGCTGGAAAGCCGGCCGACGCTTTCGAGTACCGTATGCCGTGACCCTGCCGGCGAACGCGCCCGCTGGAGCCTACCGGCTGGTCGTGGGACTGTATGACCTGAATAGTCAACGACGGCTCGGAGTGGTCGGTGGCGGAACTTCGGTCGAACTGCCGATCTCGATCGAGGTGCGCTAGCGGCGCTCAATCTCCCAGATGGTGACGCCGCCTTCGTCGTAAATCCGTCGGACGCCAGGGCGGTCCGTCAGGTCCGCCGGGTCGATTGCGCCGCCGCGCCGCCCGAGGTAGATATGGGTCCAGCCATCTTCACGTAGGAAGGCGATCAGTTCGTCAGGGCGACTGGCAAGCTCGATCGAGCGCTCGATTGAGCGATTGCGGGCGGCGATTTCCTCGGGCGGGCGGAAGGAGTAGCTGAGCGGAGGCACGAGGCTATCTTTTCCGGCAAGGATCCGCGTCCAATATCCCCCGTCGGCGCCGACAAACAGCCCGTAGGCCCAGGCTTCTCCATTGTTGGCAACCCGCGCTCCGGGCGGAACCTGCGCGGCGAGCCAGGCCTGCGCCCGCCGGTCGGCATCGTCGTAGAACAGCAAGTCGCCGAGACGCGCTTCGAGCGTCGCCGGCCGGTTGACGGTGAGGGTGAGCAACCCGGCGACTGCGACCGTGGCGGCGGGCGCAAACAGCCCAATACCGTTTCGCGGTCGTACCGTTGTGCCAACGACCCAGGCTGCCCACAACCCGATTGGTAAGTAGTAGGCGATCGCCGCGGAAAGCGGGTTGACTGCCAGTCCAAGCCGGGACCCACTCACTCCTGACCAGGTGAACAGCGCGAGAACGATCGCCACCCAGAACAGCGGGAACAGTGGACGGGCGGTCGCCGGACGCCGGAGGAGCAAGAGAGCGGCGCCGCTGGCAACCGCCAGACCGGCAAGCACCCAATCCGCTCCATCGTACTGGAGCGTCCAGGCTTGGAACTCCTGCGGCCCCGCCGGTCCCTCACTGACCGATGGCGCCCAGAATGTCACGACGACGCCGATCAGCCAGGGTGCGAGGAGGAGTGCCGCTCCGGCCATCGCCGTTGCCAGCACCCAGATGTTGCGCCAACGAATCTGCAACCGAGGAGGAGGCACCAGCAGGACTACCGGAAAAGCCGCCGCGGCGAAGGCGAGCGCCCGGTAGTGGGTGAGCGCCAGTCCGACCCCGACCACCGCCGTTGCCGCTGCGAGGCGCCCCGGCCGACGTGCTGCCAACGTCCAGCCAGTCAGGGCAAAGAGCGGTGGGACGAGCGCCAGCCCGGCGATTTGGGTGAACCGCGACCAGGCCAAGAGAAACCCCGGCAACGGCAAAACGACGCCCGCGACAAACAGCGCCGCTGCCGCCGCCCAGGCGCCTCCCCTCCATTGGCACACCAACAGAACGAGCCCGAGCAGTGCGGCGATCTGCATCGCTTGGCCAATCGCCAAGAAGGTCCAGTCCAATGGTGCGCCCACGGTGCCCGAAACCAGGGCAACGAGTCCCGACAGCCCGAGATGATAGAAGTCGGCCCGTCCGGCGACCGCTGCCGGTGAGACGTCGAGCAAAGCGCCACGCTGCTGGATGATCCGGGCGAAGTCCGCGACTGACGTCGAATCGACACCGGGCGCGCCGCCGATCCCGGCCAACGTCACGGCCCGCGTCATAATCACGCCAACGACAATCAAGAGGAGCGCCAACGACCCGTCGTCGATCAGGCGCGCTGATCGAAACCGCCAGCCTCCGACGGGGTTTCGCGCCCAAGCGGCCAACGAGCGTCCGAGAGAAAGCAGCCCAAGAGTGGCCAGGCCCAACGCCACCAGGCGAAGCACGAACGTCGAGGTCTCGCCTGGCAGCCGGATTGGTCCGAAACTCCAGAGCGCTCCGAGCGCGAGCAACGCCGAGGTCGAGAGCGCGACCCAGAGTGCAGTCCGGCCGACCGCGCTCGATACCCCGCCGGCTGAGAGCGGGCGTCCGATCCAGCGCCAGAGCAGCCACCCCGGAACGAGCAGCCAGACCAGCATTCCGCCGAGGAGGAGCAGGTTGTTTGCCAGCCCGGCCAAGGTCGCAAGGCTGATCTCGCCCCAACCCCAGCGGCGTAGCCAGCCATAGGACGCAGCGGGCGGGCCATCGCGGTGCTGAACGCGGATCGACACTGGACCGGAGGATGGCGGGCGGGTCAGGCGGAGCGTGAGTCCCCGAGCATCGGGTGAAGTCTCGAATGCGATAAAGGCAGTCGCCACGCCTTCCACAACAAGGCGGCCGGACGAGACGGCCTGGTTGTTTGCATCGAGGATGGCGAAATCGAGCGGCCCGACCGATCCAGCGGTTGGCCGGATTTCCAGTCCACTCCACCGCTCGCCGCGGACGTCAAGCGGGGTGTCGAACCGATCGCCCGGCTGGAGCGCTCAATCGCCGCGAGCCACACCGGTTGGGCCAGCCGGCTCTGCCCAGAGTGGCCCGGAAGCGGTCGCCACCGACCAGATCGCAAACGCGATCGCGGACCCCAGCGCAACCAACGCTACAAAGCGCTGGGCCGGCGCGGAAAGCCGGGGCCGGTGGTTCACTCGACGCAGGCGGTCTGTCGTTGGTGGAGCCAGGTATCGCGGCCACGGACGCGCCCCGCTCGCGAGGCGGCTGAGGCGGAGCGGGTTTCGACGACGGTTTTCTCGACCTGGCCGCCCCGGGACCGATTGCCCGCGAGACTGTCACCGGGCAATCGCCCGGCAGAGTGTTGACCGAGCCTCGCGTTTGGAGCCTCTTCCACCTCCGGTACCACGGTCCGGAGCAGCGTCACGCCGGCGACCCAATCGGTGCGAAAAAGTCGTCCTGATCACCGGGCGCAACGACCGGGGCAGCGCGGATGAACGCTTCGACGGAGAAGAACCGCCGCTGCTCGTTGCTCCATTCTCCGCTCCAACCGCTGGCTGGGTTCATCTGCGTCCGGTGAGCAACGAAGGCGGCCCGCTTTTCGTCGATGAGGTCGGCGGTGCTGACAGAGGTCGTGACCTCGGATTCGGGTGTGCCCATGTCGGTGTCACCCGACGGCTCATCACCAGCCTCGCGAGATACCTCGATAAAACGGTGAAAATGCTCGCGAACGAAGGTGCAGTAATAAAGCCGGGCTGGCTGCCAGGGGTCGCCCTCTTCTGGATACAACTCAGGCGTGCCGGCCTCGGAAAACGCGTCGGTGGCGAGTTGGCAGATTGCCTTGTGATCTGGATGGCCGTAAATGCCGTTGGGCTCGAAGGTGACGACGAGGTCTGGCTTGAGGCGGCGGATCTCGGAGATCAGACGGCGCAGAACTTCCTGACGATCGGCATTGACAAAGGCCCGTGGATGCCTGTTGTCATCCGTGCCGTCCATCCCCGAATCTCGGTAGTCGAGGAAGATCGGCGGGTCGATGCCGAGGATCGCACAGGCATCGCGCAACTCCTGTTCGCGGACTTGACCGAGCGTCTCCGGTGTGGCAAGCGCTGGGTCGCTGATCTCGCCAACTTCGCCACGGGTCGCGCAAATCAAGGTTGAGCGTCCTCCAAGCCGGACGTTCTTCATGAGCGTCCCGCTACAGACCCCTTCGTCGTCAGGATGCGCCAGAATTGCGAGGATTTGAAGTCCGGACACGTGCCCTCCGCAGTGAGCCTATGGTACTCGAGCGCGCCGTACCCAACCAACGACCTCGGACCTCGCCTGGCTCGACGTTCGCTATGATCCCACGCTCGCGCCCAGTGTTGCCGGTGTCCCGCCTGGAACGGGGTCAACGCGCCCGATAGCCCGGCTGAGGATCGTAACGAAAGGACTCTTGGTGGAACGTACGCTGATTATCGTCAAGCCTGACGGCGTCCAACGCGGCCTGGTCGGCCCGATTCTTGAGAGGTTTGAGCGCCGGGGACTGAAGTTGGCCGGGCTCAAGCTGATGCGAGTGAGCCAGTCGCTTGCCGAGAAGCATTACGCCGAGCATGTGGGAAAGCCCTTCTATCCGGGGCTGATCTCCTATATCACCGCCGGGCCAGTCGTGGTTGGCGTCCTCGAAGGACCGAGCGCAATCGAGGCGGTCCGTTCGACTCTTGGCTCAACCAACCCGGTCAAGGCCGCAGCCGGTACCATTCGCGGCGACTTCGGGATCGAGATGGGTCGCAACCTCGTCCACGCCTCGGACGGTCCAGAGAGTGCAGCGCGAGAAGTCGCGCTCTGGTTTGCCGAAGATGAACTCGTCGAGTATCGCCGCTCGACCGATCCCTGGATCCTCGAACTGTCAGACGGCGTGCCGTCGGTCTGGGAGGTTTAGTCCTGGCCCGGAGCGACAAACCAGCGCGTTGCTCCGTAGAAGAGGAAGCCCCCGACCTCGCGGACCGTCTGATAGGCGATGGTGCTGCGACGGTAGTCGCTATCGTCCGAGCAGGCGGTCTGGACGTCGAAGCCGCGCTCGCGAAACAGCCAGGCGGCGCGTGGCAAGTGGTAGGGGTCTGAAACGAGGATGATCCGCCGCCAGGCATGATTGCCGGCCAACTGGCGGATGAACACCGCGCTGTCTTCGGTGCTGTGGGCGCGGTCTTCGATGACAACCCGGCTTGGCGGGACGCCGAGGTCGCTGACGACCCGGCCAATGACGGCCCCTTCGGCCGGCGGGTGCGCTCCGATAGCTCCGGTGCCGACCAAGATTGGCGCTTTGCCATCCAGCCACAACTGAGCGCCTCGCTTGGCGCGTTCGCGAAGCGCTGGTGATGGTCTGCCACCCGCCCAGACACTCGCCCCGAGCACGACGATTGCGTCGGCGGGTTCCGGCTCGGAACAGGATGCCGCGGCGACGGCGCTTGCGCCAAACCCGAACAAGGACACGAGCACGGCGACGGCGCAAAAGGTCAGGATGGTGCGTCGGAGCATCACCTGAAATGGTAGCTGGTCGAGCGGTCAAAAGGGCGAGACCCGGTTGCGCTCATTCTGGCGGTTCGAGCCAGCGCAGCGAGCGGTCTGCGCTGGCGGCGAAGCTCAGTTACCACGGAGGACTTGCCGAGCGGTGCGGCCAAGCGCGTGGAGGCGGTTGCCGGGGCAGCAGGCTTGCCGTTAGCATCGAGCTACGATGAGCGACGAAACGCCACAGCGCGGCCGACGACGGGCAGGGGTGATCGGCAAGCCGATCGGCCATTCGCTCTCGCCGGCGATGCAGAACGCCGCCTTCAAGGCGGTGGGCTTGGCGGCATGGTACGAAGCCATCGAACTGGAGCCCGAGGAAGCTCCGGCATTCTTCCAGATCTTGCGCCAGCCGGGTTGGCTGGGGGTGAACGTCACCGTCCCGCACAAGGAAACGGCAGCGCGATTGGTCGACCGCCAGAGCGCCGAGGCGGCGCGGGCTGGCGCGGTGAACACCGTGGTGTGCGTCGATGGCGAACTGATCGGCCATAACACCGACATCGCCGGATTCCTGCGGGCGCTCCTTGAGGATGCCAAGTTCAATCCGGATGGCCGCCGGGCGGTGGTTGTCGGCGCTGGCGGCGCGGCGCGCGCCTGTGTCGTCGCTCTTGCTGCCAGCGTGGTCTCGGTGACGGTAGTCAATCGCGACGTCGAACGCGCCGCCCGGCTGGTTGCCACGTTGGGCGAACCGACGGTGAACCACGCCACCGGACTGGCCGCCTTGACGGCGATCCGCGATGCCGACCTGCTGGTCAATGCGACGTCGGTTGGGATGCAGGGTGGTCCGGCGCCGGACGGTCTCCCGATACCCGACGGCTGGCTCCCGGATCACGGACTAGTGTACGATCTGGTCTACCGACCGATGGAGACGCCGTTGTTGCGGGCGGCCCGCTCCGCCGGGCTGCAGACCCTCGATGGGCTGGCGATGCTCGTCTATCAGGGCGCGGCGGCCTTCGAGTTGTGGACCGGGCGGGCGGCTCCGATCGAGCGGATGCGCGCCGCGGCACTGGCGCGAGTTGAGGAGGCGTCGGCGTGTTCCGATTCCTGACCGCCGGGGAATCTCATGGACCGGCCCTGTCCGTCATCGTTGACGGTGTGCCGGCGGGGATCCCATTGGACGAAGAGTGGATCGCGAAGGATCTCGCACGGCGGCAATGGGGCCACGGACGCGGACAACGGCAGAAGATCGAAAAGGACTACGCCGCCATCGAGGCCGGCGTTCGTTTCGGAATGACCCTCGGTAGCCCGGTCGCCCTGCGTATCGAAAACCGGGACTGGACCAATTGGCGCACCAAGATGAGCGCCTCACCCGTCGATGTCGAGGTTCCGAAGGTCAGCCGGATGCGGCCTGGTCACGCTGACCTACCGGGCGCGCTCAAGTATCAACAAGACGACATCCGGAACGTCCTCGAGCGGGCGAGCGCACGCGAGACCGCGGCTCGGGTGGCTGCCGGTGCAGTGGCTCGCCGCTTTCTCGACGAGTTTGGCGTCACCGTCCGTTCCCACACCGTCGCGATTGGCGGCGTCACCAACCCGATGATGGACGGCGACGAGCGCGACATCGACTGGGATGCTGTCGAGGAGTCTCCGGTTCATTGCGCCGACCATCAGGTCGAGGAGCGGATGATCGAGGTGATCGACGAGGCGCGGATGGATGGCGACACGGTCGGCGGCGTTTTCGAAGTGATCGCCACCGGAGCGCCGATTGGACTCGGTTCGCACGTCCAATGGGACCGCAAGCTATCCGGCCGGATCGGTCAGGCGATGATGTCGGTCAACGCCGTCAAAGGGGTCGAGATCGGCGGTGGCTTCCGGATCGCCCATTTGCGCGGCTCGTTGGTGCACGATGTCATCCGCTTTACCGACGACCCCGGCGCGTCGTTCAACTGGAGCCACTCGACCAATCGGGCGGGTGGCATCGTCGGCGGGATGACCAACGGCGAGGCGATCGTCGTCCGGGTGGCGCTCAAGCCAATCTCGACGCTCGCTAAGCCGCTCCCATCGGTTGACCTCCAGACCGGCGAGCCGGTCATCGCCCATTACGAGCGCAGCGACGTCTGCGTGGTCCCCGCCGCCGGAGTGGTCGGCGAGGCGATGCTCTGCCTGGTGTTGGCGCGTACCTATCTGGAGAAGTTCGGCGGAGACCACCTGGCCGAGACGCGTCGAAATTTCGAGGCGTATGTTCGTGCAGTCCAAAAGAAGACCGAGAATGAGCAGAGTGCCTTCGCTCTCGAAGAGGGGTTAGAGCCAGTCCTGTGAGCGCCCGCGATCTCTTGGGTCTGAATGTCAACCGCGTCGAACACATCCGCCAGAAGATGCCGGCCCTGGGGCTTCATCGGGCGGAGTTGTTTGTCTTCGGTCGTGAGGAGTTGCCCGAGGTCCAGCGCGCCTTGGACGATCAGGCGGCCAGTTTCTCGATCCACGCACCAGTACCGCGTCCGGTCGACTATCCCTATCCGCCGACCTGGACCTTCCTCAACTACGCCGACGAGGGACGTCGCAACGTCTATTTCAACCTCGTCCAGGAGACGGTCGAATGTGCCGCCGAGATCGGGGCGGAATATGTCGTCGTCCACTTTCCCGGCCCGATCACCCAAGCGTGCGAGGAAATCGGTTTGGGTCGCCTCCTCGATGTCGCCAATCAGAGCGCGGACCGTCTGGCCGAACTGAGTGCCCGGGCCGGCGTTCCCATCCACATCGAGGGGTTCGGCCCCAGTCCATTCTTGACCAGCGAATTCATCCTTGGGGTCCTCGACCGGCACCCGAACCTTGCCTATTGTTTCGACGTTGCCCACAACCATATCGCGCACCAGCGCGCCGATTTCACCTACTATGAGTTTCTCGACGAGTTGATGCCCCGGATTGGCTCGGTCCATCTCTGGCAAACGCGGCACTACGACGACTACGCGACCTACCGGCACATCCCGCTCCACCCGACGCAACGGCCGGAAGAGGGATGGGTCGACATCGAGCGGGTCGTTCGGACGGTCCATGCCGCACGGCCAACGGCGCCATTCGTGATGGAGTTTCCCGGGTGGTTCCCGGACCCGTGGCAGCACCTAGACTATCGCGAAGGCGTGCGATGGCTCCAAGAGATCCTCGAAACCTCGTCCTGACCGGCTTCTCGACCACCGGCAAGTCGTCCGTCGGGGCGCGCGTGGCCAAACGGCTTGGTTTCGACTTCCTCGATATTGATGCCATCGTCTCCGAACGCGCCGGCTGCTCGATCGCGGCGATTTTCGCTGAACGCGGCGAGGCTCACTTTCGCGACCTCGAAAGCGCTGCTCTTGCCGAGGCCCTCGAAGGAGAACGGCGGGTGGTTGCGACCGGCGGCGGCGCAGTGCTCCGCGGGGAGAATCGGACGTTGATGCGCCAACGAGCGTTGGTGGTCTGCTTGGAGGCGCGCCCGGAGGCGATCCTCGCGCGGCTGGCAGGCCAGGCGGACGAAGTGCGCCCCCTGCTCGCGGGCGACCCCGAGACGCGGCTTGCCGACCTCAAGCGCGAGCGCGCGGTGTTGTATGCCGATGCCGATTGGATCGTCCAGACCGACCTGCTTGGTCCCGAGGCCGCTGCTGCCGAAGTGATCCGCGCCTGGAACGCCCTGCCACACCGCCTTCGCCCTCCTGCTGTTGGTGGCCCCACGGCGGTTGTCTCCACCGGGACGGTCAGCTATCCGATCTACGTCGGGGCGGGAATCCTCGCGATGTTGGGTGAGTTGGTTCGCCGGCACAGCACCGGGGGAGTGGTCTGGCTTCTGGCAGACGAGCGGGCGGCCGCGCTCCATGGCGAGACGGCGCTGGCAGCGCTCGCCGGTGCCGGCCTCGCCGCAACGCTTCGGATCGTCCCGAGTGGCGAATCGAGCAAGGACTTGGCGGTGGCCGCCGAGTTGTTTCGCTGGCTCGCCGCCCAGCGTGCCGAACGGCGCGACACGGTGGTGGCGCTGGGCGGCGGTGTGACCGGCGATTTGGCGGGCTTTGTCGCGGCAAGTTTCTTGCGCGGAATCGCCTTGGTCCAGGTTCCCACGACCTTGCTCGCAATGACCGACTCGTCGGTCGGGGGCAAGACCGGAGTGAATCTGCCCGAGGGGAAGAATCTCGTCGGCGCGTTTCACCAGCCACGCTTCGTCCTTGCCGACGTCGACGTCCTGCGAACGCTCCCCGACCGCGAGCGTTGCGCCGGTTGGGCCGAGACGATCAAGCACGCGCTGATCCGCGACCCCGCGCTGCTCGACACCCTGGAACAGGACGCCGGGCCGCTGCTGACCCTCGATCGCGACCGCCTGGTGGACGTCGTTGGTCGAAGCATGGCGGTCAAGGCGGAGGTTGTCTCGGCTGACGAGCGAGAGGACGGCTTGCGGATGATCCTGAACTATGGCCACACTGCTGGTCATGCGCTGGAGGCCGCTGGTGGTTACACGGCGTTGCTCCACGGCGAGGCGGTCGCGGTTGGGATGGCGGCGGCGGCGAAGATCGGCGTGGCGCTTGGGGTGACCCCACCCGAGCTTGAACATCGCCAGAATGCCCTGATCGCCCGGTTTGGGCTACCGCTTCGCGCCGAGGGTCTGCCCTTCGACCGGGCGCTCTCCGCCCTCGCGTTCGACAAGAAGGTCCGCGCCAAACGGAACCGCTGGATCTTGCTCGAGGCGGCCGGCCAGACGGTGATTCGCGACGACGTGCCGGCAGAACTTGCCGAGCAGGCACTGAGCGAGGTGATGGCGTGACGACTATCCTGGCAGTGCGACGCAATGGCCGGGTGGCGATGGCCGGTGACGGACAGGTGACCGTCGGCGACACCGTGATGAAGGCGCGCGCCCGCAAGATCCGCAAACTTCACCACGAGACGGTGCTCGCCGGCTTTGCCGGGGCAGTGGCCGACGCGCTTACCCTCTTCGACAAATTCGAAGGGCAACTGGACAAGCACCAGGGCAACTTGCGACGAGCTGCCGTCGAACTGACCAAGGATTGGCGAACCGACCGGATCTTGCGCCGCCTCGAGGCTCAACTTGTCACCGCCGACCGTGAGACGCTCTTGCTGCTGTCGGGCGATGGCGAAGTGATTGAGCCGGATGGCGACGCGTTGGCGATCGGCAGTGGCGGGGCGTATGCGCTCGCGGCGGCGCGTGCTCTTCTTGACCATAGCAGCTTGGACGCCGAGGAGATCGTCCGGCGCGGCCTGGAGATCGCCGCCGACCTCTGTATCTATACCAACCGGGAGATCTCGGTCATCAACCTGGACGACCCGGCTGAAGCGGCCGAAGGAGGAGCGCAATGACCGACCGACCGAACGAGTACACACCGATCACCCGGGTCGAGACGATCGACCTTGAGGCAGAGGCGAGCGCCGAGGACGCCGAGCGTGTCCGAGCCGAAGTTCAGGCGTTCATCCAGGGCAAGGGCGCAACGTTTTTCGCCTTCATGACGACGATGCGCAAGGACGGACGCCCCCACACCCGACCGGTCGCGACGTTTGTCGAGGGCTGGACAGTCGGGACGATCAGCCAGGATCTTCACCTGAAGAACCAGCACGTCCGCAACAATCCGGTGGTCGGCTACCTCTGGGTGGAGCAGTGCCCGCCGGAAGGGATCCGGCCGAAGAATGTCTGGATGCAAGGGCTCTGTGAGGTCATCGACGATCAGGCGGTGATCTCCGATTTCTACCAACGGCGCCAGGCGGCGACCGGCCACGGCGATTCCCACGCCGACGAGGAATGGGGACGGCTGCTGTTGCGCACCACCCCACAGATTGTCCGGGCGGAGGGCTTTCTCGGCCGTCTCAAGCCCGCCCTCTATCGGCAGTTCGAGTAGCACGACCTTCCCAACAAGTGCGGCGCGGTTGATACGCCTTCCGGCCCGGACGTATACTCGGGCTGCATTTGTTCCGCGTTTCACAATGCCCCGCGCCGCTGGGGAGGATTTCCGATGTCAAGCGCCACGGCGGCCGATCTGACCGCCCTGCTTGAGCCGTTTGAAGGTCAAAAAGGCGCGACGATCGACGCGCTCAAACAGGTTCAAGCCACGTTCGGCTACATCTCCGACGAGGCCATCGACGCGGTCGCCGAAACGCTCGGTGTCTCCCGCAACACTGTCTTTGGCGTCGTTACCTTTTACGAATTTCTCAAGCTGGAGCCACCGGCTCGCCACACCATCCGCTACTGTATGGGAACCACCTGCGACGCGCTTGGCGGGCGGAAGATCCTCGCCGAAATCACTCGGCTTCTCGGCATTCGGGTGTTCGAGGCGACCCCGGACGGCGCTTGGCACCTCGAACGACTGCCCTGTTTCGGCACCTGTTCGCTCGCACCAATGATGCAGATCGATGACGAGGCGCACACGTTCCTGACGATTGAAAAGGTGCGGCGGATCTTCGCCGAGCACCTGCCCGGCGCTCCCGCTCCAATCGCTGGCGACGGAATGCCCGCGCCAACCGAGCAACTCGTCAAGGAACTCGAGGCATGACGCTCACCTTTGCAGAGATGGTCAAACGAGCCACGGCGCGCTGGCAGCGGCGGCAAGACCCCGGCAAGCCGCTGGTCCTCGTGAATATGGGCACCGGCGCTCTATTCGCCGGTGCCCGCAAGGTAAAGGACGCCTTCGCGGAAGCGTGTCGTGAGGCGGGGATCGACGTCGAGTTTCGGACGGTCACTGGCTTTGGCTTTTCCTTTCTCGAGCCGCAGTTGGATATCGTCAAACCGGGTCGACCCCGGATCATGTATGGGCCGCTCACTCCTGAGATGGCGAGCGAACTGGTTTCCAGCTATCTGGTTGGTGACGACGCCCGTCCGGATCTCGCTTTTGCCGCCTTCGGTGATCAGCCTTTCCAAGGGATCCCTTGCACCGCCGAGCACCCGCTGTTTGCCAAGCAGCAGCGCCTGACGATGGAACTGGCCGGGACCGCCACCCCCGACGATATCGACGACTATCTCGCCAACGATGGGTATGCGGGATTGGCGAAGGCGCTTAGCATGCCGCAGCAGGAGGTGATCGACTGGGTCACCAAGGCGGGTCTGCGCGGTTGCGGTGGGGCGGCGTTTCCAACCGGCGTCAAATGGGGCTTCAACCGGGCGCCCGCCGAGGAGAAGTACTTTCTCTGCAACGCCGACGAGGGGAATGCCGGCACGTTCAAAGACCGATTTCTGATGGAAGGCGTGCCGCACCAACTGGTCGAAGGGATGATCATCGGCGCCTATGCCCAACAGATCCCCTACGGCTATATCTACATTCGCGACGAGTACCCGCTGGCGGCTCATCTGGTGTCCGAGGCGATCAAGCAGGCCTACGAATATGGGTTGCTTGGCGAGAACATCCTCGGCTCTGGCTTTTCGTTCCATCTGGGCGTCAAAGAAGGCGCTGGGGCCTACCTCTGCGGCGAAGAAAGCGCCATGATCGCCTCGGTCGAAGGTTCGCGCGGGATGCCCCGCGCTCGTCCGCCGTTTCCGGCTCAGGCCGGTGTCTGGCTCAAGCCGACGACGGTCAACAACGTCGAGACGATTTCGAACGTGCCGAACATCCTCCGAAACGGTCCGGATGCCTACAGCGCGATCGGCACCGAGAAGAGCAAAGGCGTTCGAGTGCTGACACTCTCCGGCGAGTGCGAACGCCCGGGCGGTTACGAAGTCCCGTTCGGGATGACCTTCCGCGAACTGATTGTCGATCTTGCCGGTGGTGACCCCGCCAAGATCAAGGCGGTCCAGATGGGCGGACCGGCGACCGACATCCGGCCAATCAACTACATCCTCGACCTGCCGATCGCGCTCGACGAACTCCGGCCCCACGACACCGGCATCGGGTCGGGCGGCTTCGTTCTGATCCCGCAGTCAACGTCGATCCCGGAGTTGGTCAAGCATCTGGCAGAGTTCCTCCGTGACGAGTCGTGCGGCAAGTGCTTCCCCTGCCGCTATGGCACCCAACGGCAGTTCGAGTTGATGGAATGGATCTGCCAACGAGACGGCAATCCTTTGGACATCCGTGAACTGGAAAAGCTGCAGCCAACGCTTCAGTTCGGGTCGCTCTGTGGGCACGGGCAGGTGGCGCACCAACCGGTGAAATACGCATTGCTGCATTTTCGCGACGAGTTCGACGCGCTGCTGGCGCGCTAGCCGGTCACGCCGGCGGAGGACGACCATGGCCAAGGTGAGGGCGGACGCCAAGCCGATCTCGCTGACCGTCGACGGCTTCGATGTTACCGTCCCGGAAGGGACGACCGTACTCGATGCCGCCAAAGAAGCCGGTATCTTCATCCCGTTTCTCTGTGCGCACCCGGCGCTGCGGCCCTGGGGCGCTTGCCGGATGTGCGTGGTAGAGATCGAGAATGCCCGCGGCTTTCCGACCTCCTGTAACACGCCAGTAGCCGCCAACATGGTGGTTCACACCAACACCGCCCCGGTGCTCGACCTCCGGCGCAACGTCATGGAATTGATCCTGACCGAGCATCCGATCGGCTGCCTCACCTGCCACAAGCGCGATCAGTGTGGCCCTCAGGAAACGTGCTTACGATCGGTCGCGGTGGATTTTCGCTGCGTCACCTGCCCGGCGAACTATCGCTGTGAATTGCAGATGAACTGCGATTACGTCGGGCTCGACGAGATGGCGATGCCGATCCGGGCGAAGAACATTCCGCTGCGCAAAGACCCGCTGATCGCGCTCGACTGGAACCTCTGCATCGTCTGCGGCCGCTGCGTGCGGGTCTGCGACGAAGTACGAACCCAGACGGTCTACGCGATGATTGACCGTGCTGGCAAGACGATGATTGACACCGCCGAAGGCGCGCCGCTCGAGGACGCCGGTTGCATCTTCTGCGGCGCCTGCGTCGACGTCTGCCCGGTCGGCGCAATCGAGGAACGGCGCAACCGCTTTGCCGGCGTCGCCGACAGCACCACCGAGACGATTTGTGGGTACTGCTCGGATGGCTGCTCGTTCCGCCTCGAACAGAAGCGCGGCACGGTGATCCGAGTGGGACCGATCTGGGAAGCGCCGGTCAACGGTGGGCAACTCTGCCTCAAGGGACGCTTCGCGACCGCCGAACCTATCGCCAGCGCGACCCGACTGACGCGACCGCTCATCCGCCGCGACGGCGTCCTGGTCGAGGCCAGTTGGGACGAGGCGCTCGATCTGGTTGCGCGCGAGCTGGGTGCACGGCGCGGTGGCGAGGTCGGGGTGATTGGCTCGGTTCGCACCACCAACGAGTCGAGCTATCTGCTCCAGAAGCTTGCGCGGCTCGTCCTTGCTACGCCGCATATCGACACAACCGCCCGCCTTGGTGACGTTGCCGGTCTCCTTGGGATGCACCAGGTGCTTGGCGCGGGCGCATCGACGACGCCCCATGATGCGATCGGCGAGACCGGCTGCATCCTTCTGGTTGGCAACAACCTGAGCAACACCAGCCCGGTCACTGCGATGAAGCTGCTTCAGGCTGTTCGTCCGCAAGTGAAGGTGCCCGACAACACCGGCTATTTCAGCTATCTGCCGGACACCAGCGTCCGCGAGCAGCCTCGACCCAAGCTGATCGTGATCGACCCGCGAGCAATCGAGCCAACCAGGTATGCCGATCTCTGGTTGCGCCCGCGGCCAGGAACCGATCGCGTTGTGCTCGGGGCGATCCTGAAGGTGATCCTCGACGAAGGGATCGGCACGGCTTCAGGTTCGACGTACCTCGTCCAGGGCGTGGAGGATCTCAAGGCGTCTCTTGAGCAGTTCACTCTCGAAACCGCCGAACGTCTGAGTGGCGTGCCGGCAAGCCAGATCGCCGAGGCAGCGCGGGTCTATGCGGGCAGCAGCAGTTCGCTGAGCATTTTTGGCCGTGGGCTAACCCAGCAAGCGGACGGGACGGCAGCGGTGGCGGCGCTCTGCGCTCTGGCTGCGCTGACCGGTAATCTCGGAAAGCCGGCGGGCGGCGTGCTGTTTCCGGTGGGAGCGAACAACACCCGTGGCGCGCTGGATCTCGGGCTGCTGCCCGAATTTCTGCCTGGCTATGAGCCGGCCGATCAAGATGGCAGCCGAGCGCGCCTCGAGGCGGCCTGGGGCGGCCCTGTGGCAGCAAGCGGCGGGCTCAGTCTGCTCGAACAGTTCGAAGCGGCGCGTCAGAAGCGGATTTCGGCGATGCTCGTCGTCGGGGCAAACCCGGCGCAATCGGCGCCTGGCGCGACGGATGCACTGGAGGCGCTCGACTTCCTTGTCGTCCAGGATCTCTATCTGACTGACACGGCGAAGCTGGCAGACGTGGTGTTGCCCGCAGCCTCGCATGCCGAGCAGGACGGCACCTTCACCAATGCCGAGCGGCGTGTCCAGCGCGTCCGCAGGCTGACCAGCCCGATAGGTGAAAGCCGGCCGGACTGGGAGATCTTCGTGGAACTTGGTGGCCGGCTCGGTTCGTCGGCCTTTGGTTACGTTCATCCGGTCGAGATCTTCGAGGAGATCGCCCGCCTTTCGGCGCTGCACGCCGGGATGAGCTACGACCGGTTGGACGACGGGCCGCTCGCCTGGCCTTGCTTGAACCCCGACGAACCTCAGGCTGACGTGCTGTTTGCCGAGGGGGGGACGTTCACCTTGCAGCCGCTTGACCCGCCTGCAGAGGCCGATCTCCCGATTGGTTACACCTTGCGCCTCGGGCTTTCCAGTAGCTTCCAGCACTTCGGCACCGGCACCCAGACCCGGCTGGTCAAGCAGTTTGCCCATTTCCAGGCCGAAGACTACCTCGAGGTGAACCCCGCCGATGCGACCGCCGCCGGATTGGTCGATGGCGACCGCGCCACGGTCACGACGCCGACCGGAATCGCAACCCTGCGGGTACGACTGAGTGCGTCTCTTCCCGAGGGCAGTCTCGCGGTTACCAACAACTTTCCCGGAAGCGGCGTGGCAGCCCTGTTCGGCGGCGCGGGTGATCGGACGGCACGGACAGCGCAACTGAAGGCGACCGCCGCAAGGGTCAACCCCGTGTAGCTAAATTGCCTGCAGAAGCAATTCCAGGCCTGGCCAGAGGTGGTATACTCGATAGCAAACAACCGCAATCGTTGGGAGAGCCACGAACTGGAAAGTCTGGAAACCGGCCGGCGTGCGATCGACGTTGCCGTCGACAAGCAGGCAAGTGATATCGTGCTTCTGGATGTCCGGGCCGTGTCGAGCCTCGCTGACTTTTTCGTGATCTGCACCGCTGAGACCGGACGTCAGATCAATGCGATTGTCGATGGGATCGAAGAGGAGTTCTCCCACAGCGGTGTCGGTCGGCGCCGCCGGGAAGGCGACGCGGAATCCGGCTGGGTTCTGCTCGACTATGGAGACGTGATCGTCCACGTGTTCGCGCCAGAAGAACGCGACTTCTATCGGCTTGAGCGGCTCTGGCGGGATGCGCCGGCGGTCGTTCAAATTCAGTAAGACGGAAGGGGACAGCGTGGAGGCCAAAGACGTCACTCGCGCGCTTATCCTGGGCATCACGATCGGGGCGCTCGGCGGCCTGCTGCTGGGATCGATCGTGGCGCTTGGCATCGGCCCTCATTTGGGCCACCTCTTGGGCCAATTGTTCTTCCGTCGGCAACGTCAGCTTCGCTTCGATCTGTTTCTTCAGTAGTCCTCAGCAGTTCACCTCTCCAGTTGAACCTCGCCATCCAGTGAAGGCAGGCGACGCCCGCCGGATCAAGGCACAGGGCAGCCGGATTGTCGAACCATTCGGCCGGCACGCCGTGTGAACGCCCGGCGTGGACTGACCGAGGAAAGGCTGCCAGGGAGCGGCGACCGGGGCAACCACGCCGCCCCCGTGAACGAGCTTAAGCGACGGCCGGTGAGCCGCGCGACCATCTCGGCGGGTGCCCGGCGCCTCCTGCTGACGGCTGGCCGGGTCGCTTCGTATGATATGATTCGTCCGGAGAGATGTCCGAGTGGCTGAAGGAGCTCGTCTCGAAAACGAGTAGGTGCTGAGCCTCGTGGGTTCGAATCCCACTCTCTCCGCCCCTTCCACTTCCCCTTCCCGCGTCAGTCCGGAGAGGTCGCTTAGTCTGGTCTAGAGCGCGCGACTGGAAATCGCGTAGGGTGCAAGCCCTCGAGGGTTCGAATCCCTCCCTCTCCGCCATTGCTATCCTTGAGTTACATCGCGATTGCGCCCGATAGAGCGGTTGAGTATCTCGCCGATTCTGAGGGGACGCAATTGAACGACACCGTAATGGCGCTGGCCGGCTTTGATAGCCGGCGAATCGCCGTCGGTTCCCCCGACTGACGCAAATGAACGACACCGTAATGGCGCTGGCCGTAGCAACGTTGCGTGAGCCGGGTACTGTTGACGAGGCTTGTGTAGTCCTCACCTTCTCTCTTGACATGAGTGGTGCCCTGTCTGCCAATCGAGGCGGCAATTCCCTGGTAACCAAACCCCGTCCCAGCCCCCGGCGCGCTCGGAACTCTCGGCCACGCCCGCCGACAAGTTCGCCCGGCAGCGCCTCAGTGTCATCGATCTCGCCCAAACCCTCGGCAACGTCTCGGAAGCCCGACGGCGTGGCGGCATCGCCCGCGAGATGTTCTCCGAGTGGAAACCCGGTTTCCAGACCCAGGTGCTTGGGGGAATGAAAGACCTGCTGCCGTTCCCCAACCACCATCCGATGACCACGCCACTCGAGGTCATCGACAAGCTGGTTGCCTTGGCCCTGGACCATCCAGCGTGGGGCTGTAACCGGCTGGTTGCCAATCTGTAGCTGGACTCCATCAACTCGCCGACCAGTCGGTCGTACTGTCAGCCGAGCAGGTGGTCTTCAACGAGCAGGAGAACCCCAGTTCTCAGAACGGCATGTCGACAGCAGCCGACCCGGCGAACTGCTCTGCCAAGACGGGTTCTCCGTGGGACGCCCCAAGAGCGTGGGGCGGGCCTCTCTCCGCTCGGTGGTCGATCCGTTCGGGAGCGTCGCCCCCGGCTTCCCGCACACAACCAAGACGCCCGACGTTGCGGTCGCGGTGCTGGTCAACGAGGTGCTGCCCTTCTACCAGGACCGGGCGATCCCGCTCGCGGCGACCCTGACCGACAATGACCGTGAGTTCAACAGGACTGAGACCCATCCCGACGAACTGCTCTTGACGTTCGCCGAGATCGAGTTTGGCAAGGCCACGGTCGAGCACTCGTGGACCAGTGGGTTCGTCGAACGGTTTCACCGCACCATCCTCGACGAGTTGTTCCGCCTAGCGTTCCGGACGCCGTGGTACGAGAGCGTCGAGGTCGTCACGGTCGAACGGGATCGCTGGCTGGCCGCCTACACCACCGAGCGCCCGCATCTCGGCTCTCGCAATCACGGAAGGAGGCCGATGAACAACGTTGACAACCATCTTGCCAACCGTGTCGCCGCCTAGGTGTCCATCGAAATGGTTAGGAATAAAGATGAACGCGTGGCAAGATCGGGAAATCACCCACTATTGTGCTTTTCGGCCTCCGCCCCATTGGTGGCCGGTCCGGGCGGCGGAGCGGCTTGGGGCGCGCCGGATGCGACGTTTGGTGGTCCGCCAGCAGCGCCCGGCGGCGGCCCACCAGCGACCCGCTGACCAAACTCGCGTTGAAGATCCGCCCGTGCTGCGTCAGCGGCCTCACGGCCCTGGGCAAACGCCCCTTGGATCTGGTCTGTCTTTGCGGCACGCCAGTTCTTGAACACCGTGCTCAGGTCAATCATCGCCTCTTTGGCGGTGGTCTGGAACTCGTCGAGGTTCTCGGGGAAGGCACCCATCCGGCCGGAGAGCGATTCGCGCGTCTTGCGGCCCGGCCCGGGGGCGAACAGCAAGGCCAACCCGGCGCCGATCAGCGCCCCGAGAAGGAGGCCGTTTCGGAACGGATGGCCCTTCTTTTGCGTCACTTCGACCTCGATCTGTTGCTTAGCCATAGGTGCGACCTCCTGTCACGATTGCGAACAGCGCTCTCGCAGTAGCTCGCGCTCCAGCCAGAAAGCTGGCGACCGCGATGACCGGTTTGACTACCTTTTCTGTGGTAAACGACGTCGTCACCTGCACCTGGCGTGCCGCTCGCTCCACCGACCCGACCGAACGCTGCGCCGAGTCGATGATCGGCGGAATACTATCGACGATCGGCGGAACCCGATCCATCAACGGCGGAACGCGATCGAGCACCGGAATGACTTTCGTTTGGACCGTCCGTACCAGAATCAACGTGACGATGGCGAGCGCCGCTATGGCGATCGCTTGAATGATCGCAAATATCGCGAGGATGATGATCGATACGTCGCGCGCTGTTTCCACGCGGCGATCCTCCGATGTCCTGGTATCGCCAGTATATCACAGCACCGAACGAGGGCTTGGACGTCTGCCCGCTGTCACTCCACTCGGTCGATCGTTCCGCCGCCGACGACTTCGTCTCCATGGTAGAACACGACGGCCTGGCCCGGCGTGATCGCTCGTTGCGGTTCGTCGAATTGCACACGCGCGCCGTCACCCACGGAGTAGACCGTTGCCGGCGTCTCAGGGGTCCGGTAGCGGACCTTGGCGGCAACCCGCAACGGTTTGGCGGGTGCTTTACCGGACAGCCAATGGACCGCGCCGGCGTGCAGGGTCGAGCGAAAGAGCCGCACTGACGAACCGACGACCACGCGATTTTTCGTGGGGTCCACTTCGATGACATAACGAGGCTCGGGGCTTGCGATGCCCAACCCGCGCCGTTGGCCGACGGTGAAATTGGCTGCCCCATCGTGGATCGCCAGGACCCGCCCGTCCTCGTCGGTGAGCGGCCCCCTCGGCTGGCGACCGATCCGCTCGCGAATGAAGGCACGATAGTCCTGACCCTGGAGAAAGCAGATCTCCTGGCTGTCCGGTTTGGCGGCGACCGGCAGGCCAAAGTCGGCGGCCAGGGCCCGCACCTGTGGCTTGGTGTAGTTGCCAAGCGGCAAGAGCAGGCGCCCAAGTTCCTGCTGGCCGAGGGTATAGAGCACGTAGGACTGGTCTTTGGCTGGGTCGGCCGCCTTGAGCAACCGGGCGCGGTCCGGGCCGTGTTCGACCCGGGCGTAGTGGCCGGTCGCGAGGTAGTCGCAGCCAAGCGCAGCCGCTCGGCGGAGCAGCACGTCAAACTTCAAGAACTGGTTGCACGCGAGGCAGGGGTTCGGCGTCCGTCCGCGGGCATATTCGTCAACGAAATAGTCGACGACCTTTTCTTCGAATTCACGCTCGAAATTCAGCACGTAATATGGGAAGTCGAGCAGTCCGGCTACCCGACGGGCGTCGTCGGTCTCCTCGATCGAGCAGCAGCCGCGGTGGTGCGGCGGCGCGTCCGGGCGCTCCTCGGTCCAGAGGCGCATGGTGACGCCGACCACCTCATAGCCCTCCCGCTGAAGGAGGGCGGCGGTCACCGAAGAATCGACGCCGCCACTCATGGCGACGAGCACCCGCCTGGTCATCAAGCACCCTGCAGAGTTGGCATCCATCGACTGTAGCATGGCCTTGAAGGGTCGAGCAAACTGGTTGCGGCAGGGACGGTTTGGCCGTTAGACTTCGGAAAACCTTCCTTGAAACCGGTCCCGTGAGGCCGGAAAGGGAGCCGCCAATGCATCGCAATACCCGTAGCTCTGGGATCCCCGCTTCGCCGCGAGGATCTTTTTTTTGGCCAATGGCCGGCCGACTGTGACGACCGCCGACGGAAAGGTGCTGCTGGGAGGCGACGAGGTCCGGCGGGCCCTGACACGGATCGCCCACGAAATCCTCGAGAGAAATCACGGTCCGCATGGACTGGTGCTGGTCGGCGTACGCACCCGTGGCGCACCGCTCGCGGAACGGTTGGCGGCACTGATCGAGCGGCTGGAGGGGGTACGGGTTCCTCTAGGGCAGTTGGATATCACCCTCTATCGTGATGACTTGAACGCTCGACCCTTGCGTCCGGTCGTCGGTCCAAGTTCCTTGCCGGATTTGACCGATCGGCTGGTGGTGCTGGTCGACGACGTGCTTTACACCGGCCGAACAACCCGCGCCGCGCTCGATGCTCTGATGGACTACGGCCGGCCGCGGGCGATCCAGTTGGCGGTGCTGGTCGATCGCGGCCATCGCGACCTGCCGATTCGCGCCGACTACGTGGGCAAGAATGTGCCGACCGCGCTCGACGAGCAAATCCGGGTGCGGCTGATCGAGACCGATGGCCAAGATGAGATCGTCATCGAGCGGAGGACGGCATGAGCCGCAACGCTCCTTTTCAATGGCCGATCGCGTCGGCCTGGCCGCCGGTCCGCCGACACCTCCTCGACCTCGACGACTTCAACCGCGCCGAGATCGAGCAATTCTTGGCAACCGCCGAAGCGATGCGTGAGATCTTGCGTCGCCCGGTTCCCAAGACGCCGGCGCTAACCGGCAAGACCATCGTCAATCTCTTTCTCGAGGACAGTACGCGGACACGCGTTTCGTTCGAGATCGCCGGCAAGCGTCTGAACGCCGACGTGATCAACATGAGCGGGTCGGGAAGCTCAGTCAAGAAGGGCGAATCGCTGGTCAATACGGTGCGCACCCTTGAAGCAGCGGGCGCGGACCTGATCGTCATCCGCCATCCCTCCTCCGGCGCACCGCATTTGGCCGCCGCTCAGGTGCGCGGGTCGGTGATCAATGCCGGCGACGGCTGGCACGCTCACCCGACCCAGGCATTGCTCGACCTGCTGACCATCCGCGACGCCTTCGGCCGTATCGACGGGCAACGTGTTGTCATCGTTGGCGACATCCTCCACAGCCGGGTGGCGCGTTCGAACCTCTGGGGACTAACAGCCTGTGGCGCCGAGGTGGTCGTTTGCGGCCCGCCGACGCTCTTGCCGGTCGCTTTGCCAGCCGGACTGCCGGCGGGAGTACGTGTCGAGCATGATCTCGACCGGGCACTTGATGGAGCAGATGTCGTGATGGCGCTCAGGCTGCAGCACGAGCGAATGGCCGCTGGCCGGCTTCCGTCACTGCGCGAGTACAGCCGTCTCTACCAGGTCAACGACACCCGCCTCGAACGGGCCAAGCCCGATGTGCTGGTGCTGCACCCGGGGCCAATGAATGAAGGGATCGAGATCGACAGCGCCACCGCTCACGGCCGCCGATCGGCGATCGAGGATCAGGTGACCAACGGCGTGGCGGTGCGGATGGCCGTCCTTCATCTTCTGGCAGGTGGGTCGCCGGTCGCCGGACCAGCCAAACCGGCGCCGGTTGTTGCGAGGCGTGCATGAGCAACGTTCTGCTGCGTGGCGCGCGGATAGTCGATCCGGCCAGCGGACGTGATGAGGTGGCCGACCTGCTCGTCCAGAATGGCCGGGTGGCGGCGATCGGGCCGGAACTTCGTGCGATCGACGGAGCGGAGACGGTTGACGCCGCGAGCAAGATCCTCGTGCCCGGCTTTATCGACCTGCATTGCCACCTTCGCGATCCCGGGTTGACCTACAAGGAGTCGATTGCCAGCGGCGGGCGCGCCGCCGCGGCCGGTGGCTTCACCACCATCTGCTGCATGCCAAACACCGACCCACCAATCGACAGTCGCGGGATCGTCGAATACGTTATGCGAACCGCCGCCGTCGACTCGCCGGTGCGGGTCCTGCCGATTGGTGCGGTGACCAAGGGACAGGCTGGCAAAGAACTTGCCGAACTTGGTGAACTGGCCGAGGCCGGAGCCGTCGCCTTCTCCGACGATGGCAAGCCGGTCGCCACCGCGACTTTGATGCGTCACGCCCTCGAATACAGCCGGATTACCGGCCGGCCGGTGATTGACCATTGTGAGGACCTCGGCCTGAGTGGCGGCGCACCAGCGAACGAAGGGGCGGTCGCCGCCCGTCTGGGACTGCGTGGCTGGCCGGCGGCAGCCGAGACGATCGCCATCGCCCGCGACCTCGAACTGGTTGCTCTCACCGGTGGGCGGTTGCACCTGGCTCATGTCTCGACCGCCGGTGGGGTTGCGTTGCTGCGTCAAGCCAAGCAGAACGGCCTTCCGGTGACCGCCGAGGTGACGCCACACCATCTAACTCTCACCGACGACTGGTTGCTGGGCGACAACTTGCGCTGGCCGGCGACCAGTGATCGACGGGTCGATCCACGCCCACCCTATGACACCCGCACCAAGGTCAATCCGCCACTACGAACGCGGGCGGACGTCGAGGCACTTCTGGCGGCGCTCGCCGACGGAACCATCGACGCGATCGCCACCGATCACGCACCACACGCCATCATCGACAAACTGTGCGAATACGACGCCGCGGCCTTTGGCATCTCCGGCTTCGAAACCGCCCTCGGTGCGCTGCTGGCGCTCGAAGCAACCGGCGCCCTTTCGCTTTCTCGTCTGATCGAGGCCCTGACGAGCGGACCGTTGGCGGTGCTCGGCGAACTGGACGGGCGCTCGTCGCCGGGCCGGCTTACGATTGGCAGCCCTGCCGATCTGGTGCTCTTCGACCCGGCGGCCGAATGGACCGTCGACCCCGAGCGATTTCTCTCCAAGGGCAAGAACACGCCGCTCGATGGTGTGCGCTTGCGCGGCCGCGTCGTCCTGACGTTGGTCGAAGGAAAGGTTGCCTACCGTGCCTGAATCGCGTCCGGCGGTCCTTGTGCTGGAGGACGGCGCCGTCTTTCACGGCCGGAGTATTGGGGCGCCGACCAGCACCATTGGCGAGGTGGTGTTCAACACCTCGATGTTTGGCTATCAAGAGATCTTGACCGACCCTTCGTACGCCGGACAGATTGTCCTGATGACCTACCCGTTGATCGGGAACTACGGGATCAGTCTGGAGGACGTCGAGTCGCGCCGGATCCAGGTCGCCGGGTTCGTCGTTCGCGAGGCGTGTGACGAGCCGAGCCATAACCGCTCGGTCGGTACGCTGTCGGAGTTCTTGATCGCTCAGAGTATTCCCGGCTTGGATGGCATCGATACTCGGGCGCTCACCCGGCGGCTTCGTACCGAGGGCGTGATGATGGGTGCGGTCGCGGTCGACGAGGGCGTCGGCGTTGTCCTCGAGCGGCTTCGGTCGGCGCGGCGGTACGACAGCGTCAATTTCGTCCAGGTCGTGACCGCGGATGCGAAGTACAAAGGCGCGGTCCTCTCCGGCCCCCACGTCGTCATCCTCGACCTCGGCGTGAAGTACAACATCCAACGTTCGCTGCGAGACCTGGGCTGCAAAATCACCGTCGTCCCGGCAGAAACGTCGGCGTCCGACATTCTGAGTTTACGGCCTGATGGGGTCGTGCTCTCGCCGGGGCCGGGCGACCCGACCCATCTTGGTCCGGTGGTGCGCGAGGTGCAGTCGCTGCTCGGGCGAACCCCGATCCTCGGTATTTGCCTTGGACACCAGATGCTGGCTCGGGCGCTCGGGGCAAAGACCTTCAAGCTGAAATTCGGTCACCGTGGCGGCAATCACCCGGTCAAGGACTTGTTGACCGGCAAGGTGACCATCACCGCCCAAAACCATGGGTACGCGGTCGACCCGGACACGTTGAGCGGCGGCGCAGAGGTGAGCCAGATCAACCTGAACGACAACACCGTCGAAGGGCTTGCCCATCGCAACCTGCCGATCCTGTCCATTCAGTACCACGCCGAGGCGTCACCCGGCCCCTGGGACAACCGCGAAACTTTCGAGCGCTTTCTGGCGCTCATCCGGACCGAACGATGACACGACCTCGCAAAGTCCTGGTGATCGGTTCGGGACCGATCGTGATCGGCCAGGCCGCCGAATTCGACTACGCCGGCACCCAAGCCTGTCGGGCACTCCGCGAGGAGGGAGTCGAGACGGTTCTGGTCAATTCCAATCCGGCGACGATCATGACCGACGAGGACGTCGCCGACGTCGTCTATGTCGAGCCGCTCACCGTCGACTTTCTGGAACGGATTATCGCTCGCGAGCGTCCAGACGGGGTCCTGCCGTCACTCGGCGGACAGACCGGGCTCAACCTCGCGGTGGACCTCGCCGACGCCGGTATCCTCGAGAAGTATGGTGTCAAGGTGCTTGGGACGCCGCTCTCGGCGATCAAAGCTGCCGAGGATCGCCAACTCTTCAAGGACTTACTACGCTCGATCGGCGAACCGGCGCCCGCAAGCCGAACCTGTGAGAGTTGGGAAGAAGCGGAGGAGTTCGCCCGCGACAACCCGCTGCCGCTGATCATCAGGCCCGCCTTCACTCTCGGCGGAACCGGCGGTGGCGTCGCGTCCACCCCGGAGGAATTCGAGCGTATCGTCCAAAGCGGTCTGGCGGCCAGTCCGATCCGCCAGATCCTCGTCGAGACCAGTCTGCTGGGCTGGAAGGAACTCGAATACGAGGTGATACGCGACGGGGCCGACACCTGCATCATCATCTGCAACATGGAGAACTTCGACCCGATGGGGGTCCACACCGGGGATTCGATCGTGGTCGCCCCAAGCCAGACCCTGACCGACAAGGAGCACCAGATGCTCCGAACGGCCAGCCTGAACATCATTCGGGCGCTTGGCATCGAAGGCGGCTGCAACGTCCAGTTCGCCCTGCGGCCACGCGCGTCGGCAGTCGATCGAGTCGGCGAGCCGCCGGCCGCCGGGGGTGACGGCCCGGCGCCCCAGGCCGCCGAACTCCCCGAGTACTTTGTCATCGAGGTGAACCCACGGGTCAGCCGCTCGTCTGCGTTGGCGAGCAAAGCGACCGGCTACCCGATCGCCCGGGTCTCCGCCAAGATCGCGGTCGGGCGCCGCCTCGATGAGATCCCGAACGCCGTGACCGGAAA
The DNA here is from genome assembly GCA_046328265.1 of Dehalococcoidia bacterium. Lineage (GTDB taxonomy): Bacteria > Chloroflexota > Dehalococcoidia > SpSt-223 > SpSt-223 > JANWZD01. The sequence goes on from JAXLWW010000001.1 coordinate 451,164, forward strand.
GACCCTCGCCGCGTTTGAACCGACGCTCGACTACTGTGTTGTGAAGATCCCGCGCTGGCCTTTCGATAAGTTTGCCTCCGGCGACCGTGAAATCGGCACCCAGATGAAGGCGACCGGCGAAGTGATGGCGATCGGCCGATCGTTTGAGGCTGCTCTGAACAAGGCGGTTCGGTCGCTCGAGTTTGGCGGCCGAACCCTGCAGTGGGAAGACTCGGAATGGGCAGCGGAATATCGGCGGCTTCAAGCGACGGGTGGCTTTCCCCTGGCGGCTTTTCCGCTCTTTCCGAATGACCAACGGCTCTGGGCGTTGATGTCGGCGCTTCGGCGTGGGCACGGTATCGAGGAACTATTCGAACTGACCCGGATCGATCCCTGGTTCCTTGCCAAGCTGCGCAAGACCGTGCGGCTCGAGAAGCGACTGTTGGGCGAGCAACTCACCCCGGCGCTGCTGCGGGAGGCGAAGGCCGCCGGGATGAGCGACAGCCAGATCGCGGTGCTCGCCGATGTCCAGCACTCCGACCAGGTGCGCGAACTGCGACGTCAGTGGAACATTCGCCCGGTCTACAAGATGGTGGACACTTGCGCGGCTGAGTTTGAGGCGATGACGCCGTACTTCTACAGCGCGATCGACGAGGAGAACGAAGCCCTGCCTCAGCCGGGCCCGGTGGCAGCGGTGATCGGCAGTGGGCCGATCCGGATTGGCCAGGGTATCGAATTCGACTATGCCTCGGTGCATTCGGCTTGGGCGTTGCGGGCCGCCGGCTATCGAAGCGTCATGATCAACTCCAACCCTGAAACCGTCTCGACCGATTTCGACACCTCGGACCGACTCTACTTCGAACCGCTCGACGAGGAGTCGGTCCGTGACGTCCTGGAGAACGAGGGTGGTCCGGACGGTCCCGCTCCCGCGATCGCCCAGTTTGGTGGCCAGACCGCGGTCAATCTTGCCGGGCCGCTCCATCGCGCCGGGATCCCCATTCTCGGCTCGGGGGCAGAGGCAATTGACCTCGCCGAGGATCGTCGCCGCTTCGAGGAGTTCCTGAGCGGACTGGGCATCCCCCAACCGCCCGGCGGTGCGGTCCGCTCGGTCGAGCAGGCGATCGCGGTCGCCCAAACGATTGGCTATCCGGTGCTGATCCGGCCGAGTTACGTGTTGGGCGGACGGGCTATGGAGATCGTTCAGTCTCCCAACGAGTTAGTCCGCCGGCTTGGCCCGGCATTCGAGCAATCCGGGCAGCATCCAGTCCTGATCGACAAATATCTCGAAGGCAAAGAGGTCGAGATCGACGCCATCTGCGATGGGGTGGATGTGTTGATCCCGGGAGTAATGGAGCACATCGAACGCGCCGGTGTCCATAGCGGCGATTCGATGGCGATCTATCCTCCTGCCAATCTCCACCCGGGCGAGATCGAGACGATCGTCGAATACAGCATCAAGATCGCTCTTGGGTTGGGCGTCCGTGGGCTGATGAATGCCCAGTATGTCGTGATCCGGCCGAATGGCTGGGAGACCGGCGGACCTGGCGATGTCTACGTCCTCGAAGTCAACCCGCGTGCCAGCCGCACCGTTCCGTATATTGCCAAGGCGACTGGCGTGCCGGTGGTCCAGATCGCGACCGAGGCGATGCTTGGACGAACCCTGCGTGAGCAGGGCTACTCAACCGGACTGTGGCCAGTTCAGCCGCTCGTTGCGATCAAGGCGCCGGTCTTTTCGATGTCGAAGCTTGCCGGAGTAGATACGTTTCTCGGCCCGGAGATGAAGTCCACCGGCGAGGTGATGGGGATCGATCGGAGCCTCGAGGGAGCGCTCGTCAAGACCATTCTCGCATCGGGGCTGCGGATCGCGCCTGATAGCACCTTACTTCTGTCGATCGCCGATCGCGACAAGCCGGACGTTCTGCCAATCGTCCGCCAACTTGCCGCCGCTGGTTGCCGGTTTTTCGCCACCGAAGGAACCGCCGAACTGCTCCGGGCAGTCCAGATTCCGGTGGTCCAGGTACCCAAGAAACTCGCCGAGGGTCACCCGAACTGCGTCGATGTCATCCGCAACGGCACAGTCCAGGGGGTGATCAACACCATTACCGGCCGGCCGACCCTGCTTCGCGATGGCTTCGAGATCCGGCGAGCGGCGGCAGAGCGGCGAATCCCCTGTTTCACGTCGCTAGACACGGCGCGAGCGGCCGCAGATGCGCTTGCGGCAGGAGATGCCGCCGGCGAGGTGATACCTCTTCCCGCCTATCGCCACCCATGAGGAACTTGTGAGGAACTGCGCCACCGTGGTGAGGAACTCATGAGAATCTCCGGGGAAGTTGCGGATAGTTCGTGGAAAAACCCCTAGGCGTATGGCTGGACTAGGGACTATTCTTCGCCAAGCTTCGTTCGGTTCACTGTCCGAATACAAACCACGGACTGGACCGAGAGTGGGGACAAGCCGGGAGTTTCCTGGATAGACAACCCCCCGAGGCAATAGGTCGCTGGGTGGATGCACCCGCGAACGATGGCCGTGGAGGAACCCGTGCAGCGAGTCTACGGAATGAGTTCTATCACCTCGCAGGCGCCCAAGCGACCCAAGGTCCTGAATATGCAGGTGGTAGCTTCCTTGCCGGACCCGAACGGCCCGACCCCGCGCCGTCGTCGCACCGTGGTGTGTAGCAATTTGACCGTCCAGGGCGAAGTCTGGGACCTCGAGACCGCCCGGAAAAACATGAAGGACACCCTCAAAGGCGACAAGGCCGACTTGCGCTGTCTGAAGCGACCGGGGGTTCGGATCGCCGCTGACTGGGCGATCGACGTCTGCCTTTCGTCGTGGTGCAGGAACTGCCCGTTTGGTAGCCTGACCCAATAGACCGGTTATCGAGCCGGCCCTCGGTCGGCTCAATCCCCTTCCCCCGTCGTTCCGACGCTCGATCGTGCCCAATTAGGTGCAGTCCGATTAGTCCGCGACAGGTCGAAGACCAGTCCTAGGAGACTGCCAAGAGGCAGTCAGGCTTCGGTTCGCGGCGGTAGGCGCCGCAGTCTCCATCTCAGGCGTGCGAAGATCGCTATCAAGCCGACAAACCCTGCAGCAAGGACTGGACCCGTCGTCGTCTGTCCGCCGCGAACTGGTGGGTCACCACGTCCGGCCATGGCTGCGTACCCAGGCAAGTCAATGCTCCCCCGGACGTTTCCGGTCATCTGCCCCGCGGCACGCAGCGGCGCCAGTACGGTGGGGTCCCCGCCGGCGATCACCGCTACGCCGGCCGGTGCAGCACCGGGCCGAAGATTGCCGAGCCATCGCGCGGCATCGCCAGTTGCTTCGGTGACGATGAGCATGAGGTCGACCGGACGTCCAGCGGTCGCTCGCCGAAGCGCACTGTCGGTCGGAGCGCCGGTGGCGCCGTCGCGCAGACCTAGACGGCGGATTTCTTCTAGGTCGCCACGAAGGGGGCCAAGGTTGGTAATACTCGCCTTTGGGAGGAGGACCGGCAGACGCTCGAGAGCGTCCGGCCGTGTTGCGCCGGCAACGATCGAAACGCCGCGCGCCCCGAGGTGCCGGAGAACACTCTCCTCGGCGGCGGCCAACGAGTTGGCGCGAGTAGCCGGGTAGTCGAAGACGACGAGGGCTGTATCGCCCGGGCGCAAGCGGTCGATCGCGCTGTAAGCTCGGACCACGTCGGCGGATGGGATCTCTTCATGAGCCGACGGGGTGGCCTGAACGGCGAGGAGGAGGCCGGTCACGAGCGCCGCCGCAGCCAAGGGGCGCCCCAACCCAACGCCGGCGCGCTCCCGGAGTTGTTGGATCTCGCCGAGGCGGCTGAGCGGTCTCGGCTCGGGCAGGTCGGTTGCCGGGCGTACTGCCTCACGAAAGGTTGCGGTGCGCTCTTTGGGGGTCCGGGCGTGCTCCGCAGGGGCCGCCGCCACCGGTTCGACGTTCGGCGACGGGAGATCGGGGATCTCGACGAGCGAGGATGTCGGCGCAGTAAGCCAGTTTGGCAATCCCGAATCGCCCGCAATGGACGCCGGTGTCTCGTTCAACCAGTCGGGCAGGGGAGGCGCGACCGCGCGGCCAGCAATACTCACGGGCGGCGAGTATAGGCTGCTCTCGGCGCCTCCGCTAGGCGATCCGTGCGGCCGCCGAGCGAACTCCCATCATCAGACTGGCAGGTTCAGGAACTCGGCCATCGCGTCCTGGAGTTGCTGACGGTCGTCTGGGACGCCAAGGTTGAGCCCGTAGTGATTGATAATGCGCGGCAGCATCACCATCCACTCGTCCCAGCACTCCTGGCAAACCTGTTCGAGGACAAGCGCCCCGAATTTCCCCGGCGGTTTCAGGCTGAGACCCGGTTTGGTTTGAAGGCAACGCGAACAGAGCACTTGCACCACGTGACCCGCTCCAGACGCCGGCCGACCGGCTCTCTCGCTATTTTAGGTGGTCCCGGAAGAACCGGAGCATCCGCTCGGCGTAGGCCGCCGGCTCTTGCTCGAAGGCGCGGGCGTGGGTGATCCCGGGCACGATCCACAACTCGTCCGCCGGGTTCGCGCCGGCCGCCTTCAGGCGGATGCTGTGGTCCGCCCGGATCCGTGGGTCGCCTTCCTGATGGATGTAGAACACGGGCCGGGGCGCGATCTCGGCCAGGTGCTGGAAGGGCTGGATCTGGTTGAGGTTCAGGCCATAGAGCAGGTCAGCGAACACGGTTATCGCCGGCGCGAAGATCGGCGGCAGGCCGGTTCGCCGAGTGATCTCTCCGGACAACACTTCACGGAAGTCATAGAACGAACTGTCGGCGATGACCGCACCGACCTCGGGGAGGAGACCGGTTGCGTTCAGCGAGGTCGCGGCGCCATAGGACGTGCCGTGGATCCCGAAGCGAGCCGAGCCGAAGCCGCGGCCTTTCAGATAGGTGAGGGCGCCGAGCACGTCGGCACGTTCCTTCCAGGCCATTCCCAACCGCTCGCCGCCCGATTCACCGTGGCCGCGAAGGTCGAACATCAGAACCGGATGACCGTCGTCCACCAGGGTCTTGGCGACTTCCAAGCTGCGGCCATTGGTGATCGATCGGTTGGCGTCGAGCCCATGCACCATCACGATCGGCTGGTTGCCGCTTGAAGGAAGAAACCATCCCTTCAACTCGATCCCGCCTTCGGCGCTGGGGAAGGAAACCGACTCGTAGCTAAGCCGCAGCGTGTCCGGGCTTCGCAAGACGGTGTTTCGGCGCGGCTGGGTCGCCTCGGTCGCGATGTATGCCCCGATCGCCAGATAGCTCAGCACCAGCAGGGTCACCACGGCGGCAGCCGCGGCCAAAATGAGCCGCAGGATCGACGCCCGGCGCGAGCGGGGTTGGCGGGGCATGATGCGCATTGTACCGATTTAGCCCCGTTGGGCGAGCGCGGTCGAGGGGACCGCCTCGGGCCATCCCAGGTAGTCGGCGGCAGACCGGCCAAGCACCCAGGCTCGCTCGTCCTCGGAAAGCGGCAGCGCCACGCGAAACAGATCGACCTCCTGCTGATAGCTGGCACGGCCCCGGGCAAGCTGTTGGGTGTGATCGGATCCGAAAAAGCAGCGGCGTGGACCGAAGGTTTGGAGCACCGTCTGGATCAGGTTATGGACTTCGGGAAAGGGGTAGCCGGTCGCCGAACGCGAGGCAGCGGTGGAAAGCTTGATGGCAACGTTGGGATACTGCTGGAGCGCAAGCAGGCCTGGCAGGTCCGGGTGAGTGCTGCTGACGTCGATTTGGGGCAACCCGATGTGGTCGACGATCAACTTGAGTGCTGGGAAGCGCGCCAGCACCTCGCCGGCAATCGCCATCGACCCGGCGAGAAAGACCGCTACCGGCACCTGATAGCGCTCGCAGGCGGACCAAAATCGGTCGAGTACCCGGTCATCCAGCCAGGTTGCCCGCTCAGCGGCATGCAGATGGGTACGAATGCCGACCATCCCCGGTTGCTTCAGCCAGTGGGCGACCTGGTGGTCGATGTCGGCAGCGCGCGTATCGATCAGCCCCATCACGGCGAACCGGTCTGGATAGGCGGCAGCGCATTCGAGACCATAACGGTTGTCGGTCCCCATGATCCCAGGCGGGACAATAATCGCCCGCTCAACGCCGGCCGCCTCCATCATCGGCAAGATTTGTTCGGGGCCAAATGGCTCGGGGAGGCTTGGTTTCCGGTCGCCACGCCAGGGACGGTCTGGTCGTTCGGCTTCCCAGAGGTGGACTTGGGTATCGAGGATCACAGTCCCTCCGGCGATGTCCGGCCGAGCCGAACGAAATCTGGTGTTATGATAGGCCGGCCGGCAGACCGGGGGAGCGCGTGACGAAAGAAGAACAGGGTCGGCGGCGACCCTCCAAGGTGGTCTCAGTTCGCGACGTCGAGGCCGCCGCGCGTAATGGACGGACGCTCGTTATCGCTCCCGGTACGCTGATCACTCCTGCCGCTCAGGAGCGAGCCAGAGACCTCCAAGTCGCCATCCGCCCGGAGCGCGAGCCGGCGCGCTCGCTCGCACTGCCGGCCCCGACGGCGGGGTCCGACCCCGCGCAGTCACTTGCCGCCCTGGCGTTGGCGGTCGCCGATGCACCTGAGGATGTGTTCGAGGCGGCCAAGCGGCTTCTGCTGGATTCGATCTCCGTGGCCTATGCCGGCCTTCCAGCATTCGGAGGGATGATCGAGGGACTGGCGGCCCGCCGGCATGGAGAGCGCGGCCATGTGATTGGCGTCCGTCGCAAGTTGCCGGTGGCAGAATCGGCGTTGGTGAATGCCACGCTGATCCACGCGCTCGGGTATGACGCCTGGTCGCCAATTGGGCAGGTCCATCCGCTACCGGGCGTCGTCGCGTCGGCGTTGGCACTTGCCGACGAGTTGCGGTTGCGATCTGGCCGTGCGCTGCTGACGGCAATTGCCGCCGGTGTCGAGATTGCTTGCCGGGTCGCTGCCGGAAACCCGGGGTCTTCGCCCTTTTCGCGTACCGGCGCGGCGGCGGCCTTCGGCGGGGTGGCGGCGGCGGGCGTTCTCCTTGAACTCGATCGCGAGGTGCTGGCAAATGCCTTTGGGCTCGTCTCACGGCTCGCGTTACTACCGCTCGATGACGAGAACAATGAACTGCTTGTCGGCTTCGGGGCGCAGGCGGCGGTTGTCGCAGTTCGTTTGGCGGCCGGTGGTGCTCCGGGGCCGCGTCAGGCGCTCGGTGGAGACCGCGGCTTTCTCCGGCTCTTTTCCGGGAAGTCCGCCAGCCTGGCTCGGATGATGGATGGAATGGGAGTGCGTTGGCTGACGAGCGAGGTCGCCGTTCGGCCCTTTCCTGCTGACGAACGCACCTTCGGCGCGATCGAGGCGGCGTTACGGCTGCAGACTGACAATCGGGTCGATCCCGAGGAGATACGCCAGGTCGTCGTCGAGACGAGCGGCGCGATTGCGGCTGAGTTTGGCGCATTGCCGGACACCTCGGCTCCGCTTGCCGACCTTCGACGGAGCCTTCCCTTGCTGGTCTCCCAGGCGCTGCGGACCGGCCAGCTTGGGCTGAATGCTGAGTTGGGGGCACCCGAAACGCGATCGTTAGCCACACGCATCGAGGTCGTCGCGGCCCAGGCAGGTCCGCCACTGGGATTCACGCCGGTGCGCCTGCTGGTCGAAATGGCCGATGGCGCGCTGCACGAGATCCAGGTGGATGAGCCGCCGGGAGGCCCGGGCGGCGGGCTCGAACGCGACCGGATGTTGGTGAAGCTCTCCGATTGTTGGCGGGCTGGTGGTCAGCCTGCCTACCGCCGCCCCGTTCGCCTGCTCGAAGCGGTCGAACAACTCGACCGCGCCCAATCGCTCAGTGCGTTCTGGTCGGCGGTGTCGCCGCAAGCAGGATTCTAGATCGTGTTCTGAACTGCGGTTGGCTGCTTTGGATTGGCTACGCCTGGCGGATGAATCCTGCCAAACCGCGCCGCTACCCCGGTGATGTCACCGATGACCAATGGGCGTTCGTCCTCCCCTACTTCGCCCGGATTACCCCCGATGCTGCGTAGCGTCGCCACCTCTTGCGCGAGGTGTTCAACGCCTTGCGCTGGATGGTGCGAGCCGGCTCTCCCTGGCGCTATCTGCCGCTCCACTGTCCCCCGTGGGAAGCGGTCCATCAGCAGACCAAACGCTGGTTGGCAGCCGGGGTGTTCGAGGCGATGACCCACGACCTGCGGATGCTGCTGCGTGGAGCCACCGACCGGGCTGCCCAGCCCACGGGTGTCGTCCTGGATAGCCGCACCCTCCAGAGCACTCCGGAAAGCGGGGCGCGAGCCGGCTATGATGGTGCCAAGCGCAAAGAGGGGAGCAAAGCGCACATCGCCGTGGACACCCTCGGCCATCTGCTGGCCATCCCCATCCTCCGGCCGACGAGCAAGACCGCGCCCGGTCGCCACCCTCGCCACGGCGGTGCAGGCGGTCACCGGCGAGACGGTCGAGTTTGCCGACGTCGATCAGGCTACACCGGCGAGGCCCCGCCGCCGAGGCTGCGGCCACGGCATTCAGCTGAAGGTGGTCAAACTGCCTGAGGCCAGGCGGGGCTTCGCGCTCTTGCCCCGCCGCTGGCTGGTCGAGCGCAGATCTGGCTGGCTCAGTTGCTGTCGCCGCTTGGCACGCGACGCCGGGCGGCTCCCGACTACCGTGGCGGGTTTGCATTTCTGCTCACCGCCATCTTGCTCCATCGCGCTTCCTTGCTTGGTACACCTCGCCCAGAGTCCATAACACGGCTCGAGGGCAACGCATGATGACGTCAACTCTCAAGGCGGATTCGAAGACCGTCATCATGCCGTCGGGCCGATCGTGGGTGAGCTTCGATGCTGACAGCCCTCGGCTTGGCGGTACCGACCGACCCGCGCCTGGGTATCACGTCTCGATGAGCTTCTTTGACGCGCTCGCCTTGCCGAAGGTCGTCACCGACCCGGATGGTCAGGTCCGCGCCGACTTCTCGCAAATGGCTGGCTTCCTTGCCGAGCGCTGGGAGGTCAACGACGATGCGACCGAGTGGACGGTGCATCTGCGACGCGGCGTCCGCAGCCACTTTGGCAACGAGTTGACCGCCGAGGACGTGAAATGGAGTTGGGATCGCACCTATGCCTTGCGTGGAGTAGGGCTGTGGCGCAGCCGGATCGTCGGCGGGCTACCGACGAGCGAGGGCGTGGCCGCAGCGGACCGGTACACGGTCGTCTTTCGGTTGCCTGCACCGAAGCCAAGTTGGCCGAAATTCTGGGCCTTTGCGACCAACTGTATCTTCGATGCCCAGGAAGCACGCCGACGCGCTACTGAGCAAGACCCGTGGGCGATCGAGTTCCTGTCGGATACGCCCTGCGGCTTTGGCCCATTTCGCCTCGAACGTCAGGACAGGAACGAGTTGGTGGGCTTGGCGCGCGATGATTACTGGGGAGGGCGTCCCGGGATTGACCGGATTGTCTACGCCACCGTCGCCAGCCGCGAGGAGGGGATCGCCCAGTTCGAGCGAGGTGAGGCGAACATCATCGCCGGGCTCTACCCGAAAGAATTCGGCCGACTGCAGGGCCGTCCGGGCGTCGTGTCGGTGATCGCCAAGACGAACCAGGCCCAGATCGATCTCGATTGGAAATCACCGCCGCTCGATAATCAGTCGCTCCGACAAGCGATCCTGATGGCAATCCCATACGAGAAAATTGTCTCGGACGTCTACGGCGGTCTGGCGCGGGTCAGTCGCGGACCGATCCTCGATATCGCCGCCGACTATGATGCCGCGGCCTGGCCGTACACCTACGACATTCAAAAAGCGAAGGCGATGGTCGCCAACGCGAACGCCGCCGGAACCGAACTGGAGTTGGCGATTGGCGAAGACGCGGAGAGCCGTGACTTGGCCGACGTACTTGTCGATGCCCTTGGTGTGATCGGACTGCGCGTCAAGACGATCCCCCAGTCCGAGGTGCCGGCGGGTCAGATGGCGCAGATGTGGCTCGTTCCCGAAACCAGCCACGGCATCGCCGACCCACACTACAACATCGCCCACGAATACGACCCGCCGCGCGGAATGCATGGCGGTCGGTACATTCGTGACAAGGAGATCGTCGATCGGCTGAAGGCGATCAACGACAACCCCGACCCGGCGGCCAAATCGTCCGACTATAAGCGGCTGTCGCGCGATCTCGTCGAACTTGCCCCGAAGGTGTTCGTCGCCAATCTCACATTCCTGCTCTGCTACCGGGACGACATCGATCCCTGGATGACCTCGGGCAGATATGCCAGCTATAACAACCTTCTCTGGGCAGCAGGACGGTCGATCCTGCCGGGCCTTCGCGAGGGTTAGCGCCGCGCCCCGACGTACTCCTCGAGGGTCTGGCGACGCGATGCGACGTCAAACGCAAGTTCGCCAATGTAGCGATACTGACCAGGCTGCGGCTTGAACCCGAGCACCGCGTCCTTGCCGACGGGCTGACTTTGGATAAAGCCGTACTTTGCGGCGTTGGCGAGCAGCCATTTGCCTTCGGCGCTTTCATCGAAGCGATCATCGACGGCAAAGCCCTGGGTTGCGGCAACGAAGTCAATAACCGTACCAAGTTGATGTTCGTCGAAGCCAGGCTTGGCTGAGAGCCGTTCCGCGCCGGTTTGGCCGTGCTGAGAGACCAGCTTGGTGAAGCGCTCCTTCTGGTCGGCGGGCGAGCGATAGCCATCTGCAATCGCCGGTTCAAGGCCGGCGGTGCGCATTGCCTCGGTCATTCGGCGAAAGGCATCAAACACCGCCCGCCTGAGCCGCAGGTTCGGCTTCATCGCCTTGACCAGTCCGTCGATGGTCACGAGGTCGGCCGGAGCATAACTCTCCGGCACGCCCTGTCGTTTGGAGACGACGAACAGCATCGCATCCGGGTTGCTCTGAACCGGCGGAGGCGGGGCGATCGTCGGCGAGAGCGGTAGGCTGGACCGAACCGTTGAACTGAGTGTGCCGCTCGGCGGAGGCGACCCGGCCACGCCGCTCACCGGCAGCGTTGAATAGACCGTCAGGCTGGTTCCCTGGGTACCCGAAATCGTGCGAGACAGCACCACCGAACCATTGACCGTCGCGGTGACGACGACTGGAGGAGGCAAGGCGGCAACCACCGGAATGGTCGGCGAAACCGCGGGGGCGGCAGGCGACCCGGCAGCCTGGCTTGCCGCACGCGGAAAGAATCGCACCGGCTGGGTGCGTCCGGCGGCGTGGCCCGCGCCAACGATGGTGGCGACGCCGAGGGTCGCGAGGGCGAGCGCCGTGAGCGAGGTCGCCAACCACGGAGGACGAGGCCCACGCGCCAGCCGCCCGGAAAGACGAGCGACCGGCGTCCCCGTCCGCGCCCCGACAACGACGGGCTTGCGGTGGCCGTTCGGTTCAAGCGGGCTGAGGCCGATCGGCCGAAATCCGCCGGCAAATGGGGCAAGCGCCTCGACGACGGCATCCGCGCTCTGGAAACGGCTGGTCCGGTCGGGGCTGAGCAGTCGCAGCGCGACCAGATCGAGCGCCCGCGGAATCTCCGGGCGCAACGACGACGGCGCGGCCGGGAACGCGCCGCGTCGGAGCGCGACCGTCTCCTCGAACGTCGCGCCGACGAGCGGCGTCTCGCCGGTTAGCAACCGATAGAGCAGGACGCCGAGGGCGTAGAGGTCGCTCAGAGGATCGGGCGGCGCGTCGCCAGCAAACTCCGGCTCGGCATACGCCAATGGAACCTCGGCGCCCAGCCAGCGGGCTAGCGCGACGTCGGTGATACCAATCCGCCCGCCTTCGCGCAGCGCCATATTCGCTGGCCGAAGGTCGCCGTGGACCAACCCGATTTCATGGACCGCGCCGAGCGCCTCGGCGGCTTCGGCGACGAGTGCCACCCGATCGGTCAGTTTGAGCACAAGCGGGTTGGCCCGGGAAAGGGGGGTTCCCGGCTCGAGGGTCGTGACCAGAAAAGGCTGGCCCGCCTCGGTTCCCCAATCGAGCACCGGATTGAGCGCTGGGTGTCGCAGAGCGGCGAGCGTTCCGGCCAACTCGTCCAGCCGACCGATAAACCCGGGGTCGTCCAGCAGGCGGGCGCTGAGCAGCCGCAACGCAACCGCCGACGAATCGCCCGACAGCGTTGCCCGGTAGACCGTGCCGTGAGCGCCGGCGCCAACGAGGGTGATAAGCCGGTACCGCCCGAATTCCATACCGCCGGTCAGCGCGTTCCTCCGGATGCTCGCTTGCACGACACTATGCCGCGCCGCTTGCCTGGCTGCAAGGGGAATGAGCCTCTGATTTCGGACTCCACCGAATTGCGAAGCTTGGTATGGTTAAGTGCCGCCGGAGCGCGGCCAGGAGGACCAATGTACGGTGCATTAGTTCAATTTCCCGCTGAGGCGGCGCTGACGACCGACGAGTGCCGGGCACGTTGGGAGGCAATCGCGCCAGTCTTCGAAAAGGAGCCGGGGTTCGTCCACAAGGCATTTCTGCGAAGCCCGGACGGTGCGACCTGGGGCGGGTTCTACATCTGGGAGAGCCGTGATGCGGCCGAAGGGTATTACGGTCCGCTCTGGCGCGAGCGCATGGCCGCCCGCTATGGCCAAGAGCCGAGCGTCACCTACTTCGAGGTGCCGGCTGTCTCTGGCGCCAGCGCACGACCGACACTCGCCGGGCGCTAGAACACCGGTCCGGTGCTCTTCATGACAATCGCAGCGCAGGGCAGTTGGCGGCTCGACATGGCCACAGTCGAGTTGTCAACTGCTGGACCGGTGGTCTAGCCGGCGACCCCGGCCATCTGGAACAGCACCACCGAGACGGCGGCAAACACGCAGAAACCGAGGATTGCGAGCGCGATGATGGCGACCTGGGCGTAGCCGAGGATCAACCCGGCGGTGGCCAGGCCGCGACCCTGGATCGTCCCGGCGCTCGCGTCGATCTCGCGTAATGCCAAGTGGCCACACGCGATTGCCACGATGGTTGCGATGACCGGAGCAACCACCCAACTTGCGATCCCGCCAACGAGCGAGGCGATGGCGAGGGTCGAGGTCGGTGGGCTGGCCGGTCGCGGCGGCGCCGGCGGTGGCTGGCGCAGGATTCGTGGAGCAGGCACTCGCTCTTGAGGCGCGGTTTCGAGAGCAGGGTTGTCACCCGGCGGTCGGCCACATACTCGGCAGGCGGCGGCATCGGGTGGGTTGGCCGCACCGCAGTTTCGGCAGATCATCGCCCGTCTCCCTCGGCTAGGAACTCTGCCGTACGTGCTGGAATCGCTTCGACGTCGATGGTGACAACCGAGCAGGGCAAAGACCGGCGAAACGCCGCGCCGTACCCCTTAGTGCGAAGCCGAGTATCGAGGACGATCGCGACGCCGCGGTCTTGTTTGCTCCGGATCAGCCGCCCAAATCCCTGACGAAACCGCAAGATCGCCTGAGGGACGGCAAACTGGTTGAACCCGTCCGCGAACCCTTCCTGACGGGCGGCAAAAACCGGGTCGCTCGGCACGCCAAACGGCAAGCGGGTAATCACCAGCACGCTGAGCGCATCGCCGGGTATGTCGACCCCTTCCCAGAATGACGCGGTGCCCAGCACGACCGTGCGGCGATTTTCACGCAGCGCGTTCAAAAGCTGGTTACGCGGGCCATCGACATTCTGTCCCAGCACCACGATGTTCTGCTTTTCCAACGGCGTCCGGATCAGCCCGCGGACCCGCCGCAACGCCGCGTTTGAAGTAAAGAGCGCCAGCATCCGGCCACCGCAGGCCGCCGCCGTCCGGACAATCGTGTCGGCGACGGCGGTATCGAAGCCGGGTTGGTTCGGTTCGGGAAAGCGCGGATCGCCAGGGACCAGCACCAAGGCTCGCTCGGCGAAATCAAAAGGCGATCCGACTTGGACCTCAGCCGCACGGTCGATCCCGAGGCGCGAACGAAGGTAGCTGAAGCTGTTGTCGGCGCTCAGGGTCGCACTGGTAAGCACGACGCTCTCCTTGCCCTCGAACAGACCCTCGCCCAGCAATCCTGCGACATCCAACGGCGCGGCCGACAGCACCTGCTCGCCAAAGGACGCTTCCAACCAGGTCACCATTTCCGGCTCGGCTGCCGGGACAACCCGTGCGAGGCGATCTTGGAGTTCGGCGTTCTGTCGGGTCTGGGCGATCAGTTCGAGGAGCAGATCGGAGAAGGCATCCTCTTTCGACTGGCCGAGCGGGGTGACAAGCGCCTGCAAGCGGCCGAGGGCGTCGCCCAGGCCATACAACTCCCGTTGAAGCGGTTCCCAGGCTTCGACAACCCCGCCCCAGGCTGGCCCTCGGCGCAGGGCATCGGTCAGCCGTCGGCGATTGTCGCCGTCCTCGCCAGTCGCCTTGGCAAAGCTGTCAAGAGCGGCGACGAAGGCATCGACAGCCGGCCGGCACGCCTCGGCACGTTCGACCATCTCGCCGGTCACCCGGGCGATGCCGCTGGCGATCGGCGCGGGGAGCGAGGCCGCGCGGACGGCAGCGGGCAGATCGGCGACGAGGCCAAGCCAACGGTCTTTTCCGCGGCGTTCGGCGATACCATCGAGGTGGCGGGTCAGGTCGCGCCGGGAGATCGTAAAACCAAACTGGCGGGTCGCTTCGTCCTCGAGGTGGTGCGCCTCGTCCACCACGAGGTGGCTATATTCCGGAAGGACGCTGTGATTCGCAGCGAGATCGGACAGCAGAAGCGCGTGATTGACCACGACGAGGTGGGCATGGTCGGCGGCGCGTCGCGCTCGGTAGAGGAAGCAGGTTCCGCGCCGCTGAAAAGTGCACGAACCGATCAGGCAATCGTCGGTCTGGGCCGAGACCCGCGCCCAGACCGCCCCTTCGCCAGGCGTCAGGTTGAGTTCTGCGCGGTCTCCGCTAGTCGTCTGTGGGAGCCAAACCAGGATCCGGCAGAGCACCTTCACCTCATCGAGCGACAAGGCAATTCCCGAGCGGCGAAACTCCGACCACCGCCGGAGACAGAGGTAGTTGGTGCGCCCCTTGACGACGGCGGTGCGAAGCCGACGCGGTGGGTCGCCACTCTGGGCATCGCGTGCCGCCAGTAGCGCCTCGACGCGCGGGATGTCCTGTTCGACCAACTGCTCTTGGAGTGTCAGGGTGTTGGTCGAAACGACGACCCGGCCACCGTTGCGGCTGGCCCAATCTGCGCCTGGCAGCAGGTATGCGAGCGACTTGCCAGTGCCGGTTCCCGCCTCGACCACAAGATGGCGTCCGCGTTCGAAGGCATCGCTCACCGCATCGAGCATTTCAATCTGTTCCGGGCGGTACTCGTAGCCCGGGATCGTGTCGGCCGCAAGACCCTCCGGCTCGAGGATCTGGGCGACCGGCTCATCGTTGCTCCGCGGGTCCGGTTCGAGTGGCGGCAATTTCTCGCCACCGCGGGTCAGGAAGTCGACGTTGGTCAGGTCAAGACTGCCTTTGCTCGCCAGCACCGCGGCGAGTGAACTGCCCGGGGAGACCCGGTTGATCTCGCGCTCGATCTCCCCGAACACCAGCCGGAGCGGCCAGGTCGTCATCGCGGTCAGTTGGACAATCTCGGAGAGCGTGCGTGCATCAAGCTGGGCTGCAAGATCGAGCAACGCGAGGAAGACATCCTTCGAGACGATTGCGTCGGGCAAGGCACGGTGGGCGTTCGGGATCGCGACACCCAGCCGGCCGGCGATCGCCGTCAACGTGTAACTCGGTAGATCGGGCAGGAGGATGCTGGCGAGTTCGAAGGTGTCAAACACCGGGTTGGCGAGCTTTAGCCCCTGACGCGCGAGGGCCTCGACATCACGCGGAGCGCTCTGGCCGACCAATGCATAGCCACCGACAAACTGGGCAAACTGCTCGCTCACGTCGCGGAACTGAGGCGACCGCACGAGATCGCCGCGTCGGATACCGGTCAGCCGTTCGACTTGGAGCGGCACCGCCAGATTCGGCCGGACGAGCGTCTGGAATCGGCCAAGCTCGCGCCGACGATCAAACTTGACGGCGCCGACCTCGATGATCTCGTCGCGCGCATCAAGCCCGGTCAGCTCGAGGTCGAAGGCGACGTAGATCTGACTCATGGAGGCACCAAGGGGAGACTGCGTCGATTCTAGAGGCGTTGCGCCGGACACGTCAACGCGGGCAGCGGGCTACAATGGCACGACGCCACCACCGGAGGAAACGATGTTGCGTGATTATGCCGACACCTGGCTGGGACAGATGCACTATCGCGAACAGGGCACGGGCGAACCGCTGATCCTGCTCCACCAGACCGCTGATTCGGGCCAGATGTTCACCGAGGTGTTTCCCTGCCTCTCGGAGCGGTTTCGGGTGATCGCGCCCGACACCCCGGGGTTTGGCGACTCCGACAAGCCGTCTGAACCGCCCGGTATTGAAGGTTACGCTCGAGCCCTCGCTGACTTCCTCGACAGCCTCGGTATCGACCGCGCGAACGTGCTGGGGCATCACACCGGCGCATCAATCGCGGTGGAGTTTGCCGCCACCTACCCAGATCGAGTTATCAAACTGGTGCTGTCCGGCTGTCCGGACTACGACCCCGAAGTGCGGCCGCAAAAGATCGCGACCTCCGCCCAGCCCTCGCCGATCGACGAAGGCGGCGAGCATTTGGCGCGTGCCTGGGCGCGCGTATCGGGCGGGATGAAGAGTTGGGCTACCCTCGAGCAGATCCATCGCTCGGCGCTCGACACCCTCAAAGCCGGGCCGAACTTCTATTACTCCTACCTGGCGGTCTTTACCCAGGATGTTCGTACCCGCATCCCAAAGATCACGGCGCCGACCCTGCTGGTGAGCGGCGAGAACGACATCTTCGTCGAGCGTCAAGAACAGATCCGGCCCATGTTCAAGGAGGCGAAAACCTACGTCTTCAAAGGCGCGGGCGCCCTGACGATGATGGAGCGAACTGATGAGTTCTGCCGGGTTGTCACCGACTTCTTGACGACCTAGCGATACGGGGCGAGGGTGACCGGTCCGCCGCCCGGCGGGATGCCAGGCACCGTTCCCTCGAGGACGACGACCGGCGGCCCAGACACGACGGGGTCGCTGTTTCGCCCCAATGCGTTCTCCGATCCCCAGAGATCGACGGTGAACTGCTGGTTGCGCGCCAAGATCGGCGTCGCCAACCCGGAGAGGTCGAGCGTGACGGCACGGTCGGATTGGACGGCCGGCGCCAGGCCTTTGTGGCCACCTGCGCCAAGCGCAAAGAGGATGTGGACGTTCCGGCCCGGCGCCTGGAAGCTGATCCGGTCGTAGCCATCGGCCCGCTGGATCTGACGCAATGCACTGCCTTTGAGCAGCATAACCATCAACTGATACGCCTCATACGCCGGCCGTCCCGAGCCATCCAACCGCACCGTTCCCCAACCCGGAACGACGGTGTCCGGTAGTCCCGGGTTGGCAACCTCTCCGACATCGCTCGCCCGGTAGAGCGATATCCGTCGCGCACCCGCCGCCAGGCCGTAGGCGTAGGCATGGACCACGAAGTGCGCCTGCTCCTCCTGGGTCGCTCCTTCGCCGAAGGGGACCGGCGCGCCGCGTGTCACAAAGGGATCGTCCCAGGCCGGCACGCCGGTCTCGCCGATCCAGACTTGCTTGGCCAGGCCGGCCGCTCCCAGCAGCGTTCGGTAGGAGTTGGTGTACTCAAAAAGCGTCGTCGGCCGGGTGTAGCCGTGCCAGGAAAAGATGTCGAAATAGCCGTCGTACCGCTTGGCGTCGGGGTCCTGGGCGATCAGTCCAACGATTTCGCGGACGAACTCGATCCCGGCGCCGCTCACTCCGCCCATGATCACCCGCGCACCGGGGTCGGCCGCCTTGATCGCCTGGTAGCCGGCCTTGAGCAACTGGAGATACTGAAACGGCGACCCGAGCCAGAAAGTCGCAAGGTTCGGCTCGTTCCACAACTCCCAGGCAAACACCTTCCCCCGATAGCGTAGCGCGGCGTTGTAGACAAAGTTCGCCCAGGGGTTTTCGGGATTGGCGACGCCGTTGGGCAGTAGCGCCGGCTGATCGAGGTTGATCGGTGGCGAGGCGCTGGTGGCATCGAGCGCTCGAGCCCAGCGCGGCGTGCCATTGAGCAGCACGGTGAGACTCATCTTGTATCGTTCGTTTTCGGCGATGACGGAATCCGGGAATTGCCAATCGCCTGGACCTGGCTCACGCTGAATGCGGTCCCAGCGGAACTCCCACCGATTAGAACGAGCCCCCGATCCGGTCGAAAGTTGCATCCAGGGAAGCGCCGGGATCTGGTTCTGGTCGTACCCATCCGGAAGAATGGCGTTCATCCCGAAGCGATAGTCATATCCCTCTTGGGCACTGGCTGGCTGCGGGCGCAGCGCTGCAACTGCGCCGACCGCTGCCGCCGTTTGCAGGAGAGTCCGTCGAGTTACCATCGTGACCCCCGGGGGCTGCTTGCTTGCATAGTAGGCCGACTGGGGGACGGTTTCAAGCGGGCAGCTACGAGCTTGAGACCGGCTCGATCTCTTCCTTGAGTAGGCTCGCGGCGCTGTCGAGATCGCCGCCGACGAAACTGGCAAACGCCAGATCAAGCGTTTGGAGCAGTTGCAGAAGGTCAGCCAGTCGTTCTTGGAACGCCCGACCCTCGGCGTCGCCCGAGACGCTGCCGACGAGGGTCTCGACCTCGTGCAGGGTGGGATCAAACTCGCGGCGCTTTCGCTCGGCGAGGATGATCTGAAAGATTCGGTTGATGTCGGTGATCGAGACGAAGTATTCGCGTCGCTCGCCGGGCTTGTGGAACCGGCGAACAAGTCCCCAGTCGATCAGGTTGCGCAACGTGACTGAGACATTGCCACGGCTGACCTGCAGACGCTCCATGATTTCCTCGGCGCTCCACTCTCGTCCGGAGACGAAGAGCAGGCCGTGAACCTGACCCATGGTCTTGTTGATCCCCCATGCCTGGGCCATCTCACCCCAGTGCAGGGTGAAGCGGTCCTCGGCCTGGCGCACCGATAACTGCTGGGACATGCTCGAAACCTCGCGTCGGAGCCTAGGGCGGGAACCTGCCGCCCGTCAAGAGCGTTTGGCACTATCCTTGGAGCAAGGAGTGTCCAATGATCGTCGAGACGGTAGGCAAGCACATCCGTTTGATCGCCCAAGACGATCATGGTCGCCAGTGTGGTGAAATGGCCGCCGCCTGGGGAACTCCGCCGTTTGCTCCAGTGAGCGCCGAGACCATCCTTGCGGCGCGCCTGCACGACGCCGGTTGGCGGGAATGGGATGCCGCACCAGCGGCTGACCCGGCGAGCGGGCTTCCCTATCGGTTCTACGAGATGCCACTATCTGACCACCTCGCGATCTTCGGACGCGGCGTGCCGCGAGCACGCGAAGAGGGTGGCGATCTTGCAGGGCTGCTCACCAGCATGCACGCACTTGGGTTGTACAACGGGCGCTACGGGCTGATCCCTGGCGCATCACCACGACCGATTTCACCAGCCGATGAGCCCGCGGTAGTCCGTTTCGTCGGCGAGGAGACGCGTCGGCAGGACATGTTGCGCGATCGGCTGAGCCTGAGCGCGATCGACCCATCGCTTTGGACGTGGTATCGCCTGCTGCAGTTCTGGGATGCGCTTTCGCTCTTCTCGCTACCCACCGAACCACGCCGGCGCACCCTGCCGCCCACCCCAGCCGCTGATGGCGATCTCACGATCGAGATGCGCCCGCGCGGTCACGGCGAGATCGTTCTGGATCCGTGGCCGTTTCGCGGCGACTCGCTCGAAACGCGGATTCCGGCACGGCGCATTCCGGCGAGCCATTATGACCAACGGGCGCTGCTAACGGCGTTGGCGGCAGCCGAGGATGAGACAATCGTCGTTTGTTTCGTCCGGGGGGGCTAGTCCACCGGCTCCCAGCGGAACGAGGCTCCATGATTGATGGCCTGGCCGTAGGGCGTCGGGTGGTGATAGGAGATCAGAAGCAGGTGATCGGCGGTAGCCTGGTTGAGCATTCGCACCCGGGTTCGGTAGGCCTGGTCTGGATCGCTGTCGAAGACACTACCCCAGTTCGGGAATTCGTAATGGAGTGGATGGTGGGAAAGGTCGCCGGTGAACAGGGCGACCTGCGTGCCTCCGGTCACCAGCACGCTGCGGTGGCCGGGGGTGTGACCGGGCGTCGCCAACAGGCGCACTCCGGGGGCGATCTCGGCCTCGTCCTCGGGAAGTTCGAGTTGGCCGGATCCCTCAAGCGCCGGGAGGTGGGCTCGTAACGACGCATTCGACTCGAGGTGGGCCGGCTGCATCCAATGGCGAAATTCGGGTCCGGAGATCCAGTACCGCGCATTTGGGAAGGTCGTGTGGCGACCGTGCTCGTCTTCGACGGTTGACCAGCCGATGTGGTCGCCGTGCGCGTGGCTGATGACGACGTCGTTGATCTCAGCGGGTCGGATTCCCGCCGCAGCGAGTTCGGCCAGAAGTGTTCCGTCCTCACGACGGATCGGCGAGTGCAGGCCAAGTCCAGTGTCGATCAGGATCAACCGCCCGCCAGACCGGATCACGAGCGAGCGCATCGGGATCAGGGCATTTCCCTCGTCGTCGACCGGTTGAAGCAAGGGAGCGCTCTGGGCTGCGGGGATATTCTTGAACAGTCGGTCCGGGCCGATGTGCAGATTGCCGTCGCTGACGGTGAGCAGGGTCTTGTCGCCAATCGTTCGCGCTCCGACCTCGGTCATTGACCTTCCTCTCTGAGACGTTCTCGACGGAGTTACCTCGATCCACTACGATATGAGGGCGCTTTCGTCAGGCGACTGCGGCTCCCCCGGCGCCCCCTTCCGTGTGGCGAGTCCGGCCCTGCGATCTATCCGGAGGATGAATGACCTACGTTATCACCGAGCCGTGTATCGATACCCTCGACAAGTCCTGCGTCGAAGTCTGCCCGGTCGATTGTATCTATCACGAAGACGGCGTCGATCGGCAACTCTTCATTCACCCGGACGAGTGTATTGATTGCGGCGCGTGCGAGCCGGCCTGCCCGGTGACGGCGATCTTTGCCGAGGATGAGGTCCCGGACGACCAACGCCAATACACCGAGATCAATGCCCTGTACTTCACCGACCGAGACGCGGCGCGGGCGCGGGTGAACGCCGAAAAACCCGTCTGACCGGCAACCAGCCAGCCGGTTGAATCGCAGCGCCGCCCCGTGGGCGGCGCTTTCCTGTTGGTACGCCACTGAGAACTAGTAGCGCGTCGCAAGAACAGGTATCCTCGCAGGGTGGGCGTGAGCCGCGGCTCGATGCCCGAGGTGGGGTCTATGGGACGCATGCTCGACCGGCTCCCCTTTACAATCGATCGCGGCCCGCCAACGGGTACCCAACGTCCGGCTGGTGTTCGGCGTTGGGTTGGTGGGCGGTTGCGGGCACTGGCTGACCGGTTGTTTGGAGCACTCGCCGGCCGTCGCCTGCTCGCGCCGGTTCGGGCCGAACCCGCCCGCTGGTCGCGCTTTCCGCCGAACCAGCCGGCCTGGATGCGCCTCGTGCGTGAGATCGCCCTCACCGCGCTCGTGTTTCCAATAATGCGCCTCCTCTACCGGGTCGACGTGGTCGGCCGCGAACGCCTGGCCGCACTCGATGGGCCGGTGGTGATCGCGGCCAACCACTGCCTTCATCTGGACAATCCCCTCATCTTGATGGCCTTGCCAAGCCAACTTCGCCGCACCACTGCTATCGCCGCAGCCGATGATTCGATCTTCGCCAGTTGGCGTGGACGTTGGGCCGCGCTGTTCGGCAATGCCTTCCCGATCAGCCGAAGCCGCGCCTCGCGCCGCAGCCTCGCTCGAATTGAAGCGGTGCTGGCCAACGGATACTCGGTCCTGATCTATCCCGAAGGGCGGCTAACGGTCGGTGGTCCGATGGGGCCATTCAAACTGGGCGTTGGGTTTATTGCCGCCGAGACTGGTACTCCGGTCGTGCCGCTCTACCTCGACGTTCGTCGCGTGGGCCCAGCCGAAGGTCGATTCTGGCCACCGCGCGGCGACGTGAGGATCCACGTCGGCGACCTGCTGGTCTGCAGCCGCGACGAATCACCGTCGGTGGCGACCGCCCGGCTTGAAGCGGCGGTGCGTGGCTTGTCGCCGCGATGATGACGCCCGAGACGGTCGCATTTGTCGCCGCGGCGCGGGTCGCCCGTCTGGCCACCGTTGGTGAGGATGGCTTCCCGTACTTGGTGCCGTTCTGCTTTGTGCTGCATGCCGGTGAAATCTGGTCGGCGCTGGACGAGAAGCCAAAGCGAATCCCGGTCGAGCGACTCCGTCGAGTGCGTAACCTCGTCGCGCGTCCGCAGGTCGGCGTGGTAGTCGATCGCTGGTCGGAAGACTGGTCGCAACTGGCTTGGGTTCAGATCCGTGGGATCGCGGACTTGGTATTCGAGGGTGTCGAACGGGCCGAGGCGCTCAAGTTGCTCCGAGAGAAATATTCCCAGTACCAGGCGATGCCCGTGATCGACAGGAACCCGACCATTCGGATCACGCCAGAATCGGTCCAGGTTTGGGGCCTTCCCTCGTCATAAGTTCGGCCCGGCCGGTCAAGATCGCATCGATGATGGCGTCACCGCTTCGCTCCGCGACGTCGGCGATCATCCAGCCACGATTCATCATCTCAGGGTAGTGGCAATCGTCGGTGGTGACGCGTGGCAGATTGATACCTTCGTACTGTGGGCAATAGGCCCCCTGATTGGTAATCTCGAAGGCATCGAATCGATGGTCGCGCACCGCCTTGAGGATCTGATCGGAATTCATACCGTAGCGGCGCGGATGATTGAGGATGCGCAGCAACTTGGTCTCGCCCCAAATATGACCGACGTGCTGCCAATACAATTCCCGGTACGATACTTCGCTGCCACGCAGCACCAGCAGTCCGTCCGGCACGTTCAGCCGCGAGACATCATCATCGGTGAGTTCCATATCGTGATCGGTGATCGCGACGACATCGAACCCGTGCTCGGCGTAGCGTCGCAGGAGTTCGTTCGGCGTGAGCGTTCCGTCACTCCGCACCGTATGGGCGTGGAGGGCGACTTTCAAGAGCATGAGCGATCCTCGGGTTTGGGCTGAAGGCGCGGGGCGGCGTGCGACGGCAGAACACCCTGCCGGAAGCGTGCCAGGCGAGTATAGCAGTTGATGGGGCTGGGCTCGGAGCATTGCTTGTAAGCAGGCAAGGCGGCTGCCATAATCCGTCCCGACCGTGCCGCTCGCGCCTGGAGGGTTCGCCGTGCGCCTGATTGCCCTGCTCCTTATCGTCCTGCCGTTGATCGCGGCGGTGCCGGCGACCGCTCAATCGTCGGCAAACCTCGCCGTGAACTACAGCTTCGAGCAAGGGTTCGATGTCTACGACGGCGGTGATGTTGCCAAGGGCTGGACCGCCTACAAGCTGAGCGGCTCGCTGTCGTTCCGCGATACCGCGGGACTAAGCCCCGGTTTCGTCGAGAAGATCGAAGGCGGGACCTCGCAGACCCTCTGGTCGGACGGCTCCAGTTTCGTCGCCGGGATCTACCAACGGCGTGGAGTTACGGCCGGGAAGTTCTACAGAGCCTGGTTTGCGACCGCTGCCAAGGTGAAGGGCGGCGGCCCGATGGTCCGGACGATTGGCCTCGACCCAACCGGCGGCGCCGACCCAACGGCCGCAAGCGTCGTCTGGGGATCACGCTACGACGGTGAGAAGTGGGCGACGATCGAGCAGGGCAATGCCCCGGTCGTCCGGGCCGCTGCCACGGGCGATCGGATGACGGTCTTCCTGAAGGTCGAGAACGGCGGCGGCGGCCAGAATCAGGCGTATCTGGACGCGGTTTTCTTGCTGGAAGATGGAGACGCTCCCGGCGCGGTCCAGCAGCCTGCCACAGGAAACCCGCCGGGCGGCGGGACCGGGAATCCGGAGCAGGCGCCATCGGCCACCGCCCTTCCGCCGACCCGCCCGCCCGGTACCGAGGGCCGCAACGACTATCAGGTCGAAGGCGGCTGGTTCTACAGTCAAGCCAACGGCCGTGACGCCGGCGGCATCTACGGATACACCGTTACCGATGCCGATGGTGTGCCGTTTTGGACTTGGTTGCAGCGCTTTGGCGGCGTGAGTGTCGTCGGCTATCCGGTTTCCCATCGTTTCCAGTGGGAGGGCTTCACGAGCCAGGCCTTCCAAAAGGTGGTCTTCCAGTACCGGCCGGACCAGGGCGGCGCGGTGGTGTTCGTCAATGCCTTCGATCAACTCTCCAAGGCCGGCAAGGACGACTGGCTGCTGACCGTGCGCAACGTCCCGAAGTCGAACGACTGGCAATCAGACAATGGCAAAGACTGGCCAGCCGTTGTCCAGAACCACCAAGCGATCCTCGACCCGTTTCCGGCGCTCAAGAGCGCCTACCTTGCTAGCCCGGACCCGGTGACCCAGTTTGGGTTGCCGATGGGCATTCAGGAGTTCAGCAACGTGATCGTCGTTCGTGCCCAGCGGACGGTGTTCCAGCAATGGAAGATCGACGTTCCATGGGCGCGGTCCGGCCAGGTTGTCCTGGCCAACGGCGGCGATGTCGTCAAGGAATCGGGCATCCTGCCAGGCGATGTGATCGGCCCGCAACCATACAACTACAAGCCGGCTACTCTGCCGGCCGTCAACCTTACGCCCGCTCAGCCCGCAGCGACCGCGACATCCGGGCCCGCAACTCCGGCGGCCACCAACACACCTGCGCCGGCTGGCAACCTCGCCTATAACGTCGAGAGTGTCACCTACCTGCCGAACTGTGCCCTCACCCAACTGCGCGTCTACGTCAAGGATGCCGGCGGCGGACCAGTGAACGGCCTGATCGCCCAGATCACCTGGGCGGGCAACGAGCGGCCGCTTCGTTCAGAAGTCTCGGGCAAGCCCGGCCAATACGATCCCGGTTGGACCGACATCATCCTCCAGCAGCGAACGATCCAACAGAATTGGACCGTGACCTTGTGGGAAGGGACGAACCAGGTCGGTGGCCCGGTTGATGTCCAAAGTACCGACAGTTGTCAGGGTCCTGAGGCCAAGCAGATCATGAACGTGACCTTCCGCAGGAAGTAGCGAGCGGGGAGCGCGTGCCGAGACCGTTTGGCGGCGATGGGTAGGCGCCACCTCAAGCGGAGTTTCTCCGCCAACGGCGGTCAGGTCGGGGCGTTCACGCTCGACTGGCGCCCCTCAGGTGGCGAATTGCGCGCCCGTTGCACCGGTTCGACCGTCATGCCCCAGCGGATCGAGCCGATGCGGTCAGACAGAAGCCGACCGACCCAAAGGTAGCAGGCGGATCTGGGAGCGTCCCTGGCAATTCCTGACCTCACCGCCATCGCTTCACCGCCGTTCAATCGTTGAGCCGGCTCGGTCATGAACCAATGGGTGGCGACCTCTCGATGGCCCTCCGGATTGCTTACCCGTTCGAGAAGCCGTTCGAGATCGTGCCTGCTGCCGTTGCCTGGGCAATCACATCCGGGTCCGCAGCCGAGCCGGCGTCTGGCGAGACCGACGGTGGACCCCCGGAAGGGTCGGGGATCACCGCATGGCATGCTGCGAGGTGTCCCGACTGTTTTGCTTCGAGCGGTGGATACTGCAGTTGGCAGATCGGCATCGCCCACGGACATCGCGCCCGATAGTGACAGCCAGCCGGTGGGTTGACCGCACTTGGGATTTCGCCCAACGGTGCGCTTTTCTCGCGGCGCTCACGTGGGTTCGGTCGTGGGATAGCAGCCAGCAACGCGCGCGTGTAGGGGTGAAAGGGTGAGCCCTCGACATCCTCTTTTGGACCGAGTTCGACGACCTTGCCGAGATACATCACCGCGATCCGGTCCGACAAATACGAAACGATACTGAGGTCGTGGCTGATGAACAGCAGGGTTAGCCCGAGTTGTTGCTGGAGGTCCGAAAGCAGGTTAATCACCTGTGCCCGCACCGAGACGTCGAGGCTGGCGGTCGGCTCGTCGGCGACGATGAACTCAGGTTCGAGCGCCAACGACCGAGCGATGCCGACCCGTTGCAGTTGGCCGCCGCTCACTTCATGGGGATAGCGGATGGCGAACGCGTCCGACAACCCGACCAACTCCAACAGTTCGAGGCCGCGCCGGGCGCGGCTTTCCTTTGAGCCGATACCATGCACCATCAGCGGTTCGGTGATGATGTCGAGGACGGTTTTGCGCCGGTTGACGGCGCTGTATGGGTTCTGAAACACCATCTGCATCCGGCGGCGCAGCTTGCGGAGCGCGTCGCCACGGAGCTTGGTTACGTCTTCGCCGTCGAACACGATGCTGCCGGCGGTCGGTTCATAGAGCCGGAGAAGTGTCCGCCCGACGGTCGTCTTACCCGAGCCGCTTTCGCCGATCAGCCCGATTGTCTCACCCCGGTAGATCGTCAGGTCGACCCCATCGACCGCGTAGACATACTGCTGGCCCTTCAGCAGCCGGTCGATTGGGCTCTTGTTGAGCGGGAAATGCTGTTTTAGGCCCTGGATCTGGATGAGCGGCGTCGCTTGGTTCATGCGGTCGCCCCAATCGAGCCGGGGCGGTTTCGGCTTTCGGTAGCCGCCGCTTCGCCGACCACCGAGGCGTCATACCAGTGGCACATCGCCCGTTGGCCGGGGCCGCTCGGAAGAAAGCGCGGAAGTTGGTCGTCGCAAACCGCACCGATATACCGCTCGCAGCGCGGAGCGAAAGGGCAGCCTTTCGGCGGTGCGGCAAGGTCCGGTACATTGCCTTGCATGGCATAGAGCCGGTCGTCGTCATGGGGAAAGCGCGGTATCGCCCGCAGGAGTTGGGCGGTGTACGGATGGCTTGGCCGCTCGAACAGGTCGAAGATCCCCGCCTCCTCGACAAGACGTCCGGCATACATCACCAGCACCCGGTCGCACAATTCGGCGACGAGTGCCAGGTTGTGGGTGACCAGAATCAGCGCAAGTTGCAACTCCTGGCGAAGGTCACGCAGCAGTTGCAGAACCTGAGCCTCGATCGTCACATCGAGGCTGGTTGTCGGCTCGTCGGCCAGAAGCAGCGCGGGTTGTCCGGCCAGGCAAGCCGCTGCGATCATGATTCGTTGAAGCTGTCCCTGGCTGAAGTTGAAGGGATAGCTCTCCAACTTGCTGCGGGCGTCGATCCCGACCCGGCGCAGCATCCGCAAAATCTCGGCGTCGTATCCGCCTTCTGGTGGACTGGACCGGTGCAACTTGAGCGCCCGACGGAGTTGGTCGCCGATGGTGAACGACGGGTTGAAGGCGTTGACCGGGTCCTGGAAGATCATGCTGATCTGGCCGCCACGGATGTCGCGCATCTCGCGCTCGTCCAGTTTGCGCAAGTCCTCGTCTCGAAAGACAACTTCGCCGTCGGCCACCTTGCCTGGCTCTTTGATCAGCCCCAGCAAGGCACGTAGAACGGTGCTCTTGCCGGAGCCGCTTTCGCCGACCAATCCAACCGCTTCACCTGGCCGGATCTGGAAAGAGGCATCCTCCACCGCCCGAACCAGACCGCGCGGGGTGGGAAACACGACGCGCAGGTTGCGCACGTCCAGTAACGGCTTGTTCAATTCTCGCGCTCCACCGCCTGGTCCGTCGTCGAATCTCCGACGATCGTTCGGGCGCGCGGGTCGAGCGCATCGCGCAAGGCGTCGCCAACGAGATTGAACGAGAGCACGGCGATCGCAATTGCAATTGAGGGGAAGACCACCAGCCACCATGCGCCGAGCAGGAGGTAACGCCGGGCATCGGCAAGCATCGTCCCCCAACTCGCTTCGGGCGGCTGAACTCCCAGACCAAGGAACGAAACCGCTGCTTCAACGGCGATGGCGATGGCCAGAGCAAAGGCAGCTTGGACGATCAGCGGCGCCTGGATGTTGGGCAGCAGGTTGCCAAAGAGCAGGTCCTGGGTCCGCGCGCCGAACGACCGGGCGGCCAGAACGTAGTCCTCGCGTACTTCGGCAAGAACGCTGGCCCGTGCAACACGAGCAAAGATCGGTATCAGGACGACGCTGATCGCAAAGGCGACCAGGATGATGTTGTTGATCGTGATTGGACCAACCTCGATGGTCCGGGTTCCAAGCACCCCGGCGAGCACCGATACCAAGACGATCAAGGGAAAAGCGAGGATTACGTCCATTCCGCGCATGATCAGCGTATCAATGATGGTGCCGCTGTTCATCCCGGCGAGCATGCCAAAGAGAGCCCCGACAACCAGCGCCAGCGCCACCGAGCCAATCCCAACAAACATGGAAATTCGCGACCCGTGGAGGAAGCGGCTGAATACATCGCGACCAAAGTTCTCGGTGCCCATCCAATGCTCTGCCGAAGGTGGCCGCAGCCGGGCTGCCGACAACTCGGTTGGGTCATAGGGCGCCAAGTACGGACCGATCAGCGCAATAAGGAGGATCAACGTCACCCCGAACAGGCCAACCATCGACACCTTGTTGCGGGCCATCCGCTGGAGGAGGTTGGCTCGGCGGGGCGCTCGGGCCATCGCTGGAACGGTCGCAACGGTCGTTGCCATAGCTCTTACCCCTGCCCCGATTCGTAGCCGGCGCGAATTCGCGGGTTCACAACGCCATAGAGGAGATCGACGACGAGATTGATCATGACGAAGACCGTCGCGATGAACATCATCACGCCGATGGTGACCGGATAGTCGCGCTGGGCAAAGGACTCGACCAAGAGCCGCCCTAGGCCGGCGATGCCGAAGACACTTTCTATGACAACGGACCCACCGAGCAAGAACCCGGTGATCACACCCAGCACCGTCAGAACGGGCAGGAGAGCATTACGCAGGGCATCGCGCCAAATCAGTTCCCGCTCCGAGACACCAAAGGCACGGGCGGCGGTGATGTATTCCTGGTTGATAACCTCGAGCATGCTCGACCGAGTCAGCCGAGCGATGATGCCAACCTGCGAGAGGGCGAGGGCCAACGCTGGCAAGATCGAGTGCTGAATGCTGGCCAACGGGTTTTCCCGAAAGGGGACGAACCCCTCATAAGGCATGATGTTCGGAAAATACCAGCCGAAAATCAGAATGCAGAAAATGCCGATGACAAAGTTCGGCACCGAGATCCCAAAGAGCGACACTACCCGAACGATCTGGTCGGGCAGAGCATCCTTCCGGAGAGCCGACCAGATCCCGAGCGGCACCCCCATCACGATGATGAGGAGCAGGGCCGTTGCACCGATCTGAGCGGTCACCGGAAGCCGTTCGCCGATCAACGTCAGCACCGGAACACGCGCTGAGTAGGAAACCCCAAGATCGAGCCGAACCACCTTGCCGATCCAGATGAGATACTGGGTCGACCAGGGCTGGTCAAGGCCAAGATCTTTGCGGACAACCTCAACCACATCGGGGGCGGCGTCGACACCGGCTTGCAGCCGGGCAGGATCGCCCGGCGCAAGTCGAAGCAGGATAAACGCGATCACCGAAACGAAGAAGAGCACCGGGATTGCGAACGCCAGCCGGGTGAGCAGCAGTCGGACCAAGGCCCAGCCCCCTCTCGCGAATCAATATGCTGGCGAGTTTAGCCGATCCAGGCGTCCTTCAGACCCTTCTGATAGACGAGGGC
Source organism: Dehalococcoidia bacterium (assembly GCA_046328265.1). Classification (GTDB taxonomy): domain Bacteria; phylum Chloroflexota; class Dehalococcoidia; order SpSt-223; family SpSt-223; genus JANWZD01. The sequence goes on from JAXLWW010000001.1 coordinate 480,606, forward strand.
CGACGGCTTGTAGTTCTGGAGGGTCTTGCCAAACGCTTCGATGTAGCGAGAAGTAACAATCTGGAGTTGACCGGGGTTCTGCAGGTCGCGTTCCTGCACCGCTCGCCAGGCCGCCTGAGCCTGGTTCTCTGGCGCCGATACCGCCTTCTTGAGCAGGTCGTCCATCTGAGGGTCGCTGTAGCTATTGAAGTTCGAGACGCCGCCGGTCAGATAGCCAAGATAGACATAATGAGGCGAAAACCCGGACGAGACCTGAGCCGATGAACCCAGAATGAAGATGTCGTAGTCGGCTGCAGCGAGCATCGGCACAATCGCCGCCCCCTCCACCGGCGAAATGCGCGGCGTCAGTCCTAGCGCCCGAAAATTTGACTGGAGAATAGTCGCCACGTCGGCGATATCCGGTTGGTTCTGGTAGGTGACAATCAGTTCGCGACCAGCCGGATAGCCTGACTTCTGGAGATAGTCGCGCGCCTTGGCGAGGTCGGGTTTGCTGCCGAAGAAGGTGCCGAGTTTCTCGTCGAAATACTGCGCTCCAGACGAAAGGTAGGTCGCAGCAGGAATTGCCGTTCCGGCATAGACCTGTTCGGAAATCGCCGCCCGGTCCATTGCCCACTCGAGGGCCAGTCGGAAGTTGACGTCGTTGGTCGGGCGGCCCTGGCCAAAGGACGGGTAGGCGAAAATCCGATAGGTACTGTCGGAAAGCACGCCAACGTTCACTCCGCGGCTCTTCAGGAGATCAAGCTGATTGACCGGCGGGAACGGCATGATCTGGCTGGTGCCGTTGGCGATGTTCGTCACTCGCGCCGCGTTGTCCGGCACGGTGCGGACGATGATCTTTTGGATGTACGGCTTGCCTTGAACGAAATACTCCGGGTTGCGCTCCAGCACGATCTGGGTGCCGCGCTGCCATTCCACGAACTTGTAGGGACCGGTGCCCATCACCGTCGAGGCGTAGGTTTCGTTCTGGCGATAGGGGACCTTCGAGCTGATGATGGGGGTAAGCGCGAAGAGGTTGGGCGCCGGTGTGAAGGCCGACTTCAATTTGACGATCACCGTCGTGGGATCGGGCGCCTCAATCGAATCGATGAACAAGAAGCCCGAGCGCCAGACCGATGCGTTCTGAACGTTCAAAACCGCGTCGTAGGTGAACTTGACATCGGACGAGTCGAACGGCTTTCCGTCATGCCACTTGACGCCGGTCTTCAGCTTGAAGGTGTAGGTCAATCCGTCGGACGAGACGGTCGGGAGTGATGCCGCAAGGTCTGGTTCGAAGGTCTTGTCATCCTTGTAGTTAAGGAGTTGACTGGTAACTTGCCGGTAGACCCGCATATTGTCAGTGGCGTTGAACCGAAGTGGATCGAGGCTGGCGGGGTCGGCCGACGCGTCAATTCGGACCTCACCGCCGACTTTCGGCGTCCCGGCGGGCTGACCTTGGGTCTGGGTGGATCCGGTGGTGGTCGTTCCGGTCGAGCAGGCACTCAAGAACGCCGATGCCACCGGGGCAAGGCCAACCAAACCAAGGACATGCAGAAGGTCTCGGCGACTGACGTTAGGACTGATCTCACGGTGTTCCACTGCGCAACTCCTTCTTTGACCGATGCGATATCTCGGCGCGGCGTCCTAAGCTGTCGGCGGACGATTCACCATGAACGTAGCAAGCGTACCAGGACCCGTCAAATATTCTTCATTCCGGCGGGCTAGGCAATCCGCCCGACGATGGTCCAACCGATACCGTCGGGGGCGACAAACGAGAAACTCGGCTCACCAAACTCGTTCGGAAGCCGCTCGGTCACCGCTGAGGCTCCCGAGGCGCTGACACTGTCACGCAGTCCACCGGCGTGGTCGACTTGATAGCTATACTGGCTGAGCCCGAGCGATCCGACGCTCGAAAACTCGCGCAAATCGGCCGCCGGCCAGTCCGGCGAATAGACCTGTAGGAAGCCACTTGCCCGGTTGGGCGACCCCAAGCGTTCGACCGTGAAGGTCTGACCATCTTCCAGCATCAAGACCACCCGGGTCGACTCGCGTTGCCAGCCCGATTGGTTCGCCCCGCCAAGCGACTGCAACCCCAGCACCTCGCGGTAGAACGTCGTCGAGAAGTCCTTCTGGACGATATTGCCGTGGGTTCCTTCGGTGACCGGCAATGAGGCGCCATCGGAGAAGTGACCGAAGCCCGGCCGGTCGAAGTTGTTGCGTTGGATAAAGGCCTGGCGTGTCTCCGGGCCGATGACAAACATCTCGCGCAAACCAAGCCAACGGTCGAAGAAACCACCGGGCGGAGCCGAGGGGTCGAGCGGCGCGCGGACGATCGGGCTCTGTTCAAACGCCCAGCCGTGCTGCTCGATGGCATCGCCATAGGCATCGTGGACGAGCAGGATGTCGCGGGTATAGAGCCCCATCCAACGGCTGCCGACATCGAGCGGCCGAGCCGAGCCGAGTCCGTCGTTCTTCGGTCGGTCCCAGACCATCAACCTGACGTAGCCGCAGCCGGATTGGGCACATCCGGGATGCGCCAGCCGGTAGGAGGTGACGCCAGAGTGATGACCGTAGCGCTCGTTCGCTTCGTCAGCGGTGAGGCGTCCCCAGGTCACCGGCCGGAATCCAAGCTCGGCCCAGTAGCGAAGCGCCGGTTCGCGGCCGTCGCGCGTGGTTCCAACCAGGTACTCGAACAGCCCGCTGATGCCTTCCATCGCGCTCCACCATGCCATTCATTACGAGATTGTGCCACACGCCCGACGTCTCCTGCCGAGCGTACGCCAACGCCGATTGCTTATCATGCGTCCATGAGTTTCGCCCCAACGATCAACATCGCGGTGCTTGGCGGCGGCGAGGAAGCGGCGACCTATCTCGCGGCGATTCGGGCGCTCCATGCAGAAGAATCGGTCCGCCTGGCGTCCGGCCTGCGGGTGCTCCTCGAGCCGGCGTTGTGGCATCCCGACCCCGCCGTGGTGGCGGCGCTCGCTCGTCGGTTTCAACTTGGCCTCGCCTCGGCCGATCCGCGACTTTCGATCGATGCAGGAGATATTCACGCCGTCATCGCCTGCTTCGTCGATCCCGAGCAGCAGGCGGTCGCGCTCGACCGAGCGATCGCCACGAGGAAGCTCATCTGCGCAGCGCCGCCGCTTGCACCGACTGAGCGCGAAGCACGAAGCTTTGCCCGACGTGCTGCCACCGCGCGGCTCCTGGCGGTTATCGCCGACCGGCCGCCGGTAGAATCACTTCGGGCGTTTGTCACCGGGCTGGTCGAGCGCCGGACAATCTTGCGCACCTGGAATGAGTGGCTTGATGGCGCATCACCCGCCCCGCTGAGCGCCCGCGAGGAGATCGAGCACGCCCTCGCGGCGTTGCCAGCGGAAGCGGTCGAGGCCCGTACCCGGCTGCTCCGCGTCCTGAGTCAGCTTCCGGAGGAGTGATGAAAGCCGTTCGCTATCACGAGCATGGCCCGCCCAGTGTCTTGGTTTGGGAGGATGCCCCAGACCCGGTTCCCGGCCCCGGGGAGATCTTGCTGCGTACCAAAGCGGTGGGCGTCAGTTTTGGCGAAACGCGCAATCGCGCCGGACTGTCGCCACGACTGCCACTCCCGCAGATCCCGGGCCTTGAAGTGTCCGGCGTGGTCGAGGCACTGGGTGCAGGCGTCACCCGGTTTGCGCCGGGCGATCGCGTCTTTGGGCGTGCGTTCTCCACCTATGCCGAGTTGGTCGCCGCCGACGCCGAGGACTTTTTCCTGATCCCCGAGCAACTCAGCTTCGAAGTCGCGGCCGCGGCGCCAGTCAACTTCCAGACCGCCTGGCATGGTCTGGTGACCGTCGGCGGGATGCAGCCGGGTTGGACCGTCTACATCGTTCCTGCTGGTGGCGGTGTTGCGTTTGCCGGGGTCCAGATTGCGAAGGAAATGGGCTGTCGGGTGATTGCCGCCTCGGGCGGACCAGAAAAGGCCGAGACGATCCGCCGGCTGCTGGACCCCGATCTCTCGATCGACTATCTCCACGACGATGTCGCGAAGGTGGTCGCCGGTTTTACCAACGGCGCGGGGTGCCAGATCGCACTCGATGGCAACGGGGCTCCATCGATCAATCAGACGATCGGCACGCTCGGACTCGGCGGCAAGGTGATGGTCTACGGCGCTCCGGCCGGCGGCGAGTTGCAGGTCAAAGTGAAGGACCTCGCCTATAAGCGGCTGTCGATCCAAGGGTTCGCCATCACCGACGACCTGTATCCGGTGACGCGTGCAGCGTTCGGGCGCGAGGTGATCCCTCGGTTGGTCGACGGTCGCTTCAAGGTGAATATCGTTCAAACCTTTCCGCTGGCCGAGGCAGCCCGATCGCATCAGGCGCTCTACGACCGCAACATCGTCGGCAAGGTGATTTTGGTCGCAGACGCTTAGGACAACAGGCCGGCGGCGGTTTCGCGCTGGAGCACCTCGGCGGCACGACGAGCGGCGTCGGCGAAGTTCGGACCGCTTCCGGCATAGAGCACCTGGCGCGACGCACTCAGCAGAAGCTTGGTCGGATCGTCGCCTCGACCGACGTCAACTGAGGTGCGCACGTCCCCGCCCTGGGCGCCGATGCCCGGGACCAGGATCGGTTGTTCGGGACAGATCGATCGGATCAGCCCGAGTTGCTCGGGATAGGTCGCGCCCACCACCAGTCCGATGTTCCCCGCGGTGTTCCATTCCCGGCACCGTTCGGCAACCGCCTGGTACAGCGGAATGACCCGGCCGTCGGCGAGGGAAACCGGCAGGTCCTGGAAATCACCCGCTCCCGGGTTCGAGGTGCGGCAGAGGACGAAGGCGGTCTTGTCCGGACGTGCAAGAAACGGCTCGAGGCTATCGCCGCCCAGATAGGGAGAGACGGTCAGCGCGTCGTAGCCAAGCACGTCGAAGGCGGCGTGAGCGTACGCGTCGGCGGTGTTGCCGATGTCACCGCGCTTGGCATCGAGCAACGCCGGCACGTCGTCGGGAATGGCTTGGCGAACCTCGTCGAGCATCGCGAAGGCTTGTCGACCGAACTGCTCGAAGAAGGCGGCGTTTGGCTTGTAGCAGCAGACCAGATCGCGGGTGGCGGCGATAATCTCGCGACAAAAGGCGACCGGGTCGGCGATTGGCATGCGGTCTGGCGCGGGGTCGAGACCAACGCAGAGCAACGACCGATTGCGGCGTACCGCCGCGGCCAGTTTCGCCGAAAAACTCATCGGCTGGAGAGCAAGGGGTTGAGGAGCCTGGTTTCACCAGCGAGACGGCGGGCGACGGCGATGTCGCCGCTGCCTGACAAGTGGAACGTGCCTGGTCCCGGACGCTCAGCAAGCAAACCGCGTTCGTGCAGTACCCGGCGGACTTGACTGGCCACCGCTGCGCCACTATCAACCACCCGGACGCCCGGCCCCATTTCTCGTTCGATCGCCGGTCTCAGGAGCGGGTAATGGGTGCACCCGAGGACCACAACATCGACTTGGGCCGCTTTGAGGGCCCGCAAATACCCGGCCAGCAGGGCGGAGGTCTCCGGCGTGTCAAGCTCGCCGTGCTCGATCGCTTCGGCCAGTCCGGGGCAGGTTTGGATGGTTAGTCGACAATCGCGGGCAAATCGGCTCACGACATCCGAGAACAAGTCAGCCTGAACCGTCACCGTGGTCGCCAAGACGCCGACCCGCCCGCTCCCACTCAAGGCGCAGGCCGGCTTGATCGCCGGCACCATCCCGACGAAGGGGACGTCGTAGCGACGACGCAACTCGGTGAGCGCCGCCCCGGAAGCGCTGTTGCAGGCAACGACGATCAGTTTCGCGCCCAGATCGAGAAGTTGTTCTGTCGCTGCCGCGGATAGGACGGTCACTTCCTCACTGGTGCGATCGCCGTATGGACAGTTCGCGTTGTCGGAGAAGTAGCGCAGATCCTCGTGAGGCAGCAACTCGCGGATCTCGCGCGCCACGGTCAGCCCGCCCACCCCGGAGTCGAAGATACCGATCGGTGCTTGGCTGCTCACCGGACTTCCCGCACGATTGGAGTACGCACGGACTGACTATAACCTCGACCGCTTGGCCGCTTCAAGGGACTGCACCGGGAGAGATCTCGAACTGACCACGGATGAGGCAATGGTCGCTCCCGGCAACCCGGCAGTCCGTCGCGAAGCCAACGGGGTCCACGCCGGGACCGGCGAACAGGTAGTCAATCCGAAGGACCGCCAGTGGCAACTGCAGGAGAAACCACGATTTCCAGGTGTTTTGGAAGCCAAAGCCAGCGGCGCGCTTGGCATCCTGGAGGTGGGCGGTGAGTTCGCGATACGCCGGCTCCCGTTCGGTGATGTTGAAATCACCGACCAGCAGCAATGGCTCGCCGGGCTTCCGAAGCGCGTCCAGCATGGCAAGGATGGTCGTTATTTGATCGTCACGTGGGACGCCATTGAAGCCGACCGGCAGTGCTTGAGACCCCACGTGCAACCAGGCGATCCGGCCCGGAAGCGGATGGGCATTGACGACCAAGACCGAGCGGCCACGCACGTCGATCCTCGCCCAAACCACCGGTGGAAACTCCCTCGTGCCTTCTTCGAGGATCGGGTACGCCGACAAGATCCCGATTCCAAGATATCGGTCGCGCCCATACAGCGCCCGGTGGCGAAAGCGCTGGCCGATTGCGGGGTCGCTCGCGAGCAACTCGGCCTGCTCGGGGGACAATTCCTGAATGGCCACCACCGTCGCGCCCGAGTCGAGGATGGTCGAGCGGAGTGCCTCGGCATCGTCGTTGTCCTGCAACGTGTTCCAACTTGCCACGGTGATTCTCTGGGCGTCTGGCGCAGGAATCGTCGGGACCGAAATCAATCCCGGCAAGAAGAGCAGCGCCCAGAGCAGCGCCCCCCCGGCGACTGCCAGCCGAGCGATCCGCCCGCCCGGCCAGATTGCGACCAACGCTAGACCGGCCACGGGCAGGAATAGGTACGGCGCAAAGATCTGCGCCAACGCCAGCGGTCCAGCGCGCTGTGGAGCAACTACGCTCGCCAGCATCAGCAGGGTCAGTCCTGCCACGTACAGCGTGGCGACGGCGTCGGCCAGGCCGCGAAGGCGCGGCGGTGCGCGGCGCTCCACGGCCGTCGTCATGCGGCGCGATAATCCCAGCGCAGCAACAGCGCAAAGATCGCCAGTCCGCCGACGACGAGTGCTGCCGGCTGCCACACCATCGCCGGCCGTCGAACGGCGCGCACCAGAACCAACGTCAGAAAGGTCAACTGGGTCCACATAAACGCAAGGTGATACCAGCCGAGCCAGTTCCACCGCCAAGGTCGGGGCATCGACCAGTTGACCAGTCCGCCAAGCGCCTGGCCGATGTGCATCGCGGCGGTCGTGGCGCCGGCTGCCACGACCGCTGCCACAATCTCGGCACGAGCGGGTCTGCCTGTCCCCTGGACCACCTTCCAACCAGCGACATTCATCGCAGGCAACAGGAGACCATCGCCAATCCAGGCCGAGGCAAACTCGAGGGTTCCGCGATGGGTCTGAACCAACCGGTCATGTCGCAGCAAGAGGACCAGGTGAGCACACGCGTTGACCCCGAAGGCGAAGACAAAGGTGACCCCGACGATCGCAGCTACCATCGGCCAAATGCTACCAGCCCAACCCGAGCCGAATCGAGAACGCGCGTCGTCAGTAGAGCCGAACCCGCCCGGCGCGGGCGTCGGCATCGGCCTGTTCGTGCTGGGCTATAGTTCCGTAGTCCAGCACGTACGCCCCGGATTCCCAGCCATGGACCGGCAACCCGGCGGCGAGTAGGGCCGGGAAAATGTCGCGGCCAAAATCGCTCGGTCCATCGGACGGGATCAGGTCAAACACCGCCGGCTCGATGGCGAAGATGCCGGCATTGACCGGCGTCGAGGAAGGACAGTCCTCCCGCGACGGCTTTTCGCGGAACCTCGTTACCCTCCCGGTCGGGTCGAGATCAACCACCCCACGCGTCCAGGGGTCCGGCACACGATAGAGGGCGATCGTCGCGGTCGCGCTCGCCGCCCGGTGACGCGCCAACAACTCGCCGACGTTGAGGTCGGACAGCACATCGCCGTAGACGACGAGGCAGGTGCTCGCGATCTGGTCACGAAACCCTGCTGCGCCTCCCGCGGTGCCAAGGATATCTGGCTCGACACGATACGAGATGTGGAGACCGAGCGAACTACCGTCGCCGAAATAGCGAGGAATGACCTCCGGACGATAATGGAGGTTGACGAACAGGTTCCGCACGCCGTGGTGGCGTAGCCAACGAAATACCCATTCAAGCGCCGGCCGGCCGGCAAGCGGCACCATCGGTTTCGGCCGGTCGAGCGTAAGTGGACGGAGGCGGGTGCCTTCGCCCGCCGCCAAGACAATCGTCGGGACACTCACCGTCGCGCCGTCGTTCGGTAGACTTTGATCACCTGCTCGATCGCCTGATCCCACGACTGCTCGGCAACGACCCTCGCTCGCAGCGCTCGCCCCAACCGCTCGCGTCGCGACGCGTCACCAAGCAAGTCGCCCAGCCGGTCGGCGAGCGACTGCGAGTCGCCCAGCGCGGCGTAGATCCCAAGGTCACCGAGGATTTCGTGGGCGACCGGCGTGTTGAAGGCGACAGTCGGTAGCCCGGCGGCCTGATAGTTCAGCAATTTCCCATTTCCCTCGGTCTCGGAGATCTTCGGCGAAACGGCGACATCGCCCATCAACAAATGATCGGGAGCGAGACGATACGGTACTCGACCGGTCAACGTCACGCGATCGGCGATCCCTAGTTCATTGGCGATCCGAGCGTAGGTGTCCTCGCCGGGAAACCCCATCACCAGAAAGTGGGCATCGGCCTTGCGCCGGGTCAGGATTGCCGCTGCTTCCAGCAGTTTGCTGGTTCCCTGATACTCCGACAGGAGCCCAAGATAGACGACGACTGGGCGGCGTACTGGGATCCCGAGTTGTCGCCGGAGGGTTGCCAATCTGATGGGGTCCGGATGCTCCCACCGTGGCACGAACCGAGTGGGGTCGACCGAGTCGGCGACGGTTGCGACGCGAGAAGAAGGGATCCCGAACTGCGCACCAGAAGCGCGGCGGCATTGTGGGAACTGGTGATAATCGCATCGGGCAGCCGGGTGATCAGTCGCTCGATGGCAAGCAGCCGACGATACCACGAGCTTTCGCGCGAGAGCCAGCCATGGTCGATCATTTCGCTGGTCAAGCTTCCCTGAAAGTCGAAGACGAGGGGAACGCGGAGCAGTCGCGCGACGACCGCGCCGATGAGTGCGCCTTCGTGCAGGTGAGCGTGGATCACATTCGGCCGGACGGCGAGCGCTACCTGGAGGGTGCGGGCAGCAAGGAGGACGTCGAAAATCGGCTTACGCTTGGACGGTCCCGCTTTGATCGATTGAAGCAGCGGAATGGGAAATGCGCGCCGGATATCGATCCCCGGTAAACCGCCGCCGGACGGATAGGTGACGATGGTGACGCGATGGCCGAGCCGTTGAAGGGCGGCGGTCTCTTCGAGAATACGAACGTGGCAGCCGTAGTCGGCAAAGAATGACGTCGGGGCGATCTTGAGGACGTTCCAGTGCGCCATGGCAGCCGCCATCACTTTTGGGCAGCCACGCGCGCCGCCCTAGCGCGTCCGCTGTGGAAAGGCCGCGCCCGAATTGATTGGCTCGTTGATATAGACGTCACCGTTGCGAATCTTGATATTGAAGCCACAGGCGGGGTTGGTGCAAACCCAGGCCTTGTAGTGAATCGGTGCGCCCTGGCTTCCAAAATCCGAGAGCGGGAGGAGGTCACCAGTCTTACACTGCTGGCACAACGGCCAGCCCTGCGGCTCCATGTTCTCCTCCGTCCTCGCCGCTTCGCGGCGTCGTCGGAACCGCCACTCGAGAGCCAGGGGTTCTCCCGGCCCCGGCCAGTATAACGGAGGGCTCAAGCACCGACAAGGCGACCTCGAAGGCGAGGATCCGTCATCACGGGAGAACGGCGCGGTTGCTAGAACTCGTTCGGCGTAACGGAAGGCGAGTCGCTCGTCCGGTCTCTGAGGATCCCGCCGTCGTTTCGCGCATTATCGGCCGGCGTCTACGGTCGCGTCGTTTCGCCAACCGGGTCAGGCTCATCAGATGGAAGCAGTAGACTACGCCGCTTGGAATCGGCGATCGCTTGTCGGCAGGTGGTGAGCCGCGCCCAGTCAGGATCAGCCTCGAGCGCCGCCCACGCCGCTGACTGGTCGAGCGTATCAACGGTGACCAGCAGGAGAAGCCGCTCGGTTTCCACCACCCGCCAGATGCCGGCGGCCCTGATGCCGTGCTTAGCCATCATCGGGAGGCAATCGTCCCGCAGTGTTCCGGTGTCATCAGCTTCTTGACCACGCTCAGCACGTATCTCGATAAGCACGCAGCGCTCACGATCCAATCTGGGACGGGGGAAGTACGTCAGCGCTTCGAGGCCGAGCGGCAATCGCTCGGCGCCAAGGTGGCCGTGATGGGCCAGCAGTTGCACCCAGTCCTCGGCGAGCGGGTCGTCGGAGATTGATTTGCCGCGGTCAACCAGCCAAAGAAAGCGGTTCTCGCCCTCGACGAACCATCCGCCGATAATTTCCGGTCCATGGTGCTCGGCGAGCGGCCGGACCCGGTCGTGCCAGATCGTCAGAAAGTCCGCACGCTTGGCCGGTTCGACGCGAAACTCATGAAGCTCCCAGTTCCTGGGGTGATCGTCCATCGTGCTACCTCGTTGTCACCGGGCAGCCGACCGCATGCCAGGGCCGCACAACGCAGGCCGCCCGCGTCTCTTGATTAAGACGGCCGGCCGTCGTTGTCGGTTCCCTGCGCAACCGCCGGCAGGCTCGTTCGTCTGTCCAACACAAGCCTAAGGCGACGGTGTCGGCCACGCCGCGACACGAGCGCGATCTGCGCCGCGGTTGGAGTGCGCCTGGCCCAAGAAATCGGGTATTGACAGCCATCTAGGTGCGCGATATAGTGGCCTCGCGACGGAGGGTAGGCGCGAGGCTGGGCGTCGCGAGACGCCGGATGGGAACCCGTGATGAGCGGAGTGGTGAGGTAAACTCGAGTGCGAGTGTGTAGCGCCTACACCAAAAGTCGTCGGCAAAGGAGAGGTGGGGTCTAGACCCCACCTCTCCTTTGAGTCTACCCCCAGGCCGCCCGCCGGGTGGAGAAGAAGCGATGAACCATCAGGTCACGCTAATACCCGGAGATGGGATCGGACCGGAGGTCACCGAGGCGGCTCGGCGCGTCATCGATGCCGCAGGCGTTTCAATTGACTGGCAGGAAAAACTCGCCGGCCAGGCGGCTGCCTCTGCAATGGGCGATCCGCTCCCGGACGACACGCTCGACTCGATCAAGCAGACCGGGGTCGCTCTCAAAGGACCGACGGGAACGCCGATTGGGTCGGGGTTTCGCAGCATCAACGTCGCCTTGCGCCAGTCGCTCGAACTCTTCGCCAATCTCCGTCCGGTGCGATCGTATCGCGGTATCCGTACGCCATTCGACGACGTCGATCTGGTGATCGTCCGCGAAAACACCGAGGACCTGTACGTCGGGATCGAGCATCAAGTTGGTGATCTGGGGGCGGTCGGTTTCAAAGTGACGACCCGGCGTGGCTCCGAGCGGATCGCCCGATTTGCCTTCGACTACGCCCGCCGCTTTGGACGGCGTACCGTCACCGCTGTTCATAAGGCGAATATCTTCAATGCTAGCGACGGGTTGTTTCTTTCCTCCTGTCGTCGGATTGCCGGGGGCTATCCCGACATCGACTATCAAGAGCGGCTCGTCGACAACTTGGCGGCGCAGATGATCCGTCGGCCACGCGACTTCGACGTCCTGTTGTTGCCGAACCTCTACGGTGACATCTATTCCGACCTCTGCGCTGGGTTGGTCGGCGGGCTTGGTGTCGCTCCAGGCGCCAATATCGGCGAACACGGTGCGGTCTTCGAAGCCGTGCACGGCACCGCGCCCGATATTGCTGGAAAGAACCTCGCCAATCCAACCGCGATGATCCTGTCGGGGGTGATGATGCTCGACTATCTTGGCGAGCAGGAGGCGGCGGCACGGATCAGCAGCGCCGTCGAGTCGGTGCTCGCCGAGGGCTGGGCGGTGACGCGCGATCTGGGTGGAGATGCCCTGACGACCGGGATGGCCGATGCCGTCATCAAGCGCCTCGAGACAAGCCGCGACACGACCGAGGCGTTGCTCGACGAGAATAGCCGGGTGGCCGACCTGCTGCGCATTGCCGCGACCGCCGGGCACGAAGGTCCGGTCTGGAGCGCTTCCACCGACGATCTCGCCCTTACGACGGTCGTCTATGGCGACGGACGCGGCTCGACCTCGCACATCAACCCAGAATTCGATCAGATCCTCGTTGTCCTCGAAGGAGAAGGGATCGTCGAGATCGCCGGCGAGCGATACCCGCTTCATCCTGGCGAGGTCGCCTACGTCCCGAAAGCAGCACGTCGCCGTATCCAGAGCCTTCAGGAACGACTGGTCTACCTCACCATCAACCGCAAACCCTGAGCCAGCCGATGCTATGATGGCCGACCGGAGGCAGTATGCTGCTGCTCGATTCGGCACATGAGGATGAGATCCGGCGGGCAGGTGAACTCGGCTACGTGCAGGGAGCGACGTCCAATCCGACCCTAGTCGCTCGGAGCGGCCGCGACGCGATGGATGTCGTCGGTTCGATGCTTTCGACCTTCGCTGGTCCGGTATTCTTTCAACCGGCGGGCGAGACCCCCAAGGCGATCATCGAGCAGTCGCTCCGGATCAGCAGCCTCGACGAGAGGCGGGTCGTCCTCAAACTGCCCTGCACCCTGGCTGGCCTGGCGGCGAGTGCGAGGCTGGGAGGCCTCACCTATGCCTTTACCGCGGTGTTTACACCGGCCCAAGCGATCGTGGCGGCGGCCGCCGGCGGTCGCTATCTGCTGCCCTATCTCAACCGCATCACCCGGCTGACTGGCGATGGGGCGGCGGTGATCCGCCAACTGGTGACGGTTGCGCCGACTGTCGAACTGGTGGTTGCCAGTATCAAGTCGCCTGAGGAGGCGGTCGAGGCAATCCTCGCTGGGGCACATCATCTGACCGCGCCGCTCTCGGTCCTCGAAGCGATGGCAGAGAGCGTACACACCGGCCAGGCGATGGACGAATTCCGGCAGACCTGGGAGGGGCGATGATCCGCGGGCGACCGATCGCAATGCTGGCGCTTGCCGGCACGCTGTTTGTCGGATTGCTTCCGCCGCCGAGTGTGGGCGCTCAACAGGCGAGCGTACCAATTGATCACCTCTTGGTGATTTACCTTGAAAACCACACCTTCGACAATCTCTATGGCCAGTTTCCCGGCGCGAACGGACTGCAGTCGCCGGCAGCAAATATCCGCCAAGTCGACCGCGAAGGCGTGCCATATCGGACGCTCCCGAACGTGCCGGACCCGCGCTTTCCGACCAGTCTGCCAAACAGCGTCTTTCCGATGGACCCGTTCGTCCCTCTCGATCAAAAGCCGCCGACGCCGTCCCACGTCTTCTATACCCATCAGCTTCAGGTGAACGAAGGCCGGATGGACAAATATGTCACCTATTCGGGCGTTGGTGGCGCGCCGATGGGCTACGCCGACACGGCGAAACTTCCCCTCTACCCCTGGGCGCGCGAGTTCACCCTCGCCGACAACTGGTTTACCTCGGCCTGGGGTGGTTCGTGGATGAACCATATGTGGCTGGTCTGCGCCTGCACCGCGCGGTTTCCAAATGCGCCAGTTGGCCTCGTCAGCAAGCCGATTTTCGACGCCCAGGGCCGTCTGATTGGGCTTGATGGTCCCGAGCAGTACGTCACTCCAGACGGTTGGGCGGTCAACGACCTCCAACCGTTCTACCCGCCGTTCATGCCAGGCACACCCGAGGATCAGCGTGTGCCTCCGCAGGCCGCCTCGACAATCGGCGAGCGGCTGAGCGAAGCCGGGGTTTCTTGGGCCTGGTACGCCGGTGGTTGGGACGACATTCTCGAAGGGAAGAACCCAGAGAACTTCGTTTGGCACCATCAGCCTTTTCTGTATTTCGAAGCATTCCGGCCAGGCAGCGACAACCGCGCTCGTCATCTCAAAGATCAGACCGATCTGGTCAACGCGATCGAGAACGGTACGCTACCGGCGGTTTCCTTCCTCAAGCCGGTCGGCGAGTTCGACGAGCATGCCGGCTACTCGACCATCCTCTACTCCGAGCAGCATGTCGCCGCTCTCCTTACGCGGATCCGCCAGTCGCGCTCGTGGAACCGGATCGCGGTGGTGATCACCTATGACGACTACGGCGGCTGGTTTGATCACGTTCCCCCTTCGCCGAAGGACCGGTGGGGACCCGGCGGTCGCGTGCCGGCGATCGTCGTCTCGCCCTGGGCAAGGAAAAGCTACGTCGACCCGACGCTCTATGAGACCGTGTCGATCTTGCGCTTCATCGAATGGAGATGGGGCTTGACGCCGTTGAACGAGCGGGACGCAAGCGCGAACAACTTGCTCAATGCCTTCGATTTTGGCCCGGCCGAACCGACAACCATTGCCGGCGAGATCGCCCGAATCCTTGGCAACGCGATCCGATAAGAAGGACGATGGCCGTGATCGTTGATGCGCAGATCCACCTCTGGGAAGCCGATCGGCCGGACCGTCCCTGGCCGCCCGGAACGCAAGCGCACCTCGCCGACCCGATGACCGCCGAACGATTCTTGCCACTGATGGACGAGGCCGGTATCGACCGGGCGGTGATTGCGCCGCCGTTCATGGCCGGTTTTGACCCGACCTATGCGCTCGAGTGCGCTGCACGATATCCAGACCGCCTCGCCGTCACCTCTCGTTGGGACCTCGACGACCGATCCGGTCCCGGTCGGCTGCCTGGCTGGTTGGACCAGAAAGGGATGATTGGCATTCGCCTCGGGCTGTATCGGGATGGGTTGGTGCGCTGGAGCGCAAACGGGGCGCTCGATGCCTTTTGGACGGATGCCGAGCGCTACGGCATCCCGCTCATGATCTTTGCGCCGGACGGGCTTGACGCGATCGCGCTCGCCGCGCGACGCTATCCGGCGCTGCGGTTGGTGGTCGATCACCTGAATCTGGTTGGGCCGCGCCCGCCAGATGAGGAGGATCGCATCGCGGCGCTGGCCGAACTGGCGCGCTTCCCGAACGTTGGGGTCAAGGTCTCGGCGCTGCCGCTCTATTCGCAGCAGCCGTTCCCGTTCGACGATCTCCACGGCGCGATCAAGACGATCCATGCTGCCTTCGGGGCACGGCGGCTGATGTGGGGGTCCGACCAGACGATGCAACTTGCCCACGGTCGCGCGACATACCGGGAAAGCGTCGATCTCATCCGCTCACTCGGCCTGCCATCCACCGATGTCGACTGGATCCTCGGGGACACCCTGCGCGGGTGGTTTCGCTGGCCGTAGTCCAGCCACGCGAGAGCACTTGCAGACACCTGTGGAGCCTCCAATGTCCGCAAGGTCCGGTTGGACCGGCGCCTCATCGTTCGGCTCTCGCACCCTGCGGGTGTCGGCGGTCTGAGGCCAGACTCGTCAGTCGGGCAACGAAGTGGTCTTGGCGTGGTTGCCGTGGCATCGCTCACTCGGAGTACAATCAATCCCGCGCCGGGTGGCCGGCAAGCTTGGTACGAGGGAAGTGTGATGGCGAAGTACGACCTCGCCGTGCGAAACGGCACCGTAGTCTTTCCCTTTGTCGGCCCGATCCGGGCGGACTTGGCGGCGCGCGATGGACGAATTGTCGCGATCGATGACGAGATCGCCGCGAACGACGCCGAGACCGTCGTGGATGCCAAGGGCAAGTTGGTCTTCCCCGGTGCGGTTGACCCGCATTTTCACATTGGCATCTATCGGCCGATCTCACCGGACGCCGAGAGCGAGACGATGTCGTCGTTGGTTGGCGGCGTCACCAGCGTAATCAGCTATTTCCGGACCGGCCACCACTATCTCGACAAGAGCGGACCGTATCGCGAGATCTTCCCGGAAGTCCTCGAGGCAACCCGTGGGCATGCCTATACCGACTACGGGTATCACATCGGCATCATGACGTCCTCCCAGATCGACGAGATCGACTGGCTGATCGGCGAGGCCGGCGTCTCCTCATTCAAGTACTTCATGTTCTACAAGGGACTGAACCTCGCGGCGTCATCGACGGCCGGGCTGTCCTACACCATGAGCGATGTCTACGATCTCGGCCACCTCTACCGCTACATGCAGGCGATCGTCCGGGCGAACCTGAAGTACCAGCAGCGGATCAGCCTGTCGCTTCACTGCGAGCACGCCGAGATCATCCGAACGATGATCGATGAGATCAAAGAACTCGGTATCGAAGGGCTCGAAGCCTACCATCGCGGCCGGCCACCATTTCAGGAGCGCCTGGCGATCGCCGAAGCGGCGCTGTTGGCCGATGTTACGCAGTGCCCGATCAACCTGCTCCACTTGTCGAGCGGAGAGGCGCTTCAGGGCGGAATGAAAGCGCGGCTTGACTATCCGACCGTCGACATTCAGCTTGAGACGACGCTCCATCACCTCTGCCTCACCTTCGAGACCGCTCACGGCGGTATCGAGAGCGGTAAGGTGAATCCGCCGATCCGGACCGCCGCCGACAACGAGGCGCTTTGGGCCGGTGTGATGCGCGGCGACATCAACCAGATTGTCTCTGACCATGCCTGCTGTATGTTCGACATGAAGCAAGGTGGCGTCTGGGAGGCCCAGCCGGGCTTCGGTGGCACCAGCCTGATCTACCCAGTTCTGGTCTCCGAGGGCTACCACAAGCGTGGGCTTTCGCTGGCTCGGGTCGCGGAACTGGTCAGCGCCCAGCCGGCCCGCAACTTCGGGCTCTATCCGCGCAAGGGGGCAATCGCGATCGGCGCGGACGCTGACTTCGCGATCGTCGACCCCGAACTCGAGCAGGCTGTCACGACCGACATGCTGCTCTCGGCCCAGGATCATACTCCGTTCGAAGGCTACCTCCTGAAGGGTTGGCCGACCCAGACGATCCGCGCCGGTAAGGTAATGTTCGACAACGGCAAGGTGACCGGCCGGCCCGATGGCCAGTACCTGCGTCGGCCCGACGCGCTGCACAGCACCCGCCGTGAGGCGGTCTCGGTCTAACCCTCGAATACACGAGGTTCGCCACCACTGGGCGACGAACGTTGCCGGCGATCTGGTGGGCAGCATCGGCTGCTCACCGACGGTCGCAATCGACCTCGCCCAGGCGCCCTCCCGAGCCGGGTTGCCGCCAACCCATTCTCACCAAACTTCTCCTTTCGGCCGCGGAACACACGAGTAGGAGAAGGGTTGCCCACCCGCGAGCCGGTTAGGTTCGGCGTAGCCACGGATCGGTCTAGTTGCCGGTAATCAGGTACATCATGATCCGGTCGGCCGTCTGCGGCGCCCAGGCATCGAAGCCACGCCAGGTTCCGTAGGTTGGACGGATGGCGTCGGCGGCGGCCTGACAGACCGCAATCCGAACCCGCTCGGTCATCGCGACGCCGTCCTCTCCGGGGAGCGGCTCCTGTCCGCCGATGTCGAGGTAGAGCCGGGCGGTTGCGGCGAGCAAGTCCTGGTAGAAGGCGCGGTTCCATTCGATCCACTCGAACGGCGCTGGGCCAGCGTGACCGCCAAGGACAAGATCAGCGCCGAGCGTAGTGCAGGCGCTCAGCGTATCGAGCAACCCACGGAAATCGGTGTCGGGGAGGTTGCGGAAGGGCGCCAACCCCGGTTCGACCAGATCGCAAAAGGAGAGGAGCCTCCCGGCGTCGGTGGCGACCATCAGCCCGATGTTCGATGACGAATGATTCGGGCCGAAGAAGCGGACGGCGAGTTCGTGCGAACCGAAGCGCAGCAAGTCATCGTCGGCGACCAACCGCGTCGGCGGTAGGATGTCCGGGTCGCCGCGGCGGGCGATCCTCTCGGCTGCCGCTGGATGGGCGATCACCTCGGCAGCGGGGTCGAGCGCCGCGCCGCCGACGATGTGGTCGCGATGGTCGTGGCTGTAGACGATCGCACGGATCGGCGCGTCTGTCACCGTTCCAATGGCTTGGCGATAGGCTCGTGCAGCGATCTCGTTGACGGGGTCGACTGCGACGACGCCCTCAGAGGTGACCACAAAGAGGCTGGTATAGAAGCCTCTTGGCCAGCGAAATAGGTAGACGCCCCGCCCCAGATCCTCGACCACGCCGCGTTCTTCCATCACCACCTCCACACGACATTGTGCCAGGCGCGCGGTCGAGGGGAGATCGGCTACCCTCATCGGCGGAGGAACGATGAGCGGCCCGCTTGGATCCGTGCGCGTCGTCGAATTGGGCCAAGGTATCGCCGCGCCATTTGCCGGGAAACTGTTCTCAGATTTCGAGGCAGATGTGCTGAAGGTCGAGCCGCCCGGTGGTGACCGGCTGCGTCGCCGTTCTCCGTTTGCCGATGACGCGCCGGGGTTGGAGCGCAGCGGCCCGTTCTTCTACCTGAATACCGGCAAGAGATCGATCGTCCTCAACCTCGACGAGCCGAGCGGGGTCGCGATCTTCCTTCGGCTGCTCGACAGCGCGGACGTCTTGATCGAGGACTCGCCTCTTGGCTGGTTGGAGCAACGCGGACTTGGCGAATGGTCGCTTCGCGATCGGTTTCCCCGCTTGGTGGTTTGCTCGATCTCGGCGTTCGGACGCACCGGCCCGAACCGGAGCTATCGCGGTGACGATCTTATCGGCGCCGCCTCCTCGGGCATTGCCTACCTGGCGCGTCCACGGATTTTTGCCGGGGTGCGAGCGGAGCTGTCACCGATTCGCCCGGCAGGCAGTCAAATCGCATTCATCAGCGGGTTGGCGGCCGCGCTTGGCGCGTTGATCGCCCTGTTTGCGCGGAAACGAACCGGCCGGGGCGATCTGGTCGACCTATCGATGCAGGAGGCCGCCCTAGCGGCGCTCGGTCCGGGTTTTGCCCAGTGGTCCTACCAATCCCACATCGTCGGGCGCGCCGCTCAGCCAGACAGTGCCCCGATCTGCCTGATGCGCTGCCGAGACGGGTTTGTCTGGTTGCAATGCTCGGAGGAGCAGCACTGGCGCTCCTTCGTCGAGATGATGGGGTCGCCCGACTGGGCGGAGATGGAGATCTTTGGCGACCGCTTTCGCCGCGGCGCGAACTGGGACGCCCTCGAACCGCTGTTGTTGGAATGGACAATGCAGCACGACAAGGAGGAGATCTTCCGCGAAGCTCAAGCCCGGCGGGTTCCGCATGCCCCGGCCTACACCTTCGATGAAATCCTGCGAAACAGTCACCTGTTGGCGCGCGACGTATTCCCGGCAGTCGCTCACCCAGTGCTTGGCGACGTGAAGATCCCGGCGCCGGCCGCACGCTTCTCGGTGACGCCGACGAAGCTCGGTCGCCCGCCGCTGCTGGGAGAGCACACCGGCGCAACCCTACGCGACTTGGGCTACCGACCCGAACAGATCAAGGCACTCGCTGCCGGTGGCGTGATTTGACCGGCCTTCCACTTTCCGGGCTGCGGGTCGCCGATTTCTCCTGGGTCCACGCCGGACCGTTTGGCACGTCGTTACTCGGCGAACTTGGCGCCGAGGTGATCAAGGTCGAAACGTCCAAACGGCTGGACATCATTCGCCGGTTGCCGCCGATGGCCGACCGGGTCGCCGGGATCAACCGCTCCGGCTACTTCAACTCGATCAATCGCGGAAAACGCTCCTGCACGCTTGACCTCTCGACCGCCGAAGGGGTGGCGTTGGCCAAGCAACTGGTGCGAGTGAGTGATCTCGTCGTCGAGAACTTCAGCCCCGGCACCTTCGACCGTCTTGGTCTGGGCTACTTGGCTCTGCGAGAGGTGCGGCCCGACATCATCCTGGTTTCGATCTCTGGGTACGGCGCGACAGGTCCAGACCGCGAGTACGTCGCCTACGGCCCGTCGTTGACCGCCTTTTCCGGGTTGGTCGCGCTCAACGGCTATCCCGGTGGCGAACCGCAATCGATGAATCTCGCCTGGCCCGACCCGGTAGCCGGGTACACCGCGGCGTTTGCGGCGCTCGCCGCACTCCACCATCGCGACGTCAGCGGCGAAGGACAGTGGATCGACCTCGCCCAGGCCGAAACTCAGATCGCCTTCCTCGGCGATGAGATCACCGAAACGACGTTGAACGGTCGTCAGCCCGTCCGACGCGGCAACCAGGAGGTTGGAGCATCGCCGCACGGGATCTACCGCTGCGCTGGAGACGACCATTGGATTGCCATCTCGGTGACTGATAGGGAGTCTTGGCTTGGCTTGCGCAGGGCACTGGGCGCGTCCAGCCTCGACGACGTCACGCTCGACGACCCCTTCGAGCGCTGGAATCGGCGCGACGAGATCGATGCGATCGTCGAGGCTTGGACCCGAACGCGCTCGGCGGACGAAGGATTCCACTGGCTACAAGCGCACGGCGTGCCGGCTGCGCCCGCAGCGACCTTTGCCGAACTTGCCGAGGACCCCCACCTCGCCGAGCGCGGATTTTTCGGTATCGACGACCATCCTGAGGCCGGACCGCGCCAGTTGCCCGGCCTACCATGGCGTTTCGCATCGGTGCCCCACCGCCGGATGGGAACACCCGCACCAAGATTCGGCGAAGGCAACGAGGCGGTGTTTGGCGACCTCCTAGGTCTGGGCCAGGCGGCGCTCGCCAACCTTATCGAACGAAAGGTGATAGTCTAGCGACCGAATCCGCTGACCAGAAAGCAAGGTTGAGGAGCCAGGACCGGAAACGACGGCGCGCACGTCGGTGTCTTTCGCCGAAGGCCGGGATCCTCGGCCGAGGTGGACAACCAGTAGGGGGTCAAGGACAGCCTCGGCTCGACGATGGAGCGGCTTTGGATTTTCGATTTAGCGAGGATCAAGAACGCTTTCGCGAGGACGTACGCCGCTTCCTCCTCTCGCTTCTGCCGCCCGATTACGACCCGGTCGAGCAGGACGAGTTGGACGAGCAAGGCTATCAACTTGCCAAGGACGTCCAACAGGCGTTGGCGGCACGCGGCTGGCTCTGCCCTGGCTGGCCCGCTGAGTACGGCGGCGGCGGGATGACCTACTACGAGCAGGCAATCTTGAACGAGGAGATGGCCTACTGGCGCGTCCCGCGGGTCTACGGGATGGGTCCAGGACTGGTCGGTCCGACACTGATCCGCTACGGCTCGGACGAGCGGAAGGCGCGTCACCTCCCGCGGATTGCCGCTGGTGACTGGGTCTATTGGCAGGCTTTTAGCGAGCCGCATGCAGGTTCAGACCTCGCGGCGCTACGGACGCGAGCGGTGGCCGACGGCGACGACTTCATCGTCGATGGCCAAAAGGTGTTCATCGGCGACGAGCACCCGGTCGACTATCTTTATGTCCTGGCTCGTACCGACCAAGACGCGCCCCGACATCGTGGCATCACCGCCTTTCTCGTCGATGCCGCCAGCCCTGGGATCACCTATCTCCCGCTCAAACCACTCGCCGGGGCACGCAAGAACCAGATCTTTTTCGAGAACGTTCGGGTTCCAGCGCGGGATATCGTTGGACCGCTCAACGGTGGCTGGACCGTCGCGATGACCTCACTCGGTCTGGAGCGCTCGGGGATTGGTGGCGTCAGTGGTCTGCAGCGAACCTTCGACGAGTTCGTCGACTATTGCCGCCAGACCGAGCGCGGTGGTCGGCGGCTTGTCGACGATCCGCAGGTGCGTACCCGGTTGGGCGAACTGAAAATCGAACTGGAACGGATGCGACTGATGGCACGCCGGACACTTTGGCGCCAGGCGAACGACCTACCGATCGGCTATGAGCCATCGCAGGGATCGTTGCTTGCCAAACAGTTCGGGCCAAAGTTCGCGGCGGTTGCCGCCGAGATCGCCGGTCCAGCAGCGCTGGTGCCGCGCGGGTCGCGCTGGTCGGCGTTGATGGGTCGCCTCGAGCACCTCCAACGCTACAGCCTTCTGACCCACGGAGGGGGGACGCCGGAAATCCAGCAGAACATCATCGCGCAACGCGGTCTGGGCCTCCCGCGGGGCGCCTAGGATGGATCTTGGACTGAGCGAAGCCCAAGCCATGCTCCAGCGGGGCGCGCGCGAAGTGCTCGAACGCGAGTGTCCGCCAAGGCGGGTCCGCGACGTTGAGGAGCGGCTGGATGGCCATGACGCCACGCTTTGGCGCCAACTCGCCGAACTTGGCTGGCTGGGGCTGACGTTACCCGAGTCGGTCGGCGGGTTGGCGGCGTCCTTCGAGGACCAGGCGGTGCTCGCCGAGGAACTTGGCCGGGCGCTCGTCCCCGGACCCTTCGTCGAGACCTGTGCGATTTTGCCGCGCTTGCTCGACGAGGCCCATCCAGCACAACGAGCGCGGCTCCTACCAAAGATAGCCGACGGAACCCTGCTGGCGGCGATTGCTCTCAGCGAGGCTGACGCCTCTTGGAACGAAGGCGACGTCCGATTGACCGTCCACGACGACAGCGAGGCGCTGATCCTCGATGGACTCAAGGCGTTCGTTGGCTATGGGCCGGTGGCCAACCTGCTGATTGTGGCGGCGCGCCATGACGATGGTGTCTCGGCGCTCCTCGTCGAAGCAGATACGGCGGGTGTCACCATCGAACCGATCCCATCGATGACCGGTGTTCCCCTGGCGGAGGTGCGGTTTACCAGCGTCCACGTTGCGTCCGAGGCGCGGCTAGCCGGCGGCTGGCAAACCCTGCAGCGAGCGCTCGATGCGGGCGCGGTGATGGCCGCCGCCTACCAGGTTGGCGCGGCGACGGCAGTGCTCGACCTGACCGTCGAGTATGCCAAGAGCCGAATCGCCTTCGGTCGCCCGATCGGCTCGTTTCAGGCGATCCAGCACAAACTGGTGGGGATGCTCAATCATCTCGATGGCGCACGCCTCGCGACCTGGGAAGCGGCCTGGAAACTCGACGACGATGCGCCGGACGCGTCGATCTCGGCGTCGTTGGCGAACTACCTGGCAAGCGAAGGGCTCCGAGAAAGCTGCTTCGAGGCGCACGAAGTCCATGCCGGCGTCGGGTTCATGGTGGACTACGACCTGCAGTTGTTCTACCCGCGAGCAAAGTGGATTGAGCAACTTCTCGGTCAACCCGTTCACCACCGCGATAGGATCGTCGCCGCCTTGGTGTAATACCCTCGGGTGGCACGAGGACCGACGACCCTTCCCTGTCTTGTTCTCGGTGGATCGCGGCGTCCTCTTTGGGCGCCGAGATCAAAGAGCGTTGAATCAACCGCTTGCGACCCACCTCGCCGTGGCCGACTATGGGGAATCGACCGGCCTGCGCGGACAACCTGGCGAAATGGGGACGGTTGCTCGCTGGCTGGGTCCGGTCCTGCGGGAAGCAGGTAGTGGATCGGAGGATCTTCAGAGCGAGCGCCAGGATTTCGCGCGGGGGCCGTCCGTGGATCAGGCGCGGCCGCGATGAGGTTACGTTAGCTCGATTGCTCCGTCTTGAGCCTTGGATCGAGGCGCTGCGAACTTCCCTCGCCGAGAACCGGCCGAAACGGCGGTCAGGGCAACGCGCCCCGCGCACCCTGGCGTACCATGGCCGTGTTCGCAGTGACCGCGGAGAGGACGACGATGGGCGACCCCAGACTGACCGGCTTGACCGAAATAGGCATCAACGTTCGCGATTTTGATCGCCATTTGCGGCTGTACCGTGACCTGCTCGGCTTCGAGGTGCGCAGCGAGGGCGAGATCCCCACCGAGGTGGCGGAGGGGCTGTGGGGTGTGCCGCCCGGCCTATCGGTTCGGGCGATGCAGCTCGAGGCAGGCGGAAGTGAGAGCGGCCTCCTTCGATTCATTGCCGTTGAAGGAGCGGCCGCAACGGAAGAGCGGCCAGCGGTGCTCGACTACGGCCTGTTCGACTTTGACATCTACACCATGGATATGCCGCGTGCCTACGACGACCTGACCGATGCAGGCTATCCCTGGACTTGCTCGCCACAACTCTGGAGCCCCGAGGGACAGGCTGACGTCGAGGTGCTTGAGGGCTGGTGTCTTGCCCCGGACGGGGTGAACCTGGTGATGAACCGGCCGTTTCAGGCGAAAGGCTCGAATGCCTGGCGCACCGATCCGGCACGCCGCTTCACCGAGGTGACGGCCTCAGTCACGATCGTCGCCGACCTTGCAAGCGAGGCGGCATTCTGGCAGGCGATGGGCCTTCGGATCGGCGTCGACTTCACGCTCCGCCACCCAGCGATCGACCGCTTCCTGGAACTTCCGGCGGGCTCTGAGCTTCGAATGCTGCTGCTGACCGCGCGTGGCTCCGGCCCGGCGCGGGTCGAACTGATCACGCCGATCTCGGCGGCATCCGGGGTCGACCGAACTCGCCGCCAGCGCCCGGGGCGATTGCTTGGTCTTTGCCAATGGGCGTTTCGCTGTGAGGATCTCGATGCTGCGCTCGAAGCCGCCGCGCAGGGAGGCGGGCGGCGCGTCGGTGGCCCAATCGACTGCCGGACGCCGATCCACGGCGACGCGCGCATCGCGACCGTCGAAACTCCCGCCGGCGTCCTCGTCGAGTTCTACCAACCTGCTGGATAAGCCGGCCACTTTGCACTACGGGGGCTTGCATGGACCGAACGCTTTATGGCGCTCTCGAAGCCGTCCACGGGGATCGCCGTCAGTGGGTCTACCTTTCGACATCCGGCAAAACCGGTGAGCCGCATGTCGCACCGATGCTGATGGACTTCGACGAGAAGGCTTGCTACTTCAGCCTGACCGGTCACCACAAAAAGGAAAACTTCCGGCGCGACCCTCGCGGATGCGTTGCGATCTCGCGGCCGTTTCGCTCGACGACCCACCTGATGATCTGGGGTCGGATGGAGATGCACGAGGAACCCGAGTACCAGGATCGCTGGCGGGAAATGGTGGTCCGCCTCACCGGAGCCGAGGGCAAAACCGTTCCACGCGACCGCCCGTTGGCCTGGGATAAGACGAGCTTCGGGATCTTCACACCCTACCGCTGGCGGATCTTCGGCCTGAGTTAGTTCGTCGGGAGGAGACATGGCAGACCTGATACTGGATGCGCCGGTCCGGGCGCCGACCGGTGCGCTCTTCGGGTCAGACGCCTTCGCCGCCTGCCTGCGAGCGATGGAGATCCCCTATCTCGCGCTCAACCCCGGCTCAAGCTACCGGGGCTTGCACGACAGCGTCGTCAACTTCCTGGGTAACCAACAGCCGCAGATGCTGCTCTGCCTGCACGAGGAGTCGGCGGTCGCGATCGCCCATGGCTATGCCAAAGTCACCGAGCAGCCGATGGGGGTTGTCCTCCATTCGAACGTTGGGTTGATGCATGGAAGCATGGCGATCTTCAACGCCTGGTGCGACCGGGCGCCAATGCTGATCCTCGGTGCGACCGGACCCTGGGATGCCGCCAAGCGCCGGCCGTGGATTGATTGGATCCACACCGTCTCCGACCAGGGTGGTCTGGTACGCGACTTCACCAAATGGGACAACCAGCCCGGTTCGGTGGAAGCTGGCATCGAGGCCCTGCTGCGCGCCGTCCAGATTGCCCGGACGCCACCCGCTGGCCCGACCTACGTCAATTTCGATTCGACGATTCAGGAAGCACCCATCGAGGCGCTTCCCGCCATCCCGGATGTTCGACGTTTCCAGCCGCCCATCGCCGCGCCGGACGGCGCGCTGGTCGAGCGGGCGGCGCAACTGCTCTCGGAGGCGCGTAATCCCGTCATTCTCGCGGGGCGAGTGTCGCGCAGGTGGGACGATTGGCAAGCGCGGGTGAGGCTCGCCGAGAAACTCCAGGCGTTGGTGCTGTCGAACCAGAAGTTGGCAGCCGCCTTCCCGACTGAGCATCATTTGCACCCGTTTCCCTCGACCGCCGGACTTGCGCCGGCTGCTGCCGAAGCATTAGGTGCCGCCGACGTGATCTTGTCGCTGGACTGGCTTGACCTCGGCGGAACGCTCAGCCAGGCGTTTGGCTCGAAGGTCACCGCGACCGTGATCCAAGCGTCGGTCGATTTCGCCAGCCACCGCGGTTGGGGCGGCGAGCACCTCGCCTTGCCACCCGTCGATCTCAGCTTTGGCTGTCCGCCCGACGCGCTCGTCCGGCCGTTAACCGAGGCGGTTCGAGCACGCCC
The DNA here is from genome assembly GCA_046328265.1 of Dehalococcoidia bacterium. Classification (GTDB taxonomy): domain Bacteria; phylum Chloroflexota; class Dehalococcoidia; order SpSt-223; family SpSt-223; genus JANWZD01. The sequence continues at coordinate 506,681 of JAXLWW010000001.1, forward strand.
AGAGGCCACGATGCCAGCCCGTGCCGATCGGCCCGCGCCCCGCACCGACCGGCTGACCCTCGTCGATGTCGCGATGGCCCTCGACGCTGAGGTCGGAGACCAGGCAGTGTCGTTGACGAAACTCTCGCTGGGCTGGAGCAGCGCGCTGCGTCCGTATCGCCATCCGCTCGACTATCTCGGGGCGGATGGAGGCGGAGGGATCGGCGCAGGGCCAGGGCTGGCGATCGGGGCGGCTCTCGCCCTGAAGGACTCTGGGCGGCTTCCGGTAGCGGTGGTCGGCGACGGGGATTTCTTGATGGCCGCGACGGCGATCTGGACCGCTGCCCATTACGGCATCCCAGCGCTGATCATCGTCGCCAACAATCGCTCGTTCTATAACGACGAGCAACATCAGGAGCGTGTCGCCCGATCGCGCGGCCGGCCAATTGAGAACAAATGGATTGGCCAGCGGATCTCCAGGCCGGACATCGACCTGGCCAGTCTGGCGCGTTCTCAAGGTGGCGAAGGCATCGGTCCGGTCGAGCGGCGTGAGGATCTGGCAGCGGCGATCGCTCGAGCGGTGGCGGCGACGCGCGCCGGTGCGGTCACGGTGGTGGACGTGCGCCTGCCTGCTGACTAGCGGGCGATCAAGGCGCTTTCGGTCGGCTGCTCGCCGCGTTGCAGCTTGGCCCTCTGCTCGTCTAGGGCGGCACGGGCGGCGCCTAGTCCGGCCGGGCTGATTTGTCCGGCCGCCGACTCGAAGCGGCGGGACATGATCTCGACGAAGTCGGCCCGCATCGTCGTTCGCGCCAGGAACTCGACGAGATTGGCGACTTCAAGCTCGATCAGGTCGCGAAGTTCTTCGGGAGAGACCGGCACGATCTCGTGGCGAACGACGTCGTAGAGCGTCGCCGTGGGCTTGCCGTTCTGTTCGAAGAAGGTCTTGCGGTTGGTCACCGAGAAGAGATAGGCCACTCGCTCGGCCCGATCGCCGATTGCCCGGCGGATGTCGTCGCGCTTCTCAAAAGGAACCGATTGGATTGCAAACAACTGAGTACCATAGACACTGTGAAAGAGACCCGCGTTGCAGAGATCGCGCGAATTGCCCCAGGCCTCCAGCAGGTCATGCGTCCCGACGAGATGCTCGATCAACGAACCCGCGAGGTGTGGATTCTCGTCGGTGTGATAGGTGAGCAAGAGGTCGTAGAGTGTCGGGTTAACCATGGCGTGCCTCCGGGACAGGTTGATGGCAGTCTAGCTGATATCAACGAGCCCGCGGTTGGTTGCCGGGCTATGCAAGAATGACCCACCGGAGGAGCGATGACGGCGACGATCCAGAAAGGCTATGTCGATACCCGCTGGGGACAACTCCATTATCGCCGCGGTGGCGATCGTGGTCCGGCGTTGGTGCTCCTCCACCAGACCGCCAACTCCAGCCGGATGTGGATGAAGCTGATGCCGATCCTTGGGGAGCGACTGCGAGTGTTCGCGCTCGATACGCCGGGGTTTGGGATGTCCGACCCGCCACCGGCGCAACCGACGTTCGATGACTATTGCAGCGTCTTCGTCGAAGCGATCGATATGCTTGGTCTAGCCGAGACCGCGCTGCTCGGTTTCCACACCGGCGCTGGCTTTGCCGTTGGGATAGCGGCTCGGAGCCCGTCGTTGGTGACCCAACTCGTTCTCATGGGAGCGCCGGTCTTCGACCCCGACGACGACAACTCCCGGCGGTCGCGTGCCGCGCGGGCCGGCTGGGAGCCGGATGCCGACGGCGCCTACCTTGAGCGGATGTGGCGGATCTCTAGCAATCCGGACCTTTGGGTACGCCATCGCGAATTGACCGACCGAATGCTTGCCGGTCCGCGGGCTTGGTGGGCATCGGCGGCGGTCAGCGACACCGACATCCGCGATCTGCTGCCGGCGATCGCCTGCCCGACGTTGCTGCTGTCCGGGTCGAAGGACTTCATGCTCGCCAAACAGGAATCGGCGCGGGCGTTGATCCCGAACGCCACCCTGATTGTCCTTCCTGGCGAGACGCTGATCGCCGACGAGCGGTCGGAAGCGGTTGCCGAACGAATTCTTGCTCTTGTTACCTCGGGCGAGCGCTGACGCTCCCGGCGGAACCAGCCGGTCAATCGTCACGTTAGTTCAGGTGATTGGCCCACGGGTGGACCCACTGGGCGTCAAGAGGACTGAAATGCGAGTTCGTGCCGACATCAAGTGTCATGCCTGCGGGTTTGTTTCCGGCGAAGTGATTGGTATTGTTCCGAATGGCTTGCGAGGCCCGAGCCGGGCGCGCATTCGGTCGGAGCAGATTGTCCCAAGCGTGCTCTGCCCGTCGGCATGGCCGGTTGCCGGTCAACCGATCCGCTGCGCCCGCTGCAATGGCTCGGTCTATCTGGATGACCTCGATATCCTGCGCGAGAGACCCGTTGCCGGCCGCGAGCCCGTCTCCGTCACTCCCCAGGCGGTGGACGCTCCTCGCGCCGCCTGACCCTTCTTCCTGCGCCACCGAGCGGCCAACCGGCCGCTCTTTTCCTGGGCGTTTTGTGATAAGATACTAACTAGTAAGTTACTTGGAGTGACCGTGGCGCGACCACGCTCGGCTGAAGGCAGCAAACGGGCGCTTGCCGAGGCGGCTGCCGCGCTTTTCGCCGATCGCGGCTTTCACGCGACCAAGGTCTCCGACATAGTCGCTGCCGCCGGGCTGACCCAGGCTGCGTTCTACCTGTACTATCCGAGCAAGGACGCGCTCTACCAGGAGTTGATTGACGGCTATTTCGCCGACGTGCGCCGGGTGCTCGCCGACGGAGCTTTGCCGCCCGGGCTCGACCACCCCTCGCTGGTAGCAGCGATGGAGGCGACGGTGCTCGCCAGCTTTCAGGTTGCGCTCGCCTACCCTGATCTGACAAGAATGGTGATGGCGAGCGACCTCGCCGAACCGCTGCTGCGTGAGGCTGCCAGGTCGATGGCTGGTCACGTTCGCTCTGCTCAGGCCGCCGGCTACGTTCGTCCCGGTCTTAGCGCCGAGTTGTGGGCCGAATGCCTGAACGGTGCGATGGTCCGGCTGCTTCACCGCTACTTACTGTCCGGCGAGCGAAGCCCGGAGGAACTGGCTGCCGAGGCCGTTCGGACTCTTGCCTACGGCTCGTTGGGCCAGCCGCCCGAGCCATCCAAAGAACCACCGCCGAAGGAGACACCAGCATGAGCACCGCGATCCCACGTTATCCGGGCCAGCCAATCGTCGGCAGTCTGCCCGAGATCCGCCGTGATGTCCTTGGCATGCTGAGGGGCATGGCCGCTCTCGGCGATATCGTCTCCTACCGCTTTGGACCGTCAACTGAGATCTTCGTCAATTCACCTGAGCTTGTCGGCCAGATCCTGGTCGACGAGGCGGAGCACTGGGAAAAGGTGGCGCAGATCCGGCTGCTTCGCCCGTTGGTCGGCAACGGCCTCGTCTCCAGTCCGAACGAATTCCACCGCCGCCAACGCAAGTTGGTTGCTCCGGCCTTTCAGCACCGCCGGGTCGCCTCGTACGCCGACACGATGGTGCGACACGCCGAAGACTGCGTCGCCGGCTGGGCGGACGGAGAGACAATCGACGTTGCCAACCAGATGATGCAGTTGTCTTTGCGAATTGTCTGCCAGACGCTCTTTAGCTCGGATATTCAAAGCGAGGCGGACCGGGTCGGCGCGGCGATGACCAAGGTGATCCGCACCTTTACCGATTATCTCCGTTCGTTCCCACCGATCCCGCTCTCGGTTCCGCTACCGCGAAACCGCGCGGCGAAGCGGGCGATCGCCGAACTGGATGCGGTGATTTTTCGGATCATTGCCGAGCGCCGCGCCGACCCCGCCGATCGGGGCGACCTTCTGTCGATGCTGCTGGCTGCCCACGACGAGGACGATGGCAGCTTCATGACCGACCAGCAGGTGCGCGACGAGGTGATGACGCTCTTCGTCGGCGGCCACGAGACGACCGCGCTCGCACTCAGTTGGGCGTGGGCAATGCTCGATAGCCACCCCGACGAGGCGGCATGTCTGAGGGCCGAAGCGGACGTGGCGCTCGCAGGCCGGTCGCCGGTGTTCGCCGACCTCACCCGGCTACCTTACGCCGCCCAGGTCTTCAAGGAGAGCCTGCGGATCTGCCCACCGGTGGCGTTGATCGGCCGGAACGCCTCGCGGGATAGCGTGCTGGGTGGGCATCCGGTGAAGAAGGGCACCAACGTCACGTTTGCGCCCTACACAATCCACCGTCGGACGGATATCTATCCGGACCCTGAGCGGTTCGACCCCGATCGGTTTCTGCCCGAGAACGAGGCGCGCATCCCCCGTCACGGCTTTCTGCCGTTCGGCGGCGGCCCGAGGATCTGCATCGGCAACCAGTTTGCCATGATGGAAGGCCAACTCCTGTTGGCGACAATCGCCCAGCGGGTCGAGTTGTCGCTGGTCCCCGGCTACCAGGTCGAGCCGGACCCGCAACTGACCCTGCGGATCAAGGGTGGACTTCCGATGACCGTCCGCCGCCGAGCCTAATGGTTCCGACGCTACGCCTCAGGTCCGAGATACCATTGGAACCAGTCGAGGATGCGACGGTAGAGGTCTTCGCGATAGGCCGGTGGGCCGTTGCGCAAGAAGACGTGCGAACAGTTCGGGTAGCGGACGAATTCGACCTCACAACCAGCTTTCTTTAGGCCGACGAACATCTGCTCACCCTGGCCGATCGGGCAGCGCTCGTCGGCCTCTCCATGGACGATCAACGTCGGGGTAACCGCCCGGTGGATGAAATTCGACGGCGAACGCTCGGCGTACCAGGCGTCAAAGTCGGCTGGAATACCGCCCCACTGAAGGTCGCCAAACGAATGGCCAATATCGCTCGTTCCGTAGGCTGACCGCAGGTCGAAGCAAGGAGCCCCACAGACCGCTGCCTTGAAGCGATCGCTTTGACCGATCGCCCAGGCCGTCATGTAGCCGCCGTAGCTGTAGCCCCAGATGCCAGTGCGATCCCGGTCGGCATAGGGCCGCTCGAGCACGAGGTCGAGCGCCGCCATCAGGTCGAGATAGTCCTCGCCGCCCCAATCGCGGGTCACTCGCTGGGTGAAGTCGCGCCCATAACTGGTCGACCCGCGCGGGTTGACGAAGACGACCAGAAAGCCGTTGGTCGCCAGCAACTGCTGGATCGCGTTGAATCCGGGTCCGTACTGACTGTTTGGTCCGCCGTGGACGTCCAACACCACTGGATAGCGCCGAACCGGGTCAAAATCCGGCGGCAGGAGCAGCCAGCCCTCGATCTTCAGCCCGGCGCGCTCGATCTCGATTCGCTGATGCTGCGCCGGTGGGTTCTCCTTCAGCACCGCGCCCGACAGGTTGGTGATGACGGTCGCACCCTGGTCGTGGTCGAAGATCGCAAGTTCGCCGGTGCGCTCGAGGCTGCTGTAGGCGAGGGCAAAGCGCCTTCGGGATGCGTCAGGGCACAGACCGACGGTGACGGCGTTCCAGAGATGGACGATATCAAGCCTGCCGGTTTCGAGGTCGAATTCATAGAGTCCGCTCGCGCCGGCGTGGGTGGCGCTAAGCAATAACCGCCGATCGTCAAGCCAGACCGGCGGGGACGGCGGCACAAGCGTCCGAAAGCCACCGTCGGGCTGAATTGGGAGGTCGTCGGTGACGCGGCGGGTCTCAGCACTCGCCACGTCGTAGACGAAGATGTCTGACTGCCAGCTTTGGCTGGTGTCGCCGCAATAGGCGATCTGGCGCGAATCGAGTGACCAGGCGAAGGTGGAAACGAACCCGACCTCGGGACCGACCAACCGCTCGTCACCGCCCGCCGCCGGGACCACCATCAGTTGGGATGCCATCTCGTTGCGGTTGGGAACCTGAGCGGCGACCCAACGGCCATCGGGAGACCAGGCCGGCCAGAAATGGTCGGCGGCCCGGTGGGTAAGTTGACGGCGCTCGCCGGTTGCGACATCGACGATGAACACCTGAAGGCGGATGTCATCCAGAAAGCCGCGGTCGTCCTGCTTGTAATCGATTCGGCGCGTGACTCGGACCGGCGGCGGATCGGACGGCCGGTCTGCACCGTCCGGGTTTGCGGGATCAACCGACACGAGGTAGGCGAGCTTCGTCCCATCGGGCGACCAGGCCAGGCTGCTGATCGGCGTCCGGTGGCGTATGACCTCGCGCGGGTCACCAGGAAGATCGCTTTCCATCATGAAGATCGCGCTGCCTTCGCCGCGACTGGAGACAAAGGCGATCTGTCTGCCGTCCGGCGACCATCGTGGCGAACTGCTGGCCGAGGCGGCGTGCGTCAGTTGGCGAGCGTTGTTTCCATCGACATCGGCGGTCCAGATCTCCGAGTGTGGCTTGGCGCCCACCTTGATCTGAGTCACCGTGTACAGAAGCTTTCCGCCGTCCGGCGAGATCTGTGGGTCGGCGGCCGGTGAAAAATCGTAGACGAGGGTACTTGGCGAGAGAGGCATCGTCGGCTCCCTGAGCGAGATTGGCGTCGAACGCGGTCCATGGCACGCCGCGTGCCCTATTCGATGACGAGCGGAACTTCCTCGACGACGCCTCCTTCGATGGTAAACGCCCGAAGGATCGGTGGCGTCAGCGCGCGCGACGAGATCGACGCGACCTGCCGATCGTCGAGGCGGAAGGTGGCAAGGCGGCGCTCTTCGTTCTCTGCCTTCAGGGACAAGAGCAGGTAAAGGATGCCCGGGCTGAGAGCCGAGATCGCATTCGCGACGTCGATCGGTGAGGGGTATGCCTCGGAAAAGGTATGCGAGTGGTATATGCCAAGCCAACGCCAACCACGCTCCTCGAGCAGACGATCGAAGGCGAGAATGTCCTTCGGTGCGACCTGGTACCGGACGACCGGGAAGGGATCGATGTTGGTGGTGGGTACGACCGCCACGGGCTTGGCGCCGTCGCCGGCCAAGAGCCCGCAGGCCTCCCTTGGGCTCTCGTCTCGAGCATGGCGCGCCATCTGCCAATAAAGGTCACGAGGCAAGGTGAGTTGACGGGTCGATTTGCCTGGCTCGCCCTTCCGGGTCATGCGGTTGCCGCGACCGGCGGAGCGGACGGGATCGCAACCCCACAGAAGTCCTCGTAGTCGATGAGTTCGTGGATCTCGGGGGTGTCGCCGCAGAGCGGACAGGCCGGGTTTCGGCGGAGCTTGACCTGGCGGAAGCTCATCTCGAGGGCGTCAAACAGCAGGAGCCGGTTGACGAGAGGGTCACCGATCCCAACGATCAGCTTGAGGGTCTCGATCGCCTGGATCACGCCGACGATGCCCGGCAGGACACCCAGGACCCCAGCCTCGGCGCAACTGGGTACCGCGCCGGCCGGCGGTGGAGCCGGGAAGACGCAGCGGTAGCAGCCTTTCCCCGGGAGGAAGACCGTCGCCTGCCCCTCAAAGCGGAAGATGCTGCCGTCGACCAACGGCTTGCCGAGCAGATAGCAGGCGTCGTTGACGAGGTAGCGGGTCGGGAAATTGTCGCAGCCATTGACGATGATGTCGTACCGCGGGATCACCTCCAGCGCGTTCTCCGAGTTGATCGGCACGCGATGGGTGACGACGTTGATGTCGGGGTTCAAATCGTTGATCGCCTGCTTGCCCGACTCGACCTTGGGTAAGCCGATGGTCGAGGTCTTGTGCAGGATCTGGCGCTGGAGGTTTGACGTGTCGACGTCGTCGAAATCGATCAGCCCGATGGTTCCGACGCCGGCAGCCGCGAGATAGAGCGCGATCGGCGAACCCAGACCGCCCGCGCCGATCAACAGCACTCGCGAGCGGAGCAACTTCTTTTGGCCGACCCCGCCGATCTCCGGAAGGATCAGATGACGACTGTAGCGTTGCACTTGAGCCGGACCCCAAGCGAGCGGCCGCGAGGAGAAGTCGATCCCGATATCGACCGCTCCACCTGCCAACGCCGGAACGAGCGCCAACTGGTCGCCGTCGTGGAGTGGGGTGGCTTCGCCTTGGAGTTGCCCGATCTCAGCTTCGTTGACAAAGATGGACAGATGCCGGTGCAGGCGGCCGGACCCATCGTAGATCCGCTCGCGGATTGCCGGGTATCGCTCGGTTAGTCCGCCGAGCGCTTCTGAGACGCAGCAAGCCGGGAGGTCGACCGTCGCCGTGTTGTTGGCCAGCGACCGTAAACTGGTGGGGATGTAAACTTGAACTGGCATTTCGTCCTCTCCCTGGTAGCCGGCGCTAGCGCTCGGCCGCATGTTTGTCGGGCCGGGCCCGGTCATCATCATCGAATGGAACCGTCAGGTAACGCTCGCCGGTGTCGCACAGGATCGTCACGATCACCGCATCGGGACCAAACCGGCGGGCGGCTTTGATGGCCGCCCAGACGTTCGCTCCGGAGGAGATCCCGACCAGCAACCCTTCCTTGCGCATCAAGTCGTTCGCCATTTGAATGGCGTCAGAATCGCGGACGCCGATCACCTCGTCGATGACCGAACGGTCGAGCACTCCAGGGACAAAGCTCGCGCCGATCCCCTGGATGCCATGAGGCCGGAAGCGCCCTCCTTGGAGGACCGGCGAACGCGACGGCTCGACCGCCACGATCCGAGGTGAAAGCCCCTGGTCACGGAAGTATTGGGCGACGCCGGTGATGGTTCCTCCGGTGCCAACCCCAGCGACAAAGGCATCGACCCGACCGAGCGCGGCGAAAATCTCCGGTCCGGTCGTCCGTCGATGGATTTCGGGGTTGGCCTCGTTGAGAAACTGGTTTGGCATGAAGGCGCCCGGCCCACGCTGGACGATCTCCTCGGCGGCAAAGACCGCGCCGGTCATCCCCTCGATCGCCGGGGTCAGCACGATCTCCGCGCCATAGCGAGCGAGTAGCCGACGACGTTCGAGGCTCATGTCCTCGGGCATCGTCAGGACCAACCGATAGCCTTTGACCGCAGCAACCATTGCCAGACCGATGCCGGTGTTGCCACTGGTTGGCTCCACGATCGTATCGCCGGGTTTGAGTCGGCCAGCCTGCTCGGCTGCCTCGACCATAGAAAGAGCGATTCGATCCTTGACGCTGCCGGCCGGGTTGGCGGTCTCCAACTTGCCGTAGATCATTGGACCGCCGGCTGGTGAAAGTCGCGCCAGCCTGACCAGGGGCGTCCCGCCGATCAGATCGAGAACGGAGTCGGCGATACCAGGGTGTGTCATTAGATGTGGTACATCGCCCGAGAATCGAGTTGCGATTGGCGCGCGACGAGGTCGGCGAGGTTGACCGAGGCGAGATAATTCCAGACCAGCCGATCGAGTTCGACCCAGGCGTCGCGCTGGGGACAGCCCTCGCCAAGCTGGCACCGATCGTCATGGTCGAAGCACGCGGATGGGGCGGAGCGGCCGTCGAGGGCGGCGACCAAGTCGCCAAGGTTCAACTCCGCGGGATCCTTGGCGAGAGAGTGGCCACCGAGCGGGCCACGGGTGCTCCGCACCAGGCCAGCTTTGCGCAGGGAGACGAGCAATTGGTCAAGGTACGGTTCGGGGATTTCCTGGCGGGACGCGATCTCAGCGCTGGAAACCGGTGGCTCACCGAATCGCGCCGCCAACTCAATCACCGCTCGGATGCCGTAGTCGGTTCTCATCGAGACGCGAAGCACGCCGAGATGCCCCCTCACAGTAGTTGATAGAGATAGTCAACATTGTAAGACAATTCGGAGCCAAGATCAATTGGGCTGGCAGGTGATTTGCAGGCGAATCGCGCGGCGGGTACAATGCGGTCGCTTCGTCATCGAGGGCCGGTGTTTGACATTGCGAGCATCGGCATCGGCGAAACGTATGGGCTCGCGTTCGAACACGAGTGGACGCCCGACTCCGCGCCCGTGGACAACCGGAAGGTGCAGATGAATCCGTTTCGCTCTGGGGCCGTGCGGGTACTTGCGCTGCTTGTGCCTGCCGTGCTGCTGCTGTCGGCATGCTCGACCGATCCGCAAAACATCTTCGATGCCAAGTCCGATTTCACCGTGATGATCGCCGACCTGTTCTGGCAGATCATCTGGTGGGCGATTGGCGTCTTCATCGTCGTCGAAGCCGCGCTTCTCTACGCGATCTACCGTTACCGCCGCCGGCCCGGTCAAGGGCTCCCACCACAGACCCATGGCAATTCCCGTCTCGAAATGGCTTGGACGATTGCTCCGGCGTTGGTGTTGGCCTCGATCGCGGTGCCGACCGTACAAGGCATCTTCCGAACCTATGAGGTGCCCACCGGTCCGGATGTGGTGAATATCGAGGTTATTGGCCACCAGTACTGGTGGGAATATCGCTACCCAGACAACAACGTCATCACCGCCAGCGAACTGCACGTGCCAGCCGGGCGGACGGTGGTGTTGCACATCCGGAGCGCCGACGTCATCCACAGCTACTGGGTGCCGAAACTGGCCGCCAAGCGCGATGCGATCCCCGGCCACACCAACACGCTCTGGTTCAAGACCGATGCCATCGGCGTCTATGACGGCCAGTGTGCCGAGTTCTGTAGTCTTCAGCACGCCAACATGCGGCTGAAGGTGTTTGTCCAGGACCAGGCGACCTTCAATCAGTGGCTCCAGGCAAACGCCCGCCCGGCGGTTCAGCCGACCGGCGACGTGCAACAAGGCTCCCAACTGGTGCTTCAGGGCACCTGCGCTGGCTGCCATACCATCGACGGGACGAATGCCCGCGGTCAAACTGGTCCCAATCTCTCCCACTTCGGCAGCCGCACCACGATTGCCGGCGGGATGCTGGCAAATACTCCGGAAAATCTCGACCACTGGTTGGAAGACCCACAAGCGATCAAACCAGGCAGCCTGATGAGTGCGAAAGTACCGAACCCACAGGAGCGCCAGGCGATCATCGCGTATCTGCAGAGCCTGAAGTAGGACCACTCCGACGGCTTTCTTCTGCTAGGGGGCAAGGATGACGGCAAATGTTGGACAGCTCGGACACGCCGTTGCTGCCAAACCGACCGGCCTGTGGAGTTGGCTCACGACGGTCGATCACAAGCGAATCGGCATCCTCTATGGAGCGTCGGCGTTCATCTTCTTCCTGATCGGCGGGATCGAAGCGCTGCTGGTTCGGGTCCAGTTGTTCATGCCGGGGTCGCATGTGCTCACCCCCGATCAGTACAACCAGCTCTTCACCATGCACGGTACGACGATGGTGTTCCTCGCGATTATGCCGATGAATGCGGCGTTGCTGAATTACTTGGTGCCGCTGATGATCGGCGCCCGCGACGTCGCTTTCCCCCGGCTCAACGCCTTTAGCTTCTGGTGTTTTCTGGCCGGCGGGCTGTTGATGAACCTCAGCTTCCTCGTCGGCGGTGCGCCCGACTTCGGTTGGTTCGGCTACGCGCCACTCACCAGCAAGCAGTTCTCCCCCGAGATCCGGGCGGACTTCTGGGCGATGGGTATCCAGGTGCTGGGTGTGGCATCGCTGGCCGCGGCGTTCAATTTCATCGTCACGATCATCAACATGCGTGCGCCGGGCATGACCTTGCTTCGGATGCCGCCGTTCGTCTGGATGCAGTTTGTCACTCAGTGGCTTCTGGCGCTGGCGCTGCCGCCGATCGCGGTTGGACTGATCCTCCTGACCTTCGACCGCAACTTCAGCACGAACTTCTATCTGTCTGAATGGGGCGGTGATCCGATCCTCTGGCAGCATCTGTTCTGGATCTTCGGTCACCCCGAGGTGTACATCCTGATCCTTCCGGCTTTTGGGATCATCTCGGAGATCTTGCCGACGTTCGCCCGCAAGCCGCTGTTCGGCTACACGTTTGTCGTCTATTCCGGCATTGCGATCGGCTTCCTCGGGTTCATCGTCTGGGCGCATCACATGTTTGCGACTGGGATGGGGCCGGTGGCCGATTCGGCCTTCGCCATCTCAACGACGTTGATCGCGATCCCAACCGGGGTGAAGATCTTCAACTGGATCGGCACGCTCTGGCAGGGCCAGACGGAGTACAAGACACCGGCGTTGTTTGCCGTGGCGTTCATCGCGATGTTCATCATCGGCGGACTGTCGGGTGTGATGCACGCTTCGCCGCCGGCCGACCTCCAGCAGACGGACTCCTATTTCATCGTGGCGCATTTCCATTACGTCCTGTTTGGTGGGTCGATTTTCGGCATCTTTGGCGGAGCCTATTACTGGTTGCCAAAGGTGACGGGTCGGCTGCTCAATGAAGGCCTCGGCAAGGTCCATTTCTGGCTGATGCTGATCGGCTTCAACCTGACCTTTTTCCCGATGCATTTCGTCGGTCTCAACGGGATGCCTCGGCGCACCTACACCTACCCAGCGGGTTTTGGCTGGGAACTGATGAACCAGATGGAGACGGTTGGCGCATTTATCATCGCCCTCTCGATCTTCGTCTTCATCATCAACCTGCTGCGAAGCGTGCGCAATGGCGAGGTTGCCGGCGCCAACCCATGGGGAGGCGGCACGCTCGAATGGTCGATCCCATCTCCACCGCCGGTCTACAACTTCGCCACACTTCCGGTGGTGCGCAGTCTCTATACCCTGTGGGACGGTCCGAACGATAGCCGCCTGACTCGGCCCGCTGTCGTCACCACGGCGGCCCAGGACGAACCGCACATCCATCTGCCAAACCCGTCGTTCTGGCCGCTGGTCACCGCCCTCGGGTTGGTCCTGATCGCCTCCGGACTGATCTTCGGGCTGGTGTTCTCCGGCGTTGGCGTCCTCATTCTGCTGGCGGGCGCCTACAACTGGGCGCTCGAACCGGCGTCTTGACCGCGAGGATCGGATGACGAGTACCGCACACCCGACCCAGCACACGACGGTGTTCGACGATCACCACCGAACCGGGCTGATCAACCGGAAGACTGTCATGTGGGTCTTCCTTGGCTCCGAATGCATGTTCTTCGGGTCGTTGATCGCGACCTATATGTCGCTGCGAGGACGCAGCCTGAACCCGCCGTTTCCAGGGGACCACTTCGGCTTCGATATTCCCTTCACCTCGGTGAGCGCGACGGTGCTGCTGATCAGTAGCCTGGCGATGGTGTTGGCGGTCGCAGCGCTCCAACGGGGCGACATCCGCGGCGCACGGATCTGGCTCCTGGCGACCGCTGGGTTGGGGATGCTCTTCCTCGGTGGCCAGTTCTACGAGTTCACCACCTTCTTCGTGAACGAGGGTCTCGGGATCGACACCAACATCTTTGGATCGTCGTTCTACGTCCTAACCGGCTTCCACGGAGCGCACGTCACGGTGGGGGTTCTCTGGCTCTTGTCGTTGGTCATTCTGTCGTTCCGCGGTAAGATGAGCCGTGCCTCAAGCCTCGATGTTGAGATTGCCGGCCTCTACTGGCACTTTGTCGATATCGTTTGGATCATCATTTTCGTCTTCGTCTATCTGCTTGCGCCGAGCGGAGGTGGCCATTGAGCGACGCCCACACCCACGACAATCGGCCGACGAACGCCGAAGATTGGGCTCCCGGCGCCTTCTCCGAGGCGGTGCTTGCCGAGGAGCAGCACGCCCATCCGACGATTTGGACCTACGTCAAGGTCGCCCTGGTTCTGGCGGCGCTGACCGGCTTCGAGGTGTCGCTCTATTACCTAGAGCCGTCGCTCGGGGCAATTGTTCCGCCGTTGCTGTTGATGTTGTCGGCGGGTAAATTCGCGCTGGTCGTCGCCTTCTATATGCACCTGCGGTATGACGGCCGACTGCTCAGCGCCCTGTTTACCGGCCCGTTGATGATCGCGGCGGTTCTGATCCTGACGTTGATGGCGCTCTTCATGCAGTTTGCGCCGAGGGCAATGGCCCACTGAGCAGGCAAAGAATGAGCCCTCCTCCAAATTTGAAAGAGGGTTCTTCTTTTGCTGCCGGGCGACTCGCTAGGAGTTGTCGGCTTCCTCGAAGCGACGCGACAGCACCATCACATGCGATCGCATGATCTGCTCGGCGTCGGCTCCACGCCCCTCGCGAAGGGCTTTGAGGATCGCGATGTGGTCGTCGAGCGTCTCGCGCTGCCGCTGCGGGGTATCGGATCGGGTCAAGAACCGATAGCGCAGGGTCTGGTCGAAGACACGATCCAAGAGCGAGACGAGATGGCGGTTCCCGGACGCGCGGTAGACCAGGCGGTGGAAGTCGCCGACCGCCTTCTCGGGCCATTCGACGTCCGGTGACAGGTCGATTGCGTCGATGGTGTGCTGCAACTCGACGCCGGTCTCTTCGGTAAACGCCCTGGCAGCCTCGCGTGCTCCGAGACCTTCGAGAGTGGCTCGGATGGCGAATAAATCCCGGCCAGACCGGTAGTCAACTGGAGCAACCCGAAAGGCGTGCCGAGCCTCCTGCTCAAGATACCCTTCGGCCAGCAGTCGCTGAAGGGCCTCGCGCACCGGCGTTCGGCTGACGCCGATCACTCCGGCAAGGCGGTCGGGCTGGATTCGTTCGCCGGCCGCGAGATCACCCGACAACACGGCGCGCCGGAGCCGGCGGTAGATCTCCTCGGCGAGAGTCGATCGGTCGATGGCGGCGACCCGGCCGAGCGCATCGGCCTGATGGGATTCGTCAGTCATGGCGTTTCTCCTCTACTCGCCTTAGATCGAATAGCGCTTGAGCAGGTTGCGGGCGATCACCAAGCTCTGGATCTCGTTGGTGCCCTCGCCGATGATCATCAACGGGGCATCGCGGAAATACCGCTCGACGTCAAGTTCCCGGGCATAGCCGGTTCCGCCATGGATCCGCATCGAATCCATGGCCACCTGAAGGCAGATTTCGCTGGCAAACAGCTTTGCCATGCCCGCTTCGAGATCGACACGTTCTCCACGATCCTTGAGGGCGGCGGCCTGGTAGGTCAGAAGGCGCGCCGCCTCGATCTTCGTCGCCATGTCGGCCAGTTTCAACTGGATAGCTTGGTGCTCGGCGATAGGCTTGCCGAAGCTTTCGCGCCGCTGAGCGTAGCGGATCGCCGCCTCGAACGCCGCCTGAGCAACGCCGACGGCGCGTGCGGCGACGTTGATCCGGCCGCCTTCGAGGGCGCTCAACGCCTGGTTGAAACCGCGCCCCTCGACCCCACCGATGAGACGGTCGGCCGGAACGACATAATCCTCGAAGAGCAGTTCGCAGGTGTCGACGGCCCGGTAGCCCAGCTTGTCCAGTTTCTGGACGACCTGGAAGCCCGGATGATCCTTGAGCGCGACAAAGGCGCTGATCCCCCGATGAGGTGGGTTGGCCGCCGGGTCGGTCTTGGCGATCAGAGCGAACGCCGAACCATAGTAGGCGTTGGTGATCCACATCTTGCTGCCATTGACGACGTACCGGTCACCGTCGCGGCGGGCAATCGTCCGCATCGCTCCCTGGACGTCCGACCCGCCGCCGGGCTCGGTCAGCGCGAGACCGCCACGAAGCTCACCGGACGCGAGCTTGGGAAGGAATTCGCGTTTCTGTGCCTCCGTGCCGCTGTGGACGAGCATATGGATCAGGACGTGGTGGGTGCCGATCACACCACTGATGCTCATCCAGCCTTTGCACAATTCCTCCATGATCAGGGCGAACGTGGTGTAGTCGAGACCAAGCCCACCGTATTCCTCGGGCACCAGCACGCCAAACAGACCCAGTTCGCGCATCTTTTCGACGAGTTCGTGAGGATAGATATCCTCGTGATCCATCCGGTTGGCAACCGGTTTGACGTCGTTCTCGACGAACTCTCGGATCAGCGAGACGATATGGCGCTGAGCGTCAGTGAGCTCGAGGAGCATCAGGTACCTCCGGTATCGATTCCCAATTTGGCGGTTGCGTCGGCATCGAGCGTTGGGCCGGCGCGGACACCGTCGAGCGCGGCGAAATAGCCCGCCGCTGCAATCATCGCGGCATTGTCGGTGCACCAGCGGATTGCCGGCCAGCGAACCGGCGTCGGCGACTGTTCGACCAAACGTCGGCGTAGCTCCTGATTGGCGGCGACACCACCACATACGAGGATCTCGGCTACCCCGAAGTCTCTCGCGGCCCGCAGGGTGTTGGACGTCAACACATCGGCAACCGCTGCCTGAAAACCGGCGGCGAGGTCCGCGACTGGCAGATCGTGGGGATCGTAGCCGCCCGTCAAACGCCGCATCGCGGTCTTGAGTCCGCTGAAGCTGAAGTCATAACTGTCCGGGATCGCCGGGCGTGGAACCGCCAATGCGTCTGCACGGCCGGCCTCGGCCGCCTTTTGGATCGCCGGGCCGCCAGGATAGCCGAGGCCAAGCAGGCGGGCCACCTTGTCGAACGCCTCGCCGGGAGCATCGTCACGCGTCCGACCGATCCGCTGAAACCGGTGATGCGCATCCATCAGGGTGAGATCCGAGTGCGCTCCCGAGACGATCAGACAAAGGAGCGGAAACGGCGGCGCCTCGGACGTCTCCTCTTCGGTCAGCCATCCAGCGTAGATATGACCTGCCAGGTGGTTGACCGGCACCAGCGGCAGACCCCGGGCATAGGCGAGCGCCTTGGCGGCGTTGACCCCGACGAGGAGCGACCCGGCCAACCCCGGACCATGGGTGACCGCAATCGCGTCGAGGTCGCTCCAACTCACGCGAGCGCGGGCAATCGCCCCCTCGACGACCGGCATCATCCAGCGAATGTGCTGGCGCGAAGCCACCTCCGGGACGATACCACCATACTGGGCGTGGATTGTCGCCTGGCTTGCCACCACATCCGAGCGGACGAGTCGGCCGTTCTCGACGATTGCGGCGGCCGTTTCATCACAAGAAGTTTCGATCCCGAGCACGAGCATGTGCTCAGCTTATCATGCTCCTTGGTGCGCTTTCTTCACCGAACCAACCCTAGCCTGCCAGGGCACCCATCTGGCGAAGGAGAGAGAGCGTGTCAATGGTTGCCCAACGCTCGGCAATGAGCCCATCGGCGATCCGCCAGATCACGATCCCGGTCACCTCGATCCGGTTCCCGGTTGGCGCGATGCCGTTAAACTCGCCGAGGTGTGTCCCACGCCAGGTATTGCGAACGACTACGAGGTCACCCTCGGCCACCGACTGTTCGACGGTGACCTGAATATCCGGGAAGGCGTTCCGGATGAGCTGGAGCGCCACTCGCAGGTCTTCGGGGCCGCTGGGAATGCCGGTTTCGATGTGGATGTCGTGGTCGAGAAAATCCGGTGCGGTGAGGGCGGCGATCTCATCGATCGCCCCCTCGTTCAGTCCGCGCTCGAAGATGTCCCGGACAAGCTGGCGGTTGCGCTCGAGGGTCATAGCCCGACCTCCACGTTGGTCGACGGCCTGGCGGGCCGCGCTGGGCGGATCACCGCGAACGATACCAGGTGATGTTGGCAAGACCGGCGAAACGCCGTGCCATCACCTCGATTGCCGCCGGGTTGTCGTCGATCAACAAGAAGCGGCGTCCAAGTTCGAGGCAGGCCGCGCCGACCGTTCCGCTGCCGGCGAAGGGGTCGAGCACGAGGTTGCCCGGCTGTGACGATGCCGAGATCATCCGCCGGACGATCGCGATCGGCTTTTGGGTTGGGTAACCGGTCCGCTCCCGACTGCCGGTCGGCACGATGGTGTGCCACCAGGTGTCGGTCGGCACCTTCCCGCGCGCCGCCTTGTCCGGCCCAACGAGACCCGGAGCGAGGTAGGGGATCCGGTCGATCGCGTCCCGGTCGAAATGATAGTGCCGACGATCACGCACGTAGACCAGGATGGTATCGTGCTTGGCTGGCCAACGATGTGGTGAGCGGCCGCCGAAGTCATAGGCCCAGATGATCTCGTTGAGAAAGCAGTCGCGACCAAAGATGACGTCGAGGAGTACCTTGCAGTAGTGTGCCTCACGATAGTCGAGGTGGAGATAGAGCGTGCCATGGGGCGCGAGCAGTCGATGCGCCTCTGCCAATCGTGGTTCGAGGTAGCCGAGATAATCATCGAAAAGGTCGGCAAAGGTGGTGGCGCCGAATCGAATGGCCTCGTAGCGCCGACCGCCGAAACCAATTCGGCCGCCCTCTTCCGTGCGACGTACGCGGATCGGGGTGTGCGTGCGGCGGCTACCGGTGTTGAACGGCGGGTCGGTCACGATCAAGTCGACGGAGCCGGTTTCGAGGGATCGCAGCACCGGCAGATTGTCGGCGAGGTGGATCGCGTTCATCGGCGGCCGCGCAGCAATCCAACGACTTCGCCGGCGGTCCAGCAGACCAGATAGAGCTTGAGAACAACGAGCGACTGCAGGTAGAGGCCCCGATCGCCGGGTCTGACCCGACTCGTGATCCGCAGCAAGAAACGGGCCATCCCGACTGGAGCGAGGAGCGCCCGCCAGCGGCCGCCCCGCCATTCGCCAAACCGGACACCGTGGCGAAAACGCTGTCGGCAGAACACGAAGAAGCCACCGGCCGTCACCAGGGTTGTCACCGGACGGGGATCGAGTTGCAGTCGCTCGCCGCGCGTGCGCAGGGCCACGTTCACTTCGTTCTCCCAGAAACCGTCGCGCCAACTCCCGGCAACCGCGTCGATCGCCGAGCGGCGATAGACCGCATTGTCGCCCGGTACTTCGTCAGCGTCGTGGCGGTCAAAGGGGAGTTGATAGGGGCTGTAGCGCAGGAAGTAGACCGCGGCGACCGTCGCACGGCGCGAGCCAAGGCGAAACGACCCGCCGGCGGCAGCGGCATCTGGACCGAGCGCCCCAATCAGCGCCGCTAACCAACCCGGAGACGGTGTGCAGCCTGAGACCGTCGTGACCACCAACTCGCCATGGCTGGCGACAATCCCGACTCGCCAGAGTTCGGGCGCGGAGGGATCGCCTTCGACGGTGAGAACCCGACCCAGGAGGGATGCCTGACGCGCTTCGCTCGAACCGGCCGGGGCGACGACGATCAGTTCCGCAGTCAGCCCTTGGACCTCGGTCTGGATTGCCCGGAGCGCGTTCGTCGTTCGAGCACCCGAATCGCGCGCCGCGACGACGACTGATATGCGAGGGTTCACCCCCTCGCCCGTTGTCCCGATGTAAGCGGCGTTCGCGAGCGGGAGGACGACAGCGCTTCTCGGGCAAACCAACCAAGACCTATCGCAACGCTGACCGCAGAATAGAGGTAGTAGAGGATATGCAGCGGTATCACCCGCAGGGCGAAGGAAACGCCGCGGCGCGCAGCAAAGAATTGGTAAAAGCGGCGATGGAGGACAATCGTCGTCGCCAAAAGCGCCGAGCCAGCAGCGCCGAGCGGCCACCAGAGCGGCGTCAGGAGCAGCCCAAGAACGCCGCCAACCGCGAAAAGCGCACTAAACCGTTCCGTGGGACGCAGGTTCAAATCGGTCGGCACCTCATGGGTCCGAAGGATCAGCGCCGTCCAGGGAGCGCCGCGATCGAAAATCTCGGTGAGGATCAGTCCGCCGAAGGTCCAGCGCTTGAGGTGGCGGACCTGGATGTCCGGGTCGAGTCTGATATGGCCGCCACGGGCGCGCAACCTCACTCCAAGGTCGATGTCCTCAATCGACGGCCGGCGATAGCGAACCGCGTCGAAACCATCGAGCGCGAGGAACACGTCGCGACGAATGCCTCCGCAACCGGTCCAGAATGTGTTTGAATCGCGCTTTGCCTCTTGGTGGACCCAGTGGTGAAACAGGTTCTTGTACTGTGAGAGAAATGAGGGGTCGGCCGGCGCGTCGTCATACGAGCCAATGACCGCCGACAGAGCCGGATCGGCGAGGGTTTCAACGACGCGGCGAATCGTGTCCGGGTGGACTTCGCAATCCGCATCGGTAAAAAACAGGAGATCGCCGTCGGCTGCCCAAGCGCCCTTGTTGCGCGCCGCTGCCGGGCCGTAGGGCCCGCCATCGAGCCGGATCACGCGCGCGCCGAACGATTCGGCAACCAGCGCGACCGGTTCGGTGGACGTGTCGTCGACGACGACGATCTCGTAGTCCAGAAAGTCCGAAGCCCGGATCGCGGCAAGGCACCGGCGCAGCATGGCCACACCATTGAAGACCGGGATGACGACGCTTACCAGGGGCGTGGTCAAAGGCGCTCCCGCTGGCAGAACTATGCCGGAACCAAACGATAGCATCGGCCCCTGGCGTCGTCAACGACGTGACGCCGGACCAGTGCCCCGAGATTCGCCTGTTCTGTCTCCGGTATACTGACGGCTGGACCGGCCGTGGTGGTGGCCGGAGGATCACGATTTCCTGAGGGACTGATGAACACAATCGAACTGGTTCGGATCCCGGCGATGACCGTACCCGAAAAGGTGTGCCTGGTTTTCGAGGATCGCCGGTTCACCTACGAGCAATTGCTCGACCGGATCTTGCGGTTGGCGGCCGCCCTCCACGCGCGTGGCGTTGGCAAAGGCGAGCGGGTGGCGATTATCCATACCAATTGCAACGAGTACGTCGAGGCCTATTACGCCGTCGCGATGGTCGGCGGTGTGTTCGTCCCGCTCAACTACCGGGCTCGCTCGGACGAATTGGTCCACCTCCTGAACGACTCCGATACGACAACCATCTTCATCGGTGACCGATACGTGGATCAGATCCGCTCGCTGGCGCCGCAGCTTCCGAACGTTCGGCGGATGATTGCCATCGAGAGCCCTCAGGAGGGGATGGAGCACTACTCGGCGTTGATCGAGGCGGCATCGCCGGACGATGCGCCGGAGGTCGATGTTGAAGACACCGACTGTACGATCCTGATGTACACCTCGGGTACCACCGCGTTGCCCAAGGGCGTCATTCTGACCTACGGCGGATTCTCGGAATATATCCTGACCAGTTCCGACCCGGCGAGCGATGAATCAACCGGCGCGACTCTGCTGGCGGTCCCGATTTATCACGTCGCCGGCGCGAGCGCGATCATGACCTCGCTCTATGGCGGCCGGACGTTGGTGCTGATGCGCCAGTTCGAGCCTGGTGAATGGCTCGATCTTGTCGAGCGCGAAGGGGTCACCAACGTCTTTCTCGTCCCGACGATGATGAAGCGGATAATCGATGACCCGGATTTCGGGTCGCACGACCTTTCGAGTTTACAGTTCATTTCCTATGGTGCGGCGCCCATGCCGGTGCCGGTGATCCGCCGCGCCATCGCGATGTTCCCGCACCACGTTGGCTTTATGAATGCGTTCGGCCAGACCGAGACGACCTCGACCGTCACCCTGCTCGGCCCAGACGACCACCGCCTCGACGGGACTGAAGAGGAGATCGAGCGAAAGATCGGCCGTCTCCACTCAATCGGTCGACCCGTCGAGGATGTCCAATTGGCGATTCTCGATGACGACGGCCGGCCGCTGCCCACCGGCGTCGTCGGTGAGATCGCCATTCGTACCCCGCGCGAGATGGCCGGCTACTGGAAGCAAGATGAAGCGACCTCGAAGACGTTGGTTGCTGGCTGGATTCGCACCCGCGACCAGGGCTATATCGACGAGGACGGCTACGTCTTTCTGGCCGGGCGCAAGAGTGACATGATCATCCGCGGTGGCGAGAACATCGCACCCGAAGAGGTTGAGCGTATCCTCCACGCCCATCCTGGTATCGAAGATGTGGCGGTGATCGGGGTGCCGGACGAAGAATGGGGCGAGCGGGTTAAGGCGGTCGTCGTGATCCGCGACGGCGAGCACTGCACTCACGACGACGTTATCGCTTTTGCCAAGAGCCGGATGGCGTCATTCAAGGTGCCCGAATTGATCGAGTTCGTCGAGACGCTTCCACGCAATCAGATGGGCAAGGTCCTCAAGAACGTCCTGCGCGAGCAGCACCGCATCTACGAGGAGGAGCGCCCGCGCGAGGAGAACCTTTCGGCGTAAGGTTCCCATCGAACCCTGCGGTCCGGGCGACAGAGCCGTCCGTTGACAGCCCAATAGCCGGCTGGTACAACCTCGTTGGCGTGGTGACCCGGTCCGATTGGCTGAGGTGATCTCGCCATCTGGAGGGGGGATGTCGCACGTCATCGTTGTCGGTGCGGGAACCGCCGGTCTGCCCGCGGCTATCGAAGCCGCCGACCGTGGCGCTCGGGTGACCCTGCTCGAACAGACCGGCCGGCTAGGCGGCACGCTCTGGCGCTCGAGCGCCATCATGAGTGGCGCCGGCACCAGGATGCAGAAGGCGAAGGGCTACGAGGACAGCCCGCAAGCGCATTTCGAAGACTGTTTCGCGATTGGCCGCCAGCAAAATGACGAAGACCTGCTGCGCCTCGCGACTGAAGCCGCTGGAGAGACCATCGACTGGCTTGAAGAGATCGGCGTCCCCTTCACCGCCGACTCGCCACGCCTTGCACCCGAGCATGAACTCTACACCAATCCGCGCAGCCACTACATTCAGCCAGTGCCCGGCACGGCTGGCTCAGGACAGAATGCGATCCCTCCGCTCGAGCGCGAGCTACGCCGCCGGATCGACGAGGGCAAGATCGACTTTCGCCTGAATACGGCAGTCACCGACCTCCTGATCGACCAGCGAGGCGCGGTGGTCGGGGTGCGGACACGGGGACCAGACGGCGAGACCGAGGTTCGCGCAGACGCCGTCGTCCTGGCGACCGGCGGCTATTGTGGCAACATCGAACTGACCCGAACCCTGCACCCGCAGTTTGCCGAGGTGATCACGCTCTGCCCGCCTGAGGCGAATGGGTCGGGGATGCGCCTTGCCGAGCAAGCCGGCGCGTCACTGGCTTACATGCACTCGCTGATCCCGCTGCCGGGAGGCGTGCCGAACCCGGACAGACCTGGCGACTGCCTCTACTGGGTGATGCTGCCGAACCAGAGACCCCCTGCCGAAGCGGGGGATATCTACGTCAACAGGCTGGGCAAGCGTTACATCAAGGAGGATGAGAAGCACCCCGATGCCCGCGAGCGGGCTATGATGGCCCAGCCCGGCACCGCGATGATCGCGATCTTCGACGAGCCGATGCGCGAAGGGTTGACCCAACGGATCTCCGACTACACCAAGCGAGAGCTTGAGGGTGGGCGCGGCAACCCGAAGGTGATTGTCTCCGCGCCAACCGTTGAGGCGCTCGCAGAACAACTTGGGATCGATCCGCCAACCCTGCGCGAGACGGTTGACCGCTACAACGGCTTCGTCGATGGCGGCGTCGACGAGGATTTTGGCCGGACCGCCATGCCCAAGAGGATCGACAGTGCGCCCTTTCACGCGGTTGTCACCTACGGCGTCGTTCTTGGCGCGATGGGTGGTGTGAAGGCAAACGGGCGGCTCGAGGTCGTTCGGCCGGACGGGACGGCGATCCCGGGGCTGTATGCCGCCGGGGAGATCCTCGGGAAAGGCCAACTCATGGGGGACGGCGTCTGCAGCGGACTGTCAGCGGGGCCGGCATTTACCTTCGGGAGGGTCGCCTCTCGGAATGCCGTCGCTGCGACCGCCAACCTCCCTGCTTGAGAGGCGCAACGAGGAAGGCTCGTCAAGCAAGAGAAACGCCAGCCGCTTCGGTAGGGTCGGTGGTTTCCGCCGATGCCCGCGACCTTGCCTGTCCGGCAACAAGGAGGATTTATGAAGCGTGGGTACGTCGAGACACCGCATGGCCAGATCCACTATCGAGAGGAAGGTTCAGGTCCGCCGGTCATCCTCTTTCACGAAACGCCGTCGTCCTCGGTCAACATGATCCCGATGATCCAGGCTCTGAGCCCGGACATGCGTGCTATTGGGATGGACACGATGGGGTACGGCGAGTCTGACCGACCACCGACGCCGTACACCACGATGGAAGAGTTCGCCCAGTCGGTTGCTTGGTTTATCCAGGGACTAGGTTTGGAAAAGGCCAACTTGTTTGGGATGCTGACCGGTTCGCAGATCGCCCTCCAGACCGCCGCCGACTTCCCCGAACTGGTATCGGCCGTTGCCGTTCAGGAGCCTTTCAACTGGGGAACCCCGTCCCGCCGGGCGGTTCACGAAAGGATTCACCGCTACCACACGCGTCGTGAGGACGGGGGACACCTGATGGAGTTGTGGGAGCGGACGCGCTACTCGAAGGATCTCAAGGAGCGCGAAGTCGCGCTCAAGAACCTCCTCAAAGTGAATGACGATAGCGGGGCCGAGGTCTACGGAAGTATGGGCTGGGAAGGCGCAGCGCCTTACGCGATGTGCCGGCAGGACATGTGGAGCGTCACTCCGCGGATCGTGGCGCCAACTCTCGTGATGTACTTCCCCGGGAGTGAGCGTCATCGTGCGCTCGAGCGCTTCTTGGAAACCCTGCCGCATGGCAAGGGCACCCGCGAAGCGCCGACCTTTCGGTCAGAACCAGAGGCGACGAAGACAATGCTGCTGGACTTCTACAAGAACCCGGGGGGTTAGGCCGGTAGTTGAAAGATCCGCCGGGCGTTCTCGTCGGTCATCAACCGGACTTCAGCCTCGTCGAACCCGTAGCCGAACTCGGCAGCGCGCGCCGGCAGATTACGCCAGAGTTCGACCCATTGGCGGTTGCTTTCCTCGTTCTGGCCACGCATATGATCGCTGCCCCAAAGGATGCGATGAGCACCGACCGCCTCGCGCATCACATGCAAGACGCCGACGAACTCGCCCAGGCGGGCGGGCGATCGCGGCCCGCCGAAGATCGCGGCGCCGGACTGCCACAGCCCCAGTTGTAACGACACGTTTGGGTTGACTCGGGCGATCATCGTTGCTTCACGCCAGAGCATGTCCAGTCCGCCCCCGGCATGCTCCATCACGATCTCGAGTTCACGGAAATCGCGCGCCACGTTCTCGACATAAAATGGATGGGAGAACCCGGTGTACGGTCCGATGTCACCGTCTCCGGTGCGGATGACCGCCGGGATGCCGAGTTCAAGGCACGTCTCAAATAGCCGGTAGCAGATCCGATCGTCGGGGCGGTAGCCGTTTGCCGGAAAGCATTGCCAGGCGACCGCACCAAGCTCGGTGACGCAGCGGCGAAGTTCGTCCAGCGCATCGTGGCGGCGGGGATCGACACCGCAGGCAAACGCGATCCGGCCCGGGTGGCGGCGACACAAATCGGCCGCGTGGTCGTGGATCTGGGCGATCGACCAGGCGCACTCCTCGCCAAAGCAGGGGCCAAAATCGCAAACCTGATTGATGGCGACTGCGATATCGTTGGCGTCGAGGAAGGCGAGCAGGGTCTCAGCCTCCGGGTCCCAGGTCACCTGGCCGACACGCGGCACGATGTCCAGTGGATTGCGATAGGGCAGGCGGGTACGAGCGGCCCGCCTCGCGAACTCAAGCCGGTTGCCGTCGGGCAGGTTTTCGCGCGACCAGATGTGGACCTGACTATCGATCATGGTGTGGCTCCTCGTTCCTGGTTCTCGGCCATCAGCGACCGGTGAAAGTCGGACGGCGCTTTTCGACGATGGCGCGAGCGCCCTCCCGGGCATCCTCGGTGGCGATGCTCAGCCCGAGATTGTGTGTCTCGTAGGGTAGGTGCTCTCGCAGAGACCGTGTCAGTCCGTGTTGGATGGTACGCCGGGTGAGCCGCAACGCGAGCGGCGGGCCCTCGGCGATCTTCCGTGCCACGGCGAACGCTTCGTCGAGGAGGCGATCGTCGGGCACGGTCCTGTTAACCAGTCCGATCGCCGCTGCCTCGCTACCGGAGATTGGATCGCCGGTGTAGAGCCATTCGAAGGCGCGGGCGGTCCCGATCAGGCGAGGAAGAGTCCAACTGGTGGCGACCTCGGGCGATGTTCCCCGCTGGATGAACATCGGGTAGAACCGCGCTGATTCAGCGGCGAGACGAATGTCGCAGACGAGGCTGAGCGCAAACCCACCGCCAGCGGCAACACCGTTGACTGCGGCAATCGTCGGCTTGTCGATTTCGTACCAGGCCAACGGCAAGCGTCCGGTGTACCCAAGCGCGTCTAATCGGTCCCGCTGAAACGGGTTCACGGTCGGATCACTGCCGAGGAACGCCGTCTCCTTGATGTCTACTCCGCTGCAGAAGCCGCGTCCGGCACCGGTCAGCACCACCGCCCGAACCTCGTCGGCGGCGTGGATCTCCTCGGCGACGCGGAGAAGTTCGAAGGCAAGCGTCCGGTCGAAGGCATTGAGCGTCGCCGGACGGTTGAGCTTGACAAGAGCGACGCCGTCATCCACCGAAAGGACCAGGGAGTGATAGCTCTCTGGGTTCATCAGTCACCTCGATTGCTGGATGAAAATCGATCTCCACCGGCCGGACCGTCCGTCCGCCGGTTCTGGCCCGGTCCTCGTACCCCCAACATCACAATACCGCTGGTCAGACTGGAACAACGGTCGTCCCTGACCCAGGCTCGGGGACCTGCGGTGTGAACCATCGCGCGAGATATTGCCAGAGGATGCCAAGGAGACCGACCCCGGCAAGCATGACCGTCACGTCAACCCATCGGTCAATCGGTGTCACCGGGTGGCGGTCTCCAGAGCCGGCAGTCGCGGAAGTCATCACCACCCCCAGTGTCGCCTCCGTCACGGGTGTTCGGCGACGGGTCTGACCGACCGAACTGCAGAACGACGGTGCGGGCGGCCCTGGGCCGAGCGATCAGAATGACAATGACACTGATTACGATGCTGAACGATCCCTTGGCCGATTGTCGACGGAGCCTGGCACGGCCGTTGTTCTGCCGAGTCTCTCGCGGGATGCACACCATCCAAGAGACGAGATCGCCAGTCAAGGGCAAACCGACCAGTGCGTTCGCCATCCGGAGGATCCGGGCAAGGCCGCCTTCCGAGGTGATGACAAGGCGCGCTCGGATGACGACTGAACACTGCGGGATCAGGAGGGTGAGGAGGTCGAAGGCGCCCACCCTGGACCTGGGTGCGGGTGTTATTCGCGCGGCGGCACGCGCTGTTGCCAAGGCCAACGCCCTTCCATCTCGACGATCAGCGACCAACTCAAGAACGTGCGCACCAGCACCAGCAGACCCAGCACCGCTACGCTCTCGATCGACGGGTCTAGGGCGACCGTACGGACGACATCGGCAGCGACGAGGATCTCAAGTCCAAGCAGGAGCGCCTTGCCGAGGGTAGTCTTGTAGCGGTTGTATCGTTCGGAGTGCGGACCAAGCAGGTAACGGCCCGTCGAAAACACAATCGTGCCGACGATGATAGCGACGGCCAACAACTCGATCCCGAGCGTTGCTGCTTCGATCCAGCCGTGTGCGGCGCCAGACAGGGCCGTCATTGGCGATGCGGACGGATCGCACCGAGAACATGGGTGGAGCCAGGATCCGGCCGCGCGGTCGGGGCGAAGCAGACATCAGCACGATGGATCGCGAAAACGGCCGCGTCATCGCGCGCTTTGCGGTTCGTCATCGCACCTCCTCGACCGCGAGCATACTCGCTTCCGACCGGGGAGTGGCGTGGCGCATCATCCACCGGCCGAGGAGCAGGACACTCACGATGCAGAGCAGGCCGCCGCTCACCGCCGAAAAGACCGGCCCCGCGAGACCGGAAATCGCTCCGGCGCGAAACTGGCCGAGGTTCGGTCCGCCGCGCACGAAAATCAGCATCAACGAGGTCACCCGGCCACGCAGTTCATCCGGCACCGAAAGTTGGAGCATCGTGCTTCGCAGCGTTTCGCTCACCACGTCGGCGACGCCCATCATCACCAGCGCCGCGAACGACAGGGCAAAAGTGGGCGAGAAGCCGAAAAGGATGATTCCGGTTCCATACAGCGCGGTCGAGACGACCACGGTCCGGATGGTCGCCGGTAGCCGACCAGGGAGAGCGCCAAGCGCCAGCCCACCGGCGATTGCGCCGACCGGAAAGCCGGTTGCCAGTATCCCGATCTGGGCCGGCTCGAGATGGAGCACGTCTTGCCCAATGATGATGACGAAGGCATTTGGCTGAGCAAACAACGTCGCCACGAAGTCCATCAACAGCAGCCCGAGGATAATCGGGGTCGCCCAGGCGTAGCGGATGCCCTCGCCAATCGAGTGGAGCAGGCCGGTCGACGACCGCTGAACGGGCTGGCTCTGCCATCGGATCAGTTGGAGGATCACCGTGAAGATCAGGTACATCGATGCGGCCAGCGCAAAAGCAGCCCCGAAGCCGAACACCCCGATCACCAGTCCGGCCGCGGCCGGCGAAACGATGCTGCTGACCTGACGCGACAGTACCAGGACACCAAGCGCTCGGACGAGATTGTCCTTTCCGACGATCGTTGGCACCGAGGCTTGAACCGCGGGAACGTCAAACGCTCCGGTCATCCCGATTGCGGCGGTCGCCAGAAACAGCAGGATCACCTGGCGGTCAGTTGGGACGACCACGGTGAAGCTGATGGCGACGCCGGCGAGGATCAAAGCCGACGCTGGCTGGGTCACGCTGAGCATCCGCCGCCGGTCGATCCGATCAGCCAACCCGCCGCCGATCAGAGAGAAGGCGATCATCGGCATGGCGCGGACGAGGGCAACTAACCCGAGTTGGAAGTCCGAACCGGAGAGACTCCGCACCGCTAGGGCGATTGAAAAGATACTGATCCAGAGACCGGCGTTCGAGCAAGTCTGGCCGATCGCCAGCAGAACGAAGGTCCGGTTGGTGAGCAGGTGTCGGGGCACGCGATAATCTTGGGCGCTCGGGCGCCTGCCTGGCAACTCCTCGCGGCGTGATCGCACGAACCCGGGTTGCTCGCTCCACCGGCGTGAGGACGAGCGCCTCGCCGAGCGTATCCGGTTAGGCGTTCGCGCTCGGGCGGGGGATCCTCACGAGTGCGCCACTCGCTGCTGCTGAGTCGTAGGAAGCGAGGGCAGTTCGGAGCAGTTCGCGGGCGTGGCGGGCCGACCCCTCCGGCGCGCGACCGGACTTCGTCGCCTCGATAAAGCGGCTAAGCGCCAGCGCGGTGGCGTTCACCCACCCGGCCGGCCGCTCACTTGCCAGCAGCTTCGAGCGGCCGGCGCGTTCGACACGCGCTTCCCCGCCGCGGACAAAGCTCCAGCCGACCTCAGGCCGACGCCCTTCGCTGTTCCAGCCGACCCGCAGCCTGGCGACCCCGCCGAGCGACAACCGAAGCGAGGCGCGTTCGCAATCCAGTCGGACTTCGAGGTAGCGTTGCGGCGCCTTGCTCTGCCAATTGAGGGTCATCGATGCGGTGACTTCCTCGGCGAAGTCGAAACGAGTGACCGAGACGAGGTCGGGCTGGTCGAGCGGGCCGAGGATACGGGTGGTCAAGGCAGTCGGGTGGGCATCTGACCCATGGGCTGGACCAAGCGGACCGCCGAGCAGATAGGCGATCAGGTCGGTGGCATGAGTGCCGAACTCATACAGGATCAAGCGGGAGAGGTTCGCCTTCCAGTCCGGGAAGTCACTGCCTGGCGAGGGCATCTGCTGCCACATCTGGAGCAAGTAAGGGCGGCCGAACTCGCCACGATCAATCGCGGCGCGGGTGGCACGATAGAACGAGAGGTGGCGGTATTGATTGTCGACGGCGACGAGGCGGTTGGCGCGATCTGCCGCCTCGACGATCTCGTCGCACTCCTCGATGGTGGGGGCAAGTGGCTTCTCGCAGAAGACGTGAGATCCAGCCTCAAGCGCCAGCAGCGCGAGATCACGGTGGGTCTCAGGCGGCGTGCCGACGACGACGACGTCCGGGCGGGTTTCGTGGAGGAGAGTTCGAGCATCGTCGTAGAGTTGACGGGGGAGGACGACGCAGCGCTCCACCGCCCACCGGCGTCGTTCGGGTCGTAGCTCGGCCACGCCCACGATGGCCGTGTCGGGAACCTGAAGCAGAGCCGGCAGATGGAGTTGTTCGGCAGCGCCGCCGAGACCGATGAGCGCGATAGTGGTTGTCACGCAGCCGCCTCCGGCCGGTGGCTGGTCGGCCGATCAGAACTTTGACGAGCCTGGCCCAGGCACGGTACAATCCTACTGCTTCGTGAAAATTGGCACAAGCGAAGACACGTCGACGCACCGGATCGTCCGGCAGCACGTGATCGCCTCGGAACTGATGCGGGTTCCTGCTAGATTCCCCAGGTGGCAATATGGCGTGGATCCGTATCAGGGAAGCGGAAGAACCGCGCCGCAGTACGGTCCGTCCTCGACGGGCGGGCATGGAGGAGCAATGTTCTCGTTTTCGCATCGGCGGGGCGTGGCGGCGCTGAGCGCGTTCGCCGGCGTTGCGCTGTTCCTTTCCGCGTGTACCGGTGGCGGTGGCGGTGGCGGTGGTAATGTGATCTCCGCCAAGAAGGGCGGGTTCGCCTTCGAGCCCAACACCACGACCGTCTCGGCCAACCAGCCAGTGGCGATCACCTTCAAGAACCCGGACACTCAGATCCACGACTGGAAGGTGCGGAACTCCGGCCTCGCCGAGGAGCCGATTCTCTATGCCGACCCGGGCAAGGAGCAGACCAAGACGTTTACCTTCCCGAAGGCCGGTGAATTCGTGACCTACTGCGCCCAGCCGGGTCACGAGGCATCTGGTATGGTCGGCAAGCTGATCGTCAAGTAGCCAACCAGCCGACTTGCGAGCGGGGCGCCTGAAGGCGCCCCGTTTTGATTCAAGCTTGTAACGCCAGCGGTTCGTCGGTGCCCGCCCCGCTTCTATTCGTCGCGCCGCCCCAAACTGGGTTCTCACACCGCATCTGCTGACGGATGGTGAGGGCTACGGTCGCTTGGGAAGGCGGTCAGCCAGCCATCCAAGAATACGCACCACCCCCGAAACGTCGTCGACCATAAAATCTGCATAGTCCCGGGCTGCCTCCGGCGCTTCGTCGTTCGAGACACCGATGGCAATGCCAAAGCCTCCGGCATTGCGCAACCGTTTCAAGGCCCGGAACGCCGGAACGTCGGTACGGTCATCGCCCAAGTAGATCGCCCCACGCAACTGGTACTCGTCGATCAGGCCGGTGACGGCGTCGCCTTTATCCCGCTCGTGAGTTGGCCGAAGATCGAGCAGGCAGCGCCCCTCGACGAGGCGGAACTGACCAGCTTGTTCGCCGGCGTGCAAGGCTGCCAGAAGGTGCTTACGAGTGGCACGGGGGTTTCTCGCTGCCCGGAAATGGATACCGACGCCTGCTCCCTTTGGCTCGACGAAGACGCCACGGTCGCCGCAACGACGGGTTGCCGCGGCGGCCGCTGCCAGCAGCGCATCACTGGGGGGAGGGGCAAGGTTCTGATCGCCGTTCGGGCCGATCCGATCCTGACCGTGGTTTCCGAGGTAGACCACGCCGTCGACGCCGACCATCTCGCGCGCCTGCGCCGCCGGTGCGCCGGTGATAACGGCGACCAGGTCGAGCCGACCAACAAGCGCGGCAATCGCGGCGCGCGCCACCGGCGGAACCTGGGCAGCTTCGGGACGGTCGGCGATTGGTGCGAGCGTGCCGTTGAGGTTGAGGAAGAGACCGAAGGGGCGGCGCAAGGCGGGCGCCAGCAGACTGGGTTCGTGTACCGGAATAGCCATCGTTGGGTCCTCCAGACGCGCCGCACCTCGTTGTGCAGTCGTCCTACTACTCCGCTGACCTTGGGATTCTCGCCTGATCGGAGGCAATTTGCCAGCACTTTGGCCGCCGTTCCGGACCGATCCGTTCCCGAGGGCGAGCCGATGGCGCGATCCGTGCCGGTCGACTAACATAGCCTATCGATACGTTAGGCTGAGCAGCATTGACAGGCTAAATTGCTGGTCCTTTGCCGTTGGCGCAACATTGCCAACCCATCGGCGTTGACATGGCTTTGCGAAAGCTGGTACAAACCAGCCGCATTCCGATGTACTGGCCCCAACGCGTCCTGGCGCGCCGCAAGGCAAGCGGCTGAGGGTTAGGAGAAAGCGAAGAAATGGCCTACCGCTTGGGTGTCGACGTAGGCGGCACCTTCACCGATTTGGTCCTGACTGACGACGCGAACGGGCCGCTGTTTCGCGCCAAGACGTCCTCGACGCCGGCGGACCAGTCGCGCGGGGTACTTGACGGCATCGACAAAGTCTGCCGGATCGCCGGTATCCAGCCGGGCGAGATCGGGGAGATCCGCCACGGCACCACGGTCGGACTGAACACCGTCCTGACCGGCACCGGCGCCACGGTTGGGTTGGTCACCACCAAGGGCTACCGCTACGTACTTCGCGTCGCCCGCTCACGGACGCCGGGTCCGCTCGCTGGCTGGATCACGATGGTCCCGCAAGACCCGCCGGCGTTGGTTGAGAACACCATTGAGGCTGACGAGCGAATGAGCGCCCGCGGCGAGGTCATCCGCCCTCTCGACGAAACCCAACTCTGGGACGATCTCCAACGGCTCTTGGCACGGTCGAACGTCGAGGCGATCACCGTCTCCTTGATGAACTCCTATGCCAACCCGGCACACGAACTGCGCATCCGTGACATCATTCAGGACCTTGCCCCGAACCTCCCGGTCACGCTCTCATCCGAGGTACTTCCAGAGTTCCGCGAGTACGAGCGAACCCTGACGGCTTCGCTCAATGCCTACGTCGCGCCGCAAGTCGGCCGGTATCTCGACTCGTTGCGGAGCCGACTGGCGGACCGGGGCGTCCCGGCGCGGGTGAGCTTGCTTCGTTCGGACGGCGGATTGATGACGCTCGACGCCGCCAAAGAGCGGCCGGTGAACTCGTTGGTCTCCGGTCCGGTCGGTGGGGTCGCAGGAGCGGTGTTCGTCTGCTCGAAAGCCGGCTTCGAGAACATCCTGACGATTGACGTCGGTGGGACCTCGACCGATGTGGCGCTCTGTATCGACGGTGAGCCGGATATCGGACGACAAACCGAAATCGGCCAATTCACCGTCCGCATCCCCTCGATGGAAGTGCGCACCGTCGGTGCGGGTGGCGGATCGATTGCTCACGTCCCAGAGTTGACGCGAGCACTCCGAGTTGGCCCCCAAAGCGCTGGCGCGGATCCCGGTCCGGCCTGCTATCTCAAGGGTGGCACCGAGCCAACGGTAACGGATGCCAACCTCGTGCTCGGCTATCTGACGCCCAAGCTGATCGGCGGTGAGATCACGCTTGACGTCGAGGCGGCGCGTCGATCGGTCCAGACCGTCGCTGATGCACTTGGGCTGGATCTGTACCGTGCTGCCGAGGGGATTATCGAGGTTGTCAACGAGAACATGCTCGGTGCGTTGCGGTTGGTGTCGGTGCAACGTGGCTACGACCCCCGTGACTTCTCACTGGTTGCCTTTGGTGGCGCAGGTCCGCTCCATGCGAACGCGATTGGCAAGATCCTGGGCTCGTGGCCGGTGATCATCCCGAAGGGGCCGGGGCTGTTGTGTGCCCTGGGCGACCTCGTGACCGATTTCCGCAACGAGTTTGCTCGGACGTTCATCCGGACGTTCGACCAGACCAGCAGCGAGGCCGTACGCAGCCAACTCGAGGAACTTGGGCGTCAGGCCCAGGTCTGGCTGACCGAACAGGGCGTGCCGGCCGATCAGCAGTCAATCCGCTATCAGATGGACGTCCGGTATCACCGCCAGGGATTTGAACTCCCGATCGACGTGGACCTTCCTTCATTTGGCGCGGGCGGGCTTGACGATGTCAGCCGCCGTTTTGACACCGCCCACGACCGGCTCTACAGCTTCCAACTTGAGACGGTGAAAGAGATGGTGAACTTGCGAGCGGTCGGCCAAAGCCGCTCACGCCCACCGGAGATCCCCCGCCTCGTTCAGGGCAGTGCAGATCCGTCGGCTGCCCGAACCGGCCAGCAGCAGATCTACCACCAGGGCCAGTTCCATACCGCAACCCTTTACGATCGAGAGCAGTTGCTGGCGGGCAATCGGATCGTCGGGCCATCGATCGTCACCGAGATGGATTCGACGACGGTGATCCTCCCCGGATACACCGCCGAGGTCGATTCGATCGGGAACCTGCTGATCCGGCCAGCGAGTGCGACATGATCGTCTGTGAGGTGCTCGGAACGGTGGTAGCGACGGCCAAGGATCCCGGTTTCCGAGGGTCGAAACTGCTCTTGGTCCAACGGCGCAACGGCGACGGGACGCTGGCTGGCGAGATCTTCGTGGCGACCGACACGGTCGGGGCCGGTACCGGCGAGGTCGTCCTGGTGGTAACCGGCGCGTCGGCACGAGCTACTGAACAAACCCGCGACGCTCCGACTGATGCTTCAATCGTCGGGATTGTCGACAGTGTCGAGGCGGATGAAGGCCGGAGTGGTCGACGCCTCGCGATCGATCGCCGGTAGAAGCTGTACGATGCGCTCGACGTGGGTCGAGCCGGCAACGAGGGGGTGACGTCGCAGACCTTCAGCCGCGGTCCAGAACTGGCACGTGTGGATGCCGGCCCCGGTGGATTGGCTCCGCAAGTCGTGCCTTCGCACCTGACGACGCGCCCGGAAGTAGCATCGAACGCGATGGTGCGCTGCATCACGCATACACGAAGGAGGAAGCATGGGCGGATCCCTGGGACTCATCGAAACTCGTGGGCTGGTTGCCGCGATCGAAGCGGCCGACGCGATGGTCAAGGCGGCGAATGTTGAACTAATTGGCCGGGCTCAGGTCGGCGCAGGGCTGATCACCGTGATCGTTCGTGGCGACGTGGGCGCCGTCAAGGCAGCGACCGATGCCGGCGCGATGGCGGCGGAGCGAGTGGGCGAAGTCGTTTCGGTCCATGTCATTCCGCGTCCACACCCCGAACTGGCGAGCCTGCTTTCGTCAGTCGGTCGCGACGGCGTCGACTAAGCGATGCAGGAACGCCCTGGATTTCAGCTACGCACCTACGCCTTTATCGACCGGATGCAGCCACAATACGCAGCGTTCATGGGAACCCTGCTGAACGGTGATATGCCAACGGCCGGGCAGGCGGAACTGTATGTCGAAGTCGCACCCGGCAACGCGATTTATCGGATCGCCGACATCGCGTTGAAGGCCGCCGACGTTCGCCCAGGCCTGCAATTGGTGGAACGCCAGTTCGGCATCCTCGAGTTGCACGCCCGCAGCCAAGAGGCGATCCGTTCGGCCGGTGCGGCAATGCTCGAAGAGTTGGCGCTCAACGAAGAGGACCGGCTGGCGGCGCAAATCGTCTCGACCCAGGTGATCAGCAACATCGATCCTTACCAGGCCCAGCTGGTGAACCAGTTGCGCCGGGGCTCGTTGATCGTCCCGGGTGAGGCAATGCTCGTGATCGAGATGTCCCCGTCGGGCTACGCCTGCTTCGCGGCCAATGAAGCGGAGAAGGCTGCGGACATCAAGCTGGTTTCGATCAGTTCGATCGGGCCGGCCGGGCGTCTCATCGTTTCAGGCACCGAATCTCAGATGCAGACGGCGCGCGAGGCGGTGATACAATCGATCGGCACGATTCGGGGCAAGGCCGGCCAGTAATTCGGGGCGGCGCATCGCCGCCGTCCCTTCCTCTTTCCGGACCCCAGACCGGGCCAGCAGGTACCCAATAAGACGAGGGCAAAAGATGGTAACCAACGGCAGCAGTGGGCCAGACGGTGCAGTCCAATATCAAGGCGAAGTGCTGGACACCTCCGCAATCATTCGTGCGGCGGCAGCCGGCTATCGACTGATCTATGTCCGCGAAGGTACAACCGTTACCGAACCGGCGCGCACCCAGGCCCGTTCGCGCGGAATCGTTATCAACACCCTCAAGGCGCCGGCACAACCTGCGCCGATGGCGCCACAGCCGATTGCCCCTGCTCCACTTCAGCCGGCGGCGACGTCGCCGTTGGCCGGGCTGCAATCCAGCGGGGCGCGGCCGCGCCCGCTTCCGATCCGGCCGGAACCAATCCAAGAGCGTAAGCCGGAGAGCTACCCCACCGAACTGTTCCGCACGCCGCCCGCGGCGCCGGCGCCATCTCCAATCGCCCCTGCCAGCGGCGCGTCCGCTGGGCGGGTCGTCGAGCAGGAGCCAAACGGCTGGGCAACAGTGGTTCCGCAGGGGCAGAACCTGGTCGAAGCGATGCTCAGCACCAGCGTGCCGCTTGCCCAGCCTGCGCCTCCGGCCGCATCATCGCCCGCGCCACGGAGCGAGGCGAACGCGGGCCCGCTCGACCCGGTCACGATCGACCTGATCGAGAACGCCCTGCGAAACATCCGCTACGAAATGGACGCGGTGCTGTTCCGGACGGCAATGTCGCCCGGCATCCGCGAGCAGCATGACGAGTTTCCACTCATCGCCGACCCAAAGGGGAAGATGGTCGCCGGCCAGTTTGGCTCGTTCATCGGCGGCTTCCTGCGCGAATATCGCGGGACGTTTGAGGAAGGTGACATCTTCCTACTCAACGATCCCTACTCGTGTGCCGGGGCAATCAGTCATTTGAACGACTGGTTGGTACTCCTGCCGATCTACTACGAAGGTCAGTTGGTGGGCTGGGCGAGCATGTTCGGTCACCTGACTGATGTCGGCGGTGCGGTTCCCAGCAGTATGCCGATCGATGCGCGGACCATCCACTCCGAGGGTGTCATCATCAAGCCGTTCAAGCTCTACAAGCGCGGCGAACTGGACGAAGAGCGGTTGCGGATGATCCTCGACCAGGTTCGTCTGCCCGAATGGAACCGCTCGGACTTGATGGGCATTGTCGCAGCCTGCCGGATGGCCGAACGGCGAGTTCGTGAGTTGTGCGCCCGCTTCGGCGCGGAGACCTACCTTCGGGTACTCGACGCGTTGCTCGACCGCAACCTGCGAGCGGTGCGCGAATTGCTTCGCAAGACGATCTCGGAGACCCCGCAGTCCTTCGAAGACTACGTCTGCGATGACGGCACGGGGTACGGTCCGTACAAGCTGAAATGCACCGTCTGGCGTGAGGGCGACAAGGCGATCTTTGACTGGTCGGGGACCGACCCGCAGTCGCCGGCGGCGATCAATTTCTACCTCAATGTCGAGATGTTGAAGATGTTCATCGGGGTCTACCTGATCATGGTGTTCGACCCGCAGATCCTCTTCAACGATGGCTACTACGACCTGATCGACGTGCGCATCCCCGAGGGGTCACTGCTCCGGCCACGCTTTCCGGCGGCGCTGTCCGGCCGGACCCATGCGCTTGGCCGGGTGTTCGACGTCTTCGGCGGGGCGCTCGGCAAGGGTGCGCCGGAGTTCATGAACGCGGCCGGGTTCAGTACCAGCCCTCACCTGATGTACAGCGGCTATGACCAACGCGGCGAATGGGTGCAGCTTTATCAGATCGGATTCGGCGGCGTGCCGGGTCGGCCGATCGGCGATGGGCTCGATGGCCATAGCCTCTGGCCGGAGTTCACCAACGTCCCCAACGAGTATCTCGAGACCTACTTTCCGGTGGTGATCGAGAAGTACGAGTTGGTCCAGGACACCGGCGGGGCGGGCAAGCATCGTGGTGGCAACGGGATCGACCAGGTCTATCGTTGGCTGGCCGGCGGTGAGATCTCGATCCATGACGATCGCTGGCTCACCTATCCGTGGGGCGTCCTCGGTGGAAAGCCCGGGACCCGCAGCCGAAAGATCCTCGTCAAGCCGGATGGGCGTCAGATCGCACTGCCGGCAAAGGGCGATCATATCGTCGTCGAGCCAGGCGACGAGTTGCATTACATCACCTGGGGCGGTGGTGGCTGGGGCGATCCTCTCGAGCGCGACCCCGAACTCGTCCGTCTCGACGTCCTGCGTGGGTTGGTGTCAGAGGAAAAGGCCCAGGAAGAGTACGGCGTCGTGCTCTACGATCAGGGGAACCGCATCGATCACGATGCCACCGAGTTGATGCGTTCCGAATTGCGGGCGAACCGTGGTCCGTTGCCGACCTTCGACTTTGGGCCGCCGCTCGAACAGATCTTGGCGCGAGCCAAGGAGGAAACCGGGTTGGAGCCGCCGGAGCCACCGGTCTTCCACGCACAAGTGGCCGGGACGGAATCATCGGACCGGCTAGTCGGGGCGCTCTAACGAACCGGCAGGCGGCGGATGCTGGGCCAAACCAACCACTCGAGCGCGGCCGCAAAGGGAGGCGACGTGGCAGAACAGGAGCGCACACCGCGCCGACGCCGTAAGGCGGATGCCGGCGAGGCCGCTCGCCCGGAGCCGCCTCAAGCGGCCGAGGGACGCGCCGACGCGCTGGAAGAGACGGAGTCACCAGTTTCGCCGGCGTCGGTCATCCCGGATGCAGAGCCGCCGGTCGAACGGTCGCGCCAAGGCGTGGCCTTCGCTGCGGCGGGTATCGTGATCGTGGAGCACGATCGATCTCAGGAACAACGCCGGACGGGTCCGGCTGAACCAGAAGTCGTGCGGGCCGCCGCGCGGAGGGAGGAAGGTTACACAATGACGACGTCAGCGAACCGTGGTGGCGCCATTGGGATGATCGAGACGCGCGGGCTGGTTGCCGCGATCGAAGCGGCAGATGCCATGCTCAAGGCGGCGAACGTCGACCTGATTGGCAAGCAGCAGATTGGCAATGGGTTGGTGACGGTTATCGTCGCGGGAGATGTCGGCGCGGTCAAGGCCGCGACCGATGCCGGTGCAAGCTCTGCCTCGCGCGTCGGCGAGGTCGTCTCGGTGCATGTCATCAGCCGCCCTGGCCGCGAGATCGCGCCGATCTTGACCAACGAGGGGAACTTCCCAACCAGTGCGGCCGGTGAATTGGGCGGCAACCGGTCGGCCGGTGAGCTGCAGGCGGGCAAGTAGCCGGAAGGCTCGGAGGAGAAGATGGCAAGGCTCATTAGCGCGAAGGACATCGAGGCGGCAGCCGCCAGCGGTCAGCGTTCCGTCTCCTACGGCAGTGGTCAGATTGTGACGCCTGCCGCTAAGGACCGCGCACGCGAGCTCGGGATCACCATCACCAACGGCGCCGGCGGCGGAATGCCGGCAACTGCCCCGGCCAACGGCCCGGCGGCCTTTGTTCCGGTCGCTCAGCCGGCGGCGCCGTCGCCCGCTGCCTCGATGCCTTCCCCGGCATCGCAGTTGCCGGCGTTTATTCCCCCATCGGGGCCCGTTGCCCAGGATCCGTCCACGTTGCGGGCTCGCGGAGCTGGCACAACCGGGATCACCCAGTTGCAGGTTCGCGTCGAGGATAAAGATAACCCGACCTACTTCGAATCGCCGGTCATCGACAATTTGTTCAACATCACGCTTGAACTGGGTGCGGCGATCTGGGTAGTCAAAGATCGGGTCCGGGTCCTCGAAGAGATGCTCGAACAGAAGGGCGTCGTTTCGGCGGAACAGATCGAGCGCTATCGCACTCCAGCGGACCGCGAACGCGAGATCCGGGCCAAGCGCGACCAGTTCATCGAGAAGATCTACAAGTCCATCCGCGACAATCCAGGCTAGCCACCAGTTCGCGACGACCTTTCGCCCCCGCATCGCGCGGGGGCACTTCGTTTTGCCAAAGACCTCGGCCTTTGGCCCGGCCCGCGGGAGCGCAAGGGGACCCCGGCCCTTTCCATGGTGGCGCGCTCCGACAGGAGAAGGACTATCGAGGGCGGGCAGAGCCGTGGGGTTCCCGTCGGTACGCCCATCGTGGCTCGAAGGGACTTGGCCACATCATCACGCTGCGGCGATCTCCTCGCGAGAAAAGCGAAACACCGCCGCGGCCGGATGTCAGCGCGTCGCTTGTTGCTCGTCTGGCTGGCCGGTCGCGCTTTGCCGCCCGATGAGAACGCCTCGTATACTCAGGCAGAACGGGATGTAGCTCAGCCTGGTCAGAGCGCCGCGTTTGGGACGCGGAGGCCCTCGGTTCGAATCCGAGCATCCCGACCTTCCCCCATCGAAGGAGCCCTATGTTTGGTGCAGACAAGAAGCCAGAACGTGTATCCGAAGCCGATGTCATCGGCGCGCTCAGCAAGGTTCAGGAGCCGGAACTCCACCGCGATCTCGTCACCCTGAACATGATCCGAAATGTCCAGATCGATGGCGGCGACGTCCGCTTCACCGTCGTTCTGACGACCCCGGCCTGTCCGCTTCGCGGGCGGATCGAGAATGAAACCCGCGCCGCCGTCGCCGCGCTCCCCGGAGTCGAACGGGTCACGGTCGATTTCACGTCGGACGTCTCGCGTCGTTTTGCCGGCAATGCCGAGCCGCTCATCCCCGGCGTACGGAACGTGCTCGCAGTAGCCTCTGGGAAGGGCGGCGTCGGCAAAAGCACCTGTGCGGTCAACTTGGCCATCGCGCTCGCCCAGTCGGGCGCCCGGGTTGGCATCCTTGACGCCGACATTCATGGGCCGAACGTTCCGTTGATGATGGGCGTCACCCGCCAGCCGGCCAAGGGACCGAATGACAAGATGCTGCCTCCGGTGCGCTACAACGTCCGGATGATGTCGATTGCCTTTTTTATGACCGCCGATACGCCAGCTATCTGGCGCGGCCCGATGGTCCATTCGGCGATCCAGCAATTCCTTCGCGATGTTGAATGGGGCGAACTCGACTACCTGGTGATCGACTTGCCGCCCGGAACCGGCGATGCCTCGCTGACGGTGGCGCAGCTTCTGCCCTCGGCGCGGGCGGTCATCGTGACGACTCCTCAGGACGTCGCTCTGCTTGATGCCGGACGTTCTCTGGCGATGTTCCGCAAGCTGAACGTGCCCGTGTTGGGTGTCATCGAAAACATGAGCTTTTTCCACTGCCCGCACTGCGGCGAACGCACCGATATCTTCGGCCACGGTGGCGGCGCGGCCGCTGCTCAAGAACAAGAACTGCGATTTCTTGGGGCGATCGCGATTGACCCAGCGATCCGGCTGGGCGGAGATAGCGGTAAGCCGGTGACGGTCGCCGACCCCGACGGCGCGACCGCAGCCAGCTTCCGGGCAGTAGCCGCTCAGGTGGCGGCAGCGATCTCGGTGGCCAACGCCACCGACGAAGCTCCGGTGATCATCGGCTGAGCATTACCCGAGGGTCATCGGGTCCTCGTTGAACTCTGCTTGGGCAAGCGCCTCGATGGCGGCTTCCTGGAGCGCCGACGGTCGGCCGGCATAGCGGCGTAGGATCGCCTTGGCATCGTCCCCGCCGATCTTGCCGAGCGCATCGACGGCGGCAAGCTGAACCTCGGCATCCTCGTCTTCGAGGAGGGGGATGATGTCCTCCACCGCCGATTCGGCTTCCAACTCTCCGAGCGCGCCCAACGCCTCGAAGCGTATATCCGGCTCGCTGCTTTCGAGCGCCTCAATCAGGTCGTCGAGCCAACGTTCGTCGAAGGTGCGGCCCATCGCAAAGATCGCGCCAAGCCGGAGTTCGTGCAAATCGCTCGATCGCGCATCGACGATCGCGATCGGCACGTCCGGGATCGAGCGAGTGGACAGCGCTTCGAGAGCGCGTCGCCGAACGACGGGCTCCTCGTCCTCATCCATCAGCGAAGCCAGGAGAGCGCGATCGATCGCCGGGGCATCTTCCGCATGACGCGACTCAAGTTCGACAGCAAGCTCGAACTTCCCGAGCGCGTTGGCGGCGGCGGCACGCACCTCGGGGTCGGGATCGTGGCCCAGCAGGCTGATGAAGCGGTTGACCAATGACCAGTCGCGGCTCTCCCAAAGCGCACCGATGGCGTCGCGCCGGATCACGGCGTCCTCATCCGAGAGCAGAGCGATGAAGACCGAATCGAAATTCAGCTGAACGTCGTCCTCGGCAAGTTCATCCAACCAGGCGGCAATCCGGCGACGGTTTTCGATGGTCAAGGTTGACCAGGTCTGGTTGAACTCGACCTGCTGCTCATCAGTCAGATTGGAGAGCGCCTGCAACCGGGTGAAGGCAGAACTCTTTGGGTCGTCTACGATATCCGTCAGCACGCTTGTGATGCTCATGGATGCCTCGCTGTGAATGGGGCTGACAAGGCGTCTCCCCCACGGGTATAGTGTAGCCGGGGCTGGATTGTCGGCAGATCGATGTATCTACCTTCGCTGTTTCTCGGTATCTCACTCGCGTTCTTCGGCGCGTTCGTAGGGTGCCTCATCGTCGTACTCAACCGCCCGAGCGAAATCACCCAGTTCTGGGCGATTGTCGGCACGGTGGTCACTTTGGCGTGCGCGCTCGGGGCGGGGGTATCGGCGTTGATCGGTTTTCGCGAGGATAGCTAGCGCTCAACCGGCGCGAGAAGCAGCCGGACGACGGCATCGAGCCCAAAGTCGTCGGTGCCGGCAATCTGAACCGTCCAAAGACTTCCGTCGTGTGCACCGAGAACACGGAAATCGCCAAATCGGTCGTCGGCCGGTCGCTCGGCGATCGCGAGCAGCCGGGCTTTGAGCCGTGGATCGCGCCCGCTGACCCGGAGATTCCAGCCGCAGCGGCACTGGTAATCCTCGCAGACCTCCAACCCGCTGATAAGCAGTCCGGCCGCAAGCGGCGGGTAGAGCACTGCACCATCCGGCGGCGTGGCCTGGCGGCGGGCCAGCGCCGTCTCGACCCAGTCGAAGGCTTGCTCGGCGAGGTGCGGGTCGGCCAGCAATGGCTCGATGTCGATCACGATTCGACCTCAATCCGGCGGCGGGCCGCCAGATACTCCGGGTCGGAGGCTAACACACCCAGGTCAAGAACGCGCCCGAACGGCTTGAGGACATGACGCTTTCGGCGGCGATCCCAGTCCAGCCAGAACCGGTAGACATCCCCTCCTGAGGCGATGGCAAACCCGGAAAGGGACTCGACCGACGGTCCACCGGCGACGCCGGGAAGGAGCCGTCCCTCCTGCTGCGTGCCAAACCGAACCGCCGTCGGCAATCCCCGCTCGGCGAACAGCCAGTCCAACAACCGTCCAACCACCTCGCGCTCGTCCGTCACCGGTAGCTCGATCCGGGCAGCCCGCGCACATAGGACTCACCGCGGTCGGGCCGAAAATGCGTGGTGATCCGCCGGCCATCGGCGGTGAGCGCGGTAAACCGGTTGCCATCTCGCTGGTAGTAGCCCAACCGCGGGGTGTCGCTCTGGGTATCCCGGTAGGTAAAAGCCACCCCCTCCCGGATCGTGTCGCGCGCGCCCTGGTCGTAGTCGCTTTGCGACCGGTACCCTTCCGGGTGTTTCTTGTAATGCTCGGCAAGTTCTCCGGACGCCCAGACGGCACTCGTGGCGATCCGGTCGGCGCGCTGGTCCCTCGCCGAACCGGGCGCTGGCCCGGCGACGACCGGGCTGCAGGCAACGACCAACAGCGCGATGATCGCGAGAAACCATCGAGCCAGCATCACCCCACCAACCGCAAGCGTAGCCGCCCAATCCCACCACGCTCGCCCAGTTCTTGCACGTCCTGGACGATTGGCAACGAGCGCAGCACCACCGAAAGGGCAAGCGGTGTCCGGATGTCGAGACCAATCGTCGTTCCGCGCTGAGGCTCGCCCCAGACCAGACGAATGGTGACGCCCGGAAGCGCCCGTAACGCACGTTCAAGTTCCCAGACAGCTTCAGGTTCCGCCGGTGAGCGGACCGCTAACTCGACCGGGCCTTGGTACTCTCGTGCCGGGCGAGCGGGGTCGGATCGGCGAAAGATCGTCCGGAATACACGCCCGGCGGTCGTCTCCTCGACGATGCCCTCTTGAGGGCTGGCCGCAAACGGTTCGTCGGGCGCCTCCTCGCCAGCCGATGGCTCGACGGGTCTGACTTCGTCGGGCTCGGTCCGGAGACGGAGTTCATCGGCTTCAGCGCGAAGCCGCAGGGTTTCCTCCTCGAGTTCAGCCAGGCGGGTCATGACCCAAGCAAGCCGCTCGCGAGGGCTTGGTGGCAGCGCGGGGTCCTCTTCGGCCTCGACTGCACCGATGGCGCTCAGCGCAGCCTTCAGGATCGCGGC
Organism: Dehalococcoidia bacterium; assembly: GCA_046328265.1. Lineage (GTDB taxonomy): Bacteria > Chloroflexota > Dehalococcoidia > SpSt-223 > SpSt-223 > JANWZD01. Next base: position 550,109 of record JAXLWW010000001.1, read on the forward strand.
CGACTGGGTCTGGATCAGCGGTGGCACCGTGATCGGCGGCCGGCCGGTCGCCACCAACAGGATATGCGGCAGGTCTGCCGTTCGGTCGGCGGTCACAGCCGGGAGGTCATGGAGGGCGGCGACGATCGCAGCGATCGGGTCGTCGGCAGCAAGGTCCATCAGACCATAGTACCATCGGTCAGCAGGCGAGCCAGCTTCGCAACCAGGCTCGATGTTGGTCGTTATACTGGTGGGACGGGTCGCTGCGACCGCCCCACGGGTCACTGGGACCCGCAAGGCGACGCCCGGCGAGCTTGGGAACGGCGCCCTTATTGGAAGCATTTGCCGGGCTGCCGCCGCGCGAGGTCGAACATGCCGGATGAACCGGCGGCGCCAGATCTGGAGTCGTTCGAGGCGATCTTCGAACGGTTTCAGACGCCGATCTACAACTATGTCCTGCGGATGATGGGCAACCCGGACGATGCGAACGATCTCACCCAGGATGCCTTTCTGAAAGCGTATCAGGCGCTTCCGAAGCTCGGAGGCGACGTGAATCTCGGAGCCTGGCTCTATCGGATCGCGACCAACACCTGTTTGGACGAGTTGAGACGTCGCAAGATCATCCGATGGCAACCCTGGGAGGCATTTCTGTCGGCGTTTCATCCCAAGCAGGTAGCGGGAGACGACCCCGAGCGCGAGACGCTCCGCCTGGAGGATAGCGCGACGGTGCAACGTGTCCTCGATCGGCTACCGCCCAAATATCGAACCTGCTTGCTTCTTCGCGAGTATCAAGACCTCTCCTGCGAGGAGATTGGCGAAATCATCGGCGCATCGCGCTCGGCGGTGAAGTCGTTGCTTTTTCGGGCCCGTGAGGAATTCCGACGGGTCTGGCAGACGACCGAGGTTGAAGTGGTTGCCGAGCCACGGGGGTCGGAGGCATAGATGGCCTGTGACCGTTCGCGCGTCTCGGCCTACCGCGACCGTCTGCTCACCGTTGAGCAGACTGTGGATTTCGAGCAGCATCTGGCCGGTTGTCCCGTTTGCCACCAGACCCTCGCGGTCTACGGGCAGGTTGGCGAAGCTATCCGTTCGCTACCGGTCGCCGCACCGCCAGCCGAGCTGCGACGGCTGGTGATGAGCCGACGTGGTGATCGTCTCACCCATCGGCCGGCCTGGCCCGGCCTCGCGGTAGGGTTCGTCGCTGCGGCAATGGTGCTGATCGTCGCCGGCACGGTGGCGACGCTCGCGCTTCCAAGCCGCCCGACCCTCCAATCCAACGCTGCGACCGAGAATGCGGCGCCCACGCTGGCGGCCGCGGAGGCCATGCCGACCCAGGCTGCGGCCATGTCCGCGCCACCAAGCCCCTCATCCACGCCGCCGATAGCTGCGCCACCGACCCTAACGGCTGAACCCCCGACGTCCACCGTTGCACCGCCGCCTGTGCCCTCGGCGCCTGCCGTCCTCCCGGCCACGCAAACCCCGGCGATGCCCGCACCCTCCACCACCGCGACGGTCGTGCCGCCAATCCCGCCACCGGCCACACCGACCACTCCGTTGGCAGCGGGGCCAAGCCCGGCGTCGGGTCCCGCGCACCTGACCCCGCCACCGGCGCCACCGACGACCCGCCCCACGAGCCCGACTATCCAGCCGCTCAGCAGCGCGACACCGGTGGGAATCGCTGCAGGCGGAGACCAAGTCCCACGAAACGTCGTACGGGCGCCGCTGGTCACCCCAACGCCCGGTTGCCCGGCGCCCGACGAACGGATCGGCCGGACCTATTCCGCCGATGCCGCCTTGCGGTCGAGGCTCGGTTGCCCCACCGGCGCCCCAACCGGCGTGGCAGCAAGCGAAGTCGGCTTCCAGCAGGGCGTGATGATCCGGCGGGCAGATACTCGCCGGGTCTACGTGCTGGCGGCCGGAGCCTGGTCTACCTTCGTCGACGGCGATCCCGGACGCTCGGCCGCCACGCTGGCCCCTGGCGAACCGGCGCCGCCGTTCCTCCAGGCGTATCGCGACCACCCAAGCGTTCGGGCGCTGCTTGGCGCCGCGACCACCGAGCCACGGTCGGTGCAATTGACAGTCCAGCCGTTCGAGCGGGGGACGGTGATCGCCGGCGATCGCCGGGGGTTGCACGTCCTTTACAACGACGGGCGTTGGGAAATCGTCCAGGAGCGGTAGGACAATCCCCCCGGTCGTGGTGTCGGTCAACCCGCGGTCATTGCTGACAGGGGGATATCCGGCAAACTGGTCTCGGCCAACCAGGAACCGGAGGTCGGGCGTCTCCGCCAGGCAACGGCCGTCCACAGCACAGGTCAGACGACGATGCCCGCGGCGTGGCGCCGAGGATTCCGCATCCGGCTGTGGTCTCGGATGCTCACCGCACAAGTCGTTCAGGCGGTTCGAGAGGGTTCGGGTTCCTCTTGCGCCGCGCCAGCTTGGCTGGTAGGGTTCCGCACATGGCGCCATCGTTTCGACCCGTAGCGGCGGTCCGGATTGGGCTCTCGCTCGCGATCCTCCTCTCGCTGTTGACCGTGCCAAGCCCACCGGCTGCCCGAGCCGCTGCGAGCTACTCGGCGACCGCCGAGGGCCGATTGATCGGCCCAGACGGCAAACCCTTCTTCATGCTTGGCTTCAACTACGAAGGCCCCTTTGATCGCGCCTGGAAGATGTGGGAAGACGCGAATTGGGATCCGGTTCGGATCGAAGCCGACTTCGCCCGTGCGGCTCGGACCGGGCTGAACACCGTCCGGATCTTCGTCCAGTCACCGCTCCAACGCGAAGTCGCCGGGGGCAATTTCAAGAAACTGGACACGGTGCTGGATCTTGCGGGCAAGCACAAGATCGCGGTGATGCTGACGCTCTACGACTACGGCGAAGATGACCTGACCAAAGCCGCCGAAACCGCCAGGGCGATTGCCGAGCGATACAAGAACCGCCCCGAGATCCTCGCCTACGACCTCAAGAATGAGCCCAAGTACGCCAACCTCGTGCTAGCGCGTTACCCGGCCGGTGTGACCCCGCCGCTGCTGACCGGATCGCTGATCCCGCAGTACGGCGAAAAGATGCCAATTGCCGAGGCGGACGCCTGGCGCGAAGGTGATGGCAAGGCAATGTCGCCCTCGCGATTTAGTCGGGAACAGGTCTACTGGCAGGCGAACAATTACAAGATCTACCTCGAATTTCTCGCCGCCGCCGCCACCTGGGCTGCCCAGGCCGACGAGCGTTCGAGCGGCGACTATATCGACACTCCCGAAGCAGCCAAGTGGAAGGCATTTGCCACCGCCTATTCTGCGACGCTGGCAGCGTGGCTTGCTCCTCAGGTACAGGCCATCCGCTCGGCAGACCCTACCCGTCTGGTCACCGTTGGGTACAACGACCCTGTGATCGCCAAGTTGCCGGCGAATCAGGCGCTCTCCATGTTGTCGATGCACCGCTACCCCGGCACGTCGGTCAAGAGCTTCAAGGCGCAGTTGTACGTGCTCGAGAGCATGAGGAAGAGCTTTCCTGGCCGCCCGGTAGGCTTGACCGAGTTTGGTTGGAGCACTGCGGAGATCGACCCGAATGATTCGGCGGTCCTCGAGACGGCGGCGTGGCTGCATCTCTGGCTTGCCGGTCATGCCGGCGGCCTGAAATGGATGCTAGATGATCTGCCGCCCGTCGGAAATCCGAAAGAAGACAACTTTGGTTTCTATCGCATCGATGGCACGCCAAAGCCGGTCGTGACCGCGACAATGGCCCTCGCCAGCTATCTCAAGGCGAGTTCGGCTAAGCCGGGTGAACTCGTCCTCGAGGCCGAAGGTGACGGACTGCGCTATCGGTATCTGTCGTCGGATGTCGCCTTCTATGGCGGCAAGCAGATCGGCGAACAGCGACTGGTCGCCAAAGCGCCCGTCACGACTCAGGTTTTCCTCGCCTGGGCCGATTCGCTGCGAGTTCGAGTGACCACCAAGACCGATCTCGACATCGTTGTCTCCGGATATACCGGCCGACCGCTCGACCAGTCTGCGGTGCTCCAACGGTCGAATGCTCAAGTGGCGGCGCAGCGGCAGGGCGACCGGTTGGTCTTTAGTGCCGATCCGGCTGCCGAGTATCGCGTCCACACGCCGATCACCGGTCTGGACGGCCGGATCCAGATCGTCTGGCCGCACGGCAATGCGCCAGTCGCCCAGGCCGCCAAGGCGAATGTCGGGGTCTACCTCTTCGAGCAAGGTGCCAAGCGCGCTGCCTGTCCGGCTGATCAGAACGCCGCGGTCCGGCTGTGGCGATCGGTGAACGCCGGGATCGAAGAGCCGGTGGCGGTCGGCGTCCGCAAGAACGAGAAGGTGGGCGACCTGGTTTTTCCTGGGTGGGCCTTCAACGATATCGATGTGAGCCCAGCGAAGGACCCGGCGTCCAAGGTGTTCTTCCGGGTGTCGGTCGATGGAATGACCAGTTCGAGCAATGTTTGGAGCCATGGGGCGGATGCCCGAACGATCTTCCCGCAGCCGGACGTACCCGCGGGTGCGGACGGAGCACCAGCGGCAGTGGATGGCAAGATCGAAATCGTCTGGCCGCACTCGAATGCACCGGTGGCTCAAGCCACCAAGGCAAACATCGGCGCCTACCTATTCCATCGTGGAACGCTGAAATCGGTCGGCGTGGACTGGACGCCGACGGTGCGGCTCTGGCGGGCGGTAGGCTCCGGTCAATTCGAAGCGATCGCCACCGCGGTCAAGAGCGTCCAGCAAGCCAATGGCATGAGTTTCCCGGTCTGGAACTTCAACGACGTCGACGTGAGTGCCGCCAAAGACCCGGCGCAGAAAGTCTACTTCCGCCTCTCCGTCGATAATGTCGACAGCCGGAGCAACATCTGGTCGCACGCCGCCGACGCCCGGACAATCTTCCCGCAACCTGACGTTCCGACGGGCGTTGTGGGCTGTTCTTAGGGAGCCCTCGGAAGGACGCCTAACCTTTCTTGCCTCCTTCTCTCTTGAGGACCTGGCGAAGAAATGTGCCTTGGACCATGGCCTAGTAGCTGCGAGGCAGACCCAACGACTCGCCGACGATGTTCTTCGCCATCTCGTTGCTGACCGGACTGAAGACCTGCAGACGGGCATCGCGGAAGTGGCGCTGCATGTCGGACTCCAACGCGAGGCCGTGGGCGGCGAGAGTGCGCATACCACGGTCGGTGGCGCGGATAGCGACCTCGGCGGCGAAGAGTTTGGCCATCGCCGCCTCGGCGGTTGGCTGGCCACCCGCGTCGATCAGATTGCCAACGTGATGCACGAGCAGACGGGCCGCCTCAAGTTCGGCCGCGGTCTCGGCCAGGGGATGCTGTATCGCCTGGTAGGCGCCGATCGGCCGGCCGAAGGCGTTGCGTCCTTTTGCGTAGGCGATGGCGTCCTCAAGCGCCCCACGGGCGATACCGACGCTGATCGCACCCGCGAGAACCCGCTCGATGTTGAGCGTGCCCAGCAGCGCGTTGAACCCGCGGCCACGCTGGCCGAGAAGATGGTCTTCTGGGGCGGTCGCGCCATCGAAGAAGCAGATGCAGGTTCCGGCGGCGCGCATCCCAGCAAGGTGCACCCGCTGGACGGTGAGCCCGCTCTGGCCGGTGGGGACAATAATGAGCGAAAGTCCACGCGCCCGCCGGTCCGGCGGTTCTGGATCATCGGTGCGCGCCACCGTAATAATCGCGTTCGCCTGGTGCGCCATGCTCGTCCAGAGTTTCTGGCCGTCAACCCGCCAGCGATCACCGTCCAGCCGAGCGCGCGTCGTCAGGGAGAGCGCGTCGGTTCCACCGCCCGGTTCGCTGATACCAAACGACAGCACCTTCTCGCCCACGGCAAAACCGGGGAGCCAGGCGGCGCGCTGGCTGGGCGTGCCGACATCCGCCAGCAGGCGGGCGATCATTCCACCGAGCGCGTAATCAACCGCCAGCGAGGCGAAAAAGCGGGCGATCTCTTCCATCAGCACCGCCGCCGAGACGGCGTCGGCGCCGGCGCCGCCATGCTCGACTGGGATGCTCAGCCCCAACCAACCAAGCCCGGCGATGTCGCGCCACAGTTCCGGCTCAAGCTCAGCAGCCTCATCCATCGCCCGAACTCGCGCCGGGGGATACGCTTCGGCGAAGAACTCCCGCGCGGTGCGCTGCAAAAGGGCGCGGTCGAGTGCCTCAGCCATCGTGGTCCTCCTGGAGTAGCTGACGCGATTATAGGCGTGAGCGGCATCGCTCAGATGAGCCGACCGTGGACAAAGTTCACGCCCAACTCAGCGCACGCGGCGGACCATCTCAGATCGCCGCCGGCGTCGCATAGTCTCCGATGGCGGACGGCGGGTGGAAGGTCCTGGCGTTGCCGAACGGTCCGATCGTCGAACCGGTCGTGGCGCTGCGAGACGAAGCGCCGAGCGATCGGAACCTCGGCCTCCTGGCACTGGGAGCAGAACCGGGAACTGCCCGGGCATCTTGTCGCGGGGACTTCGTGGTTCCGGGAGCATGATCCGCCCAGCAAACGAGGTCGCGGCCGGCGCATCGATCGGGGCGACCAGCGACAACGCACCTCGTCCTGAATCCCGACCGCCGCTTCGCGTCCGGGGTCTGGCTGGGGTCTCTGTCTGCTAGGCGAAGGGAAGCGGTAGGCCGTGGAGGTCGGCGCTGTCGTGGAGCATGCTGCTCAAACGCTCGACGGCGACGGTGACATCGGCGGTAGCGTTGACCGCTCCGCTGACGAGTTGTCGCAGGCTGGCATCGAGCCCCTCCGCTATTAGGAGTAGCTCTAATGTCCCGGCAATCGTCGTCAGCCGATTGTTGATCAGGTGCCGGATCTGCCTGTCGGTGGTCACAAGTGCCGATTGTTCGACCACGACTTCACCTGCCTGGCGTAAACCTTGGTGTTGATGGTAGGCATTGATCGTCCAAATGTCTCTCCGACATTATGCGTAGGACGTCTGAGCAAATCGGGCCAGGACTTTCAGTGAGAGGGCAGTTGAAGAGGAAGACGGGTGAGCCGGGTGGGATTCGAACCCACGACCGACGGATTAAAAGTCCGCGACTCTTCCGCTGAGCTACCGGCCCGTCGCCGAGAGTATACCGCCTGGCGCCGGGACACTGCCGCCGCCGCGCCAGGGGACGCTGGTGAACGCAAAACTGACCACTCCGCGCGGGTAGTGACCGAGGTTGACCGGGTAGCCACGCTCGAAGTTCCAGGAGTCGGTGTACCCCCAGATACCGAGATGGCTCAGCCTCTCGCCCGCGAGCGCGAGGGCGTTCAAACCGGTGCGTGGTAGGGTTGGCCGCGTCGCCGCAAGATAGTCGTCCAACAGTTGCTGGACGAATAGCTTTGAGAACCAGGTTTCCGGCGTGCCGGGATGAAGCCGCGGCTGACTTGAATCAAGACCGAGTTGCGGGATCGCCGCCCACCGAGATGGTGCGACAAGCGCGATCAGGTCGTTCAACTCAACCGACTGGTGGCCGGAGAGCGCCAGGTAGAGCAGCCCATCGGCGACGATGGCATTCGGCGACTGGCCGCCCAACGTGAGGTCGCCGACGGTCTCGGTCGTGTAGCGGTTCTCGTTGGCAATCGCCCGCCAATCGCCCGGCAGAAGCGTCGGGAGTAGGCCGAATGGATGGCTCGCCGCGGTCCGACCGAGGGTCGCATTGATCTTGCGCGCCTCAGCGCGGAACCGCTCAGCCTCGGCGCCACCAAGGAGATCCGACAATGCGAGGTAGGCGGCAGCCTGCTTTACCGCCAGATAGCTACTCTGGGCGGCGACGTGGATCGCCGCCGGGACATCCACCGTCGTGTAATAGGCGCCGCGATCGACGATCCCATCGCCATTCCCGTCGCGCATCCGCAGCGAATCACCAAGCTCGACCAGCAGGGATCGATGCTGCCCGACGAACGCCGAATCGGCGGTGGAAGCGACGTACCATCGCGCGAGCAGTGCGAAGTTGGCGACCTCCTCAGCGGTCATGTCGCCGCCCAGCAGACTGTAGGCTTGGCTGCCGAGGAACGAGGTGTCGTACCCGAGGTCGTGAAGGATGACGGTACCGAAGCGATCGCGCGTGCGTGCCGATGCCCAAGATTCCAGCAGCAAGCGAAGCGTCCAAGGCATCACCATGCCCTCGAACACTGCGGTCTCGTGCGCCACGTCAACCGTGTTGTGATAGAGGCAATCGCCTTCCCAGACGACATAGCGGGGCGTACCGAATTCGCCCATTTCTCGCTTCTCACGCATTAGGAACGTCGAGGCGAGATAGCCACGCACGGAAGCAGCGAGGGCGTACCGGCTCGCAGGGTCGCCTCCAAGGTGGCTGAGACGTTCTTCGAATCGGCCAGTCGCCTCGACCACCCGGCTCTGGTTCTCCTCGGCGTAGGAAACGACCGCCGCCAGCGAATCGAAACGGGCAGTGTAGCCGTAGTAGAGCGGTTGCGCTGGGCGTACCGAGCGGTCCTGCATTGCTGGCTCGGCTGAGTACCCCGCGTAGATCGCCATCGCATCAGCGCGTCCGCCCGGCGGAACCGAGATCTGCCAGGCAAAACCACCATCGGCTTGACCGGCCGGACCGGGCGGTAGCGGCACGGCCGGGTCGGTCTGCGGGCGAAGCGGCGGACCTGGCGGCACGGCGTCCTGGCCGAATGGTGGAAGGCCGGGGATCGACGGGATTGGGAGACTGGCAGCCGCGGGCGGCGTTGCTGCGCCGGGCGGGATCGTCGAAGAGGCAGGCGTCGTCGGCACGTCGCCGTCGACCCGCCCTGTGGCGGAGAAGCGCGCCGCGAGGGCGCCGGTCCCGCCGCTTAAGCCGGGCGTGTCGCGGGTGTAGAGTGCCCGCTCTCCACGCTCATTTGAGAAGCGATAGCGGACCAATCGGCCGTTGCCAAAGGACTCGACTCCGCCGACGGCATGATTGAATCCGAGCAAGATCGAACCGATTGCCGGCTCAGCCGTCTGGTTGACCGCTGAAACATAAACATAGAAGAACGGCGCGGTGCTGAAGGTCGCCGCCTCGTCCCCGGGTGCGGCGCTCGGCGCGAACGGGGACACTACTGTCAACTGGAGTTCGACCGGACCAGCCTGGCCTCGAACAATCTGATAGGTCATCCCCAATTCGAGGCTGGGGGAATCGACTGGCGAGAACGGCCCTTGCGCCGCGGGCAGGGAGCGAACCGAACCGGTGGCATCACGAAAGGCGACAAGCAGGCCAGCGGGAGCGTCTTTGGACCAGCCGTCGACGCCGCTGTAGCCGCCCGCCTGGTCGCGCGGTGTGCCGTCGCGCAACCCGCAGCTAAAGCTGGTCGGATGAGCGGCAAACTGAAGATCGAGATTGAAGCGTGACCCGAAGCGGCCGTTCTGGATCCCGATGAGCCGCCCCGGTTCCAAGGGAATCACGCTCGGCGCCTGGCCGGCGGGAGCGCCGCTCACCGGTGGGGGCCAGGTCAGTAGGAAGGCGATCAGCAGGCAGAGCACGATCCGAAGCGGCGGCGCAATGCTGACGCGGGGGAACGGGTGACGCACGACCGTATGGTACCGGGAGGCCAGGGGACCGGCAAGCGGCTAACCGGGAGGTTCGGGCGTCTCGACGACCTCTTCGATGGCTTGGATGAAATCGGCTGGAGTACCAGCGAGGCGCACCTTTGCCTTGACTTGCGAGTTGAGCGACACCACCGCCTCGGCGGCCGCTTGCGACACTGCCACAATGAGCGTCGAGTTCTCCAACGAACGAAGTATGCGGTCACGTCGCCCACGGTCGACTAGCCCGGACCCCGTTGGCAGAAGAACCTCATCCGCACTCGTGATCAGAAGGACCGTTGGCGGCCTGACGTCGACGGTAGCTGGGCCAAGTGCCACCACCAGGTCGACGTCGAGCCGGCGAAGAGCACGAGGCAGCGTGCTTTTCAGGTAGAACCAGCGAAGCAGCCCGCGACGTGGCACGCCTCCAAGCCTTCCGACCCGAACGTTCGCCGGACGGTCGCCGTCGAAGAGATCGACAGCCCAGCTTGGCTGAACGATGGCGATCCGCCAGTCCGGCCTCGCCGCCGCTATCTCGGCCACCAGGGCGCCCAGTGTTGCGCGGGCGTTCTCATCGTCTGGCTCGGTGGACACCGTATCGACGACGATCGCCAACCACGGTGGATTTCCTCCTTCCGGGTCACTCATAGCGGGTTCCCACGACCGCAAGCCGGGCACGGGTGATCAGGTGGGTCGAAGGTGCTTTCTTGCGCCACGTCTCAGCCTCAATGGGTATCCGCACGGCCTGGTTGCCCCCGCCACCGAGGTCGTCGACCAGGTTTGTGATCGGGGTCTGGGTGATTCGAGCCAGATTCGAGAGGCCATGATCGAGGTCGATTGCGCTCAATTGCGACTTGTTGAGCGTGCGCGACAGAAGTCGCCTCGCTCCATTTGATTGCCTGCGGCGCGAGAACTCTCCGTCCAGCGGACCACACCTCGCATTCGAGTCGCCGGTTAAGCCGAATGACATGTGGCGGTACGCCACCGCTTGGCCCCGGCCACCTTCCAACGGCAACTCTTCAAGACGCCCAGACCTTGCCGCGATTGCGGAGGCCGATTCCACGGGACTTGTCATAGCTGGGCCGATGATAGCCGGACATGCGGCGCGCTGATCGAAATGGCGTCCTCTTCAATCTCGAAGGGACGCTCGCGCAGCCAACGCCTGGGCGAAGCGTTGAGCATCGCGTAGTGCCTTTGAGGTGGTAGCATCGGATCGTCTGCAGGAGCCACAACTGGAAATCACCAGCCCGGGATCTTGATCCAATGCCGCTGGCGGGTGGCAATGCCGCGACTAGGGACTGCCGCGGAAGGTGTTACAGGTCTCCGGGCTGCCGCTCTGGAAGCCGGCGCGAAACCAACGGGAGCGCTGCTCAGCCGAGCCATGGGTCCAGGTCTCCGGGTTTATCCGGCCGGTCGCCTGCCGCTGGAGGCGGTCGTCACCCACCGCCGCTGCAGCATTGAGACCCTCTTCGAGGTCTCCGCTCTCCAATAGTCCCTGGCGGTAGACCGAGTTCGCCCAAGCACCGGCGAGGCAGTCGGCCTGAAGTTCGACCCGGACCTGCAAGTCGTTGGCCCGCGATGGGTTTTGTTGCTGCAGGCGGGCGACTTGCCCGAGGACGCCGGTCACATTCTGGACGTGGTGGCCGTATTCATGGGCGATGACGTAGGCCTGGGCAAAATCTCCCGGTGCGCCGAATCGGCGCTCAAGCTCGCGAAAGAAGCTCAAATCGAGATAGACCTGTCCGTCAGATGGACAGTAGTGTGGTCCCACCGCCGCTTCGGCGCCGCCACATCCCGACTGGGTGACGTCCTCGAAAAGGACCAGGCGCGCCGGGGTATACTGGCGCCCGCTCGCCCGAAAACTGTCCGCCCAGTACGCGTTCAGGTCGTTGACCACGAAGCGCACCAACTCGACGGTGGGCGCGTCCGGGTCCGGCGCCCGGCCGCTTGCCGGAGCGCGGCCGGGCCGCACCCCCCCAAAGCCGCCGTCGACGCTCTCGTCGGCCGGAGCAAGCCCACCGCCGATGATCTGGCCGCCGCCCAAGAACAGGATCAACAGGAGGATGATGAGCCCGCCACAGCCACCGGCTCCACCGATCGGGATCGCGACCCCGCCAGGTATCCCGCCGGCCCGCCGTCCCCGGCGGTCATCGATCGCTCCACGATCCGACGTTCCAGGTATCTTCATGTCGGGTCCTCAGTTTCCTCGTGACCGTCGCGTCATTTCGTTGCCCGCGTGATATCGTCCTTCGGTCCGCGCCGTGCCCTCCTCTAGTGGTCGAAAGAGGCGGTCGCTTCCGCCACGATTTCGCGCCGGGCAATCGTCTCCTCGATGAGCGAACCGACGTCCGTGAGTCGTTCGAGATTCTCGATCAACGTCACCAGCGCATCGGGGTGTTCGGCCCTGAGAGGGAGCGCCGAAAGGAGAGTACGGCATCGCTCACGCTCGGTCGCGAAGTCCCATTTGAACTCGTCGCCGGTCATCTCCCGCAGCAGCATGCGCCCATCGCGCGTTCGGATGGTGAGTCGCGGCGCGTACTGCCGGCGTCCTGATGCCTCGACGGTCACCCGCTCGGCGAGGGCGGCGAGACTGGGCTCAACGGGCGTAGCACTTGTCAAGCCATAGGCGATCCGTGGACCAACCGGCGGGTAGCCACGCGCCGCGATCGCTGCTGCCGCAAAATAGGCGGTGCTTCCTGGACCGCCGGACTGCCAGGTCACCCGAGGGAAACGGGGACTCGGATGGACGGTCTCCCACCGGTTCATCTCGATCCGGAGGGACTCGACGTCGTCAGGGTGTAGATCGTACTCACGGGCCATCGCGCCGGCCGCTTCGATCACCGGCTGGTTGAAGCCGGCCGAGGAGTAGATCTTCATTGTGACATGCAGAATTTCCCACCGCTCGCCAAGTCTCTCGACAACCCGCTCGACTGGCCAATCGGTCTCACCATCAAAGGACCCGGAGAGCGCCCCTTCGGCGCTGCCAGTGAAAGAGTAGTACAGCCCGGCCGGTCCCTCGAACGTGAGTGGCGCGCCGGTCACCCCACGCTCGGCGAGGCGGACCGCTCGCATCGCCGCCTGGCAGAGGATTGGTTCCTGAAATACCTGCTCCCGGGTGCCCGCACGGCCGGCTTCGAGGACGCCGCCCGCGGCTGAAACCGCAAGCGCGAGCGCTTCGGCGGACTGCGCTGCTTCGAGCCGCCGCACCTTGGCCGATGCGGCAGTCGCTCCAAAGATCGCGAAGAGAGCGCTCGAGCGAAAGCCGTGGTTTTGGGTAGCCGGGATGACGTCGCGGGCGATTCGGCATTGCAGTTCGTAGGCAGCAGCGATCGCCGTCAGGAGTGCTGATCCGGATATCCGGCAACCGTCCGCTTCTGCCAACAGGACCGCGAGAATGGCGGTCCCCGGGTGGGTCAGCATTCGGTACGAATCATCCTGACCACGCGCATGCAACAGTACGCTGTTGAAGAACGCGGCATCGAGGCGGCCTACGGCGTCGCCGAAACCGAGGAGACGGGCTGGTCCGGCCGAGCGGCGATCCTCGAGCGCAAGCCGGCGCGCCAGGGCTACATCGGGATCATCGAGGCTTGCCAGTCCAACCGCCAGGCCGTGAAGCAGGACGGCCTTCGCCTTGTCGACGACCAGCGGAGGGAGTTGGTCGAATTGAAGCCCGGCGGCGAAGGCGGCCAGTTGGTCGCGGATGCTCCCAGAAAATGGCACGAGACCGTCTCCCGATGCGTAGTTATAGATAGGGTACCAGGGCTTAGCGCTGTCCCGAGGTCCATTCTCACCGGACAGTCCGCGGTGATGGACCGGATGTCTTAACATGACATAATTATTTGACAGTTTAGTCTGTCTGCTCGTATAGTAGGTGAGACGACGTGATGAATACGGGCATTGCTGCCAGTCCGGACCAGGTCCGGGAATTCGAAAGGAGTTGTCCGATGGCGGACATGACGGTGAAGGAAGCGGGAAAGATGGGGGGTAAGACGGTCAAGGATCGTTACGGTCCGGCGTTCTTCTCGACTATCGGCAAGAAGGGCGGGCGAGCCGTTGCCACCGAGCGAGGCCCTGAGTTCTACGCCGCGATCGGCAAGAAGGGCGGTGACGCGGTCAAGGAGAAGCACGGACCGGAGTACTACGCCGCGATCGGCCGCAAGGGTGGCTTTGCGGTCAAGGAGCGCCATGGGCCGGACTATTATTCGATGATCGGGAAGAAGGGCGGCGAAACCCTCAAACGCAGCCGCGCCGTCAAGAAAAGCGACGAGTAGGCCCTTCCTCCGTGGCAGGAACGGCGCGGCCTGGTCCGCGCCGTTTTTTGTTATCCCGTCTTCAGCGGAACTCACGCGGCCAGACTGTCGGCGGCCGAAGCGCTATCGTGCGCCGACGTCGTCCCGCCCGGACCCCTGCCCCCAGCCTAGCCCAGAACCGCCGGCGGACGTAGGTCAGTTGCCGCCGCGCCACCCGGTCCGCTCGCAAAGGCTTGCCGGCGATGGCCCCGGCGGCATCCTCCCAGGTCAACAGCGTGGGTCGTGCGCGAGACCGGGTGTTGCCAAAGCGTCGGACCGAAGCACGTTCCACCGCCGCCAGGGCTTCGAGGGTGCCAAGATACGCCGCCGACACGACCGGCGCCAGGACACTCAAGAGCGCCAGGAGGGCGATGTCGACCGTCTGTGAGGGTTCGACATCGAGGACAACCGGCGGCAAGGCAATCAAGGGGATGACCGTCTCGGCATAGCGCAACCCGGTCACGCAAGCCGGCCCAGCGGTCGAGACCGCAAAGGCGACGAGGCCGCGTGGCGTGTGGATCAAGACTGGCCGTTCGGTATCCGGCCAGCCATCGTCGAGGATTGGGGGCATTCCCGCCGCCGCTAGTCGGGTCGCCAGCCGGGCGTTTGCCGCGATCTGAAGCATCGTCGAGCCGCTCCGCGTGAGATAGATCGAGTCTGCCGTCTGGATCGCCGGCGTGCTATCGGGAAATTCTGTAACGCGGCTCGATGAGAACCCGGTCCCTGGACAGGAACCGTCGTGGTCCATTCAGGACTACTGCTGACGCGAACTTCCGCCCCGACGCTGGTCGAAATCGCCGAGGTCGAGGCTGTTGATGAAGTCAGCGAACGGCCGAAGCTTCTCAAGCTCTTGCTCGTTTGGTTTCTCGCCCTTTTCGCCTTTTGCCGCGGCGTTCTCTTCTTCGAGATAGATACCGGCCTTCTCGAGGACGGTCTCTTCAGCGAAGATCGACGCTTTCGCGCGTACCGCCAACGCCAGCGCATCGCTCGGGCGGGAATCAAGCTCGACCTGGCGGCCATTGACGTCCAGCAAGATCCGGGCGTAGAAGGTATCGTTGTTCAGATCGCTCACGACGATCGAGAGCACCCGGCCGCCAAGTTCGCCGATGGTGGCGAGCAGCAGGTCGTGAGTCAACGGGCGCGCAACCGAAACTTCCTGGAGCTTGATCGCGATCGCGTCAGCCTCAGCCGGTCCGATCCAGATCGGCAGATACCGGTCGGACTCTTTCTCCTTGAGAATGACGACGCGCTGATAATTGAGCAGGCTTACCCGGATGCTCTCGATCACCATCTCGATCATCGGTCCGGCCTCCTCGCGTGGACGCTGCTCGCCGGCTGCCTCCGAATTCTGTCGCCTCCGGGCTGACAGCCTCCTTGTCATTGTACGCCGAGTGGAAAGTCCGATCAACCGAGTCGGCAGCGCCTCCAGAACCCAGCCGATCTCGAAATCCCGAGAGACAGCACGAGCGTGATATACTGCCTCTCGGCGCTCCGGCAGTGGCTCCCAGGACCAGCGATCAAGGGATCTTGTGCACGATCACCCCGACAGCGCGCTGCAGATTGTCGTCGTCGCGGCACTGCTTCACGATATAGGCGTTCTCGCGCAACGCTCGATGGATAGCTCCGGCCCGACGACTGGGCATGCAGCGCTCGCTGCTGCCTTTGTCGCCGAGCGTGCTCCCGCGCCATTTCGTGAAGCGTCATCGCTGATTCTCGCCCACCATCGGCCCGACGACCGGCTAAGCCGGATACTCGAGGCCGCCGATCGGATCGCTGCAGCCGGCCCGGACGACGAAGACGCCGGTCGGCCGATCCTGCAACGGCGGTCGGCGATCCCGGCTATTTCCCACGACCCAACAACGCCCGCGCGTACCACGTCGTTCTTCGAGGTCGGGTCGCTTCCCAGTTCGCTCGAAGCGAATGCCCCACGCACCAGCCCGATGGAGCGCGACGAGGTGCGCCGCCGACTGATCAGCCTGGCCGAGATGATTGCTACCGAACATATCGCCGCCGCGAGCCCGGACTTCACCTGCTATGTCCGCGGTCTGCTCGACCTGATCGATCGGGTCGCCTGCTTCGCTCCAGCGCCGTCGCGCGAACCAAGTAATGACATCTCGCTTGCCACGCACCTTCGCTTGACCGCCGCACTGGCAGCTTGCCTGCTTCGCGATGATACCGACGACGCGACGCTTGGAGCCCTTGTTGCCGAGGACGGCGGATCGCTCGACGCGCCTGTTGCCGTGCTCGTTTCCGGAGTGCTGAAGCGACATCCCACGCGTCCGGATAGCACGCTCAGCCTTCCGATGCTCCAGGCTCGTGCCCTGCTAGACGGCGAATTGACGTCGGCGGTCGAGGATTGGCTGCTGCGCTCGCTCGACCTTCCGCCGGTCTGTCGGATTGCTGGAAGCAGCGAGGGGTTCCTTCTGCTGGTTCCGTTGGCCGCTCAGGACCGACTGCCGTCGATCGCCCTCGATCTCGAGCGCCGGCTACTCGATGGTGGTGGGGAAACCGCTGCCCGGCTTGCCTGGGAGCCGATATCCGGCCGTGGTATCGCCAACCGTGCCGGAACGCTGGTCGCCAACCTGGCCAGACAGCGCTCGGCGCCGCGGCCGTTTGGTTCGACGTCGGCGGCGGATCTCAGTCGGTTGTTTGCCGCCCGCGACCCCGACGACGACGATCGAGCAGCCGAGTTGGGCCAACTCGCCGACCAACTTCGCCAGGCTAGTCATTTGCTGGTAGCGGACGTCGAGGAGCCACTCGGACCCGTGCGGATCGTCGAGCGACCGTTGGCGGCCTTCGGCCGATCGATCGTAGTGGTGGCTGGCGCCACGCCGCCTGACCTCCCAGCCGGGGCGCGACGGGCGCGTCTGGAACGCTTTGGTCAGAGTGGCCCACATGAGGCCAGTTGGCGTGCCTGGGCGCAACGTCAATCGGCTCCGGTTGCCCTCGTCAGTCGACCGCCTTTCTCCCCGGCCAACGACGACTCGTCTGGGCTCTTGGTGCTCGATCTCGATTCGTCGAGGGATCTCCTCGCCGAAGGCCTGGCCAACGCGCCCTTGGCTCGGGTGATCGATCTCTTGGGATTGCTCCAGCATTTCCTGCGGACGGTTGCGCCGATAGCCGCAGCCGAGCAGTCGGGCGTTCCGGTTGCGCTCGTCGCGACGGGCGCCGACGACCTGACGGTGGCTGCGCCTCCAGAAGCGTTGCCAAGAATTGGTTTCGCGGTTGCCCAGAGTCTGGCGGCGATCACCGGCGAGCATCCGGCGCTTCGCTTGAGCGCCGCGGTGGCCCCGATCGGTCGTCCGGCTCAGGCCATCGCCGCAGCGGAGTGGCTCCTGCGCCAGTCCGCCAAGCGATACCGGCGCGTATCTGGTCGAGAAAAGGACGCCATCGCCCTGTTTGGCGGTACGGTTGGTTGGGACGAGTTCCCGGCGGTCTGGGAGCGCTACACTCGCCTCAACGATCTCATCGGCAAACGGCGAGTATCACCTCGGCTGCTCGCCATCCTTCAGGCCGTCGATCGTGGCGGCGTTTGGAGGGCGACCTACGACCTTCGCCAAATGTCCCAAGGTGGACGATTGCCGGAGGCGGACGCCGCCACCTTTGCCGCGGAGTTGGCACGCCCTGACAGTGCGGCTCGCCTCGCACTCGCCGCCCGTTGGGCGGAGACAGCAGTTCAATCGCGCAACGCGGAGGCACGCCATGAATGAAGCCCCGGAGCGTCGCGGACCCCCGCGCCAGGGCAACGCACCCCGGCCAGGCGGGCCGCCACGCGGCGACCGCCGACCGCCAGAACCGTACCGCCCGATCGACCCGAAGGACTTACGAGCGATTGTGGTAGATGGCAACGCTGCCGCGACCGTCCAGGAGGCGCAACGTCTGGCTCGGGTGCTGGCCGGCGAGCGGCTCGAAGCGCGCCACGCGACCAGTGGAGCGTTGCGGACGCTCTGGGGAACGTTGCGGGAAATGGCGATTGACTGGCCAGTCGCAGCGGGTGGCGGTCTGCCCTTGCTTAAGCCGAGGCTTGCCTACCTTGCTGGCCGGGCTGGCCCGGCAGGACGCGGGGTTGGCGACCTTCAGTCGGTGATCGCGCCGGCGATTGACCTGGTGGGCGATGACCGGGACCGTTTCGATCACCTCGTCGATTTTGTCGAGGCCGTGATGGCCTATTACTTTGCCGGGCCGCAGTTCGGCGGCCGCTAACTGAGGAGGACCGAGATGGCCGACGGAACGCCGACCACGCTCTTTGGACGCATCATCTGCCGCGCCGTCGTCGAGGTCGAAACCGGGCTGCACGTCGGTGCAAGCACCGCAAGTGGCGCCGTGACCGGGCTGGACTTCCCGGTGGTGCGCGACGCTTTGACCGGCCAGCCGTACTTGCCAGGGTCGTCGCTCCGCGGGAAGTTGCGCGCCGAAACGGAGCGACTACTCGGGCTTGCGCCAAATGCGTCGGGCCGTGGCGGCCCGCAGTTCTACGTTCCGCAGAACCAGGCTGACTACGATTCAAACCCGATCGGCCGGTTGTTCGGCGTGCCAGGTGCTCGTTCGTTTCGGGTGGATGCCGCGGCCCGGCTGGTTGTGCGCGACGCCTTCCTGACACCGGACAGCGCTGCCGCGCTCAAACGAGCACGCACCGACCTCCCCTATACCGAGGTGAAGGCCGAAGCCGCGGTCGACCGGATCACCGCTGAAGCGTTGCCTCGCCACATCGAGCGTCTGCCGGCGGGAGCGCGTCTCGGTCCGCTCGAACTGGTCTACAGCGTCTATACCGCCCAAGACCTCGCCGATTTCACCTGGGTCGCTCGCGGCCTGCAACTGGTCGAGGACGACTATCTCGGCGGGCATGGATCGCGCGGCAGCGGGAAGGTGCGATTCCGCGATATCGAGGTGGTGGTCCGGTCGCGCGCTGCCTATCGTGGGGAGGAGGGCGGCGCATTTGACCCTCGGAGGTTCGACGATGTCGGCACGTTGATTGCTGGTCTCGACGAACTCACGGGAGCGATCCGGACGGCGCTGGCGCTGCCCGCGTGAACCTGACGCTGCTTCGCCTTCAGCCGAGAGGGCCGTTCCATTTTGGGACCGACCACACCGGTGCGCCTGCGCCGGTGATCGGCTCGGATACCCTCTTTAGCGCGGTTTGTCTGGCCCTGCGCGACCTGTTTGGTCCGGTGCGGCTGACCAGCTTCGTTCGGGTGGTGCGCAGTGCCGCCGACCCGCCGTTGCGGCTCTCGAACGCGATGCCCTTTTCGGGGAACGTGCTCTTTCTGCCCGCACTTTCAGGGGATGGCTGGGTCTCGCAGTCGCTATTTGAGGCGCAGATCGCCGGCGAGCCGCTACCAGAAACGCGGCACTTGCAGGCCGGCTGGCTTCAGGCATGCGAAGCCGACGACCTGCCAGTGGAGCGAGTATGGACGGTCGATCGCCGGCGACGGGTGCGGCTCGGAGCAGGAACGCCGGAGCCGTTCGAGGACAGCGCTGTGCGCTTTGCCTCCGGCTGCGGACTGGCAGTGCTGGCGTTGATCGACGCTGAGTGGCGGGACGACGTGCTTGCGGCGATCCGCTCGCTTGGTGACAGCGGGATTGGCGGACGGCGTTCGACCGGCGCTGGACAGTTCGATCTGGCGGTCGAATCACTCGACCTCCGCGTGCCGGATGCGCCGACGGCCTACTGTACGCTGTCGTATTACCTACCATCCGCACGTGAGCTTGAGCAGGGTGTCCTGAACGAGCCGGCTCACTACCGGATCGACGACCGGACCGGCTGGACGAGCGGGCCAGCCGGCAGCTTTCGACACCGTTCGGTTCGGATGATTACCGCTGGTAGTGTCGTCGCGCCGGTTGACTCCCGGCCGCCGGTTGGTCGGCTCGCCGACGTCACACCGACGGGCTTTCGTGATCACGAGGTACTTCGCGCCGGTTGGAGCTTCCCCATCGGCGTTCGGGGTGGCGCTGCATGAGCGATGTGGCCCGCAACTACCGGCTCGTCGTCGACGTTCTGTCGCCGCTGGCGATTGGCTCAGGTGATTTGCCGCTTCTTCCGGAGTACGACTACCTCGCGGACGAGGGTGCGCTGCTGGTGTACACCGCGGCGGCTGCGCGTGGTGATGATGGGCGATTGTATGGACGGCCCGACCCGGCCTATCGGCTGCCGTTTGGCGGCGTCGAGACCCGGGTCCGCTCCGACCGGTGATCAAGGACGTTCTTGGCGCTCCCTACCTGCCGGGAGCGCCCTGAAGGTGCGCTGCATACCGGCATCGCCTCGGCTCTTCTCGAACGTGAGCGCGCGGTCGGCCGTCCGCTCAAGAAGGACGATATTGCGCCATCGGCGCGGTTCGCTGCGCAGCCAGTCGAGCGTCGGCTGTTCGGTGCACAGCCGCGAGCGAGCGGGTTGCGCGCGTTGCGAGTGAGTGACGCGATTGCCACCGAGGGAACGCGCCTCGCGCTCGCCGCCGTCCGCACCTGTGGGGTCGACGAGGGGAAGCTGGCCGCGTTATCCGAGAGGTTGGCGATCGAGGTGATCGCGCCTGGTGGGCGACTGGTCGGGTCCCTGACGATCGACGGCTCGTTCCTCGAGCAGACCGGCACGCGTTTCGAGGGAACGCCCAATCGCGGCGAGATCGGCGAGACGATCGCGCTTGCTCGCGAAGAAGGCCGTCGCCGGGCGGCCGCCGAGCGCGCCTATTTTGCGAGCGCAGGCGCGTCGGCTCTGGTTGCGTTGTTCGATGGGCTGCTCGCGTTGATCGGTACGGCCGGTGAGAACACCATGCTGGTCCAACTGGGCTGGGGAGCCGGTTGGGATTCGAAGAGCTTTGGCCCGGCGTTGACGGCCAGCGGCGACTGGCCGGCGATCCGCGAGGAGTTCTTCGGTGGGCGAGGACGGCGCCCGGACCGCGGACGCTCTGGCGAGCGGCCACGTCCCGGCGAACGACGCTCTGGCGGTGGACGCCGTCCATCTGGGTTTCCGTCGACGCGCAAACTGGCCGATCAGGCCGGAGGACCGGGCTTTCCGCTTGGCTGGGCGCTTGTCTCTCTTGTTCCCGTCGGTGAGGCACTTCCGCTCCAAGCAACGATGCCAGCCGCCTGGCAGGATGACGCGTTCTTGGTCCAGGAGCGGGGCGCCGGTGGCGCACCAAGTCGCGCTGTTGAAAGTGTCGCACCGGCGTCGCCTTTCGCCGCGCTTCAGGCGCTGCTTAGTCCGCAGGCCGCGCCTGAGGAGCAGGGCGAGTCCGCACCTCCTCCGCCGATCGCCCGAATCGCCGATCGGGCGCTGAAAGTGGGGACGATACTCGACGCCGAGGTGGTCACGATCGAGGCGGCCAGGATCTTGGTCGATGTCGGGCGGACCGACCCAGCCGCCCTTGATGCGGCGACCATCGGTGGCGGCAACCTCGAGGTGCGCTACCAGGTCGGACAGCGCCTACGGGTGCGGGTCATTACGCCGCCACCCTTCTTCCGCATCCGGTTGAGCTAAGACTCCCCGGAACGCCGATTCTTCGTTGCCGCCAGGTTGCCGCTGAACGGTCATGGCGCGGGGGAGGGTGACGCCCGGCCATGGGCTGGTTCGCCGTGCCAAACATGGAACGCTCTCCTCGCCGGAGAAGCAGCACGACTTTCGGGCACATCAGGTCAATGCGAGGAGAGGGCGGGCGCTCCGGCCCGGCACTGGAACGATCCTTCAGATGGCGGGGGAAGCCCCGCCGTCGAAGTTGATTGCCGTTCCGGTGAGATAGCCAGCGAGCGTCGAGACAAGGAAGGCGATCAGACTCGCGGCTTCGTCGGCATCTGGAATATACCCAGCGGGCACTTCCCGCGCTGCTCTCTCGGCATACGCGCGGTCGAGATCGAAATCGGGGTACATCGCCTGTGTTATGCGGTCGATCTGAGCGCTGCGCACCGTGCCGATGCAAACGGTGTTGACGGTGATGCCCTCGCCTGCGACTTCCTTCGAGAAGGCTTTGGTAAAAGCGATACCGGCGGCGCGGCTGACCGAGGTGGGGAGCGAGCCTGGGCCAGGCGTCTTGCCGCTGATCGCTGTCAGATTGACGATCCGGCCCCACCTCGCCTCGCGCATGTCCGGCAGCACCCGCCGGCTGCACCGGATCGCCCCGAGCAGCTTGAGATTGAGATCTTCCTGCCAGGCCTCGTCGTCGACCGCATCGAAGCGACGCGCCGCGGCGGTGCCGGCATTGTTGACCAGAATGGCGACCGGACCGTGCCGCTCGCGGATGATGTCAAAGAGACGATCGACCTGGGCCGGATCGCGGACGTCGGCTGGCACACCCAGGACGGGAACGCCGGTTTCTTCCTCGAGTGATCGGGCGGTGGCGGCGAGACGCTCGGCATTGCGGGCGCAGATCGCGACCGTGGCGCCTTCGAGCGCAAAACGACGAGCGGTGGCGCGACCGATGCCGGCGCTCCCACCGGTAATGACGGCGACCTTGCCGGCGATGCCGAGATCGAGCGGCATGGCGAACTCCCAGTTAGCGAAGCAATGGGGCGCAGGTATCGATGAGCGCCTTGGTACGCTGAAAGCGGCCGGCGCCGGTGTAATCTCGGCCGGTTGGGATCAGGATCGGAATGTCGCAACTGTCCCAGTGACCGAGCAACTGTTCGCGGGCTTGCTCGGAATCTCCGGCAATTCCCATTTCGTCGAGGATCTCGTCGGTGACGGCGTGGGCAACGGCGTCCATGCTGCGCTGGTTGAAGAACGCGTCCTGAATGGCGTTCTTTTCCGCGGTCCAACCGTGGAAGTCGAGCAACGATCCATAGGACCGGGTGGCAAGATAGTTGCCCAAGCCCATCTTACAGTCGTATCGGGCCGACTCCACGTCGTCGGACACGACGGTGGTGATCCAACGCCCCATATCGAATGATGAGCGGTCGCGCCCGGCCTTCTTGAGCCCGATCGCCACGTTTGGCTCGATGAACCCTTCGATAAAGCGGCGGGTATAGCACGGATGACCCGCCATCCCCTCACAGAGTTCGCCGGCCAGTTGGGCCATCAGCTTGTTGACCGCGGCAATGTAGATCGGGACGCGCTCGCGTGGCTGCCAGGGGTCGCCATATCGGATTTGCGAGATGTCGTAGTAGGTTCCTTTGTAGGCGAGCGGCTCACTCGATTTGTGCGCCCAGACGGCGCGCATGATCTCGATGACTTCGCGGAGTTGGGGCGCCGGCTTTTCAACCTGAATGCCGTACTGAAACAGGTTCTGGCGTTTGGTGCCGGTGGCCAACCCAAGGATCATCCGGCCATTGGAAAGCTCGTCGACATCTGCCGATGCTGAGGCGGTGACGATCGGGTTGCGGATGAAGGAACGACAAACCCCCGAACCAATCTTGACGGTCGAGGTGTTACAGGCGAGGGCTGCGAGTGCGACAAAGGTATCTTGACCCGGGTCGTCGCTGGTGAAGACCATCTCGAAGCCGGCGGCTTCGGCGTACTTGGCAAGCTCGATCTTGTCGCGAAGGCTATTGCCGACTACTGAGATACCGAGACGTCGCGCCATCCTCTAGTCACCGTCCTGGGGTTGCTCTTTCTGTCCGTTGGAGGCGCGGCGACGCGGGCGGGATCGCGATCGAGGTGGCGCTGCGGGCGAACTCTCGGGCGGCTCGGCAGGGTGCTCGGGCTCGGTCCAGACCCTCTCGGAAAGGCGCATCAGGAGTTCACCGTCCGGGGCAAGGCCGACGGTTTCGAGGATGCCGCGGTCGAGCAGCCAACCGATGGCGTTTTCGGCAGAAGAAACCCGAGGATCGTCGGCCCAACCGCGCCATTCGGTATCGCGCCATTCACGGCCGCTGTCGCGACCACCATCACGGCCGCCGAACCGTTGATTTCGGTAGAAGGTCATCGGCGCTAACGGTATCGTTTGATGAGCGAGAAATCAAGACGTCGGGGCGGTCGGCGAGCGGATCCGCTCTCGGCAGGCCGTCTTGACGCCGGATCGAGCACATTCCTATACTTGAATGCCTCGTAGCACCGCAGTCGGCGTTGGGCCGGCAGTCTGGGCCGACGTAGCTCAATGGTAGAGCAGCGGTTTTGTAAACCGCCGGTTGCGGGTTCGAATCCCATCGTCGGCTCCCGGCTACGAGTGTGTCCCTGGTAGGGTGGCCGAGTGGTTAATGGCGTCGGTCTGTAAAACCGATGGGCGGAAGCTCTACACTGGTTCGAATCCAGTCCCTACCACCAGGGCCCTGCCGCATGGCAGGGCTTCTTGAATCGGATGACCTAGCGAGAGACAGGAAGCGGGGCGAGACAGTCACGCAAAGAGCGAAGCGATTGTTCCATCGAGGCGGCGATCTCGCGCTCGAAGAAGAGCCGGCCGATTATTTTCACCAATGGGAGGCTCGGTAGGACGATCGTCGTTTCGAGGGTGGCGAGCGTGCCCTCGGGGATCGGCTCGAATAGCCACCGGCAGGTACTGTCGGGTCCGTCAAGCGTCCGCGCCGCCATCACGTGCGGCAGGGAGAACTCAGTCACTTCGCAGTTCGCCCTGAGCGGGAAGCCGCGGACATTCGCCTCCCAGGCGAAGCGGCTGCCCAACCCATAGGGACGGTCGCTTTCCGGGCGAAAGTCGGTGAGATACTGGATGAACCGCACCACGTTGCGATAGTCCGCAACATAATGGAAGACCTCGTCCTGCGGGGCGGAAATCCGGATACATCGAGCGAGCGCGATCATCGAAAATCCATTTCTCTGGTGCTTGGCCGTGTCGGCGCGGTACGTAGTCCGCTGGACCATGCAGTCCAGACTGCGAATGACCCTAGCAAACCAGCCTGCTTACTTCCAGTAGAACGCTCATGGCTTCTTTGCGTTGCGCTTGCCGATGCGATCGAGCACCTTCGACAGCAGATACGCTAGGCCGAGCGCCGCCACCGTTCCCACCGCGTAGCTGAGCAGTTCGTCCGGTCCAAATTGGCCGTCGTGGAGCGGATATGCCGCCGGCAGACTGAGGAGAACTGTATACATGCCGCGGATAGTGTAGTCCATCAGCGGGGGCGCTGTCCGGGGTGGTATACTTGCCTATGCCCTCGAAAGAAGCTGGTGAGCCGCTTGCGGTCAACCGGAAGGCGTTTCACGACTATTTCATCGACGAGACGTTCGAGGCAGGTCTGGCGCTGACCGGCACCGAGATCAAGTCCGTGCGTAAGGGGAATATCAACCTGCGCGAGGGCTATGTTCGGCCGGAAGGCGGCGAGATGTGGCTGCTCGGGGTGCATATCGCACCGTACGAGCAGGGGAACATTTACAACCACGACCCGAGGCGACGGCGTAAGCTACTGCTCCACCGGCGCGAGATTGTCGAACTCTCGGCCAAGGTGAAGGAAAAAGGGCTGACGCTCGTGCCGCTGCGGGTCTACATCAAGAACGACGTGGCAAAGCTGGCATTTGGCCTGGCGCGCGGCAAGAAGCAGCACGACAAGCGCGATGCCATCGCCGAGCGCGATGCCAATCGTGAGATTGAACGGGCGCTCAAAGTCCACTGATCGCCGGCTCGATGCCGGCACAATCGCGGGGACGCCAGGTTTCGACAGAGGGGGAAGTGACGCGATTGCGAGCCGAGGAAGCCGATCCACTCGTAAACGATTCGGCGTGCCATAACTGGCAACACCAACTACGCTCTCGCCGCCTAAACAACGGTGACGTCTACCCTCTCCTCATCCCGGCGGGCGGGGAGTGGGCGCCATGCAGCCGGGATGCTCGCCCGTTGACGTCGATAGGACGGGCGCTAAGACCCATCGGCTAGCCCGGAGGAACCCCGTCGGTGGGGGACCTTCAGGCGAAGCTCTAAATCGCCGACTACGCTCGTAGATATCGCGCAGTGATCTGCTCTGGACGGGGAGTTCGATTCTCCCCCGTCTCCACCAGCACGAGGAGTCTCCGGTTTCGGCCGGGGGCTCTCTTGGTGAGTGACCACGATTGGCAGCCAATGTTGAGACCGCGTCTGGGTCGTCTCGGAGACAGGCCGGAACACCTGCTTGGGTCTAAATCCGATGCGAACAGCGGTTCGGCGGTTGAGTGGTGGGGAGACAGAGCTAGATGGTGGAGGCCACGGGTTGCCAGCCACGCGCCTGTCAAACGAATGCCAGGCGAGGCCATCCGATCCGGCTCCGCCCGGCGCGTCGATCTCGAGCACAATTGCCCGCCGCTCTGGAGGTGAGGGGAAACCGATTCGCCCGCGCGGCGGTCAACCGTCGCCCTCGCGCCCTCAGGCGGGCGCGGTTCTCTCGGTGGCCGGTACCTTTGCGCTGCCAACAGGGCGCTCAGCGGATGTCGGCGCTCCGATGATCTTGCTGCGGAGCAAGGCCAGGACCACCAGGATCACGCCGGCGGCGATTCCTGCCCAGTAGCCCACCTGGAGCCCGGTATACACGATGCCGGTTCCAACGTCGCTACCAACCGTGACAGTCACTTTTCCCATCATCGGCATGCCCGCCTGGGTGAGGCGCATTGCGATGATAATGGTGGCTGTGAAAATGGAAATGAGGTAGGAGAGGCCAACCACGCCGATCAGTAGGGTTGGTAGCGATGCCTTCACCTTCCAAATGGTCAGCATCTTGTCCTTGGCAAAGAGACTGAACAAGAGGGCGGCCACGACGAGCCCAATGTAAAGCCACATTGTCGGTGCAATCCAGTCCGGTAGCGCCAGATTGACGTTATCGGGCATGTACGTCAGGATCTTGTGCTCATTGACCTGCAGGCCCCAGGGATGGATCACCACGTGTTCGTTGCCCCTGATCTCCTGAACCCTGGCCGACCACCACGGCATAAACCAGGAAAAGAGTACCAAGCCGCCAGAGAGTAGGATCAACACTCGGTACAGCCAGACTCTGCTGCTTTTCATGGCTCTGCTGCCCCCTTTGCTGAAGTGAGACTTATCGGAAGCGATAGTCGAGGTCTATTTGGAGCGGTTCAATCGCGCCAACGAGCTCTACTTTCAGAACCCTGTCGCCATCGAGCGTGATCGTTCTCCGGAAGTCCTCCCTACTGTCCATGTTGTTCTCGGGGATATAATGCTTGTACTCTCCCCCTCGGGTCGTGATGGTATCGCCAAGATACTCATAAGGAATGCCTTTGGGCATCCTATCAGAGGCCGAAACCGTGAGTTCGTACTCGCCCTTCGGCAATCCAATCGTCAGCATTCCGTGCTCGTCGGTGCGACCTCGGAAGGATGGCCCGGACTGTGCGAAGTAGACCTCAGCGTCTTGGATCGGAGTGTTGGTTTCCTTGTTGATCACCTCCACGGTGACCGTATGGTCCGCGGGTTTCACCGTCGCGAAGCCAAAGCCGAAGGTGGATCCGGTATGCGGGAGCGCCATCTCTGGCTCAAGAAAGCGTGCCGCCCACTCATGGCGCCCTTCGGTGTCTGGAGCGACGGTTTCCATCTCCGCGACGTAGAGAGCCGGCAATTCCGGATCCGAAGCGTCACCCAACACGCCGGTCGTGACGAGTGCCCCTTCGTGATCGTGGATCTCAACTTTCTTGCCGGCCAAATCGCAGCCAGAAGAGCAGTTGACACCGACCTTGAACGAGAACTTGGCGCTACGCACGACCGGAGCAGGCATACCCCACACCACCAGGCTTGAGGTATGAGATTTTACGACAACAGAACATGGGACGGTGCTCTCCACGTGGAGGGCGCCTTGTTCCTCTTGTGGCGGGAACACAGCCTTCAGGTTGTGTTCTCCCGGGATCGCCGGCGCGACAATGAGGAACTCGCCGGTCTGGCAGGACGTTTCGTCGAATTCACTGAGCTGAAGGCCATCGGCCAGAACGACGCCTTCTTCCATGATGCGGACTGATTTCCCTCGAAGGTCGCAGCCCGAATTGCACGAGACCCGGAGGTTCAGGGCTCTGGTCATGCCGGCATCGATTTCAGCTGGAGCCGGTCTGATCAAGGATGCACTAATCTGGTGCACCGTGGTCTGTTCCTGGACTGTAGTTTCGTCTTTCACGATTCGCTATCCCGAGAGTCCGGCGAAATGAATGGCGAGAAGGGGAGACTTCTCCCCTTCTCGCAGATTGGTTATTGGTGACGTGCTGCGGTGGAGCAAGCTATGCTCGGGACGGCTCCTCTGCAGCATTTCTTCCGGCGTTGTAGCCCTGCGGGATGCACCGGCCCAGACCGTGCTGGGTCGTGCTGGCGGCGCACTCGCCGGCAGCGTAGAGGCCGGGGATGATGGCGCCGCGAACGTCCTTCACCTGCATCTTCCCGTTGATCCAGATGCCACCAATGGTGTCGTGCAGCATGATCGACGTCCAGGCGGCGTAGAACGGCGGTGCGTCAACCTTGTAAAGGGCTTGTTCTTCCCGAAGTCCTCATCCTCGCCCTTGTCAACCAAGGAATTCCAGCGCCGGAACGTCTCTTCGAGATTCGCCGGCGGCATGGGGATTTTGGACTTTGGCGATGTGCTGATCTTGGACGCCAGTTCGGCCAGCGTATTCGCGCTGAAGAAGTAGCCGTCCTCGGCGGTGTAGGGGGGCTTGATGTCCCATTTCTGACGCGTCACCGCCGCCGAGCGTCGAAGATGGCCCAGACACCGCCGGCATCGTAGTCCGGCGCGGTCGAACCCTCGTTCATCATGACCGAGGCATCGGTCCAGCTATTCTTGTTGTACTTCTGCCTCATCCAGTCAATGCTGCAGTTCCGCCAATCCCACTGAACGAATTTTTCCGGCAGCGCTACGCGACCGGGCGGGTAGGCGGCTTCCGTTGGGTACCCGCCAGATTCCTCACGGTAGAAGCGCTTGCCAACCTGGTTGACGCAGATGACGTGTGGCCAGCCGGCAGAGCCAATATCGAGTCCGGACGATCGGGCAAAGGGGAAAACCGGCGACTTGGGGTCAACCTGATAGTACGGGTGCTGGGTGCCGATCACACTCCGCTTGCGCATCACAGCTTCAGTTTCATAGCTTGCAATGATGCCGGCAAATGCTTGGCCGCCAATTTCCGCGACGGCAATATGCCCCAAGCCGCTCTGACCGTTTTCGCCCGCGTATGGAGCGTTGGTCACTTGCAGCGCTTCAGGCCATCGCACATCCCAGATCTTGCGGAGTGTCTTGTTGCCCATCGGTCCGTTGGTGGCAATGATGACCGCCTTCTTGGCTTTGATGTTGACCGTGGGCTTGGTGGTATCGATGTTACCATCGGTGCGGAGGGGTTTCATGAGGGTGGTGCTGTTGGGGAGGGTGCGGGGAGAGTATTGCGCCCGAATGCCGATGACCGGTCCGGAGAGCGGCTGCTCCCGATACAGTTGGTCGAACAAGTAGCTGAGAAGGAACTGGACACCCTTCTTCCGGGCGCTGTCCTCGAGCGGCCGAATAAGGCCGACACCGGTCTGGCCGGGCGGGTTCATGGCGCTTGCCTCGCCTTGCGCTTCGTGGACGGTTTGGGCCCGCCGGGAGGCAGAAACACCCGACTGACCATGGGCGCCGGAGAGGTCGGCGAATTTCACGCCGTTCGCCAGCAGGAAGTTGCGTACGGGGACCGCGGAGTCAGCAGCGACGCGGGACAACTCCCGGTCGTTAAATCGGTAGGTCCCTTTGCCTCCCTCGGTGACCGCAGACCAGTCCACCAGGTCCCGGAAGAGAATATCCGGCGAATCTGGACCGCCGAAGATGGTCTTGGTTCCTTCCTTCTGTTGGAGCGCATCGTTGGCGCCAAGGGCGATGAACGACCCACTGGCCATCGCCCGTCCACCAACGTCGTAGTTCTGGTCCACCACGATAACTGATGCTCCGCTATCTCTGGCACTGATGGCAGCAGGCATTCCTGCGGCGCCGGACCCGATGATGACGACATCGGCTTCATAGTCCCAGGTGGTGGGATTCGCCGAACGTGCGACTGCGACGGCGGTGCTGCCGCTCACCGCAACCGGGGTGGGCGGTGCGCTGGTTGCGACAGGAATCGCTTGTTGCGCGTCACTGGTGCAGGCTGCCAGCAGCGGGGCGCTAACCGAGACCCCCGCAACAGCCATCCCCGTGCGCTTTACAAACTCACGTCTTGTTACGCCACTGGGTGTCCCATTATCGTTGTTTTTTTTGTACCCATGATGGCTATCTCCCGAAGAGAATTCAGACTGCTGTATACTAATCCTGAAGCGTGACATTGTCAATCCTCTGTCAAAAAAAGAGTTCAGGGTCAGTGGGATGAACTGATGCGGTGGGCGTGAATTGGGTGTAATCCCGGTGTCATGCCACCGTTGCCGAACCTGAGTGGGTTGTCGCGAAGCGAGTTGGAAGCCCTGGTCGTGTCGTTGTACGCCGAGCAGTTCGAGGCGTGGGCGCCGGCCTTGGAAGGTCGCCTCAAGAGGGGCGGTCCACCAGCCAGCCTGCCCAACGCCAAGCCGCAGTCTCCGCCCGATCGGCCACCGAAGGCCCGTAAGCCGCGACCCCAACCGAGGTCGTCGTTCATGCCTTGGACACCTGTCCGGACTGCGGCGTCCACGTGCTCGGTGGCTGGGTCCAGCGGCGACGCGAAGTCATCGACCTGCCACCGCCCACCATTCGGGTCATCGAGCATCAGTTCGTCGCCCGAACCTTTCCGCTCTGTCGCAAACGGGTGACGCCGCCGGCGAGCGGGTTGGACGGCCTGCGGGTTGGCAGGCAGCGGTAGAGTTCCCCTCGGGTGAACTTCTTGGCGACCCTTCGCGAGGTGGGCCGGCGACCGGTCAAGACGGTGCAATGGCTGGTCCGGACGCGCTCCGGGCCTGCAGGTGAGCCTCGGGGCGATGGTGGCCACGCGGACCCAGCCGTAGCAAGCACGAACAATGCTGCCGAACGCAGCCCGCGTCACCTCGCCGTCAGTCGGAAGAACAGCGGGGGTACACGCTCGCTGGTGGGTAACGACACCACGATGGCGCTGGCGACGCTCTTGGGCGCTTGCTGTCTGCGTCGGCTGGTCCCGCTCAGCCAAGTGCTTGGCGTTCTCGTTTCCCCGAAGCGCTGAATCCGTACGCGCGGACTACGAGGAGCCTTCGGTTTCGGCCGGGGGCTCTCGCCGTTTCAGCCGCCTATCGCCTCCAACAATTCGTTGCTGGATCTTCCGCACGTCGTACAATGCGATTTTGTTGGCAACCGTCCGATGCCGCCGGCGAGACACCTCGTAGGTACCGGAACGAGTGATGAGTTGCCTTGCTGAGGGTGCGGGGACCGCATGCGACGGATGGGTTGGCGGGTCGGCCTGGCCTGGATCATCTTGCTGATTGCCGGAGTGCTCCTTCCGCCGGTCGCCGCTGAGTTCGATCGCAGCGGTCGATCAGACTCGGCGTTGCTCCAAGGAGTGACCGGAACGCCGGCAAATCAGCGCTTCGCGCCGTTCACGTCGAGAAATGCCCGACAGGGCGATACTCCGGTTCCACCCGACCCGTCACGCACCCCGACCATCACCCCGCTCGTCTCGCCAACGCCGACCCGGACAGTCCCGCCCTCTGGCACATCGACCGCCACTCCAACGGCATCGCCGACACCAACCTCGACCGTGCCTTCCGGAGGAGCACTTCGGTTCGTTGCCGTCGGCGACAGCCTGACAGAGGGCATCGGCGACAGCCAGGGAATCGGCTACCCGGGCCGGTTGCTCAGTCAAGTTCTGACCAGTCGACCAGGGTCGACTATGCTCAATCTTGGCCGTTCCGGCTGGACCTCGACCGAGCTTATCAATGGCCAGAATGCGGAACCGAGCCAACTCGATGCCGCGGTGGCCGCCCAGCCGCATATCGTGCTGGTCTGGATTGGGAGCAACGACCTCTGGCAACTCTACGACCTTGGCGACCCGACCAACGCCGACGAAGACACCGATCTGACCCGCTTCAGTACCAACATCGATACGATTCTCACACGGCTGAAAGCCGCCGGTGCGAAGTTGGCGATCGTGCTCGCCGACGATCAGACGAAGCGGCCCGGCGCAACGACCGCATCCTTGCCCGGAGTATCGGCCGAGGAGTGGACGAGGATGTCTGCCCAGGTGGTTCGCTACAACAATGCTGTCCGCCAGCGCGCGACGCAGCATGGAGCAGTTCTGGTCGATTTCTCCAGCAGCACGATATTCACGACCCCGGACCTGATGGACCCCGACGGCATTCATCCGAATGATGCCGGCTACGACGCGGTTACCCAGGTGTGGCGGGTTGCCATCCAGCCATTGTTGGGATAGGGACCGCCGAGGTCGTGGCTTTGCAGGCATGGGACCCCATTTTCATTGGCGCGGAGGTGTGGAGTGACCGCAAATCAGACGCGGGAGATCCGAACGCCGCGCTTCACTCGCGGTCCGGTGCGAATCGCCTACGACGTCCATGGCCATGGTGAACAAACTCTGGTTGTCATCCCCGGCTTTGTCAGCCACCTTGACTACGACTGGGAAACCCCGGCGATACGTGGGCTTTACCAAAGGTTGGGGAGCGATCGCCGGCTGATCCGCTTCGATCGGCGCGGCACCGGTCTGTCTGACCGGCCGAGCGATCCGGAGGCGTACTCGCCCGAGGTTCAAATCGACGATGTGACGGCGGTGCTTGATGCAGCCGGGGTGCGACGGGCGGTGGTGTTTGCCTGGTCGATCAGCAGTCCCATCGCCATCGCGTTTGCGGCGCGTTATCCCGAGCGGGTATCCCATCTGGTCCTCTATGGCAGCTTCGCCAGGCTCTTTCCCGGCCTGGGCTACCCAGCCGGCGTTGATCCCACGCTCTTCACCGCGCTGCTCGATATCGTCCGTGTCGAATGGGGCCTTGGTTCTCGTGCCCTCGCCGACGCATTCATCCCCGAGGCCGACCTCGAGCAGTTGGCCTGGTTCGCCGCCTATCAACGGGTGGGAACATCGCCGCAAGCGATGGTCGCGTTCGCGACGGCTGCCGGCCAGGCCGATCTGAGGCCGCTCCTGCCACTGGTCACGATGCCGGTGCTCGTACTCCACCGGCGCGAGGATCCGATTGTCCCGTTTGCTCTTGGCGAATACCTTGCCGGGAACCTTCCACAGGCGACGCTTCGCGATTTCCCCGGGCCACACCACTTGCCCTACCTCGGCGAGACCCAGCCCCTGACCGACGCCGTCACCAGCTTCTTGCGCGCCAGTTCGGGCGAGGGCCTGGCCCACACACTGAGCCCCCGCGAACTTGAAGTGTTGCGGCTGCTCGCCGAGGGACTGCAAAACCGCGATATCGCCAGCCGGTTGGGCGTCAGCCCGGCGACCGTTCGCCGCCACCTCGCAAACACCTTCATCAAGTTGGACGTGTCCACGCGCGCCGGCGCCGCGGCGTTCGCCTTCCGTCACGGGTTGGTCTAGCGTCGCTACATCATTTGGCGCATCCCGGCTGTTCCATTCGCCGCTCGAGAATGGCACGTCTGGTCGATGAGGGCGGGGCCTGTCTCTCGCTACAGTCACTTTGCCGTCGCGGAATGAGCCGGCGGCGAAAGGGACCGGATGTACGCTATCGCCGTCGCCTGGAGCTTCCGCCGCGGGAATGAGGACCTCATTCGCTTCGGCTACCGTGAGGTGATGCTTCCCGCCGCCCGGCATCGACCCGGTTTCCGACATGGCTATGTCGTTCGGATCGCCCCGGACGCCTGGTTGACGGTCCTGCTGTTCGAGTCCCAGGCATTGCTGGAGGCCGCGATGACCGAACTGTCACCGCTCATCCGCCGCCACCACGGCCGGGTGCTGGCCGGGATGCAGCGCTATGCCGGCGAGGTAGAACTCGAGGAGGCTGCTATGCCGTGACTGGCGCACCCTTCGTCACCGCAACGACGACCGAGCCAGGTCGAAAGCACCTCACCGATCGAAGGAGGAAGAGGCATGTCCAGCGAGAAGAACAAGGCCCTCGTGTCCCGGTTCCACGACGAACTC
This sequence comes from Dehalococcoidia bacterium, assembly GCA_046328265.1. GTDB lineage: Bacteria > Chloroflexota > Dehalococcoidia > SpSt-223 > SpSt-223 > JANWZD01. The sequence continues at coordinate 583,697 of JAXLWW010000001.1, forward strand.
TGGAATAAGCAAAACGCCGCCATCGTCGACGAGATGTGTGCGCCGTCCTACGCAGCATTCTTGGCGGGCGCACCGGTCGGTGGCGCCGATGGGCTGAAGATGGCGGCCGGCGCCTGGTATCTCGCCTTTCCCGATTTGCGCTTCACCGATGAACAATTGGTCGCCGATGGCGGTCAGGTCGCCGTTCGGTGGAGCGCCCGGGTCACCCACACCGGCCCATTGCACGGTCCCGGCGGAACCATCCCCGCAACCAATCGGCCGGCGATCTTCACCGGTATCGGCTTGTTCACCATCGAAGACGGCAAGATCATCGAACAGCGCGTTGAGCTTGATCAGCTTGGCTTGATGCAGCAACTTGGGGTGATCCCGGCTCCGACCGCGCCCGTCGCATAGCTGCGCTCCCCGCCAGACCCCTTCAAGCTCCCGGCCACCCGCCGGGGGCTTTCGCGATCCTCTCGGGCGGTCGCGGGAGACCGGGAATTCGTCCGCACCTCGCCGGCCGGTCAGGTATGATGCATTCATCGCAACGCGAGGAGGGAAGCGTGCGGATCGGGATCGCGTCGAGTCTCCGACCGATGCCGGGCGGCAGTTGGCAGGATTCGGTTGACAATCTGCGCTGGGTTGCCCAGTTTGCGGACCGCCATGGCTACCACGCCCTTTGGATGACCGAGCATCACTTCTTCGATCAGATCGGGACCGGGTCGCCAAATCTCCTGCTCGGCCATCTCGCAGCCTTCACTACCCGGCTGCGGCTGGGTGTTACGGTCAATCTGCTGCCGTTTCACCATCCGGTGCGGCTGGCCGAAGACCTTCTCTTGCTCGATCAAGTGAGTGGCGGTCGGCTGGACATCGGGATCGGCCGCGGTCATGCTCCGCTCGAGGTCGCGGTGCTTTCGCGCGATGCCGATCGCTCACGCGAGCTTTTCGACGATGGGTATCAGATCCTCGCTCACGCCTTTACCGGCGAGCCATTCGCCTTCGAGGGAATAACGACCAGTCTGCCACGCATCCAGGTGTTCCCGGGGCCGGTCCAGCGGATTGATCGGGCGGTGCCATTTTCCGGCCCGCCCTTCTACATGCCAATCACCTCGCCGCAGTCAATCGCCTACGCCGCCGAGCATGGGATCATCCCGCTGGTCGGCTATAGCAACCCCGAGCAGATAGCGGCATCGGTTCGCAACTTCGAGGCTGCGGCGGCGGCCGCCGGGGTCGGCGAGGAGCAACTCACCTGGGCGCTCGACCGGGTGGCAACCAACCGCCCGGTCTGCGTGGCCGACTCGCGCGACGAGGCCGAAGAATACATCCGCAGCCAGAGCGCCTACAGCCGGTATACCTTCGAAATGTGCCGTCTACCGGTCGGCGATCCGGGCTACACGCCCGAAGTCCCGCATCTTCCCCCCTACGACGGGCCAATCGACGATCGCGGCGGCGCGATCTTCGGCACTCGCGATGATGTCGTCGAACGGATCCGAGACCTGGGAACTCTGGGCGTCCGCCAACTGGCGGTTGCCTTCGGGTTCTACACACCGGCCACGGTCTTCCGCCGCCAGCTTGAGCGGTTCACCGAGGAGGTCATGCCGCTGGTTTCCCAGAACAGTCTGCCCCATGGAGGACGCTGATGCGCGCCGGCTTGGTTCGTCTCTCGCTTCTGTCGATGGTGATTGTGGCAGCCTGTGCGCCGGCGCCGACCTCGTCAATTCCGCCGCCGCCGGCCGTACCGGGCGATGTTCGCGAAGAACAGCAGATCCTGCGCGCTGCCGTGAGCGGGTTGCCCGCGAACATGACACCCCAGGTCTCCGCTTCGGCCTTCTATATGTTCTGGCCTTTTTACGACAACCTGACCCAGTTTGGCCCGAATTTCGAGCCACGACCGGCTGTGGCGGAAAAATGGTCGCTCTCGGCTGACGGACTGACCTGGACCTTCACCATTCGCAAGGACATGAAATGGACCGACGGTTCGCCGCTTACTGCTGAGGACGTCGCCTTTACCTTCTCGCAGGTCGTCGACTCCGGCTGGCCGCAACGATCCTTCTTTACAACCGTCACCGGCGCGAAGGCGATCAACGATACCACCGTTGACGTGACGACCCGGACGGTCGACATGAGCGTGCCAAACGGCGGAGCGTTCTTTTGGGTGGTGCCAAAGAAGTATTTCGAGTCGGTCGGTGGTTTCAACGGGTTCCGCGACAAGCCGATGGGGTCCGGACCGTACGAACTCGTCGACTTCAAGGCGAACGACCAGATTCGATTCCGGAAGAAGAGCACGCCCCATGCCTATCGGCGGGCGATCGCCGATGAAATTCAACTGCGGGCGATCCCTGAGCCGATCCAGTTGATCAACGGACTGCGGACCAATGAGATCGACATCGTCCCCTTCACCAACCTGACCGCCGAGAACGCCGAAGGACTGCGTCGGTCGGGAATGGTGGTGAATGCCTTCCACGTTTCGAATGTCTCGTACTCGATCCCGCAAGGGCCAAACGAAGTCCGTCAGTCGCCTTTGCGCGACAAGCGGGTCCGGCTGGCGCTCAACTATGCGGTCAACAAAGAAGCGATCGCCAAGACGGTCTATCGTGGCTTTGCCCAGCCGGTCGGTCAGTTTGCCGTCCCCGGAAGTGTCCTCTGGGATCCAGAAATCAAGCCCTTCCCCTACGACCCGGCAATGGCAAAACGGTTGCTGGCCGAAGCGGGTTACCCGAACGGTTTCAAGCTTCCCTACGGGCTGGACTTTTCGCCAATGAGCCTGCAAGACACGGTGCTGGCGGTGCATGGTGACTTGTTGGCGGTCGGCGTCGAGGCTGACCTGAGGAACAACGAGAACGCGGTCATGCAAGACAAGATCTTTGGCCGCAACAATCAGCTACTGGGTGACATTTATGCCGGCGGGACCGGCGACCAGAATGGCTTTGGCGCAACCGTCCGGACCACCAATGGCTGCGGCAGGCCCGCCGGCGCGCCTGCCAACAACGTCTGGTATTGCAACCCGGAATGGGAGCGCGTCTTCGACCAACTCTACACCGAGCGCGACGCCGCAAGGCGCCAGCAACTGGGTCGTCAGGTCACCGCTATCTTCCGTGAAGACGTGCCGGCGATCTTCGTGGTGCTGTCGCCGCTCTATGTCGTCCACACGTCAAAGGTCCGTGACGTTCAGGTGCCGGCATCGATCGGCAACTGGAATATGGATTCGGTCTACAAGGTGAAATAGCGACCAGGAGGGTTCGTCCGATGCGGATCGGGATCGGCACCACGCTCTGGCGTACCTGCGGCCATCCAGACTGGGACAAAGGAAACGACGCCTGGCCGAGCGAGATCGAACATCTCATGTGGCAGGCGCGAATCGCCGACGAAGGCGGCTTCGACAGCGTCTGGCTGACCGAACATCACTTTTCCCATTGGTCTTCGGCGAGCGCCCCCTCGGTCATCCTCACCAACATGGCCGCGATAACCAGGCGGGTTCGGATTGGCTACGGCGTCGCCTTGGTGCCGTTCCACCACCCGGTGCATCTCGTGTCGGAGATGCTCTGGGTGGACCAACTGAGCCGCGGCAGGCTCAACGTCGGATTGGGCCGCGGCCACGTCGCGTTGGAGGCAGCCGCCTTCGGAGCCAACCCAGATACCAGCCGCCGCTCATTCGAAGAGGCGATGGAGGTGATCGTCCCGGCGTTGGAGGGTCGGCCGACGCCGAAGATCGATGGCGAGGTCTGGAAGATCCCCTCTCTGGAGATCACACCCGGCCCATTTCAAAAGCCACGACCGCCGATCTACATCGTCGCCACGTCCGACCATTCGTTGCGCTACTCGGCGCGGTGGCGCGCTCATCCGATCTTTGGGATCGATAGCGCGGCAGGGTTAAAGCGGCAGATGGACCGCTTCCGCGAGATCGCGGCCGAAGGGGGCTTGGGCGAGACAGAAACCGATCATCTGCTTTCGAATGCGAAGGCGACGCGGAAACTGATCGTCTCGCCTAGCCGAGCGGAAGCAGAGGAAGAATCGTTGCGGAGCCTCGCCGAACTCCATCAGGCCTACCTTCGCGGGTTGCACCAGCCAGGCGACCCATCGCTTTGGGGTCCCTGGCGGCCGGTTACCGCTCAAGCTTTCTATGAGGAGTCTGCCGCCCCGATGCGCGGTGGCGAGCGGCATCATGTCTTCTGTGGGACACCGGACGATGTGGTTGAACAGATTCGCGCCTTCGAGGACGAGACCGGGATCCACCTTATCTCGACCGCCGTCTCATCGCCGGGCATCGATCGGGCGTTTTGCGAGCGCAACCTGCGGTTGCTGATCGACGAAGTGCTGCCGCGGGTGTAGGGACCGACTCCTTTGCGCCGCTCGCGAACTCGAACTACAAGTCAAGGTTAGCGATTTTGGGAGTGGTCGGCGCGCCCACGCTAACAAGCCCCTTGATTGTTCTGTTCGGTGGGCGATGGTTCTAGTTCGTGAGTTTCGAGAACGATCCACCCGTCGCCTTTGACTGCATTCTTGCCAACGTGGATAACCTCCCCCCATCTTAGCCAGGGGAGCAAGGGGGAGAGATCGCCGCGCCAGGTGGCCTGGCCAACGAGACCGCCGGTAGGAGTGACGCGACCCGAGCGGCGCGATCCGCTCCAGGTATCCCGCCAACGGGTAGAGTCCTCCATCAACACGGCTGCGCTTGCCGGTCTGCCAAGGTCGTGATCGAGCGAACGCCAGGCTTCGGGCGGTGGCGGACCGTCGCCATAGAGGGTCGAGAGTGCCTCGACCCGCTCGAGGAGCCGACGTAGGAGAATACTCAGGTCAGGGCTTCGGACGAGCGCCCCGCGCTCGGTCAGGCGTAGAGGCGTCTTGAGGTCAATGGTGAGTGCGCTTGCTGCGCCGCCGGCTACCACATCGTCCGTTACGTCACCGTCTTGGTTGTCGCGCGGCGAGCGGCGCATGACCGAATCGAGTACCGAACGTCCGCGGCCACGACCAATCCCGTGCTCGGCGGCAAGCACAATTGCTGTGCTGACCGCGTCTTCGAAATCAATGGCCGGCCCAATCAGGGTAACGCCGACGCGCCAGGTTTCGCCGACGGCTGCCGTCGCGTTCTCAGGTTCGATTGTGAAGGGGCGAGGTAGATCGCGCCCACGCGGCCAGGCCGGGTCGGTCCCACCCACCAGCAAGCAGAACGGACATGTTTGACGATGGTCTGGGTTGGGGGCGGGACCGTCGGGACAGGCAAGAGCACGAAGCGCGGTGACGAACGCGCCGCGGAGCGCCGAGCCGGGATTGCTTCCCAGGTCGATCAGGTCGAAAGCACGCAGGGTAAACCAAAGCCGCCGCGCTCGCAGCCCGGTCTGGAGCGTCACGCCGCGAGATCGAGTGCCGCAAACGCTGCGGCGATGATCGCGTCGGCGTCAATGCCGAAATGGCGATAGAGGTCGGCACGCGTCCCGGATTGACCAAACTGATCGACGCCCAATGGAACGACCGGAGCGCCGAAGATGCCACCCAGAAAGGCAAGGCCGTGTGATGCGCCATCGGCGACGGTGACGATTGGCGCTCGCCGCTCGTCCCCCGGAATGAGTGTCTCCAACTGGCCGAGGCTGCTCGTCCCGCCGGCGCGCTGATGGCGTCGTCCGGCTGTTGCCGATACAAAGAGCCGGTTTGCGCTGGTGATGGCCAGAACGTTGGCCGCGACGCCTTCCCGGTGCAGTCGGCGAGCGGCCTCGACCGCCTCCGGAGTCATGGTTCCAGCGACGGCGATCTGGACGATTGCCGACGGATCCGTGTCGGGCGCATCGTAGCGAGCGTCAATCAGCCGATAGCCGCCGGTCAGGACCTGACGCCGAAGCTCCTGTTCGCCGAGTCTGGCGAGCGCGCCATCGAGCAGTTGTTGGGCCAATGGTTTTGTTGAGAGCCGCAGATATGTGGAGCGCCCGTGCTTGCGGTCGGCGCACTGACGCAGAGCTTCGAGCAGGATCCATTCGACTTCGCGGGCAAAAGCCGGCTCGTAGCTGATCAGGTTTGGCAGTTCCAGGCCGAGAGATGGAGTGACGGTCGATTGGTGTGCTCCACCTTCCGGGCTGAGCGAGATCCCAGACGGCGTACCGACGACAATGAACTTTGCTTCCGAATACAGACCGTGGATAAAGGCGTCCAACCCGCGAAGGACAAAGGGGTCGTAGACGGTCCCGATCGGGAGCAGAAGTTGGCCCAACAACTCTTGAGAAAGCCCGAGTTGCTCGAGCAGCAAGAACAGGTTCATTTCCGAGATGCCAAGCTCGATGTGCTGGCCGGTTGGGCTGGGCTGCCAGCGTACCGGTTGCGGGCCCGTCTCGAAACTGTCCTCACCGGTCGCACTATAGACCCCGACGCGGTTGATCCAGCCGCCAAGGTTGGTCGAGACCGCGACGTCCGGCGCGACGGTGACGATCCGGGCGCCGATTTCCGGCAGGCGCGACAGTTCGACCAGCAACCGGCCGAGCGTCTCCTGAGTTGAGGTGATGGAAAGCGGGCGATGATCGATCTGGGGCGGGATGTCGTCGGGCGTCAGGGCAAGCACGTCGGATGGTTCGGCTGGTTCGCGAAGCCGGTTGGTCGCACGCTGACACAACTCCGCCTCGAGCGTGCCGCTCGGAAAGCGCGGCCATTCGTCCTCCGACGGGATACCCAGTCGAACCGCCAAGTCCTCCACCTGCTTGCCGGTCAGCAGGGCCGAATGGTTGAGCGGGTGACCGGCAATCGGCAACCCCCAGCCCTTGATGGTGTAGGCGAACACGACGCTCGGACGGTCGCGAACGCTGGCGGCTTGGTGAAGCACTTTCAGCAGTTCGCCAATGTCATGGCCACCAAGGTCGCTCAGCAAGTCGGGAATATCGGCGTCTGCGAAGAGCGCGAGCGCGCGCTCGACGCCGGCTGGGTCATCCGACCCGACGATAAGGCGCTCGCGGCAAATCGCGCCAGGCAACCGGATCGCCGCCTGGTATTCCTCGTTGCTCATGTCGTCAATTCGGGTGCGAAACGCTGCCCCACCTGGTCCAGCGAACACCTGCTGCAGTCGTCGGCCATATTTCGCTTCGACGACATGCCAGTCGCTGTCGCGAAACAGGGCTTGGAGTTGGCGGGCACGGATACCCGGGACGACCCGGTCAAGGCTCTGTCGGTTGAGATCAACGATCCAGATGACATTGCCAACATCGCGCAGATGCTCCTCGGTCACGGCCTCCCAGACGTTCCCTTCGTCCAGTTCCGCGTCGCCGACGAGCGCGATATACCGGCGATCTTCTGGGCCGCCGAAGTGAAAGCGGACATAGCGATCGGCGAGGGCGGCAAAGGCCGGCGCGGCAGCGCCTAGACCGACCGATCCTGTCGAAAAGTCCACCGGGTCCGGGTCTTTCGTTCGACTTGGGTAGGCCTGAAGTCCGCCGAAACTGCGCAGGGTGGTGAGGTAGCGACGGTCGAGATTACCCAGCAGGTATTGGACAGCGTGATAGGCTGGCGAGGCGTGCGGTTTGACCGCCACGCGATCACCGGCGCGGAGAAACGAAAAGTACAGCGCCGTCAACGTCGCGACCATCGATGCCGACGAAGCTTGATGGCCACCGACCTTGGTGCCATCGACATCAGGACGGAGATTGTTGGCGTGGTGGACGATGTTCGTCGATAGCCAGAGCACTCGGCGTTGGATCCGATCGAGTGCGGCAAGTTCCTCTGGAGACGGCAGCCAATCGTGTGCCGGAGCTTGACGCATCACCCCTCCTTGGGAACATCGCGGTTCGCCCGAAAAGGGTACCACGTCACCTTGAACCACGAAGAAGCGGTGCGCGAGTTATTGCAGGAAGGGAAGCTCTAACACTGCCGCAGTAATTGGCTGGAAGATGAGCCAAGGCAGCAACCCGAGGAGAAGTGAGATGAGCGCGAGGAGAAGGAGCCCGACGGTTGCGCCGAGGCTTTCACGAGCGACCACTTCGGCGGGTGGCCGTCCAAGGAAGATCGCCCGAAAGGCTCGAAGGAAGGCGAACAGCAGCATCAGGTTGACCGCGCTCAGGCCAAGGGCCAGCCAGGGATTTGAATCGACCGCCAAGCGCGCCAACACCCAACGGCCCGGGAATGCGGCGAACAGCGGCACGCCGCCGATCGTCAAGCTCGCCGCCAGAAACGCAAGAGCGGTGCCCGGAAGCTGAGCGATCAAACCGAGCGGGGAGCCGATCTCGACCGACCCGACTCGCCGCTCGAGTTGACCAACCAGCGCCCAGAGCATCACGACCGCCAGGAGATTCGCGACAAGCACCGCCACCGCCGCGGTCACACTCGATCCCGAGCCGACCGAAATGCCGTACAGGACAAACCCAAGCTCTGCCGAACTGCCGTAGACGATCAGCCGTCGCAAGTCGCTGGCATTGAGCGCCAGGAGCGCTCCGCCGGCCGCGGTCACAACCGCCCCCACGGCCATGATTGCCCGGTTGCGCTCGGGTAGCACCAGCCAGGGTGCATCCGCTAACGTCGAAAACACGAGGACGATCGCCGTGAGATTGATCACCGCACACGCCAGGACGACTGCCGCCGGTGGTGCAATGAAGGCGAAATCGGGCAGCCACATCTGAAAGGGAAAGGCGGCAATACGAAGACCAATTCCAATGACCAGCAGCGCCAACACCACCTGGGCGATGGTACGCGTCTCACCTGCAATGCGGGTCGTCTCAATCAATGCGAATGCTGCCAGCAGGCCAAGCGCCGAGACGGCGGTCAGGGTGAGATACTTCGAGCCGGCGAGCGCTTCGCGCACCAGCGTCGTGGCGGCCGGTGTGCGTGCCGGCAGCATGAACAGGACGCACACCCCGGCAAGTTGTAGAAAGAGACTGGCAAGAAATGGGTTGGTGACCAGGGTTCCGCCGATTGCTGCGCCATTGACAAGCAGCGCGGTCGGCGCAACTGCACGCGACTCGCGCTCACCCAGTGCGCAGGCTCCGACGAAGCCGATGAGGATCAACGGGATGAACAGCCGATCAAGCGGCTGGACCAACAATTGGACGCCGCCCATTTGAATGCTGTCCTCGCTACTCGCCAAGACCGTCAACACAAACTGAGCCGCGGCGGTCATCACCGAGATCCCCAGCCCAGCGCGTCGCCCAAGCAAGAGCGCCAGCGGCGCAGCCAGCCAGGGGACGAGTACCGCCGCCAGCAGGTGAAGCGCCATCAGGTCGTCTCACCTTCCTGCTCGATATAGAGCAGGTAGGCCACCGCGACGGCCATCGCGAACTGGACCAACGCGGCTAAGAGCAGCCGCGCTAAGCCTGGCCCTTCGCTGAAAATCGATAGCAGGATGCTGGCGACTTCCTGCAGCAGCAGCACCGCGTAGCCGACCGTCAATACTCGCCGCGCCAGGACGAGGGAGATCAGCCCGACCGCTGCTAGCAAGTAGACGGCGAAATTGAGCCCTGGTGCGACATCGGGAAGTGGGTAGGTATCGGCGAGGCTATAGGCCACCACCAGGGCAAACAGCCCGGTTACGATGCGGTAGGGAAATCCAAAGGCATATTGCACGGTCGAGTTCAACGTGCCCGGCAGCGTTCGGAGCGCTGCAAAAAGCACACCCACCGTGAACAGCCCGACCAGCAGGTGGACTGCCCCAAGCGCAAGGTTCGTTTCTGCTCCAAGGAGCAATGCGACGATCAGATAGACCGCCAGCAGCGCCGGAATGCCGATCCGCCAGGCCTCGGTAAGGATCAGGAGTGACACCGCCCCGACAAGCACCCCAACGATGAGAATCGAAAGCGTCATGGGCTATCCCAGGAAGATAATCAAGATCCACAGTCCGAGGACGAGAACCGTCGCCATGTAGTAGCGGCCCTCGAGGAGTGCCAGTCCCTGGGCGAAGGTCCAAAGGATGAGCCGACCCACTCCAGCCAGCCGGCCGAGCAACACGCGGGTCTCGAACGGCGCAACGCGCTCCTCGCCCAACGGCTCGGTCCTATCCTCCAGAATGTCGTCCAGTCGGACAAGTCCGGGTTCGAACACCTCGCGACGCACCGGCAGACTGGAAGGCCGGCCACGCATCGTTCCACCAAGAACTCCCACCACCCCGGCTACAATCAGTCCGCCGAACGCACCCAGTCCGCCATACCACGGCAGCGCGAACAGTTCGCCCCCGGTTGGCCGTGGCCGGGCGCCGAAGGCGGCTATAGCCGCGCGAGCAGCCGGGTCGATGGCGGTAAAGGCGAGCACCCCGGCCGCGACTGCCACGCCGATTGGCAAGGCAGCAGCAAGCAGCCGGATCGGCTGCTCACGGCCGGTGGGTTCGGCGCCGGGGGCGAAGAGCGTCAGCGCCATCCGCCCAAGCCCGGCTGCCGCGCCGCCCAGTCCAACCAGGGCAAGGGCAGCCAACACGAATCTCCCGTCACTCAGGGCACCGGCCAGCGAAACAGCATTGCCAACCGCCGCGCCACCAATGAGTGGAAAAGGGGAAACCGCCAGCGCACCCGTGACCATGAGCAGTCCGGTGAGCGGACGACTCCGGCCGGCGCCCATCAGGCTACCCAGTCCGGCGATTCCGCTTCCCTCGGTTATCCGGTCAAACGCCAGGGACAGCCCGGCCAGGGCCAGCATCGCCGGTGGGCCGATCAGGATTGCTGCCGGCTGGGTCGGGCTGATCCCCTGACCAAGCGCCACGAGGCAGGCGCCCGCCTGGAGCGACGCGGTCGAGGCCAACAAGCGGGCTAGGGAATCCGCCCGTGCCGCGATCAGACCGGTTAACGCCATCGTCGCCGCTCCCAACGCTGCGATCGCCTGAAGCCGCCAGGGGTCTGACGAATCGACGGAGAAACGAACGGCTATCGCCAGACCCGGCAGGACGATGGTTGCGAGGTTGATCGCGAATGCGCCGCGCAGCCCAGTGAGGGCGGTTTCGGCAAGGCCGTGAAACGGAAACTGAAAAAGTAGGAAAGCGAGGCCCAGCACCAACGAGGCGAACCCCATCGGCGCCGCTACTCCGAACGCGGCGGCGGTAAGGAGGGCACACCCGGCGGCGAAGATACCGCCAAGGGCGCTTAGACGTGGCTCGTCGTCGAAACGCCGTGCCAACCCGGCGGCCAGCGGGAGCACCAACAACAAGCTTGCTGCCACCGCGAGGTTGGCCGCTGCCATCACCAGCAGGCCGAACCCGAGGGCAAGCTGCCGTCCGAGGACAAAACGCCAGGGGATCGGCGACCGTAGATCGTCGAGCGCGACCGCCACCGCGATCACGGCGGCGCTCATCGCAAAGAGGGTGGTCAGAGCATCCACGTGCAAACTGAAGAAAAGGGCGATATCCGCGCTGCCAGGTATCCAGGGGATCCGGACGTCGACGGCAGGCCAGAGCGGCAAAGTAAGCGCACCGGCAGTGCTGGCCGAGAGCAGCCAGACCACGCGAACGGCGCGAGACCAACGCCGAACGAGCAGAACAACCACGGCCCCAATGGCAAGCGCGACCGGGGCGCCAACGACGGCGACGGCGATAGCTACCTCGGATCAGGAGGCCCACCTGGACGGCCGGGCCGGCCACCTCTGCGGCGGCTGGGCGGGAAGTATAGCGACCGAGAGCGAGCCGGGCCGTCTGGTATCATCGGGACGGGCCCACTCCGCTGGCTGGGTGGGACGGCGAACCTTGTGCGGGCCTGCGCCGCGGCCGCGCGGACCAATGGTGGACGGTGGGCGGATGCCGGTGACTCTCACCTATATGGCAATTTTCGCCGTCGCCCTGATGCTGGCGGTCTCCGGTACGCCCCTCGCTCGCCGCATCGCGATTCGAGTCGGGTTGGTCGACCAGCCGGCGGCCCGCAAGGTCCACCGAGTGCCGGTACCACTGATGGGCGGCGTGGCGATTTGGATCGCGCTGGTCAGCGCGCTGATGCTTTTCACCGACCGGTTCAACCTCCCCCAACTCGGTGCAATCTTGCTCGGGGCGACGGTCGTCTCGATTACCGGGCTACTCGACGACCGCCAGGGCCTTTCCCCCTATGCCAAGCTAGTCGCCCAATCGGTCGCGACCGTCCCGTTGGTCCTCTCGGGGATCCGGGTCGAATCAGCGACACCTTGGAACGAGGTGAACTTGGCGCTCACCTTCTTATGGGTCGTCGGTATCACCAACGCCTTCAACCTGCTTGACAACATGGACGGTTTGGCGGCGAGTGTCGCGGCGGTCGCCAGCGGCTTCTTTCTGGTACTGGCGGCGGGCAGCGGTCAGTTTCTGGTCGCTAGCCTGTCGGCGGCGATCGCCGGTGCTTGTCTCGGCTTTCTTCGGTTCAACTTCCTCGCCCCGGCGCGGATTTTCATGGGCGACGCTGGCAGCCTCCTGCTGGGCTACTTGCTTGCCGCGCTGGGGATCAAACTCCGGTTCGAGAACGATCCGACGGTGACGTTGTTGATCCCGATCCTCGTGCTGGGCATCCCTATCTTCGATACCACGCTCGTTACGATCTCCCGGCTCCGGCGTCGTCTCAACCCACTCACCTCGGCTGGCAAGGACCACCTATCGCATCGCCTGACGATGCTTGGGCTGAGTGGGCGGGAAGCGGTCATGCTGATCGTGATGATCGGCGGCGTTCTGGGTCTGGCGGCGTTGTTTCTCAGCGACGCCGGTCGGGTGGAGGCGCTCGCGATCGCTGTCACCGCCGCCGCCGCCGCGGTCTATGGGCTGGTCCGGCTTGAACTCATTTATCGCCGGTCATCGGGTCTGGAACGGTCAGAGAATCGCAATCGGCGAGAGATACCGCGCCCGCCCTTTCCGCAGGAGCCTGAGGAAGTCTGAGTTGGCGGGCGAGCATCACTCCGGTTCGGACGTCTGGCGTCGGTGATGTGCCGGTATCCGGCTTAGCACGTTGGCGAGAGAAAAGCGCCGTTCGGATGCGAGGGGCGCCGGCCCGGTCAAGCGAGATTGAGCAAACGACGTCGGGGTGAACGAGCTACCCGGACAATCGCGCTATGGCCTCGGCCTGATCGATGCCTTCGACGACTATGCGCTTGTGGCGGGCATGTGTCCCCTGAACGATAACGACCTGACGTTGGCGCACTCCGAGAACCCCGGCGAGGTATCTGACGAGGGCGGCATTGGCTTTGCCGTCGACAGCGGGTGCGGCAATCCATAGTCGAAGGGCGCCGCTTGGCTGAAGCTCGAGCGCATTTCGCTTTGCGCCGGTGGCGACAGTCAGGCCGAATCTCGCGGTCAGTCGCTCCAAAACCGCTGTTCCTGCCATGGGTCGGCGTCGTTGTGGTAGCCGAGTTGCTCCCAGAACCCGATCCGGTCTTCGGCAAGCAGTTCAAGGCCGCGAATCCACTTGGCGCTCTTCCAAAAATAGCGCTTTGGTACCACCAGACGAAGCGGGTACCCATGGTCGAGGGTCAACGGTTCTCCGTTGTGCTCGTAAGCAAGCAGGACGTCGTCATCATACAGCGCATCGATCGGGAGGTTGGCGGTGTAGCCATATTCGGCATGAGCGACGGCGAACTTCACCTCTGGCTTTGGACCAGCAAGCGCCAGCACGTCTTTGAGGGCGATGCCCGTCCATCGATTGTCGAGCTTGCTCCAACGAGTAACACAATGGATGTCCGACATCGTCTCGATGCGAGGCAGTGCCAGAAACTGCTCCCAGGACAGTTCGACCGACTGCTCGACGAGGCCCCAGACTCGAAACGTCCAGGTCGTGAGATCGGCCTTGGGGACCGGGCCATAATGAAGCACCGGCCACTTCTCAGTCAGAACCTGCCCTGGGGGCACCCGGACCTGGATCGATGGGTCGAGCGACTGGCGGCGAAACGGATTGAACACGATGGTCTCTTCCTCGTGGCAGTTGAGCCTGCGATCATTGTACGAGGGCACGGATCATGCGACAAGATCGGCGGTTGCGGCTCGATTCGGCCATCCGCTATCCTGGCTGCGAAAGCGAGGCCGACCGTGTACCGCGCGCCGCGGGGAATGCAGGATATCCTCCCCGACGATCAACCCGACTGGCAGCACCTTCTCCATCTCTGTGACGACATCGCTCAACGCTACGGCTATCGTCGTATCGATACGCCACTTGTCGAATCTACCGACGTCTTTTCGCGGGCGGTGGGAGACACGACCGACGTCGTCGAGAAGGAGATGTACACCTTCCAGGACAAAGGGGACAACTCGCTCACCTTGCGTCCCGAGTACACCGCCTCGGTCTGCCGCGCCTATCTCGAACATGGGATGGCGTCGTGGCCGCAGCCGGTCAAGCTCTATAGCGTTGGCCCGCTCTTTCGCTACGACCGGCCCCAGGCTGGCCGATACCGCCAGTTCCACCAATTCAATGCGGAGGCCATCGGCGAATCGGACCCGACCCTCGACGCCGAAATTGTCGACATGGCCGGCCGGTTGTTCGAGGTGGCGGGTATCCCGGCGGTGGCGTTGCTGATCAACAGCATTGGAGACGCCGATTGCCGGCCGGCCTATATCGAGGCGCTCCGCACCTACTTCGCCGGCCACGCGGAAGAACTTTGCAGCGATTGCCGGGACCGGCTGGAACGAAATCCGTTACGGCTCCTTGACTGCAAGAGCCCGGGCTGCCATCGACTTGGCGACCATGCCCCGAAAAGCATCGACTACCTCTGCCCTGCCTGCGCCCAGCACTTTCAGCGTCTGATCGGTTTTCTTGACCGTCTCGGTCGCCCCTGGCACATCGATCACCGGCTGGTGCGCGGGCTGGACTACTACACTCGGACCGTCTTTGAATACCAGCCGGCGGACGTGGGCGGGCAAAGCACGATCGGCGGCGGTGGGCGCTACGATGGGCTGATCGCCCAACTTGGTGGTCGAGCCACCCCGGGGATCGGCTTTGCCACCGGGCTCGAACGGATCCTGCTCAACCGTAAGAAGGCGGGTGTCGAAGCGCCGCAGCCTGCCCAACCGGTCGCGTACATCGTGACGATCGGCGCGGAGTCCGAAGTCGAAGCGGTCGCGCTGGCAGCCACCCTCCGGGCGCGTGGCATCCCGACGCTTGGACCAGTCGGCGGGCGTGGAGTGAAAGGACAGATGCGCCAGGCCAACGCATCCGGCGCAAAGTACGCGATAATCCTCGGTCCGGACGAGATCGCCGCTGGGGAAGCGCACCTAAAACCGCTGCACGGCGGGGATCCGCGCAACGTGCCTCTCGGCGACGTGGTTGCGTCCCTGATCGGTGACACCTAACTCGCCATTCAATTCTATCGTGAGAGATCTGGGGGCTGTCTCCGCTCCAGTGGTGGGGTGAGCGAGGCTGTACCGATGACCCGAGGTGCTTGATGTACCACCGCCTGGACGCCGTTGTGAGTCGCTACGAAGATCTTGCCCAAGCGCTTGCCGACCCGGCGAACCTGAACGACTACGAACTGTTAATTAGGCTGAATAAAGAGCGCACCGAGATCGAACCGGTGGTCGAACTGTATCGCGACTACCGCAAGGTCGAAGGTGATCTCGCGGATGCGCGCCAACTCCTCGACGAGGAGAGCGATACCGAACTTGTCGCGATGGCCAAAGACGAGATCGGCCGGCTCGAGCCAATGCGCGAGCAACTTGACGAGCGGCTGAAACTCGCCCTCCTGCCGAAAGACCCGAATGACGACAAGAACGTCTTCATGGAGGTGCGGGCCGGTGTCGGCGGCGAGGAGGCGGCGTTGTTTGCCGCGGACCTGTTCCGGATGTACACCCGCTACGCCGAGCGCCAACGCTGGAAGGTCGAAGTGGTCGACCTGAGCGAGGCTGAGGCAGGTGGTTATAAGGAAGTCGTCTTCGAGGTACAGGGCCGCGGAGCATACAGCCGATTGAAATGGGAAAGCGGCGTCCATCGGGTACAGCGGGTGCCCGTGACCGAAGCCCAAGGCCGAATCCACACGTCGACCGCAACGGTGGCAGTGCTGCCCGAGGTCGAAGACGTCGACTTCGAGATCCGCGACGACGACGTCGATATGGAATTCTATCGCTCCGGCGGCGCCGGAGGACAGAACGTCAACAAGGTGTCGACTGCTGTCCGGCTGCTCCACAAACCAACCGGTATCGTCGTCACCTGTCAGGACGAGCGTTCGCAGTTGAAAAACCGGCTCAAAGCGATGGCGGTCCTGCGGGCTCGTCTGTACGAAAACGAGCAGCGCAAGCGTGACGAGGCGATGGCCGCCGACCGGCGGGCGCAGGTGGGCGCCGGCGAACGCTCCGAGAAGATTCGGACCTACAACTTCCCTCAGGACCGCCTGACCGACCACCGGATAGGTCTGACGACCCACGGCCTGCCGGGGATCCTCGATGGCTCGATAGACCAGGTGATCGATGCGCTCGCCCTCGCGGACCGTACCCGTAAGCTGCAAGCCGAGGGCGTCGCCTAAGCTGGCCATCGGGCGATCGTGAGCGGCGAGGTGGATCGGCGCACGGGACCCGAGGGTTTCAACGTCGAGCGTGCGTTGCGCCAGGCTCGTGCAACGCTGGCAGCGGCAGGCGATGACGAAGCCGAAGCCGCCGCCGAGCGGCTGCTGATGCATCTGCTTGGTGTGGAGCGGGCGCGACTGCTCACCCATCGCGAGCGCCCTCTCTCCCTCGACGAACAACGACTGTTCGCGGCGGTGATCGCAAGACGCGCCACTGGAGAGCCAGTCCCCTACATCACCGGCCGCCAAGCGTTTCGAACACTCGATCTCGAGGTGAACCGGGATGTCCTGATCCCCCGCCCCGAGAGCGAGTTGTTGGTCGACGTTGCGATCGAGCGTCGCTCTGGACTGGCTGTCGAAGTTGGAACCGGGTCGGGTGCGATCGCGCTGGCAATCGCCACCGAATCGCCTCGATTGCGCGTTGTCGCCACCGAGCGGTCTGGCCCTGCTCTCCGGGTGGCGCGGCGCAATCGCGATCGGCTGGGTCTCGAGGTTGCCCTCATTCAGACCGACCTGATCGCCGGTATAATCAGCCCAATTGACGTACTCGTCGCCAACCTGCCGTACATCGATCGTGTCGGCCTGGCCAAACTCCCGACTGGCGTGCGCGAGTGGGAACCTCAGGCGGCGCTTGATGGAGGTCCTGGGGGTCTGGTACTGATTGGGGCGCTTCTGGTGTCCGCGCGCCGTGTGCTTGCGCCGGGCGGCTTGGTCGTGCTTGAGATCGCCTTCGATCAGGGAGCGCCGGCGGCGGCGCTTGCTCGGCGTGCGTTTCCTGCGGCGCGGGTCGACGTGCTGCGAGACCTGGCTGCCCACGACCGAGTTGTCCGAATTTCACTGAAGTGAAACGCCGGGATATGCTGCTGCGTATGTATGCCAGAACGGCGTCAAGGCGCCGCAGTGCAGGCAGGGTGAAAGAATGGCACGGGGCACCACCCAATTCGAAGATATCGTTCGGCTTGACGATGGCGACGCGCCGTACGACGAAATTTCCCAGGATGGCGAGCCAGGTGAGGCTGCCGACTATGTCGTCGATGATGAAGACGAGGACGATGCCGATTTGTATCCGGCGCCGCTCGACGATGAAGAACTCCCCAATGCCATCGGCGTCTATCTGCGCGACATCCGCCCAGTCAAGCTGCTGACCAAAGCCGACGAGCAGACGCTCGCAAAGGCAATTGAGGAGGGCGAGGCCGCCCGCACGTTGCTAAAGCAGGATGCCCTTTGCGCCGACACTCGGGCCGAAGCCGAGGCGTTGGTGGCCACCGGTGACGATTCACGCCGCCGCCTGACCGAGGCAAACCTTCGCCTGGTGGTCAACGAGGCGAAGAAGTACCTCAATCGGGGGCTTACACTCGGTGATCTGATCCAGGAAGGAAACCTTGGGCTGATGCGCGCGGTCGAGAAGTTCGACTACAAGCGCGGCTTCAAGTTCTCGACCTACGCGACGTGGTGGATCCGTCAGTCAATCATGCGGGCGATCGCCGACCAGGCTCGAACGATCCGGATCCCGGTCCATATGATTGAGGCAATCAACAAGATGATGCGCGCCGCCCGGCGAATCCAGCAGGCGACCGGGCGCGAAGCCACGCCAGACGAGTTGGCTCGCGATCTCGAGATACCGGTTGCGAAGGTCATGCTGATCATCAAGGCGGCCCAGCGGCCTATCTCCCTCGAAACGAAGATCGGCGACGAAGATGATGGTCTCCTCTCCGAACTTGTCGAGGACAAGACGGCCCTCTCGCCAGCGGAGGCGGCCACCCACGAAGTGCTTCGCAACGAAGTGACCGCGATGCTCGATCAGCTTTCCGAGCGCGAGAGGCGGATCGTCCAACTTCGGTTCGGGCTCCACGACGATCGGTCACGCACCCTCGAGGAAGTCGCCCGCGAGGTCGGGCTGACCCGCGAACGGATCCGGCAGATCGAAGGTCAGGCGCTTTCCAAGCTGCGGCAGCAGCGCCACCTGCCCGGGCTCCGCGAGTACCTGCACGACTAATTGGCGAAAGGCCGCACCCTCAGGTGAAGATTCGGCCAGCTTCAAGACGGAGTGAGGGACGCAATGCAGGCAATCTGCGTCTTTTGTGGTTCGCGTGCCGGGGATCGGGCGACCTTCGAGACTTCCGCCAGATTGGTCGGTGAGACGATCGCCCAGCGAGGGCTCACGCTCGTCTATGGCGGTGGACGGGTGGGGCTGATGGGTGTGGTGGCCGACGCCGCGCTCGCAGCCGGTGGTCGGGTGATCGGCGTCATTCCCGAGCCGCTCGCCGCCAAGGAGATCGCCCATAGTGGACTGACCGAACTGCACTTGGTTCGCTCGATGCACGAGCGCAAGGCTCTGATGGGTGAGCTATCAGACGGTTTCGTCACGCTGCCGGGTGGCTTTGGCACCCTCGAGGAGTTCTTTGAGGTGCTGACCTGGGGTCAGCTCGGAATTCACCGCAAGCCGTGCGGTCTGTTGAACGTGGACCGCTACTTCGACCCGCTTGTCGCGTTCTTCGATCGTGCGTTGAACGACGGATTCATCACGGCGGAGCATCGTCGCCTTGTCCTCCAGGCCGCGACCCCATCAGCGTTGCTCGGCCTGATGGATCGGTATGTCCCGCCTGCCGGCGCCAATTGGGTGACGGTAGAGGAAATGTAGCCGCCCACCGCGACTATCGCGACCTTTCGGCCGCCTTGCGGGTGCTGGTTCCTCCCATTGGGGAGAATGCGGACCGAGCCGGTCTGCGTGGAGAGATCGGGGCCGTGGTGCGCCAGTGTCTGGCTGCCTGGAACTCGCTCCTAGCTGAGACGGCCGGAAAGCTCGGCCGTGACCGGTGCACCGGATTCGCGGGCGCAGTACGGGCAAACATGCCAGCGAAGATGGAGGGCACGTCCACAGCCGGAACAGATCTTCTTGAGCCGCGTTCGGCAATTCGGGCAGAGAAGAAACTCATCCTCGACACGTGCCTTGCACTTGGGGCAGGCGCCTTGCTCTTCGATCTCCGAGAGCAAGCTTTCTTCTTCCAGGGTACGTTCGTACTGCTCGGCGATCGTTTCGCGTGGTCGGAGCAAGAGATAGAGGATCATTCCCGGGATGTTGAAGACAAGTACCAGCAGAATCGCAAAGAATGCGGTGAAGATGTTTCGGCTACGCGAACGGATGTCGCGAAGTGTCCAAATGAGGAGAGCTACCCAGAATGCCACGAGGTAGGCGACAATCAGTGCGACCGCCAGCGTGATGTAGATCTCAAGACCTTGCACGGCAAGAACTGTAGCAGGCGTCCGGATTGACTTCAACTGGAACCGATTCTTATACTCGGCCAAAGTCCCGCATCGAGCCATTGTGAGTTCTCCTGACGTGTTTGACCTGGTAATAGTCGGCGGCGGCCCCGCCGGTGCGGTGCTGGCGCGCGAGACGGCCGCTCGCGGTCTTCGGACGGTGCTGCTCGAAAAAGACCGGCTTCCGCGTTACAAGACCTGTGGCGGTGGCGTCCAAGCGCGCGTCGCCCGTCTGCTCGAACTCGATCTCAGCCCGGTTATCCGCACGTCGGTTGATCGGATTGTCTTTACCCACCGTCTGACCCGACCGATCAAACGGGTTTCCGAGAGGCCGGTCGTTCACATGGTGATGCGGGACACCTTCGACCATTTCCTGGTCGAGCAGGCGGCCAAAGCCGGGGCGGAAGTCCGTGACCGAACTCGAGTGGACCGGGTGGACTGCGATGTACTCGGTGTCAGCGTGGTAACCGGGTCAGGGAAAGTCCGAGGGCGCCTCGTCGTCGGGGCAGACGGCGCGAACAGCCGGGTGGCTCGCGACGTCGGGTTGGCTGGTGGCGCTGACATCGATCTGGCGCTCGAAGCGGAGATCGTCACGCCCGAGGTCGACCGCGAGCGCTGGGCAACAACCGCCCTGCTCGATCTCGGCTCGCTGCCAAGCGGCTATGGTTGGCTCTTTCCGAAAGGCGATGGGCTGTCGGTTGGGGTCGGTGGACCAATCGAGGATCGTGCGCTGTTTCGCGACTACTACGAGCGATTGCGCCGCTACCTCGGGCTGGAAACCGCCCCAGTTGAACGTTTCAGTGGTCACCAACTGACCCTTCGGCGACCGGGCGCACCGATCGTCGCCGGTCGGGCGCTTCTGCTCGGAGACGCCGCCGGTTTGGTCGATCCGTTCACCGGCGAAGGGTTGCTTGGCGCGGTGGTGAGTGCCAAACTTGCCGTCGATCCCTTGATCCGGGCCATCGAGACAGGTCCAGACGCGCTCGTCGGCTACCAGCACGCCGTCGACCGCGAGTTGATGCCCGAACTCCTCGAAGCGCGGATCTTGCTGCGGGTCTTCAACCGGATGCCGCGTCTGGCTCACCGGCTGATGGCGACCGGGGACCTTTTCTGGCGCAATCTCGCCCGGCTGATGCTTGGCGACGCCGATTATCGAACGGTCGGACGTGGGTCATTCCGGATTGGTTGGCGACTGCTCGATAGGCTGTTGCCGGCCGCATGAACCCGATCGAGATTGGTCTGCTGGTGCTGCTAGGTATCTTTGCGGGTACCTACGGCACGATTATCGGGGCGGGCGGCGGTTTTATCCTCGTTCCGGCACTTGCCTGGGTGCCAGCCTACGCCGCCCTCTCGGCGGAGGCTCTCACCGGCGTGTCATTGGTCGCGGTGTTTTGCAATGCTGTCTCGGCCGTGATCGCCTACTGGCGGCAGCGCCGGATCGACGTCCCGATTGCGCTTACGCTTGGGCTTTTCGCGGTACCGGGCAGCGTCCTCGGCCGTACGGTCGTCACATGGCTCGACCGCAACCGCTTCGAGGCAGCCTTCGGGGCACTGCTGGTGGCAATCGCGGTCTACCTCGTCGTCCGCAAGCCGCCGATCAACCGGTCAGCCGGCGACAAGCCGCCGCCGCCTGGGGTCCTGCGTCGCAGCTACCGGCTCCTTGCCGGCGAACAGACGACCGTTGACGTCGACATGCGAATTGGCGCGGTCGCCAGCTTCTTGATCGGCTTTCTCGCAAGCCTTTTTGGTGTCGGCGGCGGTCTGATGATGGTGCCGACGATGGTGTCGTTGATGTCGGTCCCGCCGATCGTGGCGACGGCAACCTCGCAGATGTATCTGCTGACAACCTCTGGCGTCTCGCTCACAACCGACCTGTTCAATGGTGGCGCAAGTCCGCTCGAACACCTGGGTTTGGCGCTACCGCTTTCGGTCGGGGTGATTGTGGGTGCCCAGGTGGGGGCACGGATCTCGCGGCGGCTTGGCGCGCGCTGGATTGTCCGAATGCTCGCGGTGGCGCTCGGACTGGCCGGGGCACGTCTGGTTTGGGCGGGGCTGAGCGGCTGAGCGATACAATCCGGACGCTTCACAGGCGCGCGAGGGCAAGGTGATTGAAATCAACATCGACCCAACGATGTTTACGGTCGGGCCGTTCGCGATCACCTGGCACGGGTTCTTCTCGGCGGTCGGGCTTTTCATCGGCGTCTGGGTGACCGCGCGCCTGGCCACCACCGTCGGGATGACCTCCGACGATGTCTACAACGGTGCGCCCTGGGCAGTGGTCGGCGGTCTCCTCGGCGCACGGCTGTTTCACGTCGTCGACCGCTGGGACTATTACGGCCAGAATCCGATGCAGATCATCGCAATCACCGAGGGAGGTATCGCGATCTATGGCGCGGTGGTCGGCGGCATCATCGCGGGGTATCTCTATGCGCGCTATGCCAAGTTGCCGGTGCCCTTATTTGCCGATGCCGCGGCCATTGGTCTCATGGTCGGCCAAGGGATCGGCCGGATCGGAGACATCATCAACGGCGAGCATCTGGGTCGGCCGTTCGATGGATCCTGGGCGGTGGTCTATACCCACCCCGCCACGTTGGGCCAGATCGGCGTGCCGGTCCACCTGGCGGTTGGCTATGAACTGCTGCTTGATCTCGCGGCCTTTGGCCTGCTGCTCTTTCTCTGGAAGAAGCTTCCGGGCGGTGTGATCTTTTGGGTCTATGTCGCTCTCTATTCGGCGATCCGGTTGGGGACCGGGTTCTTTCGGATCGACACCATCTGGGTGGCCGGTCTCTCACAACAACAGCTTCTGGGGATCCTCGGTATCGTGATTGGCCTGCCGATGGCGTTCTGGACGTACGGGCGGGGCCGACGTGCCGTGGGAGCAGAAGAGCCGGACGTCGAACCAGCCGAGCCAGTCGAACCAGCTTCGCCAGAGCCGACCGGCTAGCGGACTTGCCCCCAGCGCATACCGGTGGGCGGGTCGGCGAACGGTCGTGGAGTTGGGATCCGGTCGATGGGGCTGAGGAGCGCGACATCTCGCCGAACTGCATCGAGGTCGTCCCAGAGCCGTTGAGCGTTCTGGGTCTGGGCCAGGGCGCGCCGAATCGCGCCGCGTAGGATGTCGGGCGCAAGCGAAACGTCGAGGGCAAAATGACGATCGAGCAGGGAGTCGATCACGGCATCGTCAGGGCTGCCGGGCAAAGCGGCGAACTCGGCCGCAAATCGTTCGAAGGCCGCCATCCAGGTTCCTCCTTCGATAACAATCGGCCACCGCCGCGTGTTGTTACAGAGGCGTTGGTCCTGAGACCTGGACGACGTTTTGGCTAGGAGGGCTCCGAGACCCCGCGGCCCTGGCTGTCATCTCCGGTGAGGAGCGGGGAAAAGGCTGTCTGGCCCGCGAGGTCGCCGGATGGTGCGGGACGAGAAGGGCGGCGGCGCGCGCGGAGGCGGTTGACTCGCCAGACGAGACGGCTAAACGGGGTGGCGGCGGATAAGAGCGCGCGGGTGGTATCGCGTTGGGAGGGAAGGTTCGCTTTCGGGTCGGCGAGATAGGAGCCTGGCAGACCATCGACGACCCAGAGGTGGAAGCCAGGGTCGGGTAGGGATTTCGCGGCAGCGCGGGCCTGTCGATAGAGCCAGATCAGCCGTTCGCGACGGGTAACCTCGTCAGGATAAGGGGCAACGAGGTTGATCTCGTTGACGGTAACGTCCTCTTCCTGGTCGATGAGATAGTCGAGCAGGATGTGAAACGAGCAGATCCAGGGAACGTAGGCGTCAATCGTCTGGCGAATTTCAACGGTGCTGGGGACGCCCCGTACCGCCAGGCGCATCAGGGCGAACATCCCGAGGGTCGATCCACAGGCGGCCGCAAACTCCCACCAATCGAGACCGGGGCGTCGGTGCCCGGCATACCAACGCACCATCGCCGCAATCCCGACGCTTGGTGGGCGGAGGTGCTTGTACTCTTGGAGGTCCGCGAACCGCACGACACGCTCGGCGACCGCCGCTGAGACCGCCGCAAAGCCCGGCAACTGTTCGCCAGACCGACGGGTCGCCTCGACCAGGGCAGCGAGGTAGCCCCCGTCGTCGTGCTGCGGGTGTAGCGCGTAGTAACTACCACGTCGCGGCCCGATTTCGACGGCATCAAGCATCGCGCCGTGCAACTGGCGGTAGTCCGCGCCATCGTCGGACGTGCCGCGGTCGCAGATCGTGTCGAGATAATCGGCGATCGTCTGGAGGGCAACGATACCGGTGATTATCGGGCCGGGATCGTCCAAGAGAGTGGCATAGGCGACACCGCCCTCGCAGTGAAACCGCTTGGTGGTGATCGCCTCGACGGCGTGCTCGCGGAGCAACGGGTCTGGGATCCGCTGGGCGCGCGGGAGCCATACCCGATCGAGACGCCGGTCGACAGCGGGAACGGCGCGGAACAGATAGTCGAATGAGAGCCTCGCGGTTCTCAGCGTTTGGCGCCCTTGAGTTTGACCGGCCGGTCTGCGGAAAAAGCTGCCAGCGCCAGCACCGCCATGATCGCCGCCATCCCGGCAAGTTGGAGCGCCCAGATCAGATTGAATGCGCCCGTGCCAAACGAGATCGCCGCCAGCGTCGCGCCAATACAGAGGAGCGTCGCGAGTGTGAAAATCGTTCCCTGGAGATACTGCATAACTTCTCCTAGCCGCGCAGGGCGGCGCCAAACTGGCGGCGCAGCCGTTCGACCAAACCGCTTCGAATTCTCGACACCTCGTCCTCGGTCAGGGTGCGGTCGGGTGCACGGAACCGAAGCGAGAAGGCGAGCGATTTCCGGCCCGGCTCGAGCGGCACGCCGCGGTAGACGTCGAACAGCCGGACCTCTTGAACGAAGCGGCCGCCGGCCAGCACCTCGCCGAGCCGCTCGGCCTCGACCGCTTCGTCGACGACCAGAGCCACGTCCTGAACGACGTCGGGGAAGCGTGAGATTGGCTGATAGACCGGGATGGACTGGTTGACCAGTTTATGCACCTCAAGCTCGAAGTAGACCACCCGCTCGTCCAGATCAAACGCCTGGCGGACCTCCGCGCTGACTTCGCCAAGGGTGCCGATCGTCGTGCCGTCGCGCTGCACCTCTGCCGCTCGCCCTGGATGATAGAACGGATCGTCGGAACGCGCGACTTCGAGATTCAGACGGAGTTGGCGGCCGATCGTCTCGATGATCCCCTTTCCGTCGAAGAAATCGTAGGGCCCGGGTGAATCGAGCCACGACAACCGGCCACGCGGCCCGCAGAGGGCGGCCGCCAGGAGCGGGCGCTCATCCGGCAAATCGTCCTCGCGTGGCAGATAAATCAGACCAACCTCGAAAATAGCCAACCCGTCTTGCTGACGCCGAACGTTGTCCGCAAGGGTCTTGAGGATGCTCGGGCGGATACTGGTACGGAGCACCGCTTGATCCGCGCTCATCGGGTTCAGCAGGGCGATCGGCTCCGGCGCCTGGCCGGCACGACTGAGGAAGTCCCGACCAACCAGTGGATAGGTGATCACCTCTTGCAACCCGGCGGCGACCATCAGGTCGCGCAAGAAATCGCTCGTGACCAGCACCGGATCGGCCGGCGTCGCCGGGATCGGCCCGGTCAATTGGGTCGCCGGAAGTTCGTCATAGCCGATGATCCGTGCAACTTCTTCGACGAGGTCCTCGGTCAAGTTCAGGTCGCGGCGCCAGTAGGGCGGGGTGATCCCCAGTGCGTCGTCGTGCCGAGACGTTTGCGCGCCGAGCGACCGGAAGACGCTCTCGATCCGGTCGAGCGGCCAGCGAACGCCGAGGATGCGCTCGACGTCGGCTTCGCGGAGGATACGCGGTTCGCCGGCAACCCGACCCGGGTACTCATCAATCAGGCCGGTCGCAACCTCGCCGCCGGCAACCTCGATCAAGAGGCGGCAGGCGCGCTGGAGCGCCGGGACGGTCAGGTCCGGACTGATCCCCTTTTCGAAGCGTAGCGACGCCTCTGAGCGCATTCGCAGCCGAGTGGCGGTGCGACGGATAGTGTAGTTATGGAAGTTCGCCGATTCGAGCAGGATGTCCCTGGTACCCTCGGTCACCTCGGTTGCCAACCCACCCATCACCCCGGCAATCGCAATTGCCCGCTCGGGGTCGGCGATCACCAGCATCGACGGGTCAAGCGGCCGATCGACGCCGTCGAGCGTGGTCAACTGCTCGCCCAGCCGGGCACGCCGGACGATGACCGTGTCCCGAGCAATCGTCGTGGCATCGAACGCGTGCATCGGCTGGCCGAATTCGAGCATGACATAATTGGTCACATCGACGACGTTGTTGATCGGACGCATCCCGGCCGCCAAGAGGCGGTCCTGCAGCCAGGCCGGCGACTCGCCGATGGTGACGCCACGGACGAGAGCCGCGCTGTATCGGCCACAGAGGTCAGGGTCGTCGATCTGAACGGTAAAACGATCCGAGATAGCAGGGTCGTTCTGCGGGTAGTCGAGGGGCGGAGGCTGGACCGGCTGACCCGAGATCGCCGAAACCTCCCACGCTACCCCGAGCATTGACAACAGGTCGGGCCGGTTCGGAGTTGTCTTGAGGTCGAAGATGGTGTTGCCGAGCAAGTCAGCCAGCAGGTCCCCGACCCGCGATGTGGGAGAAAGCACCAGGATACCGCTGTGGTCATCGCCGAGGCCGAGTTCCTTTGCCGAGCAGACCATCCCCGCGGACTCGATGCCCCGGATCTTGATCGGCCGGAGGGTGATTGGCTCGCCGCTGTAGCCGTCGAGCAGTTGGGCGCCGACCGGGGCAAACGGAACCCGTTGGCCGACCTCGAGGTTGGGTGCGCCGGTCACGATAGTCTGCTGCCGGTCGCCAAGGTCCACCGTTGCCAGCACTAGCCGGTCGGCGTTCGGGTGCGGGTCGATCCGGATGACTTCGGCGACCCGGATATCGGCCCAATCTCCGCCGATGCGTTGGATCGATTCGATCTCATCGCCGGCCATGGTCAGCCGGTGGGCGAGTTCCTCGGTAGGGAGCGACCAGCCAACATAGTCGCGCAGCCAGTTGAGCGACACTTTCATCGGAAAGCCACCTCAGCCGCCCGGCAAGCGCCAGTGCGGAACCATCGTCTAGGCAAACTGTTTCAAGAACCGGATGTCGTTGCCGTAGAACAGCCGGATGTCATCAATCTGATGGAGCAACAGGTTGAAGCGTTCGACGCCGCCGCCAAAGGCGAAACCGGTGTAGCGCGATCCATCGACCCCGGCATACTCGAGGACATGCGGGTGGACCATGCCGGCGCCCATCACCTCGATCCAGCCGCTGCGCTTGCAGAACGAGCAGCCGGCGCCTTCGCAGACCCAGCAATCGACCGCCACGTCGACGCCTGGCTCGACGAAGGGAAAGAAGTCGCAGCGAAATCGAATTCGACGCCGTTCGCCAAACATCCGCTTGACGAAGGTATAGATAGTCCCCTTGAGATCGGCCATCGTGACGCCCTCTCCGACTGCCAACCCCTCAAACTGGTAGAACACCGATTCGTGGGTTGCGTCGGTCGCCTCATAGCGATAGACCCGGCCAGGAACGACGACCCGCACCGGCGGCGACTGCTTCTCGAGGACGCGCACCTGCATCGGCGAGGTGTGGGTGCGCAGCAACATCGGCTTTTCGGCCCCGTCCTCGGAGGTGATCCAGAACGTATCCCATTGATCGCGCGCCGGGTGACCCGGCGGAATGTTGAGCGCTTCGAAATTGTAATAGTCCCATTCGACTTCGGGGCCGGAAACGATGTCGAACCCGAGGGAGGAGAACACGGTTGCGATACGACGGATCATCTGAGTGGTCGGGTGCAGTCCGCCGACCTGGACCGGCCGGCCCGGCAGGGTGATGTCGACGCGCTCGCTCTCGATCGACGCGGCACGGGACGCTGCCTCAATCTCCTCGGCGCGGGCGGCAAAGGCCGTTTCGAGGGCGTCTTTGACCTGGTTGGCCGCCTGGCCGGCGCGCGGCCGCTCTTCAGCCGGGAGAGTTCCGAGTCCGCGCATCACGTCGTTGACCGCGCTCTTGCGACCGAGATACCGCGTTCGCCAGCGGTCCAGCTCGTCGGCGTTGGCCGCGTCGGCAAGCAGCCGACGCGCTTCGCTTTCAAGGGCGCGCAGTTGATCGAGCACCGCTTCTTCTCCAGACAGCAAGAGCGGCTCACGTTCAGGGACGAACGCGAACCGCTCCGTGGTACCACCCTGTTGGGCCGAATGGCCCGCTCAGCCCCACCTGCCGAATCGGCGGTGGGATCGCTCGATATCGGGAGCAACCCGCCCGGTCCTACCCACCCCCTGGGGGCTTCAGCCGGGAACTCCGAAGGGAACTTCGTACTCGGTCTGCCGGGGACGGCTCCCAGCCTCAAGGCCGTCCCTCTCTGCGCGGTTTCGCGAGCCTACTCGCTTCATCACCGTCATTCTCAGTTGTCGGCGGATTGTACGGTCCTGGCCCGCAATTTGGCGAGCGCGTCGCATGGTTGATGGACGCGCTTCTCCTTCACCCCGCCTCAGTGTTCTGGAAATTGCGACAGAACCCAACTGTATCGACGGGAGTGCGCCGGTGCGGTTGCGACCGCGCACCTCCCGCCAACCGAGTGGTGGTCCGCTGGTATACAATTGCCGCTCGGCGCGGCCATCGGGCCGCCGTGGTAGACTGCGCCCGGCGCGAGGAAGCCGATGTTGCCGCTCCAAACTCAGCTTGTCGGCAGCTACAGCAAGCCACCCTGGCTCTTCGCCCGCGAGCGCTTTCCATTTCACCGGGAAGAAGACGCTTGGCGTCCGGGACTCGAGCGCCGATCTGCCGCCCAAGACGATGCCACGCTACTGGCGATCTACGAGCAAGAACACGCCGGGTTGGATCTGATCACCGATGGCGAGCAACGCCGGGGCCGATTCGACCTCTACTTCTTACGGTACGGCGGCATCGACACCGACCAGATGGGCCGGCGCGAACTCGTCCAAGATCGGGACATGTCCGGATCCGACCTGCGACAAGAATTCAGCACCGCCTGGCAGGACCCGAACCGGGCGCTTGCGCCGCGGGTCTTTGCCCCGGTGCGGTGGGTCAAACCGATTGCGTTGGACGATCTTCACTTTCTGCGACACCACACCGACCGACCGGTCAAAATGACCGTCCTCGGGCCGCTCACGTCAGCCTGCCGGGTCGTGGACGAGTATTACGGCGACTTCGCCGCTCTGGTAATGGACCTGGCGGCGGCGGTGAACGACGAACTCCGCAGCCTTCAGGCAACCGGCGCAGATGTTCTCCAACTCGACGAACCGGACGTGTTCTTGCGGCGAGCGCGGACGCTTGAACTCACCGAAAGGGCACTCAACCGGGCGTTGGATGGTATCGCCGTCCCGACGATCGTCCACCTCTGTCACGGTTACCCGACGAGTGCAATCAACAAGCGGGTCAGTCAGTTCTACGGGGATGCCCTGGCGGCGGTGGCACGCACCCGTGTGACCGGCATCAGCCTCGAATGGGAAGAGCCGGGCTACGACGAGACGATCCTTGACGCGTGCGGCGACAAGGCGGTCGTCCTCGGAGTACTCAATCTCGGCTCTGAGCAGATCGAGACGGTGGCGTCTATCGCCGGGCGGGTCACGCAGGCGCTTCGGATCATCCCGCCGGAGCGGCTTTCGCTCGCTCCCGATTGCGGTCTCTGGCACCTGCCGCGAGAGATCGCCTATCGGAAGATCCGGGCGATGGCGCTCGCAGCGCAGGCCGTTCGAGCGGATTTGGCGATCTAGTCCCAACGAAGGGGAGGTACGGTGGAGTTCAGTTTCAAAGACCACGACGAGTTCCGGAACGACGTCGTTGCTTGGTGCAAGCAGAAATGGCCGCCGCATGGTTTCGCACCGCCGATGCGGGTCGGTCAGCGCGCCGAGACGGACTTCTGGAAAGAAGCCGAGGAGTGCCAGCAGGAACTTGGCGAGCGCGGCTGGCTGACCGGCGCCTGGCCGGTCGAGTATGGCGGTGGCGCCTGGCCGCGCGTCAAACAAGCCATGTTCAACGAGTTGGCCGCCTATCACCGGATCCGGGGCACCGGCAACGCGAACCTCGGGGTCAGCACGATTGGCCCAACGATCATGATTTACGGCTCCGACGAGCAGAAAGAGAAATTCCTGCCCATGATCTCGCGCGGCGAGATCCGCTGGTCCCAGGGCTATTCGGAGCCAGACGCCGGGTCGGACCTCGCGAGCCTCCGGACGCGCGCCGTCGCCGATGGAGACGAGTTTGTTATCAACGGCGCCAAGATTTGGAATCACTCCCAGCACTCGGACTACATCTTCCTGCTCACCCGCACCGACCCAGACGTGCCGAAGCACAAAGGCATCACCCAGTTCATACTGCCCCGCCACTCGCCCGGCGTGACGGTCCAGCCGATCCTCGATGCCTATGGACAGGAGCGATGGACCCTGCTCACCCTCGAAGACGTTCGCCTGCCGCGGTCGGCGATGGTCGGCGAACTGAATCGTGGCTGGTATCAGACCGCTACCTCGCTCGACTTCGAGCGCTCGCAGATGGCTTGGGTCGGCCAAGCGCGTCGGCTGCTGGAGCAGTTGATCGAAGGGCTGAAGACCGAAACTCGTCATGGCCAGCCGGTCCTGGGCGACCCCTTCGTCCGCGACACGATCGGCCATGAACTGGTCTGTCTGGAGATGGCACGCTGGTTCGGCTATCGGATCGCCTACCTGCAAGATCAAGGCCGGGTGCCGAACGCCGAAGCATCGATGTCCAAGGTGTTTGCGACCGAAACCCAGCAGCGGATTCAACGGCTTGGGGTGAACCTGCTCGGGCCGCTTGGCCTGCTGTCGCAAGGCTCGGAATGGGCCAAGATGGACGGCTATTGGGACGAGGAGTACTGGAATGCGCCCGGCACGACTCTGGCCGGCGGCGCGTCGGAGATCCAGCGCAACATCATCGCCACTCGCGGCCTTGGGCTGCCGCGCTAGGAGGACAGGTGCTCGAGCTTCAGCTCAACGAAGAAGAGGCGTTCATCCAGCGCGTCGCACGCGACTTTCTTCGCGATCGGGTGCCAACCCGCGAGGTGCGTGACGTCGAGCGCTCGCCGGTCGGCTATGACGAAGCCGTCTGGAAGGAAATCCAAGACCTTGGCTGGGTCGGCCTGCCATTCAGCAGTGAAGTCGGTGGCTCGGAATCGAGCTTTGTCTCGGTGGCGGTGTTGGCGGAAGAGCTTGGCCACGCCTGCTATCCCGGTCCTCTCCGGGCGGTCTGGTCCTACGGTCTGTTGTTGGAAAAGCTCAACGATACCGCCAACCTATCGTCGCTTATCGCCGGCGAGCAGGTCGGCGTACCGGCGCTTTGGGAAGCGGGTGGCCCCTTTGACCTCGACGCGACCAGCGCAACGGTCGATGCCGATGGAACCCTTGCGGGGACGAAACTGCTGGTCGCCTATGCAAACGCGGCCAACCGCTACCTCGTGCTGGCGCGCCAGGGAGATGCGCTGCGGTTGGCCCTGGTCGATGCCGGAACGGTCGAGCGAATCAAGACGCCGTCCTCGACCGGTGACCCGCTGTTTGCTCTCAAGCTCGATGGCGCGAAGGCGATCCAGGTGTATGCAGCGGACGGCCGGGCGGTGCTGGGGGAGGTCTTGCTCAAACTGGCGGCGATTGACTGCGCCTGGATGGTCGGCCTGGCCGGGAAGGCGTTTGAGTTGGCGGTCGAATACGCCAAGACGCGGGTCCAGTTTGGCCGGCCGATTGGCGCGTTTCAGGCTGTCCAGCACAAGATCGCCGACATCGGCATCGACGTCGAGGGTGGCCGTTTCCTCGCCTATCGCGCGGCCTGGGCGGTTGAGAAATCACCTGCTGAGGCCGACTTGGCGATCCATTACGCCAAGGCCTGGCTCAACGGGGCGACCGAGCATATCGTCAAGGAGGGGTTCCAGGTCCATGGCGCGATGGGCATGACCTGGGAATATGACTTGCAGCTTGCCCTCCGCAGGCTGAAGTTCTCCAGCCTCTGCTACGGCGACGAGCATTTCCACCGCAACAAGGTGCTCGAAGCCATCGGCGTCTGAAAGTCACGGGCGAGCGGCCGCTACCGGTGCGTTTGAAGATCGGTCTGGGTCGCTCGCGTCCTAATTGTGAAAACGCTGTCTCCCGATAGGACGCCGCCGCGGCCAAACAGTCGGCCGCCTTGCCAGTTCGAAAGACCAAGCTCGGGCCGATTCAACGCATACTGACCGTCCACCCAACGGGTGAATCCATTGCCGACAAAGGGTGCATCGATCGCCCGGAAGAACGCCTCATCCGCACCGGGCCGCGTGCTGATCAACGAGGCGATGAAGCGCGGGCTGTAGGCATTACAGAGCCGTACCGCTTCGTCCACGCTTTCGACACCGACCAGGGTCAACTCCGGTGTCTCCTCCCACTCCCATTCCGTCCCCAACTCCTCGATTGGTAGCCGTTCGGCGAGCGTCTCCTGGCGGTCGCCCTCGGCGCGTCGGATCGTCACGACCCGCCCGAACCAATCGGCCGGGACGAGGTCTTCTGACCCCTCTGCCACGTGCAGTTTCACGCCAAACCGCAGGTCGCCGACCTCGAGGATCGTGGCAAGGAACCTCGAAACAAGCTCGGGGCGCGACCGAACTATCGCGCAGACGTTGAGCGAATTGCACACCTTGCGGTCGAGCGAGTGACCGACGGCCGCGGCAAAGGCGTCAGCATCGGCGCTCTCGTCGGCGATGATCCAGGCGCCGCCGGTGCCGTGCAGACTGACCGGAACTCCGGCCTGACGGGCAACCGCGCCAAGCTGTGCCACGGCCTGGCCGCTGCCGCGGGCAACTGCCAGGGCAAGCCGGCCATCGGCGAACATCGCCCAGCCAGCCGCCCGTTCGGCGCTCTCGACCAACTCGACGACGCCTTCGGGAAGACCCGCTTCGGCCACCGCCGGACGAAGCGCCGCCGCCATCATTGCCTGCGCCGTTTTCAGGGCGTCGCTCCCGATCCGAAAGACCACCGTGTTTCCGCCACGCAACACACCGGTTGCATCGGCAAAAACGTTGGGACGCCCCTCGAAGACGAAGCCGACCACGCCCAGACCATCGACCACCTGCTCAACCGTCCAGCCTTCATGCTCGATTGTCTCGACTACCCGGCCACGTGGACTGGGAAGGTCGCGCCAGAGGCGCAGCCCGGCAATCATGTCGGCGCGCATCCTCTCGCTCACCGCGAGGCGAGTCGTCGATCTGCCGCGCGCTCGGGCGGCAGCGACATCTTCGGCGTTCGCCTGAACCACCTGATGCCAGATTGTCTCGTTCTCCAAGTGCCGGGCGAATTCCTCATAGAAGCGGGTGATTGCCTCGTCCGATACCGACCCCAGTGCCAGAAACGCAGAAGCCGCCCGGTCGATTGCGGTGGCGGCGACGCGCTGCACCTCTGCCGGCAGGTGGAGGATTTCCCCGTCAATCACGATCAACTGGTCGCCCGGCTTGAAACGTTCCGCGAGCGCAGCATCGACGTGTGCCAACCGGTTTCCGCCGTAGAGGATCGGCATGCCCGCCGCGAGGGTCGTCAGGATTGGCGTCTCGATCAGCATACTCGCAGTATGCCATGCCTGGAGCGGGCATAGCGACCTCCGATGCGCGCTTCCCTGCCGCTTCGCACGGCGCGGTATCTGAACGGAAAGGCGAAACCAGCAACACCGAAACGACGAGGGATCGCCATCCCGAGGTCGTCGGGGGAGGTCCGCTCAGGTTGTGAGGACCGGGCCGGGTTGGATACACTTTCGGTGATTACGCACGCCCGTGGATCCCGGCGGTCCTGCCCAGTCTGGGCCCCGGCCGGCGCCGAAGCGGGCGGAGGAAAGAAAGGATTCGCCGTGCCTTCTGTTGTCTCCATGAAAACGTTGCTGGAAGCTGGTGTCCACTTTGGCCACCAAACGCGCCGTTGGGACCCTCGGATGAAGCAGTACATCTTCACCGAGCGAAACGGTATTCACATCATCGATCTCCAGCAGACCGTTACCAAGCTGAACGAGGCGTACAACTTCGTCCGCGAACTGACTGCCGGCGGCGGTCGAATCATCTTCGTTGGCACCAAGAAGCAAGCCCAAGAGGCGGTCGAACAGGAAGCGGCCCGCGCCGGCCAGTTCTACATCAACCATCGTTGGCTCGGCGGCACGCTGACCAACTTCCGCACCATCGAGCAGCGTTTGGCGTACCTGGTCCGCCTGCATGACCGAAAGCTGAAGGGCGAGTTCGAGTACCTACCGAAGAAGGAAGTGATTAAGCTCGAGGAAGAACTGGCAAAGCTTCAGAGGCTTCTCGGCGGCGTGCTCGAGATGACGAGCCTTCCGCAGGCGTTGTTCATCATCGATCCAAACAAGGAGCGGATCGCGGTCGCCGAGGCTCGTCGGCTCGAGATCCCGATTGTCGCGTTGGTGGATACCAACTGCAATCCGGACGAGATCGACTATCCAATTCCGGCCAACGACGATGCAATCAGAGCCGTCAAGCTGCTGGCCGGCAAGATCGCCGACGCCTGCATGGAAGGCCAGAGGATCGCCCAGGAGTTGGACGAGGGTTCGGACACTCCGACGCCCGACAAGGACGCTGAAGCAGAAGAAGCCGAGGAATAGATCAAGCCGGTTGGCCGGTTTTTCCCAAGACGTTGCTGTATCTCTTGTAACTAGATGGAGGATCGGTGGAAGTAACCGCCGCAATGGTGAAAGAACTGCGCGACCGTACGGGCGCGGGCGTGATGGAGTGCAAGCGGGCCCTTGCCGAGGCCGATGGCGATCTGAACAAGGCCGAGGCGAAGCTCGAAGAATGGGCCGGCGGCCGGATCGCCAAGAAGGCTGGCCGTGAGACCAACCAGGGGATCGTCGAGAGCTATATCCATGGCGCGGGCAGGATCGGCGCGTTGGTCGAAGTGAATTGCGAGACCGATTTCGTTGCCCGCAACGAGGTGTTTCGCGAGCTTGCGCACGACATCGCGATGCA
Source organism: Dehalococcoidia bacterium (assembly GCA_046328265.1). Taxonomy (GTDB): domain Bacteria; phylum Chloroflexota; class Dehalococcoidia; order SpSt-223; family SpSt-223; genus JANWZD01. The sequence goes on from JAXLWW010000001.1 coordinate 618,283, forward strand.
GGTGGCCGCGATGGACCCGCAATACCTTTCAGCAGACGAGATCCCGCAGGATGCCACCGGCCGACCAGCGGATCTTGCGCTGCTGGAGATGGCGTTCATCAAGGATCAGTCCAAGACGATCGACGAACTGATTAAGGAAACGATTCGCAAGACCGGCGAGAACATCCAGGTCCGGCGGTACGCCCGCTTCGCGCTCGGGTCTTAGCGTTGGCCGAGCCGCCTCGCTACCGGCGCGTGCTGCTCAAGCTGAGCGGCGAAGCACTCGTCGGTGACGGCAGTTTCGGGCTGGATCCGGCGATCGTTCGCCAGATCGCTCAGCAGATTCGCCGGGTCTTCGACTTAGGCGTTGGCATTGGCATCGTGGTGGGCGGCGGAAACATCTGGCGCGGGGCGACCGCCAGCGCCGCCGGGATGGATCGTGCCACTGCTGACTACGCGGGGATGCTGGCAACGGTGATCAACGCGCTTGCCTTGCAAGAAGCGTTGGAAAAAACCGGCGTCCCGACCCGGACGATGACGGCGATCGACATCCACGCCGTCGCCGAGCCGTACATTCGTCGGCGCGCTATCCATCATCTCGAAAAGGGACTGGTCGTAGTGTTTGCCGGTGGCACCGGTAATCCGTTCATGACGACCGACACCGCCGCCGCTCTGCGTGGCCTCGAGATCGGCGCGGACGTACTGCTGATGGCGAAGAATCGAGTAGACGGCGTCTACGACGACGATCCACGGAAGAACCCGGCCGCCCGGCGCTACGATCGACTGAGCTATCTCGATGCGCTCAATCACCGACTGGCGGTCATGGACAGCACCGCCCTCTCGCTCTGCATGGACAACAACCTACCGATACTCGTCTTCAACTTGCAGGCCGATCGCAGTATCGAGCGGGCAGTCCTTGGCGAGGAGTTCGGCACGCTGGTCGACCAATCGGCATAATACCGCCATCGGTCTTGACGGAGGGTACCGGTGATTGAGGAAGTCATTTCCGACGCCGAACAACGGATGCACAAGACAGTCGAATCACTCAAACGCGAGCTAGCGAACATCCGCACCGGTCGCGCGTCGCCAGGCCTGATCGAGCGGCTCCCCGTCGACTACTACGGCACCGCTACCCCGCTCCAGCAGCTTGCTCAGATCGCGACGTCCGAAGCACGCACTCTCGTGATCACGCCATATGACCGCGGCGCCTTTAGCGGTATCGAGAAGGCAATCCAGAAGTCCGATCTCGGCCTCAATCCGTCCAACGATGGCCGGGTGATCCGGATCGTCTTTCCGCCACTCACCGAGGAGCGGAGAAAGGATCTGGTCCGGCTCGTACGCAAGCAAGTCGAAGAACATAAGGTCGCGATGCGGAACATCCGGCGGGATTCGGACAAGCTGATGCGCGAGTTGCAAAAGGAAGGTGGGATCTCGGCTGACGAGGAGAAGCGCGCGGAGGACCGGCTTCAGAAGCTGACCGACCAAGGTACAACCGAGGTCGAAAAGATCGGCAAACTGAAAGAAGCCGAAGTGCTCGAGGTCTAGACATGAAGGCAATGCGCCACGACCGCGAGCCACTGGTTGGAGTGAACACCGACCCGGCCGGCGATCCGGCTATCCAGCCCGTTCCACGTCACGTCGCAATCATCATGGACGGCAATGGCCGCTGGGCAAAGCAGCGCCGTCTGCCACGCCAAGCCGGCCATCGCGCCGGCACCGAGAACATCCGCCGTATCATCGAAGGTTTCGCTGAGCACGGCGTCGAGTGCCTGACGCTTTATGCGTTTTCGACCGAAAACTGGACGCGTCCCCCCGATGAGGTCGATTTTCTGCTCAACCTGATCCCAGAGGTGCTCGACCGCGAAACCGAGAAGTTGCACGAGCGCGGCGCTCGACTGCTCCACGTTGGCCGGCTGGATGCGCTCGCCCCGGAAATTCAGCGTGCCGTCAACGATGCGATTGAACTCACAAAGGAAAATCAACGGATCACCGTCAACCTGGCTTTCAACTATGGCGGCCGGGCCGAGATTGTCGATGCGGTCCGGGCGATCGTTGCCGCTGGGATCGCACCCGAGGCGATCACTGATGAGGTGATCACCGCCCATCTCTACACTGCTGGACTGCCGGATCCAGACCTCGTGATCCGCACCGCCGGAGAAATGCGCCTGTCGAACTTCCTGATCTGGCAGGCCGCCTACGCTGAGTACTACTCGACCCCGGTATACTGGCCAGACTTCGGCAAGAACGAAGTGCGGGAAGCGCTCCTTGCCTTCAGCCAGCGTAAGCGCCGGTTCGGCGGGCTCGACCCCCACTGAGGAGCCTATGCTCCGTCTTCGGGTGATCAGTTCACTGATCTTGATCCCGATCCTGGTTGGCGCGGCCTGGTTTGGTGAACCCTGGGTTTCCATAGTCGTCGGTGCGTTCGTCCTAGCGGGCGCCTATGAATTCATGGTGCTTGCCGAGCGAGCCGGGTATTACCCGCTCAAGCTGACTGGCATCGTGCTGGCATTCCTCTTTCTCATCGCCGCCAGCGTTCAGGCGAACCTGCTGGCCGCCAGCCGGCAGAATGTCGTGCCGGTCGCGCTCACCGTCGCGGTCGTCGCGGTGCTGGTCATCCGGCTGTTTCGCAAGGATGCAACGGAGGCATTCGCGGACTGGGGGGTCACGCTTGGTGGAGCGCTCTGGACCGGATGGCTTCTCGCCCATTGGGTGCTTTTGCGTGATTTCGAGCCGAACGGCCGGTCTTGGGTGATCCTGGCGCTTCTGCTCACCTTCACCTCGGACACCAGTGCCTATACCTTTGGCCGGACGCTCGGGCGGCATCGCCTGGTCCCGACGATCAGCCCGAGCAAGACCTGGGAGGGCGCAGCCGGATCGCTGATCGTCACCCCGTTTATGGCCTGGGCCTTGACGGTCCTGCTGGGGCTACCGGTTGCGCCGGTTCCGGCGCTAGGGCTTGGGCTGGCGGTCAGCCTGGCAGCCCAGACCGGCGACCTGGTCGAGTCGGCGATCAAAAGAGCCGCCCAGGTCAAAGATGCGGGCGGGCTGATCCCGGGTCACGGCGGTGTGCTCGATCGGATGGACAGCCTCACCTTTGTCGCGGTGGTCGTATACTATCTGGGTCCGCTGCTTAGCTCCTGACGGTTGTGAGGCGCCACTCGATGAGCATTCCACGCCGGATCGCCATTCTCGGCTCAACCGGTTCGATCGGTACCCAGACCCTCGATGTGGTTCGTGCCTTTCCCGATCGGTTTGAGATCGTTGCGCTTGCCGCCGGACGGGTCACCCCACAATTTCGTGACCAGGTCGCCGAGTTTGCGCCAAGGCTGGTTGCGAGCCGCGACGAACCGGGTTGGTCAGCCGACGACGGGCATTCGGCGAGCCTCGAGGAGATTGCCACCGCCGATGATGTCGATTTGGTGGTGATGGCGACGCCCGGTGGTGCGGGCATCGGACCAACCGTCGCCGCACTCGATGCTGGCAAGCCGGTTGCTCTCGCCAACAAGGAAGCGCTGGTTGCGGCCGGCGAGATCGCGACGGCCGCCGCTCAGCGGAGTGGCGCACCGATCTTGCCGATCGACAGCGAGCATAGCGCCCTCTGGCAATGTCTCCACGAGCAGGCTGCCTGCGTCCCGCCGAGTGCCACGCCGATGGGCATCGAGCGGCTGATCCTGACCGCCTCGGGCGGCGCGTTTCGCGATCGTCCGGCCGAAACGCTTGCCTCGTTGAAAGCCGAGGACGCCCTGAATCATCCCACCTGGGCGATGGGGCCAAAGGTGACGATTGACAGCGCCAGCTTGCTGAACAAAGGGTTCGAACTTATCGAGGCGCACTGGCTGTTCGGTCTGCCCTACGACCGGCTTGCCGTCTTGATCCACCGTGAGAGCATCGTCCATTCGTTGGTCGAGTTCGTGGATGGCGCACTCAAAGCGCAACTTGGCGCGCCGGACATGCGCACGCCGATCCAGTATGCCCTGACCTTCCCAGAGCGTCTCGCCAACGAGCGGCTGCCACGGCTCGACCTCGGAGCGATTGGCCAACTCCGGTTTGAGAACCCCGAGGTAGGACGGTACCCGCTGCTCGACCTTGCGCTTGCAGCCGGCCGGGCTGGCGACGCCTATCCAGCGGTGCTGGGCGGTGCGGACGAGGCCGCCGTCGATCTGTTCCTCCGCGACGAGATTCGCTTTGGAGACCTTGCCCCGTTGGTCGGCCTGGCGCTCGATGCGTTTACCGGGAGCGGCGAACTTACCCTTGAGGCGGTTCTCGATGCCGACCGCTGGGCTCGGCAGTATGTCTATCAGCAGGTCAGGGTTGCGGTGTAGCCGAGCGTGCCGCGGGCCTCGAAAATTCAGAACGACGACGCTCGGTGGCAGGCTGGACCGAACTTCCACTGCTGAGCAATAGACCGTATTAGGATTGCAACGATGGAAATCGAGATCAAGCTGCGTTTGCTCGAACGGGCAACCGCCGACGATCTCGCCGCGATCGACTTCGCACCCTACGTCCGTGCCGAGCCTGAGCGGCACGACCTCCAGGATTGGTTGTTCGACACCGCCGACGGGGTGCTCGCTGCCCGCCGGCAGGCGCTGCGTGTCCGGCGCGACGGCGGCCGGTTGCTCGTCACCTACAAAGGGCCACCCGAGGGTTCGGGACATCTCCACCAACGCGAGGAAATCGAGGTCCTGGTCGAGCACGAACCGGCTGAGAGCGGTGACTGGCCGCCGGCAATCCGCGAGGCTATCGGCGAGATCGACCCGATGGCGCTCACCATCATCGTTGGAGTCACGAACCATCGCATCGCCTGGCGCCTGTACCGCGACGGCGCACCGGTGGCCGAGCTTGTCCTCGATGATGGCCAGGTCGCGGTTGGAGCCGAGCGGGAGGCATTCCATGAGATTGAAGTCGAGTTGTTGCCCGGTGGAACCACCGACGATTTGACGGTAATCGAGCAGCGGCTGGCCGAACGATTGAAGGTTGTACCCGAGAATCGCTCGAAGCTGGAGCGGGCTCTCACCCTGCGTCGCCGCCTGACCATTCCAGGTGGCGCGGCGTTGCCCTCGACCGGCTCGCGATCACTGCGCAAGAACCTCGACCGCCTGCGCGCGGCCGAAGGTGTCGCCTTGGAGGGGATCGACCCGGACGGTGTCCACGACCTGCGGGTTGCGCTGCGAAGGCTCCGCACGGCGCTGCAAATCATGGCCGGGGCAGGCGTCGCTCCGAAACGGCTCGGAACGCTGCGGCGGCGCCTGCGAGCATTGGCCCGCTCGGCTGCGTCGGTGCGCGACGCCGACGTCCAACTTGCCGCCATGGACGGACTCAACGACGTGCCGGAAGGGCTTGTGGCCGCGGTAGAGCGCCAACGAGCCGAGGGCCGCGACCGGCTGATCGCTGCCCTTCAGCAGGCCAAGACCGCGCGAGCGCTCGTCCGGCTGGACGACGAGATCGTCCGCTTGCGCCGGCATGGCGAGGCGTCGCCACCGGCGAACGGCGCCCGTTGGCTGACCCGTCACTTTGCCGGGTCGCGTCTCTGGGATCGCTACGAGGCGGTTGCCGCCTATGAGGGCGCCCTTGGCGAGCCAGACGGTGAGACACTCCATCGTTTGCGGATCGCTATCAAGCGACTGCGCTACGCCATCGAGTTCTTCGAGGAGGCGCTCGGTCCTGAGGCGAAGGGAATTCGAACGCTGTTGGCGGAGTTGCAGGACCTGCTGGGCGCCCACCACGACGCGACGGTAGCGATCGACCTCGCTCACTCGCTCGAGGGGGCCGACCCCGCAGCCGTCGATCGCTTTGTCATTGGCCGACAAGAGTTCTGCCGTGAACTCGTCCAGCAAGTACAATCTCGCTGGCATCAGCTCGGCGGGCCGACGTTTCGCGAACTGCTCGGCCGTTGTCTCGCCCCGTCCTCCTCCGAGCGTCAGGACTAACGGCTTCCGTCGGGAGGACATGTGGCGTTTCGTCTTGCGCCAGTCGCGCTTTTGGCCGTGCTTCTGCTCTCAGTGCTTCTGGTTAGCGCCCCACGCTCCAGCAGCGCCGACCAACCGGTTCGAGCCGATGGGCCCGTCCTGATCTTCCGAGAGCGCGAATCGGCCGGCCCGCTGTTCATTCCGCCACCGGCCGCGCCCGGCGATCTCCGACCAATGGCCGCCTCGTTCCAGGTAACCTATACCGGCTTCACCCCGGAGGCGCGCGCCGCTTTCCAGTACGCGGTTGATATTTGGGCCAGCCAACTGAATTCGGCGGTGCCGATCGCCGTCGATGCCCAGTTTACGCCGCTTCAGCAAGGCGTATTGGGATCAGCACGGGCCTTCGACTACTGGGCGAATTTCACCAACGCACCACGGACTCAAACCTTCTACCCGGTTGCTTTGGCGAACAAACTCAGCGGAACCGACCGTGCGGGTTCGGACATTGTCACGAGGTTCAATTCCAACTATCCGGACTGGTACTTTGGCACCGACGGCCGCCCCGGATCAGAACAGTTTGACTTCGTCTCGGTTGTGTTACACGAATTGGCCCACGGTCTTGGCTTTGCGGGGTCCGCATTTGAGGATTCGGGAGCATTTTACTACGGGCTGACGAACGATTGGCCGATCATCTACGACCGCTATGTCCGGAACGCGGCGGGAAACCCGATCCTCAGCTTTCCGAGTGGTTCGGCCGCGCTTGGAAGCCAGTTGACCGGAGGCAATCTCTTCTTCAACGCCCCGGCAACCAACGCAGCCAACGGCGGCGCACCGGCAAGGCTCTATGCTCCAAGCCCGTGGAGGCAGGGGTCGAGCTATTCTCACCTCGACGAAACAACCTTCGGCCGGGGCACGGTCAATTCTCTCATGACCCCGTTCATTGGTAGAGGCGAGGCGATCCACAACCCCGGGGCGGTCACCCTTGCGATGCTCGGCGATATGGGCTGGGTGGCGGCATCCTCGACGCCGACCCTCACGCCGACAGCGACTGCCACTGCTCGCTCCCTCCAGGCGCTCTCAGTCGTTGTCCGGGACCTGCGGACCGCTACGCCAACGGTGACGGCGACGCGCACCGTGACGCCGACGTTGACCGCAACGCGGACGGTTACTCCGACCGCCACCCTCACTCGCACGCCGACCCCCTAACTGGCGACAACGACCGGCGCCGAAGCTCAGTGAACCTGCGCATTGCATCTGGTGGCTGAGCGCGAATTGCGCGCCGTTCATCCCGGTGAGTGTTTGGACGCCGGTCGGGCGCGACGTGGCGCCTGTTCTCGGCACCCTGCGGGGGTGCGCGGCCGGCAGATGGGACACCCGCCAAGGTTCACGGCGCCGGCTGCTTCGCAGTCCTTCTGAGCAATGCTTGCTGGGCATCGCAATCGGTTCGCTTGGGCCAGGCAGCCGCGGCCAGGCGTCGCGCGGCGCTTTCTGGTATGAAATGGCAAACCGGTAGAGGCCGGCAATCTTCGGATAGAGGGAGCGCCATGCCGAAAGCAAAGCGCATCGACCACGTGAGTATTGCAGTCCCATCGCTCGACGAGGCATTGACCTTCTTCGACGGCGTCTTCGACGTCAAACGCGAAAAGGTCAAGTTCTTCGAATCAGCGGACTTCTACGGCGCGATATTTCACGTGGGAGAGAGCAAGTTTGAACTGCTCGCGCCCAAAGGGGAGGATAGTTTCCTCCACCGGTTTCTGGAGAAGGGCCCAGGATTTCACCACGTGACCGTGCAGGTGGAGAGCCTGGCGGCAATGCGAGAACGGCTGAATGAACTCGGCATCGCCACCTTCGGCGGCAAAAAGGCCACCGGCGGCTTCGACGAGACGTTCATCCACCCGAAGAGCGCGTACGGCGTCCTATTCCAGATCATGGAAGAGGTCTGGGAGGATATCGCCGAGCAGGAGTAGTTATTTTGGCTGGAGGTCAAACGAGATGACTTTCCAGTCACTCCCGCTCTGGCGGAGTTCCAACTCGACGGTGCCGGATTTGCCGGATTTAAAGGTGCCGGTGCCGGACCAGGTTGCAACGCCGTTGTTGATATTGCGGCTGGAGAAGGACCAGGTGGCTGGCTCGGCTTGACCGCGCGTAACCAACTGCTGGAACTGGTTCACGTTGCCAACCTCGCGCTGGAGCGCCGGGTCCATCATGCCGTAGGCCTTCTGCCAGTTGCCGTCGCGCATTGCCGACAAGAAGTCGTTCGATACCGTATCGACCGGGCCAAACGCCGCGCCGAGGCCAACCGCCGTCAGCCCGCCGATTGCAAAGAACCCACCCACGCAGACCACACACAACAGCAGGACAGCGCACCCGCCGCCGATCAGCAGATTGCGATTGCGGTTGGAACGTGGTGGTGCTGGAGGAACGCCCGGATTCGCCGCGCCGTAGTCACCTTGCATCCCATCCCCCTAGGTATCCGGCGCTTCCGGCCGGTCGTTCGCCCATTCTAGGCAAAACAACGCTTGGAATGTGCAACTCGGTTCCCCATTAGGCGCCTACCGGCGTAATCTCGCGAAACTGGCGGCGGTGGAGGTCGGCGTACAGACCGTCGGCGGCAAGCAGCGCGTGGTGCGTGCCTTGCTCGACGACCCGGCCGCCGTCAATCACGAGGATCAGATCGGCGTTGCGGATGGTGCTCAGACGGTGAGCGATGACGAGGCTGGTTCGGCCACGCAGGATTTGGGCAACCGCCTGCTGGACCAGCGCCTCGGTTCGGGTGTCGATCCGGCTGGTCGCCTCGTCGAGGATCAAGATACTCGGCTCGGTCAAGATCGCTCGAGCGAAGCTGATCAGTTGGCGTTGTCCGTTGCTGAGCGAGCGTCCGCCTTCGGTCACCACGGTGTCGTAGCCGGCGGGAAGCCGCTCGATGAAGCCATCAGCATGGACCACGCGCGCCGCCTCTTTGATTTCCTCGCGTCCGGCGGTCGGGCGTCCAAAGGCGATGTTCTCGGCGATCGTTCCGCTAAAGAGAAACGGGTCCTGCAGCACCACGGCGATGTTGTGGCGAAGGTCATCTCGACGTATCTCTCGCACGTCGATCCCGTCAACACGCACAGCGCCGTGCGAGACATCGTAAAAGCGCGGTACCAACGAAGCGATCGTCGTCTTCCCGGCGCCGGTCGGGCCGACGAGCGCGATCGTTTGTCCAGCGGGGAGCGTAAAGCTTATGTCTTTAAGCACCGGCTGGCCTGGCACATACTCGAAGGTGACGCGGTCGAATGCGATCTCCCCTGCCAGCCTGCCCACCGTTGTGGCGCCTGGCGGGTCGGGCGCCTGACCGGGCTGATCGATCAACTCGTAGATCCGTTCGGCCCCGGCGAGGGCTGGCTGAACCTGAGCCGCCAACTGGCTGACGATCTGGATCGGTCGGAAGAATTGCTGGACATAGAGCAAGAACGCAGCAACGACCCCGACCGCGATTTCGCCGCGCAGCGCGAGGTATCCGCCAAAGCCGATCACGATCGAGATGCCCAGCGTGCTCAGCACGTCAATCGCCGGGGTGAACGCCGAAGTAATTGCCGTCGCTTGGACGTTCGCGTTCCGGTTCGCGGCGTTGAGCTGGCGAAACCGGTCCACGTTCTGCTCGGTCCGGTTGAAGGCCTGGGATTCTCGGATGCCGGTAATGTCTTGCTCAAGCACCGCCGAGACATCGCCAACCGTCTTGCGGGTCTTCCGGTAGGCACGCCGCGCCCGCCGGGTAAAGAGGCGGGTGGTGAGCGCCATGATCGGCATGACTGGCGCGCATGCGAGCGCCAATCGCCAGTCCAGCACGGCCATCGCGACCAACGTGCCAGCGAGACCGAAGAAGACGCTCAAGACCTGGCTGAGGCCCGGTCCGAGCAGGAGGTTGAGCGTCTCCATGTCATTGACCAGCCGGCTCTGGAGATCACCGGAGGCGTGGCGGTCGAAGAAGGCAATCGGCAACCGTTGGATCTTGCCAAACACTCGGGTGCGCAACGTCGCCATGACGCCTTGACCGATCCTGCCGATCGTCACCAACTGGCCGCGAACCGCCAACAGCCCGAGCAAATAGCTCGCCCCGAGTGCGAGGGTGAATTGAACCAGCCGTCCAACATTCTGGTTGGCGATCATGTCGTCGATCGCCACGCCGACGATCCAGGGACCGACCGCGGTCATCGTACCGCTCACCAAAGTCAAGGCCAGCAGCCAAAGCAACGACCTGCGATAGGGCGGTAGTTCGCCGAGCAAGCGACGAAACGCCGCGCTCCGTCGACGCGCCCGCTCCTCCGAGGCCTGAGCGACCTGCTCGATGCCGCCCCACATCAGACCGTTCCCCCGCTAGGGACCGGCTCCGACAAGAGTTGCGAGCCGAGAATGTCGTTGTAGAGTTGGCTTTCGTCGAGCAGTTCCTCGTGGGTGCCCGACGCGATGAGTCGGCCGCTTTCGAGCAGCAAGATCCGGTCGGCGTCGCGCACCGTGCTGATCCGTTGAGCAATCACGAAAACGGTCGTCTGCTTGTCGTTCATCAGGTTGTCCATCGCGGCCTGGATCTTTACCTCGGTGGCCGCGTCCACCGCCGAGGTGCTGTCGTCGAGGATCAGCAGCTTGGGCCGCACCAGCAAGGCACGGGCGATGGCGATTCGCTGTTTCTGGCCGCCAGACAGACCAACTCCGCGGTCGCCAATCGTCGTGTCATAGCCAAGCGGTTGCTCGCGGATGAACTCGGCGGCTTGAGCCGCCCCGGCGGCGGCCTCGATCTCGGCAGCGGTCGCGTCCGGCTTACCGAAGGCAATGTTGTCGCGAATGGTGCCGCGGACCAGTTGGGTGTCCTGCATGACGATGCCGATCTGATCGCGCAGGCTGGTGAGGGTCACGTCGCGAAGGTCGTGACCATCGATCCGAATACTGCCACTGGTCGGGTCGTAGAAGCGCGGGAGCAAATTGACGACCGTGCTCTTCCCTGACCCGGTTGCCCCGAGGATCGCCACCGTTTGGCCCGGCTCGACGACGAAGCTGAGATCGCTCAGGACTGGCCGCTCGTCTCCTGGATAGCGAAACGAAATCTGGTCGAATTCAACCCGGCCATCGATCGGCGGCATGACAATCGCACCTGGCTTGTCGGCGACGTCGATATCCGATTCCAGCACCTCGAAAACGCGGATCGCCGATGCGTCCGCCCGCGCCGCGGCCACCGACAGGAAGCCAAACGACAGCACCGGAAAGAGCAGAAACGCGAGGTAGGCGTTGAATGCGATCAGTTCTCCAACGGTGAGCGCACCGTTGATCACATCGAGGCCGCCGAGCAGCAAGACCAACACTCCGCCGATATTGCTCAGGAAGAAGACCACCGGGAAATTGTCGGCGACCAAGCGGAGCGTTTGGATACCCAACCCGAGGATTTCGGTGTTCACCCGGGCAAATTTCGCCTCTTCGCCGCGCTCCTGAGTGAAGGCGCGCACCACCCGCACCCCGGCAACATTCTCCTGAAGGATGGCGTTCAGATCGCCGACACGCTGCTGGAGGCGGCCGAAAACCGGCCCGGCACGGCCGACGAACCCGAAGCCGATCAGGAGCACCAGCGGGATTGGCAGGAGTGCCACGATCGCCAGCTTCCAGTTGAGAGCGACCAGGACGACGACGCTCCCCAGAAGGAGGACGACCGCGTTGACCAACTGGATCAGCCCAGTGCTGGCAAATTGGCGGATTTGCTCGACGTCACTGGTTATTCGGGTCAACAGTTGTCCGGTCTGGATCGTGTCGTAGAAGCTAAAGCTCTGCCGCTGGATGTGTCCGAAAAGCGCGTCGCGGAGTTCGTAGGCCAGCCCTTGCGCGGCGCGCTCGGAGCCGTAGGTCTGGGCGAAGCTTGCAACCCCACGGACGATCGCGATCGCGACCAACCCGAGCGTCGCGAAGAGGATTACTCCACCGTTCCCAGCGCCAACCCCGGCATCGATAGCCAGTCGAATAAGCTGCGGACTAGCGAGCGTTGCCAAGGCGACAAACAGGAGCCCGCCGAACGCCAGAAGCGTCCACGGCCAAGAAGACCGCAAGAATCTCAACGAACGCGGTAGCGCTTTTGGCAGGCCAAGACGAAACGCCCCCGGCCCTCCTGGCCGGCGACCAGCATGTCCCATCATTTTGTCTGTCCTACTGCATCATGATCGTACGACAGGCGGGCCAGACACTCGACGTTGGCGACTCCATCTCGCACCATAGCCGGCCAAAATCAGCAACGTCGGTACAATGAGCCAGAGAAGCGGTCCAAGCGAGGGACCACCGGCTGGACTGACGTCGGCGGTAAAGCTGACTTCCCCATCGCCGCTCCGCCCGTGCAGCGAGACGCCAATATCCCAGGTACCGACCTGGTCGAGCAGAATGCTCGCCTGGTAGAGAAGCCGGTTGGAATTCTGGCCGATCACCGCCGCGACTGGCGGCCTACCCACATCACCACGTGGCGTGGCCTGAACGGTCACCTCGGCATCCAATACCGGCGTTCGACCGGAATCCTGGACCAGAACGGTGACAATGCCGGTCCCGACGGCGAGCGGCGACGGACTGGTTGCCACCGTCACCTGGTAGCGACCGACCCGCGCATCGGCCAGGCGAACCTCGCCAATCCCATCCGCGTGGGCTGTCGGCAGGCCAAGCGCGAGCGAGGCACACAGCAGGAGTACCGCCTGCCTCATCCCGCAAGAGCCGCCTCGCGCGCCTCGCGCAGCCGCGTCGCGCGCTCTTCTGCCTGAAGCCCGGCGGCAAGCACGGCGATCGCCGAGATGCCATAGAGCAGACTACCACCGACCCACATCACCAGCCCGCCGGCTACCTGGTCGTCCAAGGGCGAAACCCCAAAGAGGAGCGGCCCGGTCTGATAGCTCGGATAGGCGACTGCGCCGGCGAATGCAAACCAGATCCCAAGGGCGTTGGCCGCCAGAAATGCGATTGAGATCGAGATCAAACTGAGAAACCGACGACGTTGGTTGCGCCCGCTGATCGGATCGACGGCCGGCCACCAGAACAGGATCGCCGACCAGAAGAACAGAAAGTGCTCGAGGTCATGGAGCACCGGGTTGCCGATCGCGGCGTCGTACAGAAGCGGCACGTGCCAACCAAGAAAGACCAGAAGGAAGATCCCCAGCGAGACGAAGGGCGAGGTGAGCACCGAACCGATCGGGAAGAGGGGTCCATCGCGCGCGAGAAGCGGCGCGATGTTGCGACCGATGCTTTCGGGTAGCCCGAGGACGAGCGTCGGCACCGGCCGGCCAAGCAAAAGGAGCGGTGCAGCGATTTGGGTGACCAGCAGGTGCTGGGTCATATGAGCGGTGAGAAAATAGCCACTGAACACCGCGATTGGGGACAACAGGGCGATCACCAGGGTCAGCCAGCCGGCGATCGCCGCTGTCAGGCGGTCACCACCGACCTGGCGACCAAAGCCGCCATTTGCGGCGAGGCGACGTGACCCGCGAACGTAGAGCACGAGGGCCAGGACCAGGCCAACGACGACGAGCGGATCGAAGTTCCACGACAAGAGCACCGCGGTGGTTGGGTTCATCCGGATCCCATCGTCGGCCGACGTGCCGACGGAAACTCATCCGAAGTGTAGGCGGCGAAGCTGCCGAACGAAAAGGCGGCCGTGCTATAGTGACCAGTCAGAACTGACATCGGGAGGCCGCCGTGCAGTTTCACCCCGCCCTTTTTCGGCTGACCGACGGAGTCCGGCTGCGGATCGGCCTGGCCATCGTGGTCGGTCTCCTCATCACCGCGGCAAGCATCGGATCATTGATCCTGATCGGCCAGGCCGTCGGCGTCATCCTGACGGGCGGCGATATGACGACGGTCCTACCGTTGGTAGCCGTTGCAGCGTTGGTTGCGCTCGCTCGTGGAGGGCTTGTCGGCGGTAAAGAGGTGCTCAGCACCTCGATCAGCACCCGGGTAAAGCTTCGATTGCGAACCGAGATCTTTGCGCATCTCGTGGTCCTCGGACCCGGCTACCTCGAACGTCACCAGACCGGTGACATCGTCGCTCGGACGGTTGACTCGGTCGAAGGACTGGAGGTGTACTACGGCCGCTACCTGCCGCAGATGGTCGTCACGCTCATTGCGCCGCTTGGCATCATGGTCGTCCTGTTCGGAATCCATCCGCTGCTTCCGGCGATCCTCGCGGTCTGTATTGGTCTCGCGTTCGTTCTTCCAGCCCAGTTCAGGAAGCTCACTAGCCGGCTAGGTGGGCTGTTTTGGATGCGCTATGGTGGCCTGGCCGGGTTGATGGTCGACAGTCTGCAGGGTCTGCCAACCCTCAAGGCGTTTGCCCGCAGCAAGGATCGTGGACAAGAGATCCAGGCTGGCGCCGACCGGGTTGCTCGGTCGATGGGCGGTCTGCTGGCGGTCAACTTCGGCGTTGCCGGCCTGATGGACCTGATTATCACCGGTGGCTCGACGCTCGCCGTCGTCTGGGCCGCCTGGGCGACAGCGGGCGGCGTGCTCGCGCCCGGAGCGCTGGTGGTCATCTTGCTGCTCTCGAATGAGGCGTTTCGGCCGGTGCGTGAACTGACCGCCCTCTTCCACCAGGGCCAGACCGGGGTCGCTGCTGCCGAGGGCATCTTCGCGATCCTCAATACGGCGCCGGAAATCGTCGATCCGGCCAGGCCAGTTGGTTTGCCATCCGGCAAGCCTGAGATCCGGCTCGAAGGGGTTACCTTCGCCTACGACGGCGGCGAGAGACCGGCCCTTCGCGACGTCTCCCTGGTGGTTGCTCCCGGCGCCACGGTCGCAATCGTTGGACCATCGGGCGCGGGAAAGACGACGGTCCTCCAACTGCTGATGCGGTTCTTCGACCCCACTGCTGGGCGACTGACGCTCGGTGGCGTGGATCTTCGCGACGTGGCGCTCGCCGAGTTGCGGTCGCGCTTTGCCTACGTCGGCCAGGACACCTACCTGTTTCACGGATCGGTCGCCGAAAACCTCTTGCTCGCACGTCCCGATGCGAGCCACGACGAGGTCAGAGCCGCCGCCCGCGCCGCCAATGCCGACGAATTCGTCGCGCGGTTGCCGGCCGGCTATGACACGGTGATCGGAGAGCGGGGACTGCGGCTTTCGGGCGGCGAACGCCAGCGGATCGCAATCGCCCGAGCGTTGCTCAAAGACGCGCCGATCCTCCTGTTGGACGAACCGACGAGCAGCGTCGATGCGGAGAATGAAGAGGGCATCCAGCAGGCGTTGCGGCGGTTGGCAGCGGGGCGCACGACCATTGTGATCGCTCATCGTCTTTCAACGGTCGCCGATGCCGACCGTATCGTCGTGTTGGAGGACGGTCGGGTCGCCGAGACCGGTACCCACGCCGAACTGGTGAGCGCCGCTGGCGTCTATGCGAGATTGGTCGCTGCCGGCGAAGCCGAAGCCATCCCAGCGGGAGGATTGCGATGAGGACGCCAATCCTGATTCGACTGGCGCTGCGGCTGCGCGATCGCTGGCCATTGATCCTGGGCGCGTTGGGGATCTCGGCGCTCAACCAGACGGCCGGGTTGGCCCTGGCGGCGGTCAGTGCCGTGATGGTCGGAGCGATTGCCACCGGCCAATCCACCGATCTCGGTCGGTTCGTGGTGGTGGTGGGGAGCCTGACGCTTGCGAAAGCGGTGCTGAGTTGGTTAGACCAGTGGTACCTCCACTGGGTCGCGATCGGCGTGGTTGCCGCGCTGCGCGCCGATGCGTATCTCGCCCTCGAGCCGCTCGCGCCGGCGTACACAATCAGGCGACGGAGCGGCGATGTCGTCTCGATGATGATGGCTGACGTGGACCAGTTGCAGCCTTTCTACGCTCGGACGTTGGTTCCGACCACAATTGCGGTCGTCCTGTCGGTGGCGGTTCTGGTGGCGTTGGGATTGACCGCTCCGCCGCTCGTCCTGGCGTTGGCGCCGTTCTTGGTCATGATCGCTGCGACCCCGGCGATAGGGTGGCGCATCGGCATCCCTCTCGCTCGCGCGGTGCGCGAACGCCAGGGTATGGTGGCTGCCCACCTGGTCGATGGCGTTCAGGGCCTTCGCGAGTTGGTTGCCTTTGGCCAAGCCGACCAACGAATTACCGATGTCGAGAGGAATAGCCGCTGGCTGGCTTCGGCTCAGATGAGGAATTCCGCATTTGTCGGGACCGTCGCCGGAACAACCGACTTGATAGTGGCAGGTGGCAGTGTCGCGGTCCTGCTGACGGCAATGTGGTTGGTCGCCAGCGGTCAGTTGACCCCATCCCTGCTGCCATTGGTGCTGATGCTCGCCTTTGCGGCTTTTCGGGCGGTCGTTGAGGTTGTCGACGTCGCCAAGAACTTAACCCAGGTGGCCGCGGCAGCCAGGCGCTATTTCGAGGTCGTCGACGAGCCGGTGTTGGTGCGTGAGTTGGTGACCGAATCGCCGGGTCCACTATCGCCAGCCCTCGAGTTCGATCGGGTGACGTTCGCCTACAGCCCAGCCGAGCCTCCGGTACTGAGGGAGGTGGCGTTTTCGATCGAACCGGGCGAGACGGTGGCGTTGGTCGGCCCTTCCGGCGCAGGGAAGTCGACCTGCGCCAGCCTCCTGCTGCGGTTCTGGGACCCCGATCGCGGACAGATCCGGATTGGCGGGCTCGACATTCGTGCCCTACCCCTGGACGATCTGCGGCGACGCGTCGCAATCGTCCAGCAGGAGAACTATCTGTTCAATACCTCGGTCAGGGAGAACCTTCGCCTTGGTCGCCCCAATGCCGGCGACGACGCGATTGAACAGGCTGCGCGTGACGCCAACATCCACGAGTTCGTCATAACGTTGCCGGCCGGTTACGACACCATCGTCGGCGAACGTGGCGCAAAGCTATCGGGTGGACAACGCCAGCGGATTGCCATTGCCCGCGCTCTGCTCAAAGATGCGCCGATCCTGGTGCTCGACGAGGCGACGAGCAACCTGGACACCGAGAACGAACGGTTGATCCGCGAGGCAATCGGTCGGCTGATGGTTGGGCGGACGACCCTGGTGATCGCCCACCGGCTGTCGACCATTCAGACCGCGGACCGAGTGGTGATGCTCGACGGCGGCCAGGTGGTGGCAAGTGGGCGCCACGCCGAACTGATCGCCGATGAGGGGGTCTATGCGCGACTAGTGGCAACGCAGCGGCGGATCGGACTGCTGCGCTGAACCCTCACTAGAGATGGTGCTGGCGCTAGAATACCTAAGATGAATGACAATTGCGCTCCGCACGCTCATCGGAGCGCTGCGAGGACGGCGGAATGACAGCGCTCCCGCCCGAGCCGGAGATTGCCGCCCTCCTCCACGGCCAGCATGGCGCGCCGGCTGCCGTCCTTGGTCCGCATCCGTACGCCGAGGACATGACCGTCGTCCGTGCGCTGCTGCCCGGAGCGGTGCAGGTCAGGTTGGTGCGCGACACTGGCGACCCGGTGGTAATGGAGCGGGTACGGCCGGAAGGGTTCTTCCAGACCGTCCTCGATGGACGTGCGCTCGACCACTACCGGCTGGAACTCACCGATTCGGGCGGCGCGTCGCGGCTCATCGACGATCCCTACCGCTTCCCCTCGCTGCTGGGTGAGTTGGATATCTATCTCTTCAACGAAGGTCGCCACCGGCGAGCCTATGAGCACCTCGGAGCGCATGTACGGCTGGTCGACGGCCTCAGCGGCGTTCATTTCGTCGTCTGGGCGCCAAACGCACGCCGGGTGAGTGTCGTCGGCGACTTCAATCGTTGGAACGCAATCGCCCATCCAATGCAGCATGTTGGTCATTCCGGTCTGTGGGAATTATTCGTGCCGGGGCTCGTCGCCGGAGCACGCTACAAGTACAGCATCCTCCCCTCGAGCAGCCCCTGGTCACTCGAGAAATGCGATCCTTTTGCGTTCCATGCCGAGGTCCGGCCAAAAACAGCCTCGATTGTCGCCGACCTCCATGGCTACCAATGGCAGGATGATGGCTGGCTCCAAGATCGGGCTCGGCGTCAGGCGCTGGATGCGCCGATCGCGATCTACGAGGTCCATCTCGGCTCCTGGAAGCGCCGCGCCGAGGCCAACAACCCGTATTACAGCTACCGCGAGTTGGCGGTGCTTCTCGCCGAGCATGTCAAGAAACTGGGCTATACCCACATCGAGTTGTTGCCGATTGCCGAACATCCGCTCGACGCGTCGTGGGGCTACCAGGTGACCGGCTATTTCGCGCCGACCAGTCGCTTCGGCAAGCCCGAGGATTTCAAGTTCTTCGTGGACCATCTCCACCAGAACGGTATCGGGGTGATCCTCGACTGGGTGCCTGGCCATTTCCCACGTGATGGCCATGGGCTCGCCTGGTTTGACGGGTCTCACCTCTACGAGCATGCTGACCCCAGGCTCGGAGCACACCCAGATTGGGGAACGCTGATCTTCAACTTCGGCCGGAACGAAGTGCGCAATTTTCTCCTGTCAAATGCGCTGTTCTGGTTGAGCGAGTATCACATCGACGGTCTACGAGTCGACGCGGTTGCTTCGATGCTCTATCTCGACTACTCGCGTCAGGATGGCGAATGGATCGCCAACCGCTATGGTGGCAACGAGAATCTCGAGGCGATCGATTTTCTCAAGGAGATGAACACGGTCGTGCATGCTGAGCATCCCGGTGTGTTGACGATCGCCGAGGAATCGACAGCCTGGCCAATGGTGTCGCGGCCGGTGGAAAGCGGTGGTCTCGGCTTTTCGCTCAAATGGAACATGGGCTGGATGCATGACACTCTCGAATATTTCCAGCGCAACCCGGTCCACCGGGCATTTCATCAGGGGGAGTTGACCTTCTCGCTGATCTACGCCTTCAGTGAGAACTTTGTCTTGCCGCTATCGCACGACGAAGTGGTCCACGGCAAGGGTAGCCTGATCGGCAAAATGCCCGGCGATTGGTGGCAACAGTTCGCAAATCTCCGGTTGCTCTACGGGATGCAGTACGGCCACCCCGGGAAGAAACTCCTGTTCATGGGCGGTGTATTTGGTCAGTGGACCGAATGGTCCGAGACGCGCGAACTCGATTGGTCGTTGCGCGATTGGCCGACCCACCGAGGGATGATGCGCTTCGTCGAGGACCTCAACCGGCTCTATCTGGCCGAGCGGTCGTTGCATCAGGCTGATTTCGACTGGAGCGGCTTCGAGTGGATCGATTTCCACGACGCCGCGTCCAGCGTGCTGTCGTTTCTGCGAAAGGCGCATGACCCAGACGACTGGCTGCTCTTCGTTGGCAATTTCACGCCGTTGCCACGACACGGCTACCGGGTCGGTGTGCCGAGCCCGGGACGCTACCGCGAACTGCTCAATAGCGACAGTGAGGTCTATGGAGGGAGCAACGTCGGTAATCTGGGTGGTGTGACCGCCGAGCCGGTGCCGGTGCACGGGCGTGAGTGGTCGATACGGTTGACCCTACCACCGCTCGCGATGGTCGTGCTCAAGCCGCTCTAGGAACCGCGGTTGAGCTTCTGCCGCTCCAGTCAGGCGACCGATGCTCTCCTGACCACGCCAACGGCGTGATTGACCCGGACGGGTGCATCTCCTCAACCTGAGGTGTCACCGCGCGAACTGACCAGGGGAAGCACCGCATCAGCGCATCTCCCAAGGTACCATCCAAGGCTTGGACAGGATGTCCGGCGTTAGGTCGTCCGAACAGCCTGATCGCGCGAGGACAGTGGTCCAGTACTCATCCTGACCACCGCGGCGAAGAGCAGTTGGCGGCTCAATTTGACAAGCTCACGATTCAGCCGGGAGCCGGTGTGACCCGTGGTAACTGCCAAGTCATCATCGAGCGGGCCGGTGGTTTAGGTAGGCTGGACTTCCATCGAGGGAAGGGTTTCGCCGATCACCGCCAGCATCGCCGGATGGATCAGGCCATTGCTGGCGACGATCGCCGGCCGGTCGAGATTGATTGTTTCGCCGTGGTAGCCGCTGACGAGGCCGCCGGCTTCTCGAACGAGGAGCAATCCGGCCGCGATGTCCCACGAATTGAGCGGCCATTCCCAATAGCCATCGAAGCGGCCAGCGGCGACATAAGCAAGATCAAGCGCTGCCGCGCCGTCGCGCCGGAGGGCGAGCGACCGTGGTATGAAAGCCCGCCAGAGCGACACGTTTGCTCGCCGTTCCGGAACGCTGTAGGCGAAGCCGGTTGCCAGCATCGCAAGATCGAGTTTGTCAACGGCGCTGACCGAGATCGGCTGGCCATTCAGTCGTGCGCCCGAGCCACGCTCGGCGATGAACAGTTCGTCAAGTGTTGGAGCGGCGATCACAGCGGCGACGAGTTCGCCATGGCGCTCGTAGGCGATCGAGACGGCAAAGAACGGGTGACCGTGGACATAGTTGGTGGTGCCATCGAGCGGGTCGATAAACCAGCGGTGGTCGGCGTCGGTTCCGCCGGCCGCTCCTTCCTCGGCGATGATGATGTGGGTGGGAAATTGGCGGCGAATCAGACCGACGACTGCCGCCTCGGCCGTGAGATCGGCTTCGCTGACGAGGTCGGTCTGGTTCTGCTTGGTCCCCACCTCGGAGACCCGTCCGCGTTTGTCAAGGAGGATCTGGGAGGCTGCGGCAGCGGCTTCGAGCGCGATGTCTAGCGGGTTCACGATCCTCCGGGCGGCTGCCCTCGGCAGTTGGTGGCCGGATCGTACTGGTTAGGCGACGGTGAGAGCAGGTGCGGCGGCTTCGAGGGGCCAGACACCGCTGAGTCGGTAGTCGA
Organism: Dehalococcoidia bacterium; assembly: GCA_046328265.1. Classification (GTDB taxonomy): domain Bacteria; phylum Chloroflexota; class Dehalococcoidia; order SpSt-223; family SpSt-223; genus JANWZD01. The sequence goes on from JAXLWW010000001.1 coordinate 638,888, forward strand.
CGATCTGTTCGACGGTGATTATCGGGATGTCGAATGTGGCGGAGAGTTGCGCAAGGTCGGGGAGCCGCGCAATGCTACCATCGTCGTTGACGACCTCACAGATCACCGCCGCCGGCGGCAGTCCGGCGAGAACGGAGAGATCGACCGACGCTTCGGTCTGGCCGCGGCGACGCAGGACGCCACCTTCGGTGTACCGAAGTGGAAAGACATGTCCAGGGCAGCAAAGATCCGCCGGCCCGGCAGTGGGGTCCGTCAGCACCCGAATCGTCTCGGCACGGTCCGGGGCGGAGATCCCCGAGCCGATTCCTCGGGCGGCATCGACCGACAGCGCGAAGTTGGGCGCATCGATGCCAACCGCCGCTGGGTCGACGGCACGGCGTGCAAGGGGGACTTGAAGGCGGTCGAGTTGCTCACCGCGGACCGGCACGCAGACCAGGCCGCGGCCATGGCGAGCGAAAAAGGCGATCGCCTCAGCCGAGACCGAAATCGCCGGCAGACAAAGGTCGCCTTCGTTCTCCCGGTCCTCGTCGTCGACGATAATCACCATGCGGCCGTGGCGGAAGGCGGCGAGGGCATCGAAGACGGTCGCAAACGGCGCCGTCCGGTGGTTTCTGGACATTCAGTACCTCCGGAACTTACAGAATAGTATAGCATGAGCGGTCGCCGCCGGGCGAACGGCCGCCTATTCCCCTGGCTTAACGAGGGACGAACCGTGCGGGTTGTCACCTTCGATCATTTTGGCGGTCCCGCCGCTCTCCGAACCGAGCATGCCGACGATCCCGCTCCCGGACCCGGAGAACTCCGTCTCCGTCTCATCTCCTCGCCGGTTAACCGCGCCGACCTCGCCATGCTCGCGGGGCGGTACGGTGTCCGACCGACATTGCCCGCTACTCCAGGGCTGGAGGCTGCAGGAATCGTCGACGCCACCGGTTCGGACGTGCGTTCGTTCGTGCTTGGTGACCGCGTCCTGGTGGCGCTCGGCGGCGCGGCAGGACAAGGGACCTGGCGCGATCTCTTGATTATCCCTGAGAGCGCCGCTCTGCGCATCCCGGACGGGGTTTCCGACGAAGTAGCGGCCAGTTGTCTCGTGCCCGGTCTGACGGCCTGGGCATTGCTCTCATCGCTCGCCTTACCAGACGGCGCAACCCTGCTCGTCACTGCTGCGCTCTCGAGCGCTGGTGTGGCAGTTGGCCAACTTGCTTCATCGTTTGGGCTGCGCCCGTTCGGCGTATTGCGTTCGTCCGATAGTGCCGATCGTGCTGTCTCCGAAGCCGGGTTCGAGGCGGTCGGGTTTGGTCCGGTTCCTCGATTCGTGGATGTCGGTCCGTTCGACGCCGCGCTCGATTGCGTCGGCGGTGACTGGACCGCCGCCTGTCTCGAACTGCTCCGGCCCGGCGGAGAGGTGGTCCTTTTCGGTGAACTTGACGAACGGCGTCTCACAATTGACCCCGGGCGGCTGATCTTCGCCGAGAAACGGCTCCGCGGCTTTTGGCTGGACCGCTGGTTGGCCCGATCGACTGCCGAGGAGCGTGACGCTGCCTATGCATTGGTGCTCGCGCTTCTCGAAGCGGGGACTCTCCAGCCGATCGTCGATCGCGTCTTTCCGCTCGATCAGGCCGGGGCGGCCTGTCGCTATGCGCTGCTTTCGGGGCGGGTCGGTCGGGTGTTTCTGCGACCGTAGGCTCTAGTTTCGGTCGCCCCATTTTGCGGCCCAAAGGACGCCAGCAATCGCAAGGACCGCGAAACCCATCATGAAGTACATGAACAGGTCCATCGTGTTGACGATCGAAGTGTTGACCACGTCGTGCTCCATGGCGCACCGGCGCCGGCGATATCTAGACTAGCGTGGCATTCCCAGCCCGCGCGTCGCAATGATGTTGCGTTGGATCTCGGAGGTGCCACCGGCGATTGTGCCACTGGTCGCCTGCAAACGGGCGTCAATCAGCTTACCCTTCAGCGCCGCCCACTTGCTTCCCTCTCTCAACGGGCCAAACGGACCAATGACTTGCAGGCCGATGTCATAGAGGCGTTGGCTCAATTCGGTGCTCCAGAGCTTCGAGAGGCTGCCTTCCTTGTTCGGCACGCCGCCCTGGAGCTGCACCGAAACCGTCGAATAGGCAAACAGTTTCGCCACCTCGATGTCCACCGCCAACTGGGCCATTTTCCCCGCAAGCACCTCGTCGGACCCAAGGGGACGCCCATCCGGCCCCGGGGTCTCGCTGGCATAGCGAACGAGGTCTTCAAGGGTACGGCGTGCCGTCGCCGAGCCTGCGACAAGAGAACGCTCGAAATCGAGGGTGGCCGCCATGACATACCAGCCCATGTCCTTTGGTCCAACGAGGTTCGCCCGCGGTACCCGCACGTCGTCGAAGAACGTTTGATTTAGATGATGTCGGCCGGCAATATCGACAATTGGCCGCAGGGAGATCCCAGGGCTCTTCATATCGACCATCAGGAGCGAAATACCCCGATGCTTCGGAGCATCCGGGTTGGTTCGCACCGCCAGCCAGCACCAATCAGCATAGTGACCGAAACTCGTCCAGATCTTCGAGCCGTTGACGACGAAGTCATCGCCATCCTCCACCGCACGCGTCTGGAGGCTGGCGAGGTCGGAGCCGGTGCCAGGCTCGGAAAACCCCTGGCACCACATGATCTGGTGGCCGGCGATCTGCGGCAAGAAGCGGGCTTTCTGGTCGGCGGTGCCATGCATGATCAGAGCGGGACCGATGAAGTGAACCCCTGGTCCGGCATAGGGGGCGCGCCAGTAAGCGTACTCCTCGTTGAAGATCATTTGCTCGATCATGCTCTTGCCGCCACCACCGTACTCGGTGGGCCAACCCATCACCAACCAGCCACGCTCGCCGAGGCGTTGGATGAAGCGGTTGATCTCGGCGCGGCCCTCGACTGTTTCGGGGTCGCCGCCGTCATACTCGGGCCCAAGTGAGCCGACCAGCCAATTTCGCACTTCGGCTCGCCAGGCCTGCTGTTCGGCCGTGAAGCGAAAGTCCATTTCGACCTCTCCAGTGACGCCCCCATTTTCGGTATACAGGCCTCCCAACGTCAACCCGTCGCTGACGATTCGATAAGCGTGAGCGCAGGAGGCCGCGATTTGCTAGAACATTTGTGACGGGGGCATGATGAACCAACTGCATTCTCCGCTGCAGCGTGCCGAGGAACTTCGCCGCCGGATCGACGAAGCCGACCACGCCTATTACGTCTTGGATGATCCCTTTCTTTCCGATGCCGAGTATGACGACCTGATGCGCGAGCTTCGGGCGATCGAGGCCGAGCATCCCGATCTGATCGACCCGGGGTCACCAACCCAACGCGTGAGCGGCAAGGTGGCTGGCCAGTTTGCGCCGGTCAGCCATATCGCGGCGATGCTGTCGCTCGGCAATGTCTTCGGCGAGGACGAATTGGCGTCTTGGGCACGGGGAGCGGCAACCGCGCTCGGGCTTGAGCCAGACTACTGCGTCGAGATGAAGATCGATGGGCTGGCAATCTCGCTCCACTACGAGGATGGTGTGCTCGTCGATGGCGCTACGCGTGGTGACGGGTCGGTTGGCGAGGACGTGACGCCGAACCTTCGAACGATCCGGACAATCCCGCTGCGGCTGCGCGAGCCAGTTACCGGCCGGCTTGACGTCCGGGGCGAGGTCTATTTCCCGCGGGCCCGCTTCGAGGCGCTCAACCAGGCCCAACTTGCCGCCGGCCAGCGCACCTTTGCCAATCCACGCAACGCCGCTGCCGGATCGCTGCGCCAGAAAGACCCCGCGCTTACCGCGAGCCGGGGGCTGGCTTTTTTCGCCTACAGCGTGGTCCAGACCGGATCGCTCGGCGTCGCCACCCAGTTCGAACTGCTGGAGCGGATGCGGACCCTCGGCTTTCACATTGCCCCGGACGGCGGGAATCTCCCCACCCTTGATGCGGTCTGGGCGTTGGCGGAACGGGTGCGTGAGCGACGCGAGTTGCTGCCCTTCGAGGCCGACGGCGTCGTCGTCAAGGTCAATTCGTTTGCCCAGCAACTCCAACTTGGCGCACGTGACCGGGAGCCGCGTTGGGCGATTGCCATCAAGTTTCCAGCGGTCCAGGCTCAGACGCGTCTAACCGGAGTCGTCATTCAGGTTACCCGGCGCGGCCAACTCGCTCCTCGGGCGGTCCTCGAGCCGGTCCGGATTGGTGGGGTGACCGTTTCTTCCGCGACGTTGTTCAACGAAGAGGAGATCGCCCGCCTGGGGCTGATGATCGGCGATCACGTCGTCGTAGAGCGCCGCGGCGAAGTAATCCCGCAAGTGATCGCGACGCTCACCTCGCAACGTCGCGGTGACGAGAAGCCGTTTCGAATGCCGGACGCTTGTCCTGTCTGCGGTACGGCGGTTGTCCGGAATGCCGGCCAAGTGGGAGTCTTCTGCCCGAACACCTGGGGTTGCCCAGAACAGGCACTCCAGCGGGTGGTCTGGTTTTCTTCGCGGGCTGGGCTGGATATCGAAGGACTTGGAGCCGAGCGAATCGAGCAACTCCGTACCGCTGGGTTGGTCGCCGACGCGGCGGACCTCTACCGGCTGACCGTCGAGCAACTGGTCGGCCTGGAGCGATTTGCCGACCTGTCGGCAACCAAGCTGATTGAGGCGATCGAGGACAGCAAAACCCGTCCGCTCTCTCGCCTCCTCGTTGGCCTGGGGATCGGCGACGTCGGCGAGGCGACCGCCCGCGACCTCGCCGAGTCTTTCGGCACCCTGGCCGAGTTGCGCAGCGCCGATGCCGCCACCCTCCAACAGGTGCCAGGAGTCGGACCGAAGGTTGCCGCCGCGATCCGTACCTATTTCGACGATCCGCAAAATGCCGCCCTGATTGACGCCTTGGCAGAGCTTGGGGTCACCGGCGGCGAGACCAAGCGACGACCGCTTGGCGGTGCGCTCAAAGGGCAGACCTGGGTGGTGACCGGCACGCTCGATGCGATGCGGCGGGAGGAAGCGGAGACAGCCCTTCGCTCGCTGGGGGCGACTGTCTCAGGGTCGGTGTCGAAGAAGACCACCGCGGTTGTCGTCGGGCGGGACGCCGGCGCGAATAAACTGGCGAAGGTCGCCGAGTTCAAGACCCGCACCCTGACCGAGGACGACCTACTGGCCCTGCTTGCCGCCAACGGCAGTCCGGCGCCGGCGGACGGCCTTTCCGGTCAACCGGGCTTCCAACTGGAAAGCGCCGAGGACTAGGCGCTGTCTCGGGTCGTTTGGGGCAGAAGGTCCTGACCACGTCCCGGTAATAACATCAAGAAAGACTGCACTGGCCACGAGAGCGCCGCATCGCGACGACGTACCGCCAGCACCTCGCGCCGGACCGGCGGCGCATCCGAAACCACCACCGACGTAAGCGACCCGAAGGCGATCTCGCGCTCGACCGCCACCCGCGGCAGCAGCGCCACGCCGAGACCGACCTCAATCATCCGTTTGGCGGTCTCGACGTTGTCGGTCTCCAGACGGACGTGCGGGGTGACCCCCTGGGAGGCAAACAGCGCCCAGGTCAGTTCGTGCCAACGCGACGTACGGTCGAACAGGATCAGCCCTTCGCTCGCCAAGTCGACAATCGAGATCTCGCGTTCGGCAGCAAATCGATGGCTGGGTGCGGCGACCAGCACCAATTCCTCGTAGGCAACCGGATAGGAGTCGATCGCTGGATGGACGACCCGGCGGACGAGCCCAAGATGGACAGTGTCGTCGAGAACCATCCGGAGGATGTCTTCCGAATGGCCAGTGCGGATCGCCAGTTCGACCTCGGGGTTGGCATGGGCGAATCGCACCAGCATCGGCGGAAGAAAATAGGTGCTGATAGCCGGCGCTGCGCCGAGTACGAGCCGGCCGCGCCGCCCGGCACGCAGGTCAGCGAGTTCTTGGCGGCTCTCGTCGATCTCGCGCAATACCCGTTCGGCATGGCGCAGAAATCGCGTGCCGGCCTCGGTTAGGACGACGCCACGCCGGCTTCGGTGGAGGAGGGTCTGGCCGAGTTCGAGTTCGAGAGCTTGGATCCGGGCGGTGACCGACGGCTGAGCGAGATAGAGTTCTTCGGCCGCTTTGGTCAAGGTACCGTGACGCGCGACTGCTACAAACGCCTCGATCAGCCGAAAGTCCACGCGTCCCCCGGAGCACGCCGCTGTCGCGATGATACCAGGGAACTTCGACACGGAAAAAAATTCACCCCGGCCAGGCAGACCGGGGTGGTGGTGCCGAAGGGGGGATTTGAACCCCCACGCCCGTAAGGACACTACGCCCTGAACGTAGCGCGTCTGCCGTTCCGCCACTTCGGCCCGGTGGAGATGAGGGGACTCGAACCCCTGACTTCGGCGATGCGAACGCCGCGCTCTCCCAGCTGAGCTACATCCCCTGGGGCATCGAAGTATACCGAGATTCGCGCTCGCGCGGCAAACGGACGAGCGAGCACGCGACCTCGTATGAGCCGGCATCGTCGGTTTGAACGCCCCGCCAGGAGCGTGCTGCGTCGTGGGTTTCAGGCGGTTGGCAGGAGCGGCCTGCCGACGATGATGTTCGAGAGCAGATTGGCCAACGGCGTGATAAAGGAGACCAGCCGTGCACCGCCGCCGAACAAATCGATCGCGATCAGCACCAGAACGACCGGGCCAATGATCAACGGGCCGATCAGTTCGTAGCGCATCAGGAAGGGAAAAGCGCGAGCGGGCAGAAAGAAGCCGAGCAGGCGTGACCCATCGAGCGGCGCTATGGGAATCAGATTGAAGGCCGCCAGCATGACGTTGTAGAACACCAAGTAGCCGAGAATATCGGCGGCGACATACAGCGGATCGATCACAGCAAACGGCAGCGGATAAAACGCCGGCGAATGCCATTTCAGCCAGCCCAGCCGAACGGGCGCGGTGAGAACCAGCGCGATGAGCATATTCGACACCGGGCCGGCCAACGCGACGATCGCGGGACCGCGAAGAGGCCCGAAACGCAACTTGAACGGGTCGATCGGCACAGGCCGGCCCCAACCGAACCCAACGACCAGCAGGAGCAACGTGCCGGCGAGGTCGAGATGGCGGAACGGATTGAGGCTGACCCGTCCTGCGGCGCGAGCGGTCGGATCGCCGAGCCGTTCGGCGACCAGCGCGTGCGACGCCTCGTGGATCGTCAGACCGGCCAGCAAGCCCACGATCGATAGGATCAGGATATCGGGCAACAGCGGCAGAGCCGCCAACCCACGCTCGGGGTCGCGCAGGATTTCGACGATGACACGGAGCAGCATACCGGGAGCGTAGAGCACCGAAAAATCGCCGCGCCAGAGACTTGACAAGGTCCTGCCAATCGAGTATTCTGACGGTGCGCTGATGAACGGTGCGAAGCACGGTGATGATGGCCGAGCGATCTTGTCGCTCGGCCGTTTTGTGTTTCAACCGAATGCTCCTCTCGACTACCACTGGCAGATCGTTTGGCGGGGATAACGGTCTGCCAGTGGTGTTTAACGCCCGATCTGGCAGCGATGAGGGTGGACGATCCCGGACCTTGCGGTATGGCGCCGAAGCGAGTAGAGTTTGGCCGCACGTCAGGGAGCGCGGTTTGACGCCATAAGCCGGTTCCACCGGCCCAGCCGGGGAGCCGAGGCGGGAGAAGTACGCCCAGTGCTACGCAGCCGTCTTGCGGTCGTGCTCATCACCAGCTCAATACTGTTGAGCCAGCCGTTCGCGACCGAGGCCCGCTGGACGCTACCCGCGCCCCCAGCCGCCCAACCTTTGGTCGAGGCAGAAGCCAAGTTCGACACCCTGGCGATTGCCGAGGCCGCCCGGCCCTCGGTTGTTCGCATCTTCGCCTACGTCAATCTGCCCGGCACGACCGAACCGGTGATGGTCGGGCAGGGCTCCGGGATGATCATCGACTCCGAAGGCCACGTGCTGACCAACAACCATGTGGTCGCCGATGGCGAGTTCTTCGTCGTGACGCTGGCCGATGGGTCACGCACCGATGCGCGGCTCGTTGGGCGCGACAGTCGGAGCGACGTCGCGGTGTTGAGCGTCACGACCGAGGGGATCAGCCCAATCCGAATTGGCGATTCGGACACACTCGTGATCGGTCAAGATGTCGTCGCGATCGGCTACGCGGTCAGCTTGCCAGACCCACCCTCCGCCCGCTCCGGCACCATCATGGCGCTTGATAGCCGGATCATGGCCGGTGATGTCGAACTTGCCGGGTTGATCCGCTCGAATATCGCGCTTTATCCCGGAGACAGCGGTGGACCACTGCTGAACGACGCCGGCGTTGTGGTCGGTGTCAATGCCGCGATCCTCACTCGCCGTCTCGGCCGCAGCGAGACCAGTTTCAGCATCCCGGTCAATCAGATCATTCCGATTGTCGATTCGCTGATTACGTTCGGACGGGTAATTCGCCCAGCAATCGGCATCTCCGGCCAGAGCACCGGCCGGAACGACGAGGGGCCAAAAGGGCTGCTGATCACCGTCGTTCCGCCTGATTCACCTGCCGCAGCCGCCGGATTACGGCCTGGCGATATCATTACTGCAGTGGATGACATTCCGATCCTCAGCCTGGACGATCTCGACGCTTTGCTGGCGCGGCGCTCGGTCGGCGAACAGGTAACCGTCGAGTATGTCGCCCAGGCTGATGGGCAAAAGTACCGCGTGAAACTGACGCTCGGCGAAGCTCCCTAGCAGCAGCGACGGCGTTCCCTGGCGATTACACCTGGTCAAGGAGACCGCCGTGGACTTCCAGCTTTCCGAGGAGCAGCAGCTCTTTCGACGCTCCGTGCGCGAATTCGTCGACCGCGAAGTCGTTCCGCTTGCCGGGTCAATCGATGCCGACGGCGAGTTCCCACTAGAGACGTTGCGAAAGCTCGGTGACCTCGGCCTGACCGGGTTGGCGATCCCCGTTGAATATGGCGGAAGTGGCGGTGACACGATCATGGTGGCGATTGCCATCGAGGAGATCGCCCGAGGTTGTGCCAGCACTAGCACGGTGTTCGCCGTTACGCTCTCGCTCTGCAACCAGGTGATCGCAGCATTTGGCAACGAAGAGCAGAAGCGACGGTACCTCCCGGCACTCTCTCGCGCCGAGCGGATCGGCTGCTATGGCTTGACCGAGCCGGAGGCCGGGTCCGATGCCGCATCGCTCTCGACCCGCGCCCGCCGGGAAGGGGACATCTACGTCGTCAATGGATCAAAGCAGTTCATCTCAAACGGAGACCGCGCCGACACGATGATCCTGTTCGCCACGGCAGACCCGGGGCTTCGTACCCGGGGGATCTCCGCCTTTATCGTCGACACCAACCAGCCTGGTTTCAACGTGCTAAAGGTCGAAAAGAAGCTCGGCATTCGCGGCTCGTCCACCGCGGCGCTCTCGTTCGACGACCTTCAGGTACCGGCGGCGAACCGGCTTGGCGGGGAAGGCGATGGTTTCAAAATCGCCATGCAGGTGCTCGATTCCAGCCGGATCGGCATCGCCGCCCAAGCCGTCGGGATCGGTCAGGCGGCGCTCGAAGCGGCCGTTGACTACGCTCGTCAACGCCGTCAGTTTGGGCGACCGATCGCCGACAATCAGGCGATCCAATTCATGATCGCCGATATGCGCACCCGTCTCGAAGCGGCTCGGTTGCTTACCTGGCGCGCCGCCACCATGCACGACCGGAAGGAGAAGCATTCCGCCGAATCGTCGATCGCCAAGCTTTTTGCCAGTGAGGCGTCCGAGTTCATCACCTCGAAGGCGATCCAGATCCACGGTGGCTACGGCTACCTGAGAGACTTTCCGGTGGAGCGCTATTACCGTGATGCCCGGATTACCCAGATTTACGAAGGTACCAGCGAAGTCCAGCGGATCGTGATCGCACGCGACACCCTGGGGCGCTAGGCGAAGTTCCAGAAGCCGAACGCCAAGACGATAGCGTAGCTGACGACGACGAGGACCAGCGTGAGGATCGCGGCGGCGAAAGCGGCCACCGGTCCTTTTGCCAGCCAACCGAGGACGAACGCGCCGGCGGTCAGAACAAGTCCGAGGATGGCAAAAGCCGCGGTGTAACTGGGCACCGTGTTAGTTCCCTGCGCTGACCTTGTAGTTGGGGGCAAGGCCCCACTCACTCGCCGGCCAGTAAGAGAGCCAGGCCTTGCCGATTATCATGTCACTGGGAACCATGCCCCAGACGTGACTGTCACTGGAGTTGTCCCGGTTGTCGCCGAGGACAAAGAAGTTGTCGGACGGAACCTTCTCGGGACCAAAGTTGTAGCTTGCACGGTCGCGCAGGTATGGCTCGTCGAGGCGTTGGCCGTTGACGAAGACGACGCCGTTGCGCACCTCGACCGTCTCGCCCGGCACGGCGATCACCCGCTTGACGAAATCGCGGCTCGGTTCCTTTGGAAAGCGAAAGACGACCACATCGCCCCGCTCGGGTTGGTGGAACATGTAGAAAGGCTGGCCCGCCGGTCGTTGGAGGAAGGGGATGTATCGGCCGAGGGCGTCGCTCTCGAGGTGGAAATAGACCGCCTTGTTCACAAGCAAGAACTGCCCGGAATGAAGGTTCGGCTCCATGCTGGTGCCTTCGACGCGATACGGCTGAACCAGGCCGCGGACAACCAGAAAAATAATCAGCGTCAGGAGAATGGTCTCGATGATCTCGCGGAACGCTGAGCGTACATCGAGGGCGTTCCGACGAGGGACCGGTGCTTCTTCTATCGTCACGCGAAACCCCACGAGCGGCGACCAGGCAGGGATGGTCGCCGTTCGTTCGATGCAGACATTATAGGCCAGTCCTCAAAGGCGAGCCACACAATCGGCTCTCATGCTCCAAGCTCCCGATAGAGGTAGAGCGCAAGCACGAGGGCGACCAATCCCGCAAGCCAGAGTGCTTGCATCTGGAGCAGCATCAGAAACGCCCCGGCAACCAAGACCGCCACGAGCACAACCAGCCATTCGCCGACCGAAAGTCTTCGCCACTTGCGGCGAATGGTTCGGTCTGCCAGCCAACTCTTGAACGCGGGCCAGAAACCGCCGCCGCGCACCCGCACCGCTCCACGCCTTGCCCCGGCGCGCACGGACGCCCGCGTTCGACGCTCGGTCACGAACCCGCCAGCACGCCGCGCTCGGCCAACGCCCGATCAACCGCCCGGGTCAGCCGATCTTTGAATACCGACGTATCGAAACTGCGCGCCCAGCGGACCGCATGGTCGGGATCGAACGGCATCCGCTCGAGGCGCACAACAGCATCGGCGAGCGCATCAGCCGATGGTTGGTGAAAGAACACACCGGTCTGGCCGTCCAAGACGGTTTCGAGTGCGCCGCCACCGCCAAAGGCGACCACCGGCCGGCCGGCGGCCTGTGCCTCCGGTGGAGTGATCCCGAAGTCTTCCTCCCCAGGGAAGACAAAGCCGAGGCACTCGGCAAACAAGCGCCCGACGTCGCTATCCGGAACTCGGCCAAGGAACCGCACCGTCGGTCCGGCGATCCGTTCCAGTGCGGCGCGGTCGCGGCCGCTTCCAACAATCCAGAGAGGCTTTCGAAGCTTGTTGAACGCCCTAATCGCGAGATCTACCCGTTTGTAGGGGATCAGCCGGGAGACAATCAGATAGTAGTCGCCGACATCGCGGGCCGGTGAGAACTTGCCGGTGTCCACCGGCGGGTAAATCACCTCGGCATCGCGCCGGTAGAACTTGCGGATCCGGGCGGCAATTGCCTGGGATATTCCGACGAAGCGGTCGACCCGCTGACTGGCAACGGCGTCCCACATCCGGAGCGCCGAGACGACCAGCGGCAGCACCCGCCGGGTCATTCCGCCAACTCGTTCGCGCTCGAGGTATTGGGGCAACATCCAGCAATATCGCGGCGGCGTCAGGCAATAGTTCAGGTGGACGGTTTCGGGTCTGGTCAGAACGCCGTGGCAGAAGCCGCTGCTGTTGCTGATAACCAGGTCATAGCCGGAGAGGTCGAAGAGTTCAAAGGCGAGTGGATATAACGGTAGATAGGGTTGGTGGTGGCGAATTACTCCCGGGAGCCGTTGCATGAACGAGGTGCGGATGTCCCAAGCCCGGTATTTCGGGTTCATGACCTCCGGGCCGTACATCGCGGTGTACACCGGCGCGTCTGGATAGAGTTCGTGCAGGACGTCCAACACGTTCTCCGCCCCGCCGGTCTGGTTGAGCCAGTCGTGGACGATGGCGACCCGCACGTCTCCCTCACCTGGCGCCGGCCGTCGAATGATGAGCATCCGGCGGCGGCGCGGAGTATAGCAAGCGGCTAGCGGGTCGTCATCGGCCGGACCGCCAGGATGCCCTGCTATACTCTGGCGGTTTGTCCCTGTTCGGAAGGAGCACCAGTATGCCGGTCATGGTCGTCGTCGGCGTCCATTGGGGCGACGAAGGCAAGGGGCGGGTCGTCGATCTGCTCGCCCGTCACTGTCAGGTCGTTGCCCGCTATTCCGGTGGGGCAAATGCCGGGCATACCGTCATCAACGATCTGGGAGAGTTCGCGCTCAAACTCGTCCCGTCTGGGATCTTCAACCCGGATTGCCTGTGCATCATCGGCAACGGCGCCGTTATCACGCCGGGATTGCTGCTCGACGAGATGGACTCCTTGCGCGCTCGCGGCGTTTCGGTGGAGCAATTGCGGATCAGCGACCGGGCGCATGTCGTCCTTCCCTATCACATCGCCATCGATGCCGCCGAAGAGCGGGCACGCGGATCATTCGCCATTGGCACCACCCTCAACGGTATTGGCCCGAGCTACGGAGACAAGACGTCTCGCGACGGTATCCGAATGGCCGAATTCATCCGGCCCGAGTTGTTTGGCGAGCGTCTCAAAAGCGTCCTGTCGCGAAAGAACGAGGTTCTGACGAAGATCTACGGCGCTTCGCCACTTGACTTCGACGCCGTCTACGCCGAGCAAAGCGCCTACGCCGAGCGTCTGGCGCCGTACGTGACCGATACCGGCTCGTTGATCCGCCAGGCCGCCCGCGAGGGCAGGCGGGTACTCCTCGAGGGTGCCCAAGCGACGCTGCTCGACCTCGACATCGGCACCTACCCGTTCGTCACGTCGTCCCATCCCACGGCGGCAGGCGCATGTCTCGGCGCGGGTCTGGGGCCAACCGCGATCACCGACGTCGTCGGCGTAGTCAAGGCGTATACCACCCGAGTGGGCGGCGGCCCGCTACCCACCGAGTTACACGGCGAGCAGGGTGATCGCCTTCGTGAAATCGGCCACGAATACGGAACGCGCACCGGCCGGCCACGCCGGTGTGGTTGGCTGGACGCCGTCTTAGGACGGTATGGCTGCGAAACAAACGGTGTCACGAGCATCGCGATCACCCGTCTGGACATCCTCGACAGTTTCCCCGAACTGAAGATCGCGGTCGCCTACGATCTCGATGGCGTTCGAGTAGAGACCCTGCCGACCGCTATCGATGCTCTCGAACGTTGCATCCCGATCTACGAGACCCTTCCTGGCTGGCTCACGCCGACAACCAGCGCTCGTCGCTTCGACGATCTTCCGCCCAACGCAAAGCGCTACGTCGAGCGAATTGGCGAACTGCTGGACGCTCCAGTCGATCTGGTCGGCGTCGGCCCAAGCCGGATGCAGGTCGTTACGCGAGACGAGTTACACTAGCGTTCCTGCGCCCCTGAAGCGCACGGAGGAACGCTTGATGTCGTCACCGCGCCCCACCCATCCCGTCGTCGTTGCCTGCCTTGCTGTCACCCTGGTGCTCGCCTCATTCGCGCCGCCGGTTGGTGCTCGGCCGGCAGACGCTCCACCGTTGACGTCAGGCAACGCCTTTTCCACCCGCCCGCTCCCGGCGAGGGTGACGGCGATCATGAATGGACCGCTTTACCGCCGCTCTGACTGGGGTCTCTATCTCGCCGACCGGCGCACCGGCGAACCGATCTTCGAGTATCGCGCCGACCAGCAGGTGGTTCCCGGATCGACCACCAAGCTCTTTGCCGCGGCTGCCGCGCTCGATGCCTATGGGCCGGATTTCCGATTCGAGACGCCTGTCTACCGGCTTGGCTCGCTTGACGGAGCGGGAACGCTCCGCGGTGACCTTGTGCTCGTTGCCAGCGGCGACCTGACGATGGGTGGTCGAACCACCGCGGACGGCCGGATCGCCTGGACCAATTTCGACCATGGCGACGCCGACGTCCTGCCGACGGTTGGGCTCACCCCGGAGGACCCACTTGCCGGGCTCGACGAACTCGCTCGCCAGGTCGCCGCCAGCGGTATTCGGCGCGTGACCGGAAACGTGATTGTCGACGCCCGGTTGTTTCCCCAAATGGAAAAGGATACCTATGTCCTGTCGCCGATCATGATCAACGACAACATCGTCGATGTGATTGTTCGACCAGGCGAGGTCGGCGGGCCGGCGGTCGTCAGCTTCCGTCCGCAGAGTTCGGCCTTCCGGCTGTTGAGCACCGTTCGTACCGTCCCGGCCGGGCAACCGATTGATCTCAACCTGACGATGCCTCAACCGGGTGTCTTGGCGATTGACGGCCAGATCGCCGCCGACGTCCCACAGGCGCTCCAGATCTACCAGGTACCGGACCCACCGGTGTTTGCCCGGACGCTCTTCGTCGAGGCGCTCGGGCGCGCCGGTGTGGCGGTGGATGCCCCGGCGCTCGGCGCAAACCCTCAGGATCTTTTGCCCGCACCGGGGAGTTTCAGCGCGGCCGAACGGGTCGCAATGCTTCAATCGCCGCCGTTCTCGGAGAACATCACCCATATCCTGAAGGTCAGCCAGAACAAGCAGGCCGATACGCTGATCTTTCTGCTGGCGATCAAGCGTGGACTGCAAAATTTCGACGAAGGACTGGCCGAGATCGGTGTGTTCTTGCGTCGGATCGGCGTCGATCCGCTGACGATCTCACTTGGCGATGGACGCGGGAACGACCGCGCTGACCTCTTTAGCCCTCGGGCTGTGTCTCAATTGACCCAAGCCATGGCGCAGCGACCGGACTTTGCAACGTTCTATCACGCCATGCCGATTCTCGGGGTGGACGGTACCGAGGCGCAGACCCTGCCTCCGACAAGTCCAGCCGTCGGCAAGATCGTGGGCAAGAGCGGCACCACCGTCGTGGGTGATGGAATGAATGACCGGCCGGTCATCCTCGGCCGTGGCAATGCCGGGTACCTGACCGGCAAGAGCGGACACGAATACGTCTTCGCCCTGTATGTTCAGAACGTCCCGCTCGGCGGGCTGAATGACCTCTTCGCGGTCGCTGGCGACCTCGGGACGATTCTCGACCTGATCTTCGAGGAGACGTAAGAGCGAGCCGACAGGCTCTCACCGCTCGTCCCCGAGGACCCGGGCGATCTCGACGTTTTCAGGCTGCTGGCGGGGCGGGCACGACCTCAGTGGGGATGCTTTGCTCGATCGCGGTCAGCATGAATTGGGTTCGATCCAGCGGTTGGCTAGACCCGGTAGATCCGTCGCGCGTTGCTGGCCAGAATTGCTTCGGCGGCGGCCTCGGCATCAGCAACCGTGAGTTCGTCATCGGCGGCGGCTTCGCCGAGAGCTTCGCCGATCAGATGGCGTCCCCAGAGCGCTGCACAGACGAAGCGCTCTGGCGCCTGGTAGGCGTCGGTCGAGAAGAGAAGCTTCTGGAGCGGCGTCAATTCGAAGGCCGCCGAGACCGTCCGGCGCATTCCGGCTGCGGAAAGCAGCGGAACCGGCAGTCCGAGGTCGAGATGGACCTGTGGATAAACCCAGGCGAGGTACCCAGCCTCGCGGACGAATGGGTAGGCGGCATGGAGCAGCACGAGGGGAGCCGAGCGGTAACGCGGTTCTTCTAGCAAGCGGCGCAGGTGCAGCGGGTTGGCGAGTCGAAGGTCGAGGTCCGGGTCTCCATAGCCGCTGTGGATCTGGACGGGCAGGCCGCGGTGCGCGGCGGCCTCGAAGGTGCGATGGACCAGCCAATCGCAGAGCGGCTTCTCGGCGATCCGTGGTGCGGCGCGTGAGAGCCGACTGTAGGCGGCGGCGGCGGATCGCTCGTCCAACGGCCCAATCTCGAGGCCGCTGCGGTAGGCCACGATGGTCTTGAACGCGACGATATCGCCGGGATTGGCGAGTTCAGTCAGGATGCGCTCACGGAAATCACCCCAGCCGATACCGTCAGACGCCAGACGCTCGGCCAGCGCTTCGACCCGGACGACTCGCCGGATGGGTAGGATGTCCGATAGTTCGTCGAGCGTGAGCAACTCGTCACCGCCCAACCCATCGTCGACGAACGCGAGCGCGATGTCCGCCGCCCCGAGGCAGCGGCGGGCAACCTCATCTGGCCCAAGTCGCTTTCGCTCGGCCTCGACCGCTTCGACCGTGGGATCGCAGCCGTACAACGCGGCAATCTCCCGGACAGCGCGTCGGGCGAGAAGGCTGCCAGCGCTCAATTGGACTGCTTGTCGGTCGGTCGCCTCGGTAAAGGCGGAGAGGACCGGCACGAGCGTCCGGGCAATCAAATGGCAATGGTGATCGACGATGGACAGCGCCGAGAGATCCAATGCCGTCATCAGTAACGCTCGAGGAGCAACCGGACCTCGTCGTCGTGCGGCATGTCGCGGAGTTCGCCCCATTCGAGGCGTTTGACGGCGAGATACGAAGTCGCGAGGTCCGAGCCGAGCGCCTCCAACAGCACCGTGTCGGTTTCGAGGGCGCTGAGAGATTCGCCAAGTGACGTGGGTAGCCGTCGGATGCCGCGGTCTCGCCGTACCTGCTCGGAGAGGTTTGCCGGGTCGATGTCGACCGGGTCGGGGAGCGAGGCTCCGTCGCGCACCCCATCGAGGCCAGCCGCGATTACCGCACCGAGGGCGAGGTACGGGTTGGCGCTCGCGTCGCTGGTCTTGAGTTCGACGTTCGAAATCGGCAAACCGGATTGAAGCGCTGGGGGCACCCGGATGGCGCCCTCCCGGTTCCCATATCCCCAGGTATTGAACGCTCCGCTCCAGAAATGCGGCAGAAACCGCTTATAGGAGTTGTGGCTGGGCGTTGTGATTGCCATCAACGCGGGCAGGTGGGCGAGCACTCCGGCGCAGAAACTCCCGGCGAGGGGCGAGAGTTGGCGCCCATCTGCTGGGTTCGCGGTCAGGTTTTCCGACCCGCGCCAGATCGAAAGATGGAGATGCGCTCCACTTCCGGCACGGTCGAGGAAGGGTTTAGGCAGAAAGGTCGCGACGAGACCGTGCCGACGAGCAACCGCCCGCACGGTCTCCCGAAAGACGACCTGGTGATCAGCGGACTGGAGTGCCCCGGCGTAGCGGACAGGTATCTCGAATTGGCCGCCGCCGGACTCGGCATAGACTTGTTCGGCCATCACCCCCTGAACTTCAAGCGCAGCGGCGATGTCCAACAGCACCTCGCTCGCGCCGTCAAGAGCACGAGCCTGGGCGAAAACCGACGTGTCGATTGGGGTACCGTCCGCCCGGAGGAGGTAGAACTCGTTTTCGAACGCGGCCATCAAGTGTAAGTCCTGGTCGGCGGCGGCGGTGATCATTCGTTGCAGGAAAGTGCGCGGGCAGTGGCCGGACGGTCCTTCGTCATTCCAGAAATCGCAGAGCACCTGCGCCCAACCCGGCGCATACGGCAGTTGGGAGAAGGTGTCCCAGTCCGGCCGGAGGAAGAGTTCACCGGCGGGCGTCAGTCCGGAGCCATCGGCGACGGCATCGTACATGACCGGCATTGCCGGCGCGGCCGCGGTAATGCCGACCGATTCGCCTTCAAGGTAGCGGCCGAGGAAGATCGAATACACGGCCTTGGCGCGGATCAAGCCAGCGTTGTCCGTCCATATGAAGCGGACAAACCGGACGCCATCGGTTCGCACGGTCGAGAGAATCCGATCATCGGCCATCTGGCGCCTCGCCTTCGGCGCGCCGCAGACAATCTGACGCGCGCCATCGCCGCCGTGCGTTCGGCGGCCAGGGGGAGATTATGGGGTAGCAACCGGTCGAGGTGCAGCGATCTGGAACGACAAGTATGGTACTCAGCAGGCGCGCCAGTCCGCGGTCTCCCGTTCGGACATGGGCGACAAAGCGAACGAAGGGGCAATAAGGGGTTGGCATGCGGATCGTTTTCATGGGTACACCTGAGTTCGCGACGCCGAGCCTCCGAGCGTTGGTCGATGCCGACCTTGCGCCGATCGCCGTCTACACCCAACCGGATCGCCCGGCGGGACGGGGACGTCAACTGGTCTCGTCGCCGGTGAAGCGGGCCGCGCTGGCGCTTGGAATACCGATCTACCAGCCGGCCAGCCTGCGTCCAATCGACGCGGTGGAGCAACTCGCTAGTCTTATGCCCGATCTCATCATCGTCGCGGCGTTTGGCCAGATTCTTCGTCCGAATGTGATCAGCATCCCGGTGCACGGCATCCTGAACGTCCATGCGTCGTTGCTGCCGCGCTGGCGCGGGGCTGCACCGATCCCGGCGGCGATCCTCGCCGGTGATCAAGAGACCGGTGTGACCATCATGCAAATCGACCCGGGATTGGACACCGGCCCGATGCTCAGCAAGGCGGCACTCCCAATTGCGCCCGACGACACGACCGGCACGCTGACCGCCAAACTGGCCGACCTTGGCGCGAGCCTGCTGGTCAGGACGGTTCCGCGTTGGACATCCGGCGAGATCGTCCCCGAGCCACAGGACCAGACGCAGGCGACGCTCGCCGAGCGAATTAAGCCGAACGACGCGACGATCGATTGGAGCCAGAGCGCCGACACGATCGCTCGTCGGGTGCGTGCCTACCAGCCCTGGCCTGGTGCCCAGAGTCAACTCTTTGGCAAGCGGCTGATCATTCTTGAAGCCGACGCGGGACCCTCGCTCGCGGGCAGGCCAGGCGAACTGCAGTTGGAAGGCCGGTCTGGGCTGACGGTTGTGACCGGCGACGGTTCGCTCAGGCTGCGCCGACTGCAGCTTGAAGGGGGAAAGGCGCTTGACGTGGCGGCGTTTCGCGCTGGTCGTCGCGATCTCGCTGGCGTCCGCCTCCAGAACCCCTAGCAACCTGCCGAAAGAAGCAGTACCAAGGTCCGGATCCCTTTCGGAATTACCGGCGTGGTGGTGCAACCATTGGCTTCCTTGTGCGTTAGTACGATCAGGAGAGAACGTTGGCCAGGGTGGCCCGGAGGCTGACATGACCATCGCTCGAATGGAACCGACGCGAACCCGGCGTCTGCCCATCGTCGTATCGGCAATCGTCGCGGCGGCGACGGTCTTTCTTGCCACAATTCCGGGCGCTTTGCAGTCTGCGCCCCAAAACAACGTCTCTCCGACCATCGAAGATGCCGCTTCCACCGAACTTGGCCGAGCACGCCAGGTTGCCCAATTCGCGGTCAACTACCGGCCGGATGTCGATCCGCTGGTGTCTACCGACGATGGACGCCAGGCCAAGGCGAGTAGTTACTATGGCGTGCTGATCAGCGGTGTTCGGTACTACTACCACCTCTCCGGCCATTACAGCCTCGATCCGGTCGGCCGGGGCCTTCTCAGATGGGATCAGGTTGTCGTCAAGGACCGGATCCAGGCCGGCGACGACTTTACCATCGTGGTGTACACCATCCCCCAATAGTCCCGAATAGGCGCACGACCGTTGACCCTGGCCAGAGCGTGACCGCAAAATCGCCACGGCTGGGGAGGTACACCTATGGCTCGCATCTGGGCGATTGTGGCGGTCGTGGCATTGTTGAGCGCATCGATCGGGACGGGTACGCCGGCGGTCGTTGCCCAAACCCCGGCGATGCTGCCGGTCATCTTCATCCCGGGCATCTCCGGCACCAGCATCGTCGACTACGCCGACAATTCGACGCTCTGGCCAAGCCTCTACAGTTCGTCCAAGATCGCCAAGCTGAGTCTGTACCCAGCGGACCATCCTAGCAGCCAGGTCCAACCGTCTGCGGCGATCCAGTACGTGTTTGGAATTGAGGCGATCTACGGCCCGCTCTTTAGCGCCTTCGAGAGCGCTGGGTACCCGATTTATCAGACCGGAGGGCTGGTTAGCAAACAGACGGTCGCCGGCTGTGACACGTCGCAGTCCGCCAACAAGCCACTGTTCTTCCCCTTCGCCTACGACTGGCGGATTGACAACGCGACCAATGGGGCCTTACTCGCCCAGTACATCGGCTGCATCCAGAAATTCTACCCGGGCACCAAGGTCAACGTGATGACCCATAGCATGGGCGGACTGGTGGCGCGCTCGCACATTCTCCAGAGCGGCGCATCCAGCAATATCAATGCGCTGATCACCGTTGCCGGCCCCTGGCTCGGCGGTCCGAAAGTTCCGTACATCCTTCAAACCGGGGACTGGGTGGATATCATCCCGGCATCGGCCCTTAAGAAGGTGGCGGGGTCGTTCAATGCGGTCGCCCAGTTGCTGGCGAGTTCGACCTATTTCAGCGTGACTGCTGCTCTTCAGCCATCGCCGATCGTTCAGGACGCCTACTGCCTCGCGTCCGGCGCGACGAACTGCACCGGTCCGCTCACGCCGACGGCGTATGTCTCGGCGCTCAATTCCGCCTATGGCCAGCAGGGTTTCCTACCCGGGTCAACCGGCCAGGTGTATCACAGCGCTTCCGTCTCCGGGACGAACAACAGCATCGACGACTGGCGCGGCGACACATCAGGCGTCAAGTACTACCACATCGTTGGCGTTCAGGCGGCCGTCGCCACCCCGACCCAGGTGAAGTACACCTGCTGGATCACCCTGCGCGGCGAATGCTGGTGGCTGGAAACGACGATGAATTACACCCAGGGCGACGGGACGGTGCCGTGGCTCAGTGCCCTGCGGTATACCGCCGAAAGTGGTGGGACCGTCGGCGCTCCCGATTACAACGCGCCCAACGCGACGATCTGGATGTTCGTCAGCCCCAGCACCTCGCAAGACAGCCAGTACGAGCACACCGGCCTCGTCTCCAAGAACACTCAGGTGCTGAACTGCGCCATTCAGACCTTTACGACCGGGTCGGCCGGTTCGTCCTGTCCGCCGGCGCTTCTCCGTCCAACCGCCGATAGAACCTCGGCGCTCCAAGCGCCTGTCACGGGCGATGCCCATTACGTGCTGATCCGGAATGCCGCTTCGGTCGTGATCGCCGACGCGGATAGCCAGACCGGGCCGCATGTCGACAGCGTCGCCTCCTTACCAGCGGTGGCGACCTACGAGGACATCCACACCGACTTTGCGGCGCTCAGCGCAGCGGGGGTGTACACCGTCACGATCGCTGCTGGCCCAGAGCCGCTCTTCGTCGAGGTGCGCACCGGAACCGATAAAACGACAAACAAGGTGCTGCGCTACCAGGACCTCAAACTACCGGTCGGCACGGTGACCCAGTTGAGGATTTCGCCAACCGGGGCGGAGTGGCTCCATCCCGCTGGTGGAGGGGCGGCGCTCGCCCCCAGCTACGAGGGCGCATCGAACGACCGCGAAGGACCGCGAACGTCGATTGCCGTCCAGACTGGACCGGCCGGCCCGCAGGTGACGATCAGCACGTCCGGTGAAAGTCCGGTGAGCGGGACCTGGTACTCCATCGACGGAGGGGCCTGGCAGCCATACGGCGGCCCAGTCGACTTGCCGCCTGGAGCGCGGTTTCTCAACGCCTTTGCGGAAAACGTGGTCGCGCAACGCTCGCCGATTGTCGAGCGCCAGTTGCTCTGGACCGCCTTCCTGCCATCCGCACCGAACGCCAGCGCTCCCGTCCCCTGATCGTCGTGCTACACTGCGCAGGACAATCGAAGATCGGTCCAACCCGCGGGGGAGCGAGTAGCTGAGAGGCGGTATCAAGACCACCAACCCCTTGAACCTGACCCCGGTAGAGCATGGCTCAGCCGGGTCCGCCGGTGGCGGTACTCGTTAGGACGAGCGTAGGGAAGCGGAAGGCTCAGGCGTACGCCCTGGCTCCAGACGGAGCCGGGCGGCGTGCCTGGTCATCCCCCGCGCGGCTGGCCGGAAGGGATGGCCCCGGTGACCTCCTTCGCGGCAACCTCGTCTATCGACAGCAGCGTCGCCCCGGTTCCTCAAAGCAAACGGGCGCTGGGCCTCTGGGATACCTTCGTCCTCTGGGCGGATCTCGGCATCAGCTTTCTGGTCATGGTCGTCGGCATGTTCCTGGTGCCGGGGCTTGGCCTCGCCGAGGCATTACTGGCGATCCTGATCGGCGCGGTGATTGGCAACACCTTGCTTGGCCTCGCCGCGACCGTCGGGGCAGACACCGGTGTTCCGACGATGGTGTTGCTCCGTGGCGTGTTGGGTGTGCGCGGCTCGTATGCGCCGACCGTCTTAAACGTTCTCCAACTGCTGGGCTGGGCCACCCTCGAGATCATCGTGATGTCCCAGGCAGCGGATATCGTGGTGACGCGCTTTCTTGGCCTGCCATCGGCCTATCCGGTCTGGGTGCTGCTCTTTACTGCGCTCACGCTCTGGATGACCCTCTCCGGGCCGATCGCGGTGATCAAACGGTACCTCGCGAGGTTCGCGATCTGGGCGGTGATGCTGAGCATTGTTTGGATTACCTTCGCGATTTTGACCACCTATGACATCAGGGCAGCGTTTGCGCGGCCTGGCGATGGCTCGATGAGTTTCTGGCTGGGCGTCGACCTCGTCGTCGCGATGCCGATCTCTTGGTTTCCGCTGGTGGCCGATTACAGCCGCTTCGCCCGAGACCGGTCGACGGCGTTCTGGGGGACCGCGCTCGGCTACTTCGTGCCCCATGTCTGGTTCTACGCGCTCGGGGCGTTGCTGGTCGTTTCTGCCGGTGTCGTTGGCGACCCGGCCGCGCCGCTCAATCCGTTGCTGGCCGGGATCGCTGGAATTACCGCGGGATGGCTCGCCCTGTTGGTGCTCATCGTCGGCGAGACCGACGAGGCGTTCGCCAATCTCTACTCGACAGCGATCTCGATCCAGAACCTCGCCCCCGGCACCGATCAACGCCGGCTGGTGCTCGGAGGAGCGGCGATCGTGCTGCTGGTGGCGCTATTCGTCCCGTTGGTCCAATACGAAAGCTTTCTGCTGCTGATCGGCGCAGCGTTTATTCCGCTTCTCGGTCTGTTGGCCGCCGATTATTTTGTCCTGAGAGGCCGAACGTACGATGCGACGGCGTTGTTCGAGACGGGCGGGCGTTACTGGTATCAGGACGGCGTCAACTGGCTGGCGATCGCGGTCTGGGTGATCGGGGCAGTCGGCTATCTTGCCATCGCCGGTTTGCCGGCGGCCGGCTGGAGCGGGCTTGCGCCGTGGCTTGGCGCGTCCCTGCCGAGTTTCCTGATCGCCTTCGGGCTGTATCTCGCGGTGGGGAGGTTGATCGCTCGCGAGCTGGTGCGATGAGCGGCTTTTCGGATGAGTTGCGAGCAGCAGCCGACCCGATCTGGCAGGCGCAACTGGAGCATCCCTTTGTCCGTGGGATTGGCGATGGCTCCCTGCCAATCGAGCGGTTCCTCTATTGGGTGAAGCAAGACTATCGATTCTTGATCGAGTACTGTCGGCTCTTTGCCCTTGCCGCCGCGAGGTCGCCTGACTTCCCGACGCTCATCGCCTTGAG
>JAXLWW010000010.1:0-144576 GCA_046328265.1 Dehalococcoidia bacterium
GCAAAGCTGTTTGCGATTGGCGACATCGAGCGGCTGGAAATTGCGCCGGGCGCCGAGCCGCAGCCCACCCCAGCCGACCGGAGCGAGGTATCGAACACCTTTGTGCTCCGTGTCGACGATGCCGACCGCATCGCCGCCGAACTCCGCGCCGCCGGTGCGCGCCAGATCAACTCACCCTTCGACGTCCCGGACGGTCGGATCGCCTATTTTGTCGACCCGGAGGGTCATCTCTTCGGCATTCAAAGCCGGCGTCCGTCTTCGACGCGGCCCGAAGACCGCGAAGCGACTGCCCGCCAGGAACGACGGCAACGGACCAGCTAACTCGGCTGCGCATCCTCCAACCTCTCGCCCGGCGCGACTTCGCGTTACTCGCATTCGCCTGGACCGTGTCACTGTTGGGCGACGGATTCTTCCACGTCGCACTCGCCTGGCAGGTCTACCAGATCGACAACGACCCCGCGGCCCTGGCGTTGGTCGGCTTTGTCCTTTCGGTCTCAATCGTCATCTCGTCACTGTTCGGCGGGCTGATTGCCGACCGTGCCGAGGCGCGTACGGTCCTGATCGCTGCCGACCTTATCCGTGGGGCCGCCGCCGCGCTGATGAGCATTCTTTCGTTCGCCGGCGTCCTGCAGGTCTGGCAGATCGCCCTGCTGATGGCGCCGATCGGCTTTGGCAACATGCTGTTCAATCCGGCGGCGTTTGCGGTCCTTCCCAGCTTAGTTCCGGCCGAAGAACTCCCACAGGCAAATGCGGTGCGAAGCACGATCCGCCCGTTGATGATGACGCTGCTCGGTCCGGCGCTCGGTGGACTGGTGGTTGGGATTTACGGACCGGCGCCGGCAATCGCTGTCGACGCTGCAAGCTTCGTCGTCTCGGCGGCCGCGGTGTTTCTGATGCGCCCTTCCCAGGTTCACCAATCCGCCGGAAGCGGAGGGTTACGGCAGACGCTCGCCGACCTGACCGGCGGATTTCGCTATGCCTGGCAGACGCGCTGGTTGCTCATCGCCCTGATCAGCGGGACGCTGACCATCGTCTTCTACGACGGCCCGCTCCAGGTCCTGCTGCCGTTTCGGATCAAGAATGATCTCCAGGCCGGCGCGGAGCAACTTGGCTTGATCTATGCCGCGGGCGGAGCGGCGGCGGTGCTGACCGGCATTCTCGTCGCCCAGACCGGGGTGCCACGCCGGCTGTTGACCGGGATGTACTGGTCGTGGGCCGTGAGCGTGCTTTCTCTGGCGGCCTATGGATTGGTCGAAACCGTCTGGCAGGCAGCGCTTGCCAGTGTCGTGGCGCAATCGCTCTTTACCGTCGCGGTTGTGATCTGGTTCACCCTCCTCCAGCAGCAGGTTCCCGCTCATCTGCTCGGACGCGTTTCCAGCCTCGACTGGCTCTTTTCGACGGCACTGTCACCGATCTCGTACCTCTTGACGGCGCCCGCCGCCCAGGCATTTGGCGCCCAAACCACCCTGGTCGGAGCGGGCCTGCTTGGCTTCGTGATGACGATCCTTCTCTGGGCGATCCCGGCAGCGCGTCGGCCGGAGCGCGAACCTGCCAGCCAACCTATACGGTGAAGTCCGGGTCGGCCAGGACATAGCGACCCAGACCAGGCAGGGCACGGTTCGCGCCGAGCACACCGAGGCCGAGCAGCCGCGGCCTGGCCGGCTCAAGCCAACGCCAGAGCGTATCGTTCGCGCCGCTGAGCGAAAACGAGGGACGTTCGCCGGCTGCCAAGAGCCCGGCGGCGACCACTGGGATCAGGTCGTCCTCGCGCCAGGCTGCCGCCGGTCCAAAGCCTGGTCCGTAATAGCAGTAGCCGATCAGGGCGCCATCGCGAAGGATGGCGAGAGCCGGGCGCTCGGTCAAGTAAAAGCGATGGAGGTCCGGCCGGGCGAAGCCGAGCACCTCGCGGTCGAGTTGGTCGATCGCCGGACTATGCTTCAGCGGTGCGGTCGTCGTGGCGGTGGCTGCCTGCTCGGCTCGGATGGCGACCGCCGCCCGCTCGACCTCGACGCCGTACTCGACTTGGACCGGCGAGACCCCAAAGCGGCTGTACAGCCCAGTGGCCTGGACGGTGGCGTTAATCCGGATCAACCGGAGTTCACCGTCCGCCGCCTCGCGTGACCCGAAGACCCGTTCGAGCAGCCGAGCCCCGAGGCCACCGTCTTGCCATTCGGGCAGCACCATCTCCTCGGTCAACTCGACCGCCGGTGGCCAGCGAATCACTCGGGCGTAGCCGACCGGCCGACCGCCGGATTCGGCAAGCCAGGTGTCACCGGTGAGGTTGGCGTAGCGTTGGTACGAAGCGAAACGGCTTTGCATCTCCGCGATACGTGCCTCGTCGATCGGCGGGGTGTTTGGTGAGCGTCGGCCGGTGCGACGCAGCGAATCGTCGTTGGCCGCCAGCAGGACCCGCAGCAAAGCAGGCTCGTCCTCAAGCAGGGCGCGGCGGAGCGTGACCATCTCGTTCAGCGCCGCTCCAAGCGCGAGCGCTCCAACGCGACAAATGACCAGACCGCTCCGATCAGCAGCACCGCGGAGATCAGCAGGAAGGGAGCGCCCAGCCAGAACGCGGCAGCAACCGCCGACCCCGCGATCGGACCGCTGGCCAGACCGAACGACCCCGCCATCTGAGCCACGCCGATCGCACCGGCTCGCCGCTCCGGTCCGCCGATCCGCGCGGCCAGCACATTGATGAGTGGCAGCGCCCCGCCCAGAAACAGCCCCATTACAAAACGACCGACCATGATCTGACTACTCGATGTGGCAAAGGCGAGCGGCGCCGACGCGATCGCGGCACCGCCCAGCGCGATCGCCAGCATCATTCGGTGGCCAATCGTATCGCTCAGCCGGCCGGACACCACCGCCGACACCGCGCTGGCAACCGCCGAGAGCCCGAAAATCAACCCGACGGTAAAGGCGACCGATCCGCCCTCATGGAGTGACTGGACGAAGAGCGAGAGCACCGACTGCAGCCCGCCATTGGCAAAATAGACGCCGAAGGCAACCGCCACCACCGAGAGCAGGGCCGGGGTGGTGAGCAGCACTCGAATGTCACCAAGAACCGTCTGCTCTTTCCGCCGTGTCGTGACCCGGCCACTGTGTCGGACGAAGAAGAGCACGACCAACCCAGAGACCACTTGGCAATCGCGGTGACGATGAAGGCAAGCCGAAGCCGACGGCGTCGGCGAGGATGCCACTGACGAGCGGTCCAATACTTCTCCTGGTGAAGATCCCCATCTGCATCAGTCCGAGCATCGAGCCCATCCGGCCTGGAGGCGACACCGCCGCCGCCAAGGCCGTCGACGGCCCCTATTCCCGCCAACCAGACCCTGCAGAACCCGGAAGGCGAACAGCCAGACCGCCGGAGCAAGGCCATCAGTCCGATCGCGACCCCACCCATTCTGGGCACGCACCAGCATCAGCTTCAGGCTGAACTTGTCTCCGAGCGACCCCCAGAATGGCGAAGCCAGACCGGAGAGCAGCGGTGTGACGCCAAAGATCGCCCCGCTCCAGAGCGCCTGCTGGGCCGAGTCCGGCACACCGAGATCGGCGAGGTACAGCGGCAGGAACGGCACGAACATGCTGAAGCCGATAACCGCGATGAACTGGGAGGTCCAAACCGCCCCGAAGCTGATCTGCCAACCCGGCGCTCCCGGCTCCGCCGGAGCAACTTGGGTAGACGCGGCGGTCGTTGTCATCGAAGCGCACCCGCGAGGACGGTCACGCTATCGCCGCCTGCGGTGAGAAGGCGCGGGCCGGCCGGTGGCTGGTACAGTCCGACGATGATCCGATAGTCGCCTGCTGGTACTCCCGGCGGAACGCTCAGCCGGTGATGATCGAGGACAACTTCACCCGGGCGCCAGCCACGAGTGGGTGACAGTCCGCTGGCCGGGCGTGAGTCGTGTTGTGCTACCGGGCGGCCATCGGGACCAACCAGGTGGACGAAAACGGCAAGGTCGTCGTCGAGGGGGCGATCGGTGCGCCAGAACAGGTCGACATCCATCTCTCGGGACAGGGTACCCGAAATGAGTGGCTGCTCGCTAGGATTGGATACTGTAGCCCCAAGAAGTCGGAGTTGGTCCTCGAACCGAGCATCGAGCGCGATTGCCGGTGCAAGATCCGGCGGAGCCGGCCGCTCGCTCACCTCAATCCGGCCGAGCACCAACGGTCCTGATGCCGACTCCACGGCGACCGCCAAGTTGCCGCTCTCTCGGACGATCGCCTCGCGCACCTCACGCACCGGCTGACCGGGGAGCCAGTCGGCGGATGTTCCCCCCACCCGGCTGTCGCCTACCCGCAGATCGGGCGCGGTCAGGCCGCCAAGTTCAGGCAGCCAGTAGAGACTGACCAACACACTGTCGCCCGGACGGTACGGCCCGCTGCTGAAATCGCTTCCCAGCAACCTCAACCCTGGCGCCGCCCGGATCGACCAGGGCCGGCCAATCGCCAGCGCTTCAGGCGGAATTGACGAAACCGGAGGGCCGACCTCGATCTCGCCAAGGTCGAGTTCTGGGACGGGCGCGGCTCCGCCAACGACCACCGGCCATCGCTCGCCGCTCCCGCTCACCGAGAGCAACAGCCGGTAGCGCCCCGGCGGCGTGCCGGGCGGGGCGAGGATGGCCCGGCCGTCGACGATCTCCGCTGAGCCGGTCGCGAGTGGTCCGTCGTTCTGTGCCCAGGTGATACCACGGCTGTCGGCGAGACGAAGATGAACCTCGGTCGGCTGGGTCGCCCCGCTCCAGCGCAGCGAGATCGGCGTTGCGCCAACTCCCGAGGCGATCGGCGCGGGGTCGACTCGCGCTTCAATCAGGCGAAGGTCGTTGAACCGAACGTCCCGAGCACGCACCTCACCGGGTGCGCCGTCGCGGGAAAAGAGGAGACGGTGGTCCCCATACCAGTCGGACGAGATGAGGTAGAGTTGCTGTCCGAAGGCGCGTTCGAGGCGATCTTCGAGGGTGTGCCCAAGCCGTTGATAGGCGGGCAGCCAGACGCGCCGTCCAGCAGCGAGGCGGCGAAGTTCGGCCGCCAGGCGGGCCGGGTCGGCGGCCCAGGCGTCGCCTGGGATGAGCCGGATGTCGGGCTGCGGACGCCGGTCATAGAGCCGCAAATAGCCGACCTGCCAGGGATAGACGGCGAGATAGAGATCACCTGGTGTGGCGAGTCGCTCGACCTCGCGGATCATCGGCCTCGGGTCGTCGGCCGGCGGACGGCTGGCAAAACGGGCTAGCCCGATGAACGAGCCAAGCAAGACAATCGCGGCGGCCGCCCCACCGGCGAGCAGCGCCACCGGCCGGTCGCCCAACCGGCGCGCCAGTCGTACCGTGCCATGGGCGGCAAGCAGAAGCCAGGCCGGTAGAACGAACAACAGCAGCCGCTCCCAGCCTGGCGGGTTGAACGGGTAGATCAGATTGACGAAGTATCCGAGGACGAGCGGGACGGCGATCGACCCGGCGAGGAGCAGGGTGAGCGGCCGCACCGGTCGGACCATTCCGGCGACGGCCAGCCCTGCGATGATCATCGCGGCAATCGATCCGATCACACCGCCGCCGAATGCGGCTGCCCCAAACCCGGCGAAAAAGGCCAGAGGATCGAGCGGCGCATACGACTCGACCACGGTTTTTTGCTGGACATAGCGGGCGAGATTTGGACCGGCATAGAGCGCCCAGAGGGTGAACGGCGCGCTCGCCAACGCCAGGCCGAGCAGGCGGGCCCGACCGTTGCGAAAGACGGGTACGGTCAACGCGTGAGCTGCCAGAAGAAAGCCGGCGTAGTATTGGGTGAGCAGCGCTGCGCCCATTGCCACCGCATAGATGCCGAGCGTCCGGCGTCGGGGTAGCAGCCACCAGGCCCAGGTTGCGGTGGTGGCAAAGAGCGCCAGCAGCGCATACATCCGCACTTCGACCGAATAGGTTACGTGGAGTGGGGAGATCGCGAGCGCCGCGGCGGCCAGTGCGCCGGCCCGTCGACCGAACGCCTCGCTGCCAAACCGCATCAGCAGGGCGACGGTCGCCGTACCGATAACCACCGAGAACAGCCGGACCGAAATGTCGTTCCAGCCAACTAGCCAGGTCCAGAGTTGGAGCAGCCAGTAGTACAGCGGTGGGTGGATGTCGATCGCCGTGAGTTGGGCCGTCTCAAGCGGTGATACACCGGCAAAGTAGATCGAGTAGCCTTCGTCGAACCAAAGAGGCCGGTCGGCGATGGTGGCAACTCGCAAGCCAAAGGCGAGGCCGATCAGCCCAAGCGGGATGGCGCGACGCAGGACCGGCCGGGGCGTGGTGGGCGCGACGAGGGCGCGGTGCGCCGGACGCGGCATGGATGGAAGGGTAGCAGAGCCGGATGAGGCCCGCCCTGCCGACCGCCGCCCTCGTCGCTGCCACTATCGTCTGGGGCAGCACCTTCGTTGTCATTCGCGGTGGCCTCGAAGGCGTTGCTGCATTCGGCTTCGTGGCGCTGCGCTTTTCACTGGCTGCGCTGGTGCTGGGAGCGCTCGCCGCGCGCCAGTTTCGCCGGACGACTCGGCACGACTGGCGCTCCGCGGCCGGAGTTGGGCTGTGGTTGTTTCTCGCCTACGCTCTTCAGACGCTCGGGCTGGAACGTTCGACAGCCAGCCAGGGCGGGTTCATTACCGCGCTCTCAATCGTGCTGGTGCCAATTGGCGTCTGGATCTGGGAGCATCGTCGGCCGGGCCGTCGCCTCGCTCTCGGCGTCGCCGCGGCGACGGCTGGCCTGGCGCTTCTTTCGCTCGACGAGACGTTGACCGTGCAGGCCGGCGACCTGCTGCTGTTCGGCGGGGCGGTGGCGTTTGCCGGTCACATCATCACCCTCGGGCGCGCCGCTCGTGTTGGTCCGAATCCAGCGTTGGTGGTTGGTCAAGTTGCGGTTGTCGCGGTGCTGGCCTGGCCGGCCGCGCTGGTGATCGAGGGGATGCCGAGACCAGATGCCCCGGCCTGGGCGGCGGTGCTCTACACCGCGGTGATGGCGACGGTGGTCGTCTTACTGGTTCAGAGTTGGGCTCAGCGAAGCGTTTCGGCGAACCGAGCGGCGGTCATCTTTGCCCTCGAGCCGGTCTTTGCGGCACTTTTTGCGGTCGCCTTTGGTGGCGAGAGTCTCGGGACGCGCCAACTCGCTGGCGGCGCATTGATCGTGCTTGGAATGCTTGTCGCGGTCGGTGGTGAAGAGCCGCCCTAGGCGTCGGCCCAGCCTCGTTCGACGAGGAAACTGCCCAGCGTCTCCTCGATCCAGCGCACCTGTTTGTAGGCGAGGCGCAGCCGGGCCGCCGCCTCAGGGTTCCGCGCCGCCGCCTTGGCCAGGTCACCCTCTTCGAGAGCCCGCGCCAGTCGGTCCACTTCGTCGCAGAACGAATCGACCGTCTTGATCTTTCGGGTGCGATTTCCGTCGGCGGTCTCGATCGCTGCGCCAAAAGGTGAACCATCGATCAAGTCGTCGATCTCGTCGCGAGGCTGGTCGTCCCAGAGGTCGTCGCCCTCGTCAGCGGCTGTCGCCGATTCGCGGACGAGCCGCCCGGAGACTTCGACCGGCGCCCCGGCTGCAGCCGCCTCCGGCGAGACCGTTCCCGCGAGATGGATCGCTTCTTCAGCCGAGACACCTTTGCGCCGCGCCATGATTTGGGCGGCGTCTCGGACGCGAGAGGCCGGTAATTCCAACTCGACCGCCAGCTTCGCCAACTCGACTTGACGGAGCGGCTCGTGAACAATCCTCAGGTGTTGAGCCTGGCTGACGGTCAGTTCCTCGTCCTGAATCAGGTCGCGCACGCCGGCGGCAAGCTCACGCAACGCCAGGTAGCGTTGGACGGTGCGGGCTGAGAAGCCGAGGATTCCGGCGATCCGGTCGTCGAGTTCGGATTCGGTCAGGCTCGGGGCTCGCTGGGCGATCCGACGGCGAAGCTTGGCCAACCCTTCGGCCTGTTCGAGGTCGCCAAGCTGCCGCCGCTGGAGATTCTCGACAAGGTGGTGGACAAGGTAATCCTCGTCCTCGGTTTCCGGCACCTCAACGCAGGGCACCGCGTCCACCCCGGCGGCGAGGGCGGCACGACGGCGGCGGTTGCCGTACACCACACGGTATCCGTTACCGACCGGGCGCACGCCCAACGGCTCGAGGACGCCGAACTCGCGGATCGTCGTCGCCAACCCGGCCAAGTCCCCTTCCTTCTTTCGGACATAGCCGCTATCGACCTGCAGGTCGTTCGGATCGAGCCAGAGCATCTGCCGCGCCGCCATTGCATCCCCCGCGGCCCGTCCAGGCCGCTTGCTTGCTGGCGGCGACTGTACGTCAGCCGGTGCTGCTGAGAGAAGCACATAAGCAGACCATCACTCCCAATCGGGGTCGATAGAGGCCGGACCACGGCGAATTTTCGATTGCGGACCCTCGGTGAGGCGGATTGCTCTTTGGAGGGTCGCGCTGAGCAGACCGGGGAACGTGGTACCATGGCGAGCGGAGGGATAAGGGAGTAGTGGAATGGACCTGAATGGAGCGGTGGCGTTGATCACCGGCGGTTCAAGTGGCATCGGTGCAGCCCTTGGCGAGGAACTCGCCCGGGCCGGAGCGCGTGTCGTGCTCTTTGCCCGTCGTAGCGACCAACTCGGCCAGGTCGTCGAGCGGATCGGATCCGATCGGGCGCTTGCCGTGGTCGGGTCGGTGGCCGATGCGGAGGACTTGCATCGCGCCGTCCGGCTAGCGGTCGAGCATTTCGGCTCGCTCGATATCATGGTCAACAACGCCGGTGTCGCCCTTTATGGATTGATTGAATCCCTACCAGCCGATCTCTTGCTGGAAACCTGGAAGACGAACCTGCTAGGCGTCGTGCTAGGGATTCAGGCGGCGCTGCCGGCGCTCCGAAAGTCCAGCCGTCCGCTCATTGTCAACACCTCGTCGATTATCTCGGTGCGCGCCATACCGAGCATGGCCGGGTACGGGATGACCAAAGCCGCGCTCAACCTGCTGACCGAGACGCTCCGCAAGGAACTGCGACAGGACGGTATTCGCGTTCTGAACATCTTCCCCGGATACGTCGGGAACGAGTTCGCCGAGCACGCCGCATTTGTGGATGAGTCGCCGATGGCCCAACGGCTGCGCACTGAACGACCGGCGCGCACCTCGGAGGATGCCGCGCGTGACATCATCGCCGCGATCTCCAACGACCTGGAAGATTGGCGGTACGAGGATGAACTCGAAAAGCGCCGCGCGGCCGCGGGGTAGCGCACACCGGCGCCGGTGATGGTTCGCCATTGCGGCCACGTACTAGCGGCAGGGGCCACACCGTTGGGATCGCACCGCGAGCCACTGTCGCGCTCGCCAAGCCCGCAAGAAGAACCGCCGATACTGCTCCGCGCCTGGGCGACGACCATTGAAGCATGCCGGCCACCTGACTGATCCGTCTTGGTGATGGTCTGGCGACTCAACTGACCTCGCAAATCCGCAGCGTGTGCTCCGATGAGCGCAAGACGGAGTGCGCGTGCCCGGGGCCCAAACGCGATCGCCACCCGCCTGACCTGTCTCGTCTTGCTGCTGCGGTAAGGAGAACCCCGGTCGACCCTCGTGGTAGGTTCAAGGAAGCGCCGATGTGGTGGCGGTGTGCTACCGTAGATTGGACCACGATGGGAGGTTCGCCGCTATGGCCGTGCTTCGGACACAGTCTGTCAATCTGAAAGTCAATGGCTCATCGCTCGATGGTGATTTGGTCGCGCCAGACGATGGGGCGGCCTATCCCGGTGTCGTCCTGATCCAGGAGTGGTGGGGCATCGAGTCGCATGTTGTCGAACTCGCTCATCGGCTGGCGTCGGCTGGGTTCGTCGTGTTCGTACCGGATCATTATCACGGTCGAGTGGTGACTGAACCGGACGAGGCCGGCAAAGAGATGATGATGCTGTTCGACAACCTGGAATTGGCAATCAAGGAGATCGGCGAGTCGATTGCCTACTTGGGACGCCTGCCGAATGTCGCACCAAAGCAGGTCGGCGTGATGGGCTTCTGCATGGGCGGACTGCTTGCCTTCAAGGCCGCCGAGCGTTTTGGCGCAGACCTCGGCGCGGCGGTGCCGGTTTACGGGGTGAATTACCAGCCGAAGAGCGACGACGTGGCGAAGGTGCAGGCGCCGGTGTTGGCGATATTCGGTCGTGACGATGCCTTCATTCCGCTCGAAAGTGTTCAAGCGATCGAGGATGCCTACCGCCAGGCTGGCAAGGAGATCCATGTCTCGGTCTATCCGGCGGGTCATGCCTTCATCAATCCCGATCACGGCAATTTGCACCCCGAGTCGGCTGAGAAAGCCTGGGACGAAGCGATCGCCTTTCTGCGCGAGCGACTGCGCTAGCTACAATTCCGGCCATTCCAACTCAGGAGACCGCGATACGCCCTTTTCATGCAGCCAGGCGACCGCCGGCCGCCCCGTACCGCCTGCTGGCGCTCGATCTCGACGGCACCGTTATCGGCCGGGACCTGCTGATCCGGCCAGCCGTGCGAGCGGCGATCTCCGGTCTGCTGGCCCGAGGCGTCCTGGTCGGCCTGGTGACCGGTCGGATGTATGTCTCCTCGCGGCCGTTTGCCGAAGATCTCGGGCTCACTCTCCCGCTCGTCTGCTACCAGGGGGCGCTCATTCGCGAGATGACTGGGGAGCAACGCGTCCTGCGCCATTCGCCGACGCCACTACGGTTGGCGCACGAGATCGCCCGCTTCGCCCAGGCCAACGACCTCACCATGCACGTCTATTTGGACGATTGCGCGTACACCGCTCGCTCCACTGCCAACTCGGCCTTTTACGCCGAGTTGAACAAGATCGAGGTGGTAGAAGTCGGTGACTTGGTGCGGTTCTTGAGACGGCGACCGACCAAGATCGTCTTCATCAGCGGTGAAGAAGGGGCGGCGGGGATTGCCGCCGAACTCGCGTCGCGCTGGGGGACGGTGGCACAGGTCGTCCAGTCGAATGCCCGCTTTGCCGAGGTGACCGCGCTCGGCGTTTCCAAAGGGTCGGCGTTGAGGGCGTTGGCGCGGCGGCTCGGGATCCGGCGCTCGGAGATCGTTGCCATCGGTGATCAAGACAACGACCGCTCGTTGCTCGAGGCGGCCGGTCTCGGGATTGCGATGGGCAACGCCATCCCCGCGCTCCAGGAACTGGCCACGTTGGTTGCTCCACCCGTCACCGAGGACGGCGTGGCCTGGGCGATTGACCGCGTTTTCGGCTAGACCGGCGTCCTTGACGCGATCGAGACCCTCGCCTATGCTTGCTTGGACGTCGCCGCGGCCGCCAGGTCGCCGGGGTCGTCTCCTTCCACCGTAACCGTCCGGGCTTTGCGCCTTGGGGGGAGCGTGGCCCAGATTTGCATCGGCAATGTCGATACGGTTGATCGGGGCACGCTCGAAGCGCTCGCTCGATTGCCCGACGACTTCGCCGTCCTTGCCGAGTTTCGACTCCCCCGGACCACCTGCGGTCTCCGATTCGTCGTCGCCCGCGTTGGGCAGTCTGCCGGCGCGCTGACGCTGATCGAGGTCCTCAACGAGGCTCGTCGCTTGAGCGGAACCGTTGATGGCGTCTGGCAGGTTGAGGACGAACTCCGTCCGGGAACGTGGCGGACCTTGACGCAAGAACACGATCGCCAGGTCAACCCGCTCCAACAGGCAGTCGCCAACGCCGCGGCATTGCGCGATTGGATCGTGGCGATGCAGCCACTGCTCCAGCGCAGCGACCCACCGTGGCCAGACCTGCGCGAGAATTTGACCGTCGCTCCGAGGCTGGTTCTCCCCTATGCGAACCCTCACAATCGATTGCAGGCAAATCCCGAGGTGGCCCGCGACGACTCGATTGATGCGCTGATGGATGGATTGACGAAGTATCGAGGCCGGCGTTCCTTCCCGGTCTCTCAAGGGATGATCGACCGTATGGCAGAGTATCTTGGTCATCGAGAGTGGCCGTCGAGCGGTGAGTCTGAACAAGTTCGGCGACTGAGCGCCCAGATCAGCGCGCTCCAGCGCGACGTTACCGAGGTCAAGCGACTGTTGGGCGTGTTGACCTCCGGCCAGCCGCTCCGGCCGGCAAACAGCGAGCCAGTCCGTCCTGCCGCCGAACGGCCGGTGGCCAGCACCGAACGCGAGGCGGCTCTTGATCTGCTGGCCAGTCTGATCCGCGAACTTCGGGGCGCCGGGCAGAGCCGGGTCTTTGCCAATGTCAACGAAGAGGTCCGTCAGCGTTTCGGCGAACTACCAAACGATAGGGTCCCCTACGAACGATTCAAGGATTTCGTCCAGGACGCCCAGCGGCGTGGCAAGATTCGGCTGGTGCGGGTTGGACCCGTCGATCATGTCCTCCTGCCGGACGAGCCAATCCAGCCGTATGTCGAGTCGGTTCGGCGCGAGGCTGAGCTTGCGCCGGCGCGAGAAGAGTGATGTGTCCTTTTTGCGCGATTGTCGCACTCGCCGTTCCGCTGATCGCTAGCGCGGCAGCCGGTGACAGGCTCGTGGCTGCCTTTCGCCGACTGCGTCTGGTCCGCTCTCATGGCTAACGGGAATGACGAACATCGGGTCGCAAGTGGCAGCATCGTCCGGATAGACACGATCACTACTCGCGGCGACCTGCCGATCAAGCGCGCTGAGGCCGAGGCTGAGCTTGAGAGCCTGCGGACCAAATTGGGTGAACTGCAGGAACTGCTTTTTGTCGCTGGGACACATGCCGTCCTGATTGTGCTTCAGGGGATCGACGCCTCCGGCAAGGATGGCGCCGTCCGCAAGGTGTTTACCGCCTTCAACCCCGCAGGCTGCCGGGTCGTTTCGTTCAAAGAGCCCAGCCGACTCGAACGAACTCACGACTATCTCTGGCGCATTCACCAGCAAGTTCCTGCCAAAGGCGAAGTCGTAATCTTCAACCGCTCGCAGTACGAAGCCGTCCTGGTCGAGCGGGTTCACCGAATCGTGCCGTCCTCGGTCTGGAGAACCCGCTACGACGAGATCAACGCCTTCGAGCAGATGCTGACTACCAACGGCGCGATCGTG
This sequence comes from Dehalococcoidia bacterium, assembly GCA_046328265.1. Taxonomy (GTDB): domain Bacteria; phylum Chloroflexota; class Dehalococcoidia; order SpSt-223; family SpSt-223; genus JANWZD01. Next base: position 13,003 of record JAXLWW010000010.1, read on the forward strand.
ATCAAGTTGTTTCTCCACATCTCGCCCGAAGAGCAATTCCAACGGTTGCAGGACCGGTTGGCTGAGCCAATGAAGTGGTGGAAGCTGCAAGTGTCTGACTGGGAAGACCGCGCCCGTTGGGACGAGTACGAGGCGGCCTATGACGAGATGCTGAGCAGGACGTCCACCAATGCCGCGCCGTGGTATGTCATTCCGGCCGACCGCAAATGGGTGCGGGACCTCCTGATCGCCCGGATTGTCCAATCGCGGCTCGAAGCGATGAGCGTGCCGTGGCGTGCCTCAATCCAGGAAATCGGTCGGCGTCAACGACAATCGGTCGAGCAGTTTCTTGCCGGACGCCCCGACACCTTTGTCCGACGGATTTAGCCGTGCAGGCTTGTGAGTCTGATTCCCCACCGTCGCACCAAGGCGATCTCGTGCACCTGGTGATCGTTCTCCGCGGCGAAACGGGCGGCTTGAGCCCTTGGTGGAGCGCTCTCGGCCAGCAACGGCGAAAATGGCAGGTTCCGCAGTCCGACATGCGTGAGGGACAGGAATAGATGGGTCAGATTGTGCTCGCGATCCGCTCTGCCGACGGCCAACGCACCGCTCTCGAAGCGCTGGCGCGCCGCGTCATCCCCGGCGACTGGTGGACGATTGCCGGCCGACACCTCGTCGATGCGCGCCTCGAATTTCCAGCATCGGTTGTTCCCGATCTTGCCCAAGGCTTTCACGGCGATGTCAATTGCCAGGACCCTGAGTCCCCGATCGGCTGGACCGCTGAGCCCTATACCCTCTTTGCCGCCTCGGGAGACTGGGACGAGGACGGCGGGCGGGCGGCGCTCGATGCGCTGACGGCCTGGGTTGCTGGCGTGCTCCCCGGAGTCGAGTGGCTCCACGCGGGCCTGACGGCCCCCGATGCCGAGTTGACCCTCCGCTTCTCGGATGGTGGCTGGGAAACCGTCGACCGCTACTGAAGCGCCTGGCTCGTCACCGGCCGGACGACGAGAGCCGGGATCCCCTGTCGTTCAAGCGCGGCAGCCCAATCTTCCGCCTGTGATCGGCTGGTAGCAGCGCAGAACAGCGATGGCCCGGCGCCGGCGAGAAGCGGCCTCGCCCCGAGCGTATCGACGGCATGCGCCAGAGCCTCGACCTCCCCAAAGACGCGTCGTGCTGGGGCCATCAGATCGTTGACGAAGTGCGTTGGGTCAATTCGTCCGACCTGAAGGCCGACGACGACCCGCTCGGTCGCCGACCCGTCTGAGGCGGAGCGCGGGTCGAACGCGGAAAAGATCCGGCGGGTCTTATCCGGCTCGGTATCGGCGCGTGAAAGCAGGACGAACCAGAGCGGTGGAATCGGTGGCAGTGGGGTGATTCGCTCCCCCCGGCCTTCGGCGAGCGCGGTGCCGCCCCAGAGGAAGAACGGCACGTCCGACCCGAGCGCGGCGGCAAGTGGCGCAAGTTGCTCCGGCCCCCAGTCCAATCCCCAGAGCCTCGACAATCCATGGAGCGCCGCCGCGGCATCGGACGACCCGCCGCCTAGCCCTCCGGCTGCTGGAATATGCTTCTCCAACCGGATCCGCGCGCCGGTGTCGACTTCTGCCGCCTCGCGCAGTCGTGTCGCCGCCCGCATTACCAGGTTGTCCGGTCCAGCAAGCTGGGGGTCGTCGCAGACGAAGAAGAGATCTTCTGCCGGCTCAATCGTCAGACGGTCAGCCAACGAGATCGTCTGGAGCACGCTGCGAAGTTCGTGGTACCCGTCGCTGCGGCGGCCCAGCACTTCGAGCGTCAGATTCAACTTGGCCGGGGCGGACAGTGCGATCACCGTGGAAAGATCACCCGGCTTAGGCGCAGCCATTCCTCGATACTGAGTGTTTGAGCGCGGCGCGCCGGGTCGATGCCGGCCGCTTCGAGCGACACTGTTGCGCCACCAGGCTCGAACCATAACCCGCGCGAGAGGGCGTTGTGCAGTTGTTTGCGCGGCTGACTGAAACCGGCGCTCACCACCTTGAAGAAATGCTCGCGCTCTTCCGGCTCGATCAACGGTTCGGGGCGGACGTCCACCCGAATGACTGCCGACGACACGTCCGGCGTGGGCAGAAAGGACGTTGGCGGGACGATCGTCACGATCCGCGGTTTGCCATAGACCTGGATCGAGACGGCGAGCAGGCTCAGCTTGCCCGGCTTGGCGACAATCCGGTCGGCCACCTCCTTTTGGATCATCACCACCATCCGCTCCGGCGGTCGGCGTGCTTCGAGAAAGTGGCGCAGCGCCGCCGAGGTGATGTAGTAGGGCAGGTTGGCGACGACGAGGTACCGCCCACCGGCGAGTTCAGCCGGGTCGACGGTCAGGATGTCGGCCGGAACAATTTCGACGTTACTCAACCCGGCGAGCGTCTCGCCGAGAATGGCGATCATGCGGTGGTCCAATTCGATGGCGATCACTCGACGGGTTCGCTCGGCGAGCGCTCGCGTCAAAATGCCCAACCCCGGACCCACCTCGATCACGGTGTCCTCAGGCTCGACCTCTGCCCCGTCGAGGATCCGGTCCAGCACATTCGGATCCACCAGGAAATTCTGCCCCAGGCTCTTCTTGGCGGTCAGGCCGTGTCGGGAGAGCAACTGGCGCGCGACGTCCCTCGGGTGCGGCATGGTTATTCGACTGGGACGAGGTGGCGGATCTTATCGATTGGCGGAGCGGGCGTGAGCAGATAGATGTCGATGTAACGTGTTGCCCAGGTCATCGGCTCGTCGTCGTCGAAGCAGACGTCGATATGCGCCCCGTGAAGGCCGCCGCCGGTATCTTCGGCGACCCCGAGGCCGTACCCTGGGACGTACATTCGCGTGCCATAGGGGATGTACTTCGGGTCGACCGCGATGATCCCGCGGGTCGCCTTCTTGCCGGTCGAGGTGATGCCAAAACCCGGTGACCCCTTCGGCTTGCCGGCGCTCGTTGCGTTATAGGCGGTGACGTACACCCGTACCTTCGCCCAGTAGGTCGTTGCCTCACCCGCCTCGGTCGAGACGTCGGCGTAGACCAACTGCGTGCCACGGCCGACGATGCGTGGTTTGGCCGGGGTCTCGATCCAACTGCGGACCAACTGGCGGTTGATTTCGCGGCCATCCTCGTAGACGATGCGCGTCGTCCATTTGCGAACACCGGCAATGCCCTCTTCAATCGTCCGGCTCGTGCCCAGCGGCAGCGTGTCGACATCGCGATAGACGACGTCGAAGGCGACTGCTTCTTGGAAGGTGATTGTTTCGTCTCGTACCCGGACAACCCGGATCGGCGTACCGTCTAACGGTGCCCGTAGACCCGGTTCGACGCGGTCGCCTGGCTCGATGGCGATCCCTTCCTGAGCAAGCAGTGCACCAACCGACGTGGCACGTGTTCGGGTCTGGAGAGTACGGCCGTCTACCTCAAAGCTGACCGGCTTCGAGCGTTGAATCCAGATATGCATCCCGGCCTGGACTGGTGTGGCGGCCGGCGGAGACAGGGAATCTGCAGCCACCAACTCGAAACCGCCGCTAACGACCGCCTCGCCGAGCGTCGCTCCAGTCGTCCAAACGACGTGGCTCAACCCACCGTCATGGACAGTCACGGGCACGGCTCGCATCACCCGATATCGCTCGGACTGATCACCTGAGGTGAGACGTGGCAGGCCGCGCGGGATCTCGGCGAGCGCTGTTTCGGCGTTGGCGGTCAGAAAGAGCGGCGTTCGCGGCGGCTCCACCGGGACCACCCGGTCGTATGGATCGAGGTGCACCCCGGCGGCCATGGCCGCTTCGGCCGGTCGGTCGACGACCGCTCGCAACTCGATTGTTCGGCTATCGGCTTCAACGACGATCGGCGTGGCGCGACGCACCATCAGTGAGTTGCTCACGTCGAGACGGTCGCCGTCCTGCAGGACAATGCCAAGATCGCGCAACTGCGCGTCGGGAGAGCGGTGGGGCGTCGTCAGGCGTCGGGTCTCACCGTCAACGTCGAGGACGACGGTCTGCTGAACCAGTGCGCCGACGCCGAGCACCAACACCCCGAGCGCAAGAACGCCGACGAGCGCGGCCGGCGGTGCTGAAATCGCGCCGACACCATGAAGGTGGAGCACCGACCGGAGATGTCCCTCGGGCGGCTGAGGCCGCACCGGAGCGGTCATCGTGTCCGGGGGAAGGCCTTGAGTGCGCTGACGCGCGGGTCCGGCCTCCGGGTCCAAGCGAGATTGCCGTCGGAGCGGACGGAGTTAGAGGAAAGTGGCCGTGCACCCGATGTCGATGCGTCCCTCCGGCTTGACGCCGTCAGCCGGCTCCGGCTAGGAGATCCTGCGGCGCTCGGAAGTGACCACTTACCCTTGCTATCTTCCGATCCTGGGGGGGTTCGCAGGCTTCCGCCGCGCAGGTCCCGGCCTTCAACGCCACTTGGCGACGTCAGTCCCACAGGGAGCGCACCTCGAACGGGAATTCAACCCCGCTAAGCGGGTTGCGGGTTCAGGGCACCGCTAGCTCCCCATCTAGCACGGCCGTTCTCAGTCTACCGGCCATTCCCACTGCTGTCAAGGCGAGCAAGCAGCCAGCCGACGTTCGACGGAGAGACAGGCGAGCGATCCAGCATGTTCTGAGACGCCTGTCGGCGGTGCAGGTTGGTCAGGCGGATGCCGCCCACCAGACGCTCGCTTGCGGTACTAACGCCAGCGGCGGCTGCGCTGGTCGTCGCTCGAACGTCGTCGCTTTTGCTTGTCCTGCGACTTCGGCTTGCCACCCGCTTGCGTCTTCGGCGTCTCGCGCTCGGGGGGTTGCTCGGTGGCCCGGCGCTGAGCCCGCCGCTGCTGAGAATCCACGCGTTCGCTCAGTTTCTGTACCGCCGCGCCAAAAGCGACGACGTCGAGTTCGTCGAGCGGCAACTCAAGGAAGATCTCGACGTCCGCCCCTTCCTCGAGGCTGGCGCGCTCGTGTGGGTAGAGGCTCCAGCCCACCTGGTCAGCCCATTCGATCAGGCGCTGGCCGCTGACGCGCAGGTGGCTGTTGTAGTCGCCCCAGCCGCGAGACCAGTAGTCGTTCATTCGCTCTCCGCGCGCGTGCGCCCTGCAAGAGTACTCGCTCCGGCCATCGGCCGGCTACGCCTGCTTGTCGATGCCCTCGCGTTGGCGCTACGCTCGGACTCGAGGTGACGAGATGGTGCACGCCCGGGCCGAGGCGATCCTGGAGCGATTGCGCGCCGCCGGCAACCCCGCCGACCTGGCCGGGATGGAGCGCTACGGCATCGACGTGAGCAACAGCTTCGCGGTGCGTGCGCCGGTCGTCTGGGCGATCGCCCGCGAGATCGGCCGTGATCGGGCCCTTGCGGCGGAACTTTGGGTGACCGGTAACCGCGAAGCAAGGCTCATCGCCGCGGCGATCGACGATCCAGCACAGGTGACCGACGCGCAACTTGAAGCGTGGGTAGCCGACTTCCGATCGTGGGACATTTGCGATGGGGTTTGCGGCCACCTCTTCGATCGGACGCCCTTTGCCTGGGAAAAAGCGGTGGAGTGGGCGGGACGGGACGAAGAGTTCGTCAAGCGGGCCGGGTTTGTCCTGATGGCGCAACGAGCCGTCCACGATCGGAGGGCTGAGGATGCTCGCTTCGAGGCGTTTTTGCCGATCATCGCTCGCGAGGCTGGCGACAACCGAACCTATGTCAAGAAGGCGGTCAACTGGGCGCTGCGCCAGATCGGCAAGCGCAACGCCCCGCTGAACAAATCGGCGATCGAGACGGCCCTGGCAATCCAAGCAACTGATACGCCGTCCGGCCGCTGGATCGCCGCTGACGCGCTGCGGGAGTTGCGCAGCGCACCAGTGCAACGACGCGTTGACGCCGGACGCTCGGCCGGCGCCCAGCAGGGCTAGAGCCAGGGGCGAGTGCGCCCTCGATGGCTCTTGCCGCTCGGCTGCCTGCCGGTGATCTGGTTATCTGGCGATTGGCGCGTCTGGCCGGGTCGCGCCAGCGGGTGATACCGCGATCCGCTCAATGAGGTCGCGGTTTGGTTTGATTTCGGCCAACCTTGGCATCACGTCGGCGGCAAAGCGCAGCATCGATTGCCGGATCATGCGGTCCGGCATGTAGCCGAAATTCATCCAGCACATCATGTGGCCAATACCAAGTTCGACGAACGGCGCAATGCGCTCGACGATTTCATCGGCGGTGCCAGCAAACAACCAACTCTTGAGGTAGCCCTCTTTGCGCTTCTCGAGGTCGGTCTTGGACAGATCGTCGATCCCGGTGTTCGCCTTGGCGCTTGCCCGCATGTAGTTCTCGATGTACGGACCAATCGTCTCGCGCCAATCCTCACCCGGTGTGGCGACGTAGATCTGCCGCAAGAACCCCGTGTCGTGCCAGGCCCTTTGGTTCTGCTCGTCGGACAGTTGGGCGTCCTGCTGCCCTTTGAGATAGAAGTGCAAGCGTGAGCTGAGGATCGAAACGTCCTGCGGACCCAGCAGCAACGACCAGCCTTGGCGGCCGATGCGCTCGAGGGTTTCGGGAGTGGAGCTCGCGTAGGCAATGTGTGGCTTCTGCTGGACCGGGCGCGGAATGATCCGCCCGCGAACGCGGCCCGTGTAATGATCGCCCTCAAAGGAGAAACCCTCCGGGGTCTGCGCCCAGGCTTGATCGCAGATCGCCAGAAACTCCTGCATCCGGGCGTGACGATCCTCGGTCGTCAGGCCGTAGCCGGCGAACTCGTCGGGCGAGTTGCCCGCGCCGACACCGACGACGAAATTGCCGCCAGTCAACTGATCGACCAGGTTGCATTGGGTAACGAACGAAATCGGATGGCGCAACGGCACCACCGCCACCGCAAAGCCGATCCGCATTCCGCGGTTTCGCTGACTGATTGCGGCGGCAAGAGTGAGTGGCTCGGAGAAGACGTTGTAGCCGGTGAATTGGTGATCGGTAAGCCAGGCATCGCTCCAGCCGAGCCGCTGGGCAAGGTCGACTTGCCCCAATACCTCGTTGAGGACGCGGGCGTCGTGCTCCGGCCCGGGAGTCTGGGGATTGAGGTAAAAGCTAAAGCGCATGGCTCTCCTTGCGGCGATTGCCGATTCCTATCCGGTACGTTCGGGCGATTATTGCAGATTCTCTTCCGCGCGTTTGCAAGGGCGCAGCGGGCGCGACCGATCGCCAGGGTCAATCATTGCCGGGGCGGTGAACTCGCGCCTAGACTCTTGAGGTGCCGCCCTATGTCCGCGCCGAGTCTCTGTTCAAGATTTACCAGATCGCCGACCTCGAAGTGGTGGCGCTCCAGGGGCTCGACCTGGCGATCGAGCGTGGCGAGTTGGTGGCAATCGTTGGGGCGAGCGGGTCGGGCAAGTCGACCCTGCTGAACATGCTCGGCGGTCTGGACCTCCCGTCAGCCGGCCGGATTGTCGTTGGGGACCAAGATCTGGTCCGGCTGCACGAGCGCGAACTGGTGCGCTACCGGCGAGAAGGAGTTGGCTTCATCTGGCAGCAGCCATCGCGAAACCTGCTGCCCTACCTGACCGCCGCCCAGAATGTCGAATTGCCGATGGTGCTGGCCGGGCTCGGGGCGTCGGAGCGACGGCGTCAGCGCGACGACTTGCTCGGGGCCGTCGGTCTGGCTGCCAAGGCCGCCAATAAACCAGACCAGTTGTCCGGCGGCGAGCAGCAACGCGTCGCAACCGCTGTTGCCTTAGCACTTGATCCGCCGTTGCTGCTCGCCGACGAGCCGACCGGCGAACTCGACAGTGAAACCGCCAACGAGGTGATGGCTCTCTTTCGATCGCTTTGCCGCGAGCGCGGCGTCACCATCGTATTGGTCACCCACGACCCCGAGGTTGCGGCCTCGGTCGATCGGGTGGTGCGCATTCGAGACGGGCGGGTCAGCAGCGAAGCGGTCCTAGGAGTCGCCGAGGAGTTGGTGGTGGTGGATGGCGCTGGGCGCCTGCAGATTCCCGCAGCCTTGCGCGACCAGTTTGGGCTGGTCGGCCGAGTGCGTGTCTCTGGCGCTGGCGATCATGTCGGGATTTGGCCGGTGGACGGCGAATGACGGTCGTACGCGCCGAGGGCGTCCGGAGGATCTATCGGTCGGCTGGCCGGGAAGTGCGGGCGCTGGATGGGGTCGACCTCGCCGTGGCGTCCGGCGAATTGGTCGCCGTCACCGGCCGGTCAGGGTCCGGCAAGACCACTCTGCTCAACATCCTGGGCGGGCTGGATCGCCCGGACAGCGGATCCGTCTGGATCGACGGACACGATCTCGCCACCCTCGACGACGCGGCGCTCACCCGGCTGCGGCGCGGCACGATCGGTTATGTCTTCCAATCGTTCGGCCTTCTGCCCACCCTCTCGGCGGACGAAAATGTCAGCCTCCCCTTACGAATTGCTGCGGTTGGCACAAAGGAGCGGACCGAGCGCACCGCCGCGGCATTGACCGAAGTGGGTCTTGCCGAGCGTCGGCGCCACCGGCCCGACGAACTGTCCGGCGGCGAGCAGCAACGCGTCGCGATCGCTCGCGCTCTGGCTGCCCGCCCGGCGTTGATACTGGCCGACGAGCCTACCGCCGAACTGGATTCGACCAACGCCCGGGCGATCTTCGAACTTCTACGGGCGATTGTCGAACGCGGTCAGGTTGCCGTAGTCCTCGCAACCCACGACCGTACGTTACTTGACCTGGCGACTGTGGTGCACGAACTGCGTGACGGTCGGCTGGTACGCTAGGCGAACCCGGTCCCGACGCCGACTTGGTGGAGAGAAGAACGGAGCCCGATTGGACGCAGCGCGTCTGCAACGACTGGTAGACGAGGCGACCGCTCGGTTCGGGTCGGCGGGCGGCGCTTGTCGTGCGCCGGGCCGCGTCAACTTGATCGGCGACCATACCGACTATCAGGATGGTTTGGTCCTGCCGATGGCGATTGACCGCGACACCTGGTGCGTCGGCACGCGCCGGTCTGACCGGTTGCTCCGACTGTGCAGCCTTGAACTCGATGAGCCGGTCGATGTTTCACTCGACGACTTGCGCCCGGAGAAGGTCGCGGGATGGGCGCGTTACCCCGCCGGTGTCGCCTGGGCGATTGAGCAGAGCGGCCGAACCCTCACCGGGATGGATCTGTTGGTCCAAAGCACCGTGCCCATCGGCGCAGGCCTCAGTTCCTCGGCGGCGATCGAACTCGCTTGCGCCTTGACACTCGAATTTGGAAGCGGCTTCACCGTCCGTCCGGAGGAGAACGCGAGGCTTTGTCGCCAGGCCGAGAACGAGTTCGTCGGTGTCGCCTCGGGGATCATGGACCAGTATGTTGGGGCGCTTGGTGAGGAAGGCCAGGCGCTTCTCATCGACTGCCGGTCGCTTCGCCACCGGACGGTTGCCCTCCCCACCGATGCCCAGATCGCCGTTCTCGACTCGGGGACGAGCCACGAACTCAAGGGCTCGGGCTACGAGGATCGCCGCGCCGAAACCGATCGTGCGGTGACGATCCTCCGCGACCGCTTCCCCGAAATCAGAGCGCTCCGCGATGTCACCCTGACGATGCTCGAGCAAATGACGGACCAGTTGCCGCTCCTCGAGGCCAAGCGCGCGCGACACGTTGTCTCCGAGAACGTGCGAGTGCTGGCGGCGGCTGACGCGCTCGACTGCGGCGACCTCGTGCGGTTGGGCGAGGTGATGAACGAGTCCCACACCAGTCTGCGCGACGACTTCCAATCGTCGCTTCCCGAGATCGATATTCTCGCCGAGGCGGCGCGTCGGGCTGGTGCGCTCGGCGCTCGGATCACCGGCGGTGGGTTCGGTGGCGCGGTGGTTGCTCTCTTGCACGGTATCGCGTTCGAGCGTTTCCAGCAGGAAGTTGGCGACGCGTACACCGCTGAGACTGGCCGCCAGGCGACGATATTCCTCGTGCACCCGTCGCCTGGCGCTGGACCGGTGGTCATCGAGGACGCGTATGACGGCGTGCGAACGCGGATCTACCGGCTGCCCGATGGACGCTATCTGACCGATTATCGGTTTGCTGATGGCTGAGCTTCGTTGGGACCCGCTGCGCGGCGAGTGGGTGGCGGTGGCGAGTGCCCGTCAGGACCGGACCTTCCTGCCGCCGCGAGAGCTTTGCCCGCTCTGTCCAACTGTTCTCGGCGGCCCGCTCACGGAGGCTCCCGAGCCATACCAGATCGCGGTGCTGCAAAACCGCTTCCCAGCGCTGCGGCAAGACCCCGGGGCTCCAGGTATTGAAGACGCCGAGTTGTGGCCGGTTCGGCCGGGCTTTGGAATTTGCGAGGTCGTTCTCTACACCGCCAACCACGACTCGGCGCTCAGCCGGCTGCCACGTGAGCACCTTGAGCAGGTGGTACAGGTCTGGATCGACCGCTACCGGGTCCTCGGAGCGAAGCAGAGTATCGATTACGTCTACATCTTCGAGAATCGCGGCGAGGCCGTCGGGGTGACGTTGCTCCATCCGCATGGGCAGATCTACGCGATGCCCTTCGTCCCGCCGATCCCGGCGCGTGAGCTGGCCAATGGCGCCCACCATCGCCAACGCACCGGCCGCTGTCTGATCTGTGATGTGGTCGCCGAGGAACGCCGCCAAGCGGTGCGAGTCGTCTTCGACAACGGTCGGTTTGCGGTCTATTGCCCCTTTGCCTCGCGCTTTCCATACGAGGCCCACGTCACCGCCACGCGCCATCTCGGCAGCCTGCTGGAGTTCTCCATGGATGACTGCCGGGCGTTTGCGGGAGCGCTTGGTGCGTTGGTCCGGGCCTATGACCGTCTCTGGAACGAGCCGATGCCCTACATGATGGTGATGCACCAGGCGCCAACCGACGGGCAGGTGTCGCCCGATGCCCATTTTCATGTCGAGTTTTACCCACTGGCACGCTCCCCGGAGAAGCTGAAGTTCCTCGCAAGTTCGGAGACCGGCGCCGGACTGTTCGTCACCGACCTGCCCCCTGAGGACACCGCGTCGGCGTTGCGAACCGCGCTCGACCCCGTTTTCCCAACGGGATAAACCGGCCACTCACCCCGTTGTCGGGCGAAACGGGCGGCACTCCCTCCAGGCAACTCGGCCACTGGTTCGACACCGCTGACGTTCGAACAATCTTCCCACCAGGGTCTGGTCGAACCTCGTTTCGCCAAGCGCTCACAAGCTTGGCGAGACGCAAGACGTCAGCCTGTTCTCCCGAACCCGCGATGGGACCGCTTTCACTGCTAAGCGGCGCTTTCCGAGCGGGCCCATGATGCGCGACAATGCGCCGACAGCCATGAGGCTCTCAGCTAGTATTGGAGGTTCGATGACCGAAGTTCCCCGCGATGAGGCGATCAGCGCCATCCGCGCATTCATTGGCGCCGACCCACAGCAAGGGCGCGAGGCCTGGTTCGTCTCACTCGACGAACAGGGAAATCCGTCCCTCCGCCAGATCAGCACCTTCATCGAAGGTTGGACCGTCTGGACGGTCTCCCAGTCGAAATCACTGAAGGTCAAGCATCTCAGGGCCGATCCTCGGACCAGCTATTTGTGGGTGGAAGACCAGCCGGTTCGTCGACGCAAGAACGTCTGGATGCGCGGGACGGCGAAAATCGTCGAGGACCAGGACGACGTTGCAGCCTTCATGGAACGTCGGTCGCAAGCCCTCAATTTTCGAGTTCCCGAGCGCGACTGGCACCGAGTCGTCGTGCGCTTCGTGCCGGAGTACCTGCGCGCGGAGTCATTCCTCGGCGCGGATGCCGGCAACACCCCGGTGATCTTGCGCACGGCGGACTTCGCCGCGGCGAACGATTAGGCCATGCTCGAGCAGGAGCGTGCCCTCGGCGGACCTTGGACCGAAACCGGCGCGGTGGCGGTCGACGGCGGCGTGCTTGCCTACGCCGCCTGCGGCGCAGGACGGCCCTTGATCTTGCTGCACAAGTTGGGCGGCTGGATCCAGGACTGGCGGGCACTCGCCGAGGCGCTCGCCGGCCGCTACCGGGTGATCGCCTTCGACTTGCCCGGTCATGGCGCGTCCGCAACCGACGAGACGGCGAACTGGGCCTATGCCCTTGGCGAGAGCGCGAGTGCCATCGCCCAAGCTCTCAGCCGGCTTGGGGTCGATCGCGCCGCCTTTGTCGGCAACTCGCTGGGCGGATGTGTGGCGACCCAACTCGCGGCGGACCGCCCGGAACTCGTCGAGAAGTTGGTGTTGATCAGCTGTGCGATTGGCCCGGCGGCCACCCGCGAAAAGATCGAAGCGGCCGACCGGCGCTCCGGTTTCTACGACGAGAACGAGTTGCCGATCCCTCGAGATGCGGCAGTCGCAGCGAGGATCTCCGGTACTCTTGACGTCCGCATTGCCGAAGAGATGAATGCCAGCCGATCGGCGGCGGGCCGGTGGGTGGTACGGAGTGAGCGAGGGGTTGGGTTAGCTGACCTTACCGGGTTGCTTCCATCAATCGCGGCACCGGTGCTGCTCGTCTTTGGTGGGCGCGACACCCTGACCGACCGTTTCGAAGCGCCAGTCCTCGCTGGTCTATCAGACGGCCGGAGCATCCACATCCCGGACGCGGGCCGCTTCCCCCACCAGGAACAACCGGGCCCGACCGCCGAGGCAATCGCGGCTTTCTTGGGATAGGCCGAGGGCCGGCGGAAATCCCTTTTGGCTGCCAATGGATAGCCTGGCGACTGCTCTCACGCCGAGTTTGCCAAGCGTTCGCCTCCGCAACGAGCCGGCCCGGTGTGCATTCCGGGGGCACGAACGAATTGGCCACGGCGCTTATCGGTTGACGTCGATCACCAGTCGGCCTCGCACTCGGCCATCGACGATCTCATGCGCGAGCCGTGGCACGTCAGCCAGAGGCGCCACACCCACCAACGACTCGATCAGTTGGGGCGACACGTCGCGCGCCAACCGTTCGAATGCGGAAATCCTTCGCTCGCGCGAACAACTTACCGAGTCGATCCCAAGCAGGTTGACGGCACGCAGGATGAACGGATAGACCGTCGTCGGAATGTCCGTCCCTCCGGCATTGCCGCAGGCAGCGACGCTCGCCCCATAGACTAACTGGCGAATCACGTTGCCGAGGATGACACCCCCCACGGTATCGACCGCGCCTCCCCAGCGAGCGCTTTCGAGCGGGCGCGTGGATGGAGCGCCGAGGATGGCTCGGTCGACGATCTCGGCTGCGCCGAGACCCTTGAGGAAGCCTGCTTCCTGTGGACGGCCGGTCGACGCGATGACGGTGAAGCCTGCCGCTGCGAGCAGAGCGACCGCCACCGAACCAACCCCTCCCGCCGCGCCAGTCACGACAACCTCCCCGCCGGAAGGCGTCGCTCCATGCGCTTCAAGCGCCTGCACGCAGAGTGCGGCGGTCAGTCCGGCGGTGCCAAACCCCATCGCCGTGCGCAACGTCATCGTCGTCGGCAGCGGCACCAACCAGTCGGAGTTCAGCCTCGCAAACTGGGAGAACCCGCCCCAATGGCGCTCGCCAATACCCCAACCGGTCGCGATCACCCGATCGCCCGGCGCAACGGCGGGCGATCGCGATTCGACCACCGTCCCGGCGAGATCGATCCCCGGAACAAAAGGGAAGGTCCGAATGATCGGCCCGCGATTGGTGACCGCCAAGCCGTCCTTGTAGTTGAGGCTGGAGTATTCGATCTGGATGAGGACCTCTCCATCCGGAAGGTCTGCGAGGGTCAACTCGCGCAGATCTGCTCGATAGACGCCGTCGGACTTGTCGACGACCAGCGCGCGAAATGTCTCGTTCATCCTGGCTCCTTGTCGGCCGCTCTGGGCTCTGGTGGCGCTTCCCACGGCCGAGCCTCAGGGTACCATTGCGCAGCATGGTTGGGTGCGGCCGATCTCGGAGATGCTCCCGACGATTACAATGACCGAACCGACATCGCGACCCAATCAAGGAGAGCCGCATGCATATCATCACCGTCGAGTTCATTTCCAACACCGACGACGAGCAACGCGTGCGCGAGGCCCATGCGCCGGTGCTTGAGGCGTTCATGGCCGACGAATCCTGTCTGGGCGTCCAATTGTTGCGGGCCAAGAGCCGCAAGGAGCCGAACCGCTTCATGGTCCAGACCTGCTGGCGCAGCCGCGACGAAGCGATTGCGGTGTCGTCTCGACCAGAGGTCATGGCCAAGCACGACCGGATCTACGAAGTTCAGACGACTGATCAGAAGACGGGTGTCTGGAGCGAGATCCTCCAGATGGGACTGTTTGCCGGCGAGGACGTGCGGTCGCGGATGGCGCCGGCCGAGTCGCCCAGTGGTTGAAGCCGGCCTGATTTTCGGTCCCGGACCGGCCGGGCGCTGGGATTCGCTGATCGTCTCCTGCCCGGTCGTCCGTCGCGAGGCAGGTCGCTATCGGCTCTGGTATTACGGCCGTGAGCCGGAATTTCCCGGCGGCGGGATCGAAGGCGGCGGCGACGGCATCCCTATGGGGCGGACCGGCCTTGCGGAGTCCACGGACGGCATTCATTTCGACCGCCTGACTGGCCCTGGCTGGCTCGGTTCAGTGCTGGACCCGAGCAGCGAACCTGGGCGCTTCGATTCGTGGCAGGTTGGTGGCACCGATGTCGTTCGCGTCGGTGCTGAGTACCGGCTCTACTACATGGGCGCCTGGGACGGTGCACGGGCGGTCAACGGCGAGCTTCGCAACGGCTTTCCGCTGAGGATCGGGCTGGCGCGCTCGCCTGATGGGGTCCGGTTCGAGAAGGTGGAAGGAAATGCCGGCGCCGGTGCGGTGCTATCGAACGGGAAGGCCGGTGAATGGGACGAGTGGTTCATCGGATGGGGACGGGTGATCCCACTGCCCGGTGGCGGTTGGCGAATGTACTATCACGGCGCGGGAGAGGATCAGCCGTCCTCCGCCGGGGCCGCCGAGTCGGCCGACGGGCTCTCTTGGGAGAAACGCGGCATCGTCATGTCACCGACCGGCAACTCGGACGACTTCGATTGTCGCGCCGTCTCAACGCGTCATGTCATTCCCTGGCAAGGCGGGTACCTGATGGCGTACGAGGCGCTCCCGGTTGAGCCGGGGCCGTCCTACCGGATCGGAATTGCGACCTCTCCGGACGGTATCCGATGGGAGCGGCTGCGCGGCCCGTTGACCAAAGGGTGCTCGCTCGATCGTGGCGCAGCGGGCGCCTGGGACTCGATCGCGATCGGCACGCCGTACCTCGTTCTCGATGACGCTGGCGGACTGCTGATGTACTACGTTGGCTTTGGTCCGCGGCCGACCGACCGTGGTTCAGGCGGGAGCATCGGACTTGCTCGGTGTGATGGGCGCGATCTGACGCGTTGGGAAAAGGTCGAAGCTTAACGACGACGCCGTACAATCAAAGTTCGGCGTTCTGTGGTGCATCCGTGGCCTTCGCCTTCGAAGACTTTGAAGATTTGCTGCGTATCCTTGACGAGCATCCCGACTGGCGGGATCAGCTTCGCCGCCGCTTGCTCTCCGACGAGTTCCTTCACCTGCCCTATCTGACTCAGAAGATCGATGATCGACTGTCCCGTCTAGAAGAGACGGTCCAGGCACTGCTCGACGCACACGCGCGATCCGACGTGCGGCTGAGCCGTATCGAAGCTGCAATCGAGATTTTGGCTCAGGCGCAAGCGCGCACCGAAGTCCGCCTAGAGGAGCTTGCTCAGGCGCAAGCGCGCACCGAAGTCCGCCTAGAGGAGCTTGCTCAGGCGCAGGCACGCACCGAAGTCCGGCTTGAAGAGCTTGCTCAGGCGCAAGTGCGCACCGAAGCCCGCCTAGAAGAGCTTGCTCAGGCGCAGGCACGCACCGAAGCCCGCCTAGAAGAGCTTGCTCAGGCGCAGGCACGCACCGAAGTCCGCCTAGAGGAGCTTGCTCAGGCGCAAGCGCGCACCGAAGCGGCTGTCCAAGAAACCACCACCACGGTGGCGCGGCTCGAAGCTCGTCTCGAAGAAACTGTCGTCGCAGTGCGACGGCTCGATACAAGAGTCGGTAGGCTCCAGGGAGATTCGCTGGAACGCCGCTACCGTGAGCGGGCAGGCTCCTACTTCGGCGGACTGCTTCGCCGGCCGCGCCCTGTCGACCTGAACGATCTGCGCGACTCCATCGAGGATCGCCTCACGGCCGACGAAGTCGAGGAGGCCCTGCGCGCCGACCTGTTCGTTCGTGGGTCGCTGCGGGCTGAGCCGGGACGCGAGATCCTGATCGTCCTCGAAGTTTCGGCAGTGATCGACGCACACGACATCGGGCGAGCGCTCCGTCGGGCGCGGCTCTTACGTCAGGCCGGTCACCACGCCGTCGCCGCCGTGGGTGGTGAAGCGGTCGATGGAGAGTCGAGCGACGTGGTGCCGGAGGCGGTGGCGGTCTTTCTCGACGGCACGGTCGCCCATTGGGACTCGGCGCTCGCGCAAGCCCGGACGGATTGAGCGGGCCTGATGCAGCGGTCCTGTGGCCGCAATGGACGACGGTCACCTGCCATCGCCAGGTGAATAGACGCCATCAGCGGAAGCGCGGGATCACCTCACGGGCGAACAACTGCAACATCGCCTGCCCGCGCTCGACGGTGTTGAAGAGGAAATGGGTGACGCCGACGTCCAGATACTCCTGGATTCGTCGTGCGACGGTGTCCGGTCCGCCGGCCACGTAAAGCGATCGTGCACGTTCGAGCGTGACGTTGCGTCGGGCAGCAAACGCTTCTAGCGCCGTGTCGGCCGCGCTATCGGTGTCGGCGAGCACCAACGGCCCACCCATCACCAGTTCGATCTCGTCGATATTCCGCCCTACTTCGTCGCAATGGCGTTGGAGCACCTCGCGCTTGTGCGCCCAGGCAGCGGGCTCGCCCCAGGTCTGCCAGGCATCGGCGTGGCGGGCGACGATCCGGGCGGTTACCTTTTCGCCCGCGCCTCCGATCAGGATTGGCAGGCGTGACTGGACCGGCTTGGGGTAACACAACGCGTCAGTAAGTTGGTAGTACCGCCCATCGAACGTTGCACGATGTTCGGTCCAGAGCAGCCGCAGTACCTGAACTGCCTCGTTCAAGCGCCGCAACCGCTCCGGAACGTCGTAGAACGGAATGCCGTACATCTGGTGCTCAAGTTCGTACCATGCCGCGCCCATCCCAACGTAGAGCCGCCCGCCGGTGATGTGGTCGACGGTTGCCGCCATATTCGCCAAGACAGCCGGGTGGCGGTAGGTATTTCCGGTGACGAGGCAGCCGACGCTGAGATTCTTGGTGAGCGCTCCGAGAGCAGTTAGCGTGGTCCAACCTTCCAGACAGTCGTCCTCGACCCACGGGTCTCTTGACCCGCCGGGGGCGATCGGGAGAAAGTGGTCAAAGGTCCAGCCGGTGTCGAAACCGGCGTCGTCGATCGCCTGAAACACATCCAGAAGTTCAGCCCAGCTGATGTGCTGTGGGCCAACCTGGATTCCAAAGCGAACCGGATGCATCGCCGCTCCTTATGCGCATATGCGGGACATGGTAGCGCGTCTTCCCGTCAGCGCGAGCAGGCTCTGTTCGAGGTCGTCACGTGTCGAGTGCGCGCGATGGGTTGCTTCTCCAATCGCCATGGCGAATCTGGCGCCATCGTCGATTGTGCGGCAGTTTGCGCGGAGTTGGATTGCCAGTGGATGGTCCAAAGAGTGGCCCACCCTGTTCCATCAGGTTTCTGGACCGCGATTGGCCAACCTCCGCCTCGTCCGTCCCCAGAGCGAGAGTCATACTCACACGCTGAAGTATCATGCGCTCGCAACCGATGATGCGTCAGGAGGATCCTCGTGGCAACGTCGCAAAGCGCACGAGTACGCTGGCTTGGTGATCTCGTCTCCGGGACGGGACGGGCGACTGCAGTGAGCAGCCAGCAGTTCGACGACCTGCCGGTCGGCTGGCCGGCGCGTACCGAAGGTCCAACCGGCCGCACCACTCCAGAGGAACTCCTCGCCGCTGCCCACGCCACCTGCTTTGCAATGGCGCTGTCAGCCAAGTTAGGCCGGGTCGGTACCCCACCAACCTCACTGGATGTCACGGTGACGGTCACCTTCGACCGCATCGAAGACGCTTGGATGGTTACTCACAGTCATCTCGATGTCTGTGGAACGGTGGCCGGCATGAGCGCCGAGGCATTTCAGCAGGCCGCCCGAGAAGCAAAGGAAACCTGCCTGATCTCGCGGGCTCTTCGGGGCAATGTCGAATTGACGGTGAATGCCGCGCTCGCTGACTAATTGCGCCACGGTCGACCGGCGGCCCGGGCGAACCCTCAAGCCGGTCGGCTTGGCCTCGTGGCGTTCGATGGCGGCCTCAAACGGCTGTCGAGCGCGCTGAACACGAGGCCGTCATCCTCCACAACTCGGCTAGAGTTGGTAGCAGCGCGATGGGTTTTCCCAGAGGATGCGCTCGATGCTGACGCCGCTCAGGCCGCTGCCGTCTCGAAAAGCCGCCTCCAAGCTCTCGTGGCGTGAGGCGTCGTCGTGGGGATAATCGCTTCCTGCCACCAGACAACGGTCGCCGACCCAGCCGGTGAGGTAGTCGAGGTCTTCGGCGGGGTCACAGGAGAAGAACAGCCGGCTGCCAAGCAGTCGCTCAACGCGCTCGCGCGCCGCCGGGCCGAGCGTGCGCAAGGCGTTTGGCAGCCAGTCGCAACCGATCTCCAACCAGAGCAGGCGCATCCGCGGATAGCGGTCGGCAAGGTCCGAGCGCATCAACCGCTCGAAGGCGTGCATCGACAGGAACCCGCCGATCAGTCTCGACCCATGGGTTGCGCGCGGTCGGCCAAGCTCGTGAGGCTGTCGCGGGACGGTGTCGTAGAGCGCACGGATTGTTGGGCTGCCGAAGCCGACGTGGACCGAAAGGGTGAGGTTGTTCCGGTCGATCGCCGCGTGGATCGGCTCAAAGCGCGGATGATCGAGTGGCTGGTCCCATTCCATCCCACGCGCCATCACCGCGACGCAGCCGCCGAGCCGCGCCACCCGATCAATTTCCTCAGCCGCGGCGTTGGGATTTCGCCACGCCACGACCGCCGCGTAGGCAAGCCGGCCCTCGCCTTGGGCGCAGGCGTTCGCCAGAAAGCTGTTGTAACTTGCGCAGAGCGCTCCCTCAAGTTCGACGTCCTCGGCGACATTCCCGAGAAAGAGCGAGGGATAGAGCACCTGGACGGTCACGCCAAGTCGGTCCAAATCAGCGAGACGGCCGGGGAGATCGGTCAGTTCCTGCGCGCCAATCTCAGCGCCTTTCTTGGCGGCGACCGCCATCGTCGTCGGTGAAGCGGCGTTGTGGCGTACCTTGTTGTCGATCACCCAGACGGCGTTCCACTCGCCGTAGTCGGTATCCAGCGGGAAGGTAACGGGCATCGGCCGCCGGGGCCGCAACCGTTCGGGGAGATATTGCCAGCAGGCGGCGCTTTCCTCGACATGGGCGTCGGCGTCGATGACGGGCATCTGGTCCTCCGAGGTGATCTCACGCGCCGACCGGCGCTACCGGCGCCTGGATGGTTTGGATTGGGTGCCGCGGCGTTCAGCTGAGCGGAACGCTGAACGAGACGCTTGCCGGCAGGAGACAACTCGTTTCGGTGCAGGCTTGATAGGCGACCTCGCCGTCGACCGAACGCGGGCGCGCGGCGGCGAGCAAGCGAAGCGGCAACTGGCCGAGGACGGTGCCGTGATAGACCCAGAACTCATCCGGGATGTCCTCGATCACGAGCCGTTCGGCTGCCGGCCAGACAGCCGCCCCGGCGGTAAGTTCGTCACTCGGCTCGACCGTCACGCTCAATGGGACGAACCCTTCGGGCACCGGGTCGGCATAGACGTGAAAGCCGGGAGCAATCGTCACCGCAACCCTCAACACCGGGCTGTCCGGCTCCGGTCCCGGTTCGACCTGGAACCGAACCGCGACCGGGTCGGACGTGATCACCGGCCTCCGCCGGTGACGGCAGCCGCGCCGAGCCCGAGCGCGAGGGCGACTGCGGCGGTGATGATCGCGAGCACAAAGACGACGACGAAGAGCGCGATCGCGCTGATGATCATCGTGAGGATCGCCTTGGTGGTGTCAAGGTCAAGGCTTTCCTTGACCGCGAAATAGCCCGCGATCAGCGCCCAGATCGAAATGATGAAGGCAAGGAGTCCGCCGACGACCGGCAGTCCGCCGACGATCCCGAAGATATTGGGTGAGTAGGCGAAGCCAAGGGCGCGGATCACCTCGCCGACCGTAGCCGTACCGCCGAACATCTTGGTGCCAACGAAGTAGATGACAAACGACCAGACCAAGAAGCCGAACAGCGCGGTCAGCAGTCCAGCGCCAAGGCCGACCACCGGGCTGCCGTAGCGCGGCCCGGCAATCAACTCCGAGATGAAGCCGGCCAGAGCCGTCGAGATGGTCGCAATGATCACCACCGTCCAGGCCATCCCGGTTGCCGACGTGTCAGCCTCGACCTCGGCAAAGACCGTTCGGTCAAGGCGCAAGGCGCGAACGATACGCCCGACGAAGTCGCTGTTGCTCGCTGCTCGTGAATCCATCCGGAGCCTCCCACGCCCGGCTGCCTTCCGCCGGGCGGCTGTTAGTGTACCCGGCTTCCCGGCGGGGTGGATCGCGTTAGCTGTCGGCAAGCGCCTCGCGAATCTCGAACAACTCCTCGTTCGGCCCGCGCACCAGACCCAACCGCCAACGTCCGCCCGTTCCCAGGTCGATATCAGCCGGGCTGCCGAAGACCGACCCGCCAGACCTCACGAGGTGGTCCAAGGCTGCCTCGAGGTCAACGACATCGTGGGTGTAGAGCGAGACGCCGAGCCGCCCCGGACGCATCCGGCCGGTCAGCCGCTGTCCGGGGCGGTTGAGGAAGTGGACCAGCAGGTACTTCCCGCTCGGCTCGCCTTCCTGCTGGTAGACGACAAAATGCATCCGCGTTCCCTTCGGAACGCCGGTCAGATCGGCGGCAAGGTCCAGCATGCTGTCGGCGATCTCGGCATCAGTGCCGGTCACCATTCCCAGCCCCTCGCCATAGAACCGACGCGTTGCCGCGAGGTCTCCTGCCACCACCGATACGGTTGGCACCTCGCTGTAGGCCACTCCGGGCGGCAGCCGGCGGACCGAACTCTCGGGATGGTTCACCGCCCGCATGATCAGGAATGGAACGCCGTCCGGCCCGGTCAGGACCAATTCCTCGGTTTCGTAGGTTTCGAACTGGTAGCGGATCGGCCGTGAGCGCGGTGGGTAACCGGCTGCCTCGAGGGCAGCCACCGCCTCGTTCATCGGGGTGGTGACATAGAAGTCGATCGCCTTCGGCCCGATGTCGGCTGGGTCGTCGCCGCCGCCCTCGAAGTCAAGTCGGACCGCTTCGGTTGCCGGTGGGTTGTACTCTGCCAGGCGCACCCGCCCGACCGGGTAGCCCGCGCACGAGAGTTCGCGCAGCCGGATCGCCGTCCTGCTGTTCAGCCCCCATGCCGCCGCCAGTTCTGCCGGGGCGATGAGGTCGTACTCGGTTTTCAGCCCGAAGATCCCGCCAAATAGCTCCATTGCCCGATCGATGCTGCGCACCCCAACCGTGACGCACTGCATGGCTCCCGCGTTCATCGGCCCTCCCGTCCTACCCAGTGTAGTGCTGACGCCTTGCCGGCGGGCGCTCGGGCGGACTATCGTGGTCGATATGGCGATCGTCGACATTCACTGCCATTTCATTGCGCCTGCCCTGCTCGATGCGCTCGAACGCGAGGGGCATCGACTTGGCCTTACGGTCGTGTTGGACGACGAGGGCGGCAGGCGCGTCCGCTTCCCAGACGGCTGGCGAACGGTCAATCCGGTCTTCCCCGCTCTGATCGATCTGAACGAGCGGGTCACGCTGCAGAAGGCCGAAGGGATCCATCGCCAGGTGCTTTCCGGCTGGAACGACCTGACTGGCTATGCTCTGCCACCGGGTGCTGGGCTCGAATTGAGCCGCCTCCAGAATGACACCCTGGCGTCTGCGGTTCGCGACAACCCGACCCGTTTGCGGGCGATGGCGACCGCGCCGCTGCAGGATGGCGCCCTGGCGGCCGCGGAACTCCGGCGGGCAGTGGTGACGCTCGGAATGCGGGCGGTCCAGATTGGGTCGCACGTCGCCGGTCGCAACCTCGACGACCCGTCGCTCGATCCCTTCTGGCGTGTCTGCCAGGACGAAGGAGTGTTCGTGCTGGTCCACCCGGTCCAGCCGGCGGCGAGCGATCGCCTGGCGCGCTACGGCTTGGTCAACCTCGTTGGTAATCCCTTCGAGGTCTGGCTGGCCGGGACGAGCCTCCTGTTGGGTGGGGTCCTCGAACGTTTCCCGGCGCTCACGGTCTGCCTGGTCCACGGTGGCGGCGGACTGCCCTTTCAGTTTGGCAGGCTCGACCGCGGCTTCGCCAGTCGGGCAGATACCCGTTCCGTCGCCAGCGTGGCGCCGAGCGACCTGTTGCGTCGCCTCTATTTCGACACCCTCACCTACAGCGGCCCATCGCTCCGGTACTTGATCGACCTGGTTGGACCGGAGCGGGTGTTGTTCGGCACCGACACGCCGTTCCCGATCGCCGAGCCAGCGCCGCTTGCCGCCGTCCAACGGCGGATCGCCCATCTTCCCACCGCCGACCAGGCGCTCATCCTTGGCGAGACAGCCGAGCGGCTATCGATGTGACCCATCGAGCGAGCCGGTCAGGACGCGACCGTGGCGACCTCACGCCGACCGCCGACCGTGAGGTGCGGACTGTCGAACTGCCGAGCGACTGCGAATCATTTGGTTTCGGACGGTGCGAGGCGTAACAGTCTCACGCCATAGCGAGGGACGAAGACGTCGGACCAGCACCGGCGGATGGGAAACCTGGCTAGTAGAAGATCGGCCCCGGGCTGCCACCTCCGGCGCCGATCGATTCACCGTTGATCGCGATCGACTTTGGCGAGCAGAGAAAGGCGACGACGTCGGCGACCTCGCGAGCGTCGACGACGCGGCCGATTGTCGTCTGGGCGACGGCGCGGCGGGCGACCTCGTCGACGCTCTGCCCGCGCGCGGCGGCCTGGGCCTCCCAGGCGCCGGGCAACTTTTCGGTCATGGTCACGCCGGGGTGGACGCAGTTGACGGTGACGCCGCGCGGCCCGAGTTCGTCGGCGAGGTTCTTCGCCAGCGCGGCGACGCCGACGTTTCGGATGCTGCCGACGATCGAACCGGACCGGCGGGCGGCGAGGCCGCTGATCATCACAATCCGCCCCCAGCCATTCTCCACCAACAGCGGCGCGACCTCGCGGGCACAGCGCAAATAGCCCATCACCTTGATGTTGACATCGCCCCAGAACACCTCGTCGGTGATCTCGTTCAGCTTCGGCACCGGGGCGTGACCGCCGGCCTGAGCGGCGCAGGTGACCAAAATATCCACCCCGCCGAGCGCCTCGCGCGCCTGCGCTGCCATCTGTCGGACGTCCTCGTCCTTGCCGGTGTCGGCGACGATGGGGACGATCTTCCGGCCGGTGGCCTCGCTGATTTCCGCGGCCGTCAGGTCAAGCGTTGCCCGATCCCGTCCGACGATAGCAACGTCCACCCCTTCGGCGGCAAGCGCCCGGGCGATCGACTTGCCGATCCCCCGGCTGCCGCCGGTCACGATCGCCCGCTTGCCCTGAAGCTCCAGATCCACCCTGGTCTCCTCGTTCGGCGTCTACGGTGTGTTGGGGACGAGTGCCGCTGCGACCCGCGCCTGGCTGTCGCGCCATTCTCCCGCGGTCAGGCCGAGCGCCGGCACGAACTGGCAAAACTGGCCAACCGGCACCGGCGCGATCGTTTCGATGAAGTCGAGGGAGGCCGCTTGGGCTCGCAGGGTCTCCGGACGGCTGACGATCGCAAACTCCCGGACGACGGAATCATCCAACAGAGCCGCGGCTGAAGCCGGGTCGCCCGCGCGAACCGCCGCGCCAAACCGTGCCGCGAGGTTGTCGCCGGTGAGTTCGGCGAGACGAGGGAGGAAGCGCGGGAAGGAGAGCGCGGCAGCCACCTCGAGGCGAGCGCGCCGCAACGCTTCGCCAAGGTCGTCGTGGACCGAGGTCAACACCCCGGCCGAGATCGGGAACGTCCCGGTCCGCACCGAGCGCACCTGCGCAACCCGTTGGCGCAGCACCGTTCGGGCGGTAAGCAGATGCAACCCCAGGCCGTCTGCGATCTCGGTGGCAAGCGCGATCATCTTCGGCCCACTTGCCCCGATTACGATCGGTAGTTGCTCAGGCGAGAAGCCATAACCCATGCCGGCGGCGCGGTAGTACTGCCCTGCGTGGCGTATCGGCGCGCCAGCCGGCGCACGCAGGATCGCGCTGATGGCGGTGACGTAGTCGCGTAGACGCGCGAGAGGCGGGCCAAACGGGACACCGTGGCCATCCTCGTTGACCATCGGGCTGCCGGGGCCAAGGCCGAGCGAAAAACGACCGGGTCCGGTGACCGCGAGAAGGTTGGCGGCGGCGACCGCGGTTTGAAGAGGCGAGCGGGTTGGCAAGGCGATCAGTACGCCAACCTGCGTCTTTCTGGTTGCGGCGGCTGCCAGCGCAGCATCGACGAACGCGTCTGAGCCGGCGACGTCCGCGCCCGAGACGCCGGCCAGATCCAAGTCATCGGCACGATGGCATAAGTCCAGCCAGTTGCGTGCGGTCGTCGCAACGGCGCGTGAAAGCGTCAGGCGCGCCATTTCGCGCTCGCTGGCATCATGGTCAATGGTCCTCCGAGAGGGATTATCGGGGCGGTACTCCGCCGCCACTGTACACGGTCGTCGCGTCTTCTGCGTCTTGGCGGTGGTCGGGGCGGTCCGGTGAGCGCGTTGGGCGGTGCTGTCCGATGGGTCAAGAATCTTCCTGCCGACTTCGCCCAGGAGCAGTACACTGGCGACCGCACGGCTCCGTTCCCAGCGCATCGCGCTCAAGGACGGCTAGCCGCTGCGGGGAGGGTCAATGTCGCTCAGCGCCCGGCGGGTACTCGCCGAGTTTGTTGCCTGCGGTATCACCCATATCGTCTGGCTGCCGGACAGCGAAGCCGGTCAGATGTATCGCGACATCGTCGACACCCCTCAGCTTACGTTGGTGCCGGTGGCACGCGAAGGCGAGTCGATCGCGATCGCAGCCGGTCTGTTGGTCGGTGGCGCAAAGCCGATCGTCCAGATCCAGAGCACGGGTTTTTACGAGTCGGGCGACTCGACCCGTGGGTTGGCGATCGACCTTGGCCTCCCGATTCTGCTGATGCTCGACTACCGGGGCTGGAAGGAGGACGGTCCACTTACCGACTCGGCGGCCTACTTCCTCGAGCCGACGCTTGATACCTGGGGTATCCCCCACTACCTGATCGTCGACGACTGCGAGGTCGATCGGATCTCGGTGGCCTATCGCGAGGCCCAGGAGCGCGGCGGGCCGGTCGCGGTGCTGATCGGCGTGGAGTACGAGTGATGTTTCCATCGATCGAGGCTATTCGCGCGATCGCGGCGGCGCGCACCGATCAGGTCGTCGTCACGACGATGACCTCGATCTTCGAATGGGACGCCGTGGTTGGCGATGACCGGCGTCACCTTCCGCTGATCGGCTGTATGAGCAAAGCGTCCTCGGTAGCGCTCGGAGTGGCGCTTGCCCGCCCGGACGTCGAGGTGCTGTGTCTTGACGGTGATGGCAGCCTGTTGATGAACCTCGGGTCGCTCGCGACGATCGCCCAAGCCGCGCCAAAGAACCTGGTTCACTTCGTCTTCGAGAACCGGGTCTACAACATCACCGGCGGTCAGCGCCGGTGCCGGGCGCCGGCGCGGTCGACTTCGCTGGTCTCGCCCGCGCCGTCGGGTTCCCCCGAGCCTACACCGCTGGCACGTTGGATGAACTTCAGGGTCTGCTGCCGGAGATCCTCGCCGCCGGCGGTCCTGTCTTCGTCTGTCTGCGCGTCGAAAAGGCCGGGCCACAGCCGACGATCCAGCATGGCCGGATGAAGCGTCAGTTGGCGGTTGTCCAGCGGGAACTGGCAGGAATGGATTGATGCGGATCTGGTATCAGTATCCGGGCCCGATCATGGGGATCCGTGGGGCGGTCTTCGAACTGCTCGAAACGGTCTTCGCCCGCATCAAGCGCCCCGAGACGGAGATCGAGATCCGCGCGCCAAAACGGGGCGCACGCGCCGCGCTCTGGCCGTACGAGTATTTCAAGTTCTACGCCTTTCGCGAGATCTTCGAGTCGGTGCAGCGCGCCGAGACCGAAGGCTTCGATGGCGTCTTGATCGGCCAGAGCGCCGAGCCGGTTCTCGTCGAAAGCAAGGAACTCCTCCACATTCCGGTTACGGGGATCTTCGAGAGCGGCATCCATCTTGCGAACCAACTTGGCGACCGTTTTGGTTTGGTGACCATCCCTTCACCGCCGGGAGTGCGGCCGGGCAAGCATGTCCTTCCCTTGCTGCGCAACATTCGCCGCTACGGGTTGGAGGGGCGATTGGTAGGGCATCAGGAGGTCGCGATGTCGCCGGCCGAGTTCAACGGCGCAGTCGGCGGCGGCGACCGTGCGCCGGTGCGTGAGGCCTTCTTCGATGCGGCTCGTGCGCTCGTTGCCCGCGGCGCTGAGGTGATCGTCCCGGCCGAGACTCTCTTGTCGGTCGCCCTCGCGGTCGACGGTGTCGTCGAGGAGCCGGAGAGCGGAGCAGCCGTCGTCGACATCGTTGCCGCTGGCGTCAAGAACCTTGAGAGCCTCATCGAACTGCACGAGAAGACCGGGCTGCTGCGCAGCCGGTCGCTCAGCTACGCTCGCCCCAGCGACGACGAGATCGCCGAGACCCGCTCGGCCTATGGCTTGGGAGAGATCGGAGCCGACTGATGGCCATCCTTTATGAAAAGCGCGGTCACCTCGCCTATCTGACGATCAACCGTCCGGAGAAGCGCAACGCCGTCGACTTCGTGACCGGCCGTGAGATGACCGAAGCGATCGCCGACTTCGACCGCGACGATGACGCCTGGGTCCTGATCCTGACCGGCGCCGGCGACCGGGCATTTTCGGCGGGCGGCGACCTGAACGATTGGCAAGGCGTCTGGGCGAGCAACGGAACCACCCGGACCAAACTCGAGCCGGAAACCTGGAAACCGACGATCGCCGCGATCAATGGCCTGGCGATCGGCGGCGGCGCGGAGCGGGCGTTGCGTTGCGATTTCCGGATCGCTGCCGACCACGCCCGGCTGCGCTTCTCCGAAGTCGGGATGAGCTTGATCCCGCCAACCGGTGTGCTGCTGTTACCCCGGCTGATCGGCTATGCCAGAGCACTCGAGGCGATGACGTTGGGCGACTGGATTTCCGCCGACGAGGCCTACCGGATCGGACTAGTCCACCGGGTTGCTCCGGCGGCGGAGTTGATGGACGTGGCGACGGCCTACGCTGAAAAACTGTGCGCCAACGGCCCGCTGGCGGTCCGGGCAGTCAAGGAAATCCTCTGGAACACCCTCGAACAGCCGATCGACATGGCGTCGCACTACAGCTACCTGGTGTTCCGGCGCCTGCTCGCGAGCGAGGACGCCAAGGAAGGACCGCGCGCCTGGCTTGAGCGACGGCCGCCCGAGTACCACGGCCGATAATCTCGATGAGAGCTTCACCCGAGCCTCACGATGCCGCCACACGTCGTTGCCGGGGCGCGACTGGATCGTGCTCTGGCCAAGCCGGCCGGGGATGGCGGGGCGGCAGGGTCTTCTGACGTCAGGCCGCCGCGGTCGCCTCAAGTTCGACCATGAGTTCCGGGAAGGCCAACCGGGTTACCCCGAGCATCGACCCGGCAAACCGAACACCGGCCGCCCCCAGGCGCTCGGCGATCACGTCGTAGTTTGCGAACAGCAAGTCCACGTCGGTGGTGTAGATGTTCAGCCGCACGATATCGGCAAGCCGAAACCCGCCCTGCTGGATGACCGTCTCGAGATTGTCCAGGGCGAGCGTGAGTTGCCCGCGGATATCGCCAGGGAACTGCGGCTGGCCTTCGGAATTCATTGCGGACTGGCCCGCGCAGACGAGAAAGCGCGATGGTCCTTCGATCCGGTTCGCCTGGACGAAGCCGTACTCGTCCTGCCAGGTCCACGGGTTCACGACTTGCCGATCCATCTATTCTCCGATTCTGAGTTGATTGCGTGCCAGTCGAGGCACAGTATAGTTGACACGTCATTCGTTGGCGCCACCGCTGATGGCAAGGTTGGTGGCGCAACCGATGGCGACGCACCTGCCCCCGACTTGCGCCAGCGATCCCCTCGCTGCGGCATAATCGTCTCAAAGGGGGAGGGGATGATGCGGATCGGTATTCTCCTCGTGGCGGCCTTTGCGCTGCTCACACCGGCGGGCGTGTTGGCTCAGGGCGCTCGCTCGGTGACCCTCGAACGTCGCGACGGCCAGATCGCCGTCCAGCCCAACGGCGACCTCCAGATCTCCGAGACCTGGGTGGTGCGCTTCTCCGGCGGGCCGTTTCAGAGCGCCAACCGCACCTTCCCGCTCGAAGGACGCACGTTCTCCGGGTTTGCGGTGAGCGAAGGCACGACCGCCTATCGCGAATCGAGCGACCGACAACCAGGCACATTTTCGACCGCGACATCCAGTGGCAACCGCACGATCACCTGGTACTTCTCCCCGACCACCGATGCGACGCGCACCTTTGAGCTTCGCTACACCGTCGGGGGAGCGATCCAGACCAACGGCGACATCAGCCGCTTCGCCTGGATCTTCATCGAGCGAGATCGTCAGTACCCGATCGAATCGTCGACGGTGACGCTTGCCCTGCCCGCTTCCGCCGAACCGCTCGAAGCCGGGTCGAATGTCTCGGGTGGGGCGCAGCCAGCGCGGACGACGGTCGCCCCGGATCGCCGATCGGTCGTCTATCAAGGTGGCCCGTTCCCAGCGGGGTCGGCCTGGGAGCTACGTGCCCAGTTCCCGGCGGCGATCCTGCCAGATCGGCCTGCCCCGGCCGAGCCGCTTGCACCGCAGGATGCGCTCGCGCTGCTTGGCTCGGCGGCGCTTGGGTTCTTCGCGTTTGCTGGTGGCCTGCTGGCGTTGTTCGTCGCGCGCTATGTTCAGCGTCCAAGGCCACGCGGTCTGGTCGCCGAGTACTTCCCCCAGCCACCCGATGCGTCGCCGCCCGCTCTCGCCGGTTGGCTCGTCGATGGCCGGGTGACCACCGGCGCTCTGATCGCCACGCTGGTTGACCTGGCGCGGCGCGGCTATCTCCGGATGACCGAATCGGCGGGCGACCTGAGCTTCGCCCGGCTTCGCGATGGCGCGGACCTGCCGCCCTTCGAGCGAACGCTGCTCGACCTGGCGGCGCCGAGCGAGGGCGCCACTGACCTCGCCACGGTGCAGCACGCGCTGGCCAACGGTCGCCGGACGATTGTCTCGCAGATCGACGCCGACGCTCGCCAGGGTGGTTGGGTCGCCAGTCCCCGGCGTGCGCTCCCGATTGCCGGCGCCCTGTTCTTTCTTTTTCTGGTTGCGCCAGTCGCCTGTCTGGCCGCGCTCGTTGCCCTGCCTGGCTTGTGGGGCTACCTGATCATCGCGCCGATGTTGGCGCTGATGGTGGTCGCGCTGGTTGCAATCGTGATGACCCTCTTTGCGCCGAGGCGTACCGACGCCGGCGTGCTGGCAGCGGCGCGCTGGAAGGCGTTTCGGCGCTACCTCGAAAACCTCGACCGCTACACGACGGTTCAGCAGGCGCGCGACCAGTTCGAGCACTACCTGCCGTTCGCGATCGCCTTCGGGCTCGAGCGGAGTTGGATCGAGCGGTTCGCCGCCATCGACGTACCCGCGCCGGCCTGGTACGTCGGCAAAGATTGGGACGAGACACCGTCCTATCACCGTGGGTCCGATTGGCGTGAGCCGACACGTGATGAGCCGACCAGTTTCATCGCTGGCCCATCCGAGGATCCAAGTTCCGAGGATCGCCCATCTGCCGACCGCTCGCGTGAAGGCTCCTCGCTCGACCGCGCCGCGTCCTCTTCCTTCGGCGGGCTGAACGCGGCGAGTGCCGGGCTGTTTGCGCTGTTCAATTCGGCCGGGTCGGTCTTCGATCCTCCGGCCAGTACGTCGTCGAGTGGCGACTCGGGCGGCTGGTCTTGGGGTAGCTCAGATTCCGGTTCAAGCTGGAGCAGTTCCGACTCGGGTGGCTCGAGTTCCGATTCCGGCGGTAGCAGCAGCTTCGACTAGGATTTGGCGTCCCTTCTCCTTTGCAAGTCAGGGCCGGAGGAGGAGAGTTCGCTACTCCAACGTCACGGTCGTTGCATCGTAGGGATACAGGACATCGTTGGCGGCGCGCCGCTCGCGGTTGACCTCGTCGGCTGGCGCCTGCCGATGGTACAGCTCGCCGAAGAAACGAGAGCGTACCTGAACCCATCCGCCGCGTTGCTTGCGCGCCCTCTCGTACCGGCCGAGCGCCTCATCGATGGTCGCGGCTTCGACGAGGGCACGCCCCAGCACCACGGCGTCCTCGAAGGACATTGCTGCCCCCTGGGCCATGAACGGGGTCGTTGGGTGGGCGGCGTCGCCGAGGAGCGCCACCCGGCGATCCACCCAGCGGGGCAGCGGCTCGCGGTCGAACAGCCCCCATTTGAACAACCGGTCGGGTGGAGTTGCCTCGATCAGGGAGTGGAACATCGGGTGCCAGTCGGCAAATTCCTGCTTAAGCTCCTGTGGAGTAGCGGGCACCGACCAACCCTCCTCGGTCCAGCCGCCGCGCTCGGGGATCGCGACGAAGTTGACGAATGCGCCTTTCTTGACGGTGTACATCACGAAATGCTGGCCCGGCCCAAGGCAGGTCGAGGTGTCGGTCGTGCGGAAACGGTCGGGCAGCCCATCGATCGGCGCCATCCCGCGGAAGGCGACGTGTCCCGAGAAGTCGGCGGCCTTGATCCCAAAGACCTTCTCGCGGATGATCGACCGGACGCCGTCGGCGGCGATCAGGACATCACCGTCGATGCGCTCGCCGTTGGCGAAGATCGCGGTCACCCGGTCGCCTCTCTGCTCGACGTCGACCAGCAGGTGATCGAGCTTCAGCATGTCCGGCGCACGGGAAACGAGGGCTTGCTTGAGGGCGTCCTGCAGGTCGCCGCGGTGGATGGTCAGGTATGGGCCGTTGTAACGCCGCTGAAACGCCTCGTCGTAGACAACCGACGAAATGATCTCGCTGGTGCGGTAGTCACGATAGTGGGTCGCGGCGGGCCGCAACGCCCTCGCGTCGATGGCGTCGAAGACGTCCAGCCCGTCGATGGCGCGGCAGGCGTTTGGGGTCATCATGATCCCGGCGCCGACCTCGGATAGCTCGGGCGCCTGTTCGAAGATTCGGGCCGGGACGCCGGCTCGATGGAGCGCCAACCCGAGCGCTAATCCGCCCATTCCGGCGCCGACGACAAGAACGTCCACCTCTTTCATGACCCAGCCTCACGCGCAGGTTGCGGGGCATTATCCGCCATCGGCTCCGGCGTGGCATACTCGCCACGGCGTTCCGGGTAGCCGGCCGCCGTATTCGTTGCTTTGGAGGAAGCGCCATGCCGTCGGCGACCGAACTCGTCTGGCCTGTTTCGCACGGCAGTATCAACGTGAGTTGGGACCCGGATTCGACCCGGCTCGGCCAGGGCGCCCGCCGCTCGGCTGGCTACCACCAATTGCACATCCCGTACGAGCCGCTAACCACCCCGCGTATCGGCTTTGACGCCCAGGGTGTCCGCTATCCGGTTGCGACCGAGCTACAGCCGCGCCTGGCGCTCTCGTGGGAGCCGTCCAACGAATATCGGACCTGGACCTTCCGGCTGCGCCCGGGAGTTCGCAGCAACCGCGGCAACGAACTCAACGCCGAGAGCGTTCGCTGGAGTTGGGAGCGCGTCTATAACCTCCAGAAAGTCGGCTACTGGCGCTCGAACTATCTCGCCGGCCTGCGTTCGATGGACGACCTCGAAGTGCTCGACGAGCACACCCTGCGCTTCAACCTCGGCCGCTCCAACCCCGAGTTCGCCGAATACACCTCCTTCGCGACCAACAACATCTTCGATGCGACCGCCGCCAAGCCGCACGCCACCGCCGAGGACCCCTGGGCGGTCGATTGGTTGTCGGACAATATCGCCGGCTTCGGCGCGTTTGCCCTCGAAGAGCAGAGCGCCGAGCGACTCCGCTTCCGGGGTCGGGACGACTACTGGGCGGGCAAGCCGGGTCTCGATTCGCTGACGATGGTTGGGGTCTCCAGCCGCAACGACGCGATGCGGATGATCGAGCAGGGGGAGGCGAACTATCTGCCGGGCTTGTACCCCGAGGAGTTGGCACGCTTTGCCGGCCGGCCCGGCTACCAAATCATTCGAGTGAAGGCCAATCACTCCACCCTCGAGTTCAACTGGCTGGAAGCGCCCTTCGACGACCAGAAGGTGCGCCAGGCGGTCTGCTATGCCCTCCCCTACGAACGGATCATGCTTCAGGTCTACATGGGCTATGGCCGGATCTCGAAGACCCCGATCCCGACGGTCTCGAAGTATTCAACCGAGGAGTACTGGCACTACGACACCAATATCGAGACGGCCCGGCGGCTGTTGCAAGAGAGCGGCCACCCGGACGGGTTCGAGACGGTGCTCTACATCCAGCCGAGCAACGAAAGCCTGCGCTTCGGCGAGATCGTCCGCGAGTCGCTCAAGCCGATCGGCATCACCGTCGAGGTTCGCTTTCAGACAAGCCTGCCGTTCGGGACGAAAGTGCCGATGTGGTTTCGTGAAGAATGCGGCCACGCGCTCTACGACCCGATGTACGACCTTGGCCATGACTACGATCCGCCGCCAGGGATGTGGGGCAACAAGAACATCGTCCACCCGCTCTGGACTGAGAAGATGCGGGCGATCCGCGAAGCATCCGCGGCGGATCAGCCGGAACTGTACCGCCAGATCCAGCGCGACATTGTCGAGTTCGCGCCGTGCGCCCATATCGCCGAGGTCGAAACCGGCTGGGTGATCCGCGAGCCGGTCCATCCCTGGGCGCTCAGTCCGCTCTTCCTCGCCGCCGAGACGACGGTTTGGTCGGCGCACCGCCAACTGTTTGGCTGGTGGTAGCGGGTGGAACTTATTGCCTCGGGGCCACGTACCATTTGACGTGAGCATCCCATCGGCCGACCGGACCGACCGGCGCTTGCGAGTGGCGGCTGCCGCCGCGCTCGCAGGCGGGTTGCTCGGCCTGCTGCTCTGCCTCGGGACGGTGCTGGGTCTGACCCTCGTTCGGCCGGAACTGCCGGGCGTGGGGTCGCGCCCGCCCTCCAACGACCGAGTGTTCGACCTGCCACTCGGGCCGCTGACGCCCACCGTCGCTGCCTCGCCATCGGCCGGTCGCACCGGTACGCCCGGCCCGCCGGCTGCTACCCCGTCTCGCCCAACCGCGACGGTGCCGATCACCACTCCGCCGGCTTCTCCGCCGGTCGCAACCTCACCGTCGCAGTTCTACATCACCTGCCGGGATGGCAAGACGATCGTCGGCACCTCCACCCAGGGCGCCTGCGCTTCTCAGGAGGAATCCAGTCGGTTTCGACCACGCCGCCCGACGCGCTGCCCCCAGAGGAGTCACCTACGACCGGAAACGGGAGAGTCTCTTTCTTGAATATTCAGGGCGCGGCGCCGGGTGGGCAGGCGCTTGTGTCGATCCAGTCCGGTCCGGGGCGGTCGTGTGCGATCGTCGTCGTCCTGCCGAGCGGGGCCGAAAGCACCGCCGCGGGGCTCAATAATAAGGTGACCGACCGGCTTGGCCGGGTGAGTTGGCAATTCTCCGTCGCCGCCGGCACCGCGCCGGGCAGCGGAACCCTGCGCGTCAACTGCGGGGGCGAGATCGGGGTCGCCGAGATCCGGATCGGTTGACAGCGTCCGGCGAGGGCGCGCTACTGCCAACGTCAGGAGGGCGCCGTGAACGTGCTTCGGGTCGGAGTGCCGGCCCTGTCGCAGACCTTCGAGATCGGCGGGGTCGGCACGATGGACATGAAGCCCACCCTCTATGAGAGCCTCGTCGGCTATCAGCTTGAGCCATATTCGGGTGGACTTTACGGCGCGGCGATCCGGCGGTCAGACCGCTTCAGCGGCAGACTTGCCGAGCGTTGGAACGTCTCCGACGACGGCCGGACGATCGAAATGACGCTGCGCGAAGGCGTCCGGAGCGTCGCCGGAAACCACTTGTCTTCCGAAGATGTCAAGTACACCATCGACCGCGGCTTTCAGGTGCCGGGCTACTACCAGTGGACCGCCCAAGTCGCTGGGCTGCAATCGAACGAAGACGTAGAAGTCGTCGATGGCCGGACGGTTCGCTTTCATTTGGCGACGCCGAGCGCCTTCTTCCTCGACACGCGCGCCTTTCCGATGAACGGCATCTTCGACAGCACGCTCCTGCGCGAGATGTCCACGGCGGATGACCCCTGGGCGGAGCGCTTTGTCGCGGCCAACGATGCCGGGTTCGGTCCGTACACCATCGAGGAGATCCGGCCGGGCGAAGGAATGACCTACCGCGCCCGAGAGGACTATTACCGTGGCATGCCAGCTTTCGACCGGATCGCCTACCGGGTAATCCCGGATGCTGAGGAGCGTGAGCGGCGGTTGGCGGCGGGCGATCTCGATCACGCTCTCGGCCTGTCGACCGCCCAGTTGCTGCGGTTGAGCAGTGCCCCTCAGTTGCGGGTGGTGTTCGGGCCGAACACCAGTGTCTTTCACCTGTCGTTGGGCTGTGGCGCCCCGCCCTTCGACGATGTCCACCTCCGCCGCGCGGTCGCCTACGCTGTTCCCTATCAGGCGATCCTCGACGAGGTGCTCTTGGGGGTGGCGCGGCCGTGGCGTGGGTTCATTCCGCCGGTGGTCGATGGCTATGACGAGAGCGGCTGGCCGTATCAGACCGACCTCGAACGAGCGCGGAAGGAACTTGCGCTCGCCCTCAGGCCGGACAAGCCGATCGAGATAATCTGCGACAGCGGCCAACCGATCCAACAACCGACCGCGCAGCGGATCGTATCGGCCCTGGCCGAGATCGGGCTGGCGGCGCGAGTGACCGAGCTATCGGTAGGTGACTACTACGCCTGTCGGCAGGCGAAGCAGTATGCCGCCCTCCTGAGCGGCGCGGGACCGATGGTGCCAGACGCTGGCTATCAACTCTCGCACGATTACTGCACAACGTCCGAGGGCAACGACTTTGGCTACCGCAACCCGGAGGTTGATTCGCTTGTCGAGCGCGGTCTGGCGACGGCGGACCCAGTGGCTCGGAAGGATTGCTACGACCAGGCGCAACGCCTCCTCACTTCCGACGTGCCGGTTGTGCCGTTGGCATCGCTCGGGTTCGCGATGGTGCTGGCGAGCCGGGTAGCCGGTGCGGCCTGGTATCCGGATAATGTGCTCCACTACGGAGAGCTACGTCCGGCGTAGCGGAGGATTCGATGCATTTCGGGCTGTATGTCAATCCGCAAACTCCCGGAGCGGACGACGACTACACGGTCATACGGGATGTGATCGCCCAGTGTGAGCTTGGCGAGTCGCTCGGGTACAGCGGCGTCTGGCTCACCGAGCATCACTTCACCGACTACAACGCCTACGCCGACCCGGTGGTCCTCTCGGCGGCGCTCGCTCAGCGTCTCAAGAAAGTCCATATCGGCTACTCGATCGCGATCTTGCCGCTCCACCACCCGGTTCGCTTTGCCATTCAGACTTCGCTGGTCGACAACCTGTGCGACGGGCGGCTAATTGTCGGGATCGCCCCGGGAAACGGTCCGCTCGAGTTCGAAGGGTTCGGGGCGAACCTGGACGAGCGCAACGACATGACCGAAGAAGCGATCGACTTGATGCTGGCGGCTTGGAACGCCGGGCCCGATGGCTTCGAACATCATGGACACTACTATGACGCCAAGGCAGCGCGGATCATCCCCGCGCCGTTCCAACGCCCGCATCCGCTGCTGATGCGGGCGGTCGTCAGCCAGGCCTCGACCGACCGCTGGGCGCGCCGCGGTTTCCCCGCCTTTCTGGGGCGCTATTCCCACTCGGAGCCGAAGAAGTGGCTGACCCACTACCGCGAGGTGATGACCGAAGCCGGGCACTCCGAGAGCACCATCGAACGGGCGATGCACTGGACCGGCATCCTGAAGTTCATCTACGTAGCCGAGAGCGACGACCAGGCCTACGAGGAGAGCCGAGAGCATGTCGAACTCTACCTGGCGAAGTCGGCCCTCGCGAACGCCGGGGACTTCAAGCTACCCGAAGACATCGACGAGTCGGAAATCGACACTTGGATGGGTAATGCGGCGATTGTGGGGTCGCCGAAGACGGTCGCCGAGCGAATCCAGCCCTACTGGGAAGCCGGGATGCAGCATCTGCTGCTCTGGCCACGCTTCGGGCACATGCCGCACCGACTGGTCGTCAAGAACATGACCACCTTCATGGAGCAGGTCGCCCCCGAGTTTGCCGGCCGGCCGCCGGGGGTGCTCACCGCCTGATCGTTGTATGCTGCGCCCATCAGCGTATCGAGGCGGAGGAGCGATGGCGACGATCACGAAGCATTATGCCCAGGCGGGAGACCGCCGCATCCACTACCGGCGTGCGGGCGAAGGTCCACCGTTGGTGATGGTCCACGCTTCACCGGGAAGCGCTTTTGCTCTCGAGCCGCTGATTGGCCGGCTGAGCGAACGCTACACCGTGATCGCACCCGATTCCCCCGGCTATGGCGAGTCCACGCCTCTGGACGTCGAGGTTCCGGAAATCGGCGACTTCGCCGATGCGCTCGCGGGGACACTCGATGCCCTTGGTTTGACGCGCTTTGACCTTTTTGGATCGCATACCGGCACCAAGATCGCGACCGAGTTCGCGATCCGCTTCCCTCAGCGGGTTCGCCGGTTGGTGCTCGACGGTATCGGGGCATATTCACCAGAGACGATCGCCTGGCTCCTTGAGCACTACACGCCGTTCTTCACGCCGGCCTCAGACGGCAGCCATCTGGTCCAGGCCTGGACGATGCGACGCGACATGAATCTGTTCTGGCCGTGGTTTAACCGAACCGTCGAAGGACGAACCATGCGCGACCTGCCATCGGCCGAAGATCAGCACGATAGCTTTGTCGACATGCTGCGCGGCGGGAACAACTACCGCAAAGGGTATCGGGCGGCGTTTCGCTACGACGCGGTCGCTGCGTTGAAGAAATTGACCGTCCCAACCGCTCTCTTCAGCCGCAAAAGCGACCCGCTGATCGTCTATCTGGACCGCGTTGGTGGGGTTCCGTCGAATGTCCTCAATGAAGTCGTCGATGACGCCAACGGCGGCGCATTTGATGGGCGGATCTTCGCCTTCCTTGGCGAGGGCGATCCTTTGCCACCACCGCCACCGCCACCTGCGCAACCGTCGCTCGTCAGCGAGGTGCGTCGCGACTATCTCATGACCTCAGTCGGCCAGTTGTTGATGCGCAAGAGCGGCGCCGGCCCGGAGCGGCCATTGATCGTCTTTCACGCTTCACCGGGGTCAAGCCAGGGTATGGAAAGCTACCTGCTGCGCTTCGGATTGGACCGGCCAGTCATCACCTTCGACAACCCCGGCAACGGTGACTCGGCGGCGCTGCCCGGCACGCCGGAGATAGGCGACATCGCCGATGTGCTGCTGGAGGCGATCGACCAACTTGGGTTCAGCGAGTACGACGTCTTCGGGTCGCATACGGGCGCGATGATCGGCATCGACATCGCGATTAAGCGGCCGGATCGAGTAAAGCACCTGATCCTCGACGGTATCACGATGTATCCACCGGACTACGTGGCCTGGCTGCTGGAGAACTATCCGATCCCGCTCCGGATTAGCAGCTATGGCGAACACTTGATCTGGAGTTGGAACCAGCTTCGTGATATGCAACTCTTCTACCCCTACTTCGACCGGACGACCGAGAGCGCCCGTCGGTCCGGGCTATCCGATCCCGAATCGATGCAGCGTGGCTTCCTCGAATTCATCAAGGGTGGCAAGACCTACCATAAGTCGTATCGGGCTGCTTTCAATTATCCGACTGGGGCGATGCTACCTCTCCTTCGGGTGCCGACGATGCATTGTGCCAGCCCAACCGACCCGCTCAAGAAGTTTCTCGAAGAAGGCAAGCAACTGACCCAGGGGTCAGTTGCATACGAGACCGCAGCACGCACCACCCCCGAGGGCTTCTCCAACTGCGTCTCGCTCTGGCGGACCTTCCTCGCCGACCGGCCTCTTCCCGAGGAGGGGAGGATCCCGTGAGCCAGGTCCGCCGTCAGTTCGTCGACGGCCGCTTTGGTCAGCAGCACATCCGGATCGCTCGGCCACCCGAAGGGGTGGCCGCCAGGCGGCCGCTCGTCTGCTTTCACCTCTCGCCAAGTTCCGGCCACATCTACACCAAACTGCTGGAGGAGATGGGCAACGACCGGATTGCCGTCGCTCCCGATACGCCGGGTTTTGGCGAATCGGACCCGCCGCCCACGCCGCCGACGATCCACGACTACGCCCTCGCCGCGATCGACCTGCTGGACCTGCTCGGCCTCGAGCAGGTCGATCTGATGGGGTACCACACCGGCTCGAAAATCGCCGTCGAGACCGCTCTTACCGCGCCCGACCGGGTGGCGCATCTCGTGCTGGTCTCCGCGCCGATCTACACCGAGGAGGAACTTGCCCGTCAGCGTGAGACGATGGGCAGTCCCGAGACGCTCCAGCCGGATGGATCACATCTTCTGCAGGGCTGGAAGGGGCTCTATCAGTGGCGCGGGCCCGGGATGACGCTCGAGATGGTGCAACGCGAGTTCGCCGAGTCGTTGCGCGGCGGCGAGAAAAGCTGGTGGGGTCATTCCGCTGCCTTCGCCTATCTCCATGCCGAGAACCTGCCGAAGGTCAAGCAGCCGGTGCTGGTTCTCTGCCCGAATGACGACCTCGTCGTCCCGACCCGGCGGGCAAAGGACTATCTCAAGAACGGACGTCTGCTCGAACTTCCCGACAAAGGCCACGGGATGCTCTTCCTGAACACCTCGGAGATCGCCGGCATCATCCGCGACTTCGTCGACGGGTGAACGCCCGCATCCACCGCCTGCCAGCCGAGCGGCTGAGCATCGAGGCGTTCGCACCCTTCGGGCTGTACTCGGGTCAGCCGGCTCGGTCAGCCGATTGGGTTGCAAGCGGGTCGCGGATCGGCGGGGTTCAGGAGCATCGAGGCGCGAGCGGCACACTGATCGCCGAACTGTGGAACCTTGGCGACCTGCGCTTTGGGGCGCCGCCGTTCTTTGGCGTGGTGCGCTATCAGCATCAGGGCTTTCGGGTCGCCCAACTTGAGCGCCACACCGACGAGACCCAGACCTGGATCGCTCGGCGTGGGACGTCATTCGTGGTGGTCGCGCCGCCGAGCGATGGCCCGCCGGAGCCGGAATCCATCCGCGCCTTCGTCGTCGAGCCGGGGGACTGCCTCGCGATCGGCGCCGGCGTCTGGATGTGCCATTTCTTCCCGCTGCTGGACGAGGCCGACTTTCTGGTGGTCACCGCCCGCCGCGAGCCCGAGCAAGATCGCGATCTGGCGAACCTGCTCGATTCGCACGAGACGATCCTCGAAATCGCGCTGCCGGGGCGCTTCTAGCGGACGACACTCTGGGTGAGGACCGGGGATGGTGCGCAGCAGGCGCCCGTACGCGCTAGACTGTCCATTCCGGAAACCGGAGGTGCTCATCATGTACATCTCACGTCTTTCGTTCTCCACGGTCCCAGGCAAGGGGCGCGAAGCTGCCGAGGCGCTCAAGGTTCTGGCACGGTTGATTGTCGAGACCGGCGGCGCGCCGCCGCGGATTTTGCGCACCCAGTTTGCGTCGCTCGGCGAGGCCGACATTCAGCTTGAACAGGCGGTCGATAGCCTCGGCGCACTCGAGTCCCAGATCGGAATGGTCGCATCTCACCCCGAGTTTCAACGCTGGAGCCAGGAGTTCTCGCCGCTGCTCAATCGCTCGCCAAAGCGCGAGATCTTCGAGGTCGCCGGGGAGGGCTAAAAGTGGCTTTTGGCGCCCACCTCACGACGAGAGGTCAGCACCGGGCAGCGTGAGCGGCGCGGCCGGCGAACCCGACGGTTCACCCAGTGGATAGCGAGGGGATGCTTGTTCATCGCCCCCTGCCCCGTGGACAGCCCCGCGGACCGACGTGGGTCAGTCAGTGCCCGAACAGCGCGAGCAACTTCGGGACAAACAGCAGCGCTCCGACCAAAAGAGCGACGATCGCGGCGGTGATGACGGCGGCAGCACCCACATCCTTGGCGACCATCGCGTGTGGGTCATGCTCCTGGGTGATCATGTCGACAATCGTCTCGAACACCGTGTTGATCATTTCGGAGACGAGGACAAATGCGATCACCAGCAACAGCACGGCCCATTCGAGCCAGGAAAGCCCGACCACGAACCCGAGCGCGATCGCGCCGATGCCGGCGAGGCTCTGGACACGAATGTTGCGCTGCGTGCCAAAGGCGTAGCGCAGTCCGGCGAAGGCGTACCCGAAACTCTCGGCAAGGCTGCCGGCGCGTTTTAGCGATCGAGGGACGCGAGGATTGACTCCTGCCGGGCCTTCATTACTTCCCACGCTTCGTCCTCTTCGTCGTCATAGCCGAGCACGTGGAGTGTGCCATGAACGGTCAAGATAACCAGTTCGTGCGCCGTCGGGTGACCCTGCCGCTCGGCCGAACGCTCGGTATAGGGAAAGGCGATCACCACCTCGCCAAGGTGTCGCACGCCATCCGGCGGTACGACAAACTCATCTGCCTCAAAGCCGAACGAAAGCACGTCGGTGGCGGCGTCGATGCCGCGGTAGTCGCGGTTGAGAGCCTGAATGGTGGCGTCGTCGGCGATCTGCAAACTGATCTCAGCGGGAGCGGGGATCTCCTCTGCTATCAGCGTGGCGGTTATCGCCCGTTCGAGGGCGGCGACGTCCACCTTGCTCGCGAAGGGCTCGTCGATCTCGATAGATAGCTGGTAGGCGATATCTGTCATGGGCTGACGCCAGGCTAGCACGCTCGGTTTTCGGCTCGCAACCGAACGGAATCAACTTGTGACGGGCCTTCCGCCAAGCGGGTCCGCGGAGGGTACCCCTGTGCTATAGTACCGACGGCTGGATCAGCGCTTGCCTGACTGCCCGCGCCTCATCTGGCTGGCAGCGTGAGCGCCCTCGCCGGCTGCCGCGGCTTTGCACCCGTCGGCCCGGCAGGATGAGGTTTGAAGCGTCCGATGAATGTGCTCCTGATTTGCCCCAACATCAATATGCCGATTGCGGTGCGGACCTCTCCGCCGCTCGGCCTCGCCTACGTCGCGGCGATCTCCGAACGGCTCGGACACAATGTCCGGGTCTATGACATGCAGGTCGAGGACACCCCGCTCGAGGTCCTCCTCGAAGAGTTCCCCGCCGACGTCGTCGGGCTGACCGCCAACACCCCCCAGGTCAAAGCGGCCTGGGCCGTCGCCGAAAAGCTGAAGCAACTCCATCCATGCCCGATCATGATCGGTGGCCCTCACCCGACGGTGATGCCCGAGGAGACGCTGCGCCGCTCGCAGATCGATGCGGTGGCGCGCGGCGAGGGCGAATCCACTTGGGAGGAGTTCCTGAGTGTGGTGGAGCGAACACCACGCCACGACAGCGCCGCCCTCGCCGAGAACCTCGCCGGGGTGAAGGGTCTCTCCTATCGCGGCCCGAGCGGTGACTACATCCACAATCCGGAGCGCCCACCGGTTCGCGATCTCGACGGGCTTCCCTGGCCGGCCTATCACCTGTTCCGCAAGGAAGGCTATTCTTCGCTCCAGCCGACGATGGACGGCTTCAGCCCCCGGTCCTTTGCTATTTGCACCTCGCGCGGCTGCCCCTATCGCTGCACCTACTGCTCGCAGTCGACCTTCCCGGAGAAGTGGCGCGCCCGCTCGGTCGAGAGCGTCATCACCGAATTTCGCCACGTCATTCACGATCTTGGCGCGACCGAGATCGGCATCGTCGACGACTCCTTCAACATCGACCGCAAACGCGTTGCGGCGATCTGCGATGCCCTGATCGACTCTGGGCTGAACACGGTGCCGTGGATCCTGATTAACGGCATCCGCTCGAACCTCGCCGACCGCGAATTGCTGGGCAAGATGAAGGCCGCCGGCTGCAAGCGCGTTGCCTTCGCGCCGGAGACCGGCAATGAATACATCCTGCAGCGGATCAACAAGAAGCATTCGATGAAGCAGGTCCGCGAGGCGTTCAGCAACGCCAAGGCGGTTGGGCTGGAGACGATCGGATTCTTCATGATCGGACTGCCCGGCGACACCGAGGAGACGATCGAAGAGACGATCCGTTTTGCGATCGAGCTCGATCCCGATGTGGCGAACTTCTCGATGACCACGCCCTTCCCCGGGACGATCCTCTACAACGAGGTCCAGGACAAAGGCCGCCTTTTGATGGAGGACTGGGACGACTACATCTTCCTCGAAGGCAAGGCGCGCTACGAACTCGACCTGCCCGCCGACGTGATGGAGCGAAAATGGCATGAGGCGCACCGGCGCTTCTACCTGCGCCCACGCCGGATCGCCAAGACGCTGACTCGTCGCTCAACCTGGCAGCAACTTCCCCGGCTGGCCAGCATGGCGGTCCGAATGGCGATGCCCCATACCTCGACGCCCAAGCCCAGCCCCGAAGTGGCATGCTAGGCCGGGGAGTGTCCCGATGAGTTCAGGGCCGCTTCGCATCTCGATCGGCATCATGGCCCACAACGAAGAAGCGAACATCGGCCGCCTCCTCCAGGCGCTGCTCGATCAGGACCTCGCTACTGTCGAGATTGGCGAGATCGTCGTCGTCGCCAGCGGGTGCACCGATCGTACCCATGAGATCGTCGACACGTTCGTCGAGCGCGACGGCCGCATTCGCCTCGTCGTCCAGCGCGACCGCGAAGGCAAGACCGCCGCGATCAACCAGTTTCTCGCCGAGGCTCGCGAAGAGATCGTGGTCATCCAAAGCGGCGACACGCTCGTTCGCTCGGACACGATCGAACACCTGATCCGGCCGTTCGCCGACCCGACTATCGGGATGACCGGCGCCCAGAAAGTGCCGGTCAACGCTTCTGACCAGTTCATCGGCTACATGAGCCACCTGCGTCTCCAGCTTGAGCATCAGCTCTGTCTGGAAGTCCCGCGGCTGGGCGAGTTGATCGCCTTTCGCAGGCTGGTCAAGGCGATCCCGCCGGATGTTGCGATGGACGAGGCGTTCATGGAGGCGTTCGTCGTGCGGCGTG
This sequence comes from Dehalococcoidia bacterium, assembly GCA_046328265.1. GTDB lineage: Bacteria > Chloroflexota > Dehalococcoidia > SpSt-223 > SpSt-223 > JANWZD01. The sequence continues at coordinate 56,106 of JAXLWW010000010.1, forward strand.
GGCTGCGCGTCGTCTACGCGCCCAACGCGGTTGTCTACAACATGGGACCCGAGTCGGTCAGCGATTTCATTCGCCAACGCCGCCGCAACCACGCCGGCCATCTCCATCTCAAGCACAAGTACGGCTACAAGGTATCGAGCCTGAACACGGGATCGGTCGGCCGGCTGGCGGCAACCGAGGTGTTCCGACTGGCGCGAATGATCGTCTTTATCTTCTGGGCCGGCGGGTTGGAATTGTTCGCCCGGACGCTCGGGGCCTACGACTACTACGTGCATGGCCGCAAGCACGTCGTCTGGGACATGGCCTGGACGACCAAGCGGGTCGACGTCGAGAACGCGGCCCACCTGCCGCCAGCGGTTGCGCCGCGTCCGGGCGGGCTGCGCGAAGCGAAGTGAAAGCGGCGCTCGGATTCGCGCTTCGGCTTTGCGTGAGCGTGGCGCTCGTCACCTGGCTGATCTACCAGGAGAACCCGGCGAAGATCTGGGCCGAAGCACAGCGCGCCAGCCTCGCGGTGTTGCTCGTCGCCTTTGTCCTGTACCTGAGCGCGATCTCGCTGAACGCCTACAAGTGGGGCGTGCTGCTGCGGGCACAAGGAGCAGAGGTGCCACTCGGCCAATTGATCCGCTCGACCTTCGTCGGGCTATTCTTCGGCAACTTCCTGCCGAGCAATGTCGGCGGCGACGCAGTCCGCGCGTTCGACCTGTCACGCTACATGGCCAACGGCACGATCGCTGCCACCTCGGTGATCGTCGACCGGATGACTGGATTGCTCGTCTTTATCGCGTCGGCGGCGATCTTCGGCCTGGTTGCTGCATTCTGGACCGGCTCGTCGGCGCTCTGGCAAGTGTCGATCTTGTCGTTGGCGCTGTTTCTCGGTGGCGCGCTGCTCTTTCTCGGCCTGATCACCCGCTCGGTGACGCGCCAAGCGAAATACCTGTTCGACCTGATCCCGCCGCTCAACCGGTTGCGGATGACCGGACGGATGGTCGCCGATGCGTTTGCGGCATACCGGCGTGCGCCGGGTGCGGTGGCCTGGGCGGCGATTGTCTCGTTCGGCATCCAGACCCTGACATCGGTGGTCAACTGGCTGGTGGGAGTCTCGCTTGGACTGGATGCGCCGTTCATCTACTTCTTCGTGTTCAACCCGATCATCGCCTTCATTCTGCTGGTGCCAATCTCGATCAATGGAATTGGCATTCAGCAGGCCGTCTATGTCTTTTTCTACGCGACCCTCGCCGGCCTGATGAGCGAATCGCAGGCATTGACGATGTCCCTGCTGATGCATGCCGTTATCATTACGTCCGGCTTGCTTGGCGGCCTCGTCTGGCTGCAGGCTTCCCGTCGCGCCAACCGGACGATCGAATCGAGTGGCTACACAGCCCCATCACCAATGTGATGAGAAGGTAGAGCCAATGCGCGTGCTGCTGGTCAACCCTAAGTCGAAGGTCTGGACGTCTCCAGAACTGATCCACCTCGGCTTGGCGTACATCGGCGGGGCGATCGAAGAGATGGGCCACACCGTTCGGATCTACGACGGAGCCGCCGAGGCCGAGCCATACGAGGACGTCCTCTCCCAAGGTTGGGATGTCGTCGGCGTCACCGCGACCACTCCCCAGATCACCGACGCCTGGGAAGCAATCGACGCGGCCAAGGCGACCGGTGCGCTGACGATGATGGGCGGTCCCCATCCGACCATTCAGCCGATGGAGCAGGTCGAACGGCCGACGATCGACCTGGTTGTGCGTGGCGAAGGCGAACAGCCGGTGCGTGAACTGTTTCGCATCCTCGGCGATCTGGACGGCCGGCCGCTTTCGACTGCCGCCGATCGCTTTCGCGAGGTACGCGGGTTGACAATCAAGCTGGAGAGCGGCGAGATCATCCACGCCCCGGACCGGCCGTTCCAGAAAGACCTTTCGACCCTGCCCAAGCCGGCCTTTCATCTCTTCGACGTTGAAAAGTACAGCAACCTCCAGCCGATGACCGACGGCTGGCGACGAGAGCGTTCGTTCACCATCATGACCTCGCGCGGCTGCCCGCACGCCTGCACCTTCTGTTCGCGCAGTGTTGAAGGCCGGACCTGGCGACCACGCAAGATCGACGAGGTGATCGCCGAGTGGCGATGGCTGGTCGAGGATTGCCACGCCACCGAGATCGGCATCGCCGACGACGTTTGGAACCTTCACCTCGCGCGTGCCAAGGACCTGTGCCGGGCACTCATCGCCAACAACTTGACCCGAGTGCCCTGGGTGACGATTCACGGAATGCGCGCCGACGCCACCGATGCTGAACTGTTTCAGTTGATGAAGCAAGCCGGCTGCCGGCGGGTCGGATTTGGGGTGGAGAGCGGCAACCAAGCGGTCCTCGACCGGATGAAAAAGAAGCAGACCCTCGACCAGATCCGCAGCGCGATGACCAACGCCAAGAAGGCGGGCCTGCAGACGATGGGTTTCTTCATTTTCGGGATGCCGGGCGACACCGAAGCGACGATGGAAGACACGATCCGGTTCGCCGTCGAACTCGACCCAGACCTCGCGAACTTCATGATCGCGACACCCTACCCGGGCACGGAGTTGTATGACCTGATCGTCTCGGAAGGCCAATTCCACGTCGAGAACTGGCAGGAGTTGGCAATCCACAGCGACCGCGCCCATTTTTCGATCTCGGATACGACGCCCGAGGTCGTCGAAAAGAAGTGGCACGAAGCGTACCGCCGGTTCTACCTCCGGCCGCACCGGATCTGGCGGCGCGTTACGATGCTCGACACCTGGCGAAACCTGCCACGCTACGCCTCGGCGGCGCGCCGGTTCTTCTTGAACACCGGCCGTCCTGAGTACGTGCAGAGCGCCTGAGCGGAGCGGCGAATGTCGAAGGTCGTCCTGATCTATCCCAAGCGCGATGGCCGGGTATTTGGCAAGGTGCCCGGCTCGCCCTATACCTTGATGCGTCTGGCATCGTTGGTTCCCGATTCCATCGAGGTCGCCATCTGGGACGAGAATCTCGATCCGATCCCCTTCCACAAATTGGGGCCGGGCGACCTCGTCGGCATTACCAGCATGACCAATTCGATCGATCGGGCAAAACAGATCGGATTGCGCGCCAAACAGCAGGGCGCCAAGGTCGCGATTGGCGGCGTCCATGCGACTCTATCGCCGGAAGACGTGGCGACCTGGGCCGATATCGTCAACGTCGGCGAGGCCTATCGCACCTGGCCGGTCATTGTCCACGACCATTTCACCACCGGCGCCAAACCGGTCTACCATGACGAAGAATGGAGCAGCCTCGATGGCGTCGCGCCACTCAAGGACAAGATCATCGACATGGTGCCGGAAACCCGGCAATACTGGACGCCCTACCTCGAAATCACCCGCGGCTGCCCGCGAAGTTGCTCGTTCTGCACGGCGATCCGCGTCTCGGGGCAAAAGATGCGGCTGCGGCCGGTCGACGAAGTGGTCGAGGAGATCGGCCGACGCAAGATCAGCCGGTTCTTCCTGACTGACGACAACTTCGGCCTGAACTTTCGGATCAACCCCGACTACATGGTCGAGTTGTTCGAGGCGCTCGCGAAGCTACCGCTGACCGGCTGGACCGCTCAGGCCGAGCAGATGGTCGGCAAGTATCCCGAAATGCTCGACCTGGCGCGTCGGGCGCACCTCGACAAGCTCTTCATCGGATTTGAGTCGGTCAACCCGGCGAACAAACGCAACCTCGGCGGCAAGGCACGCGGCGCAACCGACGAGTATCGTCAGGTGATCAAGAACTGCCACGACCACGGGATCGGCGTGGTCGGTCTGTTCGTCTTTGGCTTCGATGGCGATACGATGGGGACCTTCGAAGATACCTGGAAGTTCATCCGCGAGAGCGAACTGGACTCGGTTTCGGTGACGGTGCTGACGCCCTTCCCAGGTACTCCCCAGCGCACCGAACTCGAAGCCGAAGGCCGCCTGCTCGATGTGCCCTGGACCTATTACGACACGTCGCACGTGACCTTCGTCCCGAAGCAGATGACGGTCGACGAACTGAAGAACGGGTACAATTGGCTGTGCAACAAGGTCTATAGCCCGCACCGCATCCTGCAACGCGGTGTCCGGACGATGAGCCGCTACCCGGTGGCGCGCCGGGCCAAGAAGTTCATGGTGTCGTTTGGCACCGACGTCGGCTACTGGCGTACCTATCGTTTCCGCTACGCCACGTAATCAATGGCTGCCCGCGCGGCGCTGCTTGATACCTGGCTCGGCCAGGTCGCGGCGCTGCGGGATGCCGCCGGCCGGCTGACCCCCAACGACCTCGCGACTGGCCTGCCTGGCGAGCCATGGACGGTCGCCCAGATCGTGTTTCACACCGCCGCCGGGTTGACCTACCCACGGGATCTCCACGAGATCGCGGTCTCGACTGGGCAGATGACCTCGGTCGACCTTCGAATCTATGATCCGCCCGGCGACGAAGGGCCGGACCGGCATGAACTTCTTGCGCTGATCGACACGAGAGAGGCCGCCACCATTGCCTACCTCGGAGCGCTCTCCGACGAAGCATTCTTCAGCAACACGCCCGTGATCATGCCAGGCGGCAATCGCTACTTCGCCTCGATCCCAACGCTCCTGGACAGTTCGATCGACCATCAATGCGGCCACCTGCGCCAGGTCGAGAAGTGGCTCGCTCGTGGTTCGGCGCGAGGGCTACGTGCCGCCGGGGAACCCTAACGCTGCGGGACCGGCTTATAGAGTAGCGGCACCTCGTCGAGGACGACTGGCTGCGCCGGTGACCGCTTTTCGATCTCGCCTTTGGTCCAGTGGCGAACGTAAGTGCCGAGCAAGCTGAAGACGAAGCCAAACAGGGTGTACCCCAGACACGCCCAGGTGGTTACCGCGATTACCCAATCGGCAGTGGCGGCATCCTGAAAGAGGTAACGATTGAGCATCAACAGCGGGATGACGACGGTGTACGGCAAGGTGTTGAGGAACCCGATCCAGAGCGAGGCAAGCAGGTTTCCCCAGAGGGGCAAGCGGACCCGGTCATAGAGCATTGCGCCGGCGATCGAGGGGCCGGCAAAAAGCAGGATGACCGCTAGCGGTGGAAACAGATTGTGCAGCGGGTTGTGAAGCAGGAAAAACGAGACAAGCGAGCCTTTGAAGGCGGCGGTGACCGCCACTGGGACGCGAAGCGACATCTGGCCCTCCCACACACGCGCCGTGTGCAACCACGGCATCCGCCGTGCGTCGGCGGCGTGAGCAGCCATCACCCGGACAGTACTTTACCTTCTGGGCGGCCCGCTGTCAATAACTCACTGACTAGTTAGTAATCGTCAAAAGCGGCGAGATCTAGTAACTGAAGTCCCGGATGATCACCGGCCGGGCAGCCTCATAGAAACCCTCGGCACGCAGGTATTCGGGTGTGACCCGGACGACAATCCGCCGATAATCGTGGTCGGTCGGGTGGGCGTCTCCTGCGCCAAGCTTTTCCTTGCGCCGTTCGAAAAAGGCCTCGACCTCAGCCGGATCTTCGATGAGTTCGGCGCGGCCCTGAAGCCAGACGCTCTTGGGCGCCCAGTCCATCCCGGGGCCACGTCCATCTCGGCCGACCCAGAGATAGCCCACAACCGGATTGTCTCGGATGTGCTGGGTCTTGACGTGCAGATGCTGAGTGATCGTCCCGACCATCCAACCATCAACGAAGGTGCTCACCGGACGCATGATCGGCCGGCCGTCCTTGCGGAAGGTCATCATAAACGAGGGGACTTGGTTCCACTGGGTGATGAATTTCTGGACCTCGCCGCGTAGCGCCTCGGACGCGGCCTGGGGGGCTTCGCGTTCGTTCTCGTAGGTTTCGCCCATGGCGTCTCCTTCTGCAATGAAAGTCGGCGCCAGTATAGCGCCTACACGGCGGGAGATGACAGGGCACTGTCCAAGCGTTCCAGGGCCGTGGTGGCAGTCCGTCGAATTCTTGCGGCAGACTACTGCTCGTACGTCTTGGCCGGTCTTGCGGCCGCACGTTAGACTTGTTCGATGCCGCTGAACCAACCACCCCACGCCCTGCCGCGTTTTCGGGCGGGCGCACCATTCAGCCGATCATTCCGCTGCCTTTGCGAAAGGACCGAGCAGTGGGTCTGACCCGTGTCGCGATCACCCGCCCAGTCTTTATGTCGATGGTCATTCTCGGACTGGTCCTTCTCGGCGCGATCTCGTTTCGTGGGCTGAACGCCGAACTCTATCCGACCGTCAGTTCGCCCTTTGTCACCATCATCACGGCCTATCCTGGCGCCGCCCCCGATGATGTCGAACGTCTGGTTACCAAGCCAATCGAAGACGCGGTTGCTGGTCTGAGCAACATCGACTTTATCCAGTCCACCTCTTCCGAAGGCCAGTCCGTCGTCACCGTCTCCTTCACCGACCAGGCAAATGAGGACCTGGTAGCGGTCGATGTTGAGCGGCGGGTCGGAGCGGTCCGCGGCCAACTCCCGACGGATGCGCTCGCGCCGGTAGTCGCCAAGTTCGACTTTACGGCGTCACCGATCCTCTATGCGGCGGTCACCGGTGACGCCAGCCTCGACGAGATCTACCGGGTGACCGATGTCGACATACGGCCACGGATGGAGGCCGTCGACGGCGTCGCCCAGGTCAACATCACCGGAGGCCTGGCCCGCGAGATTCAGGTCATCGTCGACCCGGCGCGCCTGACGGCGTTCAACCTGAGCTACGACCAGATCGTCGGAGCGTTGGCGCGCGACAACCAGAGCCGGCCGGGCGGGACGGTGCCGCAAGGCGACCGTAGCCTGAATATTCGGCTCTCGGGCCTCTTTCAGTCGGTCGACGAAATCGCCAAGTTGGTGATCACCAACCCCGGCAGTGGACCGATCTTGGTTCGAGATGTGGCGACGGTTGTCGAGACAAACAAGAAAATCACCTCGATCTCCAACTTCAACGGAAAACCGGCTGTTGCGTTGACCCTGAGCAAGAATGCGACCGCCAATGAAGTGCGGACGGCCGACAACATTAAGCGGGCGATCGCCGACCTGAACAAGAGCCTCCCGGCAGACGTTCATATCGAAGAGGTCTTCGACCGCTCGGCGTTCACCCGAAACTCGCTCAATGGGGTCCAGCGTTCGTTGATCGAGGCGATCATCATCACCGGCCTCGTGCTGCTCGTCTTTCTCCATACCATTCGCAGCACCACGATCGTCCTGTTCGCGATCCCGACCTCGCTCCTCACAACCTTCCTCTGGATGAGCCTGCTTGGGTTCACGCTGAACATCATGTCGACCTTGGCGTTGGTATTGGTGATTGGCGTGCTGGTCGACGACTCAATCGTGGTGATTGAAAACATCGTCCGTCACCTCGAATTGGGCGAAACGCCGTTCCAGGCGGCGCTCAACGGCCGTTCCGAGATCGGCTTGGCCGCGATCGCTATCACGCTGGTGGACGTGGTGATCTTTCTGCCGGTCGCCTTCCTGAGCGGGATCACCGGTAGCTTCTTCCGTCAGTTTGGACTGGTGATCGTGGCCGCGGTGCTTACCTCGTTGTTCATCTCGTTCACCCTGACGCCGATGCTCGCGTCGCGTTGGCTCAACGCCAACGCGCTCAAACTGCCGGGAGGACCTTGGGGCTGGTTTGTTCGCGGCTGGGAAGCCACCTTCGACGCGCTCGAGCGCGCCTACGAAAAGGCATTGGGATGGATCCTGACGGCGAAGATCAAGCCACCGATACCGGGTGGGCGGCTGATCGGCGGGGTGTTCGCCGCGCGCTGGCTGCCGCCGATTGCCGCCATTGCTTCGCTCATCTTCGCGTTCGCGCTGATCCCACTTGGCTTCGTCAAGTTCGAGTTCGTGCCACAAACCGATGACTCGTTCTTACAGGTTGACGTCGAACTCCTTCCCGGTTCGTCGATCCAGGCGACCGATTCACTGCTACGCAAAATAGAGGGCGAACTCGCCGGTATCCCCGAGGTTCGGTCTTATCTTTCCACCGCCGGAGGCGCTGGCGCTGGTGGGCTACCGGGCGCGTCCAACTCCCGTACCGGCACCATCTTCGTGACGCTCCAACCGCTGCATGACCGCCACCGCTCCGTGTTCGAGATCGTCGAGGAACTCAAGCCCAAGGTCCGTGGCCTGGATGGTGCGACGATAAACGTCGGTAATGGCGGCGGATTTACCGGGTCCTTTCCGATCAACGTCCGGGTCCAGGGACAGAACCGCGCCGATGTCGAGCGCGTCGCTGCCGAGGTCGAGGCGTTGGTCCGTTCCGTCCCGGGTATCGACGCCGTCAAGAACAGTTCATCGCTCGGCAACCCGGAACTTCGCCTCGTCATCGACCGCGACCGTCTCGCCGACGCACACTTGACGGCCGACCAGGTTGCCACTGCGCTGCGGACGACCGTCGAAGGGACGGTAGCAACGAAGTTCCGGCCGGTGGGCAAGACCGAGCAGGATGTTCGAGTGCTGGCAACAACCGGGACGCGCACCTCGCTCGATGGAATCGAGAATGTCCCGATTGTCGTTCTGCGGGATGGAGTACCGGTCCAGATCCGGATCGGCCAGGTCACCCGACTTGAGGAAGTGGCCGGTCCGGCGTCGATCACCCGGCGTAATCGCGTGCCGCAAGCGTCCGTCCAGGCGTCGCTTGTCGGTCAAACGCCGCTCAACGACGTTACTGCGCCGCTGGATGCCAAACTCAACGAGCTACGCCCAAGCCTGCCGCCAGGCGTGACGGTCGCGCAGGGAGGTGACGCCGAAGAGCAAGCGGAGGCATTTACCCAGCTTCTCTTTGCGCTGGCGCTCTCACTCGTCCTGATCTACATGCTGCTGGCCGGGCTCTACGAGAGCCTGGTTCTGCCGTTTGCGACGATGTTCGCCCTGCCGGTGGCAACGGTTGGCGCATTTGTTGGACTGGCGGTCACCGGCCTAACGCTCAACCTCCTCTCGCTGATCGGCATGATCGTCCTGATGGGACTGGTCGCCAAGAACGGCATCCTGCTGGTGGACTACACCAATACTCTGCGCCAACGTGGCCGCAGCCGCTTGGAAGGGCTGCTGGAAGCCGGCCCGACGCGCCTGCGGCCGATCCTGATGACTTCGGCAGCGCTCTGTTTTGGCTTGCTGCCAATCGCCCTCGGCGTGGAAGAGGGTGGCCAACTTTATCAAAGCATCGGTGTCCTCATCATTGGCGGAATGCTGACCTCGACCTTCCTGAGCCTGTTCGTCGTGCCGGCGATGTACACCTTCTTCGACGATATCCAAGGCGGTGTGGGCAAAGCGCTGCGCTGGCGGCCATTCCGACGGCGGGAGCCGCGCAGTGCCGAAGCACTGCCGCTGCCGCCGCCGGTGACCCTGCCGGGAGGTGTCCGGCTGAGTCAAGCCGACGGAGATCTCGGCGCCTAAGATCCGAGCGACTACCACATCTTGTGCAGGGGCTTGAACTAACGTTCGGCTACTCGTATACTCGCCTGCATGTCCCTTGATATCAGCCAGATCGTCGAGCAGTTGAACGCGGTTTTGGGCGAACTCCGTGAGCGTGACGCGGCGCGGATCATTGCCGAACGCCGGGCTGTCGAGATCGTGGCGGCCGACCCTGTCGAGGCAATCGAGGACAAGATTGCCAGGTCCGGCCGGGCGCTGGCCCTCCGGACGCCCGCGTTTGGCGGCCGCCTGGGCGATCGTCATCGTGTGGCGTGCATTCCGGACGATTTCGCGGTGATCGCCGCCGATGGCTCGGCGATCAACGTCGATCGCCATAGTCCCCTCGGCTGTTATGTCATCAATGTCGGCTGGGCGGTGATCCGCTACGGCTCGCAGCCGGACTGTGTGCTGAATGCCGAGTCCAGCCTCGAAGTTCGGCGGCTCACCTATGTCGATCCCGAGGACCATGCCGTCCGGCCAATTGACGGCCAATTGCTCGGAATTCAGCTTTCGATTGCCGAGTTCGAGCGGGTCGCCGAACTCGTCGAGGGACTTCCGCCGGATCTCCCGGCGGTGGCGATGATGGACAACCCGCTCACGATCTGGGGACTGGCCTCGCCCCAACTCAAGGGGTTCATCCGGGCGACGCCAGCCGACGGGGGACCGTCGCTCTTGGAGCGCTACGAGAAGGCTCTCGCCCGGGTCGAACGCGCCTGCCAGGTGCGCCAGGCGGCGCTCGTCGGCTACGTCTCCCGGCCGTCGTTGGTGTTCGTTTCGAACCTCGTGCGGGTCTTCGCCTGTCCGCATAGCGTGGCCGATTGCAAGCGGTACTGCCCATCGCACGACCCGGACGAGAGAGACTGCAATGGCGTCGCGACAACCGATGCCGAGATGTTCTTTCGCTACTTACGGGCGGGTGAGCGGTCAGGACTGTTTCATCCGCGCGACGACGGCGGTGAGCGCGTCGGGCCAGATATCTGGTTCTGTTACCTGCACACGGGAAGTGAAGTTGCCCGCATCGAACTGCCGGACTGGGTGGCGCGCGACCCGGAACGCCTCGAACTTGCTCTCTCGTTGGTGCTCGACCAGGTGGCGCGCGGTCAAGGGTACCCGGCGGCGCTGATCGAGGCACACGAGTGCGCGGTCATCAGCGTGGCCGACCGCCAGATGTTCGCCCGATTAGTCGGCAACACCGTGGCGATGGTGGGAATGTCCGAAGCCGGTTCGGCCAAGGCGGCCAGCAAGCGCACCCGCGGTGTCTGACCTTGCTCTGAGCACCCGGGTCGCTCGCGCCGGTATCGCCGCACCGCCGGTCGCCCAGCGGGCGTCCACCCCGCCAATCCACGCCTCGGCGACCTGGCTGGTCGAAAGCCAGCAGGCGTTGGACGTGGCTCTTGGCAGCGGGGAACGATTCGTCTACGGCCGCAACAGTAACCCGACCGTCTCGCTATTCGAAGAGGCGGTCGGCGATCTCGAAGGCGGCGAGGTGGCAGCGTTTGCCACCGGTCAGGCAGCCATGCACGCTGCGCTGCTGGCCTGCGACGCGCGGCCGGGCGACACCATCGCCCTGGCTCGCGATTGCTATGGAATGACTCGCACGATGCTCCTTGAGGTGTTCGCTCCAGTCGGCGTCCGCCCGCTCAACGTCGACGCGACTGACCCGTCGGCGGTCGAGGCAGCGCTGGCAGAGCGAGGTAAGGTCAAGGCGTTGGTCATCGAAGCGATGTCGAACCCACTCGTTCGAGTAGCCGACCTGCCGGCATTGGCGGCGGTCGCCCAGCGCGCCGGAGCGCGCTTCGTGGTCGATGCAACCCTCGCGACGCCGCTTCTGCTTCGGCCGCTCGACCAGGGCGCGGACCTCGTGGTCCACAGCGCGACGAAATACCTAGCCGGACATGGCGACCTGTTGGCTGGTCTTGTCGGTGGCCGCGGAGAGATTCTGGCGGCGGCACGGCGGGTTGGGGTCGTGACCGGCGGAATACTCGGTCCCTTCGAGGCTTGGCTGGCGTTGCGTGGCCTACGGACGTTGGCGCTGAGGATCGATCGCCAGTGCCGCAATGCGGTGGCACTCGCTGCCTGGCTCGAAGGTCGTTCCGAGGTCGAGGGTGTCCACTACCCTGGGCTGGAATCTCACCCCGACCGGGCGATTGCCGAGCGGCTGATGAGCGGTGGGCGATACGGCGCGCTGATTTCCTTCGAACTTGCTGGGGCTGAGCGACCGAGGGTTGAGCGCTTCCTCGATTCGCTGGCGCTCTGCCTACCGGCCGCCACCCTCGGCGACCTGTTCACCGAGTTGTCCTACCCGGTGGTCGCCTCGCACCGCTCGCTCTCGCCGGAAGAGCGCCGAGAAGTTGGCATCTCGGATCGTCTGGTCAGGCTTTCGGTCGGCATCGAGGACCTCTCGGACCTCAAGGCCGACTTGGCGCAAGCATTGGAGGCGTCGCGTGAGCCGTAGTCGCATTGGCGAGGTGCTGAATGCCAGCACGACCGAGTTTGTTGCCGCCTGCGACGATCTCCACCGGCCGCCACCGTTTGGCGCGCTGGTCTCCGCCTCCGACGGCGAGCGTGACGTGCTTGGACTGGTCTATCACGCCTCGACCGGCAGCGCCGATCCTGGCCGACCGGCGATTGTTCGTGGTCGCGGCATGGAAAGCGAGGAGGACGTCTATCACCAGCACCCCCAGTTGGCGATGTTGCTGCAGACCGAAATCAAGGCTCTCGTCGTCGGTTTCGACGAGGACGGTGTCGTGCGTCAGCACCTGCCGCCGCGCCCGGCGGCCATTCATGCATTTCTCTATCGGGCTTCTGACGATCTGATGCAGCGGTTCTACCAACGGCTCGATTTTCTGTCGATCCTGATCGGCACTCCGGTGGCTGCGCCAGTGGACGAACTGATTGCCGCTGGCTTGCGCGCTGCCCGCTCGAGCGTCGGCCCCGCCCAGGAGCGCGAATTGACCATCCGCGCCGGCCGTCAACTGGTGGTTCTGATGAACGGCGACCCGGCCAGGCTCGGAGCGGTGCTGCGGAGGTTGCGAGCGTGAACTCCGACGTGAGGCGTCTCGGCACGGTGATCGGGGGGTCGCTCAAGGAAGGCGTCGAGGTCAAGCTCGATCCCGGGGTTGAAACCGAGGACATCGCGGTCGGGACCTATGTCGTCGTCGAAGGCACGTCCAAACGCTTTTTCTGCCTGGTAGCGGACGTACGGCTGGCCGCGTTGGACCAGAAGGCGTTGGTCAACCCGCCGGCGTTCGAAGATGACCTGTTGGCCGAAATCTGGTCCGGCGCCGGGATCTATGGTGTCCTCGAGGTCGCGCCGCTCTTGACGCTCGATAAACTGGCCGGAGCGCTCGATGGCCCCCAGCCAGTCAAGTCCGTCCCCAGCCATTTCGCGGTGGCGAACCAGGCAAGTGACGAGGACGTCGAAGCAGTCTTTGGGCGCGACGGCGGTTCGTTTTTCGAGATTGGCACGCCGATCGAGATGGAGACCAGGGTCTGTCTCGATCTCGCGAAGTTGGTCGAGCGCAGCGTTGGCGTCTTTGGCAAGAGCGGCACCGGCAAGACCTTCCTGACCCGCCTGGTGCTGGCGGGGTTGGTCCAGCGCGAGGTGGCTGCCAACCTCGTCTTCGATATGCACAACGAGTATGGCTGGGAAGGGACCGGTGAAGCGGGGCCGCCGCCTCAGGGGCTGAAGAAGCTTTTTGGGCCGAAGGTCAGCATCTTTTCGCTCGACCCAAACAGCACTCGTCGGCGCGGCGCAACTTCGGACTTCGACCTCCAGATTGGCTACGACCAGATCGAACCGGAGGACATCGCGCTCCTGGCCGAAACGCTCGGTCTGAAGGGTCCGATGATCGAAGCGGTGTATCTGCTTGATCGCCAGTTTGGCAACCAATGGCTCGCCAAGTTGCTCGATGCCGACACGGAGGAGAGGCGACAAGCGCTCACCAGCGCTCTTGGTGCACACGCCGCGTCGATCGGGGCGCTTTGGCGCAAGCTATCGAAGCTGGCTCGCTTTCCCTTTCTCACGCGATCCAAACCGACGGACTACCTGATGGCGATCCTCGACCGCCTGCGCTCCGGCACGAGTGTCGTCGTCGAGTTTGGGGACTTTCGGGCGCTCGAAGCGTACATTTTGGTGGCGAACGTTCTGACGCGCCGGATCCATCACAAGTATGTCGAGGATGTCGAGAAGGCGATGGGGGTCGGCGGCACAAAGCCGCGGCCGCTGATCATCACCATCGAGGAGGCGCACAAGTTTCTCCACCCGACCGTCGCCGGGCAGACGATCTTCGGCGAGATCGCTCGCGAAATGCGCAAGTACAACGTGACCTTGCTGGTGGTCGACCAACGGCCGAGCGGCATCGACGACGAGGTGCTATCGCAGATCGGCACCCGGCTGTGCTGCCTCCTCGACAACGAGAAGGACGTCGATGCGGTGCTCTCGGGTGCGTCCGGCAGGAACGAGTTGCGGGCGGTGCTGGCCCGCCTTGAAACGAAGCAACAGGCCCTCGTCTTTGGCCACGCGGTGCCGATGCCGATCGTCATCAAAACGCGCACCTATGACGACGACTTCTACAGAGCCGTCCGCACCTTCCAGGATCTGGGAGCGCTCACCCGGGCTGAACGGGTGAAGTTCCGCGACGCGCAGGTCGACTATCTGCACTCCTGACCACCTCGGGTCCCGGACGTCCGGTCATCGATGAACGAGCAAACACCATCGGCCTTTGCCTGCTCGTCGAAGCAGCGTGAAGCGCCGACACGGAGGAGCGAGCGACGTCTAACCCCGGCGATCACCGGCGGAGCGTCGGTCTCCCCCTGGGCGACGCGGCCTTCTCGTTCTCAGGCTGGCCACCGGCCGCAACCCGACGATTCGTGGTCCGTCCTCCACGAGCGGAACTCCCGACGGCGAACGAACCGGGCTGTTACGGCATGGACAACCGGGCGAGCAAGCTGGCGGTGCGCTCCGGCTCGATGCCGGCGAGTGGGGAGACCAACACCTCGCCGCCGGCCCAGTTAGCCAGATCGGTAAGCCGTCGCTCGACCTCGCCTTCGGTCCCCGAGATGACCAGCCCATCGACCATCGCATCACTCCAGGCCGCATCACGCGCTTCGGGGAACCCTGCAGCGACGAACATCGCCTGATAATGCGGTGCTCGGACATAGAAGGCGAACTGCTTGCGGATCGCGTCACGGATGGCGTCGCGATCCTCGCTGACGGCGACCGGGGCGTGAGCGACGATCGGCGGAACCGGCCTGCCGGCCTGCTTTGCTCCACGCTCGATAGCCGGACGGGCGACGTCGCGGATGTAGGCCGCCGGGGCAATCCAACTGATCGCGCCGTCGGCTACCTCGCCGGCAAGTTCGAAGGCCGTCGGGCCGAGAGCCGCGATCATCACCGGCATCGGCGTCGTCACCGCGATTTTGGTCTGGGCGCGATACGCTTCGCCTGTAAAATCGACCTCGCCGGTCTCGGTCAACGCTTTGATGATCGTGACGTACTCGCGCAGGTGGGTGAGCGGTTTGGCGTAGCGTGCGCCGAAGCGATTCTCGGCGGTTGGAACCGAGGCGACGCCAATGCCGAGCCGGAAGCGGCCACCCGACAATTGGGCCGCGATCTGGCCGAGCAACGCCATCTCGACCGGCGGCATCGCCCACATGGTGGCGATTCCGGTTCCCAACCGGGCGCGGCTCAGCCGCGGTGCGGTTGCGATCGACAGGCCGACCGGGTCGAGGCCGGACCCGCCGGTAAACCAGATCGCCGAATAGCCATGGGCCTCTTTGGCAACCCCGTCCGCGATGGCCGCCGCGCTATCGCGGCCACCGGCCGGGGTACCGATCACAAGTTGTCCCATCTCTCCTCCAGCAGAATGTCGGCGTAGCCGGCAACTCGCTACTCGTTGGCGAGCGCAGTGTATGCGAGGTAGGCGCTGGCTGGGTCCGGCTCACCCGCTCCCGGGCTGAGCAGGATGACATCGGCGCCAGCGTCGCGATAGGCGGCAATGCCAGCGCGAGCATCGTCGAGCGTTCCGACGATTCCGAGGCGCAGCAGGTCGTCGTCGCCGATCGCGCCGCCCGAGATGTCGATGCCATTGTCGGCAAGTTCGCGCTGGTAGTACGGCATCCGAACATAGCCCGCGGTTGCGGCACGCAGCAACGGGAGCGCCTCCTCGCGCGAAGAGCGGATGATTGTGTTGACGATCGGGTAAATCCGGATCTGGCTACCGTCGCGCCCAAACCGGGCAGCCTCCTCGTTCAGTGTCCGGCGGATCTCACGGATCTGGTCGAGGGTGGCAAGCGACAGGATCACACCGTCGGCGATCTCGGCGGCCAGGCGTACACTTCCCGAGCGCAAGGCCGCCAGGATGATTGGCACCGGGCGTTGCGGCGCCCAGGCATTGGTTGGACCAGTAACCTGATACCGGTCGTTCGTGATCTCGATCCGCTGACCGCCCGAATCGAGGACGGCCCGCACCGCCTCGACGTAGTCACGCATCCGGCTGAGCGGCTTGTCCATCGTCAGACCGAGGCCTTGGACGTTGGTGACCTGGTGGGCGGTGCCGAGGCCGAGCAGCAGCCGTCCGCCCGAGAGTGCGTCGACTGTCGAAGCCGCCTGGCCGATCTGGTAGGGATGGCGGATGTAGATGTTGGCGATCCCTGAGCCGATCTTAGCGGTGCTGGTGGAGAGCGCGAGTGCGGCGAGGGTCGTCATCACCTCGTTGCCGCCCTCGACGACGAAAATATGGTCCATCCCGGCGGCGTCCAAGGCGCTCGCCAGATCCATCACCTGGCGCGGCCCGGTCATCCCGCGCGGAAAGAAGATCGCACCGAGATCCGCCATCGTTCCCCTCAGATCCGTCGTTCGTTGGTCAACACGCTACGCAACCAGGCTCCACTGGCATCGTACTGGCGAACCATCCGACGCAAGCGCCCCGGCTCGGGGAGCCACCACAAGCTGACGGTAAACGCGCGGTCCGACCCGGCCGGAATATCCTGCGGATAAGAAAGCACAAGGCGGCCGGGCAGAAAGCCCAGACGGTGACCATTCGACAACATAACCGATTCGCCATCCCTTGTGCCGGTGAGGCTGATGCCGAGGTCACCGAAAGAGGTCATCATCCGGATCACCCCGTCGTCGTGGTCGAACTGCAGCCGGCTCGGCGTGCGTTCCTCGGGCGTTCCATCGGCGCGCAGGATTTGCGCGTCGCCCTGCCATTCGCCAAGGAGGTCGTCAAGGGTGGCTGAGACATGGTCGTCGTCGGTGAGTTGGCCACGGGTCTCACGAATGGCGATCAGCGTGGTGGGCGAGCCGGCTGGGTCGTACATCACCATCCCGCGGCGCTTTCGGTCGCCCTCGACGATACCCTGCTCGCAAACGAACGGGAGGCTCTCCATCAGCCGCAGGTAGCCGCTGGTGAAGCACATCCCGCCCGCGAATGTCCGGATCGCCGCGATAAAGTTCGGGTCGCCAGGCTTGCGCTCGTCGGCGCTGACCTGGAACCATTCGAGGCGTTCGGGAGTGTCCTGGTACTCCCAAACCAGGTCGGCCATACCGGCATAACGGTTCGTTTGGCGCATCTGGCTTGGTCCAAGGCGCTCGAAGATCAGTGTGCTTCGCCGCTCGTTTGACGGTGTTGGCACCGGCAGTTCGGGCGTTGGCGGCCGGAAATAGCTCCAAATGCCGTCCCAGGCGCCTTCGTTCAAGCAGAGCGCTTCGAAGTAGGTCGTCATGTCGGTCCCTCGCCCGGAGCATTCTAGGCAGATGGACCAGAGACGGGCAAGCGTCGCCGGGCGCTCGACCGCGCCGGATCTTTGGCAGAGGGTCTGGGATGATCGGGCCGAGCATCGTATAGTCTGCCGAGACCCCTCGCCGGTCGAAAGGAACAAGCATGGTTGCCGACAGCAAGGCGAATGCATTGCGCCGCCTCGCCACTATCGAAGGCCACCTCGCCGCTGTTCGGCGGATGATCGAGCGCGACGATTACTGCGTTGACGTGCTCAAACAAACCTACGCCGTCCGACGAGCAATCGAGCGTCTCGAATCGAACCTGCTCTCTGCTCATCTCCAGACGTGCCTGCCCGCCGGAATTCGAGAAGGGCGCGACGATCAAGTGATCGACGAACTGATCCAGTTGTATGCGCTCAACAACAAATAGGGGTCACCAGGACGGTGCGAGCATGATCAGTAACCCGGCCCAGTCAACTCCCTTGAACTCACCGATGGTGTCGCCGATTGCCACCGTCTTGGACCGGGTGGCCGACTTTCTGACCGGCGAGCGAGGGGAGTAGTGGCCGACGAGAGCGCGCTGCTGACGCTGGCCGACCGCCTGGCGGCCGGTTTCGCGATACGCGCCGACCAGCATGACCGCGAGGGAAGCGTCCCCTCTGAGAATATCGACGAATTGCGCGAGGCGGGTTTGCTCCGCCTGATGCTTGCGGAACCCGACGGCGGGCTTGGCGCGGATCTCGCGACGGCGGCGCGGGTGCTGAGACGGCTCGGTGCTGGCGACGCTTCCACCACCTTGATCATTACGCAGCACTTGGCGGTGACCGGTGCGTTCGGCTGGCTTGGCAGCGAGCGCACCCGCCGCTTTCTCCGCGAGGAGGTCGCCCGCGGCGGCTTCGTCGCGTTGTTTGCAGGAACCCCCGAGTTCGAAGGACGCGAGCCGACAATGGCACGCCGCACCGCCGGCGGCTGGTTGCTCGATGGGCGCAAAGGGTTCGCCACCGGCTGCTTGGTCGCCGACTGGGCAACAACCACCGCCGTCGCCATCGGAGATGACACCGAGCGCGAGTCGCTCACCTGTTTGGTTCCGGTTGGGCAGAAGGGGTTTCAGATCCTCGACAACTGGGACACCCTCGGACTCCGGGCGACTGCCAGCCACGACATCGTGATGACCGGCCTGTTCATCCCCGACGACGACGTCATCGCCCGTGCGCCGGAGCACGAGTTCGGACCACGTCCCGGTGGAAAGAATCTCGGGACCGGTTTCTTCTCCTTTGGCGTGAGCTTCTTTGCCGGGCTCTACCTGGGGATCGCCGATGCCGCGCTCGAGTGCCTGCGCCAGACGCTCGCCAACCGGACACCGGTTGGCCGGAACGAGCGGCTCATCGACAACCCGGCAACGCGGGTCAGCCTCGTCGAGATAGAACTGCTCCACCGCCAGGCATCGGCGATGTTCGAGTGGAACATCGAACGCCACCGCGATCCGGCGCGATGGAGCGGCGACACGCTGCCGGACCTGGCTGCGACCAAGGATGTGGTGACCCGCACGGCCATCGAGATCGTCGAGCGCTGTTTTCAGCTTGCCGGCGGGGTGGCGTTCTGGCGCCGGCTGCCGCTCGAGCGCTACTTGCGTGACGTGCACGGCGGACCGCTTCATCCCTTGAACCATTCCGCGACGATTGCTTTGCTGAGTTCGCGCCTTGGAAAGGAGACACCAGGCTGAGGCACGAAGCCCCGGGTGCCCGGCTCTCCGGATGTTGACCCAGCCCGTTCCGCTGTTGGTCGAACCCGCCTGGCTGGCCTGGCGTTTGGGCGATCCGGGTGTCCGGATCATCGACGCGCGCTGGCGGGGCGAGTTTGACGCCAAGAACCTCCACCGCGCAGAGCATATCCCCGGAGCAACCCACCTCGACTGGAGCAAGGATCTTCGTACCAACGGACCGTTACCGCGTGGAGTGCCCGGGCCAGTGGCGTTTGCCGCGCTCTTGAGCCAGCATGGCGTGGACGAACAGACCCACGTCGTAACCTACGCGGACGACGATTACTCCGGCGCAACACGGCTCTGGTGGGCCTTGCGGTACTACGGGCACGGGCGCGTTTCGGTGCTCAACGGCGGCCTGAACGCCTGGATCGCCGCCGGGTTGCCACTGACCAATGACCAGCCATCTCCCCCGGGTCGGGTCTTCGTTCCCCGTCCCGTGCCGGCTTTGCGCGCCACCCGCGCGGACGTGCTCGCCGCCCTGTCGCGGCGCGACGCCATCGTCGACACCCGCACCTACGAGCAATATGGGGGGCGAGCGGTCTGGTCACCACGCGGGAATGTATTTGCCGACGCCGGACAAGACCGGGTCACAGTCGGCGGACTGGCTATCCGGACCGGCCGAATACCCGGCGCTGTCCATCTGAACTCGTCGGAGAATCTTGACTCGACCCGGAACTGGCGGTTCCGGCCCGCCGACGAACTGCGGACGCGCGCCGAGCACGCCCGCCTGCGGACCGGCCACCGGGTTATCACCTATTGCGGGGTCGGGATCTCGGCGACTCTCGGCCTCTTCTCCCTCGCGCTCGCCGGTTTCGAGGATCTCGCTCTCTACGATGCCTCGTGGGAGGAGTGGGGTTCGGTTCTCTCGTTGCCTATCGAAACGGATTGATGGCAGGATCGACGCCCATCCAGCGGAGCGACACTCGAATTGACGACTGGGCGGTCGGAGCGGGAGGTCCGGTCCACCGCCGAACCGTCGAGCAGGGTGGTCAGCGCGATGCGTCCTGGCTCAGTCGATCACCCCGTCGACATAGGCTTGGGCGACTTCGTCCTCCGAACGGCCAAGCAACTCGCCTACCATCCAGTCGTTGTCCTCGCCCAGCAACGGTGACCGTGACGGCCAGCCAGGCGTCTCGGCTGCGAGAAACGCGTGCCGCTCCCAATGACGCACGCCAACGATTGGGTGGTGAAGAGCCAGATAGTGCTGGCGATGGGCGAGTTGCGGGTCGCGCAGGAGATCTTCGCCTTTGGCCACGATCCCGGCAGGAACCCCAGCGCGTTGCAGACGATCGGTGAGCGCCGCGGCATCCTGACCGGCGGTCCAGGCGGCGACTTGCCTATCGAGTTCATCCTCACGGGCTTTCCGCGCCGTGTGGGTGGAGAACTGGCTGACTTGGTCCAACGCCTCACCGACGACAGTCACGAATGCGTCCCAGGTGGTGTCGTCGACCGCAATGGCGATCCAACTGTCGTCGCCGGCCGCCGGATACAGGCCGTGTGGCGCGAAGTCAGGGTGCCGGTTCTGCCGTGGTGGCTGCACCTGTCCGTTGACGACATAGTCGAGGATAGCCGGACCGATCCAGCAAATCGTACTCTCGTGCTGCGAGAGGTCGATGTACTGACCCTCGCCGGTACGGCGGCGATGCTCGAGTGCGGTCAGGATCGCGACGAGGAGATGGTGACAGTTCACGGCGAAATCCGGAAAGGCGGGCCCCATCCCGACCGGCGGATCCCCGGGCCAGCCCATCATCGTGTTCCAGGCTGCCGCCGCCGCGATGCCATTCCCGAGACCGACGTGGCCGTTCCTTGGCCCCGAGCGTCCCATCACCGAGGATCGGGCCATGATGAGGTCTGGCCGAAGGTGCCGCAGGTCAGGATAACTGAAGCCCCATTTCGGCAGGGGATCGGTCCCATAGTTGTCGATCACGATGTCTGAGATGCTGATGATCTCGCGGACCAGAGCACGGGCGCCTGGCGTGTTCAGGTTGACCGTGATCGAGCGCTTGCTGGAGTTCAGCGCGTTCCAGTTGGCGCTGGCATTGGGACCGGTTTGTCCGGGAGTTCGCGGGACGATGTTGTTTCGCGGACTATCCA
Source organism: Dehalococcoidia bacterium (assembly GCA_046328265.1). Lineage (GTDB taxonomy): Bacteria > Chloroflexota > Dehalococcoidia > SpSt-223 > SpSt-223 > JANWZD01. The sequence continues at coordinate 77,070 of JAXLWW010000010.1, forward strand.
GCCGCTTGCTCCATTCAACCTTGATCACTTCTGCGCCATGGTCGGCCAGGATGCGCGTCGTCAGCGGCCCGGTGGCCGCCGTCGTGAAGTCGACAATCCGGATACCCCGTAGCGCCAAGCGGGGATGGGCCGTCCAACGGTCGTCGGCGTCCGATTGCTCGGGTGAGAGGACTGGCCGGACCACGCTTGATCCGCCTGTTCCGGACGTCGGCTGGGTCAACTTCGGCGTGGCGTCCGCGTCGAGTTCGGTCAGCACCTCGGCGGTATGCTCGCCTGGCGTCGGGGCGCGTCGTCGGATGCGCCAGAACCCGGAACTGGTGAAGAACGGAGCACCGGGATAGGTGAGGATCATGCCGAGGTCGTCATGGGCGACCGGCGTCCAATAGCCACGGAAGGCGAGTTGTTGGTCGGCCAGCAGATCGGGAATCCGGTTCACCGCCTGAAACGGGATACGGTGCTGCTGGGCGCGTTGCGCGATCTCCGCCATCGACTGGACCGCGAATAGCTGACGGGCGAATGAGGTGATTTGTCCCAAATTGGCATCTCGAACGTCGCGGTCGTGCCACTTTGGATCACGCCAGAGTTCGTCGGCGACGCCGACCGACTCGCCCCAGGCAAGGAGCGCCGACCAACGCTGCCCCAGATAGCCGATCACCCAGCCATCCAGGCAGGGGAAAAGCAAATCGAATCCTTGCCAGCCGATCGAGCCCGCGCGTTTCCAGTTCGTGCCCATGGAATCCCAGAACCCGAGCACCGATTCGGTCGCGGTGGCGGCCGCTGCCTGGAGCGACACGTCGATGAACTGGCCTCGCCCCGTTGTCGCGCGTGCCTGGAGTGCGATCAGGGCGCCGGAAACGGCCGCCGCGCCAGCAAGATTGTAGGCCTGGTCAAGCGGGCTGTAGTTTGGCGGCCGGTCGGGGAAGCCGGATGGATACAGCACCCCGCCGGTCGCCATTGCGACGAGATCGGTCGCTTTCCAATGGGCACGCGGGCCGGTCTGTCCAAACGGTGTCACGGCAGCCCAGATCAGTCCGGGATTGGCGTGGCGAAGTTCCTCAAAGCCGATGCCACGTCTCGCCATCGCGCCTGGCGCCTCGGTTTCGAGGACGATATCCGCCCGGCTGGCAAGTCGGCGAAAGACGTCAATGCCGGGTGTGCCTTCGAGGTCAAGCGTCAGGCTTCGCTTGTTTGTGTTGAAATAGGCGAAGGTGAGACTACGGCCGTTGCCAGACTGGCCATGAACAAATGGACCGAGATTCCGCATGGGGTCGCCACCAGGAGGCTCGATTCGTACCACGTCCGCACCGAGATCGGCGAGGAGTTTGCTGCCGTACCAGCCTGCTGGTCCGGCAAGGTCGATTACCTGAAGTCCAGCTATCCACGACGTCGCCATCGTCCTGCCTAGCCGCGCGGTAGGCCGAGGCCGCGCTGCGCGATGATATTTCGCTTGATCTCGTTGGCGCCTCCGGCGATGAACCAGTTTCGGGTGCTTCGATATAACTCGGGCAACAGTCCCTGCATCGGGACGCCCGGAGTGTCGGCGCCCCAACTCTCGAGCACGCCTTCCGGCCCAACAATATCGATGGCCAGGCTGAGGGTTCTTTCCTGAACTTCGGCGGCCACGATCTTGAGCGCCGCGGCCTGTTTTGTGGTGTCTTGGCCGGTCTCCTGGAGCCAGGTAAGTTGCCAAAGCAGGAGGGTGGCGGCGTGGATTTCGGCCCAGAGGTCCGCGATCGCAGCACGGACCCAGGGGATTTGCGCCAACGGCACACCATCGCGCACCTCGGCACGGACATAGATGAGCAGGGCTCGAAACGCACGCTCGGCATCGGCGAGGCTATGCACCTAGTTCGCCTTTCGCGCAGGCGCTACCCACTGATAGAACCCCTGGTTGAGCGCACCAATGATCAGGTCGTTCGGCACGCGGACATCTTGCAAGTAGACGACGTTGCGCCGCCATCGGCCCATCGTCACCAACGGCGTAATCAACACGCCGGGACCATTGAGATCGACGAGAAAGAAGGTGAGGCCGCGGTGGCGGGGCAGGGTGGGATCGGTCCGGGCCAGGACCAGCAGGTGGCTGGCGACATGAGCCATGTTGAACGCCTTGGAGCCGTTCAAGATCCACTCGTCGCCGTCGCGCTCGGCCCGAGTTTCCAGACTCGCGAGGTCGGAGCCCGCGCCCGGTTCGGTAAGCCCTTCTGCTGCCGATATCTCACCGCGCACCATTTTCGGCAGCAGTGTCGCTCGCTGCACCTCGGAGCCAAAACCAAGGATGTTCCGACCAACCAGTTCGAGGTCGCTCATCGCCGAAAGGACGCCGGCCGGAAAGCCGGCGAGGCACGCCTCGTGAATAAAGATCATCCGGTCCCAATGGCCGCGTTCGAGCCCGTGATAGCGCTTCGGCCAGCAGAGCCCGAGGTAACCGGCGTTGGCGAGATCCTGCCACAACCGCTTCGAGAAGACATCGCCGCTCTCCCGAATTTCGACCAAGACGTCGTCGGTCATCACACGGTGGAAGAATGCGCGAACTTCCTCTCGCCAAGCTTGCTGCGCCTCGGTGAAGCGAAAGTCCATCGGCGGCTCTTACAGACCCAGTTCGATGGCGATACGTTCGCGAAGGACGTCGGGGAACCCCTGTTCCGCCTGACGGCTCTTGGCGCGCCGGAAGTACACGCTCACCACCGAATTGTCGATCACACCAAGCCCACCGTGCGTCTGCACCGCTTCGGCCGTCACGAACTGTGCCATCTCGCCAGTCTTCAAAACCGCCTCGGCGACGGCGCTGTCGGATGGGAGATGTTCGCTCAGCAGCCAGGCGGCGTAGGAGACGGACAACCGCATAAGATCGAGCCGGATGGCGCAATTTGCCAGCTTATGTTGAACGGCCTGGAATGCGCCGACTGGTCGGCCATACTGGGTCCGGGCATTGGCGTAGGTGACCGCCAGCTCGAGCGCTGAACCGGCCACGCCGAGCAGTTCGGCTGCTCGCAGCAACCCGAGGTGACGGAGCGTGCGATCGAACTCCACGAGATCGGTATCGGTGAGTGGAATCAGGTGATCCGCGGCAACCCGGACGTCTGACAGGCGCACCAACGCCCGTGGCTCTCCGCCAAGACTGTCGATCCGAACTGCTTCTACCCCTGCTGCCGATCTATCGATCACCGCCAGCCCGCGTGACGCGTTGTCCGCCTCAAGCGCCACCGCTACCAGCAGTCGGTCCACGGCGTGCCCGAAATCGACAGCCCGCTTCTCACCATCAACCACAACCGTGTCGCCGTCCCTCCGGCCTCTGGCTTGCACGGCCCCGAGGCTGGACTTTGCGCTTCGTTCCCAGAAAGCGGGCGACATCGTGATGTCTCCCGTAAGCATCGGGTCGATCAACGCCGGGCGCTGGCCGGGTTTGGTGAACTGGGCAAGAAGCCGGGCGCAGACCGTCGTGGCGTAGAGAGGAGAAGGAAACAAGCTCCGGCCGAGTTCCTCGTAAATCAACGCCGCCTCGATCCAACGGTCCACGTCGCGGTGGTCGTTTGGCACGAGCAGTTCGATCCAACCAAGACTGGCGAGGCGACGGTAAATCGTCCGGTCGTAACCTGCGGCCGATTTCTCCCACTCCCGAACCGCTGAAAGAGGACTCAGTTCTCGGAGGGCCGCTCGTGCCGTGCGCTGGACGATGACCTGAGATTCGGTCAAACTGAAATCAATCACGGCGAGAGCTTTGCCGATGCCGTGCCGGTGACCACCCGTCCACCATCCTCGTTTTCCGCCCAGACACGGCAGAAGGCCCGGTCGGCTTGGGAACTCAGGACCTCCGCGTGAGCGGTGATGGTCTGGTTGACGTAGACCGGCTGGATGAACCGCACGTCGATCGTACCGCCCACGACGAACCCCGCACCGAAGTGATCGCGCAATACCCGGCACAAAAGGCCGAACGTCAATTCGCCTTGCACCAATGGCGCTGGTCGGCCGGCGGCTCTGGCGGCGGCAAGGTCGTTGTGGTTGTTGAGCGGGATCGGACCTTCAAACTCGATTGTCCGGTCGATGGTCATCTTCATGCGTATCGGCTCGAGCGTTGCGAGCGCCGGGACCTCGGGCGGATGCGGGTCGCTGACACGCTCGGGCCAGTTCTCGAGATCCTCCAACGATGCGGGAAACGCCCAGTCTTTCCAATGCTGCTGAACGAGCCTACCGTCGATCGAGGCGTCCAGCCGCCACTGGATGTATCCTCGACCACGACGGGAATATTTATCCGTCACCTCGCCGCCGACCGTGACGACCGAGCCGACCGGGATTGGCGCGAGGAACTCGGCACGGTAGCGGGCAAATCCGCCACCGCCTACCTCGCTGGGCAGGTGCCTTTCCCGACCGAACTCGTGACCGAGCAAATTCATGCTCGAGAAATACATGATCCAGGGCATCGCCGCCGGGCCGCCCCAAGGCGAATCGCCCCGGTACCAGGGATGAGCGTCATCGTGCAGGCGAGCCCAGCGCATCGTGTCGTATGGCGTTATCGTCACCTCGAATTGCTCCGGCAACTTGCCTTTGTTGATGCGGAGAAAGGTGACATCGGGGAACTCCGGCTGGCGCGGTATCTTGAACGTTGCAGGCAAAGCCTTCGCCACCAGAAAACCCCCTGGTGAGGAGTCGCCAACTCACCGCCGCCGCCGAATTCGTGCCCGAATCCCGGACCAGAACCTTGCGGGGCCACCGCCGAATCCGGCTACCTCACACTATACCGCGCGGCAGGTGGTCGGCGACGCTCCGTCTGGAGTTGTGTCCCGCCGAAACGGCGGATACGATGGGCCGAACCCTGGCTGGCCGCAGAACGAGGAGGAACGCCATGCCGTACCGGATCGTCACCAAGATCGACCGCCCCAGCAAAGAGCAGATGGCGACGCTCGGTGAACCTCGGGCCACCTATGTCGGCAGTTTCGTTCGTGGGTTCGGCGTGATGGATGCGGCGATCCAGCCCGCTGATTCGCGCTGGCGGATGATGGGGCCGGCCTTTACCGTGCAACTCGACGAGCCGGACGCTGGCATCCCGATGCTGGCGATGGACTTGATGGAGGAGGGGGATGTTCTCGTGATCGCCGCGGGCGGCAAGATGGACACCCTTTGCTTTGGCGGGGGGATGGCCTCGACCGGGCTCGCCAAGAAGCTCGGCGGCGCGGTGATGGACGGCGCCTGCTCGGACTGGAACCACATCCGCGAACGAGGCTTTCCGGTGTTCAGCCGCGGAACCGTGCCTTGCCATAGCGTCCGCTACATCGGCGGCTCGATCAATGTTCCGGTGGTCTGCGGCGGTGTGATTGTCAACCCCGGCGATGTCATCGTCGGCAGTGGGGACGGCGTCTGTGTCGTCCCAAAGGACCAGATCGACCGGGTCGCCGCCGAACTTGAGGAGCAGCGAAAACGGCTGCGCCGCTACTCGGAGATCCTGGCGGCAGGCGGCACGATCGGCGACGGGGTGAGCGCCCGCGAGCGGTACTCCGGCCCGGAGTTCGTCTGGGAGTAGCGCGTTGACCCAAGACACTGCCGATCCGGCTCGAATTACCCTGACGGCTGCGCAGGCGCTCGCCGACCTCGAGGAGCGGCTCGGTGAGCCTGCTCCGCATCTCCGGCTGCTGGCTGACCTCGCGCCGACCTCGCTTCACGGCTACCATCGGCTCTTTCAGGCGCTCCTGCGCGACCCGGAAGAGGGCGGCTCGCTCCCCAGGCGGTATAAGGCGCTCCTGCTGATCGCGATTGCCACGGCCAAGGGAAAGCGCGAAGCGGCGGTCCTCTGGTCGAGGGTGGCGGTGCGCTGGGGTCTGCGTATCGAGGAACTGCTCGAAGCGGTCGGCTTCTTCATCACCGGCCAGGGCATGTCCACCTTCCAAGAAATCAGCCAGCACTGCTTGCGTGCCGGGCTCGCGGTGGCGGCGACCACCACCCCTGCCGAGCCGCTGCCGCCCTTTGTCGCGCCGGCTGACTGGGCCTCGCGCGCGCTGCCACAGGGCGACCTCCCGCTGGCCGAGCAACCGGCAATTGTCGCGCCCGGCGATGCTTCCCAGGCTGCGATCCATGCCTATTTCGAGCGAAGCTTCAATGCGCCAATGCCCGAGTTCTGGGCGCGGCTCGGCCGCGAGACGCCCGAAATTCTGGAGGGCTACTACCTGTTGCGGCGCGAGACGATGAAGCGGCCGGAGGAGGGCGGGTTTACGCCGAAGAAGGTGAAGGAGTTGATCGCCGTTGCGATCGACACCGTGCTGGCGAACCCCTGGGGCGGCGAGGCCCACCTGCGTTCGGCGATGCTCAACGGTGCGACACTCGACGACGTACGTGAGGTGGAAGGGCTGGTGATCATGGAAGTCGGTATGGTGGCCTACAAGATGATGGGCTTCCATTTTCTCGTCAAAGCGGAGGAGATCGCCCGCGCCCTCGCCGACTAGCCCGAAATACTTCGGGAACAGAAAGCCGCATGAGCCGCGCTGCTTTCAGCCCCCCGCGGGTCTGGCGCCCGCCAACACCGCCCGGGCCGCGTACATCCCATCGACCTAGCCATCCCCCCAACTCCATTGGACTGGGCCGATGAAGGGGCGAGGCGTTTCGCCGTATCCGCCCTGAGCGATTGAGGTCGCCGCGCAACCCGGAGGTGGCGGCCTTCAGGACGGGGATCTCGCTGCCAACTCGATCGTGCTCGGTCCGCCGGCTACCGCTACGAAAGTACTAGCAGGCATTGACAAAGGTCCTGCCCGGGGCTAGACTGTTCGGCGTCCTCGCTCCGTTCTGTCAGGGTTCGCAATAGGAGGCATCGTGCGACGTGTCCTGTTTGTCATATTCGGGGTACTCGGTGTTCTCATCCTGTGTCTGGTCGTGGCGGTCCTTGGCGTCTATTTCAATGCCCAACGGGTCATCAATGCTCGGACTGATCGACCTGCCCCGAACCTTCAGATCCAGAGCACCCCGGAGCGGGTCGCCCGCGGCCGCTTTCTCATCTCAACCTGGTCGGCCTGCATCGATTGCCATGCATCCAATCGGGAAAACCCAGCGTTCCTTCTTGATGGCGGCAAGTTGGAAGCCGGACCACTCGGCACGTTTTTCGCGCCGAACCTCACCTCAGGCGGGCCGCTGAAGGACTTCTCGGACGGCGAGGTGGTCCGGGCGATCCGCGAGGGTATTGGCCGCGATGGCCGAACGCTTCTGATCATGCCGTCGAGCATCTACCGCAACCTTTCTGATGAAGACGTTCAGTCGATCGTCGCCTATTTGCGCTCGCAGCCAGCATCGAACAACCCGACACCGGCCCATCAGATCGGGCCGCTTGGCTACGCGCTGATCGGCACTGGCCAACTGCCGGTCGCGCCGCAGCCTCCGGTCAGTAATGTTCAGGCTCCTTCACGAGGACCGACGGCGGCCTACGGCGAGTACCTGACCAATATCGCCGGCTGTCGTGATTGCCATGGACCGAAGCTCGATGGCACCGGCCAACCCCCGGGCCCGCCGCCCGGCCCGAGCCTGGCGGTGATGAAGGAGTGGACCGAGGCCCAGTTCCTTCAGACCATCAGGACCGGCAAAACCCCCTCCGGCGACGCGTTGAACCCTGAAGAGATGCCCTGGCAACAGTTCGCCCGCGCACCCGACGACGATCTGCGCGCCCTCTACCTCTATCTCAAGCAGTTCTTCGGGGGCTAGTCCGCCGAGATGGTCCCTCCCGGGGTGTTTGTGGCGCGCACGGTTGGCACGTCGGGGGCGACGCCCCAGAGAGAAAGCCTGGCGATCGCGAGACCAACCTGACAGCGACAAATCGCGGATCCTAGTTTCGGTCCTGGGTCCGCGGTGCAGAGATCGCCGAGACGCGTCCTCTGAGCGTTGGTTGCACGGGCAAGACCGGGGATGGTTTGACAGCGCACTAGCGCAGCGGCGACGATGCCGGTTATGAAGCTCTGTTATCAATATCCTGCTCCGCTTTCCCCGTTCCGATCAGTCGTATTCGAGCGTGTGCGCGAGGCGATCGATCTCGCGCGCCGGCCAGACACCGAGGTGATCGTCCAGCCTGCGCGGTACGGCGCAAAATCCACCGGACTTTATGCCTTCGAACTGGTCGGGTTGCTCACCGCGGCCGAGGTCGTCGACCGGCTGCGCGATGCCGAACGCGACGGCTTTGACGGCGCCGTAATCGGCCAGAGCCTTGATCCCGGTCTGGACGCCGCCAAGGAACTGCTCGGCATCCCGGTGGTTGGCATCCTTGAATCGGCGGCCCACCTCGCGGCGATGTGGGGAGAACGCATTGGGGTGGTAACGATCCCTCCGCCGCAGGGCTACCCGGCGGTCAAGTATCAGAACTACCATCGGCGCAACATCGAGCGCTCCGGCCTCGGCGGGAAATTGGTCGGCTTCGACAACGTCCGAATGCCGCTGACCGACTTAACCGCCAAGATCCAGGCTGGCGAGCACGGCGAGATCGTCTCGGGATTTCATGACGCCGCACGTCGGCTCTACGAGCGTGGTGCGGACATCGTGATTGCTGGCGACACGATCATCTCGGTTGTGATGGTCCACGAGCGGGCACTCTCGATACCCTCGACCGGCCAGGTGATCGTCGACCTCATAAGCAGCGGGATCAAAATGGCCGAAACGATGGTCGATCTTCACCGCGCGCTCGGGATCGTCCGATCACGCGGTGGCGGTTTTGCCCGCCCGACCGAGAGCGAACTTGCGGCGATCGCCGAATCCTTCGGACAGGACGCTGGCTGAACGATCCCGCCGCTATAATCCCGCTCCGAGGAAGGAGCGACGGTGGCGTTGAGTTGTGACTCGCGAACGGGCTTGTTTCGGCCCTGTGGGGCGGCGGCAGCGGGCCTGTGTGCCTACTGCAACCGGCCATTCTGCGCCCGCCACGGCGCGAGCGCCTCGGAAGGCGAGTGGGTCTGTTTTCGCTCGCGCTGCCAGATGAAGGCAACCGTCATTGGTGTCGCCCTCGCCAGCCGGCGTCGGGCGCGACTGCGCAACGCCGAAGGACTGTGCGGCGCGTCTCCCTGTGGTGCGCGCGCGCCACAAACAGTCTGTTCGCTCTGCGACGGTCGGTTCTGCGTGGCCCACCTCAATGCCGGCACCTTTCGGGTGTTGGACAGCCCGGAAGGAACGCCACCGCGCTATCGGCGCGAGCGGCACTATCTCTGCGATGAGTGCCATAGCGTTATCAATCGCTTCCGGTTGATCACGCTCCCGCCGATCCCGGCCACCGTCGACCGCTGGCCGGACCTTACCCTGGCGGAGGCCGAGCGGATCTCGTTCGGATGAACGCCGCGCGGTCTCTCTCTTGCCGATTAGGGTGCTCTGGCCTCGCGACCAGGCTTGCGCTTCAACCGGAAACCTCACCAGCCCTTGAGGCGGTCAGCCGCCGACGACGACCGAGCCCAGTTCAAGCACGTCACGACCCGCTGCGGTGAGCCGCGAGCCGTCAGCACCATAGAGTCCAATGACGAGGCGGTAGCGGCCGGGTGGTAGCGCAGAGGGCAGAACAAGTTCGAAGCGGTCGCTGACCGCCTCTCCAATCCCGGCAAGGGACGGCGGATGGTCGGCCTGCGCAACGATCCGTCCGCTGTCGTCGAGCAGGTGGACGAAGGCGGTCAGTCCGTCCGCCGGCGCCAATCGCTTCCAGGTCAGTAGCACCGACAGGGTCTGGCCGGGGTACGCCGAGATCGGCTCAACCAATGTCTGTGGTCCGTCCACCGTATCGATACGGGTTCGGGTTGCGGCAGCGGGATCGGGCCGAAGAAGCGTCCAACCTACGAGCCCGAGCCGGCTGTCGAACGCCACAAGCAAGTGATTCGGCGCCTCCGCGGACCGGACGGCGACGCGGCCCAGATTGATCGTGTCGCTACCATCAACGGCGATCCGGCTCCCGTCCGACCGACGATAGATGCCAGCAACGAGTTGGTACTCACCGGGTGGCGTCCAGATCGGAACAACCAGACCACGGCGGTCAAGTATCACCTCGCCGGCTGCCCAGCGGCCATCCTGACGTGCCCCAGCGTCCGGCTCTTCGTCGCGGCCGGCCCGGCCGGCGCCGTCCAAGTTGTCCAGATGAAGAAACAGGACCAGACGCTCGTTGAGTGCTGCCTGGGATTCCCAACGCACGAGCACCGGCAACGCGCCGCCAGCCGACGCATCGCGCACGGCTGGCGCTGCGGAAATCATCAGCCCGTTCTCCAGCCGGACTGGCGGTGGTAGCGGCGGATCCGGAGCGACGGCGTAGCGCACCAGACGCAACGTGCCGATCCCTTGCTCATCTACCCGAAACGCGTGGGCATCGAGCCACGCTTCCAATGGATAGTCGGGGTCCCGCCGAGCAACGCCGGTCATCACCAGCCAGACCTGCCGCGGACTGGCGACCAAGTCCGGCCAGTCGCCCGCCGAGAGATCGCGGAGCGCCAACAGTCGCGGCGCCGGGTCGAGGTGCGTCCGCAGGTAACCGGCCTGCCACCAGGGCTGAAGTATGACGATGTCCGCTGATCCTGCGGACTGCAACGCCTCGCCAAGCCGGACGGCGTCAAGCTCGAATGTTCCTCGCTCGACCGGCACGGTGAACGCCAAGCCGGTCGCCTGAAGAGCCGCCAGAGCCGCCAGAGCGGCGAACGAAACGGACCGCCGCAGCATGGCGAGGGGTTGGGCGAGCGCCAACAACGCCAGCGGGACGAGAATCAGGAAGAACCGTGGACGGCCGAAGGCCGGCTGGACGAGATAGATGGCCGACGCGCTGCCGGTTACTGCGAACAGCGCAACCGCCGGCCAACCCGGCCAGGAGCGCGCCGCCACTAGGAGCCCGACCGCTCCCAGCCACCAGGCGAGCGAGAGCGTGATCGACAGGGCGAGCGGAAGAAACGTCCCGACCGGGACCAGGACCGACAACGACCCCAGAAAGTGCAGCAGGGTTGGTTGCGGCGGAACACCTGAGATCGTCCGTTCGGTGTGGCGAAGAGACTCGCCAAGCGCGTAGACCAGCCAGGGCGACCAAAGAAGACCGGCGAGGGCGAACGGCCAGAGCGCCGTCAGCCGCCCTCGGAGCGGTCCGCTCTGACCGACGAGACACACAAGCGCGGCTGCGCCAACCGCGACGACCGCGAAGTAGTGGGTCAACAGTGAAGCAAGGGCAAGCGCAAGTAGGCCGAACTCCCGCCGACGCATCCGTCGTCCGGCTGCCAACGTCAGAAGGACGATACCGAGGAACGCCAGCAGAGCATACATGCGCGGCTGTCGGCTGTAGACGACGAGAGCCGGGCTCAACGCCGCCAATAGCCCGACTGCCGCACCCCCCGTCTCCCCGGCGAGACGGCGGCCCGTCGCCAGAACGACCGCGACCAGCAACACCCCGGGGAACAGAGAGGGGAGCCGCGCTCCCAGTTCGTTCCATCCGATCAGGTCGAGACTGAGCCGCAGCAGGTAATAATATCCCGGTGGATGGCTGTCGATTGCGGTGGCCGAGGCAATCCCGAGCCAGCCCTGCATCGCGAAGAAGACGCTCGAGGCCGCATCGCCGAACAGCACGAGGTCGTTCAGCCCAATCAGCCGGATGGCGAGCGTCAGCAGCAGGACCGATGAGGCGGTCAGCCGCCAGCGCGCCGTTGCCGAGATCTCACGAATGATGGTCCTGGCCGGATGCGACGCGCTCAAGCCGACCATCCTAGGCGACGGGCGGTGCGGTTGGCGCGTCACGATCCCCTCGGTTGAGCAACCGACGCGCTAAGCGCAGATCATCGTGGTCGAGCCCGCCGACCAGCAGCAATGCCGGTAGGTACAGGACACCGCCGATCGCTGCCAGCACCAGCCAGGGTAGGCCGTCGCGCAGCACGAGCACCGGTACCGCCGCCAACGCCGCCGCCGCCGCCGGTCTGAGCAACAGACCGGCCGACGGTAGGTGCTTCAACTCCTGGCGGATCGCGAAGAAGAACGGCACGAGCAAAACGATCTCGCTCACCACCGTCACCGCCGCGGCACCCTCGAAGCTGAAGCGCGGTATCATCACGAGGTTGGCCGCAATATTGAACAGCACCCCGATCACGAAGGCCAAGGTGAGATAGCGCTGGCGATTGAGCGCAATCAGAACATAATGGGTGATCGAGTTCACATAGCTGAACGGCAAGAACCAGATCAGGATTTGCAGGGCAATCACCGCCGGTGCGAACGCCTCGCCGAAGAAAAGCAAGATAATCCTATCGGCCAGCAGGGTGGTGAGGATCGTGATCGGCAGGCTGATCGTTAGGAGAAGCTTGAGCGAACGGTCGAAGCCATAGCGCAGGGAATCGGTCGACGAAATCGCGTAGCGACTGAAGATCGGAAAGACCGCCAGGGTGAAGAACGAGGGGATCACATTGAGACCGTCGATGAACTTGTAGGCGGTGGTGTAGTAGCCGGTGGCGGCGTCGCCCTGGATCGGCTTGAGAAGTAGCACGTCAATCCGGAAGAAGATGCTGCTGAGGAAGTTGTTGATCATCAGCGGGAAGGAAAGTACCCAGAGCCGCCGCGCCGCCTGCCAGTCGAAACGCATCGAGGGCCGGAAAAAGGTTGTCGTCAGGAGTCGCCAGAAGATCAGTGCTGTTGCGAGGTTGACGACGAGCGAAACCAGACCGAGCCCGGCGATCCCCAGCCCCCCGAAGATCGCCGCCAGCCCCAGCGCTACCCGAAGCAGCGTCCCGATGCTGGTCAGCATCGCCGGATATTCCATCTTCTCGTAGGCGTAGAAGACCGCGCTGTAGGATGCGCTCAAAGCGCCCGGGATCAACCCGAGGGCAAACAGACCGATGGTGAGTGCCCCCGCCGAGGTCAGATTGAACGCCGACCAGTACAACGCGACGAGGCTGACCAGCATCGGCAACGACGCTGCCACCAGAGCAAGCCGCATCCCGACGATGTTTGCCAACAGGTCCGGGGCGCGCGAACGGTCCTGAGCGGCCTCGCGCGTCAACATCGTCCCGAGTCCGAAATCGGTGAAGATCTGGAAGTAGCCGATCAGCACCACCGCGAAACCGTATTCGCCGACCATCGCCGGGCCAAGGACGCGCGCGACGACGATGGCAAACGCCAGGTCGACCAGCCGATTGGCGAGTTGGGTCACCATTGGCGCAAAGCTGTTCTTCAGGATGCGCTGAAGGGTCGTCGTCTCGTGGTGCGTTCGGTAGACCGCCGACCAGGCGGCATAGCCCAGCCCCAAGACTATCGCGAACAGCCCTATCAGCGAGAGATAGGCGCCGATCTGGAAGGTGAAGGGACTGTAGCGAAAGACCACGCGATGCTCGCCCGGGGGAAGCTCGATCGCCCGGAATAGCCCGTTCGCACGATAGATCGGCACGTCTTGATCGTCGATCGTCGCTCGCCAGCCGGGGAAATAAGTATCCGCGAGCACCAGCATCGCCGGCGTCTCGGCGGTGGCCAGAATCTCCACCCGGTTTGGCTCGTAGCGGGTGATCATCGCGGCGCCGCGTCCGCCCTCGCGGGCAAGCTGCTCCGGTCCTTCGACGGCGACGAGGGAGCGGGGATCGAAGCCAGCCGCTCCGATCGTCTGGCGCGCTTCGGCGTCAGAGGCGACTGGCAGCGCCGCGCTCGGGACGAAGGCGCGAGGCAGCGCCCGCTCGTTGCGATAGACGTTGATCTCGCCGCGATAGATTTCGGACCAGCCCGGCAACCCGATGTTTTGGGTGGTCAGAACGTATTTCACGCCAAGGAGATCCAGGAGCGGCGACTGGAGCGATGACGGCTCGACCAATTTGTTGATCATGCTGTAGAGCAACCCGCTCGGCGGCTCCATCAACGACCAGTATTCGACGTAGGAGCGAAGGATCACCGTGTCGTAGCCACGGATGTCGGGCAGGCCAAACAACATATTGGCGTTTGGCCGAAGGGTGTCGTCGAGGTTGAACGAGGTGATCCGGAAGATCCCGTCGTCGGCCTGGATGGCCGCTATCGATGGCGGCACGAACTCGACGAGGCGGCGCGGGCTGGCGGTGTTGAAGCCGCCAAAGGCAACCGTCAGGTCAATCGCCGTGACCACGCCGAGCGCGGCGACGCCCAGACCGGGCCGACGCGCCGCCAGCAGGAAAGCCCCGCCAGTGAGCAGAAGCATGACCGCCAGACCAGCCAGGCGACCGGCTTGGTAGGAATAGAGCATCTCCGCCGAAGGGAAGGCGATTCGCAGACTGGTCGATCGGTCGATCAGCGTCTGAGCGGCGAACAAGCTCGGTTCGAGCGCCAGCCTGCTCACGCCGATCCCAGCAACGAATGCCAGCCCGACCCCGAGGCAAACCAGACCGACGAGGCGCGCCGTCCGGCCCGGCGCGGTCGCAGGTGGCGCTGCGACCGCCGTCCGCTCCAGCAGTGCCACGCCCCCGCCTTGTGCCGATGGGGTTCCGAGAGGCGGCTCGGGCGTCTGAGGTGCCTGCCGCCGGCCAAGTAAGGTGTCCGCGCCGAGGCCGGCCAGCACTGCCAAGCAGAAACTGGCGGGGTACATCCAGCGAAAGGGTGTGTGAAGCTGGTTCGCCCCCGGTACCTGCCAAATCACCAGATAGAGCGGCGTCCCGAAGGCGAGCAACAGACAGAACAGCCCGTAACCGCCGAAGAACGCTGTGTAGCGGTCTCGCCGGCGCAGCAACGCCAGCGCGGCCAGGACCAACGGCGCGATCCCGACGTAGACCGCCCCTTCGACGTAGTTCTTTGTTCCCCAGAACGGGTAATCACGGACGTTGCCGAAACTGTCACGCGAGCCGGTCACCGGCTCGATTTGGCCGCTCACGAGGCTGAAGTAGCTATGATGGGTCGGGTTGCCGAAGATGTCCGGGATGATCAGAGCCAGCAGGTGTTGCGGCGGCAAGGCCCAGCCGATGACCTCGCCGTAGTTGACCTGACCGATCCGGTAGTTCTCACGGATTAACTCGAAGAAGGGCAGAAGTTGGGCTGCCGCAAGGGCGAATCCAATCCCCACCAGCATGATCAGGCCGAAACCCGCCCGAAGCGTCTCGACAAGTTGACGAGATCGAACGAGGTGCAGCGTCAGTCTGAATCCGCTGTAGACCATCAACGTAAACAAGAAGTAGAAGCTGATCTCGAGGTGGCCAGCGAGCAGTTGCATGCCGATGGCAAGCGCCCCGATCGGCACGACGACGCGCGCTCTGGGGGTCAGGCCCAGTCCGGCTGCGCCCCATTTGCCCCGTTCGAGAAACCGGGCGGTCAGTTCGCACATCGTCAGCCCGAGCGGCAGCCAGATCGCCGCGCTCAAGATCATCGGCCAGACAAACGAGACTACCAGAAAACCGGCCAGTTCGAAGGCAACCGCGCCGACGAAGGCAGCCGGACGGCGTACGCCGATCACCCGCAGGTACCCGTAGGTGAAGGCGCCGGCCAGGAAGAGGTGCAGCGCGGCAAAGAGAGCGTAGGCCGAGTCGACGGGCAGGACGATAAACAAGATGCCGAGTGGGTAGAGCGCGGCATATTGGCCGGCGGCGAGAAACGGCTGGCCGGCAAACAGCAGTGGGTTCCAAAGGGGGAACTGGCCAGCCTGGTAGCTCTCCGCGATGAACCGCTTCCACGAGTAGTTCTGGAGGATCAAATCGGCGATCAGTTCGTTGTGAACTTGGTCGACCCCCTGCTGGGCGGCGAAAGCGCGCCAGGGTGGCGCGGTGTAGAGCGCATCGGCTGGCAAGAGCGGGTCGCCAAACAGAAAGCGGGCGCAAAACAGCAGCGCGATCAGCGCGAGGCTACCGACGGCGATCACGTCTGGATGGCGAGCCACCAACCCGCCCGCGCGCGCCAGCCGGTCCGCCTTCGACCGCTCCACGTCGGCGCCTAGTAGCGCCGCTTGATTTGCCACACCCGCCAGGACGCCTCGATCGCGATTGCTGGCGACATCTTTGAGGCGCCTACCGTCCGGTCGTCGAAGACGATCGGGATCTCGACCACTCGAAAGCCGGCCCGTTCACAGAGATAGGCGATCTCGATCTGAAACGCGTAGCCATTCGAACGCGTCTCGGCGAGCGGGAGACGTTCGAGGACGTCGCGTCGAAACAGCTTGAAGCCGGCGGTCGCATCGTGGACGCGCAGCCGGAGGATCATCCGGGCGTAGGCGCTGCCCCACCAACTGATGAACTTCCGCCAGACCGGCCAGGTCGGATCGACCATACCGCCCCGCACATACCGTGAACCAACGACGACATCGGCATCGGCGATGGCTGCGACCATTGAGGGGAGGTATTTCGGGTTGTGGGAGAAGTCGGCGTCCATTTCGAGGATCAAGTCCGCGCCAGCCTCGATCGCGTGGTGGAAGCCGTCGACATAGGCGCGCCCGAGGCCCAGCTTGCCCGGCCGGTGGAGCACCTGGATCCGCCCGCCGGATTCCTGTGCCAGGCGGTCGGCGAGCCTGCCAGTGCCGTCGGGTGAGTTGTCGTCCACCACCAGCACGCTCAGGTCACACTCCGCGATGTCGAGGCCCAAGAGCGTGTCGGCCATCACCGGCAGGTTCTGGACTTCGTTATAGGTAGGGAGGACGACCATGAGGTGCAAGCCAGCTCCGTCCTGTCGCGTCTGGCGGGGGATTCTAAAGGGGCGTCTTGGCCCCGTCTAGCGAACTGGGCGGAATCGGCCACCAACTCGCTATGGCAACCGTGTCCCGTCGCGGAGCACGCGCTCATCGCCCTGGCGCCGTGTCACCTTCTGATCGTCGAGATACTCGAGCAGACCGAGGGCGAACTTTCGGCTCGTACCAAAGGCATCGCGCACCTCGGCCACCGAGATCTTGCCATTCGACTTGAGTCGATCGACCACCTCGTCGACCATCTGGCGATAGACGCCCGCGTCGAAGATAAGGTTATCGGCCACCCGGACGATTGCCCCCTGCTCGATCAGATAGGCGACCAATTCCGGGTCGGCCGGCGGCGTGGCCGATGGGGCGAAAGGTTCGGCATGAAGCGCCTCGAGGTAGGCGGCGGCGGCAGTACGCTGACGTTCGGTGAGCGTGGGCGAGAACTCCGGTAGGCGGACCCCGCCACCCGCATCGGTCACCGTTTTCGTTGCCAAGAGCTCGGCCAAGACATCAGGCCAGGCCCGGCCACTCACCCCGATCCGCTGCTTGAGCTCTTCTCGCGGCATCCCGCCGCGCAACGGAAACTGGCGGTGATAGCTGTTGAGCGCTGACTGCACTCGCCCAACGAGCTTCGCCCAGCCGCTGGCGGTTGCCAGGTAGGACCCGGGGGCGGCGGAACGACCGCCCAGCAGGCGGATGTCTCCGCTTTCTAACGCCGCTTCAAGCGCGGCGCGAGCTTCAGTGGGCGGCAGGGGCGTCCGGTGGAGCAGAGCGGAGACCTCGTCTGGCTCGGCGGTGCCAAGGGTCTGGACCAGCACCTCCTGTCCGGACCCATGCTCAAGCGCCGCCAGTCGGTCGAGCGTTCGTTCGTCGCGCCGGCGGTGCCGTTTGGCAGCCGTTTCGACCACCTCACCGCCACCGAGCGTTTCGTTCGCTGAGCGGATCACGAAGAGATCACCTTTTGCGACCGCCACTGGCGTTTTGGTTCGGATCTGCGCCCAAGCACTCTCGCCGGGAAACAGCGTGTCGGCTTCCAGCAGTCGGACTTTGGCGTTCACCTCGCTGGAATAGGCGTGGAAGGTGACCTCGGTATTGTGGCGCAGCGGGCGTTCGAGATTGTCGATCAGGCGCAAGCGGACGTCGACCGCCGAGGTAGCCCGAAGCCAGCCGGGTCGAGTGACGACCTCGCCACGGCGCACGTCACTGGTGGCGAGACCGGTCAGGTTCATCGCGACGCGGCTGCCTGGTTGGGCGCGCTCGACCTTGGCGCGATGCGTCTGGAGGCCACGAATTCGCGTCCGAAGCCCGCCGGGCAGGATCTCAACCTCCTGGCCGACCTCGAAGAGCCCATCGATGAGCGTGCCGGTCACGACCGTTCCAAAACCGGCGACCGTGAACACTCGGTCGATCGGCAGCCGTGGCCGGCCGCGATCGGCGCGTACCGCCACCGCGTCCAACTGACTGTCGATGGCGGCACGCAGTTCGTCTAGTCCTGCTCCTGTCACCGCCGAGACTGGCAGGACTGAGGATCCGGCCAGCGATGTTTCGCTCAACGCCTCTTCGACGTCGGCGGTCACCAGTTCCAGCCAGTCCGGTTCGACCAGATCGGACTTGGCGATCACCGCGAGCCCCTTCGAGACGCGCAGGAGGTCGAGGATCGCGAGGTGTTCGCGGGTCTGGGGCATCACCCCCTCGTCGGCGGCGACGACCAGCAGGGCGAGGTCGATCCCTCCGACGCCGGCGAGCATGTTCTTGATGAACCGCTCGTGGCCGGGCACGTCGACGATGCTGACTTCTCGACCACTTGGGAGCTTGAGCCAGGCAAAGCCAAGATCGATGGTCATGCCCCGCTCTTTCTCTTCGCGGAGCCGGTCGGGATCGATGCCGGTGAGCGCCTGAACGAGGGTCGACTTGCCATGATCGACGTGGCCGGCGGTGCCAAGGACGAACATCGGGTCCTCCACGCCCGAGTATACGGCGGTTGACAGTATCCAATCTGGTTGCGGACAATCCGGCTCAGATCGGTGGACGCCACGCGTTGGCGAGGAGACGACGATGGACCTGTCCCTTAGCGAAGAGCAGAGCCTGCTCGCGCGCGCGGCGCGCGAGTTCTTGGCCCAGGAATGCCCACTCAAGCTCGTCCGTGGCCTCGAGGAGGATCGAACGGGCTGGTCACCGGCGCTTTGGAAGCAGATGGCCGACCTTGGCTGGATGGGACTGGCCTTGCCCGAGGAGTACGGCGGCAGCGGTGGCAACTTGGTCGACCTTTGCGTGTTGCTCGTCGAGATGGGACGAGCGCTCGTGCCGGGTCCATTCCTGCCAGCCGTCCTGCCGGCCGCAACCACAATCGCCCGTACTGGCAGCGAAGAACAGAAACAGGCGACTTTGCCGGGCGTGATCGCCGGCGACCGGATCGTCTCCTGGGCCGGCCAAGAGCCGACCAGCCGCTATGCGCCGAAGGCGATCGAGACGACGGTTCGCGAGGACAGCGGCGAACTCATCCTCAACGGCGTCAAACTCTTCGTCGCCTTTGCCGCTCTCGCCGACGATCTGGTGGTGGTAGCCCGTGATGGCGATGGTTTGAGCCTCCTGCTTATCGACGCCAAACTGCCGGGTATCCAGAAGACCCTCCTCGATGTTGTCGATCGTGGCCAGCACTACGAAGTGGTCTTCGACAACGTTCGTATCCCGGCGAGCGCGGTCCTCGGTCAGCGCGGCGAGGCTGGCCCGCAGGTCGACCGGGCGCTCGCCGAATGGACGGTCGCCACCTGTGCCCTGATGGTCGGCGGGGCCGAAGCAGCCTTCGAAATGGCGGTCGAGTATTCCAAGACCCGAGTGCAGTTTGGCCGGCCGATCGGGTCGTTCCAGGCGCTCCAACACAAGGCCGCGAACATGCAGGTGGATGTCGAGGGCGCTCGGCTGGTCACCTTCCAGGCCGCCTTCCAACTTGCCGCCGACGAACCGGCCGACCGCGAGGTGGCGATCGCCAAGGCCTGGACCAGCGACGCCTATCGGCGGGTCTGCGCCGACGCCCACCAGATGCACGGCGCGATCGGGTTCACCTGGGAGTATGACCTGCAACTCTACACCCGGCGGATGCGCGTTCAGGAAGTCGCGCTGGGCGATTCCGACTACCACCGCAAGCGGGTCGCCGCAGCGATTGGTCTCTAGGGCGGCGATGCCGGAGAGCGCCGAGTCGGCTCGCGCCCGCCTCGCTTCGGCTCGCCGGCTGGTGGTCAAGCTTGGCACCAACGTGCTGACCGCCGGCACCGACCGGCTCGACCTGGCGATCATGGCTAGCCTCGTCAATCAGGTAGCCCGGCAAGTGGCGGGCGGGCGCGAGGTGATCGTCGTTTCGTCTGGGGCGGTTGCCGCCGGCCGTCACCTGCTTGCCCGTTTGCATCCGCTGGGGACCACTTCGACGCCGATCCGCCAGATCTGCGCCTCGATCGGCCAGAGCCGGTTGATGGCTGCCTACGATCAGTTCTTCGGCTGGCATGATGTGCTGGTCGCCCAGGCGCTGCTCACCCGCGCCGACCTGTCCGACAAGGCGCGCTTCTTGAATGCCCGCACGACCTTGCTCTCGCTGCTCGAGCATCGAGTGGTGCCGATCGTCAACGAGAATGACGTGGTGGCGGTCGACGAGTTGGGCGAACTGACGTTTGGCGACAATGATGCCCTGTCGGCCCAGGTTGCCAATCTCGTCGATGCCGATCTCTTGCTGATCCTGACCGATACCGAAGGGCTCTTCACGGCCGACCCGCGCACCTCGCCCGATGCCCGGTTGGTGCCGTTTGTCCCGCTGGTGGACGATGCGGTCGAGGCGATGGCCGGTGGCGCCGGTACGATGCGCAGCCGTGGCGGGATGCTGACGAAGCTTCAGGCCGCGCGTCTGGCGACGGCGGCAGGGGCGGCAGTCATCGTCGCGCCGGGCCGGCTCGAAGACGTCCTGGCGCGCATTGTCGTCGGCGAACCGATTGGCACGCTCTTTGCCCCCTCGGAGAACCGGCTGGAGAGCCGCAAACGCTGGCTCCTCTCCGGGATGGGAAGCAAGGGGAGTGTCGTCGTCGATGCCGGAGCGGCGGCAGCCTTGCGCGACCGTGGAAAGAGCCTGCTGCCGGCGGGCGTCGTCCGGGTCGATGGACGCTTCGAGCGTGGCGATACGGTAGCGATCGTCGCCGAGGATCGCGCCTTGCTCGGCTATGGCACCTCGAGCTACAGCGCCCTCGACGTCGGCCGGATTCGCGGGCTGCAGAGCCGAGCGATCACTGACGTGCTCGGCTACGATTTCGGCGCGGAAGTCGTCCACCGGAACAACCTCGTTCTGGTCGAGCGCGGCGAGCCGCGGACCGACGAATATCACCCACATTCCGACGAAGGAGCGCGGTCATGACCGACTTCCAGTTCGACCGTCACTGCCGAACTGCCCATTCTGAGGCCTACACGATTCGGTCCGGCGGCGCGGACGTCGGCCGAATCGACCTGCATTACGGTCAGAATGTCGTTTACGGGACGTTGATTGTCCTCGACGCGCGTGAGCCGGATCAGATCACCGAACTGATCGAGATTGTCGACGAGCAACTCGTGCTGACGGCCGACGTGGTGCGCGAGGATTTCGTCATCACGGTGTTCAATGGCCAATCGGTCGGTATCTACAGCGACGATTCCTTCGAGGACGAGGATGAGTTGGACGAGCAGCGAAACGGACATTAGGCGCTTGCGGGGTTTCCCCGGCGTTCTTTCCCTTGCGGTCGCATCCTCCAGGCTGAGCGAGCCGCGCCCGAGTTCACCGTGCCTGAGGCCGTAGGGAAGCTGACCTGGTCTGGCTGGGAGTGGCGCTAGGCCACGCCTTTCGCTTCGAGCCAGCGCAAGATCCCGGCCGCAACTGCATCGCCGCCAACTTCGAGCATCACCATGTGACCGTGGCCTGGTTGACCCCAGTCTCGGCCGAGCATGACGAGTTCCATACCGAGGTAGTCGGCGCGGCGTTGCCAATTCGCTTCCGGGATGAAATCGCCCTCGCCGCCGACGATCAGCGCCGGGATACCGTCATAGGCGTCGTTGCCGACCCTCGCGACGCCGCCGGTCTGTTGGAAGTCGTTGTAGCTGGCCGGGCTTTCCGGCGCCAACGAGCGGAAATAATTCTCGAAATGCTCGTCGGGGAACCGCTCCCCTTTGGCGAAGAGGGCATAGGCGCTGTCGCGGTCGAACCGCACCGCCTCCCGTTCTTCGCGCATCGGGCCGCCGCTTGCCACGAGGTCGGGCGGGGAGACTGGGGCAACCAACACCACCGCCCGGATGTTGGCACGTACGTCCAACGACGCACCGGAGACGGCGCGGTCGATGATGTGGCCGCCCATACTATGCCCGACCAGCACTAGCGGGCCTTCGATGCCAATCAACTCATCGAGTGCTGCAACTGCCCGGTCGAGCCGCATTGTCGCAAAGTCCGGCGGCATCGGCGACCGGCCATGCCCCGGCAAGTCGACGGTGAGGACGACAAAACCCTGCCGGACGAACCAGGCTGCCCAGCCCTCGTCGCCGTCCGGTAGATGCTCCCAGCAGAGGCCGGTATGCCCCGCGCCGTGAACGAATAGGAGCGACACCGGGCGCGATCCACCGCCGCTCGGCTTCCTCCGTGAAACGTACATGGGGTACGGTGGTTCGCCAACGTAGAACGCCCGGCTTGTCGACATAGCACCTCCGGCCGGGCGGATTGTACGGCGGTCAGTCGAGGACGGTAATCGCGATCGGCGCCCCTCTGGTGACCACGTAGGTATGTTCGAATTGAGCGGTCAGCGATCCGTCGGTCGTCCGGATGGTCCAGCCATCGTCGGCGGTTCGGGTGTGGAGGGTGCGCGTCGAAAGGAACGGCTCGACCGTGACGACCATCCCCTCTTCAAAGCGGCGTTGCTCGTTGGGATCGAAAAAGCCGGGAATGAAATGCGGCTCTTCGTGGATGTGGCGGCCCACGCCGTGCGAACCGAGGTCACGGATCACCTTGAAGCCGGCCTGGCGAGCTTCTGCTTCGACGGCCTTGCCGACGAGGTTCATCGGCCGGCCGGCGCGAAGTTGAGCTGCGCCGGCAGCCTGGGCACGTCGTGCTGCCTCGACTAATCGCCCACGCCTCGGCTCGACCGGAGGTACGCAGAACGACGCGCCCATGTCGGCCCAGAAACCGTCAAGCTCTGCCGAGACGTCGATGTTGACCAGATCACGCGGCTGGACGACGCGCGGACGGGATCCGTGCGCAGCCTCGTCGTTGATGCTGATGCAGGTCCAGCCGAAACTGATAGGCGAGGATCAGGAGCGGACTGTGCCCGATGTTCGCGCGCTCCTGCTCGCCGATCCGGTCGAGTTCGGCGGTGCTGATCCCCGGTCACAGCGCCGAGGCCGCATCGAGCGTCAACGCAGATCCGGCCAATCCGGCGTAGACCGGCCAACTCGACTTTGGAGTTATGAGACAGAACCATCGGACGCTCCTCTCACCTCGATCGTGGTCGCCGTTCTTCTCGAAGGTAGGAAACTGAGCAGTAGTCCTTGAAGTGTGCAACACTAGGCGCGCTGAGGGTCTCGAGGAGGGAGAATCGATGAAACGCGCGCTTTTCGCCTGGCTTGGTATCGCCGCCATTCTGGCCGCTTGTGCTCCGTCGAACCCTTCTGGTTCGGCGTTGCCGCCGGCTCCGACCACGCCGACCGAATCACGTGCCGACAATCAGGTCATCCGGATCGGGATTACGAACTTCTACCAGTACCTCACGCCGCAGGCCAGCACCGTCTACAACTACAACATCTGGCCGATGTATGACAATCTGACCCAGTTTGGCCCGAAGTTCGCGGTCCAGCCGTCGGTCGCCCGGACCTGGAGTCTATCGCCGGACCGGCTTACCTGGACCTTTGACCTTCGCGACGACCTGACCTTTTCGAACGGCGAGAAGCTGACCGCCGACGACGTGGTCTTTTCGCTCAATCTCATTCTCGAAAAGAATTGGCCGCAGCGCGCCTATTTCCCCTCGGTCAGTAACGTCAGCGCCAAAGACGTCAAGACGGTCCAGATCACAACCCGAACGCCCGACGTGTCGGTGCCGAACAGCGGCCACTTCCTGATGATCCTGCCGAAGAAGTATTATGAGGGTCTGGGCGATGAGGGATTTCGAGAGAAGCCAATAGGCTCCGGCCCCTATGAACTCGTCCGATTCGTCCGGGACGACTCCGTCCACTACAAGAAGCGCGCCACCGCCCACCCTTTTCGCAAACCGGCCAATGACGAGCTAATCATTCGCAACATCCCCGAGATCATCCAGTTGATCAACGGCATCTCGACCGACCAGTTCGAGTTGATTGGCGGCGCCCTCACCGGCGACCAGATCGACCAACTCAAGCAGCGGGGCCTGACGATTATCAACCGGCCCGGCAGTTCGATGAACATCATGATGCCGCAAGGCACCTACGAATCGAAGAACACCCCACTTGCCAACCTGAAAGTACGCCAGGCGCTCAACTATGCCGTCAACCGTGAACAGATCGTCAAGTCGATCTTCCGCGGCTATGGGCGCGCCAGCGGCCAACTGCTTGTGCCGGACAGCCCGTCCTGGAACGAGGCGATACCGGCTTGGCCCTACGATGTCGCCAAGGCGAAGCAACTGCTCGCCGAAGCGGGCTATGCCAACGGGTTCAAGGTCCAACTCCAGACAAACCCGGCGAGCATGCCTCAAGAGTTGCCGCTCGCGCTCCAGAGCGATCTGCGCGCCGTTGGAGTTGATGTTGAGATCGTTCAGCTTGAGGGCGCGACGTTCGCGGACTATTCGGCCGGGCGCAACAATTACGTTAAGGCCGACCTGTTCGCCTTCGGATTGGCCGAGTCCAACGGCATGTCGCAGTTCTCGACGATCGGCTGCAACAAGCCGGTCGGGTCGGCGCCCTCGGCGAACTACTACTGCATCCCGGAGCAGGAGAAGCTCAACCAGCAGATCGTCAACGAAGCCGACCCAGCCAAGCGGCTTGCCTTGATGCAGCAGTCCACCAAATTGATTTCAGACTCGGCGCCGGCGATCTTCCTGCTGGTTCGCGACGCGGTTTTCATTACCACGCCCAAGACCCGCGGGTTCGACCCGCCGCTGTTCAACCATTTTCACTACGATTCGCTCTACAAGATCAAATAGCCTCAGCATCGAGGGGCGACCACTGTGGACGAGCCAGGTGAACCACCTTGAGAGTGGTTTGCTTGCCTAAAACGTCCGGCCGAGTCGTTGGTCCCACGGCTGGGGTGCAGCGACTCGGATGATTTCGTCCTCGCGGTCCCGGACATAGAGGTAGAGTTGAGCGAAAAACTCTTCCTCGGGGAGCGGGTAAGCCGGGTTGATGCAGAGATAGGGAAACGGCCAGGGAGGCCACATCCCGATTGGCGTGATTACCTCTATCCGTCGCCCAACCCGCAGGCGGTACAAGACCCCGGGAAACTGACGTGACGGAAGGTCGAGGTGACCGTCGCGCTCGAGGCGTTCCCAAACGGCATCGCCGAGGGTGGAGCGGGCGACCTCACGGGCGCGCTGGCGGGCTCTCTCGTAGTCCTCGCGACTGAAGTCGCGGCCGGCACTCCGCTTTGGCACCCACTCCCAGCGATGAGCCCACGGACGTTCGAGCGGGACCCCATCGACATCGTACTGCCGCTCGGTTGATCGACGGAGCAGCCGATACCACCAGTCGAAGAGCCTAGCCACCAGCAATCGGCGAGAGTATCTGGTACTCCTCGACCGACGGATCGAACGGCCCGTGGTCGATCACGTGCTGTCCATCGACCTTCTTGGAGATGGCGCAGCCGGCGTCGCGCGCCTCGCGGAGGATACGCTCGGCAATGGCAATCTGCTCTCGGGCCTCCTCGGTATCTGTGGTCGACCACTCGATGACCTGATGACCTCGTCGGTTGGCAATGATGATTCGACCCATCACGCTCCCTTCTAGGCGTTCGCAGACGCCCTCCGCCGCCTGACAGTGCGGTCTCACCCCGAGTTTACGCTTCATATCGAATACGCGCAAACGGTGGGCGCGTCCGGGTGTGACCGACTTGCGTCCGGGCTAACTTGTCCGGAGTGGCCCGGTAGGGTTCCCGAATCACGAGAATGGGCGGCCGTGTGCACGACGGCCGCCCGAAGGAGCCGCCCTATGCACGACCAACTCCTCGCCGCGATGGTGGCACGTGCCGCCGAACTCTGCAAGCCGTTGGCCAGGTTGACCCAGCAGGATCCGTCGTTTGCCGACCTCGAAGCGCTCGCACTCGACATCAGTCGAGCGATTGGCGCCGCGCTCTTGGCCTTGGCGACGACCGCCAGCACGCCGCCGGTGGCGGGTCCCTGTCCGGCGTGCCGGGCCGCCGGGCGCGACGCGGTCGTCCGCCACCGATCGCGCACGCTGCTGACGCGCTGCGGGCCAATCACACTGAGCCGTGCCCATCGCACCTGTCGGCGCTGTGGCCATACCCAACTTCCCCTCGACGTCGCACTCGGGTTGGCGCCGGGCGTTCGGATGAGCGAGGCGCTGCGGGGGTTGGTGGTCGAGCATGGTGGGCGCCTCTCCTTTCGAGACGCGGCCGACTTGCTGGCTGACAGCACGGGCATCGTCCTCGGCGCCGAAACGGTGCGCACCCACACCGAAGCCGCTGGGCAGGCCTTGCGGGCAGCCGAAGACGAGGCGGTCCAGACCGCCGCCCGCACCCGCGAGCCGGTCGACGCGCTTGATCCTCCACCCGGCCACCTGACGGCGGAAGTTGATGGCACGATGGTGCGCTATCTCGACGGCTGGCACGAAGCGAAGGTCGGCGCCATCGGTGGCTGGACCGGTGCACGGTTGGAAGCGGTCAGCTACGTTGCTCGACGGGCGACCCCTGCCGAGTTCGGCGCGGTGCTCGGCGTCGAAGCGGCCCGGCGCGGGGCGTGGGAAGTCGTCGGCTGGACCGGGCCGGTGACCGGGCGAGGACTGGCGATCCTGCCCGAGACCCTCGTGCTCGGCGACGGGGCGGCCTGGATTTGGACGGTGGCCGCCGAGCAGTTCGGGCGTCGCGTCGAGATCCTCGACTTCTTTCATGCCTGCGAGCATCTCTCGACGGTGGCGACGGCGAGCTTTGGCGAGCGCAACGACGCGGGACGTGCCTGGGCAGCGCGGATGCGCACGACGCTCAAAGAGCAGGGGGTCGGGCCGGTCCTTGCGGCGCTCCGACGCCTCCGCCCACCCACGCCCGAGGCTGCCGAGACACTGCGGGTGGAGCGTGGCTACTTCACCAAGAATGCCGACCGAATGGACTATCCCGCCCTTCGGACGGCGGGCCGCCCGGTCGGCTCGGGCGCCGTCGAATCGGCGGCCAAGCACGTCGTCCAACAGCGGATGAAACGCGCCGGCATGCGCTGGTCGGACGCCGGCGGCGACGCCATGCTCGCTCTCTGTGCCCGGGTTGCCAGCGAACGGCCGCTCCTCCAAGCCGCTTGACCGGGACGCAAGTCGGTCACACCCGCGCGTCCCGTTGTCGTCCAGCCGGTTTGGCCGCGGACGTTCGGAGTTCGGCGTGAACGTCGGTTTCGACAGGACGAAGGATGACCCGCGCAACGACGCTTGGAGAACGACGAGACAGACCGCGGTTTGGGCGCTCGTGGGATAGACACCGGGAAACGCGGGATAGCGCGCTCGACAACGACGCCAAGACCAGCCAAGCGCAGGGACTGGCCGGCCGCTCAGTCCTGCGCCTGGTTGAGGGAGACCAGCGGCGCCCGGACGCTCCTACTCGTCACCGGCGTCCCGGTTGGGGCAGGCGTGCTGGTCGAGGTGGGCGTGCTCGTCGAGGTTGGCGTGCTGGTCGAGGTTGGCGTGCTGGTCGAGGTTGGCGTGCTGGTCGAGGTGGGCGTCGTGGTCGGGGTCGGAGCATTGACCGTAAACGGCAGGCTGTTGGACAGGCTGTCGGCGGCCACCATGGCGAGCCGCCACCGTGAACACCCCGGACGCGCTCAGGTCACCCGCACTCACCACCACCGCCAAGCGCGTGCTGCTCAGCACCGTCGTCGAGGCGCACACTCCCCTGCCAGAGCGCCACCGTCCCACTCGAAGCCACTCCCCTCCACCTCGGCAACACCCCTCCACTCCCTTGCATCGTCGATGGCGGGACCAGCAACGTCAGCACCGGCTTGCCACCAACCTCATAGGCGCCCACATCACACGGTGCTCCCCGTGGCACGCCCCGCTGGTCCACCCCGGATGCCGGACAACTGTTGGCGGTGTTGATGGCCGGACTGCCGGTCAGCAACGCCTGGGTCAAGGTCGGGCCACCGTTGTCGGCAAGCGGACCGAGCAGGGGGTTGAGCGGGTCGTTGCCGATGCCACAGGTGGCATCGGGCAGGAAGTTCTTGCCGGCCAGCAGTTTGGCGCCCGCACCGACGCAGACGATGCCGCTGTTCTGGGCGACGATGCTGTTGCTCAGGGTGAGGGGACCTGCCGTCGAAATCGTGCCACTGGCCGGGTTGTGGGCGCTGAGGGTGGAGAAGGCGATCAGGGTGGGCAGGGAACCGGAGCCATTGAAGACGGCGCTGGCGAGGGGAGCGTTGTTGGCGACGAGGGTGCTGTTCTCGATGGTGAGCAGCGTGCTTGCGCGGACCGCTCCACCCTGAATGCTGGCCGTATTGCTGACAAAGGTGCTGCTGGTCACCATCGCGGTGTTGGACGAATACAGCCCGCCACCACTGGCCTTGGCGGTGTTGCTGACAAAGCTGCTGCTCGTCACCGTCGCGATGGCACTAAAGAGCCCGCCACCATTCAACTGGGCGGTGTTGCTGACAAGGCTGCTGCCCCCCACCGTCGCAGAGAAGGCATACAGCCCACCACCATCGGACTGGGCGGTGTTGCTGACAAAGGTGCTGCTGGTCACCGTCGCGATGAGACTAAAGAGTCCGCCACCGTTGCCCTTGGCGGTGTTGCTGACAAAGCTGCTGCTCCCCACCATCGCGCTGGAGAGGGCAAACAGCCCGCCACCATCGGCCTTGGCGGTGTTGCTGACAAAGCTGCTGCCCGTCACCGTCACGCTGGAGAAGGCAAGCAGCCCGCCACCACTGAACTGGGCGGTGTTGCTGACAAAACTGCTGTCCGTCACCGTCGCGAAGGTGGCAAACACCCCACCACCAGAACCTGAGGCCGCACTGCTGCGCGACCGTCCAGCACCACCTCCCCAAGCGACAGGAGCGCACCCCTGCATTGCCGGTGATGGCACGGCCTCGGTCGAGCGTCAGATTGGTCAGGGTGAGCGCCACACTCCCCGTCACCGACAGAATGCGCGTCACATCCTGCCCATCGAGGGTGATCGACCGCCTCCATCGATGGTGGTGGGTGAGGTGATGACCAAGGTCGAACCGACCGGGATGGTGGCCACGCCGCAGGAAAAGGTGACCAACCCACCGCCTGAGAGCTTGCTCTGGAGGTCGGTCTGATTGGCGCAGTTGGTGACCTGCCCGCTGGCCTGGGAGAAGGAGGGAAGCCAGACCAGCAGCAGACAGAGCGCTCCGGTCGCCAGTGCCGCGCATGCGGCCAGACGCCAGACGTGTCCCGTGCTTGGGCTCCTCAGCGGTGGGTGTCCCCTCACGGTCGCCAGCATAGGAGCATGGCAACTGGCTGTCAAGGTTCCGACGAGCGAAACCGCCGAACGCCATAGAGGGCGCCTGTTTGTTGCCGAATGTGATTAGATCGCGCCATCGAGAAGTCAGGGGTGGGCCGTGCGTTATCTTGACATCAGCGTGCCACTGCGAAGCGGGATGGCGGTCTATCCCGATGATCCTCTGCCCACCATCGAACGGATTACCGACCTCGCCGCCGGAGACCCTTGCACGGTCAGCGTCCTGCGCGCCGGCTTGCACACCGGCACCCATGTCGATGCGCCAGCGCATTTTCTTGTCGGCGGGCCTGGAGTCGAGGCGCTTTCGCTGGATGCGCTGATTGGTGACGTCCTGGTGGTCGACGCGACCGCCGAGAGCACCCACCTCGATCGCGCTCGGCTTGGCCGACTCGCCATTCCGCCTCGCGAGCGCCGACTGCTGTTCAAGACCGCACCGCCCGAACGCATACCGTCCAAATGGATCGGGCTGTATCCCGATGCCGCCGACGCCCTCGTCGAGGCAGGCGTCGTGCTGGCCGGTTTCGATGGGCTCTCCTGCGCTCCGGCGGAGGATCCGGGTCCTACCCATCGGGCGTTGCTGAATGGCGGCGTGGTAATCCTGGAGGGGCTGGACCTGCACGCGGTACCAGCCGGGCGCTATCAGCTTATCTGCTTGCCGCTGCTGGTTCCTGGCGCTGACGGTGCGCCGGCTCGGGCGATCCTGGTGACCGACTGATGGAGGTGGGCTTTACGTTTCAGACCCTGGTGATCGTCTTTGGCGTCGCCTTTCTTGCGCCGTTCTTGCTCGGCCTTGCGCCCGGGCTGCGTCTCCCAGCGGTCGTCCTTGAAATCCTGCTTGGGATCGCGATCGGCCCATCCGGCCTCGGATGGGTCACGATGGACCCGACCCTCGAGGTGCTGTCGGTGGCAGGGGTGGCCTTCTTGTTCTTCCTCGCCGGCGGCGAAATCGAACTCGACCGGATTCCGCGCGAGATCTTGCGGGTCGCCTTGCTTGGCTTTGCGATTTCGGTTGGGCTGGCCTTTGCCGCGGCGTTTGGTCTCGCGGCGGGTGGCTTCCTCCGAACGCCCTTTGTCGTTGGGATCCTGCTGGTCGCCTGTGGGCTCGGGGTCGTCGTTCCGGTCCTCAAGGACAGCGGTCAACTTGGCAAGCCGTTCGGCGAATTCGTCATCACCGGTGCCGCTCTGCGCGAGTTTGGCGCGGTGCTGCTGCTGGCGATCTTTTTCGCGACTGGCGAGTCTACCGCCGTGCAGCGACTGGGCCTGCTGGCCTTGTTTTTGGCGCTGTGCGTCGGTGTTGCGCTGATCGTTCAACGGCTGGGACGGATCCGTCGATTTGTCGAGGTGCTAGAGCGCCTCGCCGACACGACCGCGCAGATCCGGATCCGCGGCGCGTTGCTTTTGCTCCTCGTCTTTGCCGCACTGGCCGAGCGCGTCAACCTCGAGATCATCCTCGGAACGTTCTTCGCCGGAATGTTGGTGATGCTCAGCGACCGAACAGCCGTCACGCCGCACCCCCAGTTCCGGGTGAAGCTGGAAGCGGTTGGCTTTGGCGTGTTCATTCCGGTCTTCTTTGTCACCAGCGGTATCCAATTCGACCTTGGCGCCCTTCTCGCCAGCCCCCAGGCGTTGGCACTCGCGCCGATCTTTCTGATCCTCTTGCTGGCGATCCATGGACTACCGGCTCTGGTTTATCTCCCGATGCTCGGCGGCCGGGGGACGGCGGCGGCCGGACTGTTACAGGCATCTTCATTGTCATTTCTGGTCGCTGGGTCGCAGATCGCGCTTGAGTTGGGTGTGATCGACGCGGCAACCGCGAGCGCATTGGTGACCGGTGGCCTGCTCTCCTCGGTGATCTATCCGCTGGTCGCACTGACGGTGTTAAGCGGGGCCACCGGCCTGGTCCGGCCCAGGACGAAGGTGACGGTGCGGCCACGCCGTACCTTCGCAGCGATTACCGGGGCGACCCCGCCTCCTCCAGCAGGCTCGTAGATCGGCGCGACGAACCATCTCAGCATTGACCCCTACCCCAGGGAGAAGGCGATGGTTGGCGAATTCGTGCTCGCTGGAATGGCGGCAGTCGCCGAAAGGTCGAGAGGCCGTGGTCTGGTTGCGCAGGTGCTGAGCGACTAGGACGATCTAGCCCGCTCGCCAGGTACGGAAGGCCGCGAGGAGAGACGCGCGGGCTTCGGGGTCGAGATCGTGGTCGCCCAGCGCCCCGACCAGCCGTATTGTCCGGCGGATCTGCTCGAGGTAGGACGCACAATAGGGACAGTCGGCGAGGTGACGTTCGAAGCGGGCGCGCTGGTCGGGCGACATTGCCCCTTCGAGGTAGTCGGTTACCAACTCGACAAGTTCCTGGCAGACGAGGTCGTCCAAGACCGAGGTCATTTCCCGTCCAAATAGTGCTCCAAGGCTCGGCGCACCCGCGATCGCGCCCGGTGGAGCAACACACGCTGATCGTCTCGGTGATACCCAGCACATTACAGACATCCGACGACGCCCAGCCGTCGATGTCGCGAAGCTGAATCACGGTCTTCTGTGCCGGTGGCAGCGCCTCGATGGCCCGATCGATTTGAGCGCGGGTCTCGCGAGAGAGGAGGCGCTCCTCGGGCTGGCCGTCCCAATTCTGTGGCGGTGTGCGCCAGTGGCCGGGATAGCGGTCGTCCTCAGGCCGAAACCGCTCGCGTTCGACGGCTGGATCGTCGCCGAGCACCGAGAACGGGATGGTCCGCCCTTCGTGCTCGATCCGCGTCTTGGCGCGGTTGACGAGGATCCGAAAGATCCAGGTCTTGAGCGAGGCTCGGCCCTCGAAGGCGGCAATCCCCCGCACGACTCCGATCCAGGCCTCCTGAGCGACTTCTTCGGCGATGGCTCGGCTGCCGACGTAGGATGCGGCCAGTCGCACCATCGACGCATGGTAACGATCGAGCAGGTCGGCAAAAGCCGCGTCTTCGCCAGAGCGCAGCGAGGCGACCAGTCGGGCGTCGTCGTCGAAATGCCCGGCTACGCCGGGAGTGTTCGGGAGGCTGATCCCGCTCCTCCGTCGGGTGTTCGGCGTCAGTGTAGCACCGGTGTGAGATGAACTCCTGCCGGATGGGCGGGCGCGCTACGATGACGTAGACGGAGGTGACGACGTGGACCCGGAACGGCAGCGGTTGGAGGCGGCGCGTGGTCACGAAACGCCGTGGAGAAAGTGGGGGCCCTATCTTGCCGACCGGCAATGGGGCACGGTCCGCGAGGACTACTCCGCCGACGGCACAGCGTGGGACTACTTCCCGCACGATCGCGCTCGTTTGCGGGCCTATCGTTGGGGCGAGGATGGACTGCTCGGTATCTGCGATTACCGGCAGCGGCTCTGTTTTGCGCTCACGCTCTGGAACGAGCGCGACGCGATCCTGAAGGAGCGGCTCTTCGGGCTCTCCGGTGACGAGGGCAACCACGGCGAGGACGTCAAAGAAGCGTATTGGTACTTGGACGCAACCCCGACCGCCTCGTATCTCAAGGGGATGTACCGCTATCCGCATGGGGCGTTTCCATACGATGACCTGGTCGAAACCAACCGCGCCCGTACCCGCGACGACCCCGAATACGAATTGATCGATACCGGTATCTTCGCCGAAAACCGCTTCTTCGACGTTCAGGTTGAGTACGCCAAGGTCTCGCCTGAGACGCTAGTCGCCCGAATCACGGTCACCAACCAAGGACCGGATCGTGCGACGCTGCACCTGCTCCCGACACTCTGGTTTCGCAACACCTGGTCCTGGGGCCGCGACACGAAACGTCCGGGTTTGGCGGCGGTCACCAATCCAGATGGTGAGGAGTGGCGGCTCGTCCATGCCCAGCACCCGCAACTTGGTAGCTACTGGCTCTCTTGGGAAGGCGACCCGACCCTCCTGTTTACCGAGAACGAGACCAACTTCGAACAGACCTTCGGTACGCCAAGCCGCACCCCCTATGTCAAAGACGGTATTCATCGGGCGATCGTCGAGGGTGAACCCGACGCGGTCAACCCGGACCGAATTGGCACCAAAATGGCCCTGCACTACCGTTGGGAGCTTGGTCCGGACGAGACACGCTCGATCTGCCTCGCCCTCTCCGACGTGCCGGACGAGCATGCCTTCGACGAGGTTGGGGCGCTGATCGACGAGCGGATTGACGAGGCAAACCAGTTCTATGCGCCGCTCTACCAGGGCAGCGACCCGGACGAACGGGCGATTCAACGCCAGGCCTTCGCCGGGTTGATCTGGTCCAAGCAGACCTACCATTACTCGGTCGAACAGTGGCTTGACGGCGATCCTGCGTTTCCGCCACCGCCGTCCGAACGTGCCCGTGGCCGTAATGCCGACTGGCGAACGCTCTGGACCGACGAAGTGGTGTCGATGCCGGACTGCTGGGAGTACCCCTGGTTTGCCGCCTGGGATCTCGCCTTCCACTGCGTCGCCTATGCGTTGATCGACCCTGATTTCGCCAAGCAGCAACTCATCTTGTTGGTCCGCGAGTGGTATCAGCATCCGAACGGTCAACTCCCCGCCTACGAATGGTCGTTCGGCGATGTCAACCCGCCGGTGCACGCCTGGGCGGCGCACCGGGTCTACCAGATCGAGCATCGCCTGACTGGCAAGCACGACCGGTACTTTCTCGAACGTGTCTTTCACAAGCTTCTGCTGTACTTCACCTGGTGGGTGAATCGGAAGGACCCGCAGGGCCGAAACGTGTTTCAGGGGGGCTTTCTCGGGCTTGACAACATCGGCGTGTTCGACCGAAGCCGGCCGCTGCCTACCGGCGGCTATTTGGAACAGTCGGACGGCACGGCCTGGATGGGACTGTTTTGTATGTCGATGCTCGGGATCGCCCTCGAACTGGCACGAGAGGACCCGGCATATGAGGACACCGCCTCAAAATTCTTCGAGCATTTCATGTACATCGCCGGTGCGCTCAACGACATCGGCGACTCGGACTTCGATCTATGGGACGAGGAGGATGGGTTCTGTTACGACGTGCTTCGCCTTCCCAATGGCGAATCGGTGCGGCTGCGTGCGCGCTCGCTTGTCGGGTTGATCCCCTTGTTGGCAGTGACCACCCTCGAACCGTCGTTCCTGGCGACTCTCCCCAACTTCAAGCGTCGGATGGACTGGTTTCTCGAGAATCGACCCGACCTCGCTGCGCTGGTGTCGCGCTGGGAAGAGCCGGGCGTCGGCGAGCGCCGGCTTCTCGCGCTGATGCGTGGCCACCGAATGAAGCTGCTGCTGGCGAGGATGCTCGATCCAGCCGAGTTCCTCAGCGATTTTGGCATTCGCTCGCTCAGTAAGATCCACCAGCACCAGCCATATATCCTGCAGGTCGACGGACAGTCCTATGAAGTGGCCTATATGCCGGCCGAGTCACGTGAGAACACCTTTGGCGGCAACTCCAACTGGCGCGGCCCGATCTGGTTTCCGATCAACTTCTTGCTCATCGAGGCGCTTCAGAAGTACTGGCACTATTACGGCGACGACTTTCTGATCGAGAGCCCGGTAGGCAGCGGTCGACGGATCACGCTCTGGGAGGTGGCCTGCGATCTTTCCAAACGGTTGATCCAGATCTTCCGGCGGGGCGACGATGGCCGTCGGCCGGTCTTTGGCGCCGACGCCCGTCTGCAAGAAGACCCGCTGTGGTGCGATCTGATCTGGTTCTTCGAGTATTTCCACGGAGACAGCGGCGCAGGTCTCGGTGCAAGTCATCAGACCGGCTGGACGGCGTTGGTTGCCAAGCTGATCGAACAGCAGGCTCGGGCGCCCGGCCAGGGTCAGGCGAGGTAGAACCGGACAAGTTGGGCCGACGGCGAGGTCCTCACGTCAACCGTTCGTCAAGCCAGGGCGTTGGTCGCTCAGGCAAGCAGGAATGAAGCAACCGTCTCGAAGAATCGTTGTTTGGGCCGTTGCAGGTGGAGGAAGTGGCCGGCGGCTGGAATGACCACCAGCGCCTTGTCATCGGTGGCGAGCGCAGCGAAGAACGAGGCGACCGTTTCGGCATGATACAGCCGGTCGGCCGCGCCATAGATTAGGAGAGTTGGCATCGTCAAACTGGCTGGATCGACCGAAGGACTTGCGCCGGGAGCGAGGTCTGCATGAACGCCGTTTGGCGAGCGCGGCTCGACCTGTGCGACGTGGTGCGCCAACGCCTGCGCGAGCGCCGGGTCGGTGAACTCCGGCTCAAGCCGATCGAGCACACTCTGCTCGTCGTTGACCCGAAACCCCTCGGCGGGGCGCTCGCGCGGCGGCCCACCAGCAAACAGTGCGCCGGCGTAGAGCACCAATCGGGACACTCTTTCAGGGTTCGCCGCTGCCCACCGTCCGCTGATCCGGCTGCCCCAGGACCAGCCGAGCACGAGCGGTTTTGAAACCCCGCGCCCCGCCAGCCAATCAGCAACGGTGGTGAGATCCTCGACCGCGGCGGCGGTGGTGACCGAATATCCGTCGTCTACCGGGTCGGATTCACCGTACCCGCGAATGGCAAAGGTCGTGACCGACAGTCCCCGGTTGGCTAACGACCGTATCAGAGAGTCTTCACCAGGGAGCGCGAAGTCAAAGGCGGTCGGGCCCGAGTAGGTCGCGCCGTGCACCAACAGGACGTGGCCACGCGGATGGGGCGCTTCTCGCTGAAAGACCGCGATCGCGCCGGATCGCCCGGAGATACTCGTCTTGATCAGGTTCGTCATCGGGTCCTCCTCGGCGGCTATTATCGTGCCATGGCAAACATCGTGGTTGTCGGTTCCCTCGCCATCGACCTCGTGTTCCGGGTCAAGCGCCGGCCCTCGCTCGGCGAGGCGGTCGTCGCGGATGGTTTCGGGATGTTCCTTGGAGGCAAGGGGTTCAACCAGGCGGTCGCGGCACGGCGCGCCGGCGCGTCGGTCGGCCTGATCGGCAAACTGGGCAATGATCCGTTCGCCGAGATGTTCGAGACGGCGCTTGACGCCGAGGGTATCGATCGCAAGGGAGTTCTGCGAAGCCCGGAAGGGACTGGCGTTGCCGCGCCGGTTGTCGACACGTCGGGCCAGAACAGTATCGTCGTTGCTCTGCGTGCCAACCTCGCGCTGAGCGACGTCGACATCGTCGCCCAGGCACGGCAGTTCCGCACGGCGACCGTCGTGGTCGCGCAACGCGAGACCAGCGAATCGTCGCTTCTGGCCACCGCGCGGCTGAGCCGGGAGTGCGGTGCGCGATTCATCCTCAATGCCGCGCCGGCCGGGCAGATAGACCCAGAGGTATGGGGGTTGGTCGACTTGCTTGTCGTCAACGAGGGCGAGGCCGAGACGATCGCCGGGCGTTCGGTCGCCGACGAGCCGACGGTCTGGCAGACTGCTGAGCGCCTTCAGGCGCTTGGCCCGCCGATTGTGATCATTACCCTCGGCGAGCGGGGCTCGGCGCTGCTCGACGGCCGGCAACGCCATCGAATCGCGTCAATCTCAGTCGAGGCGGTGGACACGACCGGCGCCGGAGACGCCTACGTTGGCGCGCTTGCTGCCGAACTTGCTCGCGGGGCCTCGGTGCTGGAAGCCGCAACGTTCGCCAATGTGGCCGGGGGGTTGGCGGTCACGACTCTCGGCGCCGAGCCGTCTTTGCCACGACGCGAGGCGATCGAGCACCGATTGCGGTCCTCGGGCGGTGGCTAATCGGCCGCCGTTCCTTCCCAGTTGTGGCGATTGTAGGCGATGGTGAACCCGGCACGAACCAGATTGAAATGTGACGGGTTCGGGTGCTGCTCGGTGCTTTCTTCCACCTCGGCCGTCAGAAACCGACAACCGAGGGCGATAGCGTCGCCAATTCGCCGAGCAATGAGTGCGCTCTGGGCGCCGCGACCGCGCGCCTCGGGGAGGGTCGCGGTGTAGCCGAGGTTCGCCGAACCATCGCGGACAAACATGGCAGCGCAGGCCACCGGTTGGTCTCCAAGGTAGCCAAGGTAGTGCAACCATCCCGGGCGGCCAATTGTCGCCGAGAAGGGTACGCACATCTCCACCGGAAGTCCAAACCCGACGCCGAGGATCGTCGCCCAGTGCTCTGCGTCAGCGGTCTCGGCTTGCTCGACCCGCACCTCGGTCTTGACGGGTTGCGGCGGTTCCGCGCCGCGCACCAGGCGCGTCCATGCGCCGGTGTAGTGCAGCCCCTTCGCAGCAAACCAACCGCCGATCTCCGGGCGGTCGGCAAGCGGGCTGATCTGAAGGGCGAACGCCGCCGGCGCGTGTGCCCGTAACTCGTCGATGATCGAGTCGAGTGTCGTGTCGGTCGGCAGTCCATCAAGACCAAGTCCGATTGTCCGGTTGACCCAGACCGTCGGAGCGTTCGAAGCGCTGACCACCGCCGTCTCACCGAATCGGCGGACGCGCAGGCCGAGTTGCCGTGCTACCTCGGCTGGAGTGGCGGCGATGGCATCCTCAACCGCATCACGCTCGATCGCTTCGCCAAGCCGGGCAGCACTCAGAAGGTCCATCTGCTACCCCGCCAACGACTGGAGCCAACCGATCGTCGCATCGGCGACAAACTGCGCCTCAGATTCGCTATAGCGATGCGCTGCGCCGGGTATGACCATGGCCTGTCGCTGCGGGCTGTTGACCGCCAATCGCATCAGATCCTCGGCGACCCCGGCCTGGACGACATTTCCTTCTCGTTCGCCGGTCAGGCGAAGCAGCGGAACTCGGATCCGGTCGGACCATTCGGCGAAGTTGTAGGCCTCAGTGGTGTATTTGTCCAGATACGCCTGTGCCGAGCGGAGCAGCGGCTCGGTCGGAAAGGTAAGTTCGAACAGACCATCCGGTTGGCCGGAATCGACCAACGCTTGCGCCCGCGCGACATTCTGGCGGAACTCCTCGGCCCGATCGCTTGCGGCATACCAGGCCGCCGAGAACCGTGGCCCGGAACAGGATACGACCGCGGTGAGACGGCGGTCTGGCTCATGCGCCGCATAGTAGATCGCCTTGACCGCCCCGTTGCTGTGGCCGATTACGACAACCTTTGAGAAGCCACGCTTGCCCAACGCCTCGATCGCACCGTTGAAGTCGGGTATGCAATCCGCGATCGACTCAAAGGCGGAGCCGTAATACCCTGGCTTGCCGAGTTGCTTCCAGACGATATCACGGCCTCGAGTGGCGAGCGAAAGCACCCCTAAGCCGGCCGCAGCGAAGGCGGGCATCAGACCAAACAGTGGTGGACTGTAGAACGACGCGCTGGTGCCGCCATTCAGGATCACGGCATCGGCCGCGCCGTTGAACGAGCCCTGAGGCGGCAGAAAGGCGGCCGGAAGTTCCAGGCCATCCGGGGTCGGGACCGAAATGACGTCGACAATCATGGCGGCGGTTGTACACCGTTCCCGCTTCGGGCGCAACTCCCCAGACTCAAATTCGATAGTCCGCAACTGATCGATCAGCAGCAGATACGCGTACCACCTGGGAAAAGCGGAACTGGAGCGGGTGATGGAAAAGACAGGTCGCGCGGTGGTGATCGGTGCGAGTATCGCTGGTCTATTGGCAGCCGAGGTGCTCAGCCGCCGATTTGGCGAGGTCGTTGTGGTCGAGCGAGACCGGCTTGAGAGTGGTCCAGAGATCCGCAAAGGAACCCCGCAAGCACGCCACCTTCATGTGATGCTCGCTGGCGGAATGCTATCCCTCGAACGGCGGTTTCCCGGTATTCGGCAGGAACTCGACGCGTGTGGAGCGGTGCGCGTCGACGTGACCGGAGAGCTGGCCTGGATGGGACCGGCGGGCTGGGGAACCCAATACGTGAGCGGATTGGAGCTTCCATCGGCGAGCCGGGGAGTAATCGAATCGGTAATCCGAAAACGGATCGTGGGAAGCCCGCGCATTGTCGTGCGTGACGGCCTTGAGACGATCGGACTGATGCCGGCCGGGAAGAAGGTCGGCGGGGTCCGGGTCAGGTCGCGTGAGGCTCCGTTCGACCAGTCCGAAATCTCGGCGGACCTGGTCGTGGATGCGGCCGGCCGGACGTCGCGTGCGCCGGACTGGTTGGAGGAAATCGGCAGTGGGCGGCCAACGGAAACCGTAATCGACTCGCAACTCGGTTATGCCAGCCGGACGTACCGGCGAACGGCCAAGCTTGAGGGCGGGTTCAAGGGCATCTATATTCAACTCGCGCCGCCCGAGCGTATGCGCGGCGGCTTGGTCGCTCCAATTGAGAGGGACCGATGGATCGTCACGCTCGCCGGTACCGGCGGCGACTACCCACCCACCGACGATGCGGGGTTTCTGGAGTTTATGCGCTCGCTCGAATCGACGGCGATCTTCGATCTTGTCGCCGATGAGGAGCCATTGTCACCGATTGCCGGAAACCGCAGCACCGCCAACCGGCTTCGCCATTTCGACAAGTTGCGGCGGCGGCCGTCGAATTTCCTCGTCACCGGCGATGCGGCCTGCGCGTTCAATCCGGTCTACGGCCAGGGGATGTCGACGGCGGCGCTCGAGGCGGATGCCCTCGAGGGTTGCCTCGCCGTCGGAGATGACCGGCTCGCCAACCGCTTTCAGCGCGCCCTCGTCCGAACCGTCGAGCCGGCCTGGCAGATGGCGACATCCGAAGATTTCCGGGTTCCAAGCGTTCGGGGCGCAAAGCCGGGCCGTGGCGCTCGGCTTCTCCATTGGTATTTTGGCCGGTTGCTCCGGGTGGCGGCCTCCAACCAACGAGTTCGCGATCAATTCAGCCGGGCGGTCCATCTGGTCGCGCCACCGGCCTCATTGTTTGCCCCCGAGGTGTTGTTGCCGACACTCTTTTCAAGGCCGACGACCGGGAACCCGCCACCTCCGATCGCAGCACGTACGGCGGTCGGCGCTACCTAGAAATAGCCTGCGGCAAGTTGCAATGGATGGCGTAGCGAATCTCCGACAAACTGGCGGTAGGTACGCTCGCCGGTCAGGACGTCGAAAAACAGCCGGGCAAACCGTCGGTTCCGAAAGGCCAGCCGGTCCACCAGCCGTGGATGGCGATAGACGATCCGGCCGATCCGATCGGCCCAGCGAAACTCCCGAGCGTGGGACGTCCGAAGGCATTCGCTGTAGGGTGACAAGTCTTCGGCTCGTTGGTGAAAGACGTCGTCAATCGCGGCGGCGGCGAGGCGAGCGCTGCGTAGCGCGTAGGCGATGCCTTCGCCGAGAAATGGGTCGACGAGCCCTGCCGCGTCGCCGACGAGTAGGGCGTTCCCGTGGTGGGCATCGCCCGCCGGTCCACCGACCGGCAATAGGTGCCCGGTGATGCGCAGAACCTCGGACGGCGCATCATTCAGGACAGTCCGGACATAGCGTCGAGTACGCTCGAGGAGCCCCGGGGCTTTCCGATGGAGACTACACAGTCCGATCGACAGGTGACCGGACTTGGGGAATACCCAGCCATAGCCGCCGTCCACAGCGCCGAAATCGAACAGGGCGACATCGACCCATTGCCGAAGCGTCTCCGGGTCGACGGCTACCTCGGCTTCGACGGCAGGCGTCTGGCGGCGGCCTTGGGTCAGCCCCAGCGATGACGCTACCCGGCTGGGAGCGCCATCGGCTCCGACGACGTAGGACGCGCGCATTGGTCCGGCCGAGGTGCTCAGTCCGCCATTCTCCGATCCGATCACTCGGCAACCCTCGACCAGCCGAGCCCCTGCCGACACCGCCTCGGCGACGATCCGCGCGTCGAATCGATCGCGCATTACCGTCCAGGCGGCGGGCTCCCCTGCATCGATTTCGACGGGTTGGCCGCTCCGAACCGCCACCTTGGCGTGGGTCGGGGCACGCTCGAGGACGTCAGCCGGGTCGAACGGAAGCTCCTGAAGGGCTTTGCGCGTCACGCCGCCGCCACACACCTTGTATCGAGGGAGACGCTCGCGTTCGAGCAGCAGCACGTCCCAGCCAGCCCGAGCGAGATGGAGCGCCGTCGCCGCACCGGCTGGACCTGCGCCGACCACCGCCACGTCGGCCCTCACAGCCGGCGCAAACCCGGAAACACGAGAAAGACCAGGATCGTCGAGACGAGGGCAATCGTGCTCCCGACCTGAACCGAGAATGGCGCTCCTCCGGCATCCGCCAACGCCCCGGAAAGCAGCAGCCCGATCGGTGTCAAGCCCCAGGTTAGCATCGCGACGCTCATTACCCGCCCTTGAAGGTCGTCTGGCACCTCGCGCTGGAGCAGGCTGGCCGCGAGGGTCTGGGTCGCTGCTCCGAAAGTTGACGCGACGAGCAGGAGCAACATCGATGGGACGAAACTGGTCATCCCGGCCCAAACTGGAAGCAGCACGCCCGCGGCTGTCGCTAGACCTGCCAGCACCCAACCCTCGCGCCGCCGCGGAAGCGCTGCTGCCACCAACAGCGCACCCGCCAATGCGCCAAGCCCGCTCGCCGCCGACAGCATCCCGTAGCCAGATGCGCCGGACCCGAGCACGTCGCGCGCGAAGACCGGCAGCAGGGCAATATGCGCCTGCCAGAACACCACCCCGGCAGTCGTGATCAGCAGGAGCGCGAGAGTGCTCGGATTCTGGCCGACAAATCGGACGCCGGTCAGCAGGTCGCGGGCGATATCGCGCTGCTCGACCGCACCGGAAGGCGGCAGTGGCCGCATCCGCGAGGTGAAACCCGCCATGATCAGGAACCCGGCGGCGCTTACCAGCATGCAACCAGCCGCACCGACTATTCCGAGCAGGACACCGCCGACCGCCGGGCCGAGGATTCGCCCCGAGTTCATGACGGTCGAGAGCCAAGCGATTGCCGAGATGCGCGCCTGCGGCGCGACGATTTGCGGCGCCATCGCCTGACGGGCCGGAAGATCGAAGGCCCAGACGATCCCAGCCACTCCGACCAAGACGAGAATAACCGGCAAGGGCGCGAGGTTTACCCAGATCAGCGTCGCCAACACGAGTGCGAGCGCGGCGATCGTCGTGCGTGTCACGATCAGGAGCGTCCGACGATCGATCCGGTCGGCGACGACACCGCCGAGTAGGCCGAACAGGAGCATCGGCAACGCCGATGCCGCCTGTACAAGAGTCAGGTCGAACGCTGACCCGGTGATCTGAAGGACGTACCAGCCCTGGCCGATTTGCTGCACCCAGTGGCCGAGGACGGCGGCAAGCGAGCCAACGACGAGCAATCGGAAATCGCGTGAGGCCCACGGACTGGCCCGGTGAGGATCGCGTGGCGTAGTGAGCGCCGGGCTCGTCAGACCGGTTGGGGAAACCATCCCCGGTATTGTACGTCCGGGGCGGGCGCGTCGACCGAATCATCGACAGCAAGCGACGCCCGGTCCGTACCTCTCGCTCGACGTTTGCGCTCGTAGCCCACTGGCGTAGCTTCAGATCTCCGGTGAATGCGCTGTCTTGTGGTTCCCGCTTCGTCTGCGCCGAAATGAAACCACAGAAGAATACCTCGTCGGAGGGCCAAGGGCCGGGCCGGATCAACCCACGGCTATTCCACAGGTCCTCACGACATCGCCGCGGCGACTCAGGTTACCCCCGGTGGTCCTAGCGGCGACCGCCTCCAT
This sequence comes from Dehalococcoidia bacterium, assembly GCA_046328265.1. Lineage (GTDB taxonomy): Bacteria > Chloroflexota > Dehalococcoidia > SpSt-223 > SpSt-223 > JANWZD01. The sequence goes on from JAXLWW010000010.1 coordinate 119,752, forward strand.
TTGGCGGCTGAGGAGGACGCTCGTCTCCACGCCGGTCCGGTGGCTTGTTCTCGGGCGGCTTGTTCTCGGGCGGCTTGTTCTCGGGCGGCTTGTTCTCGGGCGGCTTGTTCTCGGGTGGCTTGTTCTCGGGCGGCTTGTTCTCGGGTGGCTTGTTCTCGGGTGGCTTGTTCTCGGGTGGCTTGTTCTCGGGCGGCTTGTTCTCGGGTGGCTTGTTCTCGGGTGGCTTGTTATCGGGCGGCCGGTCGCCGTCCCGGCGGTCGTCGGGCTGGGTAGTCCGGCCCGGCCCGTTGTCGGCTGGGTGCGTCGGGGCGCCCGCGCCCGGAAGAGCCGGCACATTCGGGATTGGGAAGAACGGACGGGGATCGGTTCGAGGGGCGTCGCCGTCACGCTCCGGTTGACGACCGTCGGGTGGCTTCGCCTCCGGCGTGCGCGCGACACCGGGTCCAGAAGCGGGCGGCTCGCTGGGACGGACTGGCGGCTTGGCGGGCGGGTCGTCGTCGTCCGGAACCCGAGGGGCTGACGGTCGGTTGCTGGTCCCGGGGTTCACCGTCGGGCGAACCGGAGCCTTCGGCTCGTCGTCGGGTGGTGGGTCGTCACTCGGTGGATTTGCTGCCGGGCGGGGCGGGTTCGCGGCCGGCGGATTGGGCTGGTTGCCTTGCGGAGGATGGACCGCCGGGCGGGCAACGGGCTTGTCGTTCGGATCGTCGGTGGGGCCGGTTGGTGGTCGAACGGCCGGTTGGGCAGCGGGGTCGGCAGGACGATCGGCGGAAGCCGGAATACTCGAGGGACCAGCTGCTGGAAACGCGGGCGGCGCAAGCGGTCGAATGGCGGTTGGGACAGCCGCCGGTGCGCCTGGCGAGTTGGCTGGGCGCTCCGGGGGTGAGCCAAGCGGCCCGGGTTGCGACGGTAGACGGTCGGCGACTTCGGCGGCGCGCTGCCGGCCCATCCGCGACGCTTCGAGCGCTGAGCTAAGCGTGGGAGCGGCGCCGATCGCGCCGATCACCGTTTCATGCTGTGAGAAACGCTCCTCTGCACGCTGGGCGACGACCTTGTCGGGACTCTGCGTCAGGTCCTCGATTACCCGGTCGACGGCGGCGGCATAGTCAGCGCTCAGGCTGACTGGCAACGCTTGGCCGCGATCGACCAAGCTGGTGATCTCGGCAAGCCGGCGATCGGCGAGATCGAGCGCGATCGACGCCTTGAGTTCTGGCGCGGGGGCGAGGGTGTAGCGCAGGTCTTCAATCGAGCGTTTGATTGGGTAGAACGGCTCGCCAGGCAGGCTGCCCGCCGAGGCACGATCGGCGCCAAGAGCAGTCCCCGCAAGCAGCGCAATCACCGCCGCTGCCACGCCAACGACCCGAAGAGGACGCGGAAGGCGGCGCGGAGGTCGGGCGTTCGCCATGACAACGAGCGGACGTTGGGTCACCAACCGTTGGCGGAGGTCCGCCTTCCACTCCGGCCGGGGGGCAATCATCCGAAACGAGCGAACCTGGTCGCCAATGGTCAGAAGGTCGGTCAGTTCCGCTGCCATGCCATTCAGGCCAACGGCGATCTCGTCAATCGGCCGGCCAGCAACCAACTCGTCGTACCCGCCGTCGAGGAGGTCTTCGATCCGGCTCATCGCAGCACCTCCGCTCCGAGAAGCGACCGCAAGGTCGACAGGGCGCGATGCTGAATTACGCGAACGGTGCCTTCGCGCTTGCCGATCGCCTCTGCGACATCGGCCGGCGAGTACCCCTCGATGAAACGCATGATGACAACCTGCTGCTGATCAGGGGATAGGCGGCGAATCGCCCGCTCCAGTGCGCGGCGGCGGCTGTCCTGCTCGCTCATGTGAACCGGGTCGGTGTTTGGAGCGTCGTCCACCAAATTCGGGTCGAGCGGCGCCCTGGCACGCTGCCCTCGAAAGTGATCGACCACCACATTCCCCGCGATCGCGTACAACCAAGCGACAAACGGCTTTCCGCGGTCCTCGTAGCGCCTGATCGCCTGCCAGGCGCGCAAAAATACCTGCTCGGTGAGGTCCTCGGCATCGAGGTCGTTGCCCACGCGGATGCGCGCATACCGGAAGATCCGGTCCACGAAGGCGTCGTACAGCACGCCAAAGGCCTCGGCGTCGCCGACACGAGCACGGCCTATCGCTGCATCGAGTTCTTCCGGTGTGCCGGACCGGCCCTCGTTCACCTGCTCATCCGATGCAGATAACGGCGCTTCCTCATAGATGTTACGTCGGCGTATTCTGCTGGCTAGCTCAGCACCGATGCATTGACGCAGGCTCGTGGTCGTCGCCCTTCGACGACCGCGAGCAAATTGTCTACTGCCAGGTCGGCCATACCGCTGCGGGCAGCGGTCTCGGCGCTGCCGATGTGCGGCAGGAGCACCGCATTGTCGAGCGACCGCAGCGGGTCGTCCGATGGCAACGGTTCCTGATCGTAGACGTCCAAGCCAGCGGCGAAGATCCGGCCGGATCGCAGAGCGTCGATCAGCGCTTCGAGATCGATCATCGGCCCACGGCTGGTGTTGACGAGCACCGCCGTCGGCTTCATCAAGGCAAACTGCGCCGACCCAATCAAGCCGCGGGTTTCGGCATTGAGCGGTACATGAATTGAGATGACGTCGCTCTCACGCAGGAGCGCATCGAGAGTATCGCGCCAGGCCAGCCCCAACTCCTTCTCCGCCTCGGGCTTTCGATGGCCCCAGTAGAGGATGTCCATTCCAAAGCCTCGCGCCCGCCGAGCGACCGCCTGGCCGATCTTGCCAAGTCCGACAATCCCGAGGGTGCGCCCCGCCACTGGCTGACCGATCAACAGGGTTGGGCTCCACGACCCCCAACGATTTTCCCGCAGCAGTCGCTCGGCCTCCCACCAGCGCCGCGAGGCCGCGAGGATCAGCCCAAACGTGATATCGGCGGTGGCGTCGGTCAGGACGCCCGGCGTGTTGCAGACGGCGATCCGCCTGCTCGTCGCCGCTTGGACGTCGATGTTGTCGAAGCCGACGCCATAGTTGGAAACAACTCGGAGCCGCCCGGCGCCAGTAAGCAGGTCGGCGTCTATGGTATCGGCGACGGTGCAGAGCAGCGCATCGGCTCGGTCGACCTCCGCTTTCAGAACGTCGCGTGGGACTGGCCGATCCTCGTCCCAGACGACCGTCTCGATCGATGCGCCAAGCCGGTCCAACGCCGTTCCTGGTAACAGACGGGTTACGTACGCTCGCATGAACTCCCTCTCGGTCGGACGATGAGCGTCCCCGCCAGGATCAATCCACCACCGGCGGCAGTTGACCACCCCGGCGCCTCACCCAGCACCGCCCAGGCGAGGAGCGCGGCGCTCAACGGCTCGATCAGTCCGAGAACACCCGCCGTCTGAACCGGCACCACCCGCAGCGCTCGATAGTACAGGCTGAACGCAATTGCCGTATGGACGACCCCGAGAATAGCCAGCAGAATCAAATCCGACACCGACACACCAAGTCCGGACGCAACGGCGACCGGCGCGAGCACCACCGCAGCGACGCCGGTCTGGACGGCAGTGATCGCGGTCGGAGCGCTCGATCCGCCGAGCGTCTTGCCGGCGATCGGGATGAATGCGCCGAGGAGGGCGGCAACGAGCCCAAGCCCCACCCCGGCCGGGCGAACGTCGACAGCTTGACCGACTCCCACCATCAGGGCCACACCAGTCAGCCCGAGTAGTGTTGCCAGCCAGGCTGGGCGGTTCGGTCGCTCACCCAGCAGCATCGGCCCAAGCACCGCCAGGAAGATCGGCGTGCTGGTTGTCGCAAACACCGCGCTGGCGACCGACGTTGCGCGCAGCGCCGCGAAAAAGCTGAGCCAGTGGACCGCCAGACAGACCCCAATCGCCAATGCCGCCCGGCGACGCACCGTCACCCGAACCTCGGACAGTCGGTTCGAGGCAAACAAGGCGAGTCCAAGGGCAAGCGCCGCAAAGGCAACCCGGTAGAAGACAGCCACCGGGCTGGGTGCGGAGACAAAGCGAACGATCAGCGCCACCGATCCCCAACCGGCGGCAAGCGCAGCGATTTGGAGGAAGCCGGCGAGCGGCGTCATGAAGCTTGGAGGGTCTCGAGTGCCCAGTCGGCCAGCGGACGCAACCCGAGGGTGTCGAGTTGCGACGAGGCGATCTGTGTCCACCCCCAGAAGATTGCCGCGCAGCCGGCGAGAAGCAAGGCCACCATCAGCAGCCGGACCGCGCGCCGGGGACTCACCTGGGTCTCCCAGGCGTCGCCAGCGGGGGCACGTTGGAGCAGCCGACTACAGAGCGCCGTCCACCAGAGCGAGACGATGATAGCCGGTAGCGCCAACACGAGGACCGTCAGTAGCGCAAGGATCTTCGGCACGGCGGGATGCTGCCACACCCCCACCTCGCTGGCAACCGTCGTCCGAGCGAACTACTACTTGCCGGTCCGAAGGAATTCGATTGCCCGCTGAAGTTGGAGGTCTTTTCCGGCGCGCCAGTCGTCTTCGCTCATCGGAACGACGATATCCGGCGTAATGCCCTTGCGCTCGATTTGGCGGCCGCTTGGAGTGTACCAGTGCGAGATCGAGACGTAGAACGCCCCGCCATTCGACAATTCCTTCCACGTGTTGACCGTGCCCTTGCCAAACGTCGTTTCGCCGATGACGGTGGCGCGCTTCTGGTCTTGGAACGCTCCTGAAAGCACCTCGGATGCCGAGGCCGACCCCTTGTTGACCAGCACGACCATCGGGATGTCGGTGAACTGTCCGCCAGGCTGGACTCGATAGGTGTGCTTCTCGCCATCGGCGTTGATGTCTTCGAGGATCACCCCGTCCTTTAGGAACTGGCTGGCCACTTCGATCGTCGCATTCAGCGACCCGCCGGGGTTATAGCGCAGGTCGAGAACGATACCTTTCGGACTGCTCTTTTTCAGGTCGGCGATGGCGGTTCGCAGTTCGTCGCCGGTACGCTGGGTGACTTGAGCGATCTGGATGTAGGCAAATCCCTCGGGCAGCATGCGGTGGGAGACGGTCACCTCGGGGATCGGGCCACGCGTGATCTCGATGTCAAAGGGGTTCTCGTTCTCGCGCTTGACGGTGAGCTTGACCTTGGTGCCACGCGGTCCACGGATCTTTTGGACCGCTTCGGACACCGTCATCTTGGTGGTGTCCTCGCCGTTGGCCGCCATGATCCAATCGCCCGGTTTCAGCCCCGCGGAGGCCGCCGGAGACCCGGCAATCGGCGAGACGATCAGGAGGCGGTTGTTCTCGTCCATGTTGACGGTTGCGCCGATACCATCGAAGGCGACGCCCTGGTTGTTGCGCAGCGCCTCCTGGTACTGCTCGGGAGACAAGTAACTCTGGTTCGGGTCTCCTGCCGCATCAACCATCCCGCGGATCGCCCCTTCGGCGAGCTTTGCCTGGTTGACCTTGTCGCGGTCGACGAAGTCGGTCTTGAGGATGCGCAACACTTCATTGAGCATCCCGAACCCATCTGCGGACGACGCTGGTCCGGCGGCGACCGCGGGCGGAATCCCCGGAACGACCGTTGGCGAATAGCGGCCCACTCCCAGACCAGTGCCGAACGAAACGACGACGAGCATCGTCACTAGGAAGGCGATCAGCGATAGTCGAACAAAGCGCCCCATCGGGTACGTCTCCACGCGCGAGCGCCGACAGCAGCCGGCCTGCATAAATTCTACCACCCGGTCGGCCAATTCCAGCTAAGGGTTTGCTAAGCCGACGGTGGTCTACAATCCCGCCGTGACCGCTTCGGTGCTCTCGCCGGCCGCCACGCGGGGCGCGATCATTCTGCTCGGCTTGGCCGCCGCCATCGTCGGCGCGGCGGTCGGCGCTCGGATCCATCCGTTGGCCGGTATCGCGGTTGTCCTCGGGATCGCCGCCGGTCTGGGTATCCTTGTCCAACCGCTCTTTGGCTTCGTCGCCTTTATCCTCACCGTCACGCTGCTGCCCTTTGGCGTCATTCCGGTCCCGATCGGCGGGGTACGCCTCACCTTCGTCGATGCGATACTCGGCGGGCTGCTTCTGGTCTGGCTCGCGCGGTTGCTCCTTCGCCGTCAGGAGGCGTTGCATACCAGCCCGGTCGACGGACCGGTTCTGGTGTTCATCGGACTGGCGATCGCTTCGTTCGTCCTCGGGGTCCAGTCGACGACCGCCGAACTGACCCGGTTCTTCCTCAAGACGATCAACGGCATCCTCTTCTTCTTTACCGTCTCGAACATGATCGACGACCGGGCCTCGCTGCGGCTGGTCGTACGGATGGTGATCGTCGGGTCGGCCGGGGCGGCGTTGCTCGGCATCGTCCTCTATTTCATCGATCAAGACCTCGCGACACGGGTCTTGGTCAGCTTGCGCGCCATCGGGTACTACCCTTCCGGCTCGATCGTCACGCGAACGATCGCCGAATCGCAGATGCTTCGCGCGGTGGGCACCAGCGTCGACCCGAACGTGCTGGCCGGCACGTTGCTACTGACCGTCCCCTACACCGCCGCCCAACTCTTCAGCCGCCGGCCGGTGCTGCCACGTGTCTGGCTTTTTCCGGGCTTTGGGCTGATGCTGCTCTGTATCGGCCTCACCTTCAGTCGAAGCTCTTGGGCCGGTGCGATGGCCGCCGGGTTGCTCCTGGCAACTTTGCGCTATCGCCGGATCTGGCTCCTGACCATCTTGGTGGCGGCACTGGTTGCGGTCACGCCGTGGGGCGATTTGGTGGTCGAGCGCTTTCAGTCCGGTCTGAGCTTCGAGGACCAGGCTGCTCAGATGCGCCTTGGCGAGTATCGCGATGCTCTCCGGCTCATCGCGGCCTATCCCTGGTTTGGCGTCGGGTTCGGTGCTGCGCCGGACCTCGAACTGTACATTGCGGCAAGTTCGGTCTATCTGCTCATCGCCGAGCAGATGGGCCTCGTCGGCCTGACCGGCTTTCTGCTCATCATCGTGGTGTTTTATGTCACGATGCTGAGAGCCTGGCGAGCGACGTGCGATCCGGAGTTCGAGGCGGTTCAACTCGGCGCAATGGCGGCAATCACCGCGGCATTGGTGGCCGGCATTTTCGATCACTACTTCTTCAATCTGCATTTTCCGCAGACGATCGCGTTGTTCTGGATGAATTTCGGCCTGGCGATGGTCGCCCGACGGCTAGGTGCTCATTCGATCCCCGCGGAAGAAGCGGCGCCGGTCTAACGTCTCGGTCGGCAGAAGAAAGCCAGAACGAGAAGGTGCTCCCCTTTCCGGCGCCGGGCGACCGGGCGGCCAGCCGCCCGCCCATCGCCTCAGCAAGAGCCAGGGCAATCGTCAGTCCAATCCCGGTCCCGCCGTGCTGGCGGCTGCGCGACTTGTCGACCCGGTAGAACCGGTCAAACACCTGCCGGAGGTGCTCCGGTGCGATCCCGATCCCGGTATCGGTCACATCGATCCGTACCCCATCGCCGTCGGCAAGCGCCGCCAGGCGCACCACCCCACCCGGATCGGTGTAACGAACGGCGTTCGTCAGCAGGTTCGTCAGGACCTGGACCGCGCGATCGACGTCGGCGAGCACCACCGGGAGCCCAATCGGGACGTCGGCGTCAAGCTGCAAGCGACGACCGAGTGCGTCTGCGGCGACCCTTTGGAGGGCTGGGGTGGTGATCGCCTCGACCGATGTCGGGACCGGCAAAAGACGCAGGCGACCGGCATCGGCGCGCGACAGGTCGTTCAGTTCGGCTACCAATGTGGCCAGTCGGCGCGTCTCGGCGCGAAGCAAGGTCCAGGTCGCGCCATCGGCCGTAATGACGCCGTCTTGCAATCCTTCGAGGTAGCCGTCAAGGGTGGCAATCGGCGTCCGAAGTTCGTGGGCGACGTCGCCGACGAGTTCGAGCCGTTTTTGTTCGGCGGCGGCAAGTGCGGCCGCCATCTCGTTGAACGAGCGAGCCAGCGAATCGAGGTCGTCGATCCCTTGCTCGGGCAGGCGCTCGTCGTAGTTTCCGCCTCCTATGCGCCGGGCTGCCGCTGCCGTCGAGTGGAGCGGGGCAGCAAGCCGGCCGGCGGCCAGCACGCTCGCCGCGAGCGCCGCCAGCAACGCAGCCCCACCGCCGGCAAGGAGGGCGGCGACAATCGCGTCGCGATAGGACAGGGCGAGGGCCTGATCGAGTCCGGTCATCATCGGACCGCCCATCATCCCGGCGGGATGGATCATCGGCCCGAGGTGGGCTATCTGGAGCGAGGCAACTTGCGGAGCCAACGCCATCGCGACTACCGCCAGCACCGCGCCGGCGACGAGCAGCACCACGAGGTGAGACAGAAAGAACCGCGCGCCAAGCGACCGGCGGAGTGCGCTCATCGCCTGAGAATGCCGAACCGATAGCCGACCCCGCGAACCGTCTGGATGTAGCGCGGCTGTTGAGGGTCGTCCTCGAGTTTGCGACGGAGGTTGGCGATGTGGACCTCGACCACGTGGTCGTCATACGCGCTTTCGCCCCAAACCAGATCAAGCAGGTGAGCGCGGCTGAAGACCCGCCCGGGTTGCTTGGCAAGGTTCGCCAGCAACGAGAACTCGCGTGGAGTGAGTGGGATCGTCTCTCCTCTTTTTGTTGCTTCGTAGCGTGCGCGATCGATGACCAAGTCGCCGACGCGCTGGGGCGGCGGCAGGTCCGGTGAGGTGGCGCGCGGGCGGCGAAGGAGCGCCTTCGCACGTGCGATCACTTCGCGTGGCGAGAACGGCTTGGTGACATAGTCATCCGCCCCGACTGCCAACCCGATCAACGTGTCGGTCTCTTCGGCGCGAGCGGTCAGCATGATGATGTAAACGTCCGACACTTGGCGCAGCCGGCGACAGACTTCGATGCCGTCGAGTCCGGGCAGCATCACATCGAGGACGATCACGTCTGGTGGGTCGGCTTGCGCCACCTTGAGTGCCGTCGGACCATCTTCGGCGGTCAACACCCGGTAGCCTTCGCGCTCGAAATAGCCGGTCAGCAGGGTAACCAACGGTCGTTCGTCATCGACCACCAACACCGTTCTGCGTTCGCCCACCGGCCTGCTCCTGTCGCGATCATACGACAGCGGAGAGCCGTACCCGACTCCCCACCGTTCGCCGAACGCCGCCATCTACCGGTGCATCATCCCGCCACGTCCGCCGGGCATCTGTCCCATGCCGGGCATCTGTCCCATGCCGGGCATCTGTCCCATGCCGGGCATCTGTCCCATGCCGGGCATCTGTCCCATGCCGGGCATCTGTCCGAAGCCGGGCATCTGTCCCATGCCCATGTGCCCCATGGGGTGGTCTGGCTGGGCGGTAAGGGGCGTGCCGTACCATGCCTCATACCACCCTCGCATCTGATCGATCTCGGCTTGCTGGGTGACGACGATCTGCTGGAGAAGGGCGCGGAGTTCGGGTTGGGCCGCGCCGTAGCCGGCCATCGTTGCCATCCGGACCGCCATCTCGTGGTGCGGCGCCATCGCCTCGATGAACGCTTTGTCGAATGGGCGAGCGCCGTCGATCGCCGTGGCATCGTCGCGCATCATCGGCATGGTCATCTCGGGAACGTCGGCGCCGTACCAGGCGCGGTACCAATCGCGCATCTGGGCGTTCTCGGCGGTCTGGGTACGACGGATCGTCTCGGCAAGCGCCCGGATCTCCGGATGCTCGGCCTGGGCGAGCGCCAACTCGGCCATCGCGATCGCGTCGTCATGGTGGGGCACCATCATTTCGATGAAATGCCGGTCGGTCTGTCCGCCCATCATCCGCCAGGTCGGCGGGGTCTGGGCAAGGACGGCCGTCGCACCGGCCAGGCCGAGAGCGCCGGCGAGGATCAGAGCGATTCCGACGCCGATCCAGATCCTGGGTCCATTTGGTTTCATGGCTTGCCTCCTCGGACCGGTGGGTCCACCACCAGTCTGGACCAGCAGCCTCAAGCCCTCATGCGACGATGCTCAAGAAATGCTCAAGTTCTGCGTCGGTGTCGAACGGACCCGCTCCCACTCTCGCGTGATGTAGTCGCGCAACTCGCTGCCGAACGGATTGACGATTTGTAACTGCGCCGGGTCGAGTGGAACGGCAAGGTATTGCAAACGCAGGGCGTCGCCGGTCCTCGCAAAGCATGGGCCCACCGCGCTAAAGAAGAATCCGGCGGCTTCGGCCTGGTCGGCCAACGTCGGGGTGCTGGGATGCGACAGGGGTAACTCGAGGTAGATCACTTCGGCGCTGCCGGTCTCGAGCATCACCCGCTGGGCCTGACGTATCTCGGCCGGCGTGTCCGCGCCTATCGAATGAACCGAGATGATTCCTCGGCGCATCCCACCATGGAACGCCGTATCCACTCGCCCGAAGCCAAACAACGCCATCGGCCGGCCAAACTCGACCGGAGCGTCAAGTTCCTGGTAAATCCGGCGCACGATCTCCTGGTGGTGCACCGGGACGTGAACCGTACCACCGGGGGTACCGGTGATCGCTTTGAAATAGAGCATCGTCGAGACGCGTTGGCGCATCGTCTCGTCAATCTCCTTAAAGGTGATCGTCGCTGGGGCAAGCCCAAGCGAGATGCCGCACAGCCGCGATCCAAAGCGCTCGTTGACCCGTTGACTATAGGTATGGTTGGCCACTGGCTGGCCGAAGATTCCGGCGAGGCTGAGCGTTCGCGCCTCCTCAACCAAGAAGGCCCGCATCTGCTCCATAAGTCCACGCCCACGATGGGCTGGTACAACAACCGCCTGACCGCTCTCGGCGATCGGGCCAAGACCGGGCCGCTCCAGCGCGTAATGCCCAACGAGGTCACCCGCTTCGTCGATCGCGACTGCCGAAACCAGTTCGCCGGTCTCATTCTGCTCGACGATCCGGTCCGGGTAATAGAGATCTTCGTTTGGGTAGCTGTAACCGTAGGTGCGGTAGATGCACTGGGCAACGCCCATCGCCTCTTCAGGACGCAACCGTCGGATTTCGTACCGTTGCATTGGCGCGAGCGGTTCGTCGTCGCCGAACGGCGCAAGCGCTGCTGCGGACAGTCGTTGGGTGATGTCGCGCGCCGGCAGTCGTTTGGTCAGCCGCAGTTCCATCCCCTGCGGACCAAGGTTCACCCACTGGGCTTCGTCGAAGAATTGGCGGATCAGCCTGGAAGCTTGGCGGCGCTCGGGGTTCTGCTCGATCATCCCGAGCCGGGGCGGCGTGAGGGTCAGGTTCTTCACCGGATCGAACGGCAGGCCAAAATCGTGGATCGAGAGGCGAATTGCCGTCGCGGTTGTCTCGCTTGTGAGCTTTATCGGAGGAGGTTCAGGGCCTGTGACGCGATCGAGCACCAGACTGAGCGCCGCCTGGCCGACCTCGCCGGCCTGGTCGGCATCGGCAGCGGTGAACCCAGCCCCGGAGAAGACCAACTGAACGTAGGACCGAGCCAAGGGAAGCGAGGTGACTTGACCGGGAATCGTCAACTCAGTGCGGTTCGGGGAGGACATGGCGGACGCCTCCAACGGCCGATCGACCGGGAGACAGTATAACGGCCTAGAGTTGCGCGGTGGCGAAGGGCTGACTGGTCGGACCGGGCGATCCGACTGGACCTGGCTCGATCGTGATCGCCACGGTGTCACCCGGGCGGACCGCGGCCGAGAGGGAAACCGGCTGAGACGGATCGCGAAACACCCCGGCACTGGTTGGCTGGGATCCACGCACCACCCAGACCTGATAGACCTGATTCGCGCTGAGCGGTGGCAATTCGCCGGCTAACAGGATCGCGGGCTGCGTCCCCGGTGGCAGGACGATCGCCCCCGAAGCGCGGCCGCCAGAGCCTGGCGCCAACGCCACGACCCGGTCTGCCGAGCGGATCGACTGCACCAGCCGGTCACGCGTTGCAAGCTCGCTCTCTTGATCGGCGATCCGGCGTGCTTGGTCGGCGAGTGTTCGGTCGCGGGCGGCGATATCCGACCGGAGTTGGAGGTTCCAGCCGCCGAGCGCCAGCAGCAGTACCGCCGCCACCGCCAACGCCCAAAGCGTGGGGCGCCCTCTCCAACTTCTTCGAGAATCGATCGGGATAGGCGCCGGAGCGGGCGCGAGAGCCGGCAGGGGCGTGGCGGCGGCCAGCAGTCTATCGCGCAGTTCTGCCGGCGCGTCGGCAGGCTCGATGGCCGGGGCGAGCAGCGAGAGGCTCTCAAGTGCTTCAGCAACTGCCGTTCGGGCAGCCGGATCAGCCGCAAGCCGCTCTTGGAACGCTCGCGCTTCGTCCGGCTCCAACGCTTCGAGGACATACGCGTACGCTTCGGCCTCAAGCTGTTCTTGTTCGTTCACGTCGTTGAGTGTCACCGGCTACCGTTCTGCGGCTCCGGGGCCGCGAGGGTGTCCCTGGTGGTACGCGGGGGGTACGTCCATGGATCATCTTCTATGGTAGCCGGAGGGAGCCGTCGAATGTGATCGAAAACACGGCGGAAGGGGAGGGTCTGGTGTAGATTTGTTTGTGCCAGAGCGCCGCACCTTCGCGCCATGGGGCGGCGTTGAGGAGGCGGTCATGGTCCGGCGACGCGCCCCACTGTTCGGTCTGCTGGTGACACTCCTCCTGCTGGGCCAGCTTCCAGCAGCGCGAGACGGCGCGGGCGCTCAGGGACTGAGCCGGACTCTCCTGCCACTCGCCACCCAACGCTCGCCGGTCGACGAGCAGTCGGCCACCGGTCAGCCGCCCGAGCCGCCCACCTCTCTCACCCTGATCCTGCAAGCTGTCGCGGCCAAGACGATCACCTCGGAGCAGGGACTGATCTACCGGCTCTATGCCGCCCACGGCGACCCTCGCCTGCCGGCGCAGTTCGCGGCGGCTGACCCGGGTGACGATGCGCTGTTGACCGAAGAGGCGTCCGACGCCTGGCCGACTCTCTCCGCGGCGGGTCAGGCGATTGTCGGACCCTTCTTCCTGCCACCGACCGACCCCCAAAGCTGGTACGCCCAACGTCGCCCGCTGGCCGATCCTGGGCGCTCCAGCCAGGCCGTTGGGTGCGTTGCCTCGCCCGGCTGGAGTTGTGTCGAGGGCAGCCTCGCGAAAGTGTTCTGGGATAACCGCTATCCGGGCGACGCCCCGCTGGCGGCCACCATCCTGAAGGAACTTGAGACCGTTGCCTGGCCCGCTCTCACAGGTTTGATGAACCGCCAGCCGGCCAAAGACAACGCCTACGCCCCCTACAACGGTGGCGATGATAGATTCGACGTCTATCTCGTCTATGGCTTTGACCGGGGGAACCCGGGCCAGACCAAGGCCTACTGGGACAAGACGATCGGCCTTCCCTACGACGCCTGCAAACCGCGCGCCGAGTTTATGCTGCTCGACTCCAACTTCCGAGACACGGGCGGCTTCACCTGGGGCGACATCGTCGCCCACGAATTCTTCCATGTCCTTCAGAACAGCTATGGTCACAAGGTATGCAGCTTTGGCGAGTATTTCTGGCTGATGGAATCCTCGGCGGTCTGGGCCGAGAGTTACGTCTACCCCCGGCCAGGCGCCCAGAAGTGGAACTTCCGCTCGAGCCCGTATCTCAACTCAATCGACCGCCCACTGAATGCCACTCAGAACGGTCGTGCCTATGGCACCTGGCTGTTGCCGCTCCACATGAGCAGGAATTTCGGACCGGGGATTATTCGCTTGCTCTGGGAAGCGACGACCCAATTCGACAGCCTTGGCGCTCTCGATTCCGTCGTCGGTGGGCTACCGAAGTATTGGGCGCGCTTTGCCGCCGATACCTGGAACCGTGATCCGGTCGACTATTACCGCCAATGGCAGGGGATGACGCTCCAGCCGAAGATCGGTGTCGAGGGAAGCCGGCCGACCGATGCCGACCTGAAGGGGGCGAGCAGCGCACTCCATTCGCTGCCGGTTACCAAGCTCCCCTACCTCGCGGCGCGCTACTTCGACTTTACCTTCAAGGAAGCCGAAACCAGGTCGGTCATGTTCGAGAACACCTTCATGGACAATCATGATGCGTCGGTCAGCATCCAGGCCTTCATCAAGATTGAAGGGCGTGGCTGGTCGCCGTCGCCGGTTGACTTGACCTATGAGCGCCAGAAGAAGTTCTGCCGCGACGCAACCCTCGAACGGATCGAGGAGTTGGTCATCGTGATCGCCAACACCTCGTTCAGTTCGGTCACCCAGGACGGCAAGCATGAACTGAACCCTGGTAAGGACCCCCGGCTCCACGTCACCAACGTGGGCTGCTTTCGCTACACCGGGACGGTCAAGACCACCTTTAGCGTCAACGCCCCCGACCGGGCGACGGTCGAGACGATCGAGGCGCAGGTCACGTTCCAACGTCGGACTCTCAACGACGGCCTCGAACGCGCTGGCGGGACGAACTTCCAGGTCGAGATTGGGTCAGCCCAATGGAAGATGGTCTCGGGCTCGGTGACGGTTGACACCCGCAAATGCACGGTCTGGCCCGAATTCTCGACTGGGTCGCCGACGATCACCGCGTCGAGATCCGACCTCAAAATCTACAACTATTTCGCCAGCGTCGCCGAGCCACAGACCGCCCGGCGCTACCGTGGGACCGGCAAGCACGAGAGCTACCTCGTCTTTGTGGTGGTCTGCCCGGACATGCCGCCCGGCCTCGACGGCTACCGCTGCGGACGGGGTGTGTACACCTGGCTGATGACCGATGAGAGCACCGGGGAATTCCTCAATTCGGTCTCCGCCGACGGCAGCACGCTGCAGGGGTCGTATACCGGCCGGGACAGTGTGGTGCAGTCGTGGGATAACAAGACCTACGACGGCCAGATCACGTTTCAGTGGAACTTGAAGGCAGAGCGAGAAACCTGACCCGGCTGGCTAACCGGTGCATTCGGTTTGTCCGCTGGAGAAACTGGGTAGGATCGCCCTTGGAGGTGGCTGAAGGCGATTCGCATCCGCGACCTGACGAGCGAAGACATCGAGACGCTCAAGCGGTTGGCCCAGTCCCGTACGGCGCCAGCGCGCCCCGGTGAAGCGGGCCAGAATGGTGTGGTCGGCGAACGAGGGCCGATGGCGCCTACCTGAACCTGATCGAACCGTGGGGGAAATTCCGGCGGTTGTTGGCGCTCAAGGGGCGGCGCTTGGAAACTTGGGAGGAGATCGAGGCTGTGGTCGAGGCGACGACGGCCTGCTGGAACGCCCACGAGCATCCGTACACCTCGGGCAAATGCAGCCGCCATCAGCCCGCTCGCAATCCCGGCCGCTGGCTGCTACCCGAAGTCGCCTGAACTCACACAGTCGTTTGTGGACCCCCGATTCGCCTGCCTTTCGTGGATGCAGGCTGTCGAGGGTGTCCTATAGGGCTGAGCGTAAGGCGGAAACTCTCTAGCTTGAGAGTTGGCCATGGACAAGCGGCATGAGCGCGAGTCCTCAGGCGGCCGCTAGAACACCTGCCCAGAAGTTGACAGCCTGTTTGTTGACGTGTGCCCGGGATTGGCGTTGAGCCGCGGTTCCTTGCCATTGATGGAGGTGACCGATGCGTCCGAAGCCATCGTCCCCGTCAGTGCCGGTGTCGCCGATGGAGCAGCGGGTGGATGACCCGCATCCGACGAGCCAAGCTGTTTCTGCGTCGCCGTCGTCATGAGTCTTTCGCCAGCGCTTTCCAAACCGAACTCGCCGCCCTGTACGACGACTCGGCGCGGGAGCAGTCCCCATTTCGCCCACTCAACTCGCGCTCGCCACCCTGCTCCAAGCGTACACCGGCGCCGCCCTCCATCGCGGGGGGAGGGGGAAGAACCGGAGACCGACCGACCACGCTCCTGCTTACCGCAGGTATTGAGCGCGGTTCGGAGTTGGCTGGTTCCTTTGTGGTTCCTCCTGCGGTTCTGGGATCCGGCAACCGCGAAGACGAGCCTACCGATGCCGCCCGAGGTGCAATACTCGCTCGATGCCGTCGCGCACGGGAAACCAAGCTACCTCTGTCGCCGTGGAAAGCCACAAACGACCGTTAGGTCTCGCGTGGCCACCAGCGCGCAAAATGATGAACCGGGCCGTGGCCGTGGCCAAGCGGGTACGCGGCGGCAATAGCATCACCGATATAGGCTTTGGCCTGACGCACCGCGTCGAGCGACGAAAGCCCTTTGGCCAGACCAGCGGCGATCGCCGAGGCAAAGGTACAGCCAGTTCCGTGGGTATTGGCGGTCTCAACCCGCTCAGCAGGGAGAACGACGAACTGGATCCCGTCGTAATACAGGTCGTCGGCCGACCCCGTGAGATGACCGCCCTTGATCACTGCCGCCCGGGCACCGAGCGCCACAATCGCCCGGGCAGCCTCGCGCCGAGATGCCTCGTCATCAAGCGTCAGGCCGGTCAGGGTTTCGGCCTCGGGCACGTTCGGCGTCACCACCGTCGCGAGCGGTATCAGCCGGGTTCGGAGCGCGTCAACGGCATCCGGGCGCAAGAGGTGGTCGCCGCTCTTGGCGACCATCACCGGATCGACCACCAACGGCAACATCCGGTGCTCGGCAATCTTGCTGGCGACCAGATCGATAATCGCCGGGCTTGAGAGCATCCCGGTCTTGTAGGCGTCGAATCCGATGTCGGTCACCACGGCATCGATTTGCTGACCGATGAGGTCGAGCGGCAGTTCGAGGATGCCAAATACGCCGACGGTGTTCTGCGCAGTAATCGCGGTGATCACCGACGCGCCGTAGACCTCGAGAGCAGCATAGGTCTTGAGATCGGCTTGGATACCCGCTCCGCCGCCGCTGTCTGACCCGGCGATGGTGAGCGCTCGTGGCACGGTCATCGATGCTGTTTCCGGCCAACCTCGCCGTAGACCCAACCAAGCACCGCGCCGTAGGCAGCGTGGCGCAATATCTGTTGGAGTATCGGGACCGGGCGAAGATACGGCGGGATCTGCCCACCCCGAACGGCGGGGTGCCAGCGGTCGGCCGCCGGAAGCAAGAGCGATCCGAGGATGAGATTTTCGAACTGAGTGAAGACCAGTCCCGACAGCCACGGCGCGAGCAGCAGCCAGCGCCCTGCGGTCATCGCATAGACGACCGCCAACGCCGACCCGAAGGCAAAATGAACGGAGTACCCCAGGACCTGCCAGAGTGGAGGCCGCTTGGTGACCACCATCCCGAGGAGCTTCATGTCATCGGAGCCGTTCTTGAAGACGGCGAGGTCGATGGACTGTTCGACGAGATAGGCGAGTGCTCCGAGCCAGCCGGCGGCGATAGCCCAACCGGTGTGGATCGGACCGAGACGACGGGTAAAGAGATCGATCATGGGTCTATTGTAGCGGTCCTAACGTGCGGCGATTGCAGCCGTTCTCTGTCCTGCCTCGCCCGAGCGTTCAAGTCGGCGAGCCAGCCGGGACAGCGAGAAGTTAATTGCGAAATAGATCAGCGCTACTACCAGCAACGCCTGGATCGGGTTGAAATAGGTTGTGTAGATAAGCTTGCCACTCTCGGCCAACTCATTGATCCCCAACACACCAACCAGTGACGTATCCTTGATCAGCGTAATGATCTGGCCGACTTGTGGCGGAACGATTCGGCGAAAGGCCTGGGGAAGCACCACAAACCGCATCATGCTCCAGTAGCCAAGACCGAGCGAGCGCGCCGCCTCGCGCTGACCACGATCCACCGACAGGATGCCGGCGCGGATGATCTCGGCATTAATCGCCGTCGTGTAGAGCGTGAGCGCCAAGGTCGCGGCATCGATAGCCGACAGTCCCAGCCGTGCCCTCGCCGCCGCAAAGAAGATGAAGAAGATCATAAAGAGCACCGGCAGCGCCCGCATCGTTTCGATGTAGGCCGTCGCCGGAACACTCAGGGCGCGGATGCCGCTCTGACGGGCAAGCGCGAACAGGGTGCCGAAGATGAGGCTCGCAATCGTCGCGATGGTGGCGATCCGGATGGTTATGAGAAGTCCCTGGCCGAGGAAAGCCCAGATCTGGGGCAGCAGGAAGATCGTCCACTTGGCGGGATCGCAGAGCGATGGCGTCGTCTGGCAAAACGCCGCGAACGGGTCCAGCTACGCCGTCCGGTAGCGCCCGAGGCGGCGCTCCAGCCAGTTGACGCCCCAGCCGATCGGCGCCGTCAGCACCAGGTAGAGCAGCCCAGTCGTGATGAAGATCGGGTAGGTCGCAAAGGTGCGCGATTCGAGCACCCGCGCCTGATAGAGCAGTTCCGGGACCGCGATTGCGCTGGCGATGCTCGAGTTCCGAACCATCGCGCTGGTCAGGCTGCCAACCGGCGGCACGGTGATCGCAAAGGCCTGGGGAAGCACGACCCAGCGCATCGTCGGCAGATAGCCAAGACCCAACGAGCGCGCCGCCTCGACCTGGCCGCGATTGACCGCGAGGATGCCGGCCCGGATCGCCTCGGTCATGAACGCGCCGGTGTAGACGCCCAGCGCGATAAAGGCCGCGACAAAGCCGGGAAGGCTAATGCCGACCGCCGGCAAGGCAAAGAACGCGAAGAACATCTGGACCAACAACGGCGTGTTCCGAAAGAACTCGACGTAGGTCGCGCCGAGCCAGTTCAGTGGCGTGAACGGCACGGTACGGCAGGCCGCGCCGAGTGTGCCGAGTACCACCGCCAGCCCGAACGCCAACGCCGTCAACTGCAGCGTCACCCACAGTCCACTCAGCAGGAGCGGCAGATTGTCGAACGCAATCGCGACAGCCTGGTCCACCCGTTCTCCGGCTCACCCGCCGGCCCGGATGGGCCGGCCTCGGACTACTTGTACTCGATCGTCGCCGGCGGCGGCTGTGGCACCGGTTCGCCGAGATATTGCTTGTAGATCGCTGCCCAGCGTCCGTCCTTTTTCATCTGGCCGATCAGGTCGTTGACGAACTTGACGAACTCTGGACGACCCTTCTTCATCCCGATGCCGTACGGCTCGTCGGTGAAAAGGGGACCGACGATCTTGGTGGAGGGGTCCTGCTTCTGCAGGCCCTTCAAAATGACGTCGTCGGTGCTCACCGCGTCCGCCCGGCCTTGCTGGAGGGCAGTGAGACATTCGGTGTAACTATCCAGCAAGACCGGTTCCGCGCGCGGCGCGAACTTGACGATGTTTTGCTCGCTGGTCGATCCCTTGGTTGCACAGACCTTCTTGCCGTTGGTGTCCTGAATGCTGGTGATCGTGCTGTTCCCCTTCACCAGGACCTGCTGGCCAGCCATGTAGTAGATGTCGGAAAAGTCGATCTGGTTGAGCCGGTCCTTGTTGATCGTCATCGTGGCAACGACCAGATCGACTTGGTCCTCCTGAAGAAATGGAATGCGCTGGGCCGAGGTGATCCGGATCATCTCGATCTTGTTCGGGTCGCCGAAGATCGCACGAGCGATTTCGCGCGCCATCGCAACGTCGAACCCGTCCCACTTGTTGGTCACCGGGTCGAGAAACCCGTACAGCAATACATCCTGGCGCAACCCTGCTTTGAGCATCCCCCGCTTCTGAATTGTCTCCATGTACGACCCGGCCGGCATCGCCGGCGCCGATCCAGTCGCCACCGACGGTCCGCCAGTCTGCGACGGTTGGCAGGCAACCAACGCCAGGATGGCCAATGACCCGAGCAATTTCGCGAGAAACCCGTGCATGCGAACCTCCTCGTTCGACTAGTGGGCGAGTATCTTACTGAGAAATTGCGCCGTCCTCGTCTCCTTGGGATGGGCGAAGAACTCGGCCGGCGGACCCTGCTCGACAATCACACCTTCGTCCATGAAAAAGACGCGATCGGCAACCTCGCGCGCGAAGCCCATCTCGTGAGTGACGATAGCCATCGTCATCCCGTCGCTCGCGAGGTCGCGCATGACGTCCAGCACCTCCTTGATCATCTCGGGATCGAGAGCTGAGGTCGGCTCATCGAACAGCATGATCTTGGGATTCATCGCCAGGGCACGGGCAATCGCGACACGCTGTTGCTGCCCTCCGGAGAGCTGTGACGGATAGCTGTTTGCCTTGTCCGGGATGCCGACACGGCCAAGAAGGCGATGCGCAGTTTCAGCCGCTTCCTCGCGTCGTATCCCGCGCACCTTCATCGGCGCAAGCATCAAGTTGTTGATCACGGTCAGGTGGGGGAACAGGTTGAATTGCTGAAACACCATCCCAACTTCAGCACGAAGCCGGTTGATGTCGGTGCGCCGGTCGGCGACGTCTTCGCCAAGGACCACCAACCGGCCAGCGGTCACCGATTCCAGCCGATTGATGCAACGCAGCAACGTACTCTTGCCGGACCCGCTCGGGCCAGCAATGACGACCCGCTCGCCAGCCGCGATCGTCTCGGAGATCCCGCGCAGCACCTGAAGCTTGCCAAAGTTCTTCTGGACCCGGTCGAACTCGATGGCCGTCGTCATGGACAAACCGCCAACCTCTCCGGGTATCCAGTGTATTGATTTGTCGATCATTCGGTCAAGGATTATCGTCCTCGATATGCCGGAGAAACGCGGCCAACACCGCGTTGAATCGCTCGGGTTGGTCCAGGTTTGAAAGGTGCCCGGCATCGTCAAGCCGTACCCGCTCACCATTTGGCAAGGTCGCCATCAGGTAGTCTCCACGCGCAAGAATGCCGGGCAGTTCGCGCTCACCCTCGATAATCAACACCGGCATCCTCAACTCGGCCACACGCGCGGCCGGGTCCACCCGCAGCGGCGGATAGCGGCCCCGCATCGGATCATCACGCTGCGTCAGACGCTGGCTCAGCATGATGGTTTCGATTAACGGCCAGCCTGGTCCGTTACGCGAGAGCGAAATGAGCGGACCATCGATGTTTGCACGCAGCATCGATTCCGTGTCACCCCGCTCGATAAGCGCACTCAACCGAGCAATGTGGGCAGCAAATGCGGGGTCCGGTGCGGTCGGTGTCGCCGACCCACCTGCCAGGATGAGAGAGCGGATCCGCTGCGGATGCTCCACCGTGTAGGCTTGCGCGATCGCCGCACCGAACGACAAGCCCACCAGGTGCAGGCGTTCGATGCCCAAAGCATCAATCAGTCCTTCGAGATCCTCCCGGTGGTCGTCGAGACTATAGCCCGTGATCGGAGCGTCCGACTGACCCTGGCCCCGACAATCGTAGGCGAGCACCCGGTGAGTGCTCGCGAACGCCGACAGTTGCGGCGCCCACATTCTCCGGTCGAGCCCGCCACCGTGGACGAACAACAGCCAGGGTCCAGTTCCTTCCACCTCGTAGGCGATCCGCACGTTGGCAAGGTTGACGTACTCCGTCATCGTGTTCTCCCGTGCGGATCGTACCACGATCCGGTTCGGCGAAATTGGGGCAGGACAAGTACGATTGGGCGGCCGGAGGTCCAATGATCATTCGCAGTCCGTTGGTGGAAGTGACGCTGCCAAGCGAGCCGCTTACCACGGTCGTTCTGCGCCGCTCCTCAGAACTTCCGGACCACGCACTCGTAATCGATGGCCTCTCCGGTCGTACCATTTCGTGCGGTGAGTTGGCTTCACTCGTTCGACGGTTTGCCGTTGGCCTGCGCGATCTCGGGCTCGTGCACCGGGATGTCGTTGCGATTTGCTTGCCGAACTGCCTTGAGTTCGCCGTCGCGTTCCTCGGCGCGGCCGAGAGCGGTTGTATCGTTACGAGGCTGAACCCACTGATGAGCGCCAACGAGATCGCGACCCGATTGTCCGATTGCGCCGCGAAGGTCGTTTTCACGAACGGTGAGCCTGGCGGCAAGGTCGCCGAGGCGGCCGCCCGCCTTATCGGGCAGCCGCTCAAGATCGTCTGTATCGATTCGATGCCGGGGTTCACCACCTGTGATACCCTGCTCGACAACGCCGGTGAACACCGGTCGGCAGCGATCCATCCATACGACCTTGTGATGCTCCCGTACTCGAGCAGGACCACCGGACTCCCCAACGGCGTGATGTTGACCCATCACCACCTCGTCCCGAATATCGCCCAGGTCACCCCGGTCGAGCAGATCGATGGGACAACCATCGAACTCCGCGTTCTGCCGATGATTCACATCTCTGGGATGCTGACGGTCCTTTGCAATGCGCTCGCCCAGGGGGCGACGTTGGTGCCTCTCCCACGGTTGGAGTTTGAGACCTTTCTCACCGCAGTCGAGCGTTATCATGTGACCCGGACCTATCTGGTTCCGCCGATCCTGCTCAAATTGGTGAAAGACCCTGCCGTCGACAGGGCCGATTTATCGTCGCTCAAGACTCTCGTCTCTGGAGCAGCACCGCTCGGGCCAGAGACTGTTCGAGCGGTATCAGCGCGAATCGGCTGTTTCGTCAAGCAGATCTACGGCCTGACCGAGACCAGCCCAGTCACCCACCTGAACCCGGAAGACCCCGCTCGGTCCAAGCCGCACAGTGTCGGGCAACTCGTCCCGAACACGGAGGTGCGGGTCGTCGATCCGGAGACCAGCCGAGACGTCGAGCGCAACGAACTCGGCGAGATCTGGATCCGCAGCCCGCAAGTCATGCAAGGCTATCTCGACCGACACGACGCCACCGTCCAGAGGCTCGATGCTGAAGGCTGGCTGCACACCGGAGTCATCGGGCCGTGCGACGAGGACGGCCATTTCGTCATCGTCGACCGCACCAAGGAACTGATAAAGTACAACGCCTACCAGGTCGCCCCGGCCGAACTTGAGACCATCCTGAATGCCCATCCGACGGTCGCCGACTGCGCAGTGGTCCCAAGCACGGACCCTCAGAATGGTGAGGTCCCCAAAACCTTCGTCGCCCTCAAGAGCGGTGAATGGGCAACAGCCCGGGAGTTGATCGACTTCGCGGCAGCCAGAGTAGCGCCGTACAAGAACGTGCGCCGCGTCGCTTTTGCGGACCAGATCCCGAAGTCGGCTTCGGGGAAGATCCTTCGGCGGCTGCTCGTCGAGCAGAAGCGAGTGGAGCAACGCTCGTGAAAGAGTACCAGACCCTATTGGTCGAAACCCACGGGCGGATCACTCGCGTGACGTTGAACCGGCCGGACAAGCTCAACGCGGTCTCGGAGGTGATGCACGAGGAGTTGTCGCGGGTCTTTCGCGACCTCGCCGAGGATACCACCACCGACCTCATCGTCCTGACCGGAGCCGGGCGTGCGTTTTCGGCCGGCGGCGATGCCGATTACTTGCGCCGGATGCACGACGACGAAGAAGTGATCGAGGAGGTTACCCGCCAGGGACGGGCGATCGTCATGTCACTCCTCGATTTGAACGTCCCGATCATTGCCGCCGTCAATGGCGATGCGGTAGGGCTGGGCTGCAGCATCGCCCTCGCGTGCGACTGCGTGATCGCCGCAGACACGGCGCGTTTTGGTGATCCGCACGTGCGGATGGGTCTCGTCGCGGGGGATGGCGGCGCAGTCTTCTGGCCACTGCTGGTGGGACCGGCGCGCGCCAAGGAATACCTGCTGACCGGCCGGCTGCTCTCCGCTTCAGAGGCGGAGCGGATCGGACTGGTCAATCGGGCGGTTACGGCCGATACGCTCTGGGATGAAGTCAACGCACTGGCCGCGGCAATCTTGGCCAACCCGCTCGCGGCGGTGCGTGGTACCAAGCGGGCGATCAACCGGGCGATTGTCGCCGAAGCGGCCGCTACGCTCGAATTCTCGCTTTCCCTTGAAGCGCAATCGATGCGAAGCGCTGACTTCGCCGAAGCGGTCGCCGCTTTCATCGAGAAACGCAAGCCGGTTTACCGCGCGCGGTAGTGTCGCGTCGCTAACGGCTGACCAGACCTGCCGCGCGCGCCAATCCGTTCTCCCAGGGGTCACGCAACGATTCGACAGTCAGGTCAATCGCCGTGCTTATCGAAAGGCGATCTCCGCCCACGGTGCCGAGCCGTCGCGCCGGCACGCGCTGCTGCGCTGCAATCGCCAGCACCGCGGCAGCCAGTTCTGGAGCGCAGGAGACGACGATCCGCGACGGCGCTTCACCGAACAACGCCGCGGTTAGGTCCTCGGTATTGCCGAGGTCGGCATGCAGTCCCTGTCCGCCCAGTACACAGCACTCGGCCAATGCCACCGCCAACCCACCGTCAGCGCAGTCATGCGCCGAATGCAGCAGTCCACCGCGGGCTGCCTCGAGGACGGCTCGCTGCAGCGCCGCTTCCGCCGCCAGGTCGATCGACACTCGGCCGGCGACCAGTCCATGACGTCGATCCAGCCATTCGGACCCGCCGAGAGTGGCGGCCTGGTCGCCAAGCTCTCCCAACAGCAGAACAACATCCCCAACCTGTTTGAAGTCAGCCGTCAATCGATGATCGACGTCCGGCAACACGCCAAGGGCTCCGACAACTGGGGTCGGGTAGATAGCGCCCTGATCGCTTTCGTTGTAAAGCGAGACATTCCCCGAGACGACAGGCGTTTCGAGCACCCGGCAGGCCTCCGCCATCCCGGCGATGGCGCGAGCGAGTTGGTAGTACACCTCGGGACGTTCGGGGTTACCGAAGTTGAGACAGTTGGTCATCGCCACCGGCTCGCCACCGGCGCACACGACGTTGCGAGCCGCCTCGGCTACCGCCATCGCCCCACCGGCGAACGGATCAAGGTAACAATGTCGGCCGTTACCGTCGATACTCAGTGCAATCCCGCGCTTAGTTCCCTTAATCCGCAGCACGGCGCCGTCGCCCGCGCCCGGCGGCACCGCAGTGTTGTTCAACACCTGGTGGTCATACTGGCGAAAGACCGGCCGACGGCTGGCGATGTTGGGTGACCCGATCAGATCAAGCAGGTCAGCGTTCGGGTCGCCGAGCGGGAGGGAGAGAGGGTCGAAGGCTTGGACACGCGCGAGGTACTCCGGCTCGCGCACCTCGTTGGTGTACTGTGGTGGGTCGACCAGAGCGTCAAGCGGGAGGTCCGCCACGACCTCCGCCCCATCGCGTAGGACCAACCGGTCGGTATCGGTCACCGTGCCGATCACCGCGGCGTGCAGGCCCCAGCGCTCAAACCTCCTGGCGACCTCTTGTTCGCGGCCGGCA
>JAXLWW010000011.1:0-135102 GCA_046328265.1 Dehalococcoidia bacterium
GGGTGCTCTTTCGTTTCGCGCGGATGAACGCATCATACTCGTTCGCCCACTTCTTCCCGAGGTGGAGCCGATTGGTTACACCAGCCACGTAATCGGCAAGTTGCACCCTCACGTCGCTCTCTGAGCGAACTGCCGTAACGCGCTTGATCCCGATGATCTCTCCGCCGTTCATCGCCTGCCGCAACCGAGCATCGAGAGCCCGGCGGAACTGGCGGTCACCAGACTTGTCGAACACCACCGTCGCATTCGCAATTCCGCCCGACGTGACGTCGTCTCGAAGGTTCTCGAAGACCCATTGGCAGACCCGTTGGTAGGCTTGCTTCGGCTTCTGGAGGGAGGAATCCCAGATTCGTTCCTTGTCAATCGTGAAGGAGTAGATGCGAAAGCGAAGACGGCTTGCTGCCGTGAGGAGAGCGCGTCTAAGGCTATCGCTGTCGCTGTAGAAGTGAAACTCCCTCGACTCCGGCAGCCCGCGCTCGCTGCGAACTTGTTCGAGGATAGGTATTGCCACTTCGGCGGCCTCCTCGTCATCAAAGACGACCAAGACCACGGTGAAATACCTGATCGCGCCTCGCCGGAATTTGAAGCTCAGGTCACCCGATTCGTCGATGAAAATCAACACACACGCCGCCAAACTCAGCGTTTCTTGGACCTTAGCCCGGGCGGGAGGCCGACATCGACAGTCTACGCGCACGAGGCGCTAGTCGGTTGGCCAATCGCCCGACTCGGGCTGGTCCCGCCGCGACCAATCTTGGATCTGGTCTGGGACGAGGTGAGCGCCCGCCTGGCGGCGTGACGAGCCGGCAGCCCCGGCGCCGAACGGCGTTGGGGCCTGGCCTGAACCACATACCCGCTCGATCAGCGCCGCGCCTTTGACGACGCGCTCGTGGCCATCGTCGGCAACGGCCAGCAGCCCCGAGTCGGCGGCAAGCTCGGGTCCATCCTCGGCCAGAGCGACGCGCACCAGACCCAGCGCCCCGGATTCGCTACCACCAGCCGAGGATCTGGCGATGCGCCGACCAGACCGTCGTCTCGGCGCCGAGAAAGAGCGGGCTGAGCGCCCAGGGGTCCACTGGCTCGCGGATCACCCAGCCGGTCTCGGTCTCGGCGATATGGGCGCACGGCGCAAACTCGAGCAGGTCCTGCTGGATCTGGCGATAGAGCGCCGGCTGCGCTTCAGCCTCGGCGGCGCGGATCGCTCGCAACCGCTCGGTCCAGCGCTTCTCCCGCAGGTTCTTGCCACCCCACATCCCCAACGGCGGGTCGTAGTCGTGGCCAAGGTCGTACATCGGCTCATAGAGCGCGTGACCGCATTCTTCCTTAAACCACATCGGCGCTTTCGTGCCAAACGGAAGCGAGGTCTGCAAGCGCACCTCGACCGTGATACCCAGCGGCTTGAGCGCCTCGCGGACGATATCGCCAAAGCGCATGCTCTCGTTGCTCGGCTGGATGTAGAGCACCGTCTCGAACCCGTCGGGGTGGCCGCTCTCGGCCATGAGCCGCTTCGCGGTCGAAAGGTCGGTGTCGTAGTGCCAGAACTCGTCGGTCGAGTATTTCGAGACCCGCGGGATCGGGCTCTTTGAGACCGCCCCAAACCCCATATAGACCTGATCGAGGATGCGTTGGTAGGGCAGGGCGTAGCAGATCGCCTGGCGCACTTTCTGGTCGTCGAACGGCGCTTCCAGCCAGTTGAACTCGAGGGTGGAGTGGTTGGCCCGCACCCGGACGATCCGGTACTCCGGCCGGCCGGCAAAGCGCGCCAACTCCTCGGGGTAGAGGCCGAGCAGGAAGTTCGCTTCACCTCGTTCGAGCAGCCGCATCCCTTCGTCGCGCGTGGCGGCCGGGATCTGGGTGACCTGATCGATACCGGGCCGGCCGGCCCAATAATCGTCGCGGGCGCGAAAGACCAGCGCATCGGCGCTCTGGCTCTCCACCGAGAACGCGCCAAAACCGGCGACGTGATGGGCGAGCCACTCGGTCGCCCAGGGATCGTTCGTGTCGGCATGGCGGCGCGCTTCGGTGGAATCGACGACGTTGTTGGTGCCAAAGACGAAGTACTGCGGAAGCTCCGGGTTTGGCCCGGAGGTGCGAAAGCGGACGGTATAGCGATCGACGGCCTCGACGTCGGCAGCGCTTTCGATGCCGGCCATCCGGCGCGAGCGCCACAACCCGACGCCGCGCAGCGCATAGACCCGCTGCCAGGCCCAGACGACGTCCTCGGCGGTTAGCTCGTTGCCAAAATGGCTGCGGACACCCTGACGAAGACGCACCGTCCAGGTCCGTGCGCCGTCGGACGGCTCCCAGCCCGCCGCCAGGCGGCCCTGGAGATCCTCCGACACCGGATAGCGCGTGCCATCGGGGTCCTCGGCGATGCGCGGCGTCGTGAGTGGCTCGTAGGGCAGGTGGATGGTGTGATAGGGCGCGGGGCGTTGGTCACGGCCGGCGTGGGCGATGTCGGGGTCCCAGGTGACGTCGACTTGGTGCTCGTCGACCGGCCAGACGAGGTGCTTTGCCGAAGGGGTCATCGAATCGCTCCCGGATGTGATTGGATGCACTATACGTGGTCCGGCCAAGCGCTGCTTGCTAGCCGGCGATCTCCCAGCTTGCAACCCGCCGGGAGCCGCCAGTCAGCACCAGCCGGACCGCCCCTGCCGCCAACAGGGCCAGCGCCAGCAGCCCGGCCGCCGCCGGGGCCGGCCCAAGCGCCGGCAGCGCGACCAGCAGGGCCGCCGCAGCGGCAAGCGCCGCGAGGTGGAGAACCGTCACCCAGAGCGTCGCCTGGACCGGTGTCACCCGCCGGGCATCGCGCCAATCGAACTTGGGAAAGGCGGTGGCGATCTGGAGGGTGCGGGCGGCGAGCAGGGTCAGCAGTAGCGGTGTTCCGGCAGTCTGGACGGCGCTCTCCAACAGTGGCAGGCGTTCGATCCAGCAGAGGAGCAACGCCAGAGGCCAGACGATCGCCAACTGCGGCAAGAGGGCGGCCAGCAGCTTCGCCCAAACGATACGCTCGATCGGCGCGGGGCTGACGAGCGTCCAGACGACCGCCTGGCGGTCGCGGTTGAAGGCGGTGATGGCGAGGCGGTTGTTCAGGCTCCAGGCCAGAAAGACGGTCGCGCCACAGACGGCCAGTCCTTTGATCGGCACGCCGCCCGGCCCCTCGAGAGCAGCGGCATTTGCCAGCACCTGCCAGACGATGATGCCGAAGAACACCAGCGGCCCGAGCAGGCGGGTCCAGACGTTCGGGTCGCGATAGGTGATCCGCCAGTCCTTCAGGAGAAGTGCGCCAACCGGCCCTGCTCCGAAGGAGAGCCGCCCACCCTTCCGGCGAGCCTCGCCGCGGCGTGGAACGAAGTCGTACCAGCCTCGCCGGGCGATCGCAGCACCCAGCCACGCCGCGCAAGCAAAGGCGATCCCCGCCGCCACAAGCGTCGCACCGGCAAGGCCAAGAAAGCGAGCGTGGTCACCCGCCGCCCAGGCGGCCAACGCTGCCCCCGGCCAGCCAAAGGGCAGCCAGCCAAGCGGCGCGAGCGCACCCAGACCACCGGCCAACTGCTCGCCGAGGCCCGCTCCGGCGCGGGCGAATGCCCACACTCCACCGAGCAGCGCGCCGGCGACCCCCAGAGCAGTCTGGACGACCCGCGGCGGCACGGCGCGCAAGAGCAGAAAGGCCACGCCATGACCGAGGGCGAGCGGCAGGATCGGCACGACCGGCAACAATGCCAACGACAGCAGATAGTAGCCCGGCCCCGCGCCGAGCGCCGGACCAAGCCCAACCGTCAACGGCAGCAAGATCGCCACGGCGAGCAGCCCTTCCCAGAAGGCGGTCGAGGCCAGCCGGGCGGCGACGATCGCCGCTGGGCTGGCCGGAGTGGTCAGCAAGAGCGGCGCGTCGCTGCGCTCATCGAGAAACGCGACCCCGAGGGGCAACCCGACAGCGGTCAGGACGACCCCGGCGGTCAGGTAGCCGCCAGTCAGAGCGGCCGAGGCTGCCGCCGGTCCGAGGTGGGCCTGCCAGAGCGCCAGGCCCGCGAGGGTGATCAACCCCAGCATCACCAGCAACACGGCCGCCAACCCGGTTCGCTGACCACGGCTCAGGGCTCGAAGGCGACCGACCTCGGCGCGCAGACCGGCACGCGTCAGGATCGCGAGGTCGGCAACAAAGCTCATCGAGCGGTGAGCGCAAGGAAGATCGCTTCGAGCGACGCCGACGGGTCGTCGAGCCGCGTCCGAAGTTCGTCAATTGTCCCGATAGCGAGCAGCCGGCCGTGATCGAGGATGCCGACTCGGTCGCACAGGCCTTCGGCAATTTCGAGGATATGGGTCGAGAGCAGCACGGTCCCGCCGGCGGCCGCCCGGCGGCGAAGCGACTCCTTCAGCACATAGGCGGCGCGCGGGTCCAGGCCAACCGTCGGTTCGTCGAGAAGCAGATTGGCCGGCTCATGGAGCAGGGCGGCGGCGAGCGCCAACTTCTGACGGGTACCGTGGGAATAGCCAGAGATACCACGATCGAGTTGCTCGGCGAGGTCGAACTGGTCGACCAACTGGGCAGAACGCTCGTCCTGCAAGGAACGTGGCAGCCGGTAGAGGTCGCCGATGAACTCGAGGAACTCCCGGCCGGTCAGGCCGTCGAACAGGTGTGGCTCGTCGGGGATAAAGGCAAGCGCAGCCCTGGCGGCCCGTTGGGCAAGCGCGATGTCGTGGCCATCGATCAGCACCCGGCCGGCGGTTGGCCGCAGCAGGCCGACCATCATCCGCAAGGTCGTCGTCTTGCCCGCGCCGTTTGGGCCAAGAAAGCCAAACACCTCGCCGGCACGGACCTCGAAGTCCAGCCCGGCGACCGCTTCAACTGAACCATACCGCTTGACCAGGCCGTGCACCGCGATCGTCATCGGCGGGCAGTATAGGAGACACCGAGGAGACGGCGGCGCCCTCGCCCCGCTCGTCAGCCCGCCACCGGGCGCGGTGACCCGGACAGCCGCTTCTTGCAGCGACGAATGAAGAGCGGAGCTTGTCCGGAAACCGTCGGGCGTCCGACCTCGAAAACGAGCCTGCCGCGCTAGCGGTCGAGTGGCAACACGACGGGCTGAGGAGCGGGCTGGAGAGTGGCGAGACCCAGGGCGGCGGCGGCATGGCCGGCCAGCCGGGCGCCTTCGCGCGAGAGCGACGCCTTGGAGATACCGAGCCGCCGGGCGATCTCGCTGTCGGCCAACCCGCTCAAGCGACCGGAGACGATCGCCCGCCAGCGGCTGAGCCGGTCGCTCCCGGCGCCATCTTCGATCTTGCGCCAGGTCTCGGTCGCCTCGAGTTCACTCAGATCTTCGTTGATCGGCTCGTCGAGCAGGGTGAAGTCGGCGACCGACGTCTCGTGCGAGCGCGGCCGCAAGATCCGTCGCAGGGCATCGATCATCGCGTTGCGCGCCAGCCGGGACGCGAAGGTGCTCTCGCTGGCAAGCTCAGCGCGATAGGCGGCCTGGCCTTTCCAGATGCCGATTGCGCCTTCCTGAACGAGGTCGTCGCCATAGGACGGATCGAGCGTCGAGAAGCTGCTGGCATAGACAGCCCGACTGATTCGGTAGCACTCTTCCGGCGACAACATAGCGTCCCCACCTCGCATCCGTCATTAATACGCCGGACCGGCCTAAAAGGATGCACGGCGGCGCATCGAGGGCGGTTCGGGCTTCTCAAGGCAAGAAGGTTGGAGGGCGGATGGACCCTTTTGTCGAGACGGTGGTCGAGTTGCTTGGCGTGGCGTTGGGCGAAGCCCGCGCCCGGCCGATGTTCGGCGGCTATGGGCTGTATCACCGCGGGATGATGGTCGCCCTCGTCGACGATGGCCGGCTCTACCTCAAGGCCGATGCCGAAAGCCAGCCGGCCTTTCGCGATGCCGGCAGCACGCCGTTCTTGTACGAGCGAGCCGGTAAGCCGATCACGCTCTCCTATTGGGAAGCGCCGCCTGGCGCTCTCGACAGCGCCGACGAGCTTTACCCGTGGGCCGAACTTGCGCGTGAGGCGGCGCGACGAGCCGCGTTTCGCCAGCCTGGCCGAACGAAAAACCGGCCTGGGAATATCCAGGCCGGTAGCAACGGGCGAACGGTCTGACTAGTTGATCTTCGCCTTAGCAAAGAAGTCGGCGTGGCTGGGGTCGCCAAGCTCGAGGTTCTTCTTGCCGCCAAAGATGGCGAACACCTGCCAGCCAAACAGGGACACCGCGTTCTCGCTGATGGTCTTGGCGGCGGCCTGGTAGAGTTGTCCGCGCTTGGTGCGGTCCATCTCGGCGTGAGCGGCCTGGTACTGGCGGTCGAAGGTGTCGTCGACCCAACGGCGCCCGCCGTCGACGGTGGTGTCCGAACTGTACCAGCGATAGACCGAGTCCGGCTCGAAGGTCTGGTCCCAGTTGGTCACCTGGATGAACAGGCCGGGCCGACGCTCAGGCGGACCGTAGAAGTCCTGCAGCCAGATCGCGGTCTCTTTCATCTGGATCTCAACCTCGACGCCAACTGCCTTGAGTTGGTCGGCGACGATCTGGGCAAGGTCTTTGTTGATCGTCGACAGGTTGATCACCGTCATGTTGATCTTGAAGCCGTTCGGGTAGCCGCCCTCGGCCAGCAGCGCTTTCGCCCTGGCTGGGTCGTAGGCGTACGCCTTCAGAGAGGAGTTGAAGCCGAGAACGTCCGGACCGATCATTTGGGCGGTGTCGACGCGCGCGCGGCCGCCATAGAACACCTTGGCGATCGTCTCTTTGTCGACGGCGTAGTTGAGCGCCTGGCGCACCTTCAGGTTCGTCGTCGGCCCGTTGAACGTATCGATGCTGAAATGAGCGGTCGAGGAACCCTGGATCTGGAACACTTTCAGGTTGTTCGATTCGAGAGTCTGGACGTTGTCGGGAACCAACGCCATCGCGATGTCGACCTCGCCGGTGCGAAGAGCGGCCAGCCGCGAAGAGATCTCGGGGACGATCCGGATTTCGAGGTCCTTGATCTTGGGAGCGCCGCGCGGGGTCGGAAAGTCCGGCGCGACAGCGGTGAATTTCAGAGCGCTGCTGAATTCACCGGCTTCGACCTTGAACGGGCCGCTGCCGATTGGCTTGCGGAAGAATTCGACTTCGCCCTGGGCATTGACCTCTTTCATCGGGAGGATCATCGCCAGTTGGACGATGTTCGGAATGGTCGGGTTCGGCTTCGAGGTGGTGATCCGAACGGTCTTGCCGTCGGTGGCGGTGACGCCGGTGATCCCGGCTCCGGAGATGATCACTCGGGCCGGCAGTTTCTTGTCGGGGTCCTGGTAGCGGGCGAAGGTGTCGACGACATCCTGAGAGTCAACGGCGCGGCCGTTGTGGAACTTGTAGTCGCCGAGTTTGAACTCCCAGGTCGTGTCGTTGATCGAGCGCCACTCTTTGGCGAGGCCGGGGTTGACCTTCCCGTCGGCACTAATCCAGGTCAGGCCGTCAGCATAGGGCCACATAAAGATCAGGGTCTGACGGTCGTTGCCAAAGCCCGTGTCGAGCGAGGTGATCAACGGTTGGGCCACCGCGACGGCGATCCTGCCGGTCGGTCCGCTTGGTGCGGCCGGGGCGGACGACCCGCCGGTTGTGGTGGAGGGAGCCGGGGCAGTGGGTTGGCAGGCGACTGCCGCAATCAGAATTACTATCGGTAGCGCGCGAGAGAAATCACGAAGCAGCTTCAAGAGATGCACGTCTTCCTTTCAGTAAGTGGAGGCGAGACATCACGCCTCTCGTTCGATCTTCGGCGATGGTCAGTTACCAGGTGGTCAGGGCCTGGTCCAAACTGAACACATCCGTTCGCGAACCCACTGAACCGAAATCCGCTCTCCCTCAGGTGGGACGATAGCAGCGTGGACAGAGAGCGTCAAACATATTTGCGGGCGGCCACACTGCTATGGCTCCACCTGCACCTCACGAACGATTCGGTCGGCAGCGCTACTCCTCCGGTCAGACGCCAAACTGTCATCCGCCGGCCGACGCGCATCCGCCGGGAGCTACCTACCATTCCATTGTTGTAGCCGTTGCAGGATGGCAACGGACCCGGAGGAACGAATGCAGATTGGCTTGATACAACGCACGAGTGCGTTGGTGCTCGCGCTGGGCGGGCTGGCGTTGATCGCCTGCGCCGCGCCGGCAACCCAGGAGGGCGAAACCGCCGCCATTGCGCCGGTGGCGCTCGGCGCTGATGCCGTCCAGTTCACCGTTGCCAACGGATCTTCGACCGCGCGCTATCAAGTGACCGAGCAACTTGCTGGAGCATCGCTGCCCAACGACGCGATCGGGACGACGCGCGATGTGGCCGGCACGGTCGCCTTCGAGCCGGACGGCCGGGTGATCGCCGAGGCATCGAAGATCGTCGTCGGCTTGAACACCCTCGCGAGTGACCAGTCGATGCGCGACATGTTCATCCGACAGAACACTCTTCAGACGAGCCAGTATCCGACAGCCCAGTTTGTCCTTGACGAGGTGCGCGGGCTGGCGGGAGCGATCCCGGCCTCGGGCAGCTATCAAGTGGAATTGGTGGGCGATCTGACGATCCACGGCGTGACACGCCCGGCGGTCTGGACAAGCGTGGTCGCCTTCTCTCAAACCGGCCTGTCGGGAAGCGCCGAGACGGTTGTCCGACTAACCGACTTTGGGATGACGGCGCCGAACGTGGCACGGGTGCTAAGCATCGAGGAGGAGATCACCCTCCGGCTCGACTTCGAGGCACAACGAGCGTAGACTCTCCTCTCTCCTCCTCCGACGCGCCCAGACCGCTGGGCGCGTCGGCGTGCATCGGAGCAAGCGGCGTCGGAACTTGGAGCGTGGCGGCGTCGTCGCGGTAAGCAAGGCGCTCCGCTGCCGAGGCGTTGGCGTGGAACGCTCGATCCTCCGCGAAACCGGTGAACATTCGCCGCAGGAGTTTGCCCGGCGGGTGCGTTGGCTAGCCGCGTCCTACGTCGCGATGGCGAGCGGTTCGGTCGCCGGGATCGTCATCCTGATCTGGCAGGGCGCGTTGTTCGTCGACCTCGCCCAGCGCTCAAATGTCGAGACCCTCGTTCTCGCCTTCCTCTTGGTGTTCTTCGGCTATCTGACCTTGATCAGCGCTCCCGGCGCGTTCGGAGCCCTGCGTCTGGTCTGGTTCTGGCTGCGGGCGCTCGGCGGAGACACCGTCTTGGTCGACCGCCGGAAGGCAGCGGCGCTTGGCCCACCGACCGGTCCGCACCCGCGGGTGGCGTTGAACATCCTGCTCGAAGCCGCCGATGCCCCCGGTGAGCCAATGCGGTTCGAGTTGCACGACGAGGCCGGTGATCTGGGGCCGTTGACCGTCGACGGCGCCCAAGTCACCCATCAACATGCCCACCGTGACGGCGCCTATAGTCTTCTCCCTTTTTTCATCCACCAGGTGAACCTCCTGCTCAGAGAGCGTGGCGAACCGGGTGACGTCGAAATTGTCGAGTGGGACAGCACCAACGACGAGGCGGCCGCCCTGCTGATCAGCCTGACGCGCTTTGCCCGTAACCTCGGTCGGCGACTCGGCGAGCCGGCGCTGTGGCCGACCGTCACGCTGAGCGCCCCAGAGTGCCACCGTCTCGCCGAAGTCCTGACGACGATCGTCCCGACCTTGCGCAATGAGACCTTCTTGCCTCATTGGGAATACAGCGCCGAGCACAAGTTACCTCTGATCCCCGAACCGCTCGGGCTGATCAGTCTCTCGCGCACCGAAAAGCGCGTCGACCCGATGGCGACGATGGGTTGCGCGGTGCTGGTCGTTTTGGCGGCGTTGGCGGTCCTCTGTCTCTTGGTGCTGTTTCCGCCCTGGGTGCCAGGGACGTGAGCATGGGCAAAGCGATCGGCATGGTGGTGCTCAGCCTGGTGGCGGCAGCGCTGCTCTGGGTGGTCAACTGCAGCGGACCACGCCCCGAGGTGCGGGACGTCCGGCTTCAAGCGCCCGAGAGCGACGGAGCGCCCTATCGTATCGAGGTCGAGATCGCCAATCCCTGGCGCGGCCACGGCCAGGCCGCGGTCACCATCCGGCTGATCGACACCGATCGCGGGCTGACGGTGATCGAGCAGCGGAAGATCGCCCTCGAGCCGGACGAGCAGACAGTGCTCGTCGCCGAGATCGCCGCCCCACCCGGACGCTACACCCCGCAGGTCGAGGTACGCTACCCGCCACGCTAGCAAGAACGATGCGACCAGTCGGCCCCGACGACCAAACGACGCCAACGACGAGGCCGGGAACTCATCCAACAGGCAGTGCTATACTGTAGACAGCGCGAGCAGGTGCCCCCAGAACAGGGTAAGCAACACTCCCCGGGTTGCCTGGCAACTCCTTGAGCACGGATCGAGAGCGAAAGGTGAACGCGTATGACTGTGGTTCCTGACCCAGGTGAGCGCTTTGCCGCTTCACTGGCGGCCACTCCAACGGCCGAGACCATCCCCTGGGCGCCACTTAGCAAACCGTTGGCCGAGTGCCGGCTCGCACTCGTAACTACCGGCGGCGTCCACCTCAAGAGCCAGACGCCATTTGATCTGACGACCGAGGGGCACGATTGGAGCTATCGGGAATTTCCGAGTACGACGCCGGTCAGCGACCTGATGGTGACCCACGACCATTACAACCATGAGCACGTGGACCGGGACATCAACTTTATGTTGCCCCTCGATCGGTTCCGCGAATTGGCTGCCGAAGGCGTCATCGGCGAGTTGGGACCGCGTTGCTTCACGTTTTACGGTTACATTCGAAACCCTGCGGCGCTGGCGGCTACTACCGCCAAGGAAGTAGCGGAAAAGCTGAGAGAGGACGCGGTTGACGCCGTATTCCTCACACCTGCCTGATCGGGCTGCAACCGGTCCGTGGGACTGGTCCAACGAGCCATTGAAGAGCGTGGGATCTCGACCATTTCCGTCACCCTGTTCCGCCAGATGGCCGTCAAGCTGAAGCTGCCGCGAGTAGTTTCCCTCCGGTTTCCGATGGGCTTCCCGCTGGGGCACGAGACAAGCCAGCAGCGGCAGATCATCGACGATGCCCTGAACGCGTTGAAGACGATCACCGAACCCGGCACGATCATCGACCTTCCCTACGTCTGGGACGCCTAGGCGCCTTCTCATCCGCATCCAGACTGGCGTGGTGTGACTGACCCGACAGGCCGGAGGATCGCATGACCGATCGCGTCCACTTGACCGCCGAGGCTCAGAAATTCCGAGACCTCCATAACGGTCCGGACATCCTCGTCCTCGCGAACGCCTGGGATGCTGCCAGCGCGCGGCGGTTCGAGGCTGCCGGGTTTCCGGCGGTCGCCACCACCAGTGGCGGCGTCGCCCTCGCGCTTGGCTACGCGGATCACGAGCAGGCTCCGGTCGACGAGATGTTGGCGTCGGCAGCGCGCATCGTCCGGGCCATCTCGCTCCCGGTCACCGTGGATTTCGAAGCGGGCTACGGCTTGGCGCCCGAGGAGATCGCGCGGCGGATCATCGATATCGGCGCAGTCGGATTGAATCTGGAAGACACCGACCACCAGAACGGCGCCCTTCGTCCGGCCGAGGAACAAGCGGAGACCCTCGCCGCGGTAAAGGCGGCGGCACGAAGTCTCGGGGTCGACCTCTTCTTGAACGCGCGCGTCGATGTGTTTATCCGTCGTGAGGGTGACCTCGCGACGCAACTCGCCGAGGGCATCCGGCGGGCGCGGATCTATCGCGACGCGGGGGCGGACAGCATCTACCCGATTATGCTCAACGACCCGGAGGCAATCCGGGCGATGGTTGCGGCTTCCGGTGTGGTCAACGTCACCCTCCGTCGCGGCGGTCCGCTCAGCATCGGGGACGCTCGGACTGCCGGGGCACGCCGCGCGACCTATGCCACGAGCCTGTTTCGCGACACGATGGCGGCGCTCGATGCGATCGCGGCAGAGATCCGTACCGCCGTTCTCGGCGAGTGATTGGACGGCCGGTCTGGCTGAGAACGTAGACCTGGCCGGTGGCGAGATGGGTCGATCCCGTCGTGGGATGCCGGCCCCTATCGAGAGCGGTGCGCGTGCAATCCTGCCGCTTACCGAAGCCAGTCTCGCCGATGCTGTCGAGGCCGTCGCGGCCCAAGACCGTGACCTGGCCCGGGTGCTCGCGGTTTACGGCTGTCCGCCACTGTGGGGACGACCGAGTGGCTTCGATACTCTCGTCTCGATCATCCTCGAACAACAGGTCTCGTTGGCATCGGCCCGAGCCGCGTTCGGCAGGCTGTGCGAGGCGGGTCCGGTAACCCCCGAATCGTTCCTTCGGTTTTCCGATGGAGAGTTGCTCCGAATCGGGTTCAGTCGCCAAAAGGCAGGGTACTGCCGTGGCCTCGCTCGAGCGGTTGTTTCTGGCGACGTTGATATCACGGCTCTCGATCGCCTCGACGACGACGAGGTCTATCCGGCGTTGATGCGACTGAAAGGAATTGGCCGTTGGACCGCCAGCATCTACCTGCTGATGGCGCTCGGCCGTCCCGATGTCTGGCCAACCGGTGACATCGCCTTGCTCCAGGCTCTCCAGGAAGTGAAAGGTCTTCCCAACCGGCCTACCGACGAGGAGGCGATGCGGTCCGCTGAAGCCTGGCGTCCCTGGCGGGCGGCGGCGGCTCGCCTCCTCTGGCATTGGTACCTGAGTTCACCTCGCCCGCGTCGCAAAAAGCAGCCAACCGACCGGATCAACGTCACCGGCGCTATTCTTTCGTCGCCACGGCTGACGTAGCGAGGGTCGATGCCACGTCAGAACCGCGTGACACCGTTGAGTTCGATCATCGCCACTCCCGAGCGCGGCCGTTGGCTGGGGAACCGGGGTTGCCTCCACGACGAATCTGGACGCATTCGGCGGCTGTACCAGTCCCGTCGTTGGATAATCTGCCTCCTGCAGTTCAAGGGGGTCCGCCGAGAGTTGATGCAGCCGGGGCGATGGACGGAGTTGTTCTTTCTCGATGAAGCGACGGCCTTTGCGGCCGGACACCGGCCATGCTCCTACTGCCAACGGGCACGCTACGAAGAGTTTCGAGCGCTCTGGGCGATGGCCAATTTCGACATCGTCAGCAATCCAAAACCCGGCGCCGACGAAATCGACTCGCGTCTCCATCTTGAGCGGTTGGACGCGCACCGTAACCGAATTACCTTCATCGAGCCGGTTGCGGCGTTGCCCGACGGCACATTCGTCGTCTACGACGGCGACCCGCATCTGGTGTCCGGTTCACGCCTCTGGCATTGGCATCCAGGCGGGTATGACCGGAGCATCCCGTCGCCCACCGACGCACAATTGCCGGTTCTTACTCCGAGATCTGTCGTCAAGTGCCTGGCACAAGGCTTCACGGTGCAGATCGATCCGTCGGCAATGAGTAGCTAACAGTCATTCCGAAAGCCGCCGCAGGAAGTCCATCCGCGCCAAGACCTGTCATGACCTATCTGTTTGCCATTATCGGCGTCCGATTCAGCCTGCTGGGTAGCATCTATTGGACCGACTCTGCGCGCCGGAACCACCCGTCTACGCCGTCGCGAATATCCCGTCGCACGATGAGCCAAACCGGTCGCCTGGCCGTATCCCGGTGCGAAAGCCCATTGAGGTGACGAGGAGAAGAGAAATGGCCCACCAGAATGAGACGATGCTACGCCAGGCATATGCCGACTTCGCCGAGGAAATCTGGACGGCTACTGGAACTGCTGTCGCGACGATTTCACCTTCAACGTTCCTGGCCGGAACCAGGTCGCCGGCGCCTATCAGAGAAAGACCGGTTCCTCCAGTTGATCGGCATGGTGATGCAACTTTCCGGGCGGCCAGTTCGAGGAGACGGTCGAGGACGTTCTCACTGGCGCGACGAGCGCCGGGGTCGTCCTCGTACGCCACCGCTTCCCACGCGACGGCCAGAGCAAGGGCGCTACCGCTCGGCGCGTTTACAACATCCGCGACGGTAGGCTGGCCGAGTGCTGGGAGCAGCCGCGCGACCCGGCGATCTTCGATAGCACTTACGGGCCTAGACGCCACATTCGGGGGGACGCGTCACGGCGGGATATCTCCCGTCCGCGGTGCGTTCCTCAAGGCTATTGAGACGGCGTTCGTCTTGCTGCAGCATCGGGCCAACCGGTAACCCGAGTGTATCGCGTTGCCTCACCTAGCCCCCGAGCGCAACGCTACCGACGATTCGATCGAACACCGCGCTTACCGATCCTGGGTACGGCGTCCCTTGAATCAGGAACTATGTCTCGCCTCGGGCCCGGTGGCTGGCTCGGCGGTCTACCGGTCGGAGATGGCGCACACCCGGCCGGATGACGGCGATGCCGAGGCGCCAGAGCGCGTACAGGGCGGTTCATCGGATGACGATCCCATATCCCATCGGGAGCAGACACCATCCTCGAACGTGGAATCCACGAGCCACGATGCGTCCCGACTGTCTCGCCCGAGGGTGGCCGGTGAACCGCGCCATGCCAAGGTGACCTTCCGGGCCGCACGACCGCCGTTGCCCCGCTGCCCCGTTGGCCGGTAGGATCGCTCGGATATCGCGCGGGAGAGAAAACAGATGGCCGCAGGGCGGACGATCGCGGTGCTGGGCGGCACCGGAGACCAGGGGTATGGGCTGGCGCTTCGCTGGGCGAAAGCCGGCGAGCGGGTGATCATCGGATCGCGCGTCGCCGAACGCGCCGAGGACGCGGCTCGCAAGATCCGTGAGGAACTTGGCGGCCAGGGCGAGGTCGAAGGGCGCGAGAACCCGGCGGCAGTCGCCGGGGCGGATATCGTCGTCGTCTCGGTGCCGTTCTCGGCACAGGCGACCACACTCAAGACCTGTAAGGACTCCTTTCGCGAAGGGCAGATCCTCTGCGACCTGACCGTCGCGCTGGCTAGCAACATCGGCGGCCCGGCGACGCGGATGATCGTGCCACCACACGGGTCGGCAGCCGAGCAGGCCGCTGACCTCGCCCCCAAGGGCGTCAAAGTCGTTTCGGCCTTCCAGAACGTCAGCGCCGAGGCGCTTTCCAGCCTCGACGAGGAAATCGACTGCGACGTGATCGTCTGCGGGACGAACGACGCCAAGCCGGTCATCCGCGAACTGATCGCGCATCTGCCGGGGGCGCGCTACGTCGACGGCGGTCCGCTCTACAACTCGCGGATCGTCGAATCGATCACCGCGTTGCTGATCGGCTTCAACATTCGCTACAAGGGCATCCACAGCGGCATCCGGATCAGCGGCATTCCGGCCAACTAAGCATCCGGGCTCGTACGATTGGCCTGTCGGTCAGACGCCGGCGGAAAGGGTCACCATGAGCAAGGTCGGGCGGTCCATCGTCAACCATCTCGAGCGCCAGGGCTGGGATGTCGAGCAGGATACCGAAGAAGAGATCCTCTCCTTTGCCTGGCAGGGCGAAAACCAAGAGTTCAACACGATCGTCTCGGTGTCGCTGTTTGGCGAACCGGCGCTCTATGCGGTGATGATCCGGACGATGCTGCCGGCCGAGCCGAAGAAGGCGCAGATCACCAAGTTGCTCGACCTGATGAACCGGATCAACGTGGCATTTCCCTATGGGAACTTCGTGATGGACACGATCACCGAAACCTGGGCGATCATGTCGGAAACCCAATTGTACCTCCCGAGCGACTCGCTACAAAGCGCGCTGTTCGAACAGGTGCTCGACACGTCGATGGAGATGGCCGAGTTCTACCTGCCAGCCTTCGATGCGGTGATCACCAAGAATGCCTCGGTTGATCAGGCGCTCGATCTGGTGATCAACGACGAGACGATGGCGATGCTCGACGAACTGACCGAACGGTTGGACGACTCGGCCAAGCATCCAAAGCGCTGAGGGAACGCCCGCCCGCCATTCCTCGACGACCTCGACCGCTCGGCTAAGAGTTTGCCACGCCGACTCGCAAGAACGTCCCGAGAGGGTTGCTCGATCGAGAAGGCGGCGCGAGCGCATCATCCTGTGCCGAAGAGACGTCCGCCTCGGCCAGCGCGAAGGATCGGCTCGGGTCAGGCGTTGGCGTGGATAAACTCGGCAATCTGG
The DNA here is from genome assembly GCA_046328265.1 of Dehalococcoidia bacterium. GTDB lineage: Bacteria > Chloroflexota > Dehalococcoidia > SpSt-223 > SpSt-223 > JANWZD01. The sequence goes on from JAXLWW010000011.1 coordinate 16,006, forward strand.
GTGGTCGGCGTGCCGGGGCCAAACACCGCGCGCACCCCTAGCGCCTTCAAGTCGGCGATGTCCGCGTCCGGGATGATCCCCCCGGCTACCACCAGCACGTCGTCCATCCCCTGCTGGTGCAGCAACTCGAAGATGCGCGGGAACAGTTCGCGGTGCGCTCCCGAAAGGATGCTGAGGGCGATCGCGTTGACATCCTCCTGGACGGCGGCCTCGACGATCATCTCAGGGGTCTGACGGATGCCGGTGTAGATCACCTCCATCCCGGCGTCGCGCAGGGCACGCGCGACGATCTTTGCGCCGCGATCGTGTCCATCGAGGCCCGGCTTGGCAACCAGAATCCGCAGGCGTTTGGTGGCGGTTGGCGACACGGTTCACTCCTCGCTCCGCTTGGAGCGCTTAGCTCACTTGCTGGACAAGCTCGACGAGCACGCCGCCGGACGATTTTGGATGAAGGAAGGTGATCAGTCCGTCCGCTCCGAGACGCGGATCGCCGATGAAGGCGCAGCCTTGCTCTTTCAGCCCGGCAACCTCGCCGGTGATATCCGGGGTTTGAAAGCAGATGTGATGCAATCCTTCGCCCCGCTTTTCGATGAACTTGGCGACACTGTGATCGGCCGAAAGCGGCTCGACCAGTTCGATCAACGTCTCGCCACAGGGGATGAAGGCGATCCGGACGCCCTCGGCCTCGACCTCTTTGATCTCGCGAACGCTCAGGCCCATCCGATCGGTGTAAAAGCGGGCGCTTTCTTCGAGATTGCGCACCGCGATCGCGACATGGTGGATCTTCTCGATCATGCTGGCTCTCCCGTCGCCTAGATGACGACGCTCTCCTTCTGGACGCCGAAGACAGCGCGCAAGGTGTCGGCGATCTCGCCGACGGTGGCGTAGCTCTCGACAGCGGCGAGGATGCGCGGCACGTAAGCTGGCGCTGCCCTCGGCAGCCTGGCAGGTCGGCCAGACCGCGCTCGACGGCGGCGTTGTCCCGGCCGGCGCGCAAGCGCTGCAGCCGGGCGATCTGCTCGTCGCGAGCGCGTGTCCAGCCGCAAGATCGGCACCGGATCTCCTCCGCCGCCTAAAACTGATTGACGCCGACGACGATCCGCTCGTTGCGCTCGACCTCCTGTTGAAGGCGGTAGGCTGTCCCCGGATCTCGCGCTGCTCGTAGCCTTGCTCGATCGCGTGGACCGACCCGCCGAGCGCGTCGATCTGCTCGATATAGCGGCGCGCCTTCGCCTCGACCTCGTCGGTCAGCGTTTCGATGTAGTAGGAGCCGGCAAGCGGGTCGACGGTGTCGCCTGATCCGGTCTCGAAGGCGATGATCTGCTGGGTCCGCAGCGCGAGTTGCGCCGATTCTTCGGTCGGCAGCGCCAGTGCTTCGTCTTTCGAGTTGGTATGCAACGACTGGGTGCCGCCCAGCACCGCCGAAAGCGCCTGGAGGGCGGTTCGCACCACGTTGTTGTCCGGTTGCTGGGCGGTCAGCGAGACACCGGCGGTCTGGGTGTGGAAACGGAGCATCCAGGATCGCGGGTCCTTCGCCCCGAAACGCTCGCGCATGATCTGCGCCCAGAGCCGCCGGGCTGCCCGAAACTTGGCGACTTCCTCGAAGAAGTGCGATTGCGAGACGAAGAAGAAGGAAAGCCGCGGCCCAAAGCTGTCGACGTCCAGCCCAGCATCGATCGCCGCCTGGACGTAGGCGATCGCGTGCGCGAGGGTGAAGCCAACTTCCTGGGCGGCGGTGCAGCCGGCCTCGCGGATGTGATAGCCCGAGATCGAGATCGTGTTCCAGAGCGGCAGTTCGTCGGCACAATAGCGGAACATGTCGGTGATGACCCGCATCGAAGGCGCGGGCGGGTAGATATAGGTGCCGCGGGCGACATACTCCTTGAGGATGTCGTTCTGGGTGGTGCCGGACAGTTTGGCAACCGGCACGCCCTGGCGCTTGCCCACCGCGATGTAGAGTGCCAGTAACGTGGCGGCGGTGGCGTTGATCGTCATCGACGTCGAGACGCGATCGAGTGGAATGTCGCGAAAGAGGATCTCCATGTCCTCCAACGAACTGATCGCGACGCCGACCTTGCCGACCTCCGAGAGTGCGATCGGGTGGTCCGAGTCGTAGCCGATCTGGGTCGGCAGGTCGAAGGCGACCGACAGGCCGGTCTGACCGTGCTCCAGCAGATAACGATAGCGCTTGTTGCTCTCCTCGGCAGTACCGAAGCCGGCATACTGGCGCATCGTCCAGTGTCGCCCGCGATACATCGTCGGCTGGACGCCACGGGTGAAGGGATATTCGCCCGGATAGCCGACCTCGGCCTCATAGTCGTGGCCGGCGCGGTCCTCCGGGGCGTAGAGCGCCTTAATCGGGATGTCGGAGGTTGTCGAAAAGTCGCTTTGCCGCTCGGGCAGCTTACGACGCGCCGGCTCGTAGACGTCGCGCTCCCACCGTTCTACGCCCGCCATGGGCTTCCTCCTCTGTTCAGGGCAAAAGGACGCGCCCTCTGCCGAGGGACCGGCCAGTTCGCTGGGTCATTCGAGCACCACCAGCACCTGACCCTGATCGACCTTGTCGCCCGCCGCCACCCGCACTTCCTTGACGGTGCCCTCGCTTGGGGCGGTCAGGTCGTTCTCCATCTTCATTGCTTCGAGAATCACCAGGCTGGTGCCGCGTACGACAGCGTCGCCCGGCTTCACCTGCACCGCCTTGACCAGGCCCGGCATCGGCGCTTTGACGGTGCCGCCGTGATGGCTTCGCCGTGCGCCACCGAGTTGCGAGAGGGTCCGCGCTCGCTCGTCCGCCACCACGATCGGATAGGTTCGGCCACGGTAGACCACGACAAAGCCGTCCTCGGTCGGGGTGACATGGCCTTCGACGATCCGGTCGCCGATCCGCAGGACGTAGCGCCCTCGGTCGTGGCGAGCGAGCGAACCCTCGCGCACGCCGGTCGGCCCGGTCACCGTCAGGGCGGTTTCGTCGCCGGAGATTTCGATCTCGAGGCGCTTGCCCTCGACGTCGGCGCTGTATTTCATCGGACCTATCCCAGGCGGCGTTGGGCGTTAGTGTATACCAGTATCGGTCGTCCGATCAGGGCAGCCCGGTTGCGAAGAGCGTTCCGCCTATCCGCAGCAGCAATCTGAACGCGTCACGGGGCACCTCGTAGACGAAAACGGCATCGATCTGCTCGCCGGCCGGGATGGGATCGGCCGGGTTGAACTGCGCCGGCGCAGTACCAAAGACGGTCAGATCAGGCCGGACGAGCGGGAGGTGACGCCCGCCACGGTTGTCTTGCAGCACGAAGCGGCCACGGTCGACCGGGGCCGGGGTGGCGGTGATGTTCTCGATCTGGAGATAGACGGCCACCAGGTCGGTTGAGGCGGCACGTGTCACTCGCTCACCGCCCTGCACCGCGATCTGAAGCGGGGTCAACCGGACCACCGTGCCGACCGGGACGATCGGCTGCGACCCCGACGTCGGGCCGACCGGCTGCGACGTCGAGACTGGGACGCCCAACGCCCGCAACCCGAGGCTGAGCGTGCCAAACCAGAATTGGCAGAGGCAGCAGCCAAGGATCAGTCCGCCGATGATGACGAAGGGCAGCATCCGTCGAGCAAGCAAGTAGACGCCGATCCCGGCCAGAGCATCGCGAACAGTGTTGTTCACGGGCGACATCATGCCCCGCCCGCCTCGCCTGCGCAAGCCAACTCGACCGCCCTGCTATCATGCCGGTGAGGTGTCCATGGCGGGTCCATTGACCGGCTATCGGGTGATCGAATCGACCCTGGCAGGGGCGGGACCGTTTGCCGGCGCCTGCCTCGCGGCGCTCGGCGCGGATGTCATCAAGCTGGAACGGCCCAAAGGCGACACCTCGCTCGAGGTCGTCCCCCGGCTGCGCGGACTGTCGCATCTCTACCTCGCGGCAAACAGCGGTGTCCGCTCGATCGTCGTCGACTTGCACAACGACGAGGATCGAGCGCTCGTCCGACGGCTGATCCGCTCGGCGGATGTCTTCCTCCAGAACCTCCGGGTTGGGGCGACCGACCGGCTCGGCCTCGGACCGGCCGACCTCGCGCAACTCAAGCCGGACCTCGTCGCCTGCTCCATCACCGGCTACGGTGAGCACGGACCGTTGGCGCGCGACGCCTGCAACGACCCGACTGCTCAGGCCTTTTCGGGGTTTGCCAGCCTCAACGGCCGCCCCGGTGACCCACCGGAACTGTTTCGCACCTACGCCCACCTCGACGTAACGACCGCATCCTACGCCGTCTTCGGCACCTTGGCGGCGCTCGTCCGGCGGCAGCGCACCGGCAAGGGGGCGCACGTCCAGGTCAGCCTACTCGGCTCGGCGTTGGCCAATGCCGGCTCGCGGGTGGCGACCTACCGGCTGACCGGCGCACTGCCCGAACTGCTCGGCAGCGCTGCCGCAGAGAGCGCTCCGCACCGCGCCTTTGTCGGGAACGACGGCGTCTGGTTTACCGTCGGGATCACCCGCCCGGAGACCTGGCCCGCGCTCTGCCAGGCGGTCGGCCTGCCCGAGATCGGCAACGACCCTCGCTTTGCCACCAACGAGTGCCGCGTCGTCAACCGGGCGGCGCTAGAAGCACGGCTCGAGGAACGCTTCGCCAGCAAGCCGGCAGAAGAGTGGATCGCCCGGTTGCGCGAAGCAGACGTACCGGCCGGCCCGGTCTACAGCGATGATTTCGACGCGATACGAGCGGATCCGCAGGTCGTTGCCAACCGAATGATGGACGTGGTCGAGCACGTCCGGCGTGGAAGCTACTGGCTGGGAGCACCGCCCTGGCGCTTTTCCCGGACGCCGGCCGGACTGCGCGCCGCCCCGGAGCCAGGCCTCGACGGAGACGCCATTCGCCGGCTACCGGACGGCGACGATTTGCCGCCGAAGCTCGTTCCACCCCCATTGCCGGTGCTCGATCCTGGAGCGCCACCGCTGGCCGGGGTGAAGGTGATCGAGATCGCCGGGGGCATCGCCGGACCGTACGCCGCCAAGTTGCTGGGTGATGCCGGCGCGACCATCCTGAAGATCGAGGGGCCGGCCGGCGACCCGGCGCGCGACTTTGCGCCGCGCCACGGCGACCGCTCGGTTCCTTTTCTCTACCTGAACGAAGAAAAGACGCTCCACCGCCTCGCGCCAGGTGAGACGCTCGACGTCGAGACCTTCGCCGGGTCGGCGATCGTGATCGCCGACCATGACGAGCGCTGGCTGGACCCGGCGTTGATCGACCGGGCGATCGCCCGGAACCCTCGCCTAGTGGTCTGCGGGATCGACGGCTACGGTACCAAGGGGCCACTCGCCGACTTGCCCGCCGCTGAACTGGTCATCCAGGGGATGGCCGGGTATCTCGGGTCACTCGGCACGAAGGGTGAAGCGCCGATCCGCCTTGGCGCGGACGTAGCCGGGTTCAACACCGGGTTGGCGGCGGCGACGGCGGCGTTGGCAGCCTGGCTTGGCGGCGGACAGACCGCCACGGTATCGGCCCTGGCGACGCTCATCCATCTGCGCTCGATTACCTGGGCATCCTGGAGCGACCCAGACCAGCAGATCGGCTTTGCCTACGACAACGTCTGGCGCTCGCGCGATTTCGGCTACACGGCGCGTGACCGGCGGATATACATCGCCACTGGCCGCGGCACCGACCATCTCTGGGCGCAGTTTCTGATCTCCATCGGGTTGGACGACTATCTGATCCATCCGGTGGTCGGGGCGGGCGGGCATCTCGTGCTCGGCACCGCGCCTTATGCCGAACAATGGCGCGATCTCTTCGACGCAGCGTTCTCGAAGCGAAGCGCCGACGAATTGACCGAGTTGCTGCGCTCGATCGGCGGCAAACCATCGGCGGTCTACCGGTTGGACGAAGTGCTCGCCCACGAGCAAACCGCCGCCGGGGCGGCCATCGATGCCACCGGACTGCCCCACCCGGTGGCGATTCGCGACCTGAGCAGCACTCAACCTCTGCTCTAATTACCTGGAGGTCTGATGATCCAACCTATCCTGCGGCTTGCTAGCGCCCTGGTGCTGGCCGGCTTGCTGGCAGCGCCGGCCGCACCAAGCGCCGCGCAGAGCGCCCCGATCTTGATTCGGCTGGAATCGGGGGCGTTCGACCCGCTCGACAGTCAAAGCGCTCAGGACGACCCGGGTGGCTCAGCCTGGCTGGTCCAGTTCGTCGGGCCGGTGCATGAGAGTTGGAAACAGGCGGTGCGCTCAGCCGGGGCGGATCTGGCGTTTTATCTGCCCGACCACACCTTCCTAACGCGGATGGACGCATCAGCCGCCGAACGCGTGCGCTCCCTGCCGAACGTCCGCTGGGTCGGGCCATACCGGACCGCCTTCCGGCTTTCAGCCGCCGCCGACGGGGCGCTCGATGCTCAGGGCCACGCCACCTACGCCGTCCAGACGTTCTCGGGCATCGACCTCGGACGCCTCGAGGCGGCGATTCACGCCCTCGGTGGGACGCTCGTTGGTGCAGCCGACAACGGTTTCGCCGGCTACTTGCGGGTCTTGATCGCGCCGTCCCAACGCCGTGCGCTCGGCGCACTCGACGGAGTGGTTTGGGTGGAGCCGTACGAAGCGGCCGAGGCGCTCAACGACCGCGCCGTGCCGGTGTTGCGCGTGCCGCAGGTGCGCCAAGATCTCGGACTGTATGGCGCCGGACAGACGGTTGCGGTGGCCGACTCGGGATTGGACAGCGGGAATCTCGCAACGATCCACCCGGACTTTGCCAAGCGTGTCGTCAAGACCTATTGCCTGGCACGTCCGGACCCATGCAACTGGGGCGACGACAACGGTCACGGCACTCACGTCGCCGGGTCGGTGCTTGGCAGCGGAGTGACGACTGGCGCGGACCCGGCACGCCGCCGCTTCGACGGGTCGAATGCCGGTGCTGCGCCCGAGGCATCGTTGATCGTCCAGGCAATCGGTGGGCCGGGCACGTCGATGTACGTTCCGGTGGACGCCGGCGACCTGCTCCGCCTCGCGGTGCGCGACGGTGCATTCGTCCAGACGAACTCGTGGGGCGGCGGCAGTGACGGGGGCTCTCGGCTGACCTCCCAACAATTTGACTACGCCACCTGGCAGGAGCGCGCCGGCCTGGCTCTGGTCGCTGCCGGCAACTCCGGCGTCGACCGCGACCGTTCCGGCCGGATCGACCCGACATCGCTCGGGTCGCCAGGCACCGCCAAGAACGTCTTGACGGTTGGGGCTTCCGAGAACAACCGCCCGGATGTGACGCGAACCTACGGCCAACTCGACTCATTCTCCTGGCCGGCTCCGCCGATCCGGGACGACCCGGTCGCCAACCGGATCGACGGGATAGCGGCTTTTTCCAGCCGTGGCCCGACGATCGATGGCCGCCTCAAGCCGGACGTGGTCGCCCCCGGCACCGAGATTGATTCGGCCTTCTCGCGGATCTCGCCGATGCGCGGCGCAACTTCCACCACCGCGATCAAGACGTCCAGCGGCACGAGCATGGCGACGCCGCTCGTCGCCGGCACGGCAGCACTGGTGCGCGAGTGGCTTCAAAGCCGCCGCCAGATCCACACGCCAAGCAGCGCGCTCCTGAAAGCGCTGTTGCTCAATGGTGCGGAAGATATCGCTCCCGGCCAATATGGGACCAGTCCGGCGCTTGTCGAGATCCCGGCAGTGCGGCCGAACCCGGTGAGCGGACTGGGCCGGGTCAACCTTCAGGCGAGTATCGCGCCGACCGGAACCCGCCAGATCTGGATCGCCGAGGAGAACAATGGGCTGCGAACCGGCGAGCGCGCCACCTACAGCCTGACCACGTCCGGAGCGGGGCCGTTGCGCTTTACCCTGGTTTGGAACGACTTTCCCGGTCAGCCGGGTGCGGCATCGCTTCTGGTGAACGATCTGGATCTCGAAGTCGTCGGCCCCGGCGGCACACTCGTCGGCAATGCCGGCGCCTATCCAGCAGGCGACCGCTGCTTGCGTGGCGTCGCCGACCGCTGCAACACGGTCGAGACGGTGATCCTGTCAGCCGCCCCGGCTGGCTCCTACCAGATCCGGGTAAGCGGCTCGAGCGTGCCGCAGGGCGAGCGCCAGCCATTTGCCGTGGTCGCCTCCGGCGAAGGAGTCGGTGCGGGACCGGGCCAGAACGTTCCGCCAACCGCGCCCGTGCCGGCCGCCGGCGGACGCAGTTGCCCGGACAGCGCCGCCAGCGGCGTCTATCTCTATGCTCTGCCAGGCTTCCAGGGCGCCTGCTCGTTCTTCACGGCCGATGCCCCCTTCGCCGACGGCTGGCACATCGGCAACGATCAGGCACAATCGCTCCGGATCATCGGCGCGCTGACGGCGATAGTCTGGACCGACAGCGCCTATCAGGGTCGGCCGACCAGTTTCAGCGGGCCGCTGGCGATTGCGAACCTCGCGGACTACCCGTGCGGAGCAGGTTGTCTCGGACCGAAGGAAGCTTCTTCGATCCAGGTCCGCTACCAAGGTGCGCCGCTCACCCCGCCACCGCCCTCAGGACTGAACACGCACTTGCCGCACGGGTTGCTGATCCCTGGCAACTGCGACGGCAACGCCGGGATCTACCTCTACACCGAGCCGAATTTCGGCGGACGGTGCGCTCGGATCATGCTCGGCGATCCCGACTGGTTCACCAGCAACGCCAATACGTGGTTTGTCGGCAATGACGCCGTCCAGTCGTTGCGCTTTCTGCCACGCGGCCGCCAATTGGACGACGGCCGCTTCGACCCGTCGATGGGCTTCCGAGCGACGCTGTACGAGGATGTAGGCTACGGCGGCCGTTGGACCCAGATCAGCGCGACCTTGCTCGAGATCGCTACGCTCGCCACTCCACCTGCTGGCTATAGCGGACCGTGGATTGGAGCGAAGACCCTCTCCTCACTGCGGTTGGAGATCGTCCAACTCCCCGAGGTCGGCGTGGTAGAGACAGACTACCTCGGCGGTGGGCGCCATACGGCGTGGCTGCCAGTCGTCGAGGGATAGCGATCCGGGCCACGCTCTCGGCTCTCCGGGCAGTACCGCAGGACGTTCAACGGTCCCTGCCGAAGTCGGTCCGCAGCCGAGGGCGTCGGTCTCAATCCGGACGAGGGCTCACTCGAACGCCGACTGGCCGACGTGGCCGATATGCGGCGTCAGAGGCTGGGCGACGGGGCGACGCGATCGACGCGCACCTGACGACCCAAGCCGGGTGATCCGGAGATCATCCGTTGTCAGGAGATCGATGAAAGGAGGGGCGACGGCCCTGACGTTGAAAGAAGACGAAGAAACGCAGGCATGAAAAAGCCCGCCTGATGGGCGGGCCTTGGGGGCGAGAAACCGCTAGGCGGTGTGCTGGGTCCAGTCGTACTGTCGGAACTCCTCGGGCTCTTCCTCGCCGGGGTCTTCGTTGCCGAGTGCCGACTGATGGTCGCGAAAGGCTTGCCAGTCATAGGCGTCTTCGTTGCCCTTGGTCCGCGCGATCTGCCACTCGTTAAGCTGCTCGGCAATGTTCGGATTGGATTCGGCGAGGCGGTCCATCGTCTCACTCATGGGGTCGCTCCTTCTACGCGCCTAGTTGTCCGTCGCGCGGCCGACTTCGCTCCGGTCCACATTAGAGGTTCTCAGAGACTTCTCATGGGCGCAACAGGACTTTAGGCCCCCCCAAGATCGGCTAATTATCTTCCGGGCAGCAGGACCGCCGTTGACGCTCGCGAGCCTGAGCGACGTGGTGGGAGACGTGCTCAGGCGCCCCGTCGATGACGGTGCGGATCTCTCCGAGGGGTGGTGGCGACCAGACCCAGGCGGAGGTGGTCAGTCGGCTGCGGGCAGCGCGCCCCGGCCATTGATGGATGGGGCGGCCTGACCCGCGCCACTCACCGTCGTGGCAGTTCAACCGCGGTGTAGGAGAAGCCCTCGTGAATCTCCTCGCGGAGGTCGTCCCAGGTCTTGCTGCCGTGCCAGGCGGCGCGGAGAGATGGCTCGACCTCCTCGAACGACCGTCCGGCGTAGCGTGGGTCGTGGGCAGCGTCAAAGCCAAAGCGGTAGGGCGTTTCGTCGAAGGCGCGCTCGCTTCGCTTCCGCTCCTGGTGCCGACGTTGGAAGTAGGGTCGCGCATCATTGTGCCAATGACTGTCGAGAAGATGCCATTTCCCCTTGGGATCGGTTGCCTGATAGCCGGCAGGGTTCCGCTCGGGAGCGCTCGTCTCGACGGTCGGGCTGTCGATGTCGTCCTCGTCTGAGGGGCCGGCCGGCCGCGCGAGAGTGCGGAACTTCAAGTCATAGTAGGCGCGAGCGTCCGGCGTAAGGTAGAGCCGATCGTTCTCCACTCGGTCGATATGGCGCTCCTCGAGGTCGCGGTCGTTCAGGCAATAGCGGCCGTCGCGCATCATCAGCGCGCCGCATTCGATCTGGTCACTTCCGTAAACGATCATCCGGTCGTGTAGGTGCTCAAACCATCGCATTGGTTCCTCCTGACAGTTGGCTCGACGCGTGTGCGCCCGTCGTCTGATCGTGTCTAGTCGGGCAGGGAGACGGTGACATCCCGACGCCCTGCGCTAACCTCGCCGGACAGGGGTCGTCTGCTGGCGACGGCGCTCTTCGTCGAGAAGGGACCGGGTCGCTCGCGATGACGAGGTGGAGCATCTGGCCGGAGCCGCCTTCGAAGGCAACCTCGCCGAAGGCTCTGAACCGGCTGTCGCGCATCCAAGCCGACTCGTCGCTCTCGATCGGAGACGCTGCGTACCATGCCATTGACACCCTCTGGTACGTGGGGCAAACCTGGCGATCGCCCCGCATCAGTATTAACGTCGCGTGGCGGGCGGGCGTTCCTTCGTACGTCAGTCGACCCACGGAACGAGCGACTCGCGCAGTGGTCGGCGTGGCGTCCGGCGGTGGTCGTGCGGGGCATAGCCAACCCGGAAGGGCACCAGGGGCGTTCCCGCGCCGGGCGGCAGGAGATGCCTCAGGGCAGCGCGAGTTTCGTCAAGCTGCAAGATCCGGCTAATCGGGTGAAGTTGGACGCCCTCGGCAGTCGCCGCCAACCAGACCCGTTCGAGAGCACGGCCGGCACGAAGCCGGGATTCGCGGTCCTCCTGATCGACGGCAAGCACGCCAAAGAGCGGTGCGCTCAGCAACAGTTCGGCATCCTGCCGGGCGGACGGCTGGCCGGGTACGACGAAGGGATGGGCTAGCTCGCCGATCCGGCCGATCAGGCGATCGACCTCACGCCGCAGCAAATGGTCCTCATCGTGCTGAGGATCGCCGGGCGCGAGGCCGCTCTCCCACAGGAGCGCTTCGACGGCGCGCTCGAGGGTTTGGTGATCGAAGAGGACGAGCTGCACGTCGAGGGAGTCGGCCGCTCTGGTCAGTTCGTCGCGGACGGCGTGGGGCAACGGGCTGGCGTCGTAGGGGCGGTAGTTGGTGTGGCGGCGGGGGATGGCGGCGAAGCGTTCGGCGGTCGCGTCATCGGGGCGCGAGCCGTGACCGGTGAGGGTAATCTCGGCGACGAGATGGGGCGAACTGGCTCCAGGCAGCAGCCGGACCTCGCCGAGCGCTCGGTCGTGGGCAGCGGCGGTGGCGAGATTCTCGATCGCGCAGCCGAGGCTGAGATCAAGCTCGCGCCCATGGACTGCCGAGGCCAGCCGTGGATCACCGAGGCTTTCGAAGACGCGAACCGCGCCACTCTGGACGGCGAATTTCCAGGGTTGAGAGTTCTGGTAGGTTGGCGCGAGCACCGTGTAGCGCAGCAGGGTGAGAACCTGCTCACCGGCAGGAACCCGTTCCTGCCGGTCGATCGGATTTGGCCCGACCATTGGAATCCTCATGCGCCCGAGCAAGCCGGTGGGCGATCTCTTCTAGAGTAGCCGGGCGGATCCCCAGGGGCAGCAGCCGATCGGCCCCCGATGGCGGGACTCTTTGGCCGGATCGTGCTTACGGTTCGGTGGGCAAGTTGGCGCGTTGCCAGGCGGCAAACCCTCCGAGGATCGCCTTCACCTTGTCGGCCGGCCGGCCTGCGCCAATCACGATTTGCGCCGCACGGGCGCTCGATTCTTCGGCCGGTCAGGTGCAGTAGAGGATGATCTCCTGATCGGCCGGAATTGCGGTGAGTGCTGCCGGACGCGGGTCCGACATCAGCCCTTCGAGCGGAACGTTGAGCGCCCCGGCGACCCGCCGCTGAGCAAAATCAGCCGCCGACCGCACGTCGACGATCACCCCTCGCCGGCCATCAGCAATCGCCTTCGCCTGGGCTGGGGTGACGCGGGCGACCCGGTCGACGGTGGGTGTCGCTCCACCCGGCGCTGCCGGCGAACTGGCCGGCGCGGCACAAGCAGTCAGCAACACCAGAAGCAGGACGAGCGCCCGCACAGGTCCCCAATGCGATGGCATGGCGGGAGTATAGCGGCGGGGCCTCCCCGGAAAACGTCCGAGAGACTTCGATGCCCCGAAGGTGCGATGGCCGGTGATCACAATTCGTCCGTCCCGGCTCTGAAGACCGCCGACGTCCGCCGAGGGCTACCAGTTCGGAAGCCGGCGAGCCGCGCAGCGGCTGGCCGTAGGGTTCAATCCCGCACCCGGGGTTGGACAGTTCGCGTCCAGATTGGCTCATCGCTGCCGCAGTGGGAACTGAAACCCTCGTTGCCTTGCCCGCAGGGCGCAGGCTAACCCGTGTGGCGCACGGGTCAATACGAACGCCGCCCAAGCCATCGGCATTGACCGACCGGTCGGATACCGGGAGCGTGTACTTGGGGCGGCTGAAGGAAACTCTGGACGACTCGCTACCGATGGGACAATCTGTCGTGATCGTTCGTCCAAAGCGCCTGGCTGGCAGCAAGAGGGAAAAAGGGTGTCCCGAGTGACCTCAGCGTTCCATCCGGAAAGCTTCTGGCTCGCCGCCGCAGGGACGGTCCACCGCTCGCCCGGCCGTTCGGCCACCGCTCGCGCCTCCGGCGCCGCCCCCGAGAGAGTTGCGCCATCTTCGCGACCGGGAGCCTTCGGCTCACGCCATCAGCCACTCGGGACTGAAATCAGTCTAGCGTGGCGTTCCGGCGGTCACAATCACCTGGCGATCGGCATCGAGGATCTTGCGACCATATTCGCCCCCGGCTCGCCGCACCTACTCGTCGTTGCCGGGGCCGTCTGCCAGGCTGCGGCAGAGCTATCTCGTCTCCGAGGCGGCCATTGGCAGACGGTACGTCCGCAAACGGGATGCAAGTCCGACCTCAATAGCCTGCCGTACGATGACAGCACCGGCTTCGCCGGCCGCCCAGACGGCGACACCGCATGAGAGCCGGCTGATCCGCGTCAGCCCGTGTGCCGTACCCTGCAACGACGACGCGAGGGAGGTTGGCATGCTGCGGGTGCTTCTGGCGGGGATCGTGCTTCTGGCGCTTGTGCCAGGGCATGCTGCGGCTCAAGAAACGACCTGCCGGACGGCGTTTGAGGTGACGATCCACGAGGGGCCGTCGGCGCCGGCGACCCTCCTCGGTTTCCTGACGATTTCGGTTGGGCCGGACGGCGCGATCGTTGGAACGCTCGCTCGGGAAGACGGGCCGTTGATGTTGGAAGGTGCGCTGACGATCCCCGGCGACCGGGCAACGGTGGTGGGCCAGGCGACCGGGCGGGCGGTGAACCTGCTGGTTGACCTCGGGGAAGGGCGCTACGTCATTGGTGTCGGGACGGCCCAGCAACCGCTCTCCGGTTGCGCCGGGTTGGTGGACGGCGTGCTGGGCGGCCCGGCGGTCGGGCCGCAGTCCGGCGACCGTGGTGATTGGATCGGCGGCGCGGTCATCTGCATCTTCCGGACGTTCTGCTGTGACGTCCGCGCCGGCCGGTGTGGATCGATCGTGCCTTAGGCAGCGGCTGCAGCCGGCGTCCCCTGGCTGCCCATCCCACGCACCTTGAAGCCGAGGATGATGAAGATCACTCCGAACAGGATCGCCCAGACCCCGATCACCCAGACGAGCGACAGCCCGGTAATGCCCGGGAAGAGAAACGCGATGACACCAAACAACACCATCATCACGCCGCCCAACGCCAGCCAGAACTCGTTGTTAATCGTCTTGCGAAGTTGGATGGCGGCGATGATCTGGACGATGCCGCCGACGATCGCCCATGCGCCGATGACGTAGACCAGCGCCAAGCCGGCAACTACCGGCTGGAAGAAGGCGATCAACCCGGCGATCACCGAGATGACGCCGCCCAACAGTTCCCAGAACCAGCGGCTGCTGGCACGGTCGCGTAGCCCATGAAAGATCGACACGACGCCGTCGACAAGGGCGTAGGCGCCAAACAGCCAGACGATCGCCAGGAAGGTGGCAACCGGCGCGATCAGCGCCAGGACGCCAAAGATGATACCTAGGATGCCGCGAAGGATGAAGATCCACCACGAGGACGCGAGCGCTTGGTCGGTCATGGCCCCCCCTTGTTCCACGTCGATTGGGCGCGGCGAGCACACTATACCAGGCCGCCAGGCCGCATCTGCCCAAGTGGCGGTCAGGGCAGGACGATCAACTCGGTGCGCCCGGAGGTAAGCAACTCCGGCCCGCCGGGGCGGACGACGAAGGTGTCCTCGAGGTGAAGCTGGCCGAAGCCGGCTTCGAGATAGGCGATGTCGATATTCATCGTCATGTTCAGTTCGACGGTCGTCCCCGGCCGGCGCGGACTGTCGGTGTGCTCCAGTCCGACCGAGTGTGGCACGCAGAGCGAATATTCCGGGAAGCCCTCACGGTGGACGGTGTCGCGCACCCGCTCGGCGATCGCGTCGAAGCGGATGCCCGGCTTGACCATCGCCAGCCCGGCATCGAAGCCCTTGCGCAGGGCGTCGAAGCGGCGCACCACCTTTTCGCTCGGCTCGCCCCACGAAACGGTCCGGCCGAAGTCGCCGAAGTAATGCTCCTTGGTGCCAAGCGCATCGAACATGAACCATTCACCGCGCCGCGGTTGATAGTCGCGGAAGGTGTGGAGGTGAACGCCGGTGTGATGCGGCGAGCCGCCGAGCAGATAGCGGCCATCACCACCGCGCAAGGCCAACGCCGCCCGATAGCGCCGGACGACATGGTCCCAGGTCTCCGCCTGAGGAATGTAGCGGATCGCTTCGAGAGTGGAGTCTTCGTTCGCGATCGCCGCCTCGCGCATCCGCTCGATTTCCGGCTCGGTCTTGATCATCCGGACGTCGCGCATCAGTTCGATCGCGTCGTAGGGCGTGAAGGCGACGCCTGGGATGCGCGGCACCAGTCGGGAGTCGTCGAAGCCGATTTTCTTGCCGGTGAGGGCGCGGTCTTTGAAGATCCTCGCGACCGCCTCGAAGTTCGTATCGCTGCGGCGCGGAGCGAGGCTCTCGCTCAGGTTCTTGAGCCGCTGCTCGGATTCGAGCAGGGCGGTGGCGTCGTAGTTGATGATCTCGCCGCGAAAGACCGGGTAGAAGTCCTGGATCCACAGGTCGGCTTCGGTCGGGGCCGAAAGTGCGAGGTTCGACAGCACCAGGGCTGGCTCGCCATGCAGTGGCACCACCGCGAAGGCATACCAGGGGAACTCCCAGAGCGGCGGCTCGTCCAGTCCGGAGAGGTAATGGACGTTGTGGGGGATGGCGGCGACGAGCGCATCCAGCCCGTAACGGCGCAGCATCTCGCGCACCCGGTCGAAGTCGGCAAGTTGCTTGAGCTTACGCGGCCCGCCAAGCGGCGAGGCCGCATGCGACGCGCCGTTGGTGGCCGGAGCAGCGGACAAGGGCGAAATCGTCGGACTGGCTGAACCATTGGTGAGCGGAGCGATTGCCGGCGCAACCGAAGCCGGCGCCATTGGAGACATCGCCGCCGGCGCGACCGTTCCGGCGGCCATCGCGGCCCGCCGGGCAGAAAGGGCATCGGTGAGCGAAACGCTCTGGTCGGCGGTCACCGGCGCACCCCACTCGCCGCCGCCACCCCGCCGGCGGGGTGCTTCGGCGGGCGTGACCATCATCGCCGGCGACGGCATAGCCGCCGGAGCAGGCGTCATCGTTGGAGCGGCCGCGGGCTGAGCGCCTGTGGACATCGCGGCGCGACGGGCGGCGATGGCATCGACGGTGGAAGGAGCGGGGTCCTCAGCGGTAAGGGGCGGTCCCCATTCGCCGCCACCTCGCCGGCGGGGTGCTTCGGGCGTCGTCATGTGACCTCTCCTGCCGGATCTACGCCCGGCGCATTTGGCACGATTATCGGCGCTTGCCGAAAGCCGCTGCAAGCAGTCGCGGTGCGCCCCTCTTGACAGCAAGCAGCCATGCGCGTATCGTCTAGAACATCTGTTCTTATTCAGGAGATGCTCGTGCGCACGATGGCGCGATTGGCCTTCCTTCAGGTCGACGACTTCCCGGCCGCCGTCGAGCGGCTGGATCATCCCGCCCTGGCCGGACAGCCGGTGGTCGTTGGTGGCGCGGCCGAGGACCGCAAGGAGGTGCTCTGCGCCTCGGTCGAGGCGCGCGCCGCCGGGATCCAGGTCGGGATGCCGCTGCGTGGGGCGCTGGCGCGCTGCCCAACCCTGGTGGTCGTTCAGGCTCGCCACGCCCGCTATCGCGAACTCGCCGGTCAGTTGAACCGGGCGCTCTCCGAGGTCAGTCCGCTGGTCGAGCCAGCCGAACTTGGCCAGGCCTGGCTGGGGCTGGATGGACTGGAATCGCTCTATGGCGACGAGCGAACGATCGCCCACGCCACCGCCCGTGCCTGCCAGGAGGAGACCGGCCTATTGCCTCGGGTCGGCATTGCGACCGGCAAATTTACCGCCCGGGTCGCTGCCCTGCTCGCCACCACCAACCAGCCAAAGATCGTTGCCCGCGAGGGCGGCGCCGCGCTGCTGGCTGGCTTACCGGCCGGTTACCTGCCGATCGACCCCCAGACCCACCGGCGGCTGATCCTGTTCGGGCTGCGCACGATCGGAGCGGTGGCGGCGCTCTCCCAGGCGGCTCTCCAGGCCCAGTTCGGGCCGCTGGGCGCCCGGATCTGGCGGCTGGCGCGCGGCGAGGACGACGATCCGCTCCTGCCGCACGACCTGCCGGTCGAGTTGGTCGATCAGTTCGTCTTCGATCCGCCGACGATCACGATCGACCTGCTGACGCTCGCCGCCCGCCAACTTCTGGGCCGGATGGTCAAGAGCGCACGCTTTGGCCCGCGCGCCGCCCGGGGATTACTCTTTCGGGCGCACCTCGAGAACGGGCAGAGTTGGGAGCGCCGGCTGGCCTTTCGCGAGCCGGTGAGCGACCCGGCGCGGATGCTGACTGCGCTTTCCGGCAAACTAGCCGCTTTCGTCCCGAATTCGCCGGTCGAAGCGGTGACGATCGCGCTGACCGGGCTCTGTGCCGAGCCAGGAGCGCAGGCGCAATTGCCGATAGTCGGGCGGACCAGCCAGGCTGAGCGCGTCAAAGAAG
Source organism: Dehalococcoidia bacterium (assembly GCA_046328265.1). GTDB lineage: Bacteria > Chloroflexota > Dehalococcoidia > SpSt-223 > SpSt-223 > JANWZD01. Next base: position 33,367 of record JAXLWW010000011.1, read on the forward strand.
CGGTCGGGCAACTTAAGGAGCGCTACTTGCGTTCGCCGCTCTTGCGGATCGTCGAGGTGGAGCCGTGGTCTCGGATACCGGAGCGCCGACTGGCGCTGATCGACTTCGACCCCTAAACGGGCCGCAGCCGATCACGGTGACAGCCGACGGCGACCCGAAGGCGGTGACCTGGCGCGGCCGTCGGCGGCGGGTGTTGCGCGTCCAGGATCGCTGGCGCATCGACGACGAATGGTGGCGGCAGCCGCTTTCGCGCATGTACTACGTGCTCGCCTTAGACGATGGTCAGTTGATGACGGTCTTTCACGATCTGCTGGCGGATGCCTGGTTCTTTCAGCGCGCCGGCGCACCGAGGCCGGTCAGTCAGCCAACGCCGCTGCTGGCGCCGCGCCGACAAACTCAGTCTGCCCGCGAGATCGACCCCGGCGCGGTGGCCTAAAGGTTGTGGAGGTGGTCCCTCACCGATCCCGGCGGGTTCCGCCTCTGCACTCCTGGGCGGCGCGGTGATTCAGCCGCCAACGTCGACGAGGCGAAACCGAGCGCCGGTCGGGTTGGTGGGGGCGAGATAGCGCGTGCAGGCATCTTCGCCGGGCAGCACCGTCAGTCCCATCGCTTCGGCTGTCGCGATCGTCTCGGCAAAGGCGGTCAGTTCGAAGGTGACGGCATCGAGGCCACCAGCACGCTCGCCGTCGCCCGATGGATCGGCGGGGGAGACGAATTCGAGGCGCGTTCCGCCCGTCGTCAGGGTGCGGACGACGCGGTCGCCGCGCGCAGTCGGCCCACTCACGTCGCCGCCGAGCGTCGCTTGGAAGAAGGCGAGCGTGGCCTCACCGTCGGCGGCGGCGATGCTCGTCGCTGCCAACTTGCCGCGGTTTGGCGCGGGCGCCGGCAGGTTCTCCCAGTCGGCCGAGTTGCGCTTCTTCTCGCGCTTCTTGTCTTCGTGCGGCCGGAACTGGAGCAAGACGCCGAAACTGGCCGAGGGGCGGGTAAAGGCGTTGGTCGCCGCGCCATCGGCGTCATGCTCGACGCCGGTCAGGGCGACGCCGCGGGCGTCAAGCCGCGCTAGGAAGGCGTCCAACCCTTTGACATACCAGGTCAGATGGTGCAGGCCGGGACCGCGCTTGGCGAGAAAAGGGTGCAGAAAGCTGGCCGGCGAGGTTGGCTCGATGACTTCGAGCAGTGCACCGCCGATGTCGATCTGAACGCCACGAAAGCCCATCTCAGTCTGCGGGCTGCGCTGCTCGACGATCACCCGGCCGCCCAGGAGATCGAGCACAAAGTCGCGAATCGGATCGCGCTGGCGCGCCGCCAGCGCAACGTGATCGAAGAGTATGCTCACCGTTCCTCCGCCGGCATTGTGCCTGAGACGGCCGGCCGACGGCACGCGGCGATCAGGCGGTGAGTTGGCGAAACCGGCCGCCCTCGACCTGGTAGAAGAACACGCGCTGCTCGACGAGGTCGCCATTTGGATCGTATTTCACCCGGCCGACCAGCGAGTTCATGTCCAGCGCACGGATCGCGCCGGCGATCTCTCGCCCGTCCGGCCGGTTCGCCTTCTGGACGCCCGAGAGCAGCACGTCCATCGCGCTGTAGCCGGTGGTCGAGTCGATGCCGGGGTTGCGCTGTTCGAGGTTCTGGAAGGAGCTAAACCATTCTCTGGGCGCGACGACCCGTGGGTCCGGGGTAATCGTCGAGATCAACACCCCTTCGGCGTTGGAGCCAAGTTCGTCGACGAACTGATCGACGAAATTGGCATCCGATACCAGAATCGGCGTGGTGATGGCAGCCTTGCGCACTTCGCGGACGAAGGTGATGCCGTCCGGAAAGTCGCCGGCGAAGAAAATCGCCTGTGCCGCCGCCGTGCGCAGCGCCGGCAGGTGCTCGGCGAAACTGGGCGCATCCGGCTTGAGGGAAAGGTTGACGGCAACCTGGCCGCCGGCCGCCTGCAACCCTGTGCTGAACTCGGTCGCCAGGCCCTCGCCGTAGGCGTTGGTCGTATGGACGAGTGCGACCCGCTGCCAGCCACGCTCGACCAGAAAGTTGGCAGCGCGCGGCCCCTGGGTGGCATCGGTGGCGCACACCCGGAAGAAGGTTTGGACGCCGGAGCGGGTCAACTGCGGATTGCTGGCGCTGGGGGTGACGACGACGACGCCGAGATCGCGATAGATCGGCAGAGCGGCGGCAGTCGGCCCGCTGTTGTAGTGACCGATCACCCCCAGCACGGTCGCACCGGCGCGGATCGCCTTCTCGACCTCTCGGGCGGCTTCGACGGCGACGGCTTCGTCGGCTTCATCGTTGAGGGTTCGGACGACCACTCGTTTCCCGTTGAGCACACCACCGGCCCGATTGACTTCGTCGGCCTTCAGCCGTGCGCCGCCGGCCATCGACTGGCCGCCCTCAGCCTGATCGCCGGACATCGGACCGGCGACAAAGACGATCGCCTCGCCGCTCAGCGACGACCCCGTTCGACAAGCAGCAAGCGGCGCGGCGGCAAGCAGTGTCAAGAACAGGCGGCGATCGAGCAAGGTCCTCATAGTCGTCCGGCGCTCAGTTCGACGCCGGCGGCCGGCGTCGGGTTCCCCACATAGCGTGCCATACCACTCGGGACCGGCGCAAAGACGACGAGGCGGCTACCGTCCTCCAAGATCCAAACGGCGGGTGATCGCCTTGTGAAACCTGCTCGGACAAGTCGGACTGGTCACCCGGTTCCTCTCGGCAGCGCCCGCCAGACCGGCGCCTCAGCGGCGGAATATGGCGACCGAATCGGGTGGCAGCGTCACCGTCTCGCCGTCGAGGACGACCGCGTCGTCCGAGGCAAGCAGGAGCATTCTTGCCGGTGCGCCGAGCGGGACGGCCTGACCGGCCGGGCCGAGATTGCAGGCAACGACGACCGGGCCGCGGCTGAGGGTCAGCCAGCGCGCGGCTTCGTCGTAGTCGACGCGCAGCCCTTCGCGCCGGCCATCCGAAAGCGCTGGCTCGGTGCGCCGCAGCCGGATCAGCGCGCGGTGCCATTCGAGCAGGCCGGCGTGTGGTGCTCGTTCGCGCTCGGCCCAATCGAGCTTCGAGCGCAGGAACGTTTCGAGCGACTGCGGGTCCGGCACCTGGTCCGGCTTCCAGCCAAAGGCGGCAAATTCGCCGCGCCGGCCCTCGGTCACCGCCCGGCCAAGCGCCGGGTCCTGATGGTCGGTGAAATATTGGAATGGCGTGGATGCCCCCCATTCCTCGCCTTGGAAGAGCAGCGGAACGAATGGCGCGGTCAGCACGAGCGCTGCCCCTACTTTCAGCCGGCCCTCGCTCATCAGCCGGCTGCTGCGCTCGCCGGTGGCGCGGTTGCCAACCTGATCGTGGTTCTGGAGAAAGCCGACAAAGCGCGATCCGGCGAGGCCGGACGCCGGACGGCCATGCCGCCGCCGCCGGAAAGCGGAATAACCGCCGTCGTAGACGTAGACATCGCCCAGCGCCTTGGCGAGGGCGGCGAGGGTCCCAAAGTCCTGGTAGTAGCCGCGATCCTCGCCGGTCAGGACGGTGTGGAGGGCGTGGTGGAAGTCGTCGTTCCATTGAGCATCCAGCCCGTAGCCGCCACGCTCGCGCGACCAGAGGAGGCGCGGATCGTTCAGGTCGCTCTCGGCAATCAGGGTGACGTGACGGCCGGTTTCCGCTCGCAGCGCCTCGACCTCGATCGCAAGGTGTTCGAGGATGTGACGTGCCGAGATATCGACGATGGCGTGAACGGCGTCCAGCCGCAGGCCGTCGATGTGATACTCGCGCAGCCACATCAGGGCGTTGTCGATGAAAAAGCGACGGACCTCGTCGCTGTCGGGGCCGTCGAAGTTGACCGCCTCACCCCAAGGCGTGGAATAGCGATCGGTGAAGTAGGGGCCGTAGCCGGCGAGATAGTTTCCGGCTGGCCCGAGATGGTTGTAGACGACGTCGAGGATGACCGCCAGTCCGTGGGCGTGGCAGGCATCGACCAACCGCTTGAGCCCGTCCGGCCCGCCGTACCCCTGGTGTGGCGCAAAGAGATCGACGCCGTCATACCCCCAGCCGCGCTCGCCGGAGAACTGGGCAACCGGCATCAGTTCGACGTGGGTAATCCCCAATGCCACCAGGTCGGCGAGACGATCGATCGCGCTGTCGAAGTCACCGGCGGGGGTGAATGTGCCGATGTGAAGTTCGTAGACGACCGCCGAGGCGAAGGGGGGCGACTGCCAGCGGCTGTCGGTCCAGGCAAACGGGCCGGTCAGGCGCGACGGGCCGTCGACACCGTACGGCTGCCACGGTGATCGGGGGTCTGGGCGAAGGGGTCCGCCATCGACGACAAAGGCATAGTCGGTGCCGGGGCCGGCGCCGGGCAGGTCGACCACCCACCAGTCGCCCGCACCGAGGAAGAGCGGGGTTCGCTCACCGGCGATCTCGACGGCGACGGCCGTCGCCCGCGGCGCCCAGACACGAAAGACGGTCACCCTTCCACTCGTTCGAGGAGCGCCACTGGAAAGCGGCGAAGCAGATCGGCCAGCAAGACTGGCCCGCCTTCATGTTCATCGCCGGTCAGAAGATTGCGCCAGCGGCCATCGGGGACGGCAATCGTCGTGTCCGCCCAATCCCCACCGAGGCCGAGCACCAGCCGCGGAACGACCGTCAGCGCCCCGCCACCTCGAAGGAAGGCGACGACGTGCTCGGCTCGGATCCTTCAGCGGCGCGCGGTTCGTAGGAGCCTCGCCAGCGAACAGGTCCGGCTGACGACGGCGCAGCGCGAGCGCCTGCTTGATCGTCCACAGTTTCGGCAGTCCTTCGTCGATCCGCGGCCAGACGGATTCGGGGGTCGCGCCGTCAAGCGCATCAAGCAGATCACGCCGACACGCGTAGTCACCGGCCGGCGGTTGTCGGGGTCGACCAGACTAAGATCCATAGATCGGTTCCCTGGTACACGTCTGGGATGCCGGGGGTCGTCAGCTTGAGCAGGGTCTGGGCGAGTGAGACGACCCGCCCCAGCTCGATCAACGCGCCGGAAAAGCCTCAAAATCGTCCAAGGGCGCCTGGTCGGCCATGACCCCTTCGACGAAGGCGCAAGGCGTCGTCGTAGACCGGGTTTGGCGACGTCCACGACGTGTGCGCTTTCGCCTCGCGCGATGCCTTTTCGAGGTAGGCGGCAACACGCGCGGACGAGATCAGCCGGGCGCCGACGACGGTCTGGTAGAGCAGATACTCAATATTGCGGTCGGGCAGTGTGTCGCGCTTGTGGCGTTCGGCAAGCGCCGACCAGCGTTCGACGGCCTCGGCCCAGCGGCCGGGGATCTCCGACAGGAGAGCGAGACGCGCCCGGACGTCTTCGCTGCGCTTGGTATCGTGGGTGGAGGTGGCGAGCATCGACTGTGGCCAGCGGCGGCGCGTTTCGGCGCAGGCGCGATGAAACGCTTCGACCGACAGCCCGAAGTGCGACGGATCGCCGCCGACCTCGTTGAGCGAGACCAGCCGGTTGTAGAGGTAGAACGTCGTATCCTCGACGCCCTTGGCCATCGCCGGGCCGGTGAGTTGCTGGACTCGCATCGCTAGCTCGGTGGCGAGGTCGCCGGGGACGCGCAGCAGCAACAGGTCGGCCAGAAAATCGAAGAGCGCCGGGTCGAGGTCGGGGCGATGCTGCTTGGCGGCTTCGACTGCCTCGGTGACGGAGGCGATATCTTCGTCGCTCACCTCACCGGGCCGGACGTAGGTGCGATAGACCGGAAACCCGGCGATCACCTCGCGCAGTGCGTCGTGCAGTTCGTGGCGGGTGTAGTCGCGATAGCGGCGGTTGCTTTCGCCGATCTCCACCAGCAAGGCGGTCAGCCGGTTGACATCGCTGCCAAGAAGTTCGCGCAGGACGAGGTGCTTTTTCTCGCGCACCAGAGCGGGGTAGTCGGTCGTTTCGCCGGTGAACCGAGCGTAGAACTCGGTCAGCGGCGTTTCGCCAGCCGGGTCGACAAACAGGCCGCCGACGCGATTGAGGAAGTCGTAGCCGGTGGTTCCGCCAACCGGCCAGCCTTCGGGCAGTTGCTCGCCCGGTTCGAGGATCTTCTCGATGACTATCCAGGCCCCGGGCGCAGCCTCGCGCAACCGGCGCAGATACTCGGCGGGGTCACGCAGCCCATCGACGTGATCGACCCGTACACCATCGAGCCAGCCGCGTTCCAACCAGCGCAACACTTGCTCGTGGGTGTCGGCAAACACCTGGGCCCGCTCGGCGCGCAGGCCGGCAAGGCTATTGATGTCGAAGAACCGGCGATAGCCAAGCTCACGTCCGGCGGTGCGCCAGTAGGCCAGTCGATAGTTCTGCCGTTCGAGCAGTCCATCGAGCGCGTCATAATCGGCGTTGATCTCGGCCAGCACCGCATCGATCGCCGTGGCCACCTCCGGTTCGCGATCGACCAACCGGCCAAGCTGGATGCGCAGCACTTCCTTGTCGCGGTGGCGGCGGTGAACGCTTTCGGGGTCGGTCGACGTCGCAACGGGCAGACGGCCGAAGGCATCGGCCAAAAAAGCAAGCTCATCTGAGCCGGCGCGCCGGGCGGCGACCGCCAGCGGGCCGTCGAGCGAGCGCGGCGCAACCGGGAAGGCGTGATCGTAATAGCGGATCGCGAAGCTGCCGCCGTCGCGCAGTAGCACCAGTTCGCCCCGCTCGAGGACACGTCCGTAATGGTCGCCCAGGATCGGCAGCAGCACGGTGTTGCGGAGCTTCGCTTCGGGTGGGTCCCAATCGACGTCGAAATAGCCGGCATAGCGGCTCGCCGGGCCATTCTCAAGAACATCCCACCACCAGCGGTTTCCCGGCGTGACGATCGCCATATGGTTCGGGACGATGTCGAGGATCTGGCCGAGGCCGACGTCGTGAAGAGTCTCGGCGAACCGGGCATGGGCCACCGGGCCGCCCAGTTCGTCGTTGACCCGGCTGGGATCGACGACATCGTAGCCGTGGGTGCTGCCCGGGGCGGCCTCAAGGTAGGGCGAGGCATACAGATGGCTGATTCCAAGGTCGGCGAGGTACGGCGCGATCGCCGCCGCGTCGGCAAATCCGAAACCGGCATGCAGTTGCACTCGGTAGGTTGCGATCAGCGGAGCGCTCACGTCGCGCGCTCGGTCCAGCAGAACAGCGCAAGCGACCGTCCGGCCAGTTCATAGGCGTCGCCACCGGCAATTGCGCCCGGCTGATCGTCGGGCCGGGCGGTGTCAACCTCCACCTCCCAGACCGGCGACGCTTGGCCGTTGGGCAGAACGAAGTGAACCGCTTCATGATCGGCATTCAAGAGCAGCAAGAAGGTGTCATCGCGTACCGGATCGCCCTCGTCGTCCACCTCGTCGAGCGCGTCACCGGCGAGACGCAAGCCGAGTGTGCGCGTGGCGCCGGCTTCCCACTCTTCGTCGGTCATCTCACCGCCGTCGGCGCGAAGCCAGGTGATGTCCTTGATGTCCGACCCGCGAATGCTCCGGCCCTGGAAGAACTTCCGGCGGTGAAAGCTGGGATGCCTGCGGCGGATCTCGACCAGCCGGCGGGTGAACTCCAATAGGGCGGTCTGACGCTCGCCGAGATCCCAGTCCAGCCAACTGATTTCGTTGTCCTGACAATAGGCGTTGTTGTTGCCGCTCTGGGTGCGGCCAATCTCGTCGCCGCCGCAGATCATCGGCACACCCTGGGAGAGCAGCAAGGTGGCGAGGAAGTTGCGCTTCTGGCGCTCGCGCAGAGCGACGATCTCGGGGTCGCCGGTTGGTCCTTCGGCGCCGCAGTTCCAGGAAAGGTTGTCGTTGCTGCCGTCGCGGTTCTCCTCACCATTGGCCTGGTTGTGCTTCTCGTTGTAGCTGACGAGGTCGTCGAGGGTGAAGCCATCGTGGGCGGTGATGAAATTGATGCTGGCATATGGCCGTCGGCCGTCGCTCTGGTAGAGGTCGCTCGATCCGGTCAGCCGCCAGCCAAGCTCAGCGACCTGGCTTTCGTCGCCGCGCCAGTAGCGTCGGACCGAATCTCGGTACTTGCCGTTCCACTCGGTCCAGAGCGCCGGAAAGTTGCCGACTTGATAGCCGCCTTCGCCGACGTCCCAGGGCTCGGCGATCAGCTTGACGCGCGAGATCACCGGGTCCTGATGGATGATGTCGAAGAAGGCCGACAGCCGATCGACGTCATGAAGCTGACGCGCGAGGGTGGACGCGAGGTCGAAGCGAAAGCCGTCGACATGCATCTCTTGGACCCAATAGCGCAGGCTGTCCATGATCAACTGGAGGGTCTGGGGGTGACGGACATTCAGGCTGTTGCCGGTGCCGGTGTAGTCGAGGTAGTGGCGCGGCTGGTCATCCACCAGCCGGTAATAGGCAGGGTTGTCGATCCCGCGGAAGCTCAGGGTGGGGCCCAGTTCGTTGCCTTCGCCAGTGTGGTTGTAGACGACATCGAGGATTATTTCGATCCCGGCGCGATGGAGCGACTTGACCATCTCCTTGAACTCGGCAACTTGACCTCCGCCATCTCCGCTGCTCGAATAGCGTGCCTCTGGCGCAAAGTAGTTCAGCGTGGAATAGCCCCAGTAGTTGCTCAGCCTCTGGTCGATCAGACGGCGTTCGTCCACAAAGGCATGAACGGGCAGGAGTTCGACCGCGGTGATGCCGAGGCGCTTGAGATAGTCGATCGCCGGACGCGATCCGAGGCCGGCATAGGTACCACGCAACTCGGGCGGCACCGTTGGGTGGCGGACGGTAAACCCTTTGATGTGCAACTCGTAGATAACCGTCTCGTGCCAGGGGATCTGCGGCGGGCGGTCGCCCTCCCAGTCAAAGTAGGGGTGGGTGACGACGCCCTTGGGCATTCCCCAGGCGTCGTCGGTTTCGTCGAAGGAGAGGTCGGCGTTCGCGCTGCTGAGTTGATAGCCAAAGACCGGCGCTTGCCAGTTCACGCGGCCGGTGATCGCCCTCGCGTACGGGTCGATCAGCAACTTGTGATCGTTAAAGCGCAGGCCCTTTTCCGGCTCAAACGGTCCCCAGACGCGATAGCCATAGAGTTGTCCCGGCTCGATGCCCAGCACATAACCGTGCCAGACGTAAGCGGTCGCCTCGTTAAGTTGGATCTGGTCACTCGGGGCGGTTGCTCCGCGGTTGTCGAACAGGCAGAGATCGACGCGCGAGGCGTTCTCGGAGAAGATCGCGAAATTGACACCCTTTCCATCCCAGGTTGCCCCGAGGGGATAGGGCCTGCCTGGCAGCCGCCTGCGGGCCACGGTGGCTCCTTTATCTGGAGAATGGACGGCGCGGCGCACGGGACGATCGGTCCCCGCTCTATGTGTAGCACATTGAACCCGATTGATCTGGCGGCTCGCTCGCTCCCATGAAGCGTGCAGACGCGAGCAGAAGGGATACTGACGATGATTCTCCCGAAAGTCCGTGACCCTCGCTTCGTGACGATCCGCCGCGGCGGGACCCTCACCGATGCGGATCACCGGCTTCTTGCTCTCTGGGCGGCATTGTGTGCGGAGCATGTCCTCGTCTTCTTCGAGTCGGCGAAACCTTCGGACCCGCGGCCGCGTCAGGCCATTGATCGGGCTCGCGCCTGGGTGCGTCGTGAGATCTCGATGACCGAGGCTCGCACGGCGGCCGGCTACGCGAACGCCGCAGCCAGAGACCTGAGTGGAGCATCCCGGTATGCCGCGTATGCTGCCGGCCAGGCCGCGGCCGTCGCCCACGTCGCCGCGCACGAACTCGGGGCAGCCGCCTATGCGATCCGGGCCGCACGTGCCGCTGCGCCGGAAGGAGAGGGCGAGAGCGCCGGCCAACTCGAATGTCGATGGCAACGCGCCCAACTCCCGGAGGCGATCCGCGAGTTGGTACTCGACGACCAACGGCTGAGAAACGACCTCTGCTGGTCGGTATTCGTCTGCTGAACGCCTACCGTTGGACCGGCTCACCGCGCGCATCGAGCGGATACCGCGAACTAATTAGGCGAAGACGGGCGTATCGATCGCATACCGCGGGTCGGCGTCGGCGAGTTGGAGGGTGTCGGCAATCCGCCGGGCGGGCAGGCTATCCGGTTTCCCGGCCAGGCCGGCGATCCAGTCGGCGGCCGTCTCAAGGGCGATCGCCCAGGTCTCGTCGTCGAAGGCGGGACCGGGGGCAGACCGTGCGACAAAATCTTGCCAGAGCCGCACCGCCAGAACCTGGACCAACACCTGCCGCTTGGCGAGGTGCAACCGCTTAAGGGCGATGCCTAGCACCGGATGATTCCCCGCCGACCCGACCGGCGCCCATTGCCAATCACCGCTCCAAAGCGCCGCAAGCTCCGGGCCCGTCGCCGCTTCGGCAGGCGACTGCCCGAGCCGTCCGGGGCGGATTGCCTCGATCTCCCAGCCGTCGGCGCGCTCGCGTACCCGCGCCTGGCTGTAGCGGGTCGGCTCGCCTGGCTGCTCGTAGCTCAACTCGACACCGGCGACACCGTCACGAATCTGGACATCGCTCAATCCGATCCGGCCGCGATGATGAAGACCGGCTAGCACGCCAAACGGCTCACGGTCAAACTGTTCGAGCAGGACGGCCGCCTCACTGCCGGGCGCTGCCTGGCCCAGCGCGTCGTACCGACGGTCGGCGGCGACTGCCTGGAGCACCGCACCGACCAGCAGTCCGGCAGCGCGTTCGCGAGCGAGCGCCTCGGCGCTCGGTGGGGCGGCGCTGCTCGCTTCGGACTGATCGCCGAGGTGCTCGAACTGGCCGAGCAGCGGCTCGAAGCGGATGCGGGCACGGGCCAGACGGCGGGGGGTGAGGCTTTCGATGGTGACGATCTCGCCGGCCAACCGGACAATCGCCAGATCGACCCGGCTGGCGCCCTCACGCGTGGACAGGCCAGGCGGCAAGCCACGCCAGACCAGCCACTCCTCGCCGGTGGGGGCGTCTTCGGCACGTTCGAGCGCTCGCTGGGCGCGCAGCGCGGCCGCGACCCCCGCCGGGTTGGCGACCCGGTAGGCCGCACTGCTCGGCTGAACCGGATCCCCCTCTTCGGTCATCGGTACCCGTGGCGCTTCGGCGGCGATCCGCCGGACGGCACGCCAGAACTCGATCGCCCGCGCTCGCAGGTCGGCAGCGGGCGGCTCAGCCCCGACGAAGTCGGCAGGCAATCGTTCGGTGAGCGACGGCAGCAGGTGACGCGGCGGCGCGGCAAAGCCCCAGAGTTCGCCGATCGGCACCAGCCGACCGATCAGATGGTCCCAGCGAACGCCGCGGCGCGAGAGCGGTAGGTTCGGCACGGTGAATTGGGCGCCGTCCTTCAGGTCGCGCAGGATCGCGCCCGTTCCGCTGCCGGTCCATTCGACGGCGAAGATGCCCAGCCGGTCGTGGCGCCAACTCTCGGCGAGTGCCTGCTGCTCAGCCGGCAGGACATCAGCACGTTGGTCGAGAAACAGGCCAAACGCGGTCTTGCCACCGTCGGCCAGGCGATAGTCGAAGAGAAACCAGTCGTCGTAGGCGTCCCAATCCGGATGGTCGTCCGGGAGTTGGCCGAGCGGCACGAGCGGACCGAAGAACTGCTGCCAGGCCAGCGCTCGGGCAGACTGAAACCGACCGTCGTCGTCGTCGACGCCGTACTCGTAGAGGGCTTCGCGGAGGGTATCGGCGGCGGCGAGTTGGCCGCGCAGGTGGTCGTCCATGCCGCCAATGATCGGCGCTCGCGCTCCGGGCTGCAAGCGACCACCTCGCAACGACGGATGGCGGAGACGGCCGCCCTTGCCTGGGGAAAGGCTGAACGGCACTTGACGGCCTCACGCAAGCGGTCTACCGTCCCGCGCATGACGAAGCCGCTCATCGGCCTGCTCGTCCTGATGACCCTGCTGCTCGGCCCGCGTCCGGCAGGCGCCTCCGAAACCGGCATCGACTTCATCGTCGATCGGCTGGTCGCCCGGATGACCGTCGAGGAGAAAGCCGGTCAGGTGATCGTGGCGGGTATTCCCGGTGTACGGCCGGAAGACGGCGGGCTGGAACTGGTCCGCCGGCTGAAGTTGGGCGGGGTCGTCTATCTCGCCTCGAATGTCCAGACACCGGCCCAGGTCCGTTCGTTGAGCGCGGGCTTGCAGCGAGCGGCCCCGGCCGGGTTGCCGTTGCTGGTGGCGATCGATCACGAAGGCGGCCTCGTTACCCGCCTGGGTGCGCCGGTGACCCAGTTCCCCGACGCGATGGCTCTCGGCGCGACTGGCGACCCCGCGCTCGCCCGCAAGATGGGCGCCTACTCGGCGGCCGAGCTATTGGCGCTGGGGATCAACTTCAACCTCGCCCCGGTGCTAGACGTCAACGACAATCCGGCCAACCCGGTGATCGGCCGCCGGTCGTACGGTGACCGGCCATCCGAGGTGGCGGCGATGGGCGTTGCCTATCTGCGGGCGATGCAGGCCGGCGGGGTGATCGCCTCGGCCAAGCATTTTCCCGGCCACGGCCATGCCGAAGTCGATTCCCATCTCGATCTGCCGGTGGTGGATCGGTCAATCGGCTGGTTGCGGGCGATCGACCTCGAGCCATTTCGCGCCGCGATCGAGGCCGGCGTCGGGACGGTGATGACCGCCCATGTCGTCTATCCGGCGCTCGACCCCGACCGTCCGGCGACCCTTTCGCCGGTGATCTTGCGTGACGTCCTGCGTGGCCAACTTGGCTTCCGCGGACCGATCCTGACCGATGCGCTGGGGATGGCGGCGATCTCGAAGGATCTCCAGCCGGGCGAGGCGGCGGTGCGCTCGCTGCAGGCCGGGGCCAACGTGGCGCTCCTGGTCGAGGGGGCTGACGAGGTGCACGCGGCGATCGTCGAGGCGGCGCGCACCGGTGAGTTGTCGATGTCCGCTCTCGACGATTCGGTGCGCCGAGTGGTGCGGCTGAAGCTCGAATACCGCGACCGTTGGACCGCTCAGCCACCGATCGAGGTCGTCGGGGCGGTCGAACACCAAGCAGCTGCGCGCGAGATCGGCCGGCGCGCCGCCACCGACGTGCGCGATCTGGCGGGGCGGCTTCCGCTGCGTCCGGGCAGCCGGTTGCTGGTGGTGCGGCCGACGCTGCTACCGAGCGACGACGGCGGACTGGCGGCAGCGCTGCGACGGGCCGGGGCAGGCGAGGTGCGCGATGTCGCCGTACGACTGGGCGACCCCGATTCTAAGGATCTGGCGCGCGCCGAGGCGTTGACACTGGCGACGCGGTACGACGTCGTCGTCGTCGCCACTCACTGGGCAGACCCGTGGTCCGGCCCGAGCAGCGACCCGGCCTGGCAGCGTGAGACGATCGCGGCGTTGCGGGAAACCGGCATCCCGCTGATCGTGGCGGCGACCGGCGACCCGTATGACCTCGCTTCCTTCCCCGATGTGCCGACCTATCTGGTCTCCTATGGCGTGACGCCGGCGCAACTGCAGGGGTTGGCCGACCTCATCTTCGGCCGGACCTCCTTTGGCGAGTCCGGCCGGTTGCCGGTCGCTCTCCCGCCCGACCTACCAACGTTCCCATAGCGCGGGCAGGGGGACGAACGCGCTAGAACCCGGGAGTGACCTGCTCCTCGGCGTAGCGCCGAACCTGGGTGAGCATGGCGAGCGGCCCTTCGAGATAATGGAAGAAGCGCCAGCCCTCCGGCTTGCGGCGCAGCACTGCGCTCACCCGGACGTCACCGCCGATCGGCGGGCGCGGCCCGATCGCGGCGTCCCAGTGCAGCTTGAAGAAGACCAGCGCGATGCCCGGGGCGACCTCGCGGGCGCGTAAGCCCCAGGTCCGGACCAGAATCCGATCCATCACCTTGGCGCTCTCATCCCAGTAGGCCTGGATCACCTCGTAGCTCTCCATCGGCTCGGCGGCCTCCTCAGCGATGTAGAGCGGCTCCGGCTCATCGGCGTCCCAGAGGCTCCGCAACCCGGCGAAGTTCTTCTCCCGCCAATAGCCTTGCCAGGTCTCCAGCAGGGCGGTCAGTTCGTCGTGCAATTCGGCCATTCGTCTCTCCCAGGGCGATAATAGTCGTGATGAACCGGCGGATCGGCCGGCTGGCGCTTCTGCAGCTTCTTGGACTGGGTGCGGCAGCGACAGCGCTTGGCTACTGGCAGATCGTGCGCGCCCCGGAACTCACCGCGCGGGCCGACAACCCGCGCCGCCAGGACGAGCAATGGCGCACCGTCCGTGGGCGGATGCTCGACCGGCGTGGTCGGCCGATCGCCGAGACCGAGGTCGCCCCCGATGGCTACGTCCGGCGGGTCTACCCGGTCCGGACGCTCGGGCCGGTGGTTGGCTTCATGAACCCGCTCCAGGGACTGAGCGGGCTGGAGCGCGCCTACGACGATCACCTGGCCGGTCGGGCCGGGTTGGACCCGCGCGCCGCCTTCGAGCAGCGACTGCTCCACCGGCCGGCGGTCGGCTCGGATTTGGTGCTGACGATCGACCTCGATTTGCAGGCGGCGGCCGAGCGGGCGCTCGCCAGCGGGCCGCCGGCGCCGGGCGCGGTGATCGCGCTTGACCCGCGCAACGGTGCGGTTCGCGCGCTGGCAACCACGCCGACCTTCGACCCGAACCGGCTGACCTTCGACCCGACGGTTGACGATTGGAACGCCGAGAGCGCCGTCATCGCCGCCTATGCCGCCCAACTGGACGCCGACCCGGCCCGGCCGTTGCTCAACCGCGCCTGCCAGGGGCTTTACCCGCCCGGTTCGACCTTCAAGACCGTCACCCTGGCGGCGGCGCTTCAACGTAACGCCGTCCAGCCAGGCCAACGCTTCTCCTACGACCTGAAACCGCCCGATCGTGATCATCGCAATCCCTGGCATGCCAACCAGTTTGTCTCCTGCCAGAACCACACGCAGCGCGAATTCGACCTCGCCCACGCCTTCGCCTATAGCTGCAACGTCGCCTTTGCCGACCTGGGGACGACGGTCGGCGCACCCGCGTACCTCGAGATCGCTCGCGGCCTCGGGATGGATCAGGCGCCGCCGTTCGATCTGCCGGTGGAGGCGAGCCGGCTGGCAGCCCGACCGGACTTCTTTACCGGGGATGAACGATTCTACGCGATCGCGGCGACCGCGATGGGTCAGGGCGAGTTGCTGGTTACACCCCTCCAGATGGCGCTGATCTCGGCGGCGATGGCAAGCGGCGGCCAGCCACCGACGCCCTACCTGGTCGAGGAGATCCGCCGGCCGGATGGGCGGGTCGTCGTTCGGCGTCAGCCGCAGCGCTGGACCAGCGGCGTCTCTTCCGCCACGGCGGCGACGGTGCGCGACATCATGGTGACGAGCGTCTCGGAAGGCTGGGCGAGCGGCGCGCGGATCGCCGGGGCGAAGATCGGCGGCAAGACTGGCACCGCCGAACTTGGTGGAACCCGCACCGAACCGCACGCCTGGTTCATCGGATTCTCGACCGCCGACGACCCGCGCCTTGCCCTCGCGCTGATCAAGGAAAGCAGCGGGATGTCCTCGGCGGTCGCCGCGCCGGCGGCGAAGATCGTCTTCGAAGCGGCGCTCGGTGGGGCAGCCTAGTCCGACGTTTGGCGAGAGGCCGTGGGTTGCGACCTGGCCCGCGCAGAGCGGAGCGTCCGAGGTCACGACGGGTGGCTTGGCAGAGACGGGAACCTGCCTCACGCCCGGACCTATACTGCCGCCATGCCGATCCAGACCGTGTTGAGCGAGGACGACCTCGTCGCGCTCGCCGTGGAGACCGACCGCTTTCGCCGCCGGGCATCGACCGCTCTGCAAATCTACAATCGGACGTTCACGGTGCTCTGGCTGGTCTTCTTCGCTGGGTTGGCGTTGGCGACAGCCACGACCCTGGCGCTTGCTCCAACGGCCGGGGTGATCGCTCAGACGCTGGTGATTGCCGGGGCGGCGTTCGTCCTCTGGCTGGTGCTGTTCGGCATCGTACTCCGGCGGCTGCAACCGGACACAACCCGCGGCTTTGTCCAAGAAGAGTTGGCGATCGCCCGGCCATTGGCGCTCACTACCACGATCGACGAGGGCGGGATCACCGTCGAGAGCGAGCAAGGCGCCATTCGCTATCCCTGGCACGATGTCCGGACGGTCGTCGAGGCCGAGGGCCGGCTGTTCTTCTTTCTCACGTTCTCGCGCTCGGTGGTGATCCCGTTTGGCGGCCTTCCGGAGGACGAGCAGCGAGCGCTGTTTGCCCAGATTGTTGCCCAACGCGATCGCTTTCCGGACAACGACCCGGCGGATCTGGGGACGCGCTGAGTACG
Organism: Dehalococcoidia bacterium; assembly: GCA_046328265.1. GTDB lineage: Bacteria > Chloroflexota > Dehalococcoidia > SpSt-223 > SpSt-223 > JANWZD01. The sequence goes on from JAXLWW010000011.1 coordinate 49,550, forward strand.
GTGCCCTGCGGCTATACTGCGCGGGTGACCGACGCCGGAACCATCCTCCTCGAACGCCTCAGCCACGCCTTCGTCTCACCCGGCCGTGCCCCCCTGCCGGTGCTGAGTGGCATCAATCTGACGGTCGGGCCGGGCGAACTGGTCGCGATCCTCGGCCCGAGCGGCTGCGGCAAGAGCACGCTGCTTCGGATCATCGCCGGGCTGATCGCGCCATCGACCGGCGAGGTCCGGATCGACGGGCTGTCGCCCGACGAAGCGCGCCGGCGCAAGGCGATCGGCTTTGTCTTTCAAGATCCGTCGCTCTTGCCGTGGCGCACCGTTCACGCAAACCTCGAACTTCCCTGGGAGGTGAACCGCCGCGCCCGGCCGGCCGAGCGCCCTGGCGGAACGGCGGCGTTGCTCGATCTGGTCGGGCTGCGCGAGTTTGCCGGGTATCTCCCGCACCAGCTTTCGGGCGGGATGCAACAGCGCGTCGCGATCGCCCGGGCGCTCACCTTCAGCCCGCCGGTGTTGCTGATGGACGAGCCGTTCGGGGCGCTCGATGCGATCACCCGCGACGGGCTGCGTGAGGAGTTGCAACGGATATGGCTGGTTCGTCGGCCGACGATCGTCTTCGTCACGCACAGTATCCCCGAAGCGGTCTATCTGGCCGACCGGGTGGTGGTGATGAGTGGCCGGCCCGGGCGGATCCGCGCGGTCGAGACGATCGACCTGCCGCGCCCGCGCGATGAACGGACCGAGACCAGTCCGGCGTTCGTCGCCTGGGCAGCGCACTTGAAATCCCTGCTACGATCGGCGGCATGACGACTGAAGCGCCGATCCGGCTCGAAGAAGAGCTGATCGTTCCGCCGCCGAGCCACGACAGCCGCCTCAGTCTGGCGGTCTGGTTCACCACGGCTCTGGTGTTCGGCGTGATCGTCGTGGCCTGGGAGGCGATTGTTCGCGCTGCCGACATCCCGGTCTACCTCCTTCCCGCGCCATCGGCGATCCTCGAACGGCTGGTCTCGCGCTGGCCGCTCTTTCTGACGAATGCCTGGACGACGTTGGTCGAGGCGCTCGCCGGCTTTGCCGTTGGCGGGCTGGTGGCGATGGCTCTGGCGACGGTGATGGCGCATTCGCGGCTGGCGGAGCGGGTGATCTATCCGCTGGCGTTGCTGGTCAAGGTGACGCCGATTGTCGCGATTGCGCCGCTGTTCGTGATCTGGTTTGGCTTCGGGCCGCTGCCCAAGGTGCTGATTGCGGCGTTGATCACCTTCTTTCCGGTGCTGGTCAATGCGCTGGCCGGGTTGCGCTCGGCCAACCCGGATGCGCTCGACTTCCTGCGCTCGGTTGGCGCATCGACGAGCGAGATCTTCCTGAAGCTGCGGCTCCCCGGCTCGCTGCCCTTTCTGTTCGCCGCTGCCCGGGTGGCGATACCGCTCTCGCTGATCGGCGCGGTCGTCGGTGAGTGGTGGGGTGCAAGCGATGGACTGGGGCGGATCATCTTCCTGGCAAACACCAACCTCGATATGCCATCGCTCTTTGCGGCGGTGGTGGTGCTGGCGCTGCTGGGGGTGGGGCTGACGAGTGTGCTCTCGCTCGCCGAGCGCCGTCTACTCGCCTGGCACGAATCGGCTCGAACGTGAGCGAGCTTCGGATCGTTGGCCTGCCCGGCATCCCCGAGGTGCGTCCCGGCGCCGATCTGGCGGCGTTGATCACCGATGCCACCGAGCGGGCTGGCTGTGGTCTGCAGAGCGGCGACGTCCTCGTCGTCACCCAGAAGATCGTCTCGAAGGCTGAGGACCGGCTGGTGCGGGTCGAGGACGTCGTGCCCTCGCCGCTCGCCGAGACGCTCGGCGCACAATGGGACAAAGACCCGCGCCGTATCGAGGTGGTGCTGCGCGAATCGGCGCGGATTGTCCGGATGGATCGCGGGCTGATCATCGCCGAGACGCGCCACGGCTTCATCTGCGCGAACGCCGGGGTAGACGAGTCGAATGTCGCGGGCGACGGGGTGCTGGCGCTGTTGCCGCTGGACCCGGATGCCTCGGCGGAGCGGATTCGCGCCGGGCTGCGCGAACGGACCGGCGCCGAGGTCGGGGTGATCGTCTCGGACACCTTCGGTCGGCCGTGGCGAGCCGGTCTGACCGACGTGGCAATCGGCGTCGCCGGGTTCTTGCCGCTGGACGACTTTCGCGGCCGGCATGATGGCTATGGCCACGAGCTTCGAGTGACGACGGTGGCCATCGCCGACGAGTTGGCGTCAGCGGCGGAACTGGCGGCGGGCAAAACGGCGGGGATCCCGGTGGTCCTGATCCGTGGCTATCAAGCGCCTGCCGGTGAGGGGAACGCCCGCCAGTTGGTGCGCGGTGCGCCGGACGATCTGTTTCGCTGAACGCGGCAGCAGCAGGGCGCGCTATGCCATAATCGGGTGATGCTCGCTCCGGGCCGTCGGCCATTTCCGGTGTATTGCTCCTGTCGCTCGGGACGCTGCTAACGCGGCGTCCCGCCCTCGGCGATCGATCCGAAGCCGGCACCGGAGGTTCCGATGGCGCTCTGCCGCAGTATCCGGCGCGACATCCGCGCCGCGCTCGACCGTGACCCCGCGGCTCGCAGCGCATTTGAAGTTCTCGTCGCCTATCCCGGGTTTCACGCTCGGACAATTCATCGCCTATCGCACGCGCTCTGGCGGCGGCGGGTGCCTCTCTTGCCGCGGCTGGTCTCGCATTTCGGGCGCGCGATCACCGGTATCGAGATCCACCCCGGCGCGCGCCTTGGCGAAGGGCTGTTTATCGACCATGGGATGGGCGTCGTGATCGGCGAAACCGCGGTGGTCGGCGACGACTGCACGCTCTATCAGGGTGTCACCCTCGGCGGCGTATCCACCCGGCGCACCAAGCGGCATCCGACGCTCGGCAACCGGGTGATCGTCGGTTCGGGGGCGCAACTGCTTGGCTCGATCACGATCGGCGACGCGGTGAAAGTTGGCGCGGGGTCGGTGGTGGTGCAAGCGGTGCCGGCGGGCGCGACGGTCGTCGGCGTGCCGGGGCGGGTGGTGGCGATCCAGAACGCCGATTCCGGGACGGTCGAGCGGCTGCCGGACCCGGTCGCCGAGGCGATCCACGCGCTCCAGCAGCGGCTGGTCGATTTCGAGATCCGGTTGGCGAAACTCGAGGGTCGCGCTCCCGATCCTCAGGCCGCGCTAAGCGGGATCGACGACATCCTCCACGAGTATGCCGCCGGGGCTGGCACGGAGGGACGGGGATGATCCGGCTGACCAACACGATGAGCGGCGAAAAGGAGCCGTTCGAGCCGGCTGGCGACCCGGTTCTGATGTACGTCTGCGGCGTCACTCCGTACTCGATGTCACACATCGGCCACGGAATGAGCTACATCCAGTTCGACGTGATCCGGCGCTATCTTGAATATCGCGGCTTCCGGCTGCGCTTCGTCCAGAACTTCACCGACATCGACGACAAGATCATCGCGCGGGCGAACGAAGCGGGGGTGTCGGCGGACGAACTTGCCGAAGGGCAGATCGCCGAGTTCTTCAAGGATATGGATGCGCTCGGCATCCGCCGGGCGGATATCTACCCGCGCGCCACCGGCGAGGTGGGCGGGATCATCGCTGCGGTCGGCGCGTTGATCGACCAGGGGTTCGCCTACGAATCGGGCGGCGACGTCTACTACCGGGTCCGGAAGTTCGACAGCTACGGAGCGCTCTCACACCGGACGCTTGACGGGATGCGCTCGGGGGCGCGGATCGAGGTCGGCGAGCAGAAGGAAGACCCGCTCGATTTCGCGCTTTGGAAGGCGGCCAAGCCGGGCGAGCCGGCCTGGGACAGTCCCTGGGGGCCGGGCCGGCCGGGTTGGCATATCGAATGTTCGGCGATGAGCGCCCGCTATCTCGGCCAGCAGATCGATCTGCACGGTGGCGGGGCGGACTTGATCTTTCCGCATCACGAGAACGAGCGGGCGCAATCTGAGGCGATCTCGGGCAAGAGCCCTTTCGTCCGCTACTGGCTGCACAATGGGCTGCTCCAACTGGGCGGCGAGAAGATGAGCAAGTCGATCGGCAACCTGGTGACGATCCGCGAGGTGCTCGAACGCTACAGCCCGGACGCGCTGCGGCTGTTTGTCCTCGGATCGAACTATCGTCGGCCGCTCACCTTCACCGAGGAGAGCCTGCCGGCCGCCGAGGAGGCCGCCGAGCGTATCCGGCGGGTGCTGGCGCTGGCGGACCCGGGCGGGCCGGACGACTTCGACCCTGCGCCGTGGCGTGAGCGCTTTGTCGAGGTGATGGACGACGATTTCAACGTTGCCGCCGGTCAGGCGGTCATCTTCGACCTGGTGAAGGAAGCCAACCGACGCAAGGAGGCCGGTGGGTCGATCGCCGGGGTGCGGCGGCTGATCGTCGAACTTGGCGGGGGGGTGCTGGGTCTGCAGTTCACACCGCCGCCCAGCGGCAGCAGCGCCGGGGCCGGCCCGTTCGTCGAGTTGTTGATCGAGGTGCGGCGCGATTTGCGGGCGGCCAAGCAGTTTGCCCTCGCCGACCGGATTCGCGACCGGCTGGGGGATCTCGGGGTGGCGCTGGAGGACACGCCGGCCGGCACCGTCTGGAAGGCGAGGGGGTCGTGATGGTTCCCAAGAACAAGCCCCGCCGCTTCACCGTCGGCGAGTTCCGCCAGATGTTCGAGGCCGGTGTGCTCGACGATGACGAGCGCCCCGAACTTGCTGGACGGGGAGATTGTCGAGATAACGCCGGTCAAGCCGCCGCAGATGGGCGCGGTCAATCGGAGGAATCGCTGGTTCATGCTGCATCTCGGCGAGCGGGCCGTGGTGAGCGTCCGGAATGCGGCGCAACTCGGGCTGCGCAACGCGCCTCAACCGGATCTGGCGCTGCTGGCCTGGCGGGTCGACCAGTATGGCGGCGCGATCGCCACCGCGCCGGACATCCTGCTGACGATCGAAATCGCCGACGGCTCGTTGCAGCGAGATCGCACCCGTAAGGGACGGATCTACGCTCGCCATGGCATGCAGGAGTACTGGATCGGCGATCTGAACGGCGAGCGGATCGAAGTTTGCCGTGACCTCGCGCCGGGCGGCTACCGGACGGTGCAGGGTTTTCGCCGTGGTGAGACGATGGCGCCTGTTGCTTTCCCCGATCTCGCGATGCCGGTCGAGGCGATCCTCGGAACGGCGTAGCGCTGCGCCGTGGCTCCGCTTAGCCAAGCATCCCGCAACCAACCGCCTAACTGGATTACGATCGGCAGACGTGCGAGAGGGGCCGCGTCAGCTCGCGGGTTGTCATCGAACGTCTGGACCGATGAAGCGGGACGATTCAGCTCCACGCGTGTGGGGACGAGTGGGGACTTCGCCGGTAACATTGGCCGGATGCCGGTCCACCCCCCCGCGTGTGGGGACGAGCAATCCAAACAGCAACGACGGTGATCGCGCTCGACTTGACACCAGCAACGTCCCAATGCTCCGGCGTCGGCTCGGCGCTCAGATCGACCCCGATCGTCCGGGCGATCAGTTCACCAAGCTCGTCGCGGATCTCTCGCTAACGTTCTTTCTGTCGGAAATGGCCGTCGCCAGAGAGTTGAGACTGGAAGCTGCCGTGATGCGCCTGGAGCACCCGTCTGAGTTGGCGCACTGGCGGCTTGCTCCAACCAGCCCGGTTCGGCAGCCAACCCATCAGCCATTCGCTCGAACGCGTCTCGTGACGATAGGACGTTCCGGCTTGCCCCTCAGCATCGAGCCCTTCGGCACGGAGCGGGTCGATCAGCGCTGGATCGTCGACCTGGAACTGGAACAGCGGATCGGCCTTGCCGATGTCGTGCAGCGCCGCCAGTAGAGCGACCAGCCGGTCGTCGAACCCCTCGACCGGCCCGTAGAGACGGACGATCTCGCTGGCGACCGCTCCGACGTCCAAGAGATGCCGCCAGAGGGCATGAGGTGGCTTGCTTTTCGCCCAGAGCGCAAAGACCGCCGACATGCTGCACCTCCTGAGCGGCGATTATGCGCTGACCCCAGGGCTCCCGTCGGCAGCAGGTCGGCTACAATCACCTCGGATTGATCACTGGGAGCAGCCGACGTGCTCGAACCGCATCGCTATCGCGTCCAAAGCCATCTCAACACCAGTCGGAACGTCGGCACCATCTGGCGGATCAACCAGGCGCTCGCCAAAGATGCCCGCACCGCCGGCCACCGCATCGAAATCACCGCCGTCGAGGACCGCATCCGGCTACTCGGGACGGTGCCAAGCCCGAAGATCCGCCAGGCCGCCGTCGAGATCGTCCGCGGTCTGTCCGGCATCTCAGCAGTCATCGACGACATCCTGGTCGGCCACGAGCAGCACACCTAGCGGCACTCACGCCGGACGATGGACGACCTCGCCTATCGCATCGCTCTGGCTCAGGTACCGGGGATCGGCCCGTCTCGCTTTCGCCGGCTGGAAACCGCCTTCGGCGACCTGCGGTTGGCCTGGCAAGCCAGCGGACGTGAGCTTGCCGCCGCCGGGTTGGACGAACGGACGCGCGAGGCGATACTGGCCGCGCGCCAGACGACCGACCCCGATCGCGAGATCGAACGGCTCCAGCGCGCCCGCGTTCAGGCCCTGGGTTGGAACGACCCGGCCTACCCGCCGCTACTGCGCGAGATCGACGCCGCCCCGCCAATCCTGTTCGTTCGAGGGACGCTCCGCGACGAAGACCGCCGGGCGATCGCGATAGTCGGCACCCGCCGGGCGACCGCCTACGGCCGCCAAACCGCCGCGCTCTTTGCCCGCGACCTCGCCGACCGTGGCTACACCATTGTCAGCGGCCTGGCTCGCGGGATCGACACGACCGCCCATCTGGCGACCCTCGAGACCGGTGGCCGAACGATCGGGGTGCTCGGGTCGGGGGTGGACGTGATCTACCCAGCAGAGAACGCCAAACTGGCAGCGCGGATCGCCGAGCAGGGCGCTCTCCTGAGCGAATACCCGCTCGGGACCAAGCCGGCCGCGACAAATTTTCCCCAACGCAACCGGATCATCAGCGGTCTGAGCCGCGGGGTCCTGGTGGTCGAAGGCGACCGCAAGAGCGGCGCCCTGCTGACGCTCGCCTATGCCCTCGACCAGAACCGCGAGACCTTCGCGGTGCCCGGCAGCATCCTCTCTCCGCTTTCGGCCGGACCAAACGAGTTCATCAAGCGCGGCCTGGCCAAACTGGTCACGTCCGTCGATGACCTCGTCGAGGAAGTCGCCGCGACCCAGGGCCAGTTTGATTTCGGCGAAGCTTTGCCGGATGACCCGATCGAGGCGGCAGTGCTCGCGCACCTGTCTGCCGAGCCGATCCACATCGACGATCTCTGCGCACTCGCCGACCTCCCGGCAGCGAGCGTCAGCGCGTCGTTGGTCATGCTCGAACTCAAAGGGTCGGTCCGCAATCTCGGTGGGATGCAGTACGCCCGGACGCGGTAGAACCCTCACCACCGAGCGCCGCCAAAACCCGCCCAGGACGTCCAGGTATCCGAGCAGCGGCGGGTGAGATCAGAACGCCGCGAGCGGCTCGGTCACCGGGTCGAACGGATAGAGCACCTCGTTGGCATCAAGCCGCTCCTTGAGGATGCGATCCTGACTGGCGAGGTTGTGGAAGAGTTGGCCGAAAAAGAGCGACTGCTGGGGGATCCAGGTCGTCCGGCCTGCGCGGGTATTCCCGTAGATCTGCAAGCCTTCCTCAACCGAGCCGGCTTCGGCAAGCGCGCGCGCCAGAATGACGGCGTCCTCCAGTCCCATCGCCGCGCCCTGTGCCATGAACGGCGTCGTCGGGTGGGCGGCATCGCCCAGCAGAGTGATCCGGCCTTTCCGCCAATTCTCGAGCGGATCGCGGCCAAAGAGGCCCCACTTGATCAGCCCGGTGGGGTCCGAATGCTCGAGCAACTCGGTGAACTCGGGATGCCAGCCGGCAAACTCGCCGAGCACATCGGCCTTGTCGGCAGGAAGGTTCCAGCCCTCGTCGGTCCAGCCCTCGCGCTCGACGATCACGACGTAGTTGATCAGCGCACCCTGCTTGATCGCGTAATGGACAACATGCTTGCCCTCGCCAACCCAGACGAAGGTGTCGCTGGTGTGGTGAACGCGGCTCACCCGATCGGCCGGGACGGTGCCGCGAAAGGCGACGTGGCCGGAGAAGCGCACCGGCGTGACGCCATGCAGTTTGCTGCGCACCGTCGAACGGACGCCATCCGCCCCGATTAGCGCATCGCCGGTTGCCTCGACACCGTTGGCAAAGCGCGCCCAGACCTGGCCGTCACGCTCGCCGCAATCGACCAAAGTGTGGCCAAGGTGGATGATGGCGGGATCGATCGCCTCGACGCCTTCGGCGAGCGCGAACAGCAGGTCGGCGCGATGGATTGTCAGAAAGGGCGATCCATAACGGTCGGCGAAGGCGTCGGTAAATCGCATGGCCGACAACTCGTCGCCGCTCTGGTAGTGGCGATAGCGGGTCGCTCCCGGCTTGAGCGCCAGACGCTCGACGGTGTCATAGACGCCAAGATTCTTGAGCGCACGGGCGGCGTTGGGAGTGATCATCAGGCCGGCGCCAACCTCGCCGAGTTCGGGGGCTTGCTCGTAGACCGCGACGTGCTGTCCGGCGCGGCTGAGCGCGAGCGCAGCAGCCAGCCCACCAATGCCAGCGCCAATCACGATAACGTTGAGGTCCTTCATCGTCTTCTCCTTTCCAAGGTGCGAATCGAAGGGACGAACCACCTCAGCAGATACCTTGGCGCACCGGGAACATCCAATCCAGGAGCCCTGGCCACCGAGCCCGCCATTTCGCCGGGACGAGGGAACGGACCCGACCGGAGCGAGCCATCCACGTACCAACCCCACGACGTGTTGCGACCAGGCCGTTCCGTGCTCGAACGATACCACACCGGCGACGCACGCTCGCCGGCGGGCTGTGGGCGCTCTGGACAAGACCGGCCGCACCAAGCAGGAGTACCATACAAAGGAGGCAGACGCCTTCAGCCGGCCGCGGAACCGCTGCTGACCAGCGAGCGTCCAATTCTGGACAGATCGCCAAATGCCTAGGAGGTAGACGATGGACCCCAGGTCCGCCATCCAGAACAACTCGCCAAGCTGGATGGACTCGATCCCCGGTTACAAAGGCTATAAGCGCAAGGAAGTGCGCCGCGAGGCCGACCGCGCCCTGCGGATGCACCTCGCCGGTAAGCTGGAATCACAACAACGCCGCCTTGACGAGGCCAAGCTCAAGCTTTTGGAAGCAGGCGGACTGGCCAAGATCGGCCCTTTCGAGCGCGCCTCCACCAAGCTGCGCACCCTGATCGACACGATCAAGACCGCCGCCTACGGCTACGCCGGGCTCTTCGATTCGGATGCGGTACGCGAGCCACAACTCGATGCCCTCTACGAGTTCGACCGCGCCCTCGATAGCGAAGTCGATGCGCTCGGCGCGAAGATCGAAGCGGTCCGCGCCGCTGCGCTCGCCAAAGCCGACCCGACCGCCGACCTCGATACGGTGATGAGCGAGACCGACGCCTTGCTGGCACGGGTCGAGACGCGCCGTGAATCGATCCTGACCGGTTCGACGCCGCCGGAACTTTCGCCGCGCAGCGTGCTGGAAGCTCAGGCAATCGCCCGGCCGGAGTTTCTGGCGTTGCGCAACCTGCGAACCAATGACGCCGTGACCGCCGCCGGTATCAACGCGGTCGTCTCGGCGCGCGAGCAGGCGACCGTCAATGGCACGACCTATCACCTCTTTCGGCTCGATTCGGGGGCACGCGCCCGCTGGCTGTGGGTCGGCCCAACCGAGCGCGACATCGCTCTGCTCGACCCGCATTCGCCAACGGTCGACCTGTTCAAGGACGAGCAGGTCACCCTCGATCAGGACACGCTTCGCCTCGCCAACCGGGGCTATGGGAGCGTCAACCTCGATGGGCCGAGCGGTACCCGGCGCGACGTTCCAGCCCAGATCGCGTTGTTTCGGTCGGAATTGCAGGTGCTCTGGGCGGAACGACTCGGGCCGGAAACACTCACCTTCGTCGGCATCTTGACCGACCTCGCGGCGATCCAACAGTTCAAACGCTAAGGCAGCCGGATCGTACTTTCGGGCATACTACGAACAGCACCAGGCCGGCCTGGTGACAGGAGGCGCAGCGTGGCAATCCTTGACGTCATCGAATGGGTTGATCCGAGCGGCCAGGAGATCGTCCACCGCGTTCCGGAGGTTGGCAGCGCCGAGTTTCGGCTCGGCTCCCAGTTGATCGTCCGCGAAACTCAGTCGGCGATCTTCTTCCGGGATGGGAAGGCGCTCGATGCCTTCAGTCCGGGCCGGCATACCCTCAGCACCAACAACATCCCGATCCTCGCGAATATCCTATCGATCCCTTTCGGCGGCAAGTCGCCGTTTCGCGCCGAAGTCTATTTCGTCATTCTGCGCGAGTTCGTCGATCAGAAATGGGGAACGCCCGAGCCGATCCCCTATCGTGACGCCGAACTTGGGATGGTCCGGCTTCGCGCCTTTGGTTCCTTTGCGATGGCCGTCAACAACCCGATGCTCTTCGTCAACAAGATCGTCGGCGGCCAGGGTCTCTTTAGCACTCCCCAGGTGTCCAACTACCTGCGGGCGATCATCGTCTCCAGCCTGACTGACCTGCTCGGCGAGAACATGAAGTCGATCTTCGACCTGCCGGGGCTGTACGACGAGATCGCCGCCGGGACGCGGGCACGGGTGCAGGATGCCTTCGCCGCGCTCGGCCTCGAACTCCGGGCGCTCAACGTCCAGGCGATCACCCCGCCGGAGGAAGTGCAGCGGGCGATCGATCAGCGCTCCGGGATGGGCGCGATTGGCTTGCAGAACATGGACGCCTACATGCGCTTCCAAGCCGCCCAGGCTATGCGCGACGCCGCTCAGAACCAGGGCGCGGCCGGCGCGGGTGCTGCCGAAGGACTGGGGATCGGCGCCGGGCTTGGGATGGGTGCGGCGATGGCCGGAATGGTCAGCCAGGCGATGCGACCGGCTGAGCCCGCCACGCCAGTTCAGCCCGCCGCAACCCCGAGCGCGATGATGGCTTGTCCCAACTGCCGGGCTCAGATCCCGGTCAACTCGAAGTTCTGCCCCGAGTGTGGAAACAAGCTCGGCGGCCCGACGCGTTGCCCACAGTGCAACACCGAGGTGCCCGCCGGCGGCAAGTTCTGCCCCGAGTGCGGAGCGCGCGTCACCCAGTGATGCAGGTGTCCACCGCCGGCCCGCCCGTCTCCGAGCGACGCCTCGGGCTGGCCTGGGCCGGGGCGGTGGCCGCCACCGTCGTCTCAGCGATCATCCTGCAGCAACTTGCCCTCAATGGCATCCTGCTGATCCAAGGCATCATCCACGGCCTGCCCTATCGGATCAGCTTCAGCGTCGGCTTGATCGTCGTCTTTGGGATTGCCCTCATCGGGCCGGCCACCATCGCCCGGCTGCTCTGGAGTTGGCTGTATCGCCGCGCCGACCCGATCACCGTCACCGCGGTGCTGCTGCTGCATATCCTGATTTTCTCGGCGGTCTGGCCGGCAATGCTGGCAAGGGAGATCGGCGACCTCCTCGGCCGTTGATGCTCGTCAACCGGCCTCGCGCCGGCGCCGTGCTCGACGACGTCGGCATCGATGCGTTGATCGCCTGCCGTCCGGAAAACCTGCGCTATCTCCTCGGCGCACTGCCGCCCTCGGGCCAGCGGCCCGGCGCATGCTGGGCGGTGCTCCCCGCCGATCCCGCAAAGCCGATCGGGGCCGTCTGGTCCGAAGCTGACCTGATCGCTCTGCCCGCCGAGACCGTCGAGATGGTCGAGGCGCGCAGCCACGGGCCGGACGCCTTTCTGCCCGCCGCCGACCCGCTCACCGGCGAGGCGATAGACGCCCTCCGCGAACGGATCGAACGCAGCCGCCAGACGCGTCTGCCCGACGCGCCGGCAGCACTCGACGGTCTGCTTGATGCACTGGCCTTGGACGGCGCGCAGATTGCCTTTGACGACCCGGCAGCCCTGATCGACCTCGACGCCGGAGTGTTGCTTCGCCGGCCGACCGGGGCGGACCTCTTTCGCCGGATTCGCGCGGTCAAGACGGGCCCGGAACTTGCCCGGCTGCGCGCCTGCGCCGAGGCGAATGCCACCGCGGTCCGCGCGGCGTTGACCGTCGCCGAGCCGCGTCGGTCGTGGCGGGAGGTCGGCGACGCCTGGCGGCGCGAGATGGCGTCGGCTGGCGCAGAGTGGGCGGTCTGGGAATCGCGCCTCGCGGGCGATCTCGTCCCGCCCGCCCGGCAGATCGTCGCCCGTCACGACCCAATCGGAGTGCTGGCCGCCGGGGCGCTCGATGGCTACTGGTCGGAGATCGGCCGGGCTGCCTTCGTCGGGGATCGCTTGCCCAAGGCCGAGAAAGCCGCCCGGATGCTCTCCGCCGCATTCGCGGCCTTCGTGCCCGCGCTGGTGCCCGGAACGCCGATCGATTCGCTTGTCAGAGCCTACGAAGAGGCGGTCGCCGGGGCAGGCGCGCCGCTGGCGGCAGCCGACCCGATCCGCGGGATGGGTCTCGAACGCGCTGAGCTTCCAGCAGTCGGCGACACCCTCGAGCCGGGCAACGTCGTCGTCGTCTCGTTTGCCTATCGCGAACTTGGCTGGGCCAGCCTGACCCTCGCCGAGCCGCTTCGAATCGACGAACGTGGAGCGGCGCGGCTGTGCGATCTTCCGCTCGATCTGCTTCTGACGCGTGGATAAGTGGGCGATTGTCATCACGTGAGCAAGCAGGACCTGATATAGGTGACTCGATAGGCATCGGTTGGCAAAGCGGTGGCTGACGGGGACCAAGGCGGGTTGATCAGACAGGCGGCTCTTTGCCAGAATAGCGGCGAAGCTGGCGAGCGCCCCGTTCGTCGGCTGCCGTGGAGGTGGATCGTCGCGCTCACACCGGTAGTTCCACGACCGGCCGATCGTCAGGTGACCATCGCGATCAGTCCCCGCTATCTCGGTCACGCCCTTGTCGTCGTTGTCGTTGGCTTGGTTGCTCTGTTTGCTGGTCCGCGTCGGGCCGAGGTGGAGGCCTCGACGACCGGCTGGACCTTCGAGCCGTTCAACAGTTCGGCGCGCGTGTCGTCGGGCAGCGGATGGCTGCGCGGCCGCGCCGGTTCGACCTTTGAGGAGCAGATCGCTCCACCGGTGGTGGCGGTTGCTGCTGCCCCACCGGCTGGCGCTGCCCCTCCCGCGCCGGGCGGCCCTGCCGTTCCTGCCGTGCCGGTCAAGCCTCAGGTCCAGACCTATGTCGTTCGCGTCGGCGACACGCTTTCGGGGATTGCTCGCGCCTTTGGGGTCTCGACCGAGACCCTGCTCTGGGCCAACAAGCTGAGCGACGCCGATTTCCTCTCGCCGGGCGATCAGGTGCGGGTGCCCCCGGGTATCGGTGTCCTGCATACCGTTCAGCCGGGCGAAACCCTCCAGGGAATCGCCAACCGCTATGACGTGACGGGTGAGGCGATCACCGCTCACGCCTTCAATGCGCCGGAAGGCGGGTTGGTCGTTCGGGCGGGGCGTGAACTCTTCGTGCCGGGCGGGGTGCTGCCCCGGCCGACCGTCGCGCCGGTGGCCCAACGCCAGCCCCCCGCGCCGGCCGCGCCCGCCCCGGTTGCGGTTCCGGTCCAGCCAACCCCGGCGCCCATTCCAGTCGCACCCGCACCGGCAGTCCAGCCACCGGCCGGCCGTTCCGAGCAATCGGCGCCCCCCGCGACGACCAGTGGATCGACTCGTCTCGGCTACCCGACTGCCGGACAACTGGTTCAAGGCTTCTCGGGTGGGCATCGGGGTATCGACATCCTCGCCCCTTATGGCAATCCGGTCTATGCCTCCGGCGTGGGCGTCGTGGTGTTGGCGGCGATGGGCTACAACGGCGGCTTTGGCAACATGGTCGAGATCGATCACGGCGGCGGGGTGATTTCGCGCTATGCCCATCTGAGCGCGATCCAGGTATCGCCCGGGCGGCGCGTTGGCAAAGGCGAGGTCATCGGGCTGATCGGCTCGTCGGGTATCGCCACCGCCCCACACGTTCACTTCGAGGTGCTGCAAAACGGAGTCCGCTCCGACCCGATGCCCTACCTACGATGATGGACGAGCTTTTTCACCTGATCCAGCAGCCGACACGGCCAAGCGCATCGCCGCCGGGGCTGTTGGTCGTCCACGGCTGGGGGGCGGACGAAAACGACCTCCTCGGGCTTGCTCCGCTGTTGGACGATCGGTTCTTGGTCGTCAGCCCGCGTGCGCCGATGACGCTCGATTGGGGCTATGGCTGGTATCGCTTCTCGCCGCAGTCGGGGACCGATTCGGCCAGCTTCGAGCGAGCGCGCGACCAACTTGCCAGCTTCGCGGGGTCGCTCCCAGAGCGCTACGGCATCGACCCAGCGCGGCTGTTTGTGCTCGGCTTTAGCCAGGGGTCGGTAATGGGGGCGGCGCTCTCGCTGGCGCGGCCGGGGCTGTTTCGTGGCGCGGTGTTGCTGAGTGGCCGGATGCCGCCGCTCGAGAGCGCCGACCGGCTCGACGATTTTCCGGTCTTTCTCGGCCACGGTCAGTTCGACCCGCTGATCCCGGTCGACCAGTCGTTCGAGATGGAAGAAGTGCTTCGCGACAGAGGTGCGGTGCTTACTGTCTGCCGCTACAACTACGGCCACGAGATCACGATGGAAACCGTGACCGACATCAACGCCTGGTTTGCCCGCCTGCTACCAGATGCCGGGTAGCATCCGCCGCACGGTGGCTTGATAGCTCGGATAATCCGGATACTCCTCGACCAGCCACTCTTCTTCTTTGCCGGACTTGCCGGCGAAGAAGCCAAGCAGCGCGAGCGCCATCAGCATCCGCCCGAGCGACCCGCTCAGCAGAGCAAACCCGAGCGCGGCCATCACCACTCCGCCGTAGATCGGATGGCGGACGCAGCCGTAGATCCCACTCGTGACCAACGCCCCGCCCGGCCTCGGCCGAGGAAAGGGCGAAAGCGCCGGACCAAGCCCGACAAGCCCATAGGCGGCGAAGACCAGCCCGGTGATCAGCAGCGGCAGCCCGACGACCCAGCCGAGCAGGCGAAGCGGCCAGTTCCAGCCTCCCAGCCGCGGCGCGAGCAGATAGCCGGCGAACAGGATCACCTGTGCCACCACCCAGCCTTCGCCCCGATTGCCACGCATCACCCGAATTCTAGGCGAGACCTCACCCCCTGGCCCCCTCACCTGAAGGACGAGGGGAAGAATCGGCCGTCTCAGGGCAGCCTTCCCAAACCGGTCGGTGTCAGAAACGGCCAGAGGCCGGAGATTGTCACGCTGGCTGCGCAACGGCAGTCCTCACGACGGCGTGCCTGCTAAACTCCCGCCCGCCGTGACCAGTATTGCGCCATACCACGAACCGTATATCTGGGGCCACGACACCGTCCGGCTTGGCAACACCGCCCTCGGCCACGCCCTCGAGGCGATCGGGCCGCGTGGCGGGAGGATTCTCGAAGTCGGCTGCGGCGTCGGCCGCTTCATTCGAACCGTCGGGCAGGTCCGGCCGGACCTCGAGCCGCACGGCGCCGACCTCGGCCCGCGCTCGATCCGCCTGGCCGCCGGCTATCACGACGGCGTCGCCTACACTCTCGCGAGCGCGACGGCGTTGCCCTACGCGAACGAGAGCTTCGACACCGTCATTCTCTTCGATGTCCTCGAACACATCCCCGGCAACGGCCCCGACGAAGCGCTTGCCGAGATCCATCGGGTCCTCAAGAAGGACGGCGTCTTGCACGCGCTTGTCCCCTGCGAAGCGCAGCCTGGTACGCTCTTCTGGCTGCTCTGGAAGCTGCGCTTTGGCGGCGACCTGAAGGTGCGTCACGGCGACCATATCCAACGTTTCACCCGCGACGAGGTGATCGACCAGGTTGCCAAGCATGGGTTCTTTCTGACCGACCTGCAGTTCAGCATGCACCCGGTCGGCCAGACGAAAGACATCCTCACCTATGTGGCTCGCGAGGACTGGTTTCGCCGAGCACGGCTGGGTGGGCCGCCCTTTCAAGCCTTGATGGCGGCGCTCTGGGCCGGTGGCGTGATCGAGTCGCGGCTGCTCGCCGGCGTCGAGCGGGGCGCGGCTGTCGTCCACTTGACCGCCCTGCGCGAATGACTCGCGTCGTTATGCTGTCCAAGGCGTGCTATGTCGCCGCCTACCGGACCAAGCTCGAAGCGCTCGCCGGTGATGTTGATCTCACCTTGGTCGTCCCGCCCTACTGGCGCTTTGGCAAGCGGCGCGATCCGCTCGAGCCAGGCCACGACCGCGGCTATCGCACCATCGTGATGAACCCGATCCTCAACGGCAACCATCATCTTCACCTCTACCCGCGGATCGGCCGGGTGCTCGACGAACTGCGGCCCGACCTCCTCCACATCGACGAGGAGCCGTACGACGCGGTTACCGTCCACGCCCTCGCCGCCGCCCGGCGACGCGGCATCCCGGCAGTTTTCTTTACCTGGCAGAACCTCGACGTGCGCTACCCGCCACCCTTCGAGTGGTTTCGAGCCTGGACCCTGCGGCGTGCCGACGGAGCGATCGCCGGCAACCAGGACGCCGCCGACATCTTGCGCCGCCATCGCTACACCGGCCCGCTGGCGGTGATCCCGCAGTTTGGCGTCGACCCCGAGGCATTTCCCTTTCGTCCGCCGCGCCACGCCGCCCCGTTTCGGATCGGCTATGCCGGCCGGCTCTGGCACGGCAAGGGGATTGATCTCCTGTTCGAGGCGGCTGCCGGACTCGAGGGGGACTGGCGGATCGACCTGCTCGGGATGGGCGACGAGGAACCGGCGATCCGCCGTCAAATAGGCCAGCTTGGTCTTGGCGATCGAGTGACGTTGCTGGGCAGCCGGCCTTCGCGCGAGATGCCAGCCTTTCTGGCGACGCTCGATGCCCTGGTGCTGCCTTCGCGAAGCCTGGCGAACTGGAAAGAGCAATTTGGCCGGGTGCTGATCGAGGCGATGGCGACCGGCGTCGCGGTGGTTGGCAGCGATTCGGGCGAGATCCCGCACGTCATCGGCGATGCTGGGTTGGTCTTTCCCGAAGGCGACAGCGCCGCGCTACGCGAACGGCTCGCTGCCTTGATCGGAGCGCCAGGGATGGTCGCCGACCTCGCGACGCGCGGCCGCGAGCGCGTGCTGGCACGCTTTAGCCAGGCGCGGATCGCCGAAGCGACCGTCGCCCTCTACCGGCAGACGCTCACTCTTCCGCCCGCGGTGCTGCCGGCCGGCGAGGTGGCCGTCGACGAATGACGCCGGAAGTTGGGCCGATTTCGCGCCGCGACCTCTGGCCGTGGCGGCTCCTCGTCGGCCTGACGGCGCTTCAGTTTCTGCTCGTTTCCGGCTTCGCCCTCTTCCGTCACGCCACCTATAACAGCGGGGCGTTCGACCTCGGCATCTTCGATCAGGTCGTCTGGAACTCGGCGCACGGCCGCCTCTTTGCCAACACATTGAGCGAATCGCGCAATTTCCTCGGCCAGCATCTGTCGCCGGTGCTGCTGCTGCTTGCGCCGCTGGCCTGGCTGGGCGGGGGCGCTCCGGCTCTGCTGATCGCCCAGGCCGCGCTGCTCTCGCTCGCGGCGCTGCCGATTGGCTGGTATGCGTTGCGCCGGGTCGGTGGCTGGGCGGCGCTGGTCGCGCCGGTGGGCTATCTGGTTCATCCGACGCTGTTTGCGACGGCGTCGTTCGACTTTCATGAGGTGGCGTTTGCACCGCTCTTCCTGAGCGTGGCGCTGGCCGGGTTGCTGGCAGGTCAACGCGTCCCGTTCTATGTCGGTGCGCTGCTGCTGTTGACCGTTCGGGAGGATCTCGGGATCGTCGTCGCGGGCCTCGGCCTCTGGGCGGCCTGGCGGCGGCGCTGGATCGACAGCCTGGCTCTGGCGGCGGCCGGTCTCGCCTGGACGGCACTGGCGGTGCTGGTGGTCATCCCGGCGTTCAGCGAGAGCGGCGGCTATTTCTACCTCTGGCGCTTTGGCGCGCTCGGCGACACACCGGAAGAGATCGGCGCGAGCGTCGCCGGCAACCCGCAGGCGGTGCTGGGAACGCTCTTTGCCGGGCGTAAGCTGCTCTTCCTTGCGGACCTGATCACAAGTTGGGCAACGCTGCCGCTGTTTGCGCCGCTGACGCTGCTGCTCGCCCTGCCGAATCTGGCCTATCTACTGCTTGGGCAGTACCGACCGCTGACCGAACTCGCCGCCCATTACCCGGTGACCCTGCTCCCGGTGCTGGCGTTTGCCGCTGCCGATGGCCTCGCCTGGGTCAAGCAACGGCGCCCGCGGGTCTTGCCCGGCGTGGCAGCGGCTGCGATGGTCTGGATGCTGCTCTTTGCCGCCGTTCGTTCGGCGGAGATCGCCTCCCGGCGGCTGAACAACGGTCTGACCGGCGACCCGGCGCACCTGGCGCTGGCCGGCGAGATGCTGCGAGCGATCCCGCCAACGGCAAGCGTCAGCGCCCAAACCGGCCTGGCGCCACATCTTTCCGACCGCGAACGGATCTTCCTCTTTCCCGCCTACGACGAGGCGGACTTTGTCGCGCTCGACACCCGTGGTCAGCGCTACGCTCCGCCCGGCTCGATGACCTACGAACAAGGCCTCGAGGAGATCCTTTGTGACCGGGCCTGGGGGCCGCTGTTCGAGCGCGACGGCTTGCTGCTGCTGCGGCGTGGCTCGGGGCCGAACCTCTATCCGGCGGCAGTGCCGGCCTCGGCCAGTCGGGTGGGCGCTCGCTTCGACGATGGGATCATTCTGGAGGCGGTCGAAGCGCCGCTAGGAGCCTTGCGGGTTGGCGAGACGCCGCGTCTTGCGCTCTACTGGCGGGCTGACCGCGTTCCAACGCGGGACTGGACCGTGTTTGTCCACTTGGTAGATGACCGGGGGGAAGTCTGGGGCCAATTGGACGCGCCACCTCACTGCGGCGATGCGCCGACCTCCGGCTGGCAGCGGGGACGGCTGCTGCGCGACGACGCCTGGCTGATCCCAAGGCGCGGCATCCCTCCTGGCGCCTACCGGGTCGTCGTCGGACTCTACGACCCGGCGACCGGCGACCGGCCGTTGGTGGACGGCAAGG
Source organism: Dehalococcoidia bacterium (assembly GCA_046328265.1). Taxonomy (GTDB): domain Bacteria; phylum Chloroflexota; class Dehalococcoidia; order SpSt-223; family SpSt-223; genus JANWZD01. The sequence goes on from JAXLWW010000011.1 coordinate 68,638, forward strand.
AGACCATCGAGGTGGGTCGGGTTACGCTGCGGCCGTAGCCGGGGTCGTACCTCGCGAACGCACGATGGCAAGCGCCGCTGCCCCGAAGCCGAAGACGGCGACGACGAGGCCAACCAGACCACCGACGAACGGGATCGCCCCGAGCAGGGTCACCACCAACGCTCCCAGCACGAGTTTCAGCCAGTCTCCGCCCGGTTGCTTCGCCCAGCGCAGGAGCGTTCCTCCGGACCAAAACGAGACGATCGTCCCAGCGACGGCGAGGCCCAGGATGAGCAGGGCGGTGATCACCATCAGCAGCGGCATCTGGCCGAGGAAGAACGCGAGGACCAGCAGCGCAATCAGCGCAACCGGGACGATCAACAAGGTCAGCACTCCGATACCCAGGCTGGGAAGTGGCGATTGGGCGAGGGTTCCGGCCACCGAGCGCAACGACCGGGGCAGCAGCAGCAGCCAGAGCGCTCCGAGCACGAGAATTCCGAGGAAGGCACGGAAGAAGCCCCAGGCCATACCGAGGAAGGTTTGGAGCGGCGAAGGCGCCGGGGCGCCGGCTGGGGCGGTGCGGCCACGATTGGTTGCCACCTGTGCGCCGGAGGCGATGTTCGCGTTCTGATTGCTGCGATACTGAAGCGTCCCGGCGATCCGCGCATTGGGGCCAATCGTCAGCGACTCCGTATCAAGATCGACGTTTCCCCCAACTGTTCCGGCGATCGTGGCGGTGCTGGCCTGACCCCAGACCGACCCACCGACCTGGCCGGCGAGGGTGAGGGTTCCGCCCGAGGCGACCAGGTCGCCGCCGACACCGCCACCCGGGACGACCTCCACCAAGCCAGCGAAGGCGATCAGGTCGCGCTGGATTTGGCCGCTCACCCGGACCGATCCGGCTGCCGCGCGTACGCCGCGCGACACCTGGCCGCTGATCTCGACGGTTGCGCTGGCGGCAGATACGCCGCCGTCGACCCGCCCCGAGATAATCACTGTCTGCCCGGTCGCAAAGACATCTCCGCGCACCGTGCCCTCGACCCGGATCGTCGAACCGGTCAGGTAGAGATCGGCGTCGATCGTTTCGTTCGGGCCGATCACGACGTCCGCGCCACTGCGAAAGTCAGCCGCCGACGCGAACGCCGGCATCAAGAGGAGGGTCGCGAGGACCGCCACAAGCAGTACCGCCAGCCGTCTCATGGTCGCACCTCCTGGTACCAGCCGATCGTCACCAGTGTATCGCTCCATGCCACTAGCGAGACAGGTACGCCCGTCCCACCGATCCGTCCCCGGGCGTTCGGCAGTGCCCAGTCTGGTGAGTACCACGCGATCACTCGACCGCTCGCGCTGACTAACGGGGCTCGCAACGATCGGACCGAAGGTCCTCAGACGAGACGGCGTCTCCACTTTGGGCGGCTGGCCAGGGGATTGCCGTCTTTGGCCCATCGGCTCTGGCGCCCTCCCCCGCCAGGTTGACGATCGAACCCGTAGAATCGACCCATGACCACATCCGCGCCCTCGGTTCGGGCGCTTGCCCGGTGGCGCGCCGCGCTCTCGCCACTGCTGCTTCGCAACTTGCAGGCCGGTCGCCTCGTCGAGCAATTTCTCGTCTCGGCAGTCGCCTCGGTCCTCACGATCCGGCTCTATTTGGAGTTGACGGGTTACCCGCAGATTGGTGGTGGCGTACTGCACATCGCCCACCTGCTCTGGGGCGGGCTGTTGATGCTCGTCTCGCTGATCATGCTGCTATCGCTCCTGCCGACGCCAGTGCGCACCTGGGCGGCGATCGTCGGTGGGATCGGTTTTGGCGCCTTTATCGACGAACTCGGCAAGTTCATTACCCAGGACAACAACTACTTCTTCCAGCCGACGATCTCGATCATCTACATCGTCTTCGTGCTGCTTTTTCTGGTCGGCCGGGCGCTCGGGCTGACGAGGAATCCAAGCGATCACGAGTTTCTGATTAACGCAATCGAGCTAACCAAGGACGCCGCCGGGCGCGGTCTGAACGCCGAGCGCCGCGAGCGCATCCTGGCGCTACTGGCCGAGTGCGAGCCGGACGACCCGGTGGCCGCCGAGATCCGCGACATCATCATCCGCTCGACACCGATCCAGAACACTCCGGACACGCCACCGGCTCGGCTCGCGCGCTGGGCAGCACGGCGCTATCACGACCTGATCTCGCATCACTGGTTCGGGGTGATGTTGATCGCCTGGTTCCTGGTGGACGCTACCGGCACGGCAGTGGGCAACGTCATCTTGTTGGCGCAGCCGTTTCTGGCGGCCGTGGTCGCCGGAGTGATCGCCCTCGTCGTCGCGCTGTCGATCCGGCTGCCGTCGACGGGGTTGCGCCTGGGGGTCGGCGCACTGCCGATCATCGGGCTGCTGCTGTTCTGGCGCTTCTCGGGAACCGCCCAGGCGGTCGAGTTACCGTTTTCTCAACTGGTGCCGCTGGTGTCGACATCACTCTCGGCCGGCTTCGTCGTCGCCGGCGCAAGTCAGGTCTTTCGCCACCGGGTCTTTGCCTACGCGATGTTTCGCCGGGCAACGATGATCTCGATCTTCGTCACCCAGGTATTCAGCTTCTACCTGCTTGGCTTTGGCGGGCTGATCGGCCTGGCGAGCGATTTGGTGGCGTTGACGGCGCTCGACTACATGGTGCAGCGTGAACGGGCCGAAGCGCAGCGCAATCGCAACGCCCGGTAGAGTGACATCCTCGTCACCGGCAGCGGTCTTCCTGCCCGGTGGGACCTACGGCAGCCTGACGAACTCGCCTTCAAGAGAGGCCAAACTACGGCGGGTTAGGAGCGCTTACGGCGGCCGCTGGATGGCTGGGAAGAGCGAGAACGCTTGACCGGGGCGATGGGGATCGGCTCAAGGCCAAGATCGCCCCACTGGAGAGTAGCGCCGCCGATCGTCACCTTTGCGCCCTTTGCAATACCGGCGAACTGGAGCGCCGCCGGAACGCCCAGCCGGTTGAAATTGCGCATCAGGATCCGGAAGCCCTCCTCGTTGGAAAGCTCGGTCATCGCGACCATCCGCTCGACCTGCGACCCGACGACCTGATAGGTGCGCCGACCGTGGCGGAGCACCTCGAAGCCGCCTTGGGCCGGCTCGGGCCGCAAGACGGGAAGTTCCTCGGAGGGCGCTGGCTTGGCCGGCTCGAGGGCCCGCTCCTCGGCTAGGCCAGCGGCCGCCGCGCGCAGCAACAGTTGCAGCCCATCGCCGGTCGCCGCCGACACCGCCAGCACCGTCTGACCGGGAAAGGCGGCGAGAGCGGCTGCCAGACGATCGCGCGCCTCGGGAAGATCCTGCTTGGTCAGCACGATAATCTGGCGCTTGTTGACCAACTCGGGGTCGTAGGCGGCGAGTTCGGCATTCAGCCGCTCGACATCCTCGCGCGGGTCCTCACTGGCGCCATCGACGAGGTGCAACAACAGCCGGGTGCGCTGGACGTGACGCAAGAAGTCGAGACCCAGCCCCTTCCCTTCGCTCGCGCCTTCGATCAGCCCGGGGATGTCTGCGAGGACGAAGGTCCGGCCGTCGATGTCGACGACGCCGAGGTTTGGCGTCAGGGTGGTGAAGGGATAATCGCCGATCTTCGGCTTGGCGGCGGTGACCGCGGCCAGCAAGGTCGATTTACCGGCATTGGGAAAGCCGAGCAGTCCGACGTCGGCGATCAACCGGAGTTCGAGGCGTAGCCATTTCTCTTCGCCAGGCTCGCCCTTCTGGGCGAAACGGGGGGCCTGGTTGGTGCTGGTGGCAAAATGGGTGTTCCCCAACCCACCGCGGCCGCCGCGCGCCACCATCGTCTGCTGACCGGCTTCGGTCAGGTCGCCCAGCAACGCACCCAACTCGCCGTCCTCGTTCGTTTCGCGGATCAGCGTACCGGGTGGCACGAGGACGATCTTATCCTCGCCCTTCTTCCCGTGCTTGTTCTTCTTGCCGCCGTCGCCACCGACGCCGGCTGAGAATTTTCGCTCGTAGCGAAAGGGCAGCAGCGTATTGAGCCGGGCATCGGCGCGCAAATAGACCGACCCGCCGCGGCCGCCGTCTCCGCCATCCGGCCCGCCGTAGGGGACGAACTTCTCACGCCGAAAGCTGGCCGACCCCGCGCCGCCGCCACCGGCTTTGACCGAGATTGTTGCCTGATCGAAGAAGCCGCTGTCACTCATCCCTTGAGTATATTCCCCACGCTCCACCTGCCTCCGTCTTCCTTCGATTCGGATCGTTCCAGGAATCCGTTAAGCGATCCAGGTCGTCGTTGGTGGTCGTAGGACGGTTGAAACGGCGGATTGCGCGGAACGGGCATGGTCCGGACTAGTCCCGTGTGCAAGACTGGATCGGCCTGTTGTGGAAGACTGCTTGCCTGCTGGGGAAGATGTTCTGGCCTGTCAGACGGGCAAGTTGGTGCCATCAAGGGAATCGTGATTCCCCGGTGTAACCGGTGAGGTTTTCCACCGTCGGCTCCCGGCAATCCACCGAAGTTAGCGACGCCCGGCAAGCTCCTCGAGTTCGCCGAGGTAATAGTCGAGGCGGGCGTCGCCGAGGTGGGCAGTCAGCAGTGGCCGACGCTCTGGCCGGGCAAAGACGGGCAGCGCCAGGGCGTGGCCGGGCGCGCCGGGTGGCTCGGAGTTTTGGCCGAGCAGCGTGGTTGCGTCGGCGGGGGGCAACGGCAAGACGATCGCCTGAGAGACGCGCGGGATCAGGCCTTTGATCGGCTGGGGGATGCGCGCCAGCGAGCGAAAACTAAGCACCGCCTGAACCCCGCTGTCGCCTGGGACCGAAATAAGCGACGAGAGGAGCTTGGCAAGTTCACCGCTTGAAGCAGGTCCGCCGCGGGCAAATAGTTCGTCGAGCGCGTCGATCATCACCACGACCCGGCTCAGCGGATTGCCCGAGCGGCGTCGAAAGGCGGTAAGCGAGGTCAGGTCGTCGTTGCGCCGCAGCGCCGACCTCCGGTCCAGTTCGGCCCGCACCGGCTGGAAAAGCTTGAGCGGGAGTTCCTGGGCGGTCGTCAGCCGTTCGAACCGCAGATGGGGAGCGCGCCCGTCGAACGGGGCGAGCAACCGGCCGTTGGAGGCGTCGAACAGGAGGATCTCCAACTCGCGCGGGCTGTAGGCGAGCGCCAGGCTGATCGCAAGCGTTCGCAGCAATGACGACTTGCCGCTTTCCGGACCGCCAACGATTGCGAGATGCTCGGCGCTCTCTCCGCCGAGGATGAGCGCCGCCGGGTTGCCGTTCTCCCAAGCGCCAATCGTCGCCGCTGTCGAATTGCCAGCGTCGCCCTGCCACCAGAGATCGCGCTCTGGCGCGACCTGGTCGAACAGGAGGGTGTAGCGGCTGACCGCGCCGCCGACTTGCTGGACGATCCGGCTGGCGACGGCTGGTGACGGTGCGTCGTCGGGGCGCAACTCGCAATCCGAAAAGCCGTCCTCTTCGAGGATGAACCCGTGCTTTCCGCCGGCGATCACCGTCGCGTCGCCTTCGAGGTCGGCGAGTCGGACGCCGATCGGTGCGGGCCGGGCGAGATCGGCTAAGACGATCGGCCAGATCCGCACCGATGGCCCTTGCTGCATCAAGCGCCACAACCGGATTGCCGAGGATTCGCCCATTGCCTCGGGGAAGTTCAGTACTACAACCACGTGGAGCGGATCGGTTGCCAGCCGGAGGGCGCTCTTACGCGCCGTGGCGAGGTCGAGGAGCGCCCCAAGTTCCGCCTCGATCTCCTCAGCATCTACCCAGACGCGCCCACGCACGAACTGCTCGTCGTAGTCCCCAAGCGGCAATAACTGATTGAGCGATGCGCCGCGACCGAGCGGATCGACAATCGAGAAGGTGACCTGTTCGGGCGGGAGAGCGGCCAGCAAGCGAAATAGGACCGCGGTGACCAACCCGCTGGCCTGGCCCTGGCGCGAGGGCGGTGCCTTGATCAGGAGGGCGCGCGTCGGAGGCAGGGGTAGGAACGCAGGAGCTTCGAGGCGATGGGCATCCGCGCCGGCCAGTAGCGTGCCGATCCGCAGCACTGCGCCCGGTTCCACGGCGGGGGTCCAGCTTGCCCAGGCCTCGTCGGTCCAATCCAGCAGCCAGGGCCGCAGGTCACGCCGGAGAGCCGACAGCCCGGGGTCGACGTTTGCCCGGGCTTGTTCGAACACCGGCTTGAGGAAATCGATCGCCTGCTGATAGGCGGCGTCGGCCTCGCGGACCGACCGGCTCAAGGCGGCGTCGATATCCTCAGTCCAGCGGCGATAGGCGCGCCTGGCTCCGGCAAGTGCCCGGGCAAGTTGCTCGAAGGCGGCGACCGGCGACCCGAACGATGTGGCGTGCTCGGTTCCGACCAGCGAAGGGGCGGCGATAGCCCCACCGACGCCAGCCACGGTGAGGGCGAGGCCAACCAGCGTTACCATGGCCGATCCACTCAGAAAGAGGGAAGTAGCCGCCAGCGACAGGCCAAGCACGCCGATCAGCCCGGCGACCAGACGGATCATGCCGACGCCGCTTCCTCGTCGTCCTCCCGCTTCGCCCAACGCGGTGCGGATGTACTGGAGCGCTTGCTCGGCGTGGGCGGCGTGCGTCGCGATCTCCTTTGCGGGGTCGGCGCTCGGCGGCGGCGCTCCCTCGCCCAGGCCGCTGAAGCCGCCGAGCAGCAGTTCCAGCCGGGTGGTCCGGTCCGATCGGCTCAGCTTGCTGGATTCGCTGAGGCTCGTCCGGGCACGGTCGTAGACCGTTGTTACTCGAGCGAACGCCTTGTCGGCGGCAGCACGGGCGTTGGTGCGTGCCTGCTGCGCTGCCTGGATCGCCTGGCTGCGCCGATCGCGCGCGAAGATGACTTCCTGCCGAAGGTCGGCGGATGCGTTGCGAAACGTGCTGAGTAAGCCGCGAAGTTCGTCGCGAGCGCCAGCAGCCGGCTTCTCGGTCGCTTGGACCATTAAGTCCCCTTTAGGGTCCCGCCCTACAGGGGACTCTTCGGCTCAAACGTCACCACTCAGCGGGACTTGAACCGGGACGATGGTCCTGGTCAATTTGACCGGCAGCGCGGGTGATGGGATACGATGTGAAGAACGAGCCGTCGCGGGTGAAAGAATGCAACAGACCAACGTCGTCTCGACGAACTTCGAAAGAGCCTTCCGGCAATGGCAAAATGACCTTCTGGACGCCTCCAAACGGAACCAGCTTCTCTATTTCAAGCCCGGAACGCGGTCCCTCCAAATCGAGGAGCCCGCACCCACGGCGCTTTTCCAGATACTCACATCATCCGCGCGGCAGCAGCTTATCAAGCTGCCCCTTGACGAGGACGAAACAGGTAACCAACTTACCCTGCCTGGAACGGCGTCTCCCCCAGTGCGGAAGTTGCGCAAAGATGAAATCCTCGTCGGGCGTCCAGAGCGTGGTAAGGCCGAGGCTCTTCTCACCAGATTGCGCCAACGTTCGCGTAGCTCCTTGGTTGAGAAGGGCATCCGAGCGCTCTATGTCAGCTTTGGTGTTCTTCGGTGGCGGGAGGCATCCAACTCCGACAGTGAAGTACTGAGTCCGCTCTTGCTCCTTCCAATGGACCTTGACCGGGACTCGAGCCTTGCGCCATTCAAGCTCACGCCATTGGAAGACGAGCCGGTGCTGAACCCAACGCTCGTTCGTCAACTTGAAATCCAGGCAAAACTCCGCCTCAACTTGTCCCTCGATGACGATACCAGCCTCGAAGCGGCCCTCGAAGCGATCCGAATCCAGATCGCCAACTACCCCCAATGGACGGTCACCGAGGAGTCTTTTCTCGGCCTCTTTTCATTCGAGAAATGGGCGATGTACGTCGATTTGGAGCGGCGGAAGCGTGAGATTGCCGCACATCCGGTAGTCCAAGCGATAACCGGCAATCCGAGCGCACTTCCCCCAGTGCTTGGGCTTCCCGACCCTCGCGAGCTCGATGAGATCCCACCTACAGAGACGTTTCAGGTGTTGGATGCGGATGCAAGCCAGCAAGCGGCAATCGCGACGGTCTTGACCGGATCCCATCTCGCGATCCAGGGTCCGCCGGGGACCGGGAAATCGCAGACGATTACCAACCTGATTGCTGAGCTACTGGCTCGTGGCAAGAAGGTGTTGTTTGTCAGCGAGAAGGTCACGGCGATGCGAGTGGTCGAGAAACGCCTTCGCCAAGCCGGCCTTGGCGAGTTCTGCCTGTTGGCAACGGGCCGGAAGGAAGCTGCTAAGAGCATCGTGCGCGAGCTCAGTATTGCGCTCGATGAGACTGCGCCTTCCCATACCTCGGCATTGGCGGCTCTGACGAGGGTTGCACGTCGCCGTGAAGAGCTGAATGATTACGTCCGGACCCTGCATGCGGACCTCCCTCCAATGAACCTCTCGGTGTTCTACGCCCATGGTCAGCTTGCTGCACTGGTGCACGTACCCGATGGGAGGTTTCACGTTCCCAACCTCGAGACAATGACGCAGGAGAAGCTCGACGAGTGGCGAAAGCTCGTTCGCGACCTTGCCCAGTTCGGGCATGTATTGGAGGCGGCGAAGGCGCATCCGTGGCGTGATCTCCAAACTGAGGATCTCACCTTTGCGGACCAGGTTGCTCTCCGAGCGGACCTAGAGTCTCTTTGGTTCGGGGCTGACGAGCTTGCTGAAATAGTCGGCGAGCTGAATCAGCAGTGGGGGCTCGAGACGGCTACGTGTGCTTCGGACGCGGAATGGTGGCTCAAGCTTCTCGACGTACTTAGTGTGCGCCAGCCGGTGCCCGAGGCCTGGCTTCGACCAGTGGAGTTCGACTCCAGGCGAGAGATGCTGGGTCAGTATGGCACCGCTGCTAACTGCCATCGCACCACCAAGGACGATCTGCGCCAGAAGTACGACGTGGGATTGTTCACGCTAGACCTAGCAGAGATATCCCGCGTCTTCCGTGCGGGTGGGGAAGCTGGTGCGGCGCTGCTCGCCGGCACCGAGGCGCCGCTCGACCGTCTCTACCGTCAGCGAGACCAGCTCGCTTCGGCGCTTGAGGGATTGCAGCAGACGGCGAAGGCACTGCTGCACGCCGGGGGCAGCCTCGCTTCGTCGCTTGGGATGCCTGGAAAGAGCGTGGCGGATCTCGAAGTGGTATGTGAGCTCGTCCACCTGCTCCTTCGGGATCCCAAGGCGCAGCCGGAATGGTTCGGGTTTCGCCGCAACGCGGAGTTGAAGGAACTCGCAGACCTGGCGAGCTCGCATGTTCGTATCATCGCAGAGAACCGGGAGACGCTCGCGCAAGCGTTCACGGATGCCATATTCGCCATAGATCCGCAGGCGATGCTCGAGCGGTTTCAGTCGTGCTATGGCGGATGGACCAAGCACTTCAAAGGCAGCTATCGCCGCGATCGGGCGGCTCTGCAGGGGGCGCTTCGAGCGTCCGGACGCCTGGACGATGCAGAGGCTGTGGCCGCGCTCCGCTCCGCGACGGCGGTCATCAGTTCCGAAGCCTGGTTCCGCGACGCGCATGTTGAACTAGCAGGCGTGTTTGCCCGTAACTTTAGCGGCGCGTCGACCGATTGGACCGCCGTGCACGGCGCCCTGGAGACTGCGCACACCATAAGCCAATTGCTTGGCGAAGCGCCGCCCCCTCAGGTGATCGCGGCGGCGAGCGGCAATCCGTCCGAGTTGGCGCGTCTTCGAGGGGGCCTGACCGCCGTTGACCAGGCGCTTGGCGACTATCGCAAAGTGTTGGCGTCCCTTGCGGACCTTCTGCCCAAGGCTCTGGTGGAAGGCTCACCGCTGGGAAACGCACGCGTGGGAGCGGTGGCGCAGTGGGCAGAAGCTATCCTCGAGCCGCTCCGGGAGTTCTGGGAGGCTGCTGCCTCGGTGCGCAACCTGGCCAAGCACCCCGATCCGCAGGCAACCGAGCTGGCTGCCGACGTGCGGGACGCCGAGGATGTGCGGAGATACGAACAGGACTTCTCGGAGCGCGCTGACGACCTGGCTGCAGAACTGGGTCCGCACTTTCACGGGCTGGAAACCCGCTTCGATGAAGCCCTCGCCGCTCTGGACTGGTCGGAACGTCTTCAAAGCTGCTTCGGCAATCCTCTTCCCCAGTCGTTCATCGATCAACTCCAGGCCGGCCAGGCGTCTCAGGATGGTCGACGAGCTGATCTCCGACGCGTCTTGGACGGCTTGTTGCCCGCCCTTCACGCCCTACGACCTCAGTTCGGACCGGAACTCATCTCGACCCCATTTGAGCAGACCCCTGCCGAAACCATACGCGAATGGGCGACAGCGAAAGTCGAATCCATCGGCAGTCTTCCAGAATGGCTGGAAGCACAACGGATTTATCGAAACGCGATCGATGCCGGCCTCGGCGAGTTCGTGACCTGGCTGGCACAGGTGCAGCCACCAGTTCAACATTGGGAGAATGCCTTCCTCAAGAGATTCTGGACACTTTGGATCTCGTGGCAATACCACCAGCACCCCAAAGTCGGTCGTTTCACTGCCACGGCACAGGACGGGATTCGGCGCGAGTTCCAGCAGTTGGATCGCCAGCAGCTCGAAATCGCTCGAAAGCGCGTCGTTTCGCAGGTGTTTGGCTACCGCCGCCCAGTTGCCGATGCGACCAGCTCGGCATCAGCGCCAGGCATCCTGAGGGCACAAGCCCAAAGGATGCGCAGATTCATGCCCCCCCGCCGGCTCTTCGCTCGTATTCAGTCGCTTCTGGTCGAGCTAAAACCATGCCTCATGATGAACCCATTGAACGTTGCTGAATACCTGGGAGAAACCGACCTCGTCTTTGACACGGTGATCTTCGACGAAGCAAGTCAGGTGCGTCCTGCAGATGCGATTGGCGCAATCAGCCGTGCCCGTCAAGTGGTCATCGTCGGGGATACGAAGCAATTGCCGCCGAGCAACTTCTTTGATGTATCGCTATCGAGCGATGACGACGACGGTGACGGAGATGACGAACTGCCAGAGAGCATTCTGAGTGCTGTTCTGCCGCATCTATCGATGAAGTATCTCGCCTGGCACTACCGCAGTAGAAATGAAGCTCTGATCGCCTTTTCCAACGTGAACTTCTACACCCCAGATCATCTCAGACTCACGACATTTCCGACGCCCGATGCGGGGATATGGCCTGTCGAGTATGTCCACGTCCCGGATGGGATCTATGACCGTGGGGGTGAAAAGCATAATCGGAAGGAAGCAGAGCAGCTCGTTACACGCGTGATTGAGGAACGCCGCCGCCATCCCGAGAAGTCCTTTGGCGTCGTGGCCTTTTCGCTCGCCCAGAAGCTGGCAATCGAGACGGAATGCGAGCGGCGAATCAGGGATGATCCGTCGTTGCAGGACATCCTGGCCCGCCATGAGGATGAGGACGAGGGGTTCTTTGTCAAGGCGCTGGAGGAGGTGCAGGGCGACGAGCGTGACGTCATTCTGTTTTCGGTAGGGTACGGCCCGGATGCTGCTGGAAAGTTCACGATGAATTTCGGCCCGTTGAATCGGCAGGGCGGCGAAAGGCGTCTCAACGTGGCGATTACTCGCGCTCGCGAAAGGAACATCATCTTTGCGTCGGTCCGTCCCGAGCGGATTGCCGTGGACGGCAAGAGTCCCGCCATGTCCGGCGTCGCGGCGCTCCGAGACTATCTCGAATTTGCCGAGGCCGGGTCGCAATGGCTGGTGGGGAAGTCGACGGTGACGAATCTTCCGGCAGAATCTCCCTTCGAAGAGGCGGTCATCGAGGCCCTCACCCGAGAGGGTCTGGCGGTGACGCCTCAGCTCGGCGTCAGCGGGTATCGCATCGACATTGCGGTCAAGGATCCGCTAACCGGGCGCTATGTGCTGGGCGTGGAGTGCGATGGGGCGACGTACCATAGCGCAGCAACGGCGCGGGAGCGGGATCGGCTTCGTCAGGAGGTCTTGGAGAATCTCGGTTGGACGATTCACCGGATCTGGTCGACAGAGTGGCTTCGAGACCCGGTTGCCGAAACGAGAAAGGTGGTCGAAGCTTATACAGCGGCGCGCACAAAGGTACCTTGTCTTACTGGATCGGTTCACCGACCTCCTCCCGCCATACATGCTGGGGCTTCGGTGCCAACGGCGGATCTCCCCGCAGAGGAGCCGGACTTACGCGTGCCCGAGCCGCGGAACCCGGTAGTTCAGCCATGGCAGCCAGCGCGCATCCCTCGAAAAGGGAACCGCGAGAAGCTCATCTCGGTCGTCTTTGCTGAGGAGTTGGCGCTTCTGGTGCTCGACGTTGTTCGGCAGGAGAGCCCAGTCCATCGTAGTCGGCTCGCCACGGCGATCGGCGCTGCCTACGACGTTCAGCGCCTAACCGCGCGGGTAAGCGAGATAATCAATCGCGGCATACGGCGAGCGCTTACCAAGAATCTGGTCGATCAGCGGGGTGAGTTCCTCTGGTTTCCGGGAATGACCGAGCCGCCGGTCCGGGGTCCGGCAGTGGATGGCACCGTCCGGCCGATCGAGCACATCGCTCCAGAGGAAATCGATCTTCTGCTTGAGCGCACGCTTCGGCGTGAGTTCTCGACGAGTCAGGACGACCTGGTGAAGGCCGCTGCCCGCGTCCTCGGATTCGAGCGGACCGGCGGGAAGATCAACTCTGCGCTAGAGGCATCGCTCCAGCGCCTGGTCGCCCGCGGCATTATCAGCCAGGCGGGCGGAGTGCTGACGTGCAGCCGGCGCATCCCGGCCTGACCAACGTTCGCTATTCCCTCGTGCAGCTTTAGACTGGTGCGCCGCGGCCGCCTTCAGCCAGTTGTTGCGCTCCATCCTCGGCGTCCGCTCGCTCTTATTGGCGGAGGTGCTCGTTTGCTCTGGAGCGGCCGGACGATTCTGCCACGGCCCGCCAGGCGGACCAATCCTGACACCTGCCGGCTGGTGTTAGCTCTTGCCAGCCTCGTTCAAGCCCTTCATCGTTTCCTCGTCGAGCGACACGTCGAGCGAGCCAAACAGTTCGGCAAGTTGACCAGTTGAGGTTGCCGAAACGATCGGTGCGACGATCGTCGGCCGGTGGAGCAACCAGGCGATCGCGATCTGCGCTTGAGTTGCGCCGGTTTTGTCGGCTGCCGCATCAACCGCTTCGAGGACAGAAAACGCCCGATCGTGCAGGTAGCGCCGCTGAACCCCGGCCGAGCGCGGCGTCGCCGGCAGGTCCTGGCCGCGCCGATACTTGCCCGACAGGAAGCCACTTGCCAACGACGAGTACGGGATCACGCCGATCTCCTGATCGAGACAGAGCGGCTGAAGTTCCCGCTCGAACTGGTCGCGGTCGATCAGGTTGTAGAGCGGCTGAAGCGTCTCGAAACGAACGTAGCCACGCTTGTCGCTCATCCACAGCGCTTTGGTCAGCCGCCAGGCGAGGTAGTTCGACGCCCCGATGTAGCGCACCTTGCCCTGGCTCACCAAGTCGTCGAGGGCGCGCAGAGTCTCCTCGAGTGGCGTCTCCGGCGAGTCGTAATGCATCTGGTATAGGTCGATGTAGTCGGTCTGGAGCCGACGCAAGCTTGCCTCGGCGGCGGCCATCAGGTGATGACGCGATGCGCCGGCGTCGTTTGGCCCGGCGCCCATCTGTCCACCGGCCTTGGTGGCGATGATCACTTGGTCCCGGTTGCCGCGCGCCTGCATCCAACGGCCGAGGATCGTTTCCGATTCACCGCCCTTGTTCCCGGGGACGAAGCGGCTGTAGGTGTTGGCGGTGTCGACGAAATTGCCGCCCGCCTCGCAGTACGCATCCAGCACGGCGAACGACGCGCTCTCGTCCGCCGTCCAACCAAAGACATTCCCGCCCAGACAGATCGGCGCGACTTTCAGGCCGGTCCGGCCCAACTTGCGATACTGCACGATGCTTCCCTCACCCGCGATATCGCCCTAGCCTAGCAGACGTTGGGCCTCGCTATACTGAACGCGAAGGCCGCAATGGCCGGGGGAGAGACGATGCAGCAAGCAACGTTGGGTGGTGGGTGCTTCTGGTGCCTCGAGGCAGTCTACGATCAGCTTCGTGGCGTCGAGAAGGTCGTTTCCGGCTATGCCGGCGGGTCGGTCGTCAACCCAACCTATCAGCAGGTCTGTAACGGAACGACCGGCCACGCCGAAGTCACTCAGGTCACCTTCGACCCGGAGGTCATCACCTTCCACGATCTGTTGGACGTGTTTTTCACCATCCACGACCCGACGACGCCAAACCGTCAGGGGAACGATGTCGGTCCGCAGTACCGCTCGATCGTTCTCTACCACGACGACGAGCAGAAGCGGATCGCCGAGGAGACAATCACCCGGCTGAACGACGAACACCTCTGGCCCGGCCGGATCGTTACCCAGGTCGAGCCGCTCGATGTTTTCTACCCCGCGGAGGCGTACCACCAGCAATACTTCGAGAACAATGCGAACCAGCCCTACTGTCAGTTCGTCGTTGCACCGAAAGTCGCCAAGGCCCGCAAGAAGTTCTACGACCGGCTGAAGAAGTAACGTCCCGTGCGCCGCTTGAACTGGCCAGGCGCTTGCGTATCCGCGTCCGGCACCCCGGTATTGCCGAAATCGACCAGACCTTCTCACCCGGTAACCGTCACTCTCCCGGCGACAGGCGGACCCAAGACGGTCCGCGCCCGGCCTTGGCCGGTTTGTGGAACGAACCGCAGGGGGACGTACCTCGGCGGCGCGTCGTTTGCCGGGACAATGCTCGATGCGATTGACCTCGCCGGCGCCCGTTACGAGCCGTGGGCGCTCGCCGCTGCCGCGCTGATCGACCCGCTTTGGATCAAGCCGGCCGGGACCTAGCCGGCGCTCGCCAGTCGCAGTTCGATCTGATGTGCCCCGCCCGGTATCGGAAAGGCGACGTAGCGATCATCGCCGACGATTTCCAGCCGGGCGGGCAGAGGCTGGCCGTCCAGCGCGCCGGCGGCAAAGGTCTGATCGGCAGGCAGCAAGTAGCGAAACTCGCCGGGAATGGCGTAGGTCGTGCGATAGCGGATCACCACCAGCCCGTCGGCGAGGCCGCCAAGCTCCAATTGGAAGGTGCGGCCGGTGCCGGGTTGCTCGGCGACGATAGCGCCGGACCGGCCGGCCAGCCGCGGGCTGATCCGGTAGCCACTGCGCGCCATCTCGATACCGAAGAGGCCGGAGACGATCGCCGACCCGACAACGGCGGCCGCGCCGGTATAACGCGTGCTGCCGCGCGGCTGGCGGCTCCACAATTCGTGCCATTCCCAGATCTCGCCCGGGCGACGCGCCCAGTCGGCCGCCAGCGCCGCCAGATGCTGATAGGCCAGCGCCGCTTGACCGGCCTCGAACTCGGCTTCGATCTGCCGGCCACCCCACCAGTCCCAGATCCCGCCATTCTGATATTCACCCGGCAGCATGCTGGCAAAAGCGCCATCCGGGTACGGCGGCCAGTTGACGATGCCTACCTTCGGTGAGCGCGCCGCGATCCGTGCGCGTTCGAAGTTGACAAAAATCAGCCGAGCCTGTTCGGCGTCGGCCAGCCCGGAGCGCACTGCTTCGACATTGCCGATACCCAGAATCGCGTCCTCATCGTAGCCGCGATCGGCCGGCGTCGCGTGGATGCGCGCCTTATAGAAGCCGCGTCCCGGCTGCCAGAACAGTTCGTTGATCGCATTGCGCAGCGTCATTGCCCGGCCCCGCCACTCGGCGGCGGTCGAGGCGCTCCCCCCGGCATCGTTCATCTGGGCAAGTTCGAGCAAGCCGCGGAAGAGCAACGATTGGTCGTAAATCGAGTAGATGAACGGGTCGGCCGGTTGACGATCGGTCGGGTTGAGGCCGCCTTCGGCCTTGACATCGCCCCAGTCGGT
The DNA here is from genome assembly GCA_046328265.1 of Dehalococcoidia bacterium. GTDB lineage: Bacteria > Chloroflexota > Dehalococcoidia > SpSt-223 > SpSt-223 > JANWZD01. Next base: position 84,393 of record JAXLWW010000011.1, read on the forward strand.
GGTCGCGGCGCGGGTGATCAACGCGGTGCGTGGATCGACACGGGTCCGGTAGAGGTATTCCATCGCGGCGTTGAGCCGCGCGATCACCGGACTGCCGTTGAGCGGCTTGCGCAGCCAGCCGATCTCCTCTTCATGACGGAACGCAAGATAGGCGAGGTGGATCACCGATAGGTCTTCGTCGGAGGTGGCGGTCGCCTTGTCGTTGCCGCCCGCCGGGTAGAAGACGCCGGGCAAGGCGCCGGCCTCCGGGCCACCGGCGGCCTGGAGGATCAGAAACTCCTCGACCCCGGAGCGCAGATGACCGGGCGAATACAGAAAGCGCGCCATCGGCCCGGTGGTCGACAGGTCGCGGGCAAACACACCGTGATAGGCATCGCCGGCCCAGAACGCCTGCACCCAGCCGCTCAACCCCGGATACTCGATCCGGTTTGCCTCGAGGACACTCAGGATCGTCTCGCGCATCTGGTTGAGAGCGGGAAGCTCGTCGACCCGCCAGGTAGTCGCCATCTGGTTGGTGGGATTGGAGCCTCCCGGGACGCCGGTCGCCGGCCCTTCGGCCGCGGCCACCGAGGCTGAGGAGAGCGCCAGGAGTGAGGTCGCGCCAGCCAGAAACGATCGCCGGTTCAGGATTGCCTCCCGCTTGAGCAGTTGCCGGCGGCCAAGTGAGCAAGCGGCCGGCGCCTTGATTGTAGGGCTCCCTTCGGAACTTCGCAGCGGTTTATGCAGGCAATTTAGCGCACCCGAAAGAGAGGCGGCCCACCGGAAGCTCTCGGACCGTCGAGGCTCTCGCAGGAAGAGGCGAGCAGATGACCACGAACCCCCGTCGGATGATATCGACATCGCGGGCAGACCGGATCTCCTTCGCGTCGGCGAGCGCCGACAGATGACCAGACGGTCCCAAGAGTTGCGCCGGGACGACGAACCGGTGCACGGACCGAAGCCTCATCCGCTTGACGAATCCTCGCCGCCACGTCCAGCAGGCTCGGCGGCGCGTGCTCCATTCCGCCGAATGCGCCACCAGACCCCCGCCGGATAGCCGGCCAGTTTCGCGAGGTCGCCCACCACCCGGATGACCGGCAGCCAGAGCACGCCGAGCAACCGCTGGGCCGGAAGCAAGGACGCACTCTGGCGCAAGTAGCGGCGCAGTGGCGTTCGGAGGTAGGCGAGAAAGCCGGCTAAGAGGACCAGCCACGCCAGCCGGGAGCGGAGCCCGGCTAGGAGCAACAGCGGCGCGGCCACGCCGTAGGTCAAATAGCGCGCCGCCTGTCGCTTGCGCCAGAGGTCAGCCTTCCCGTCTCCGCGGGCATAGCGGAAATATTGGAGCCAGAAGGAACGGAGCGAGCCTCGTGGCCGGAAGTGAGCCACCGCCGAGGGGACCCAGGCCTCGCGAAAGCCCGCCCGCCGATAGGCGAAGTCGAACAGCAAGTCCTCGCAATAGTCGAGCCATTCGGGATAACCGCCGCTGCGCTCCCAGACCGTGCGCCGAAAGGCGATCGAACGGCTGGAGGGGAGAAAACGTTCGGGGTCGATCTCCCTCTCCTCGGGCAGGACAGTCGCGCCCATCGCCACCTCGAACGTGCTGCGCGGGTCCGCCAGAAAGAAGCCGGCGGCCACGTCGGCTCCGCCCTCGATCGCATCGGCCAGGTCGGCCAGCCAGTCAGGCGCAAGACGCACCCCGGCATCGGTGACCGCGACAATCTCGCCGGTGGCGGCGCGGATCGCGGCGTTTCGGCCGGTGCTGATATTCCCCTCGGCAGCAACCAGCCGGATCGGCAGCCGGTCCTGATAGGCGCGAATGCGCAGAACGGTTCCGTCGTGGCTGCCGCCATCGGCGATCACGACCTCGTCGGGCAGGCGAGTCTGGGCGAGGATCGAGCGAAACAACTCGTCGATCGTCGCTTCTTCATTCAGGACGGTCAGGCAGAGCGAGGTGCGCACGATCAGCGCACGGCCAGCGGGCCAAGTTCGATCAGCGGAGTGCCTTCCAGCCCGGCAAAGAGGCGGTAGCGCCCCGGCAACACGTCGAGGGCGAACTTGTGCTGGTCGCGCACGACATCACCGGCTTGCCAGCCCGGCAGCGGCGCGAGGCCGTTGGTCACCGGCTGGATCACCGTTCGGACGGCGATTCCGGCGTCGTTGCGCACCTCGATCCGGAGCGGCGGGTCAGAGGTTGGGACGGTCTCGGCACGCCAGTAGAGGGTCAGGAGGGCAAGATCTCCGCTGACGAAATCGGTCGCGCCACGCTCGAAGCCAAGCTTGTGGAAGTCGTAGCCGAGCAACCGCAACGGCCCTGAGCGCCCATCTCGCGCCTGCTCGACGAACAACTGGTCGACGGCGGGCTGGCGTTCCGGCCGGCCGATCGCAACCGGCCCCAACAGCACCCGGTCGGCGGTGACCCGGCCGCCTTCCAGTACGCCCAGCCGCTTGCCATCGCCGGCGCGGTACAGCCCGATTTCGATGTAATACTCGCCGGGAGGCGTTCCGGCCAGCACCGGCACCCCGTAGCGGTCGGCGAGGGTTTCGCCGGGGGTCCAGGTGTCGGTCGGGCGGCGGCCGCTCAGCGGCTCGGCGTCGCGCTGGCCCCAGATCAACTCGGCCGGGTCGATCAGGTGAGTGAAGACGGTGTAGCGCTCGTCGAGCGGCTGGTTGCCTTTCCAGAAGAGGGTGAGTTGGAGCGCCTCACCGGGGCGGCTCTCGGTCTGGGCGAGTGAATAGCCAAGGAGTTCGACGCCGCGCTCGAAGGCGATCTGCTCGGGGAACTGGATCGTCCCGGCCTCGGACTGAACCGGGACGACGTATTGCACCAGCCGGACGCCGCCATACCACCGGTTGAAGGCACGGAACGTATGCTCGTTCAGCCAGCCTTCGACGATGCCGCGCGGGTCGGCCTGCTCACTCGCCCAGAGCACCAGCCAGATCCGCCTCGCCGACCCAGTCAGCCGTTCGAGATCGGCGACGGTGCGGGCGTCGTCGGGAGGACGTTGCGCCGGCAGACCGATCACCGGCAGTCCGTCACGATAGTAGTAGTCGAAGATCTCGCGCTGGCCCGGCGCGTTCAGGACGATCACGTCACCCGGCCTGGCCGACAGATCGAGATAGCGCACCAGGCCGCGATAGTCGTCGCGGAAGTACTTTGGATCGTGATAGCCGGCGACGAGCGCCCGGCCAGCGGCATACTCCTGGGCGCCAATCAGAGCAACCGCCGCCACCAGACCCGCCGCCAGCGGCACGAGCCGACCCCCCGGCAGCAACCCAGTCACTCGCCTAACGATTGCGATGCCGGCGGCGACGCCCGCACCCTGGATCAGGCAGAACGCCGGCAGCGACACCAGCAGAAACTTCGGGTTGTAGACCGGCCGGTTGAGCGCGACGACGAACAGCGTGAGCGGCGCGGCGAGCGCGATCAACGCCACCGCCGCCAGGCCTTGCGTCCGGCGCAGCCGCCCCGGTCCGAGCAGCGGCCAGAGCACCGACAGCGCGACGAGCGCGATGCCCAACGCCACCGTCTTGCCGGTCACCGTCTGGTCCCAGGCGAGGCCGTAGGCGAGGTAGCGGAAGGTGCGCAGGGCAAACTCGGCCGGCCCGGCCGATTCCGCAGCCACCTCCCAACTCTGAAGCTGGTTGGAGGCATACAGCAGCCACGGGACGACGAGGGCGATCGCGCCAAGCTGACAGGCCGCCCAGCCTGCCCAACGCTTCCACCAGCGCAGCGGGTTCGGGTGAAGGACGACAAAGGCGAGGCTTGCGCCGAGCATCGCCGTCACGCCAAAGAACTGGGTCAGCACCGCCGCTGCAAAGGCGAGCGAGCAAGAGACGGCGAGCCAGGCGCTGCGGTGCCCGCGATCGAGCCTGCGCCACCAGATCAGGCTACCGGCGATGGCAAGCAGCCCGAACAGTGTCATCTGTTCGTACATCCGCGCTTCCTGGGCGTAGTAGATCAGCAACGGCGAGACCGCGGCGAAGAATGCGCCGGCGAGCGCCGCCCGCCGATCGAGCAGCAGCCGACCGACGACATAGGTCAGCGCGACGACCAGCACGCCGTAGACAACCGAGAGAAAGCGCAGGGCAAACTCGCTGCGGCCGGCGACCTCGGCCCAGCCGCGCAGCGCGAGGTAGTAAAGCGGCGGATGGATGTCGCCGGCGGCGGCCTGAACGATCTCAACCGGCGATCGAAGCGTCATCACGACGGTCGCGCCCTCGTCCGCCCAGAGGCTCTGGCCGTCGAGCCGGTAGACCCGCAAGCCAAAGGCAAGCAGCAGGATCGCTCCGAGCGCCAGCACGGTGAGCGGCCGAGCGCGATCGGCGATCGCCGGGCGAGCGGCCAACGTTTGGCGTGGTGAAGGGAGCGGCGCTGATGGTAAGGCGACCCGATCGAACGTTTCGGTCATGGAGAGCGTGATTCCGGTCGTTCGCTCGCCGGGGCCAGCGCATCCGTCTCGGCGGGCGTATCGGGTGGCGCGGCTGGCTCTCGGCGGCGGCGAAGGGCTTCGGCAACCGCGGCGATGATGAAGGGCCGGCGGCGGTCGGGCGGCAAGTCGCGGACGATCTCAGTCCACAATTCGACGGGCAGCGACACGTTCACCCAACGACGGCGTGGCCGGACGACCGGCAGCGCCCGGCCGGCGACCGCCCCGGTCAGCAGCCCACCGAGAAAGAACAGTCCGCCAAGCAGCGTCACCGCCGCCACGCCGACCCCAACCACGATCGCGCCGATCGGACGCGCAGCGGGGCGAACGAGGATACCGTCGAAGGCGACCTGGCCGTCCTCGACGATCAGATCAACTCGATGCTCGCCCTCTGGCAGACCGTCGGCGATCGGGATCGTCTCCCAGCCGCTTCCGGTTCGCAGATCGAGCCGGCCGCCGGGCAGGGCAGTCGCGCTCTGACCGTCGACCAGCACGCGTGCCTGGCCCTCGCCACGGCGCACGATCAACGCGGCTGATGCGCCGCGGAAGCGAAAGGCAAGCGCATCGCCGGGGGCGGTGGAGCGGAGAAACCAGCCGTCGGACCCACCGTCGCGGTCGTAGCCCCAGGCGCCTTCGGCCGAGATCGCCGGATGGCTTTCACTGCGTCGGCCTGGATAGGCGAGCTTTCCGTCGGCGGCCGCCTGCTGGTAGGCATAGAACGCCGGGTGGAGCGCAAAGTCGGCGTCGGCGAGGCCGAAATAGTAGAGAGGTTGGTCGCGGTTCTCGTCGTGGACCATCCGCAAGTGCCAGACGAAGATATTGCCGACCCACGGCCATTCTTCTTGGATCCGCTGATAGGCATCGGCCAGATAGCGCGCCTGCATCTCGCGCGACACCTGGCCATGGGTGGCGACGATCGGCGCGTCGATCGGCAGGGCATTCCAGCCAAGTTCGGCGATCCAGACCGGCTTGTGCTCGTCGCCGTTGCGCACCATCACGTCGCGGATCAGCCGGACACGCGACAGGTTGACCCGGTCGAAATCGGCGCGGCGGTCGAGCGGGCCGGTCCAGAGCGAATAGCCCATCGCGCTCATCACGTCGAAATAGCGGCCGCCGCCCGAGTCGTACAACTTTTGGAGGTAGACGAGGTCGTTCTCGTTGTAGCCGTCTTCGGTGCCATTGGTTGGAGCGAGCGCCGCGGCGACGATGACGATCTCCGGGTTTGCGGCGCGGGCGCGGGTAGCAGCGACACGCAGCAGGGTGGCGTAGCCGCCGGCGTCGACGGTTTGCCAGCCCCATTCGGGGAAGATGTTCGGCTCGTTCCAGATCTGGATGTGGGTGATCTTGCCGCGGTAACGGGTGACGAACGTGTCGACGAAGTCGCCGTAGTCGTCGAAGTTGTCGGGCGGGCGGTTGTGAACGCTGTTGTCGGTGCGCGACCAGTTTGGTGGCGAATCGAGCCGGGCGAGGATGCTGATGCCATGCTCGTTGGCGAGATCGATGAAGCGGTCGTACTTCTGCCAGGTCGATCCGTACTCGGTTTCGAAATCACCCTTGGCGTTGACTTCGATATCGGACCAGGGGATCTGCTGGCGAATCCAACGGACATTCGCCGCTCGGAGCAGTTCGAAGGTCCGCCGAAGCTTCCATTCTTCGACTTCCTGTTCGAGAAAGACGTTCATCCCGAACGGGACGGTCTCGCCAGTGATCGGCGCTTCGTCGGCAGTCTGGATCGGGGTGTAGGCGAGGGTGGAGAGCAGGTTGACCATTTGAAAGCGCGGCTCGACTTCGCCGGTTGTCTCTTCGAGCCAGGCAGCAACCGGCGCGCGAGCGGCGAGAGCAGCACCGACGGCGACGAGGACGACGAGACCCGCCAGACCGAGCCGCCACTTCACGGCAGCACCTCGCGCACCGGCTCCGTTCCGCAGGTGAAGGCGTCGATGCGCCGCCAGGCGAAGTCGCTCGCGCCGAGGCCGGTCACCCGGCGGAAGAAGGCGGCCTCGTCCTCGGTCAGCGAATCGAGGCGCACCAGATAGACCCGCCCGCCGGTGGAGCGCGTGGCGGCGATCCGGCGCTCGATGGCGTCGAAGAATGTGGCGCGGTCGCCCTGTGCGGTCAGCACGTAGGCGTCGTTGAGGCTAAGGACGTTCACCCCACTGAAGTATGGCAGGTAGTCGCCTGCCCAGTCCCATCCTGGCGCGATCACCAGATCATTCGGGCTCAGCCGATCGGCCAGGCAGCGCGCCGCGAGCAGGCCGGCGTTGTTGGCCGGATTGTGGCGCGGCAGCACGCCAGCCGCCAGATTCCAGATCGCCAGCGGAACGACAACCCCATACAGCGCCCAGGCTGGCAGCGCGCGCGCCGCTAGCAGATAGAGCGGCGGCAGCACCAGCAGCCAGAACTGGGGGTCGTCGGGCGCCCAGTAGGCGCCAAAGCCAGCGAAGGTGAGCGCCCAGACGAGCAATGCCACCCCGAGCCGATCGCGCGAGCGCAGTACGGCAACGGTCGCGGCGACCAATCCGGCCGCCATCGCCGCCACCACGACAAATGCGGCTATCGCGCCGGGGGCAAGCGCACGCAGCCCGGCAGCGCTGGGCGCGCTGGGCAGCCAGATCGCGGCGGCGGTCAGGCTCTGGAGGCCGGCCCAAAGGTTGCGTGGCGAGATCCGGCCCCAAACGCCCTGCCCCGGTGCGGCGAGTAGCCAGCCCCGCCAGGCCGAAAGGTCACCCAGCCCATGGACGCCGACGCCGATTGCGAGGTACGGCAGGCCGACGATCAGTGCGCCGAGCGCAGCCAGCACGACCGCCTCGCGGCGGGTGGCGTCGCGAAAGAACAAGATCAACGCCGCCGGCAAGAACAGCACCGTGGTGGCATGGATGAGCATCGCCGCCGCCATCCCGAGGACGACCGCCCAGCCGCGCCCGGTTGGCAGCACCCCGCGCAGAAACGGCCCGCGCGCCGCGGCGAGCGCGGCGAAGGCGATCAGCAGACCAGCATTGGCGAGGATCTGGTCCTCGGCGTCGGAACTGTGATACCACCAGCCGTAGCTCGCCCCAAGCGCCAGGCCAACCGCACCGGCCGCCCAGGCCGAAGGCAGCAGCCGAAACGCCGACCAACTCAACGCCGCCACCGCTAGCCCGCCGCCCAGCGCGTTCAGCACCTGAAGCGCGAGGAGCGGATCGCCCAACCCCAACGGCGCGCCAATCCGGGCAAAAGCCCAACCGACGAATGGATACAACAGGTGCTCGGCCTGGAAGAACAGCGGCGCGGCCAGGTTCCCATCCCGGCTGAGGCGAGCGAAGGCCATTCCGTCCGAGCTGTACTGCGCCGAGAGCGTAAGCAGATAGGCAAGGGTGGCTGCCAGTCCGAGGCCGGCCGCGCCGAACCAGGCAAGGCTGCCTGCCGCGCCGTGGACACGCTCGGGGCGCGCCGTCGTCGCCGCGGTCGTCACCGGGCCGCTCCGGCCGGCGAGCGGACATCCAGCCGGTCATAAAGGTCATCGAGAGCCGGCAGGATCGCCCGCCAGTCGTAGCGCTGGACCGCCAACGTTCGCGCCCGCTCGATGCGCCGGCGAGTTGCGGCTGGGTCGCCGATCGTCCGACGAATCGCCGCCACGAACGCCTCGGGAGTATCGGCCAACACGAGGTGCTCGCCGTGGCGTGCCGCGACGCCGTCCGCGCCGAACGTGGTGCTGACCACCGGCAGACCGGCCGCCATCGCCTGCACGACCTTGAAGCGCATCCCACCGCCCGATCGCAGCGGGACGACGCAGACGCTCGCCTGCGCCAGCAATGGCCGCTCGTCGTCGACCGGACCGATCACGTCGACGTTCGGGCCGGCGAGCGCCCGTACCGCCGGTGCGGGGTCTCGACCGGCGATCGCGATACGCGCACCCGGGATTTCACGGACGAGCGGCGGCAGGATCTCGTGCACCAGCCAGACGGCGGCATCGACGTTTGGCCGAAAGTCGAGCGTGCCGATAAACAGAAGCAGCGGCGAAACCGGATCGAGGATCGGCCCCGCCGTTGGGCGGTAATAGTCCGTATCGACGCCGTTGGGGATGACCACCGGCTGGATGCCGGACAGGCGTTCGAGCAGCGTGGCGTCGCCTTCGGAAACGGCGATCGTCGAGGTGGCGGCCCGGCAAAGGCCGGCCTCCCAATGGCGCAGGCGGCGCCCCTGAATCAGACTGTAGAGGGCGCGTGGCCAACGACGGGGTTGGAGCGCCTCGCCGCGCCAGAGCGTTTCCTGGAGAGCAAACTCGGCGTTGTGAGCGTCGTAGACGATCCACGGGCGGACGCCGGCTGCCCGGAAGGCCGCGCCAAGTGGCGCAACCGCCCCGGCTGCTTCGACCGCTTCGAATTGGACGACATCCGGCTCGAATGTTCGGAGCAGGTCGACGAAACGATCGTGAGCCTCGGGAGAGCGCAGCCGGACGGCCAGATCAGGCAGCCGGCCGGTGGCGAGATCGGCCAGGCGGCGGCCGGCCGGCCGGCCTGGGGCCGGTACGGCGTCGATCGGCACGCCGAGCGGCTCGAACTCGCCGGCCGGCTCAGGCGGCGCGCTCTCGACGGTGAGCACCCGGACCTGATGGCGGCGAGCGGCCCGGCGGATCAGCGCGTAGTTGCGCAGGGTCGTCCCCTTCTTGGGAGGCTCGGGGCGCTGCGGGGTGACGAAGAGGATCTTCATCCCAGCACCCGCTGGTAGACCGCGAGGGTCTGATCGGCGCAGCGCTCCCACGAGAAACGGGCGGCCTGGACGAAGCCGCGCTGGCGGAGGTCGGCGGCGAGGGCCGGACTGCCCAGCACCGCGTCGATCGCGCAGGCAAGTGCGGTTTCGTCGTGAGGATCGACCTGAATGCCGCCGTCGCCGGTGACCTCGGCGAGCGACCCGGCGTTCGAGGAGACAACCGGGGTGCCGCACGCCATCGCTTCGAGGACGGGAAAGCCGAAACCTTCGTAGAACGAGGGAAAGACGAACAGCGCCGCGCCGTTATAGAGGTGAACGAGATCGTCCTGGCTCGGTCCCCAGTGGCAGATCACCCGTCCTGCCAGACCAAGGGAGGCAATCCGGGCGTCGATATCGCTCTCCAGCCAGCCGGGTCGACCGGCGAGGATCAACGGCGGGGCATCGTTCAGCCGGGCATAGGCGCCCAGCAGGCCGGGAAGGTTTTTCCGCCCCTCGAAAGTGCCGACCCAGAGGATCGCGCCGAGCGGCAGACCCTTGGCGGTGAAAAAGGCTTCGACTGTCTGCCGTGACAGCGGCCGAAACGCTTCGTCGGGCGCGAGGTAGGTGACATCCACCCGGTCCGGCGGGACGCCAAGCTCACGCTCGAGATCGATTCGGGTCGATTCGGCATCCACGAGCACGGCGTCAGCACTGGTGATCGCAGCGGCAAGTTGGCCGTAATAGCGCCGACTTTCGGCGGTGGTGTGCTGCGGAAAGAAGCGAAAGGCGAGGTCATGGACGCTGATGACCGACTTGAAGGTGCGGCGCATCGGCGGGATAAAGTCGGGCGAGTGAAGCAGGTCGATCGGGGCGCGAAACAACTCGACGGCGAGGGCTGGCTGCTCGAAACGATGATGACAGGGGGTGAAGAGGATACGCGTCCGGGCTTGGACGAGCGGAGTGCGGGTCTTGCGGCTTTGATAGACCACGAGGTCGAGGTCGGCGGGACGGCGGGCGAGCGTCCGGGCTAGCTGCAGCGCGTAGGTTGCGATGCCGGCTGGGCGGTAGCTATAGAGGCGAAGGTCGATCCCGACGCGCACCGAGCCCCCTGGCGAGCGCCGCTCGCGCGGGGAGTCTAGCCGATGGTCCTCGCGCTTCCGTCGCCTTTTGGTGGCCGTTTTCCCTCGACGCCCGCAGCCGTCGAGCGTGGATAGTGCGGTCTTGAGCCGAGGGCGAGCCAGCCGACCCTCAGAGGGCGAGTGAAACGGTCGCCTTGCCGGGAGTGGTCTTTTCGCCACGTTGATTTTCGGTCCAGACGTCCAACTCGACGATCTGCTCGCCATCCTCTTGGTATTTGCGGACGATAGCGCCGCGCACTGTGATCACGTCGCCGGGGAAGTCCATCCCACGATACTGGCAGCCGAGCTTGCGAACGAGGCTGTTTGGCCCCATCCAACTGGTGACGAACTGGCCGAGGTAGGCGAGCTTGAGCAGTCCGTGGGCGATGACCGTCTCGAGGCCGGTCGACTTGGCGAACTCGAGGTCGTAATGGATTTGGTAGAAGTCGTAGGATGCGCCGGCGAACTTGACCAATTGTTGGGTGGTGAGCGCTGGCTTGACCAGCGGTGGTAGTTCCTCGCCTTCGACGAGATCGTCCCAACGTGGCGCGGTCTGCATCGTTCACCTCGGGAAGCTATCATGGCGGCGGCCCCAGCCAGCGCACCGGCAGTATAACGCTCCACCTTGGAGGAACGGATGGACCCGGTGGGTAGTCGCGGAACCCTTTGGGCAGCGCGCGCCATCGCCTTCGTTGCCTTTTTCGACCTGTTCAGCCAGTTTCCGGTCGTTGCTCCCTATGCCCACCAGCTTGGCGCAAGCCCGGCGATGGTCGGGATCGTCGTCGGGGCGTATTCGTTCGCCAACCTTTTCGGTAATCTCGCTGCCGGCCCGTTGCTTGATCGCTGGGGCCGCAAGCCGGCCATTACCCTCAGCCTCGTTGCCGCCGCCGCTTCGTTGGTCCTCTATACCCTCGTCCAGACCGCCGAGCAGTTGGTTGCGGTGCGGATCGTCCACGGACTGGCGGCGGCGGTGTTGTCACCGGGGGCGTTCGCCTTGCTGAGCGATGCAGCGCGGCCAGAAGCGCGCGCCCGCGCTCTTGGCTCGGCGGCGGCGCTGATCGCGGTGGCGGCGGTGCTTGGTCCATCGCTCTCGGGTATCGTCCGCGAGCGCTTCGGGCCGTCGGTGGTGTTCCTTGGGGTGGCGGTTCTGCTCTTGGCGACGGCGGCGGTCGTGGCGATCGCCGTCCGCGAGCGCGCCATCCCGGTGGCGCAGGAAGGCACCTTCAGCACCTTCGGGGCGTTGTTGCGTCGGCGTGGGCTGCTCGTTGCCTTCGCGGCGATTGCGGCACTTACCGTGGCGCTTGGCACCCTGGTCGCCCATCTCCCAATCCAACTCGATGTTCGCGGCGAAGCTGCCCGCGCCAGCGGAACCGCCTTTAGTGTCTATGCCTTGGTCGCGCTGATTGGCCTCGCGGGGCCGGCGTCGTGGTTGTCCGATCGCTTTGGCCGCGCCCGTCCGCTCGCCGCCGGCCTGACCGGGATCGGGCTGGCGATGCTCCTGCTGGCGGCCGTTACCACGATGACGGGCGTCTATCTGGCGATGGCGTTGTTTGGCCTGGGCTTTGCGCTGCTCTTTCCGGCGGCCTCGGCCCTGGTCGTCGATTCCGCCGAGCCAGGCGAGCGCGGCACCGGCTTTGGTCTCTTCTATGCGGTCTATTCTGCTGGGACGGTTGTTGGGGCAACCTCGGCGGGGGTGCTCGCCGAAACCTTCGGCGAAGCTGCCCCCGCGCCATTTCTGCTCGGCGCAATCGCGGCGCTGCTGGTTGCCCCAGTGGCGCTGGTTGCCCTGCGGAAAGGATCGGAGCAATGGGTCAGTTCGCGCTAGGAGCCCAATTGGTGGGTTCGTACGCCAAGCCGCACTGGATTGCCGATCATGATCGGGCGTATGCCCTCGACGAATCGTGGTGGCGTGTCGAACCGGCCTATCTCGACGAGGCGAAGGCAGACGCGGCGGTCCTGGCGATCCGCGATCAGGAGCGCGCCGGACTGGATCTGATCACCGACGGCGAGCAGCAACGCCAATCGTTCACCGCGACCTTCTTCCCGCTCAACGGGATCGACCGGGAGACCTGGGGGCCGCGGCGCGATCGGACGTCCTCCGACCTGGCCGGTGTGGTTGAGCGGGTCGCTCCCAGTCCGGGTGCCGCGCTCATACCCACCAGCGGGCCGGTGGTGAACGGCCCGATCAGTTGGCCTGGGCCGATGACGCTCGACGATTTCGCGCTGCTGCGGCGCACGACGACCCGGATGACGAAGGCAATGGTGGCCGGGCCGGCAACGCTGGCGATGCGACTGTCCGACCGGTACTACGGCGATCTCGGTGCGCTGATGTTTGCCATCGCCGACGCTATGAATCAGGAGATCCTCGCCCTCGAAGCCGCCGGCGCCGACCTGATCCAAATCGACGACCCTGAGATTCATTTCAGTCTCGCGCAGGTGCGCGAGGCCGCCACCGAAGCGCTCGACCGCGCCGTCCGGGGCGTGACGGCGCGAACCGCCGTCCACGTGTGCTATGGCTACGCTCGGACGTCGACGACCAAGCGGGTCAACCCGAACTACGCAGAAGCCCTCGAATTGATCGCGGCCTCGAAGGTCGACGAAATCAGCCTCGAATACGAGCAGCCGGGCCATCAGCCGGATGTGCTGGCTCATTGCGGCGACAAGGCGATCATCCTCGGACTGCTCAACAATGCTCCGTCCGCGCCGATCGAGACGGTCGACCATATCCTTGCGCGGGCGCGAGCAGCGCTGGAGGTCGTGCCTGCCGAACGGTTCCGGCTCGCGCCGGACTGCGGCATGTGGTTTCTGCCGCGCGAGCAGGCCTACCGCAAGATCAGTTCGCTCGCGCTGGCAGCACGGGCGTTGCGCAACGAGCGCGGGATCTAGACCTCTCGGCGAGCAAGGATCTCCGGCTCCCATCTTCCACCGACGAACCAGGGCGGAATGCCGACGGGCGGCTGAGTTTGGCGCTCAAAGTCGCCGAAGGTTGTTCTGGGTGGGTCCCACGGCGGACGTTCAGAGCGCGAGGCCGATCCCGAACAGGGCGCTGTGGAGCGCCAACAACTGAGAGGCGCGCATCAAGGCCGGGTTGAGGGCAGCGGCGTCGCTCCGGCGCAGAACGGTCGATCCGAGACGGTAGGCGAGCGGCAGCGATAGCAGCGGCAGGGCGGCCCAACCGTTCTGGGTGAGGACGACGAACAGCGGCGGTACGCTGTAGGCGATGACGAGCAGCAGCACCAACTCGATGCGAGATCCGGTGCGGCCCAGCAGCACCGCGAGGGTGCGCTTGCCGACCGCCCGGTCGCTGTCGATGTCGCGGATGTTGTTGACGATCAGGATCACCGTCACCAGGGCGGCGACCGGCAGACTGGCGAGCAACGCCCACCGAGACCAGACGAGAGCCTGGACGTAGTAGAGGCCAGTCACGGCGATGACGCCGAAGAAGAGAAAGGCGGCCAGATCGCCGAGGCCGTTGTAGGCGAGCGGAAGCGGTCCGGCGGTATAGGCATAGCCGGCGGCGAGCGACGCCAGCCCGATCGCCACGATCGGCCAGCCGCCCCGCACGACGAGGTAGACCCCGAACAGCATCGCCAGCCCGAAGAAGATCAAGATGCCCGCCTGGGCCGCGCCCGGCGACATCAACCCGGCCGTTACCACCCGGGTCGGCCCAACCCGCTGGGCATCCGCCCCTCGGCGAAAGTCGTGGAGGTCGTTTGCGAGGTTCGTGCCGATCTGGATGCACAGCGCCGACAGGAGCGCCGCAAGCGCCGACGGCGCGTGAAACACGCCGTCACCAAGCGCGAGGCCCGTTCCAACCAGGATCGGCGCAATCGCCGCCGAGAGCGTCCGCCAGCGGATCGCCAGAAACCAGACCATCCAGCCCGAAGGCCGCTGCCCAATCATCGTTTCGGGGTGGGACTGTAGCATGAAGGGACCGCCGGCGCGTCTGGGGATTACTCGCGCCGATGGTGGCCCAACAAATGTTCTGAAATCCGCCGACTATCTCGTTGACGGCGGAAGGGTGCGCCGGTACGCTCAAGGTACCGGGCTTGTCCACCGCCATCGCTGGTCTCCTCTGATGTCGGCTACCGTCAGCGCGAGGCCCGGCAGTTGGTCACGCTGCGCGATGTCGTCCGGCCGGTCGGGGTGGGCTTGTCACCCGAGGGCAATGAGTCGGGCTTTCGCGGTCGCCTGGCCGCTGCCGGCGAATCATTCACCTGAGTGAAGGGGTTTCGACATGAAGATCAAGTTGACGACCGTCTACGTGGATGACCAGGAGAGGGCGCTTCGGTTTTACACCGACGTGCTGGGCTTCGAGGCGAAAGCAGACTTTACTAACGGCCCGTTTCGCTGGCTCACCGTCGTTTCAGCCGAAGAGCCGGACGGGATCGAGTTGCAACTTGCCGCCAACGACAACCCGGCCGCGAAGGCGTTCCAACAGGCGATGTTCGATCAAGGCCAGCCGGCCATCATGTTCTATGCCGACGACGTCCAGCACGAATACGAACGGATGACGGCCCGCGGCGCCCAGTTCACGATGCCGCCGACCAAGGTGACCGGCTCGACGATCGCGATGGTGAACGACACCTGCGGCAACCTGATCCAGATCGTCACGCTCGATCGCTGGCAGTAGCCAGTTCCTCACCCAACGATCTCAAGACGTGGCCAGGCGAGAGCAGACAGCCGCAGCGCCGTATCGTTGCCAACCTGGCGCAGCCCTGAAAGGCGGCAGATGAACGAGTATATCGAGATTCGCGGGGCGCGCGAGAACAACCTCAAGGATGTGTCGCTTCGCATCCCAAAGCGGCAGATCACGGTCTTCACCGGCGTGTCGGGGTCGGGGAAGTCGTCGATTGTCTTCGATACGATCGCCACCGAGGCGCAGCGTCAACTCTATGAGAATTTCAGCCTGTTCATTCGTAGCTTCCTGCCGCGCTACCCGCAGCCGGAGGCCGATGCGATCGAGAACCTGAGTATGGCGGTGATCGTCGACCAGAAGCGGCTCGGCGGCGGATCGCACTCGACAGTCGGCACCATCACCGACATCTACACCGTGCTGCGGCTGCTCTATTCGCGACTGGGTCAGCCGTACGTGGGCTACTCGAACGCCTTCTCGTTCAACGACCCCCAGGGCATGTGTCCGGAATGCAATGGGCTGGGCAAGAAGCTGGGTATTGCGTCGGACGACTTTATCGATCTCTCGAAGTCGCTCAACGAGGGAGCGGTCCAGGTGCCGTTCTTCAGTTCCTGGGAAGTATCCGCCTACACCGCCTCGGGCTTCTTCGACAACGACAAGAAACTGGGCGACTTCACACCCGAGGAACTGGATCTCCTGCTCTATGGCAAGGCGCAGAAGTACAAGGTGGCCTTCGGCGACGGGTCGGTGAACCTGACCTACGCGGGCATCATCGAGAAGATCGAACGCTCCTACGTTCGGCGCGACCTGAAGACCTATTCCGAGCGTACCCAGAAGGCGGTCGCGCCCTACCTCCGTCCACGACCGTGCCCGCTCTGCAAGGGGGCGCGCCTGAACGAGGCCGCGCTGGCCTGCACCATCAACGGCCGCAACATCGCCGAACTGACTTCCCTCGAGATCGGCGACCTGCTCCCGATCGTCCGCGAGATCGACGATCCGGTCGCCGCGCCGATGGTCGCTACCCTGACGGAGCGGCTGCAGCATCTGGCCGACATTGGCCTCGACTATCTGAGCCTGAACCGCGAGACCGATACGCTCTCGGGCGGCGAGTCGCAGCGCGTCAAGATGGTCAAGCATCTTGGCAGCAGCCTGGTTGACGTGCTGTACATCTTCGACGAGCCGAGTATCGGGCTCCACCCGCGCGATGTTCACCGGCTGAACGAGTTGCTGCAGAAACTGCGCGACAAGGGCAACACCGTGCTGGTGGTCGAGCACGACCCGGACGTGATCAAGGTGGCGGACTATGTCGTCGACCTTGGACCGCACGCGGGCAGAGCCGGCGGAGAGATCGTCTTCGAGGGCAGTTATCCTGATCTTCGCCAGGCCGACACCCTGACCGGCCGATTCCTCCAGCGTGCGCTCCCGATCAAACAGGACGTGCGTCCGGCCAGAGGCTGGCTGCCGATCCGCCACGCCCGCGCCAACAATCTCCAGAACGTCAGCGTCGACATTCCGACGGGGGCGCTGACGGCGATCACCGGCGTGGCAGGGTCGGGCAAGAGTTCGCTGATCAATGAGGTGTTCCTCCGCCAGCACCCCGAGGCGGTCGTGATCGACCAGTCGGCGGTCGGCGCTTCGTCGCGCTCGAACCCGGCTACCTACACCGGCGTCATGGACGACATCCGCAAGGCGTTCGCCGCCGCCAACAAGGTGGACGCCGGGCTGTTTAGCTTCAACTCGAAGGGCGCCTGCGAAAACTGCAAAGGCTCCGGCGTCATCTATACCGACCTCGCGTTCCTCGATGGGGTCAAGTTGCCCTGCGAGATTTGCCAGGGACGGCGTTTCAAGGACGAGGTGCTCGTCTACCGCCTCAACGGCAAATCGATTGGCGATGTGCTGGCGTTGACCGTCGCCGAGGCTCGGGCCCTCTTCACCCAGCGTGAGATCGTTCGCAAGCTGCAGGCGATGAGCGACGTGGGCCTCGACTATCTCACCCTCGGCCAACCGCTCAGCACCCTATCCGGCGGAGAGTGTCAGCGTATCAAGCTGGCGAGCGAACTGCACAAGCAGGGCAGTATCTATGTGCTGGACGAGCCAACGACGGGTCTCCACATGTCCGACATCACCCACTTGTTGGCGATCGTCAACCGCCTCGTCGACGGCGGCAACACCGTCGTCGTCATCGAGCACAACCTCGACATCATTCGCAACGCCGACTGGGTCGTCGATCTCGGTCCCGAAGGCGGGAGCAAAGGTGGCCGGGTCGTCTTCACCGGCACGCCGCGCGACCTGCTGGACGCTCCCGGGTCGCTGACGGGCCACTATCTGCGCCAGGGCGTGCTGGCCGTCGTCTAACCGTGGTATGGCGGACCGGCGTGCCGTCGTCGGCCGACCCCCTCGCGTGATCGCCCGGTCCCGGCCATAGAATGGGCTATGAGCTACGAGCGCTTTGTCGCCGTCCTTCGCCAGATCGAAGCGACGAGCGGCCGCCGCCAGACCGTCGCGCTGCTCGCCGACGCGCTTGCCGCGCTGCCCGGCGAGGAGGTCCCTCAGGCGGTCCTGCTGGTTCAGGGGCTGCTCAGCCCGCCCTTCGAAGGGATCGAACTGGGAATGGCCGAGGCCGAGGCTGCCCGGGCGCTCGCCCTCGCTGCCGGGTTGCCCGCCGAAGAGGTGCGCTCCGAGCTTCACCGCCGGGGCGATCTGGGCGAACTTGCCACGCTGCTGCCAGCCGGCCGGGGTGGGCTAGCGCTGGGCGAGGTGTTCGACGCGCTGCTGGCGATTGCCCGCGACCGCGACCCCGGCTCCCAGGGGCGCAAACGGGCCGCGCTCGCCAGCCTGCTTGGCCGCGCCAGCCCGGACGAAGTGCGCTACTTGCTCCGCACCGCCACCGGCAAACTGCGCCTCGGCGTCGGCGATGCCACCCTGCTCGAGGCGATCGCGACGGCCTTTCTCGCCCCGGACGCCCGTCCGTTGGTCGAACGCGCCTATCGGCTCACCTCGGATCTGGGCGCGGTCGCCGGGCTGGCGCGCCGAGGAGCCGAAGCGTTGGGCGAGGTGCGGATCCAGCCCGGCAAGCCGGTGCGGATGATGCTTGCCGAGCGACTGCCCACCCCGGCCGCGATCGTCGAGCAACTCGGGCCGCACACCGCCGAGTACAAGTACGACGGCGAGCGGCTGCAGATCCACTGGGACGGCGCGGCCTTTCGCGCGTTCTCCCGCCGGATCGAAGACGTCACCCATCAGATTCCCGACTTGCTCGACGCTTTGGCGGAACTCAACCGCCCGTTCATCCTTGAGGCCGAGGCCGTCGTCGTCGACCCAACCAGCGGCGCGATGCGCCCGTTTCAGCACGTGCTCAACCGGCGCGTCAAGCGGCTGACCCCTGAGATTCTTGCCTCCTACCCGCTCAAAGCGTTTGTCTTCGACCTCCTGCACCACAACGGCGACGATCTGATCGACCTGCCCTATCGAGCGCGGCGCGCCCGTTTGGAAGCGATCGTTCCGGTCGGTGAGCGGCTCGCCCTTTCGACTGCCCGGCCGATCGCCAACAGGGCCCAGCTTGAGGTGTTCTTCGACGAGGCGATCGGTGCGGGTACCGAAGGGGTGATGTGCAAGGCGCCGGCCAGCCCGTACGAGGCCGGCCGACGCGGCTTCGCTTGGATCAAATATAAGGGGCCGGGCGGCGGCGCGCTGACCGATACGCTCGATCTCGTCGTCGTCGGGGCCTGGTGGGGCCGCGGCAGACGGGCCGGGGCGTATGGCAGCCTGCTGGTCGCCACCTTCAACCCGGACGACGACTGTTTCGAGACAATCTCGCGCCTTGGAGCGGGACTGACCGACCGCCACCTCTTTGACCTGCTGCCGGCGCTGCTCAACCCACTGCGCCGCGACAGCCCGCCGGCGCGCCTCGAATCCCGGCTGCGGCCGGATGTCTGGTTCGACCCGGCGATCGTCTTCGAAGTGCAAGCCCAGGAGTTGACCCGTTCGCCGATGCATACGTGTGGAGTGAGGACGCTCGGCGATGGGCGCGGGCTGGCACTTCGATTTCCCCGCTTCGTCCGCCACCGCGACGACAAGCGGCCGGCTGAAGCGACCACCACCGCCGAAGTCCTCGAGTTGTTCGAGACAGCCCAACGTCTCGTTCCGCGAGGTTGACAGATATCGGTCGTTTGTAGTAGGTTGTCTGTGCTAGGACCGCTCCAAAGATCGTACCCCTATCGCGAGGCACTCTCCGGGCCGAAGTAGGGGATGCAGAGCGTGAAGCATCGGCGAGATGGAGGGACACTGACAATGCGGCTTCTGATCGTCGATAGCCTGACGCTGGTCAGTCATGGTCTCAAGGGACTGCTCGCCCACGATCCCCGCTTTAGCACCGTCGATGCCGTCACCACTATCGATCGGGCGGTCGCCTACGTCCAGTTTCACGAAACCGACATCGCCCTCACCGAACTCCAGTTGGAGGATGGGTCGGGCGTCGATCTCATCCGACGATTGCGCGAGGTGTCGCCGCGCACCCGGACCGTCGTACTCACTTCGTCGGAGTCCGACGACGATCTATTCGTCGCGATGAGCGCCGGCGCGGCCGGTTACATCGTCAAGTCGACTCGCCTCGAAGCCTTGATCAAGCAACTCGAGTGGGTGGCGGCGGGTGAGACGGCGTTGTCGCGTCCGTTGACCGCCCGGCTGATCACGCGCATTCGTGATCGAGGCGGCCGTCCGGTCGAACTGGCGACGGTCGAACCGGTCGGCGAAACCCCGATCGACCGGCTCACCCCGCGCGAGCGTGAGGTGCTGGTTTGGATCGCTCGTGGCGCGCCCAATAAGGCGATCGCCCGAGAGTTGAGCCTCTCGGCCCACACGATCCGCAGCCATGTCACCAATATTCTTGGCAAGTTGGACTTTACCAGCCGGGTTCAGGCCGCCACCTTTGCGATCGAGCATCAGCGCGAACTCGGCGAGGGATTGTCGACGGTCGCCTGATCGCTATTTGAAACTTCCTTCCGAAACCCGTGATACTCCAAGCCGAGGAGCCGGGGCGTCTGCCCTGGAGGGGAGGCGCTATGGCGGGCTTGGATTCACGCCCGGACCGCTCGGTCTGGGAGCATGTTCTCTTCGAAGTGAAAAAGGTGATCGTCGGGCAGGAGCACCTGCTCGAAGTGATGTTGGTCGCCCTCCTCGCCAAGGGCCACATCCTGATCGAGGGTGTGCCGGGCCTAGCCAAGACGCTCGCCATCAAGACGATGGCCGAGGTGATCTCCGGGAAGTTTCAGCGCATCCAGTTCACGCCTGATCTCGTCCCGGCCGACCTCGTCGGCACCCGCATCTACAACCAGCAAACCGGCGAGTTCGGCACCCAGTTTGGCCCGGTCTTCACCAATCTCCTCCTCGCCGACGAGATCAACCGCGCCCCCGCCAAGGTCCAATCCGCCCTGCTCGAAGTGATGCAGGAGCATCAAGTCACTATCGGCAACGAGACCTTTCACGTCCCCGAGCCGTTTCTGGTGCTTGCCACCCAGAACCCGATCGAGAGTGAAGGCACCTATCAGTTGCCAGAAGCGCAGATCGATCGCTTCATGTTCAAGACGGTGATCGGCTACCCGGACGCGAGCGAAGAGGCGACGATTGTGGCTCGCGTCACCGACGCCAACCCGGCCACTCCGCTACCGGTGGTCAGCGCCGACCGCTTGGTCGAGGCGCAGCGTCAAGTCGAGTTGGTCTATGTCGATCCGAAGGTCATCGAGTATGCCGTCACCCTGACGACCGCGACGCGCCGACCCGGCGATTTCGGCCTGCCGCAACTGGCCAAGTTCATCTCCTTTGGCGCCAGCCCGCGCGGGTCGATCAATCTGATCCTTGGTGCGAAGGCGCTTGCCGTGTTGCGTGGGCGCGACTACATCGTGCCGGACGACGTGCGCGATCTCGCGCTCGACGTGCTTCGTCACCGGATGGTGCTCTCCTACGAAGCGCTTTCCCAGGATGTCACCGGTGACAACATCGTCCGGGCGATCCTGACCGCCGTCCGGCCGCCAAAGCTCGATCTCACCGGCCGGCCCGTCGCCGTCTCCTGATGGAAGCCGCCGACAAACTCCTGAAGTTCCTCCAGTTCAAGGTCGTCCGCCGACTGGACGGCCTGATGCAGGGTGACTATTCCGGGATCTTCTACGGCCCCGGTATGGAACTTGGCGAGGTTCGCGAATACCAGCTTGGCGACGATGTTCGCCGGATCGATTGGAACGTGACCGCCCGCACCGCTCGGGTCCACGTCCGCCAGTACATCGAGGAGCGCGAGATCACGGCCTGGCTGCTGGTCGACCTCAGCCCGTCGATCGACTTCGGCACCAGCCTGCAGTCCAAGCACGATCTCGTCACCCAGTTCGTCGGGCTGATGGCTCACCTCTATACCCGCCACGGCAACCGGGTCGGGCTGGTCGCCTTTTCCAGCGAGATCGATACGGTGATCCCACCGGCCGGTGGACGGATCCAGACGTTGCGGGTGATCAACGCGCTCCAGCATGCTGCGCCAAACGGATCGACCAAGCCGACGGGCACAACCGACCTTGCCCATATCCTCGAACGTGCCCAACGCTTCTTTCGTCGGCGCAGCTTGGTGTTCGTCATCTCGGACTTTATCGTTCCCGGCGGCTGGGAACGTCATCTCCAGAACCTTGCCCACCGCCACGATGTAATCGCCGTGCGCGTGGTGGACCCGCGTGAACAAGAGCTTCCCGACATCGGGCTGCTGCGGCTGGAAGACCCCGAGACGGGCGACCAGATCTGGATCGACACGTCGCACAAGCCGACCCGCGAGCGCTTCCGGGTGGCGGTCGCCGACCGGGACCGCGAACTCTCGGCAACGCTTGCCAGCACCGCCGTTGACCTTGTTACACTTTCTACCGCGGAGTCGCTGATCGAGCCGATGCTGCGGTTTGTTGCGATGCGCAAGAGGAGGCGCCCGTGGAGTTCGCTTGGCCGCTAGCCCTGCTGGGCCTGCTCGTCGTTCCCGTCCTGATCGCCCTCTACGTGCTGCTCCAACGTCGGCGCAACCGCTACGCCGTCCGTTTCACCAACCTCGCCTTGCTCAAAGAGGTCGCTCCCCGCGCGCCAGGCTGGCGGCGTCACGTCCCCGCTGCCTTCTTCTTGATCGCGGTGACCGCGATGATTCTGGCGCTCGCCCGGCCACAGCTTGAAGTGCCGGTCCCGGTCGAACAGAGCTACGTGATGCTCGCCATCGACACCTCGCGGAGCATGGAGGCGAACGATCTCCAGCCGACCCGGATGGACGCCGCCAAGGAAGCGGCCAAGCAGTTCGTTGGGGCGTTGCCAAAGAGCGCTCGCGTCGGGGTCGTCTCCTTCTCCGACCGCGCCGTGATCAACCTGCCTCCAACTGAGGATCACCAGATCGTGATCGAGACGATCGACAAACTCGGCACCCAGGCGGCCACATCGATCGGCGAGGGGATCGTCGCCAGTTTGTCGGTGTTGCCCGGCGGCGAATTGGCTCAGCAACGGCCGAGTGCTCCCGGTCAGCCGGCCGCGCCCACCGCTACCCGCCCTGGCCAGGGTGGCCAACAAGCGCCGCGCACCGCTTCCCCGTCGATCCCCTCGACCATCGTTCTGCTGTCGGATGGGGCGTCCAACCGCGGCATCTCGCCCCTGCAGGCCGCCCGTGAGGCGAAGGAGCGTAACGTCAAGGTCTACACCATCGGCATCGGCACCCGCGAAGGCGGCACCGTGATGAGCGGCGGCCAGATGCTGCGCGTCTACCTCGACGAAGCGACCCTCAAGCGCGTCGCCGAGATGACCGAAGCGGAATACTTCTTCGCGCCGACCGAGCGCGACCTGAACAAGGTGTACAAGAGCCTTGGCACGACGGTGGGCTGGGAGCGTGAGATGACCGAGGTGACCGCCGGCGTCACCGCCGCCGCGCTCGTGCTGACCCTCGTCGGCGGGCTGTTCTCGCTGCTCTGGTTCAACCGATTGCCGTAGCGCGTCGCGGCTTTCTCGGGGCGGTCCGCGCCGCACCGCCGGCGATCGCCCCGCTCCCGACGGTGCTGACGCTCTATGTCGCCGCTATCGTCGTCAGCTTGGCGATCGCGATCGTGCTGGGCGGCGGCTTCGCCTACTCGCTCGACGATCCGTATATCCATCTCGAACTTGCCCGCTCGATCGCCCACGGCCACTACGGCGTCAACCCCGGCGAAGTCTCCTCCCCTGCATCGAGCGTCCTCTGGCCGGTTTTGCTCGCTCCCTTTGCCGCGCTCGGCGTCGAAGCGCTGGTCCCGCTGATACTCGGCGTGTTGTGTGGCGCGGCGACCGCCGCGATCGTCGTTCGGATCGTCGAGCGGGCCGTCCCGGGCGGCTCAGCTCGCCGCCGAGTGGCCGTCGTCCTGATCACCTCCGGCGTTCTGCTGGCGACGAACGTTGGCGGACTGGCGCTCAACGGGATGGAAAGCAGCCTGCAGGTGCTCCTCGCCGTGCTCGCTCTTCTCGGGATCGTCCGCGAGCACGAGCGCGGCTGGCTCGATTGGTGGCTCGTTCCGGTGCTCATCCTTGGCCCACTTGTGCGTTACGAGAACCTCGCCCTGACCGTCCCGGCGGTTGGCTATCTGCTCTGGCGGCGCTGGATCGGTGCGGCGCTTGTCACCCTCGGCGCGACGCTCTTGTCGCTTGGCGCGTTCTCGCTGCTGCTTGTCCTGCTCGGCGAAGGCCCACTGCCGACGTCGGTGCTGGCCAAGGCGGGTATCGCCGGGTCGCCCGGCTTCTTCGACTGGCTGTCGGCGCATTTGACCTCCGCCTTTCGCCTCCAGCCCTTCGCCATGCTCTGGCTGCTGCTGCTGGCGCTGGCCTGGCTGGGGGGCAGCCGTTGGCGCGCCCCAATCGCCTGGTTACTTGCCGCGGGCGCCCTTCAGGTCGCCGCCGGCAACTGGGGCTGGATGGGCCGCTACGAAATGTATCTGATGTTGCCGCTCCAGTTGCTCGTCGTCCTGGCCTATGCCGAACCGATCCGGGCGTTCGTCGATCGCCGTCCGCCGCTCTTCACCGCTGCGGCGGTCATCTTGATCGTCGTGATCACCGGGTTGTCCGGCCTGATGGCGACCCTACTCACGCCGCCGATGATGGCCAATGTCGCCCAGGAGCATGGCACGCTCCATCGGATCGCCGTCGCCTGGGGTCGGCCGGTCGGCGTCAACGACCTTGGTTGGGTGTCCTACCGCAACGACGGCTACGTCCTCGACTTCTGGGGCCTGGCCTCGCGCGAGGCGCTCGAGCGCCGCCTAGCCGGCAGTCCGGGCTGGATGGATGCGCTTGCCGACCGCCATCAGGTGCAACTGGTGCTGATCTACGACGAGTGGTTTCCGGACCGGCCGAAGACCTGGATTCGCGTCGCCACCATCCACCCGGCGATCATCCGAAACCACCCGGTCGCCATCTATGCCCGCGATGCTGCGAGCGCTGTCGAGGCGCGGACTCTGCTCGCCGACCTTGCGCCGTCGCTCCCATCCGGTGTCAGCATCGCCATCGAGGGAAGGTAGCCGCTCCTCGCAACGACGAATCAAGGCTCGCCCAGCCGGCAAGCCGCAGCCCTTCTCCCATCTCGCTGCAGGAGAGAGGGGCCAGGGGGTGATGTCTACAGTTGAGCCGGCGTCTGCTCGATGATACGATCGAATCGCCGGTAGGGCCGGCCATGCGCGCATCGAGGACGCCGTGCCGACTATCGTTTCCCACTTGTCTCCCGACTTGGATAGCATCACCGCGACCTGGATCGTCCTCCGCTTCGGCGGATTGGCTGGCGCGGATGTCGCCTTCGTGCGCGCCGGGACGACCCTCGACGGCCAACTTGCCGATTCCGACCCGGCGGTTGTCCACGTCGATACCGGCTTTGGCCGTTTCGACCACCATCAGCCGGAGGTCGCTGCGCCGGACGTCTGCGCCTCCAGCCTTGCCGCCAATGCTCTTGCCCCGGATGACCGTGCCCTGCGTCGGCTGGTCGCCTACGTCGTCGAAGTGGACAACGGCCGCCAACCGACTGAAGAAGCGCTCCATCCTTTCGCCGCCACCGGTCTGATCCATGGGCTCAACCAGGCCTACCCTGACGACCCGGAGCGCGTGATGAGGACGATGCTGCCCTTGCTCGACGCCTGGTATCAGGTTGCCCAGACCGAGGCCGACGCCGAGGATGACCTCGCACGTGCCGAATGGTTTGAGACGCCCTGGGGGCCGGGTGTGGCGCTCGCCGAGCGGGCTGGCGGGACCCAGCAGCATGCCTATGCCCATGGCGCGGTGCTATACGTCTCGCGGTCGCCCGAAGGCTGGCATCGCCTGACCGCCCGCGGGGGCACCAACGTCGACCTGCGGGAGGTCGCCGAGATCATCCGCCAGCGCGAGCCGGACGTCGATTGGTATCTGCATCCGAGCAACAAACTGCTGCTCAACGGAAGCAAGAAAGCGCCGCCCGCCGTGTTGACGCGGCTGTCGCTTGACGATCTGGTCGCCTTCGTCCGCCGGCCCGCTACGGTCCCGGCATGAGCGTCTCAGCCCGCAAGCGCGCCGGCCGCGAGCGGGTCGACCGGCTACTGGTCGAGCGCGGCCTCGCGCCGAGCCGTGAGAAAGCCCAGGCGCTGATTCTGGCTGGCGCGGTCACCGCCGATGGCGAGAAGGTTCGAACGTCGGGCGATCTGATCGGACTGGAGGCGTCCCTCGCGATCGCCGCGCCGCCGCCCTATGTCAGCCGCGGTGGGCTGAAGCTCGAAGGGGCGCTCGCTGCCTTCCTGGTCGAACCTGCCGGGCGCATCTGTGCCGACGTCGGCGCATCCACCGGCGGCTTTACCGACCTGTTGCTCCAACGTGGCGCGGCGCGCGTCTATGCGATCGACGTCGGCTATGGCCAGCTTGATGCCGCTGTTCGCGCCGATCCGCGCGTACACGTCCTCGATCGCACCAATGCCCGCCATCTTGACGCGCTGCCCGAGCCGGTTTCGTTGGTGACGATCGATGTCTCCTTCATCTCGCTGACCAAGATCCTGCCGGCGGTGCGCCGCTGGCTGACACCCGATGGGGAGATTGTTGCGCTGGTCAAGCCGCAGTTTGAGGCCGGGCCGCGCCAGGTCGGGAAAGGCGGGGTCGTGCGCGACAATGCAGTACGTGCCGCCACGATCGTCGAGGTTGGCGAGGCGGCCGCCGAGATCGGTCTGCGGGTGCGCGGGGTGTGCGCGTCGCCGATCGCCGGGCCGGCCGGCAACCGTGAGTTCTTTCTCTGGATCGCGAACGCGCCGGACGTGCCGTCGCTGGCCGACCTTCCTGCCGCCGCCCGTCGAGCGGCAGATGACGCCGGAGCGACGATCGCGTGAGCCGGATCGGTCTCGCCTTCCAGCCGCGCACCCCGGCGGCGATCGCGCTCGCCGAGCGGACCCGCGATCGTCTGGACCTGGACGGCCACCAGACCTGGCTCGCCTCTGCCTGGGAAGAAGAGGAGATCCTGCCCCACCTGCCGAGCAGCGATCTTGTGATCACCTTTGGAGGCGATGGGACGGTGCTGCGCGTCGGTCGGCTGTCGGCGCCGTTTGGCGTTCCGGTGTTGACGGTCAACTTCGGCCGGCTTGGCTTTCTGACCGAGGTCGAGCCGGGTCGGCTGGACGACGGACTAGCGGCGTACTTCGCCGGGCGCTACTGGCTGGAGCGGCGCATCCTGCTGGAAGCGGAGATCCTGCCACCAGCCGGTCGACCAGGAGCCGAACTCGGCGAGCATTATCATCGCCAGTTCTCGGCGCTCAACGAGGTCGTGGTTGGCCGGGGCGGCGCGGCACGGGTAATCCGGCTGCTGATCGCGATCGACGACGCGCCTTATACCACCTACATCGCCGACGGCGCGATCTTCGCGACCCCGACCGGGAGCACCGCCTACGCGCTTGCTGCCGGCGGCGCGATCCTCGATCCGTCGCTCGACAACCTGATGATCACTCCGATCGCCGCTCATCTCGGGTTGCAGCATTCGGTCGTCCTGCCGGGCGACTGCGCGATCACCGTCGAGGTGCGCAGCGATCACGGCGCCTACCTGTCCGTCGATGGCCAGCACGATGTTCTGCTGCAGGATGGCGACCGTGTCCGGGTGGCGCGGGCCGGTCCACGGGCGGCGTTGGTCCGGCTTGGCCCGCGCTCGGCGTTCTACGCCCAGCTTGGCGAACGGCTGACCCGCCGCCTGACCGACCCGAAAGACCCCAATGCTGGTTGAGTTGCAGATCCGAGATTTTGCGATCGTCGATCGGCTTGCGGTGCCGTTTGCCAGCGGGTTCAACGTCTTGACCGGCGAGACCGGGGCGGGCAAGAGCATCGTCATCGACGCGCTCGGCGCAGCGCTCGGTGCGCGCACCGGGCCGGATGTCATCCGCGCCGGACAGCCGGCGGCGCGCGTCGAGGCTGCCTTCGACCTCTCGGCGCTTCAGCCCGCCGCCCGCGAGCAAGTCGACGTCCTTCTCGATGAACTTGGCCTGGTGGCCGAGGACGGGATGTTGGTGCTCACCCGCGAGATCCAGGCCACCGGCCGGTCGGTGGCGCGCGTCGGCGGCCGCCTGACGCCGGTCAGCACGCTCCAGCGGGTCGGCGAACTGCTGGTCGACGTCCACGGCCAGGGCGATCACCTCTCGCTGTTTCGGCCCGCCGACCAACTCGATCTGCTGGACCGCTACGCCGCAGTGGGATCGCTGCGTTCCGAGGTGGCGACGGCCGCCAGGGCGTTGCGGACGATCCGGCGCGAGCGGGCGGCGCTGCTGGCCGACGAGCGTGAGCTTGCTCGCCGGATCGATCTCTTGCGCTTCCAGGTCGACGAGATCGGTGCTGCCTTGCTCAAGCCGGGTGAAGACGACGCCCTCGAAGCCGAGCAACGGGTGCTGGGATCGGCCGAGAAACTGGGGATGCTCGCCGTCGCAAGCTACGAGGCTCTCGGCGAGGCGCGCGAAGCGCTCGCCACCGCCCTTGCCGAACTGCGCCAGGCCGCCGCGATCGACGACGGGGCGGACGGCCTGCACAGCGCGGCCGCGCTCGCCGCCGAAAACCTCGACGACCTCGTTCGTGAGGTGCGTGCCTATCAGGAAGAGGTCGAAGCCAACCCCGAACGGCTGGCGGAAGTCGAAGATCGGCTCAGCCTGATCGCCACCTTGCGCCGTAAGTACGGCGCGAATGTCGAAGAGGTGATCGCCTTTGGGGAGCGCGCCGCCGAGGAGTTGGCGACGGTCGAGCGGCGTGTCGAACGAGGTGAGATGCTCGATGCTGAGGAGCGCGCGTCGCGCGAGCGGCTGGGCTGGGCAGCGGGCGAGCTTTCCACCTTGCGGCAGGAGGCGTCACGTCGGCTTGCCGGAGAGGTCGAGGCGGAGTTAGCCGACCTCGGCCTGGCGCGGGCGCGGTTTTCGGTCCAGATCCGCCAGACGCCCGACCCAGACGGTGTGGCGATCGGCGCGGGCGGACCGGCGCTTGCCTTCGACGAGAGCGGTGTCGACCGGGTCGAGTTTCAGTTGGCCGCCAATCCGGGTGACGTCGCACGCCCGCTTGCGCGGGTGGCCAGCGGCGGTGAGGCGGCGCGGATCATGCTGGCGCTCAAGTCGGTCTTGGGCCGACTGGACCGGGTGGCCACTCTGATCTTCGACGAGGTCGATGTCGGGATCGGCGGACGTACCGGCCACGTCGTTGGCCGCAAACTCTGGGCGCTGACCAACGGCCACCAGGTTGTCTGTATCACTCACTTGCCTCAGGTCGCGAGTTTTGCCGATCGACATCTGTCCATCGTAAAGTTGACGAATGCCGACCAGACCGGGGTCGAGGTCGTCGTCCTCGATCCCGAGGGGCGGCAGGCCGAACTCGCCCAGATGCTCGGTGGGGCAACGGCGGCCGGTCAGAATGCCGCCGAACTGATGGCACAAGCGAGCGAGTGGAAGCGCACGCAGACAGGTGGCACAGCGTGAAAGCAGAACGGGCCACGATGGCCGACATCCCCCAGATCCACAAGCTGATTTCGGTCTACGCCGACCGTGGCGACCTGCTTCCTCGTACGATCCACGAACTCTACGAAACCGCCCGCGACTTCTTCGTCGTTCGCGACGAAGGCCAACTCGTCGGCTGCGCCGCTCTCCATATCAACTGGGCCGATCTGGCCGAACTGCGCTCGGTCGCCGTCGCCGAAGCCCAGCAGGGCCGCGGCATCAGCCGGTTGCTCGCCGACGCTGCGCTCGCCGAAGCGCGCGAGCTTGGAATCCGCACCGTCTACGTTCTGACTTATCGCCCGGAGGTGTTCGAGCGTTTTGGCTTCCGAACGGTCGATGTCGTCCAACTCCCCCGTAAGGTCTGGAGCGAGTGCCACGCTTGCCCGAAGTTCCAGTGCTGCGATGAGATCGCAATGATTTGCGACGTGCTGGGCGAGACGTCGGCCCGTGGTGTCGCGCCTTCCTTTGCCCGCTCGGCCCTGCCGGTGCGTCCGGGGCTGCCGGTTCGCCCGGCGTGAGCCGCGAGCGTCCGGTCGAAGCCCGCATCGTCCACCAGGGAAAGCTGCTCACCGTGCGGGTCGAGACGGTCGAACTTCCCAATGGCGCACGCTTTGGCCGCGAGATCGTCGCTCATCCCGGT
Source organism: Dehalococcoidia bacterium (assembly GCA_046328265.1). Taxonomy (GTDB): domain Bacteria; phylum Chloroflexota; class Dehalococcoidia; order SpSt-223; family SpSt-223; genus JANWZD01. The sequence continues at coordinate 113,831 of JAXLWW010000011.1, forward strand.
GCGGTGGTCATGGTGCCGGTCGACGACGCCGGCAACATCGTGCTGGTCCGCCAATATCGTCGCGCTGCCGACCGCGAGATCCTCGAATTGCCCGCCGGAACCCTCGAGAGTGGCGAGGACCCGCGCGATGCGGTGGCGCGCGAACTTGCCGAGGAGATCGGCCGCGCCGCCGGACGGATCGAGCGGCTCGGATCGTTCTACGCCGCGCCCGGCTATTCCGACGAGTTGCTCCATTGCTTTCTCTGCCGCGACCTGCGCGAGGCCGCCGGAGAGCCGGAGGCAGACGAGGCGATCGAGGTCGTCCCGACGCCGATCGAAGAGGTTGAGCGGCTGATCGCTGCCGGCGCATTCGAAGATGCCAAGACGCTCGCCGGGTTGGCGCTCGCCTGGCCGAAGTTGGGACGCGAGATCGCCGGTCGATAGCTGGGGCAGTCGACCGGCGACGCGCGTAGGAAGCTGAGCCCTGGTTGGCGGCGCGGGTTGAGCGCCGCCCCCGGCTCAGCCGTCTGCCATATCGGCAGTCAGACCGATGATGTGGTTTCCGAGCCGGAGGCCGGGAGAGCGAGCCGCTACACCTCGCGGAACTCGCCCTCGACGGTGCCTTCCTCGGTCGGCCGCGGGCCTTCCTCGGTCGCTCCGTCCGTGCCCGGCGCTTGCTGGCTGTAGACCGCCTGGCCGACCCGCGAAAGCGCCTGCGACAGTTCGTCGGCCGCCGACCGGATCGTGCTGGCATCGCCGCTGGTGAGCGCCGAGCGTACCGCCGCGATCTTACCCTCGACTTCGAGCTTGAGGTCCGAGGGGATCTTGTCGGAGTTTTCGCGCAGCATCTTCTCGGCCTGGTAGGCCATCGAGTCGGCCTGGTTGCGAACTTCGATCTCTTCGCGTCGCCGCCGGTCGTCCTCGGCGTGCGATTCGGCGTCGCGAACCATCCGGTCGATCTCGTCCTTCGAGAGGCCGCTCGAAGCTTGGATGGTGATCTTCTGCTCACGACCGGTCGCCTTGTCGCGGGCGGAGACCGAGAGGATGCCGTCGGCGTTCAAGTCAAAGGCGACTTCAATCTGCGGCACGCCACGCGGCGCCGGTAGGATTCCGTCGAGGATGAACCGGCCGACCGACTTGTTCTCGCTGGCCATCGGCCGCTCGCCCTGGAGGACGTGGATGTCCACCGAGGTCTGGCTGTCCGACGCGGTCGAGAACGTCTCGCTCTTGCTGGTCGGGATGGTCGTGTTGCGCGTGATCAGCGGGGTCATCACCCCGCCGAGGGTCTCGATGCCGAGGGTGAGCGGGGTGACGTCCAGCAGCAGCACGTCGCGGACTTCGCCCTTGAGCACGCCGGCCTGGATCGCCGCACCGACCGCGACCACCTCGTCGGGGTTGACGCCCTTATGCGGTTCCTTGCCGAACAACTTCTTGACGCGCTCGACCACCAACGGCATGCGCGTTTGGCCACCCACCAGGACCACCTCGTCGATCTGCGAGGCACTCAGGGCGGCGTCTTTGAGCGCCTGCAGAACCGGGCCGGCGGTGCGCTCGACCAGATCCTCGACCAGTTGTTCGAGTTTGGCGCGGGTGAGCGTCATCGTCAGGTGCTTCGGGCCGCTGGAATCGGCGGTGATGAACGGCAGGTTGATTTCGGTTTGCTGGGTCGAGCTTAGCTCGATCTTCGCCTTTTCGGCTGCTTCCTTCAGGCGTTGCATCGCCATCCGGTCCTGGCGCAGGTCGATCCCCTGCTCCTTGCGGAACTCGTCGGCGAGCCAGTCGATCACCTTCTGGTCGAAGTCGTCGCCGCCGAGGAAGGTGTCGCCGTTGGTGCTTTTGACCTCGAAGACGCCGTCGCCCAGTTGCAGGATCGAAATGTCGAAGGTGCCGCCGCCGAGGTCATAGACGGCGATGTGCTCGTCGTGCTTCTTGTCGAGGCCGTAGGCGAGCGCCGCCGCGGTCGGCTCGTTGATGATCCGCAGCACTTCGAGGCCGGCGATCTTGCCAGCGTCGCGCGTTGCCTGGCGCTGGCTGTCGTTGAAATAGGCCGGCACGGTGATGACGGCCTGGGAGATCTTCTCGCCAAGCTTGGATTCGGCGTCGCTCTTGAGCTTTTGCAGGATCATCGCCGAGATCTCGGGCGGGCTGTATTTCTTGCCGCCCATCTCGACCCAGGCGTCGCCGTTCGGGCCGGCCACCACCTTGTAGGGCGAAACCGAGATCGCCTTCTGGACGAGGGGGTCCTCGAACTTGCGGCCCATGAACCGCTTGACCGAGAAGATCGTGTTGGTCGGGTTGGTGATTGCCTGCCGCTTGGCGACCTGGCCGACAAGCCGCTCGCCGGTCTTCGGGTTCACCGCGACGACCGATGGGGTGATCCGGCTGCCTTCGGCGTTCTCGACGACGACTGGCTCGCCCGCGTCCATCACGGCGACCACCGAGTTGGTGGTGCCGAGGTCAATGCCAATGACTTTGGCCATTCGCTCCTCCGTGGGTTTGGTTGGGGATGCCGAGTTCTTCGAGCATTGCCCGAATCAACGCTCGGCTTGTGTCGCGGTGCTCGGCGGCAAGACCATCAAGCCGGTCGAGCGCTTCGTCGAGTTCATGCAAGCGGCGGGTCAGCCGCAATGCGAGTTCGACGCCGGCAAGGTTGATGCCACGTTCGTCGACCAGGCTCTTGATCTGAAAGAGCCGGTCGAGGTCGTCCGTCGAGTAGAGGCGAAGGTTGCCTTCCGAGCGCGACGGCTCCAAAAAGCCCGCGCGCTCGTATTTCCGCAAGGTCTGCGGATGCATCTCGACGATGCGTGCTGCCACCGAAATGATGTACTGCGCCTTCTCGACTACCACACGCGTTCACCCTGGTCTGGTGCTCAAACTGTACGGAGTTGATACAACTTGTGTCAATGCCTCTAACAAAAGTCTAATAGACTTGGGGACTGCCGACGGGTGGCGTGCTACCCTGGCGCACTTGCCTGGAGGAGAAGACGACGATGGGATCGGGCGCGGTGCTTCGCGAACTCTTGGCGGCCGGGCCGCTGCTTGCACCGGGGGCGTACGACGCGCTTTCGGCAAAGCTGCTGGCGCGTGCCGGCTTTTCGGCGCTGTATCGCGGTGGCTATGCGACCGCTGCCAGCCGCTATGGCCTGCCGGACATCGGGTTGGTCGGACGCGAGGAGATGGCCGAGCACGCCCGGACGATCGTCGAGGCGTGTGGCCTGCCGGTGTTGGCCGATGCCGACGATGGCTACGGCGGGCCGGCCGGCGCGGCGCGCACCGTTCAGCGTTTCGAGCAGGTCGGCGTGGCGGCGATCCAGATCGAGGATCAGCTTGCTCCCAAGCGTTGCGGCCACCTTGACGGCAAGCGGCTGATCCCGGCAGCCGAAATGCTCGAAAAGCTCGCCGCTGCTCTCGAAGTGCGGACCGACGCGTTGATCATCGCCCGCACCGATGCCGTCAGCGTCGAAGGGATGGACGCGGCGATCGACCGGGCAAACCGCTATGCCGAGGCCGGCGCAGACTTGATCTTCGTCGATGCGCCACGCACGCTCGCCGAACTTGAGCGGGTCGGCCGCGAGGTGCAGGGCACGCTGATGGTCTGCATGGCCGAGAACGAACTGACGCCGCTGATCCCCTTCGACGATCTGGTCGGGATGGGCTACCGGGTGGTGATCCACCCCTCGGCGGCACTCTTTAGCGCCGCGGCCGCCGTCGACCATCTTGCCCGGACGCTCGCCCGCGAGAAGACGACGATGCGGATCGCCCGCGAGATGTTCGCCTTCTCGGAGTTGAACGCCCTGCTGGGGATCGACGCCTGGCAACGGCTGGACCGTCCGAACGGCGGGTGAGCCTGCCGGTTCTCAGTTCCAACTGCATCGCCACGACCGATGACGAACGCCGCCGGGCGGCCTGACCGGGCGTTTGGTTACAGGGCGTTCGGTTGCAGAAGTCCGAGTTCCTTCAGCCACGATCGTGGACGTCAATTCGGAACCGGGCGAGGTCCCGTGGCGAGCCATCCGAGGAACCGGCCGCCTCGGTTGACGGTTGCCGAGGAGCCACGAACCGCGTCTCCTCTCTCGTGCCAGCCGCTTGCCGGCGATCCCGGTTCCTCGATGCCATCGTCTTCGTGGTGAAGATAGGCAGTCATTGGAATCCTCTGGCCGCCTGCCTTTGGCGGCGTTGCTCTTCTCAGAGGAGATCGTCCGCGCGGTAGTACTGCTCGGTTGCCCCCGGGAAAACCGTTCATTGCTGGTTGCTTCTTCGCTCGATAGACCAACGCCGGTCGATTGAGCCAACCCGCGGTCAGGAAGCGATACTCGATAGGCCGCCGAACCGCCAACCGTTGGAGACCGTCAGGCGCTCAGTCCGTCGTCACCAGTTCCTTCCCGCCGAGCAAACTGGCCACCATATAGCGGGTAAACGACTTCACCTGGTCGGCCGGTGCGTCGGCGGACCCCTCAATCACGACCGTATCACCCTCGCGCCAGGCGCGAACCTGGGCATCGGCGCCGGTTGCGTAGATCCGGTGCTTGGTGCGATTGTAGGAAAGGATAGTGCTCACTCCCTCTTCCGAGAGGTTGGCGGCGGGGATGCTCCAGCGAATGGCTACCATGCGTCGGCTCCTCTGTCAGAGTTGTGGCGACCCGGTCTGCCAGGCGCCCAGTTGGTGTGGTGGATTGTACCTCGTCCAATTTCGCCTCCCGTCATCACGGACTTGATGCGGTACGTCATTCCAGAACGAGAGGAGAACTCGGAAGCAGGCTGTCCATTGTCCCTCGTCTGCCAAACTCGGGTGCTGGGATCAACCTCGCCACAAAGGTCAAGAGGTGACTCGTAGCGCACGACCCGTTTGCAGAAACGGAGAGTGCGCGTGGAGGCCGCTCGCTGGTGTCACTTCGGAGTACCGGTTGCGTCCTGACCACGCGACCGGGTCTGGCGCGGCTTCAGGCTGGCGGGTCGAAGTCGATGACGCTTTCCATCTCGCGGATGCGGTCGTCGGGGATCCGGACAAAAAGCCCGGACAGCGTCGCCACCAGCGCCTCGTCGGAGGCGCGGCGCGCTTCTCCGGCGAGGTCCATCGCCCGCGAGCGCTCGGCGGTAATCCGGCCAGTGAAGCGCAGCGTCTCGCCGATGCGCGCCGGCTGGAGGTACCGCACTTCGGCGCGGCCGGTGACCACCCAGGTCCCGCGTAAGTACGCAGCGCGGCCGGTCACCTCGTCGAGGATCGTGTAGAGCAACCCGCCATGCAGAACGCCGGGGTAGCCCTGGTGGCGTTCATCGGGCGTAAACTCGGTCCAGACTCGATCGTCGTCCTGCCAGAAGGTCAGCTTCAAGCCTGCCGGGTTGTCTACCCCACAGACGAAGCACGCCTCGTAGCGCGGCTGCTTACTGGTCGACAAGCTCATACCGGCTGAAGATCAAGCAGGCGTTCTGGCCGCCAAATCCGAAGCTGTTCGAGAGCACGTGCGCCACCGCAACCTCGCGGGCGCCCTCGACGACATAATCGAGGTCGCAATCTGGGTCCGGGGTCGTCAGGTTGATGGTCGGGTGGATCCGTTGGTCGCGGATCGCCAGCACCGCGGCAACCGCCTCGAGGCCGCCCGCCGCGCCAAGTGCATGGCCGACCATCGACTTGGTCGCCGAGATCGGGATCTGGGAAGCCGCCTCGCCGAAGGTGCGCTTGAGCGCGTTCGTTTCGGCGGTGTCGCCCAAGTCGGTCGAGGTGGCGTGGGCGTTTACCCAACTGATCTCGGACGGCCGCAGCCCAGCATCGGCGATTGCCCGGCCCATCGCGACCGATGCGCCTTTGCCGTCCGGCGCCGGAGCGACCAGATGATAGGCATCCGCCGACGCACCGTAGCCGGTCACCTCGGCGAGGATGACGGCCTCGCGCGCCAACGCATGTTCGAGGCTTTCGAGAACGAGGATGCCGGCTCCTTCGGCCGGGACGAAGCCGTTTCGCGTCAGGTCGAAGGGGCGCGAGGCACGCGCCGGGTCGTCGTTGTCGGTGGCGAGCGCCCGCATCACCGAAAACCCTGCCAGACCAAGTTCGCTAATCCCCGCTTCCGCGCCGCCGGCAATCATCACATCCTGTGCTCCACGCCGGATCAACTCGATCGCCTCGCCGATCGCCTGGGTGGCGGCAGCGCAGGCGGTGGTCACCGTCGAGGAATAGCCGGTCAGCCCGAACCGCAGCGAGATCTGCGCCGCCGCCATATTCGGCAGGATCATCGGAAAGAAGAGCGGCGACACCTTCATCCCGCCGCGGCTCAACACGGTGCGCATCTCGGCGTCAATCGTCGGAAACCCACCGTTGCCGTTGCCCAGCAGCACGCCGGCACGATCACGATCCTCGGCGTCCAGTCGCAAACCGGCGGCTTCGATCGCCTGGCTGGCCGCCGCGACGGCAAACTGGGTGAACCGCGCCATCCGCCGCGCCTCTTTGAAGTCGAGGTAGTTACGCGGGTCGAAGGTGCGCACCTCGGCGGCAACGCGGCAGGGGTAGTTCGTCGGGTCGCACAGCGTCATCGGCCCGACACCCGAGCGCCCTTCCAGCAGGCCGTTCCAGAAACTGTCCGGGCTTTCGCCCAGCGCCGTCATCGCACCCAGTCCGGTCACGACGACGCGGTGACGCGTTCCTTCCGGCCGGGTCGCCTCGACGAGCGCCTTGGTCTCGGGGGGCCGTTCGAGCGCGTCTTCGGCCTCTTCGACAGCCTCTTCAATCGACTGTTCGAGCAGCCGCCGGACCGTGCGGACGGTTGGGCGCGGGTCGGCGGAGGTCATCAAGTCACCTTTGTTGGAAGTGGGGGTCGGCCACGCTCGGCAGCCCTGGGCTACCATCAGAGCGTCCAATTGTACACCGCCGGCTCGCCGGCCCTCGGAGGCGCAATGTCCGCCGTGCTGACCGAAGCCCGCCACCAACTTGCCGCCTGGATCGCCGTGTCGCGGCGCTTCGTCATCTTCACTGGCGCCGGGATCAGCACCGAATCGGGTATCCCCGACTTTCGGGGTCCGGACGGGGTCTGGACGAAGGTCAACCCGAACCAGTTCGACTATCAAGCGTACTTGAGCGACCCGGCCCTGCGCCGCCAACGCTGGGAGAGCTACCGCCAGGGCGGGATGGGCGCCGATGCCAAGCCCAATGCCGCCCATCTGGCGGTGGCCGAGTTGGTCCAGTTGGGTCTCGCCGATTGCGTGATCACCCAGAACGTTGACGGACTGCACGCCCGCTCGGGGGTGCCGGATGACCGGCTATTCGAGTTGCATGGCAGCAGCCGGTTTGCTAAATGCCTCACCTGCTGGACGCGCTTTCCGCGTGAACTGACGCTCACCTGGCAGCCGGATCCAGCAGCAGGCGTGCCGCTCTGCCCGGACTGCGGCGGGATGATGAAATCGGGCGGTGTCTCCTTCGGAGAACCGATGCCGCAGTACGAGACCGCCGAGGCGATCCGTCGCTCGCGCGCCGCCGACCTGTTTCTGGTGATAGGGTCGTCGTTGGTCGTCTACCCCGCGGCGGCGATGCCGGCCTACGCGGTCGAGCAGGGCGCGAAGTTGGCGATCCTGAACATCAGCGAAACCCCCCATGACCGGATCGCCGACCTGCTGATCGACACGCGCGCCGCTGAATTTCTGCCCGGCGTCGTCGAGGAGGTCAGGCGGATGCGAGGCCAGGCATGAGGATCCTCGCCATCGACGTCGGCACCGGCACCCAGGACGTCCTGCTCTTCGACCCCGAACGCGAGATCGAGAACTGTGTCCAGTTGGTCCTTCCCTCGCCGACGGCGATCGTCGCCGACAAGATCCGCGAGGCGACCCGCCAAGGTAACCGCGTCGTGCTGACCGGCCGTCAGATGGGCGGCGGGCCGTCGTCATGGGCAGCGCGTGACCACGCCCTCGCCGGGTTGCCGATCGCCGCGACGTCCGGGGCGGCCACCACCTTCGACGACGACCTCGACCGCGTCCGCGAGATGGGCGTCCAGATCGTCTCGGACGACGAGGCGGCAGGGTTGCCCGGGACCGCCATCCGGCTGGGCGACGTCGACCGTGACGGCCTTCTGGCGGTGCTCGGTCGCTTCGACGTTCCGCCGCCGGATGCCTGGGCGGTCGCCGTCTTCGACCACGGCGCGGCTCCGCCGGGCGTCAGCGACCGTGCCTTTCGCTTCGACTACCTCGCCACACGGATCGACGGTGGCCTCGCTGCGCTCGCCTTTCCGGCCGATGAGACGCCGCCCGAGATGACCCGGCTGGCTGCTGCCGCCGAGAGTGTTCCATCGCCGGCCCTCGTGATGGACACCGGCCCGGCGGCGGTGCTCGGCGCACTCGACGATCCGGCGGTGGCGAGGCCGGGGATCGTCGCCAACCTCGGGAACTTCCATACGCTCGCATTCTTGCTCGACGAGGACGGCATCGCCGGGTTGTTCGAACATCACACCGGCGAACTCACGGCACCGCAGCTTGAGGGCTTCTTGCGTCGTCTGGCCGACGGGACACTGACCAACGCCGAGATCTTCGGATCGCAGGGTCATGGCGCGATCGTCCGGCGTGCTGGAGACACCGGCCTCGCACTTAGCGGGCCGCGTCGTACCCTGCTGGTCGGCTCGGCGCTGCGACCGCGCTTTGCGGTGCCGCATGGCGCGATGATGGTCGCCGGCTGTTTCGGGCTGCTGCGGGCCTGGGCAGCGCTCGACCCGGCAGTGCGCGAGCAAGTCGAACGGCGGCTTGGACCGCCGCCGGCCGTTTTGGCTCAGGCGAGCGGCCTCGCGAGGTAGTGCCCGATCCCCGGTTGACCGACTATCTCGCCGTCTTGCATCACCCGCTGGCCGCCGATGAATGTCGCCACCGGCCAACCGCGCCAGGCCTCGCCGGTAAACAGGCTGAAATCGACCTGCAGCAGTGCGGGGTCGAAGGTGAGGGTGCGATCCAGATCGACCAGCACCAGGTCGGCGTCGTAGCCGGGAGCAATCGCCCCTTTGCGCGCCGACAGGCCGAAGAGCCGCGCCGGGTTTGCGCTGGAGATCGCAGCGATCTGCGGCAGGCTCAAGCGGCCGGCGTGATACCCGTCTCGGAGCAACAGCGGCAGGATCGTCGCTCCGCCCGGAACGCCGCCGCGCGCCGTCCAGATTGTGTCGAAACCACCGGCTTGTTTGTCGGCCCAGCGCAGCGGGATGTGGTCTGACCCGACGCATTGCAGCACGCCCGACCCCAACGCCGCCCAGAGCGCCTCGCGATCGGATGCCTCTTTGACCGAGGGGTTGTATTTGGCGAGCACTGCGCGCTCGTCGTGGCAATCGATCGCCAGATAATGGGGGCAGCTTTCGCCGGTCACGGCCTGGCCGGCGGCGGCAAGTTCGCCGATCGCTCGCGCTCCGGGGCCGCTACTGACATGGACGACATAGAGCGGGCAACCGGCCTGGCGGGCATAGAACGCCGCCCGCCGGACTGGCTCCTCCTCGACAAACGCCGGCTTGCTCTCACTCCAGGCCGCTGCATCCGTCCGACCGGCCGCCTCGAGCGATCGCTGGAGCATTGCCGCGACTTCCCAGTTCTCGGCGTGAACCATTGCCAGGGCCGGTGATCCGATCTGTGCAATTGCGCGGAACGCGGCGAACATCACCCCATCGTCGACCGCGAAGGTCTCCGGATACAGTTCGCGCCCGCCACCGGCAAAATACAACTTGAACGAGCGCACCCCAAACCGTTCGGCGATCGAGACGATCTCGTCGGCGTGGGCAAGCGACTGGATCATTGGGTGCAACGCCAGATCGCAGTAGCTGGATTGGCCAATCGCGGCGATCCGATCGGGCAGGACGTCGTGATAGGAGCGGTGCGGCGCTTCGGTGAAGACAAGCGCGCTGGTGATGCCGCCGGCAATGAGCGAGCGAGTTTCGCGCTCGCAGGTTTCGGCGAAGCTCATCCCGCCGATGCGAAGATGGACGTGCGGATCGATTGCGCCGGGAAAGAGGTGCAGTCCGGCGGCGTCGATGTGCTCGTTTGCGGTCAGGTCGATGCCGGGCGCGACAACTGCGGCGATCCGGCCGGCCTCGATCCCGACGGTCCCGGCAAAGACACCGCCCGCCGTGACGATCGTCGCACCGGAGATGACGAGATCGAGCATCGTATCGCTCTCCAGGTCAGAGTCAGATTGCGGTAAGCTAGCCGGTGGAGGTGAGCAATGACGACTCCACCCGCTGACAGGGAAGACCGATCGCGCGCCGAACAGGTGATTTCCGCGGTGCAGCATCGCCCGGAATGGATCGGCGGCGCAATTCTGATCGGGCTCGGTCTGCTCTTTCTGTTTGGCCAGGTCATCCCGGCGCTCAGCCAGTACATCGTCCTGATCATCGGTCTTGGCTTTCTGACCTCCTTTCTGGTCACCCGGTTGTACGGAATGTTGATCCCAGGAGGGATCGTCACCGGCGTCGGCGTCGGGATCGTCCTGGCGTCCGCCAATAGCGGCGTCATAGCCGGCGCACTCTTTCTCTTCTCGCTCGCCGCCGGTTTCGTCCTCATCTTTGTCGTAAGCGTCCTGCTGCGGATGAACGAACCGGGCCGCTGGTGGCCGTTGATCCCGGCGGTGTTCATCGCCCTCGGCGGTGTGACCGCTCTGTCGGGCCAGACGGTCGATTGGGTGTGGCAGTATGGCTGGGCGATCGCCATGATGGTGATCGGCGTGTTCCTGCTCTTGCGCGCCTATCTGGGCCGCCAGAGGTAACTCAGGTCGGCTGAATCCGGTCAGCTTGCCCGCTATCTTGCTGAAGCAGGCAGCCAGCCTTGCTACACTCGCAAGCTGTGATCTCGGATGGCCGGCCGGCACGGCCCACCCTGCTGCTCTCCTACCGGACGGATCGACCACGCCCGGTGCGGCTGGTCGCTCCGCACCCGCAACGTGTGTTCATCCCGGCGGCCCCGCTGCCCGCTCCACCCGCTTCGGCACGCGCCGCCACGCCTCCTCCCGCCCCGCCCCGCCGCCGCGGCTTTGCCCCGGTCCGCGCTGTCCGACGCGCTCCACGGGCCGCCCTCTTCTTCGCGCTCTGTCTCGTGCTGGCGGGGATCGTCTTCGGGCCGTTCCAGGCCGGGCCGGCTGGGGCAGCCGAGATCGTCGCTCCCTTCGAGTGGTATCGCTACCAGGGCGAGCCCGACTCGGGACCGGATGCGCTTCAGAATTGCGAAGTGACCACCACCGCGATGGCGATCCAATTCGTCCGTGGCGGGCTTCGGATCCCGGTCAAGGATGTCCGGGCGGTGATGGGGCATAGCGGGCCGACCAACAGCGCCGATGCCAAGAAAGCGCTGCGCTACTGGGGCGTCCCGACCAACGACATCGACAATATCGACCAGGTGATCGAAGCGGTGCGGCGCGGCCATATCGTGATCGTCGGACTGATGCTCGGGGCAGTTTCGACCGGCGCGGACGCCGGCCAGGGCCGTTCGCCGGTCAAGACCCGCGCCGGTCGTTATTCGTCCTACGCCGGAGCGCACTCCATTATCGTCAAAGGGATCTCGGCCGATGGCCAGTGGCTGACGGTCTACGACCCGAACCATTGGGACGGCAACCCGGTCTACCTCTTTGGCGATGGCACCCCTAAGGGCAAGGACCGGCTCTATAAGACCAGCGAAGTCGCGGTCGGGATGCGCGAGTTGGTGGACTTCCCGCGGGCCATCGAGATCCTCGGTGGCAACGGCGTCCTGACCAACGGCGGCCAACCGCCCGCCCCGCCGACCGCTACTGCCGTTCCTAGCACGCCGGTGGCAGCCGGCAAAGCCGCACCCAAGCAGAGCGGCGATCTGGTCGTGCTGACATCCGGCGCCGGTGGCAGTTGGTCGAGCGCGGTCGTCACCTTCGGCGTCAAGAACGACGGCAATGCGCCGATCCTCTTCGACGCCATCGGCGTTCGCGGCGTCAAGCCGGACGGCAAGCCATTCGACCAACTTCAGCGGCAGATCGGGCTGAACGCCGGCGAGGAGCGGGTGATCTCGGTGATCGTCGAGACACCCTCGACCGGCGAATGGAAGGTGAACGGGATCGTCTACCAGAAGGACGGCGTCTGGATCGACCTGCCGGCCGACGGTAAGCAAAGCCGGGCGACCTTCCGGATCGGCGGCGCGGCCGGGATGCCCGCACCGCCGCCGCCCAGCAGCGGCCCCGGCATGAAGCCGAGCGCCCCGCTGCTGCCCGGCTCGCCCTAGTTCCTCCCGGAGCAGTAGCCCAACCGGGTCGCCCTGAGAGTCCCAGTTGCCTCGCTTTTGGTGGAGACCATACACTGCATTCACGAAGCAGGGTCGCGTCCGGCCGCGCTGCCATGCTGGAGGCCAGCCATGCCCCGCCGCCTTCGCATCGTCGGACTGCTGCTCGCCCTGCTCCTGCCCGCCGCGCCGGTCGATGCGGCTCCGGCCGTCTTGCTTGCCGGGGGCGTCCTCCAGCTTCGTCTCTCCGTCGCCTCGATCACGACCAATCCGGCCGGTTTGCTCGTCGTCGAGAGCGGTGGAGCGCGCTGGACCCTGCCGGCTGGCCTCTCCCGGATCGTCTCGGTCGGTCCACTCGAGGTGGGCGACCTTGCTGCACCGGGCGCCCTCGCCATCGCCGCGCCACGCCTGAGCGTCACCGGCCAACTCGACGCGCCGAAGCTGCGTCTCGAAGCAGGCGACTTGCTCGATCTTGCGCCCGGATCGGTGCTTTCTGGCCAGTCGATCGCGCTGAGGTCGCGGGTGCTGCTGCAGACCGGGACGATCGACGCCGTCCGCCCCGAGGGCGGCAGCGTGACGATCGACGCCGAGAACGTCGTTCAGCAAGGGGCCATCCGCGCCTCCGGCCTGCTCGGCGTCGGCGGGACGATCGCGATCGAAGCGAAAGGGATCTATCAGGATGTCCAGCCGTCGATCCTCGACGTAGGCGCTGGGCTGGGCGGCGAGATCCGCCTCGAAGGCAAGGTCATTCAAGCCAGCGGCCGCTGGAACGCATCGGGCGCTGACGGTGGACGGATCGCCGTGCGCGGCGAAGAGATCCGGCTGGTTGGCGCCCGGCTTCTCGCGGATGGCGAACGAAGGGGCGGGACGATCCGCCTCGGCGACCGGGCGCAAGGTGACGGCGGGCCGCGCTTGCTGATGATTGGCGCCGCCAGCTTCGTCTCGGCCGAGCGTGGCGGTCGGATCGACCTCTGGGCTGGCGGCACGGCTGAGGTGCACGGCGAGGTGCTGGCGCGGCCGGGCGGCTCGATCGAACTGTCGGCGGGGGAGCGGCTAGCCTACACGGACGGCGCGGACGCTGGCGAGGGCGGCACAGTGCTGCTGGACCCGAAGAACCTGACCGCGGCGGACAGCGGCGGGACGTTGCCCTTCGCCACGATCCTCGCCGGCAACGTTCTGAGCGATTTCCTCAGCATGAATCTTGTCGCGCTCCAGGGCGGGAATCTGGCGGTTGGGCTGCCGCGCTCGGATCTCGTCGCCACTGATGCCGGGGCGGTCTACCTGATCGACGGTCAGACCGGCGCGACGATCGCCATCCTGACCGGCAGCGCCCCCAACGACAGAGTTGGCGAAAGGGTCGCCGCCTTGACGAATGGAACCTACGTCGTCACCAGTCCGTTCTGGGACCGTGGCGCAACCGTGGATGCCGGGGCGGCGACCTGGGGCAACGGGACCACCGGCGTCGTCGGGGCGGTGTCGGCGGCCAACAGCCTCGTCGGCAGCCAGAACCAAGATCGGGTTGGCTCCGGTGGCGTGGCGGCGCTCGCCAACGGCAACTTCGTGGTCACCAGTCCATTGTGGAACAACGCCGCAATCGCCATGGTCGGTGCGGCGACCTGGGGCAACGGGGCCACCGGCATCACCGGCCCGGTTTCCGCGGCCAACAGCCTCGTCGGCAGCCAGAATGGCGATAAGGTCGGTGAGAACGGCATCACGACGTTGACCAACGGCAACTACGTCGTTCAAAGCCCATCGTGGGCGCGCGGGCCGATGGGCGCCGTCGGTGCGGCGACCTGGGGCAACGGAGCCACCGGCATCACCGGAGCGGTCTCGACCGCCAACAGCCTCGTGGGCTTCACGGCCAACGATCTGGTCTCCCAGCAGGGCGTGACTGCCCTGACCAATGGCAACTACGTTGTTGCGAGCCAATCGTGGCATGTCGGTGGCGCTGCCGTCGGTGCGGCGACCTGGGGCAATGGCGCCACCGGCATCACCGGTTCCGTCTCGGCCGCCAACAGCCTTGTCGGCAGTCTGGATCAGGATCGGGTCGGCTCGGGTGGCGTGGTGGCGCTCGCCAACGGCAACTATGTCGTGCGAAGTCAATCCTGGAACAAGGCCGCAACCGCCATCGTCGGCGCGGCGACGTGGGGCAACGGCGCCACCGGGATCACCGGCCCGGTTTCCGTGGCCAACAGCCTCGTCGGGTCGGCTATCGGGGACGCGGTGAGCTCGGCCGGCGTCGTTCCGCTTACCAATGGCAACTACGTGGTCCTGAGCAGCGGTTGGAACGCACCCGGAGCGATCGATGCCGGTGCGGCGACGTGGGGCAACGGGGCAACTGGGATCACCGGAGCGGTCTCGGCCGCCAACAGCCTCGTGGGCAGCACCGCAAACGATTTCGTCGCCAACGTCGGCGCGACGGCGCTCGCAAATGGCAACTACGTCGTCGAAAGCTCGCTCTGGGACCGGGACGGCGTCGCCAACGTCGGCGCGGCGACCTGGGGCAATGGCGCCACCGGGATCACCGGCCCGGTTTCCGTGGCCAACAGTCTCGTCGGCAGCCAGGCCGACGACCGGGTGGCCGGCAACCTCGTCGTCGCGCTCAGCAATGGCAACGCCGTCGTTCAGAGCGCGGACTGGGATAACGGCGGCTTGACCAACTCCGGCGCGGTGACCTGGCTGAATGGGACGACCGGGATCACCGGCCAGGTCACCGTCACCAACAGCCTCGTCGGCATCGCCGTTAACCAGCGCGTCGGGCTGAACGAGGTGACCGCGCTCGCCAACGGGAACTATCTCGTGACCAACGTTCGCTGGAACGGCGGGTTTGGTGCGGCATTGGTGGGCAACGGTACGACGGGAACCACCGGCGTCATCACTTTCGCTACCTCGATCCACGGCTCCAATCCCAACGACTTCATTGGCCAGACGCTCCCAAAGCTTGCCCTCGCGAGCGGGGACGTCGTCTTCCTCAGTTCCGCCTGGGACAACGGTCCGATCGTCAATGCTGGAGCGGTTACCTGGGCGAGCGGCACAACCGGGCAGAGCTTTACCGGTTTTGGCCCGATCACCGCGACCAACAGCGTCCTCGGCCTCGAAACGTTCGAGAACCCCACCACCGTGGTCGAAATCCCCGGCGCCGGCAGCGTGTTCGCTGGGTTTATCGGCGGACGAGGTCGGCTCGTCCAACTGCTGTCGAACCCCTACACCGTCGAGTATCGCCGCTTCAACGGCGCATCCAACACCCTGCCGGTCACCGGGATTGCCCACGGTCTCAGCGAGGGAACGAATGTCACCCTCCAGGCGAGCAACGATCTGACTAGCGCCAGTGTCATTTCCGCCACCTCAGCAGCCGGCTTACGACTGGCTGCCGGCCGCTCGGTCGTGGTTTCCGCTCCCATCGACGTCAGCGACGGGACGGTCCATCTCGTCGCCAACGACCGCCTTTCGGGCGGGGTCGTCGACACCCAGCGCGACCCCGGCGCGGCTCAACTCTCGACCGCCGGTGCAGCGCTGACCGCGAACACCGTGATCGCCGAGCTACGAGACGGCGCGGGCAAGACCAACTCGACCAGTGGCCAACTCACCCTCGGCGCGGTCACCGCCGGAATGCTCGTCGCCACCAGCACCACCTCGATCCAGCTGACCGGGCCGCTTGCGGTCACCAGCTTCGCGCTCGCCGCCCCGTCCGGCGTCCAGCTTGGCAGCGGCGCGGTGCTGGGAGGCAGCGGCACGGTCAACGGCGCACTCACCGTCGGCAGCGGCGGGACACTCTCCCCCGGCGCAAGCCCCGGCACGCTTACCGTCGCCGGCAGCCTTGGGTTGGTTCCGGGCGCAACACTCCGGATCGAGATCGTTGGTAGTCAGACCGGCCAGTTCGACCAGGTCGTCTTGAGCGGGCCGGTGGTGTTGGGCAACGCCACTTTGAGCGTGACCGTCACGCCCTCGGCAACTGCCGGCCCCCACCTGACGATTGTCCGCAACGACGGAGCAGCCCCGGTGGTCGGCACATTTGCCGGGTTGCCTGAGGGCAGCCTGCTGTCGGTGGGCGGGGTCAGCGTGCGCGTCCGCTACGCCGATGGCGATGGCAATGACGTCACGCTTGGCGTGGTCACCGCGCCAGCCGCCACCACCGGCCCAGCCAGCGCGACCAGCGCGACGGCGACCTTCAGCGCGACGGTGTCGCCAGGCGACAGCAGCACCAGTGTCGTCTTCGAGTACGGCACGGTCAGTGGGGTGTACACCCACCTCACCGCGCCGGTGAGCATAAGCGGCTTCAGCGCCCAGAGTGTCTCGGCGACGGCGGTCGGGCTCCTATCCGGAACAACCTACTTCTATCGGGTGCGGGCGACCAACGAATTTGGGACCGTCTTTGGCTCGGAGGCTCAGGTGACGACCGGCAGCCCGTCACCGCCCGGTGCTGGGGGGCAGTTTATGCCGTTCACCGCGGTCGGCACTCCGAGCGGCTGAGCGCTGCGTCCGCGGACGTTGACCGTCGAGCGCTCCGGACGTGCGTTTGCCAGGCTCACCTTTGGCTTGCTCGTAAAGGCAGAGTCTGGATTGCTCAACCCTGCTTGGTTTGGAAGGTCGCCGGCGCCGGCCACGGTGGCGTGGGACGCGGACCGGGCCGCAGCGAGGGTATCGGCAGGGTGCGCCAGTGGCCGCCTCGGCGGTGCCAGGCGCGGGCGAGCTGAGCGATCAACCGCGCCAGCAGGCCAAGCCGCCAGAACGCCCAGATCGTGATCAGCCCGCCGGCGGTGCCGAGGGTAATCCGAAATCCGGTCCAGAACGATGCCGGCTCGAAGCGAAACTCGAGGATATGCTGGCCGGGCGGCACCGCGACCGCGCGCATCAGGTAGTTCGCTCGATAGATCGAGGCGGGGATACCGTCGATGGTCGCCGTCCAGCCGGGGTAATAGCTGTCGGCGAGCACAAGGTACTGCTCCTCGGGGGTTGAGATGGCCAGACGAATGACGTGATCGGTCGATTGTTCCCAGCGCACCTCGGAGGGAAGTACGGCGCGCGGTGTCGTTGGCAGATTCGGCGGCGAATCGCCGGGCTCGAAGAGGACCTCGCGGCGCGGGTCGAAGGCGTTCTCGGCGAGGAAGTTCATCGTGTCAATGTTTGACTTGCCAGTCGTTCGGACGATCGCGTTCGGGACGAGATAGGCACGTGGCAGCACTTGGAGGTTTTCGAGGATAACGACGTCGGCATCCTCGTAGACGCGCCGCCAGCGCTCGGCGCGGTCGGCGGTCAGGTGGCGGAGCGCTCCAGTGGGCGCGTCGACGAGCGATGCGCCGATGATCTGCAGGTCACCCTTCGGACTGATGTTGCGCAGTTCGACGCGGGTGACCCGGGCGCGGCGTCCCAGCGACAGGTTGGCATAGTAGGCGAGGCCCTCGATCCCGCCGGCCGGGTTCTTGAACTCGAAGGCAACCTCGGCCTTGTTGTGCTTCATCAGCGGACGAACATCCGGCCGGTCGAAGGCGTTTTCGGACGTATGAACACCCGCCAGCAGGCGGATTGTCTGGACCGCTCCCCGGTCGTCGGTTAGGCGTGCCTCGATCACGGGCGTGCCCTGGGCGATGTCGTAGGAATTGCGTAGCAGCGAAACGACGCGTAGATCGGTGCTGGTGACGCCGTCCATCTGGAAGGCGATCGCCGCCGACCCATTTGAGGTCGAGGTCGACGAAACCAACGGCCGGGCCGGGTCGAAGGGTGTTGCCTCGTAGGACGGCATCGGGATAAAGCGGTTGGACGCGACGACGTAGCGGACGTTGAAGGCGTCCAGCAGGTGTGGATAGCCAACCTGGAGTGCGCCGGTGTACTCCTCGTGGCGGGTGAAGCCGAGCGAGCTGTAGCCGCCGAGCTCCGGCAAGGAGAAGGCGGCGAGCGTGTTGGGCGCGGTGGTTGCGCCGGGGCGGCTGAAAATTCGCCCGGGAGCGGAGGCTTGGCGGCTCTCGAGGAAGCGTACCGGCCCGGGAGCGGCCTCGAGCGACCGCACGGGTGCGGTCGGATGAAACTGCCAGCCGATGAAGACCAGATCCACCACGACCAACAGCAGCAGCGCGACCTGCCAACCACGCCGCAGTGGCCGCAAGCCAAGCCAGAAAAAGAGGATCACCACCGCCAGAAAAAGCAGTACCAGCGAATAGGACATCCAGAACCCATTGAAGTCGAGTGCACCCGCCAGCCCGGCCCAGACGCGATCGGCGGTCAGCGCCTCATCGGGCAGCCGGCGCATCCGCGGGGCGGCCAGATAGGTTTCGACCCACTTGGTCACCTCGGGCGAGCGAGCGGCAACCTGGGCAGCCAAATCTTCCAGCCGCAAGAGCAGTTCGACCGCCGCAAGAAAGACGAATACCAAGGCGGCATAAAGCGGCACGCGCCACGGCCCCGTCGGCAACGGCTCGCGAGAGAAAATGGCGCCCGGCCCGCCCGGCCGGAAGCTCCAGCCGCTCCGGAGATGGGTTTCGAGGAAGGAAAAGCCGTGGGCTGCCAGCACCGCCACCGCCAGCGAAAAGACCAGCGCGTAGCGCCCCGGCGCGCGCATCTGGTTGAAGCCGGGAACCTGGAACAACAGTTCATGGAGGTTGAAGAAGGGCGCGTTTGATGCCATCCCGATCCAGAGCGCCACCAGGCCGAGCGCTCCGAAGAAATAGACAAAGCGGTTGCGGCAGGCAATCAGTCCGACAATCGCCAGCACCAACGGCACGATCCCCATGTAGAGACGCGTCTCCCACGGTGACCACAACCCCCAGTTGTACGCCTCCGGACCGCGGAAGAAATAGGGGAACAGCAGCGTCACCAGGTTCAGCGGTGTCTGCGGATGAAGGGTGGCGAAGGCATAATCGACGCCGCCGGCCCGTCGCGAGAAGGTCCCGAGTTCATAGAGCGGAAGCAGTTGGACAGCCGCCAGTCCAGCCCCAACACCACCGATGACCAACCCGCTCCAGCCCCAGAGGAAGATCCGGCCGACAACCACCCGCGCTGCCGCCCAGAGCCGGTCGAACTCTTCGAGCGTCAATCGGCGTAGCCAGCCTTGCTGCCAATCGCTGTGGCGAACCAGCAGCCGCGGCGGCGACCCGCCGATCGGGCAGAGCAGCCAGCGAAAGGTGGAATAGACCGCGATCACCAGAGCGCTCATCAGCGGAATCTGGACGTGGACGGCGAGCGCCTGGAAGCCAAAGGCGGCTCCCGCGAAGGCGAGGTTCATCTGGCGCGTCCCACCCGAAGAACGCGCCGCCCGCTCGACGAAACAGAGGATCAACGGTAGCCAGACCGCCGAGTCCATCAGGTTCTGATGATGGATCTGGGCCACCAGAAAGCCGGAAAACATGAAGGTGACGCCACCCAGCACGCTCGCCAGCCGGGTCAGGCCAAGCGCCCGGCAAAAGCAATAGGTGAACACGCCGGCGAAGAAGAAGTGGAGAACGACGTTCCAGATAAAGGCCTGGCTGGCCGGCAGGAAGAACGACAGCAGAAAGACCGGTGGATAGAACATCCCGGTTTCGCCGTCGGCGAAGACCGGAAACCCGCCGAAGATGTCCGGCGACCAGAGCGGCAACTCGAACAGTTTGAGCCGTCCGGCAAACCAGGCTTGGAGGGGAAAGTAGAAGACGCGCGTGTCGCGCTCGACGAACAGGTCGCCGTTGAAGATTGTCCGCTGGAAGAAGATGACCGCCAGCAAGAACAGGAAGGCCGTCGCGAGCAAGTCGTACGACAGCAGGACGAATTTTCGCACTCCGCCCCCGGGATGGTCGTGAGCGGGAGTATATCAGCGGCTCAACGGCTGGAACGACCAATCTCCGGCCGTGCTTGAATCAAGGGAAGCACGAGGCTACGATGGGGCAAATCGGGCGGGAGCTTCGAACGAAGGTGAGCGGTCCACCCTGCGGCGCCGAATTCTTTCTCCCAGCGAGTCAGGTATTGAGGCCCGAACGGTGAAGGCTGCCGTCTTTCGTGGAGTAAACCAGCCTCTGACCATCGAGGACGTCGAGATCGACCGTCCTCAGCCGCGCGAGGTCGTCGTCCGAACGGTGGCGACCGGCGTTTGCCACAGCGATCTGCACTTCTACGAGGGGAAGTATCCCGCGCCGATCCCCGGCATCCTCGGCCACGAGCCAGCCGGAATCGTCGAGGAAGTCGGCAGCCAAGTCAGCTACGTCAAGCCGGGTGATCACGTGGTCGGCTGCCTCTCGGTCTTCTGCGGAAGCTGTGAGCAGTGTTTGACCGGTCACCCGTATCGCTGTAGCCAGGCGCCACGCCGCGCTCCGGGCGAGCCGCCCCGCCTCAGGTTTCCGGACGGACAACCGATCGGCCAGGTGTCCAACCTCTCAGCCTACGCCGAGAAGATGCTGGTCCACGAGAACGCCCTCGTCAAGATCGACGACGGCATTCCCCTGGATCTCGCTGCCCTCGTTGGCTGTGGGGTCATCACCGGACTTGGCGCGGTGTTCTATACCGCGAAGGTCGAACCGGGCAGCACCGTCGCGGTGTTCGGTGCGGGCGGAGTGGGGCTCGCTGCTATCCAGGGCGCTCGTCTCGCTGGCGCCCGTCGGATCATCGCGGTGGATATTGGCGAACCAAAGCTCGAGATCGCCCGCCAGTTCGGCGCAACCGACCTGGTCGATGCGTCCGAGGGCGATCCGGTCGAGGAGATTCGGCGGATCGCCGATGGCGGTGTGGACTATGCCTTCGAGGCAATCGGCCTGACGAGCACCGCCGAACAGGCGTTTCTGTCCACCGGCCGGGGCGGCGTGGCAACCATCATCGGCATGATCCCGATCGGCCAATCGGTGTCGATCCCGGGCAGCCTGCTTCTCACCGAACGTAAGCTGCAGGGCAGCGGCATGGGTTCCAACCGCTTCCGAGTAGACGTCCCGCGCTATCTCGATCTCTACCGACAGGGCCGGCTGAAGCTCGACGAGATGGTCACTCGCCGCCTGCCCCTCGCGGATATCAATAGCGCCTTCGAAGCCCTAACCCGGCGCGAAGTCACCCGCTCGGTGATCGTTTTTGAGTAGGCCCGGCGTGGCATGCGCAGAGCGCAGCATCTTCGGATCACCCTCACCGCCCAGCAGCGCCCTCCGCCATCCTCTTGGCACGTCCGA
>JAXLWW010000012.1:0-134029 GCA_046328265.1 Dehalococcoidia bacterium
TCCCACCGACCGGCTGATCGTCCGCTTCAAGCCAGGCTCTCCCGGCGGCGCACGGCTCCAGTCAATGGGTCTGACGGTTCAGCGTGAAGTTCCTCAGATCGGCGCGACGGTCGTCACCGTCGATCCAGCGCGGTTGCCGGCCACGCTCGCCCAACTCCAGGCGTTGCCCGAGATCGAATTTGCTGAGCCGGACTATCGGGTCGGTCTCTTGGACTGGCCATCAAACGGAGACGGCCCGGCGCAGGCGCTCGCCGACCCGGACGATGGCCGGACCCTGACCAGCGGCATCGCCGCCACCGGCGCGATCAGCCCAACCGAGGACATCGACAATTACGGCTTCGACGGCGTCGCCGGTCAGGTGGTCACCATCCGGATGACCCGACAGTCGGGCAATCTCGATCCCTATCTGCGGCTCTACGACCCCGGCGATCTCCGGATCGCCTGGGACGACGACTCGGGTGGCGACCTGAACGCGCTCATTCGGAACGTCACGCTCCCGGCGACCGGCCGCTACCGGGTGGCGGCGCTCAGCTACTTCCTCCTGACCGCCGGAAGCTACGAAATCCTTCTGACCATCGCCAGCGCCTCGACCAGCACGCCGACCCGCACCGCCACACCGACCCGCACCCCTGGCTCGCCGGTTCCCACCAATACCCCCGGCGGCCAGGTCACCCCAAACGACCCGGCCTATCCCGGCCAACAGTATGGCTTGCAGAAGATCCGCGCCCCCTTCGGCTGGGCCTACAGCACCGGCGACGAAGCGGTGATCGTCGCCGTCGTCGATACCGGCGTCGACCTCAACCACCCGGACCTCACGGCGAAGATCGTCGATGGCTATGACTTCGTCAACAACGACCCAACCGCCCAGGACGACCAGGGCCACGGTACGCACGTCGCCGGTATCGCCGCCGGGATTTCAAACAACGGCGTCGGCGTCGCCGGCGTCAGTTGGGGCGCCCGGATCATGCCGGTGAAAGTGCTCGATTCCGGTGGGTCGGGCTACACCAGCGATGTCGCCGCCGGTGTTACCTGGGCCGCCGACCACGGCGCCAAGGTGATCAACCTGAGCCTCGGCAGCAGTAGTCCCTCGGTCACCCTCGAGACGGCGGTGAACTACGCGACCAACCGCGGGGCGCTGGTCGTCGCCGCGGCCGGAAACGGCGGTAATTCCGTCCCGAACTATCCGGGGGCGTACGCCAACGTGGTGGCGGTCGCCGCGACCGACTCGAACAATGCCCGCGCTTCGTTCTCGACCTACGGCGGGTTCGTCGACATCGCCGCTCCGGGCGTCGGCGTCTACTCGACCGTCCCGACCGGAAGTTGCGACCTCTGCGCGCCGGGCGGCTATCTGTCGCTCAGCGGCACGTCGATGGCGACACCGCACGTCGCGGGGTTAGCCGCGGTGCTGGCCGGCCTGCCGCAATATGGCACGCCCGCCCTGGTGCGTTCGGCGATCGAAGGGACGCCGCTCGATCTGGGTACCGGTGGCCGCGACGACTATTACGGTCACGGGCTGATCCAACTCGATGCAGCGATACGGTTCCTGGCGGGGGACGGCAGCACGCCGACGCCGCAGAGCACGGCAACACGTACCGCCACCCCGACCACCACGCTGACGCCGGCCGCATCGGCGACGCCATCGCCAACCTCGCCGCCCGCCACCGCGACCCAGACGCGGACACCGCTGCCCCCAACGCCGACCCGTGCGCCGGCCTCGCCAGTCTTCACCCGCATGCGGCCAACGACCGGACTGACGAGCGAGCCGATCGACGTGGTGATCGAAGGTCAGCAGTTGTGGGCCGGGATCGCTGCCAGTCTGCGCCATGCCAAGACCGGCGCGGTCGTGCCGCTGGCAGGGGTGCGTGCCTTCGGCGGGTTGCGGCTGCTGGCCAGCGTGCCGGCTTACCTCGACGCCGGGGCGTACGATCTCGTTCTGCTCAATACCGGCGCCGCCGAAACGGTGGTGAGCAACGCCTATCTGGCAGTCGACCCGGTCAGCGACGACTTTTCAATCGAACCAACCGACCTTTGGACGATCCCTTTGCGGCCATACGCCAACACCGAGATCGAACTCGGGGTGAACTTCCGTCGCCGGGGAACCGGCCCGACCATCCTGTTGCCGGTTCGCTTCTATCGCGGCGACACGGAGACCGGCGTTTCGATTGGCGACGCGACGGTGAGCGTCGATGCGCGGTCGCGCTTCGGCTGGGTCTCGATACCCTGGCAGCTTGGTCCGGCGACCGGCCCGATCTCGGTGACGGCAGTGCTGGACCCCGATGGAACGGTGCCGGAGACGTCGGTAGCGAACAACCGGGCGACCCGGACGTTCACGATCCTCGGCGGCGGGGGAGACGTGGCGGCGCCCGTGGTGACCAGCCTGCAAGCGGCGGGCGGCGCGCCCGAAACGGCAAGCGCGGTAATTTCGCTGACGGTCGCCGGCTACGACCCGTCCGGCGGGTCGGGCGTGGCCTGGGTGCTGCTGATCGAGCGGGCGCTCAGCCCGGAGAGCGGCGCCTGGATCCCGGTCCAGACGACGCCTTGGCTGGCCTATAGCCCGACACTGCCATTCACCTTGACCGGCGGAGGCGGAGCGCGCGTCATTCAGGCCTTCCTCGGCGACGGGGTGGGTAATGTCTCGGCGCGACCGGCGATCGCCCGGATCGACTACCTACCACCAACCGACAGCCTGCTGGCCGGGCAGGTGCGGGTGTTCCGCCGCTTCATTCAGACTGGTGGGACCTTGAACGTCCGGCTAGCGCCCGAGAGCGGCGACGTCGACCTGTACGTGTTCGACCCACGCGGCCGGCGGGTCCTGATCCGCAACGCCAGCGGGCAAGCGGTCGATGAGGGCAGCGTTGTCGCTCAGATGTCGGGCTTCTACCAGATCGAGGTCGATGCCTATGCCGACAGCGTCTATGCGATCGACATCGACGTGACGGCCACGTCGCTTGCCGCAATGGCGGAACCCGCGCCGAACGCCGCCAAACCGGCTCCGCGTGAGAATCCAGCCGTCGATGTGGGCGCAGAGCCAGAGACGGCCTTTGCGATCCCGTCCCCGCCGGACAAACGGACGACGACGTTGACGATCCCGGCGGCGTTCCAGCACGGCAGGCTTGAGCGCTGATCGGAGGACCGGCGAGACGGTCGTTCGAACCCGGCGCTAGGCTCGCAAGACGAAGTCGAACTCGCCGCCCTTGCCGTCGGGCCGATCCGTATAGGCCATCACCAGCACCGGGTTGAAGATGCCATCACGCTGGTTGGCTGGCTCGTTCGGAAAATAGAGCTGGGTGGTCAAGACCGGGCGGTTTGGCGCTTGCACCTTGACGTGAATGTGGCGGGTGCGGCCGGGATAGACGCCCGGGACTATCGTTTCGAGCGAGTAGCGTCCGTCGGCGGTGGTGAACTGATGGCCGCGCAGCCGGTAGCCGCGGTTGTCGTACTGGCCCTGGCCGTCGCACTGCCAGAAATCGACGAGGGCGCGGGCGACCGGCAGACAGTTGGTGGTAAGCACTTGGCCGGTCAGGAGCAACCGTGTTCCGCTGACCCCGTTCTCGATCAAGGAAACGCGCAGCGGCGAGTTCGGCGTGAAGTACGGTCCTTCGGTCTGGGAAGGGGTGAGATCGTCTGGCTCGGCGCAGGCCGGCGTCGGGGCGAGCGGTGCGCCAGCGGCCGGCGCGGCGGGGGCTGCCGGGCCAGTTGGGCTGCTGGACTTCCCGCCGATGCCGCAGGCCGCGGCGAGTGATGTGAAGGGGAGGGCGGCGAGAGCGCGCAGAAGCCCGCGCCGCTGCAGGGATTGGAACTTGAAAATCATCGATCTCTCCGTCGGGGCCGTGCTCACTCTAGCGCGGCGGACACCCTGGAGTTTCACCGATCCGCCGAACCAAACCCACATGAGAGGCTCCCAGCAGAGCGCAGTCGTTTCACCGGGGCTTCACACTGGGTCTGGAATCGTTGTAGGACTTCGGAAGGATGGGCGCTGACAAGCACGAGGCGCCCGTTGTCATGACCTCGCTGAAGTGGCGAAACCACAACCGTGCGAGGCAGGCCGATGAACGTTCATCCTGACATCGCGGTGATGGGACAAAGGCGTGCCGGCAACTCGAGCGCCGAGCTACCGAGCGGAACGTTCCAAGCGGCAACTCGGCGCAGTCCCGGCACAGTCAAACGGCCTTTCCTGGCCCCCGGTCCGTTGACCAGGGCCTTTTCCTGCCCGCAAGCGAACGCAGACGAACGCTCGAGCCCTTGCCTGGCCCGGCGGAACTGAGATACAATTGGAACAAATATTCTAGACCAAGGAGGTGACGTTCCCCGGGCGCCCGGCATCCTTGCCGGGAAAGCGAAGATGTTGACGTACTCACAACACTATCCAGAGCGACGCAGCCGCGTCCGGCAACCTGGCGGCGACCGCCAAGGTGCCTTCCTCAACCGAGGAGATAGGCCCAATCGGGAACGAAGGGTCGCAGGGGTTCAGACGGCTGTGTCGCCTGGGTTAAAGCCAGGAAAGGGGCTCCGCCATCAACTCCGAATCTGTCGCCATCCCCCCATCCACCGATGCTCTTCTGGAAGCCGCCAATCAACTCGCCGAGGTCTATCCCAACCTGTACAGCCACCAACGCAGCGGCATCGCCTTCCTCCTTTCGCGCCGACGTGCCATCCTCGCCGACGACATGGGTCTGGGCAAGACTCGCCAGGCGATCATCGCGCTGCGCGAAGCCGCACCGGCCGGTCCGTTTCTGATCATCTGCCCGGCCAGCGTCAAGCTGACCTGGCGGCGCGAGATCGGCCAGATCGAGCCGGACGCGTCGGTGGCGGTGATCTCCGGCAGCAAGTGGGAAGACGACCATCGCTGGACGGTCGTCAATTATGACCTTCTGGCGAAGGTCGAGAACCGTCTCTTGGCCCGGCCCTGGGCGGGGATCGTGATCGACGAGGCACACGCGATCAAGAACGACAGCCAGCGAACGACCCGGGTGCTGCGGCTGCTGGGCGTCGGGCGCGGCGACGAGCCGGCATCAGAGCCGGAAGTCGTCTACTTGTTGACCGGAACGCCGATGGCGAACCGGCCGCGCGATCTGTTCAACCTGCTGCGGGCGGTGCAGCATCCGCTCGGCAGCAACTTCTTCACCTATGCCAAGCGCTACTGCGACGCCTACGACAACGGCTTCGGGCTGGATAGCCGCGGCGCCTCGAACCTCGACGAACTTGCCGGGATGATCGGCGGGGTGCTGTTGCGGCGCACCAAAGACGAGGCGCTCGACCTGCCGCCCAAGGTCCGCACCTGGCATGAGATCGCGGTCTCGAGCGCCAAGGTCGGCCAGCTCGAGGCGCGGGCGTTGGCGTTCTACCAGGCCAACCCGGCCACCTCCGGCCAGACCTGGACGGCGTTTCTCGGGAAGCTCAACCAGGCTCGCCATGCCCTGGCCGTCGCCAAGGCGCCAGCGACGATCGAGCTGGTGCGCGAACGGCTCGAGGGTGACGAGAAGGTCGTGGTCTTTACCAACTTCAGCGCGGTCGTGGAGAAGCTCAAGGCGGCATTTGGCGACGAGGCGGTGGTGCTCACCGGCGCCACGTCGATGACGGAGCGCCAGGCGGCGGTCGACGCGCTGCAGACCGACCCGAAGGTGCGCGTCCTGATCGGCAACCTGATCGCCGCCGGGGTGGGGATCACTCTGACCGCCGCGACCCATGTGCTATTCAACGATCTTGACTGGGTGCCGGGCAACCACTGGCAGGCCGAAGACCGGATCTACCGGATCGGCCAGACCCGGCCGGTGTTCGCGACCTACCTGTGCGCAACCGGCACGCTCGACGACTTCATCGCGGTCGTGCTGGAGCAAAAGGCGAGGGACATTGGCGTGCTCGAGGCCCACGCCGCCGAAAGCGCCTCAGTGCTGGAGGAGGTGCTCAACGCGGCAGCCAGCGGCGAGCGGCCCCAGCGGCCCCAGCGGCCGGCGCCAGTCTACGCGCCGCCTTCTGGCCGGGATTCGGTGGGGGTCTTGAGCGACGTGCTGGCCCTACTCATGCAGCAGCGTCGTGGTCTGTCCTCGCTCGCGCCGGCTCAGGAGGAGTTCACCTTCCCGAGTTCGTCCCGCCCCGGCGAGGTGCATACCGTCAGCGTGGTGCGTGGCGTGGCGCGCTGTACCTGCGAAGGGTTCCAATACCGGGCGAACTGTAAGCACGTCCGGGAGGTTGTCAACAAGCTGTCGGCCGCCTAACTGGCAGGGTCGGGCGATATAGAATGGGGTACCGGTGCGAGGATGCTCGCGCCGGGTTGCCCCGCCGTTCAGTGGATACAGCGGAGGTTTCCTATGACGCAAGAGCACGCCGAACCATCCTCGGACTCACCAGCCTCAAAGGAATTCACCTTTACAAGTTCATCGCGCCCCGACGTGGTGCATACCGTCACCGTGACCAACGGGGTGGCGCGGTGTACCTGCGAAGGGTTCAGGGCTCGGAGGACCTGCAGGCACATCAACGAGGTTCAGAAGGACCTGTAAGCCGCCTACCCTGCCGGGGCGGAGGATATACTCCCCGATGCCGGCGCGAGGATGCTCGCGCCGGTTTGCCCCCGTAGCTCAGTGGATAGAGCGGAGGTTTCCTAAACCTTGTGCGCAGGTTCGATCCCTGCCGGGGGTACCGCGCCGGCAGGCACGCGGTGGCCGCGCCGCGTGAGGAGACCACCGGTCGGGCGGCTCATCCACTTTCCGCTTCTTACGGACGGACAACCGCAATGACGACCATGATCATGGCGATCGTCCAATCCATCAATACCAGCGGATAGGCGTGGCGAAGGGCGCGGTTGATACGCGCCTCGCGCTCGGGGGTTGACCCCTCGCGGGCGATCTCAGACAAGGCAACCGGGTAGTCGAGCGAGACGATCCGGGTAACGGTGCTTGAGAGCAGGACAACGCCAAAGAGCAGCACCTTCCAATCCACCCAGAACACATCAACCGGCCCGCGGCCGAACATGCTGGTGAACGAAATCACCACCATCACCGCCCCGATGATGAAGCGAACGACCCGGTCGAAGGTGCGAAACTCCCGGTCGAAGAA
The DNA here is from genome assembly GCA_046328265.1 of Dehalococcoidia bacterium. GTDB lineage: Bacteria > Chloroflexota > Dehalococcoidia > SpSt-223 > SpSt-223 > JANWZD01. The sequence goes on from JAXLWW010000012.1 coordinate 7,054, forward strand.
GACCTTCCAGCCGGGCTTCCGGCCGACAAGCTTCCCTTCTAGGACGAAGAACTGCTCCCAGAGGCCCCAGACCCAGGCGATGGCAGCAACTTCCGCCACGACGATCAGCCAGAGCGGTACGGCGGAGAAACCGAAGCCGCCGACATAGGCAAGCAACAGGCCGCTGGCGAGGATCAGCGGAAAGCTCGTCCGCGGTCCCATCCCCGTGATGTTGGCGATCCGGGTGGCCATCCAGCGCGTCTGGGGATGAAGCTTGGGATTCTTGGCGAAAAACGAGCTGATGAACTGAGCGGAATCCATCCCGACCCAAGCTGCCAGCAACATGATATGGAACGCCTTGACACCAAGATAGAAGGTCATGGTGCGCCTCCACGCGCGGAATACCGAAGTGGTGCGCTATCGTTCCGAGGCGGGAGGAAAGCGTATGACATTGGGAGACGCGACGACAACCGACGCGCAGGCGAAGCGCAAGGCGGCGCGACAGACACTGATCAAGAAGGGGCTGGTTGTGGTCAACACCGGCCAGGGTAAAGGCAAGACGACGGCAGCCCTCGGCGTGTTGTTTCGTGCCTGGGGCCGCGGAATGCGCGTCTGCGTCTACCAGTTCCTCAAGAACGAGAACGGGAACTGGGGCGAGGTCCGCGCGGCAAAGAAGCTCGGGATCGAGTGGCACCGGATGGGCGACGGGTTTACCTGGACTTCCCACGACCTCGACGAGAGCGCCGAAAAGGCGCGCCACGCCTGGGAAGCGGCAAAGACGACGATTGCCGCCGGCGAGCATGACCTGATCATTTTGGACGAATTCACTTATCCGCTGAAGTACGGCTGGATCGACGTAGACGAGACGATCGGCTGGCTGCGCGAGCACAAACCCCCGATGCTGCACCTGATCATCACCGGCCGCTATGCGCCGGATGCGCTGACCGAGTTTGCCGACGTCGTGACCGACATGACGAAGGTGAAACATGCCTTCGATGCGGGGATTCGCGCCCAACCCGGGCTAGAGTTCTAGCAGCCGCTCACGATGCGGATCGCCTTCGTCGAATCTCGTCCGGGGGGCGACCCGTCCGGGGAGGGGCTACGCGGCGGTCTCGCAGCGATTGGCCACCACGCCGTAATCGTCCGGCCGCGGGGACGACCGGCGGGCCTTGGCCAGAGGCTCCTGTTCAACCTTGCAGCCGGGCGGATGCTCGAGGCGACCAGGGCCGACGTGGTGGTTGGCCGGGGGTTCGACGGTTTCGCCTTTGCCCGTCGACGGCGGACGAAGCCGTATGTCGTCCTCGTTGACCGCCAATCTGACGCGTCCTCGACTGGCGCCGTTGGGGCGTTGCTCCGCCGGCTTGAGTTGAGCAACGTACGGCGAGCCGATGGCGTCGTGTTCGCCAGTGTGTTCCTCCGCGACGACCTCGTCCGCCGGTGGGGGATTCGGGCCGCCCGTGCCAGGGTGGTGCCGCCGGGGATCGACGTCGGGGCCTGGCACGGACCGCCGCCGACAGGAGACAATCCAACGATTCTCTGCGCCAGCCCGACGGTCGACGGCCTTGGCGATCTCGAGCGGTTGTCGCAGTTGGTCCGCCAGAACGTGCCGAAGGCGCGGTTGCTTGTCTTCGGGGCGAGGAGTGAACCTCGCGAGCACCGGCCTGTGACGGAGCAGTCCGCCGGGAGCGATGCGGTTCATCTGGTGGGAGACGAGCAGGGGGAGCGCCTTCGGGCGCGGTTTCTCGGAGCGGACCTCTTTTGCTATCCAATCGTCGCCCCGCCATCCGCGGCGGCGTTGCTGCCAGCGTTGGCAGCGGGATTGCCGATCGTCGCAGTCGCCAGCGGAGCAACCCTCGAGGTCTTGGCAGAAGGAACCGCAGGACTGATGGTCCCTGCCGGAAATATCGAGGCGCTCGCCGAGGCGATCGTCGGCCTGTTAGGCTCACCGAATCGCCGACAGCAGATGGCGGCCGAAGGTCAACGGCTTGCCAAACGCTACGACTGGCCGGAAATCGCGCGGCGGTTCGTCGAAGAACTTGAGCGCTCGCCTGGCTGACAACGCTCGGAGGTCCGGCGGGCGCGGGGGTACGATGATCGGCTGGATTCGGCGGCGCTCCAGCGGGCGGCAAGTTCTGGTCCTGCTGGCAATGGTGGCGGTCTTCGGTTTGATGATCCTGCCGTGGGCAGGCGCTCGGTTCGCCGCGTACTCGGGTGGCGGCCAACCACTCGACCTGAACTTCGGATTCTCGCCGGAGTTCGCCTTTCAGCTGATTGACGCACTCGGACCAGATGGGCGGACCTTCGCCTTGATCATCGAACTGACGATGGACGTCGTCTGGCCAATCGTCTACGCGCTCTTCTTGAGCACCTTGCTGGCCTGGCTCTTTTCCAAGGGCTTCCCGCCGACGAGCCCTCTTCAACGATTGATTGTGGTTCCGTTTCTTGCGATGGCAGCGGACTATGCGGAGAACGTCGGGATCATCGCGATGCTGCTGGTCTACCCGGCGCGCCTGGATGCGATCGCCCAGATCACCAGCAGCATGCAGGTTCTGAAATGGTCACTCGCCGCGCTCAGCCTGTTGCTGGTGGCGATTGGTGCGGCGGCGGCGTTGGTGAACCGGCGCGACGCATCGACCCGGTAGCCCTGCTGATCGGCGAGATCTCCGTCGCGCTCGATCGCCCATCTTGGTGGCGCCACCTTTGTGTTGAACGCCCGGTCCGGAGCCGCATGGCGACCTCGCCGTCGTTGCCGGAAAAGACCCATTTGAAAGGCTCGCCCTGAGAACGCCGAGCGACCGCATCTCGACTCGAACAGAAAGGGAGGCGACGCCGGGTCTTGCACGCATTCTGCAGAAGGGCGCTTGCTGGAGGGCGGTCTTAGCCGGCGACTGCCTCGGCAAGGCGCCGATTATGGGCGTCTCCCTCGGCGGGAGACAGGCCGGCGTTTGCGGTATGGAGCAGGATCATATCGCCATAGTCGCCGTAGGCCGCGATCTGCCGTCGGATATCGTCCGACGTGCCGACGATAGCGACGGCATCGATCAGGTCGTCGGAGACGGCAGCGCGACCAGCAGCGGCATCCCCGCGCTCGGCAGCGGCCTTGATCCCGGCGGCCTCCTCGCCGAAGCCAGCGAGACCCAGCACACGTTGGTGATAATCGGACAAGGCCGAACGGGCAATCGTCGCTCGCATCCGCTCGCGGGCGGTGGATCGATCAGGGTCGACGGCGGCGTAGCGGGTGAAACCGACCTTAACCTCAGCGGGATCGCGCCCGGCCTCGCGTGCGCCACGTTCGACCAGCGCCCGGGCGTGATCGCGAAAGTAGGACGGCGGAAAAAGGTTGATCAACAGGACGCCATCGCCGACCGCTCCGGCCGCCTTGAGCATCATCGGGCCGGACGCGGCGACCCAGATCGGAGGTGGCGGAGCGGTATGCTCGACCATCGCGCCGTAGCCACGAACCTGATAGAACTCGCCTTCGAAGGAGACCGGCGCTCCACGACTGGCGGCGAGGCAGGCCCGCAGTGCTCGCACGTACTCGACGAAGCGTTGGGAGCGCCGCGCCAATGGGATGCCCATCCAACGCTCAACGCCGACACCACCCAGGCCCAACCCCAGCCGAAATCGGTTGTCGGTCAGCACCTGCATCGTGGTAGCACCGAGCGCCATCAACGCGGGCGGCCGGGTAATCTGCGTAATGGCGGTTCCGATATCGGCACGCCGAACGACCGCGCTGAGAAGCCCGGCCGCGATCATCGACTCCTGCTGTTCGCCGGTCCAGATACTTCGGAAGCCGAGTTCGTCGAGATATCGACCGTCGTCAGCGATCGCCCCAAGGCTGGAGACACCGGCCCACATCCCCACTTCTGGTCGTTCGATCATCGTTTCCCTCTTTGCCCAACACGACGAGGATAGTGCACTGACGATTTTGGCGTGCAGCAGGACAGCAATGTCCAGAGCATTCAGGTCACCGGCCGAAGAGAAGCAGAAGGCTGCTCCCGATCGTTGCCCCGCGATCCAACCATTGCCATCCGCGGCATGGGTGATACCGCTCGGCCAGTCGACCGCCACCAACGCCTCTTGACACGAATCCGCCAGAAACAGCATTTCGTCCCGACCGACGGCGACGGCATTCGGCTCGACGATGTTCTCCGAGGTACGCTCCAACCGATAGTCGCCAGCGCGCGAGAAGACCTGGGCGTTGCCGCTCCGCCCGCCGACAGCCTCGATGCTGCCCTTGATAACTCAAAGGCCGTGCGCGATCGAACAACTGCCCTTCGTCGGCGGATAGGCCAAACTCGCCCCGAAAGCAGCCCCCCAGCCCAGAGACGACGATCCGATCGCGGGCCCATCAGGCGACGAAGATCTCGCCTTCGGCGGAAATCTCAAGGTCACGCGCTTCTCGAATGGTCGCCGACCCCATCTATCGGTCGACCAGACGCGATGAGACCGTCATCCTCTTCTCCGTCCCGGCACATCCGCGGCCACGCCATCCTACCGAGAAGGTCCGCGAACCGGACGAGCGTGGGACAACGAAAGGCGCGTTCTATCAACGCTACCGCTGAACAATGGGCGTGACTATACTAACTCCCGTGGACCTGACAAGGGGTTCGCCAGGGAGGTTCGTGTGACCGGTACGCTTGTCGATCCCAACGCCATGGACGTCGCGCCCGCCCCACCAGCCTACAAGCCGCCAGCGCCGATCTTCCTCTGGGCGGCGAAGACCTTCGCGCCGTTGGTAGCGCCGGCGCTCACCCTCTGGTGGTCGCGACTTGAGAAAATGGACGGGCCGTTCGATGGATCGGACTTATTGCCTCCGGGTGTGACCGAGCCAGCCGACTATCCGCCGTATTACTTCTTGAAGCCGGTTCACGGGATGCCTGACCCAGGCTGGCTCCACCCGGGAATGGGCGAGTTCTACTACAAGACCGCCCGTTGGGGGTTTTATTTCGACCGCGAGGATGTGCTGCGCTACTACTTCGGCAAGTTGATCACGCCGCTCAAGCCGAAGCGTATCCTCGACGCGGGCTGTGCTATCGGTGAGGCGGCCATCATCATCGGCAAGATGTTCCCCGAGGCGGAGATCATTGGCGTCGACCTTTCAGCGCCGATGCTGCGCTGGGCGCGGCGCTCTGCCGAACGAGAGGGAGTAACAAACGTCCACTTCTATCACCGGGACTTCGCCGACCTGAGTTGTTGGGAGGATGGGTCGTTTGACTTCGTCTTCGAGAACTATTGCCTGCACGAGGTACCGACCTACGCCGGGCTTGCCTGTGTCGAGGAGATGATCCGGCTGACCCGGCCAGGCGGGCGGGTCGCCTTTGCCGACTGGCCACCGGCCGAGGAACCGGGCGAACTGGAGAAGCGGGCGGCCATGGTCGACACCAACGAGCCATTCATGCTGCAATATCTCGATCTCCGGCTCGAGCAACGGCTTGGTGAGCTTGGCCTGGTGGACGTGGAGCGGCTGACGAGGGTCGGCCGAAACATGCTGGTGAAGGCGGATAAGCCAATGACCCAGAAACCGGGTTGACGACGGACGGAGCGCCGCCGCACACTCCGGCGCAAAGTTGCGCGCCGGGAGCCGTAGGATGAGCGCTGAGGCCCGAAGTTGCGACGTCTGCCGAGAACGGGGCGCAAACCGACCGTACACGAGCCTCCAACAGTGCGTTCGCTGCGGGCGAATCGCCTGTGAGCCAACTCATTGGACCAAGACGAGCGGCCTCTGCTATTTCTGCTCGAAAGTGCGGTAGGGGCCGCGAGACCTCACCCCGGGGCACGCTCTCCCACCGGCGATGGGATATCGGCGTGGCTTGGCACCGGCACGGGGCTGGCAAACGGGATCGGGTCGAGGTGCCGTACCCGGATGTCGTCAAGTTCGCCACTCTGGTAGCAGGCACGAAACGCCAGCACAACCTCGGGGTCGAAATGTTCACCAGCCAGCCGGAAAATCTCAGCCGCGGCACGCGATGACTCCCAAGCATCCTTGTATGGTCGACGCGAGGTCAGCGCGTCATAGACGTCGGCGACGGCAACGATACGCGCCGACAGAGGGATCGTCGTTCCGGCCAGACCGTCTGGGTAGCCTGCGCCGTTCCACTTTTCATGATGATGGCGTGCGATCTCGCGGTGGATGCGGAAGGCTGGCCGACCGCCAAGAATTCGCTCGCCATCGGGGGCATGCTGCTCGATAATTCGCCGTTCCTCGGGCGTCAGCCGGCCCGGCTTCTTCAGAACCGCGTCAGGGGTGTAGGCCTTGCCAACGTCGTGCGTGATACTCGCCTCGCCAAGTGCGGCCAGATCGAGCCCGTCGTAGCCCAGTTGCCGAGCGATCGCCTCACTGTAGTAGCGGATCCGCTGAAGATGGGCGCCGGTGTACGAGTCGCGGGCCTCGACGACGGTCGCCAACATCACGATGGTGTCGAGGTTCTGCCGTTCGAGCGAGCGATTGGCCGTCTCAAGGGAGATCCGCCGGCGGTTAAGCTCGTAGGTGAGCCACCAGACCAGCCCGCCGATCGCAAAAAAGAACACCAGCCGCACCGGAAGGTTCTGAACGGTCACGCTTTCTGGTGGGAAGTAGACGAGCGAAACCCAGGCGAAGAAGGCCGACAAGAACGCGATGTAGAGCGCCACGCCGATCGGACCAAAATGGAAGGCTGCGCCGGTGATGAACAGCAGAAAGACCAGCCAGAAATCAGCGGTGACGCCAGCACCAGCCAGCGCCGGGACGGTGAGAAACGCGCAGACCATCAAAACCACGGTGTCGAGCAAGATGCCGGTCGTGTGCGAGAAGCGCGGATGACGCTCCATCGTCGGGCGGACGATAGCGAGGTTGTAGACTTCGACGACGGCCAACAGGACCAGCACCAACGGCCAGGTGGTCAGATTGTCCCGGAAGAGGACGACGGCGACGGCAACGAGCGCCGGAACGATCAATCGAGCGACAAACAGCCCGCGCTCGATCGCGAGGGTGAGGTCCCGAACGCTGCTGTCCTCTGGTCTGGCAAACCGCGGACGGTCGTCCATCGAAGGTTCCAAACTGCCGGTCTGTCGCATTCCGACCGATCGCCGCCAGCCTATCACAGGGTCCGGCGAAAATGGACCACTATTCGCCGACGAGCGAAACTCGCCGGATGAGGCTCTCGTAATCGTGGCCACCAGCGACGACCTCGACGTAGAGGATCTGGCGTGGCGTCGGCAGGCGCGTCATCAAATCCTGGTCGTAGGGCATCAACTCCCAGGTGCCCTGGCGCACCGGCACGCCATAGTCCACCCGGCTGCGCGCCGGGTTTTCGATGTAGAAACCGCGCACGACGAGATCTTCGAGCCCTTCGGCCGACCGATAGCGGAGCCGGACCATCATCGGGTACTCCGAGCCAAGGGTTCCGCCGCCACCCAGGCTCTGGGCGAGAACATTCACTTCCACCGAGAGGCGTAAGGTCCAGAACTCGCTCACGTCACGATTGATCTCCTGATGAAGGAGCACTTCGCAGGCAGTGGCTCGGCTCCCAGTACGAACGAATCGAACCGCGCTCTGGCCGGATGGATCGTTGGCAAGTTGAACCAGCGCCGGAGCCGGGGTGTTCTCTTGGCAGAAGTTCTGATCCGGCTCGCGCTGCCACTCGGCAAAGCCATCGGCGAACGTGCCGTTGCGGATCAGTTCGGTTGCGGCAGGTCGCGGATCCGACGGTGTCCGGTCGACCTCAACCAGGGATCTCTCGCGCAGGTCTACGGTGCGGCCGCCGGCGGTAACGAAGGCCTGACCGCGCTCGCGCACTTTGATCTCGCTGACCGGATCGCCTACCACCACCGAATAGCTTCCTTCGAGCAGCACCGCCCGCCCCTGAGGTATCTGGACGACGAACTCGGTCCGGCCCTCTGCCGGGCGAGCAACCGCGATCACCGCCTTGCCGCGATTCACGCGGACACTGACATAGTTGGTTTTCGGCGCAAAAACGGAAACCTGAAGGCGGCTGAGCTGAATTTCCGATTCGGGAAGGATCAGGACGGTACTTCCGTCAAACAGCGTGACCAACGCTCGCCCAACACGGTCGGTCTGGATACGGTCGTTTTCTCGCAAGAGCGCGTCGTCGGTAACCACGACCCAACTCGGGTTCCCGGCCGACTGACGGGTGATCGTGCCACCGATGACCGTACCAAGATGGGCATCGTACGGCTGGGTCGCGCTGGCTTGATACCAGCGCAAACTGAGCACCGAGCCCACACAAAGAAAGCAGAAGAGCCCGAAGGCCACCCAGACCACCAGCCAGGCGACGCGATCGCTGTGCCGGCGGAGGTGCGGGTGTTCAAGTGTCGCCACGCCAGGAGTCTAGGCGGCACGGCGACGCAGGGTCAACGAATTGCGAGGACCGCCGAAGATCGCGCGATCCCCCGCCCATCCGAGAACGAGCGGGGGATCGATGACGATCAAGCAGCCTACTCGGCGGGGTCGGACTTCTTGGTGCGGCCCTCCCAGCGCTTCTTGCCGATGGCGCTGTAATAGTCCGGGCCGTACTTGTCCTTGACGGCGGTGCCGCCCTTGTGGCCGATCCGGAGGTAATGGTCCGCGCCGTGCCGGGACTTGACGGTATTACCGCCCTTGCGCCCGATCTCGACGTAGAACTCAGGGCCTTTCTTGGCTGCCAGAGCGCGCCCGCCTTTGCGGCCCATCTCGCGAAACCGCTCGGTCGCCTCGCCTTCGAGATCGTCGGTGCCGATGGTCGGGTCCTCAGCCATGCCTCTCCCTCGCTTTGCAGAGCCGGAAGCAACCGCGAAGGGGAACCCGAAGCATGCGACGGCGAGCGCGACCGCGCCGGCGGTCGTGACGTCCTGGAGCGTAGCCCGCTCCCCGAGCGAGCGAGAGGCGCGTCGGGTCCCCGCGTCGAGGCTGTCAGTCGGTTCGGCGATCGTCGGCGGACTGGTCCAATCCCGCCCGGACTGGACCGCCCGCTCGCCTGCTGCATTATAGGCAGGCGGCCTGCAACGGTCAAATGCCGCCGAGTTTTGCTAGAGTGACTCCGAGGGGGGTGACGATGTCTACGATCCAGACCCGGCTCGGCGACTTGTTCTACTTGCGGGGCGGCGCGCCCAGCGACCTCGGCCCGATCGTCCTGCTGCACGGCATGGGGATGGCGACGACCTCGTACGACGACGTTCGGCCGGGCCTGGAGGCGGTCACCGAGGTGATCGCCATCGATTTTCCTGGCCACGGCGAATCCCCGGCGCGGGCGGGGGAGTTGACCGTGCTGGATCTCGCCGACGGGATCGCCGAGGCAATCGATGCACTGGCCTTGGGACCCGTAAACCTCGTCGGCAACTCGCTCGGGGCGATGACAGCATTGGAAATCGCGGCAACCTACCCGGAGAAAGTGCGGCGGTTGGTGCTGGTTGGCTGTCCCGGCTGGGATGGCCGATTTCGAGCGGAGGCGATCCGCAACTCGGCGGCGCGCTGGGCGGCGGCGGCCGACGCGCCAACGACGACCGTCGAGTCTCTGGCCGGGATGTTCACGGCTCCAACCGCATCGTTGGCCGACCGGGTCGAGCAGTCACGCCGACGCAGCCGGGCATCGATTGGCCAGGCCGGCCAAGCGGTCTACACCCATGACACACTCGGACGGGCGTTCTCAGTCCGGGCGTCGACCCTCCTTCTGGTCGGCGAGCGCGATGTCGTGACCCCGGATCAGCAGCGATTCTTGCGGGCGATCCCGGATGCCAAACTCGCGCTGTTCGAAAACGCCGGCCACTACCCCCAGGTCGACGACCCCGAGCGGTTCGTTCAGACCGTGCTGGAGTTCCTGCGCCACTAGCGTGCTATCCTAGCCCCATGGACCTTGAGAACGTTCAGTCGATCCTCAGGGAAAGCGGCTGCTCGGGTTGGCTGTTGTGTGATTTTCGTCGGTCCAACCGGATCGCCTATCGGGCGCTGGGGCTGGACGAGGGGCGTGTTGCCACCCGACGCTGGTATTACTTCGTTCCCCGCCAGGGGACGCCGTCGAAGCTGGTAAGCGCCGTCGAGCCGGGTTCGCTCGACGCCCTGCCGGGCGACAAAACCGTCTACCGGACCTGGCAGGAGCGCGAGGCCGGGCTGGCGATGATGCTAGCTGGCCAGACGCGAGTGGCAACGGAGTATTCTCCACGCGGCCAGAACGCGGCGATCTCGTTCCTCGACGCCGGGACGGTCGAACTCATCCGCTCCTTCGGGGTCGAAGTAGTTAGTTCGGCCGACCTCGTACAACAGGCGGTGGCCTGCCTCGACGACCGTCAGATCGACCAGCATCGCGAGGCGGCTCGGCGGTTGATGGCGGTGAAGAATCGAGCCTTCTCGGCAGTTCGGGAGGCGCTGCGCTCCGGAACACCGCTGACCGACTGGCGCCTGCAGCGGCAGATGTTGGAGTGGATTCGCGAGCACAAGATGATCGCCGACCATCCTCCGGAGGTTGCCACCGACGGCCATGCATCGGATCCCCACTTTTCGCCAGCCGCGGACCGACAGACACCAATCGGGCCGGGATCGCTCCTGCTGATCGACTTCTGGGCGAAGTTGGACGAGCCGGGATCGATCTACGCCGATTTCACCTGGATGGCCTACGCTGGCGAGACAACGCCGGAACGGCCGGCGGCGTTGTTCGGGATCGTCGCCGGCGCCCGCGATGCGGTGCTTGATCACCTTCGGGCGGCGACGCGCGAGGGGAAACGACTTCAGGGATGCGAGTTGGACACGATTGCCCGTGACTACCTGACACGTTCCGGTTATGGCGACGCCTTCGTCCACCGCACCGGCCACAACATCGGCCAGGAGGTGCATGGCGACGGGGCGAACCTCGACGATTTCGAGACACACGACGAGCGGCTACTGCTGCCGCGCACCTGCTTCTCGGTTGAGCCGGGAATCTATCTTCCGGAGGTCGGCATCCGCAGCGAGGTGAACGTCCTGCTGCACCACAACGCCGTCGAGGTGACGGGCGAGGTCCAGACGGCAATCGTTCCCTTGCTGGCCGGTTAGCCAGGTCGTCCGGGAACCGATGAGCCAGGCGCCGGGGGCTCAGCCCTGTCGGGGTGGGGAAGCATTCCACCACGGAGTTCGATTTTACCGAACACGCTCTTTCAGACAGCGCGACGGAGGGGACGATGGCGAAGGTGCTTCCAACGGTGGGGATTGGCGACGCCGAGCGAGCCGCGGTGCGCGAGCGGGTGATCGACTACATCAAGGCATACCGGGTACCGGCGATCGTGATAACCAAGGGGCTGGACGGCGAGCCGCGGCTTCGGCTGATGGGCGTCTGGAGCGACGGGGCGAAGCTCTACATCATCAGCCGCAAACCGACCCATAAACAGGAAGAACTGCAGCGTGACCCGACGATTACGGTCGACTTCTATCGCTACGACGCCCAGGACGAGGGGATCGACCAACCCTACCGCCATGTGGTAGTGACCGGACGGGCAGAACTCCTGCTGGATGCCGCGACGATGAAGGCGATGCCGTTCTACGACCGGACGGTCATCGCACCGCGCAAGCCGAGCGACCCGCCAAACCGGGTCTATCTCGACAGCGACGACGCGACGATCGAGCGTGAACGCTTCGGCATCGTGGTGCATCCGACCCGTATCCGGGCCGAGGGTTTCGTCCCCGGTCCGCGCTACCCGCTCTACTTCAAACCGGAAGGATGAGCGAGGTCGAATTTCGCAAGGTTCAGGGCGAGGAGTTGCTGGAGACCTCGCTGCGGCTTGAAGCAATCGCCTACCCGGCGACACCTCCCTCGCGCCAAGACCAGCAGGACCAGCGGCGCCAACTGGCGTTGGCCGACCAAAATGTCAATCTCGTTGGGTTCGTCGATGGCGTGCCGCGGGTGTCCGGTGCGATCGTCCCCTTCAGCCAGAACGTGCGCGGGGCAATCGTATCGATGGGCGGACCGGCCGGTGTGGCGGTCCACCCCAACGTTCGCCGGCGCGGCCTTGGCCGGGCGCTCGTCGAACGGATGCTCAGGACGATGCGCGACGCCGGCCAGAGCGTCTCGGCGCTCTATCCATTCCGCGAGTCGTTCTACCAACGGCTGGGTTGGGCGCTCGGCCCGAAGCCGCGGGTGGTGACGTTCTCACCGCTGGACCTCGCTCCTCTCCTGAGAGCGCCGCTCGACGGCGATGCGGAGTTGGTGGAGTGGGCCGACGGTCAAGAGGAGCGAGTGGCGTTCCTCGCGACGTTGCAGCGTTCTGCGCACGGGATGGCCGTCCGCCCCCCGGGCCACTTGCTGCGTCCGGGAGCGTGGCTGACCTTTGCCCGCTCCGGCGGTGAAACGGTGGGACTGATGGGCTGGCGGCTGGACCGCTGGCAGGGATCGATCACCGCCTCAACGTTTCTGGCGCGGTCGGCGGAAGGGCGTCTGCTGCTCTGGCGCTCGCTGGCGTTGCTCGCCGATCAGGCGAAAGAGGCAACGATCGTGCTCGGGCCTGGGGAACTCCCAGAGACCTGGTTGGCAGACGTCGAGTTGCAGGTGCGCAGTCGTTGGGAACAGTTCGGCTCGCGGGATGCGATGTTCCGAGTGGTGTCGGTGGACGGGCTGGATGGGATCGGAGCCGGTCCGGGACAGTTTCGCGCCCGGATCGTCGATCCTCTTGCGCCGTGGAACGAGGGTGGCTGGCGCTTTACCGGCTCGGATGGGCGACTGCGGATCGAGCACGACGCGGAAGCGGACGAGCCGCTGACGATCGAGGGGCTCAGCGGGCTGGTCTGGTGTGGTCAAGACCCGGCTCTGTTTCGGGCGCGGGGCTGGGGATCGCCATCCGACGGGATGCAGGAGGCGATGCGCCGGATGTTCCCGCCGGCTCTCCCGTACCTGTACGAGACGTTCTAGGCGACCGCGACCCGACGGCGCTCCTCGTGGTACTCCTGGTCGCTGTTGACCAGGTCGAGGTCGTGGCGCTCGCCGAGCAGATTGCGGGCGGCCAGAATTCCGGTTTCGACCGAATGGTCGCTGTTGTTGTAGCGGAAGGTTCCGTACCGGCCGATGATCTGGAGGTTCTCGAAGCCTCGTAGATAGACCTTCAGGGTGTCGAGATTCCGCTGATAGCCGAGGGTGTAGGTCGGATACGCCCGCACCGCCCGAATGACGAAGCCGTCAATCACCTCGTTCGGCGTGAAGAAGCCCAGCCTCTGAAACTCTTTGACGGCAAGTTCGACCAACGAGTCGTCGGGAGCGTTCCAGAACTCGTCGTCCCGGTCGCAGAAGAGCTCACACACCAGCGAGGTGGCGCCCTCGGGAGCCATCGCCGCGCTCCAATTCTTCGGCTCGTGGATCCGGGCGAACGAGATGTCTGGGTCGTGGATGTAAAGCCAGGTGTCGGGAGTGACTTGCTCGCGCTTGAGCATCAGGTTGACGGTGATCAACTCCCGGAAACGAAGCGCGTCGGCGGCGGCGATCACCTCAGCCGGAGCGCTCGGCCGGAACGCCTGGACCAGTTGGGTGATCGGAACGGAGGAGATGAATGCGTCGCCCTCGACACGCTCGTCTCCGGCCGCCGTGCGGACGGTGATCGCGGTGACCCGGTTTCCTTCATGATGGATCCGTACGACCCGGCTATCAAGAGCGATCTTGCCACCGCCGGCGGTCACGTCGTCGGCCATCCGCTCGGAGAAGCGGCCGATCCCCAGGCGCGGGTAGACGAAGCGATCAACGAGGCTTTCGATTTCCCCGCGCGAGCGCGAGAAGGCGTCGCGAATGGCAGCGGTGAGCGATAGCCCCTTGCTACGCTGGGAGACCCAATCGCCCGACACCCGATCGCAGCCCATTCCCCAGACTTTCTCGGAATAGGCCTTGAAGAACTGCTCATACAGGGTTCGGCCAAACTGGTTGACGTAGGCCTGTTCCATCGTCGGCTCGCCCTCGATGGGCAGTGGCCGCAGCTTGATGGCGAGCGCATCAGCGAGCGCCCGGGCGCTGCGCGCGAGGCCCATGCCGGTCAGAGCGTTGCCGATCTTGAGCGGGTAGAAAAAGTACTTGCCATCAAAAAAGATACGGCTGACCCGGTCGACGGTGACCAACTCGTCGCCGACGACGTCGACGAAGAACTGGTGGGTTTCGTCCTTCTTGGTGAACCACCGATGCCCGCCGATGTCGAAGCGAAAGCCCTGACGCTCGACCGTGCGAGAGAGACCGCCCACCCAGGGCGATCGTTCATAGACGACTGGAGCAACCCCGTTGGCGGTGAGGACGTGAGCGGCGGCGAGCCCGGCTGGACCGGCCCCCATGATGATTGCGTGCTGCGGCAATCGTCCTCCCGGTGGCTGGCGTTGGCACGCCGCCCGGCAGTATATACCAGCCGGCCATGCCTCGCCTATCGCTTGGAGCCTCCCACCAAGCTGAGGAGAATCGTCCCCTTCGGTCTAGATCAGGACGATCTGACGCTCGCGAGCACCCTCGCGCAGAAGCACCGCGCCGTCGGGCTTGTCTTGGACGGCGAGGGCGAGCAAGCCCAATTTGACGAACTGGATGACGATCTGCTCGACGGTGGTACTGCGACGGTTGGCGAGTGCTTGGAGTTCGACGAGGAGATCGGCAGGCAGGCTCAATCCGGCCTCGACTGGCGCTGGACCGAAGACGGGCGGCGTACTCTTGCGGGTGGCCCGCACGGTATCGGTGCGAGCGGGTTCGGACCGGGTGGGCGGCCGTTCAGCCGGGCCGGTGCGCAGCACCCTCCGAACACCCTCATAGTCAACGCCCAAAGGCCGGACGATCCGCGCCGCCGCGCCGGCGGGATCACGGATCGCGGCTACCAGCAGATGCTCGGGTCCGATCTCGCCCAAACCGCGAGCGCGTGCGTCATCCTCGGCAAAGGCAAAAGCCTGCTTGAGGCGATTGGAGGCGCGCGACGAGCGAAAGATCCGGCGTAGTCGTGGGGTGAGTGCCATGTCCGGCAGACCGGTGGCGCTGTCGTCGTCGGCGATCTGTGGTCCAGACTGGAGCACCGTCCGAAACGGCGCGTTCGGCGAAGAAGACGCCGGCTGCTGAGCAACGACGATCGCCTCTTCGACCGAGTCGGCGCTTGCGCCGAGTTCGGCAAGGACCAAAGAGATCGTTGGATCGCCGAGCCGAATCACGCCGAGCAACAGATGGTCGGTTCCAACCGCTGCCGCCCCATGACGATCGGCGAGCGCCTGCGCCTGTTCGAGGGCCTGACGCGCTGCCGGGGAGAGCCGATCGAAGCGATCTTGCATGTTTGTCTCCTCGCCGTGAGAGCATACACGGGCTAAATGCCGATTGCGCCGATCGCCCGAGCGGCGACCACCGAGAGGATCACAATCGACGCGAGCGCCTGCACCATCAGCAGCAACTTGGTGCGCCGAGAGAGCGCGATGGTGTCCGACGGGCCGAGCGTGGTATTGACGCAGAACGCGATGTAGGCGTAGTCGAAATAGTTGGGCGTCCAATCGCGGTAGCCGGCGACCTCGGTCACTTCTTGCGGAAACAGAAAATCAACTGGCTGGGTCTCGTCGGGGTGCTGCCGGCCTTCCGGTCCACCGCTATCGAGCATCCAGTACCAGATCGCGAAGATCAGGACGTTGTTCACCCAGAGCATCGCCGCATCGACGAGCAGTCGGCCGCCATCCGGCTGGCGGGTCCGGTCGAGGCCAAGGATGAGGTCGAGTAGCTTGAGCAGAAAGACGATCGTGAACACCCAGGTGACACCCAGGCCACCCGTTGAAAGGACCGTCCGTCGATCACCCCACGGCTGACGACAACCACGGCGGCCGCCCCAAACATCACCACAATTTCGGCAAGGTGAAGTGCCGAAGCAAGTTCGCGTGAGCCAACCACCGCCGCGGTCGCCGCTGAAGAGAGGAAATATTGGAGGACGGCAACCGTCAGGAAGGCAACGCCGACCCGCAGGACATCGGCGAACGAACGACGATTGGCGACAGACGGCATAGCCGTCGGCGATGGTAGCCGATCAACGAGCGGCGTTGACCTCAATCTGGCGTGATTCGAGGAAACGAATGACGGCGCGTGTCAACTCGCTGGGCGTCGACGAACCGGCGGTGACGCCGATCCGAGCGACGCCTTCCAGCCACTCCGGTCGGATGTCGTCGACCGTGTCGATCCGGTAGGCTGGCTTCCGGCCAAGTTTCTGGACCACCTCGACCAGTCGGTTGGTGTTGTTCGACTTCTTGTCGCCGACGACCAGCACCAGGTCAGCCTGCTGGGAGAAAAACACCGCGGCTTCCTGGCGCTGCTGCGTGGCCAGACAGATCTCGTTGTGGACCTCGGCGTGTGGATAGCGGGCTCGGACCGCATCGATAACCTGTTGGGTGTCCCACTTTGAGAGGGTCGTCTGGTTGGTGACCGCCAGCTTTTCGGAGTCGATCTCCAACGTGGCGACGTCGGCAACCGTCTCGACGAGGTGGACGGCATCCGGCGCCTCGCCAATGGCGCCTTCCGGCTCGGGGTGGCCGCGCTTGCCGACGTACACGATCTGGTAGCCTTGAGGCACAAGCGTTCGGATCAGTTCGTGGGTGCGCTCGACATCCGGGCAGGTCGCATCGACGCAATTCAGGCCCCGGGCGGCCGCGCGATCTTTCACAAGCGGCGACACACCATGAGCGGTGAAGATGACGGTGCCACTCTCCACTCGTTCAAGAAGCGCAAGGCGGTCGGGTCCATCCAGCGAGATGATGCCAAGCCGATCCATCTCGGCGACGACATGCTGGTTGTGAACGATCTGGCCAAGGATGTAGACAGGCCGGGGAGCAGTCGGGTCGGCGGCGACCCTCTTGGCTAACTGGATCGCGTCGACGACGCCGTAGCAGTAGCCGCGCGGAGAAATCTTGATGACATCCATGTCGTCCCTCGTCCGCCCGCGGCGGATTCACCTGTGAGTATACGAGAAGCCGCCCGGCGCTCCCCGTTTGGACGCTACGCCCCGATTTGCCCTGGCGAGGAGTAGACCCAGACGGCGCGTCGGAAAGCAGCGGGCGAGACCGTCAAAGGACGCAGGTCGTGCCACCTGCGGACACCGGGCCGCCATCCGAGGCTACATCGGTGGCGGCGCTCGGTCGGCCGCACCGTGGCCTCCCGGCAACGACCGGTATGAGCGCAACGCGCCGCTGGTTCGCACGGTTCCTGCATGGTTCCCACTAGTTGACAGGGCTGCCTGCGCGGAGTAGCCTTGGGCCTGGACGTGCAACGAACCGCACGATTTGACGGGTGCACTGTTTGATCTGTGAGGGTCTCCGATGGTGACGACGGTCAGCCACTTGAGGCCGCTGGTCGACCGCTTTGGGCGGCAGATGGAGAGCCTGCGGGTATCGGTTACCGACCGCTGTAACTTCCGCTGTCTCTACTGCATGCCCGAAGAGGGACTGCCCTGGCTCGCGGTCGAGCGGGTCATGTCCTTCGACGAGATCGAGTACTTCGCGCGGATCTTCGTCTCGTTGGGCATCAACGAGGTTCGGTTGACTGGCGGCGAGCCCACCTTGCGCGCCGGCCTGCCCGACCTCGTGCGCCGGCTGGCGGCGATCGACGGTCTCGGCGATCTGTCGCTCACCACCAACGGCGTCCTCCTCAAGCGGCTCGCTGGACCGTTGGCCGAGGCCGGGCTGCGCCGGCTCAACGTCTCGCTTGATTCGCTCAACCGCGAGCGCTTCGCCGAGTTGACGCGCCGAGATGCGTTGGACCGCGTGCTCGAAGGGTTACGCGAAGTCGAGAAGTATCCAACGCTCTGGCCAGTCAAGGTGAACGCCGTAACGATGCCCGGGATGAGCGAGGACGATATCCTCGAATTCTGCGAACTGGCGCGTAGCCGGGCCTATGTGGTGCGGTTCCTCGAGTACATGCCTCTGGATGCCGCTGGCCAGTGGGATCTCGGTCAGGTGATGCCTGGCGCGACAGTGCTGGAGATCGTCCGGCGGTACTTTCCGCTCGAGCCGGTCGTGGCCGAATTCGGATCGACCTCACGGCGTTGGCGCTTTGCCGACGGCAAGGGCGAGATCGGTTTTGTCAACCCGGTCACCGAGCCATTCTGCGCCGAATGCAACCGCCTTCGTCTGACCGCCGACGGTCAGCTTCGCACCTGCCTCTTCTCAACCGGCGATTGGGACCTCCTCAGCGCCCTGCGCGCCGGCGCGTCCGAAACCGACATCGTCGCCATGATCCGCGAGGCAGTCTCCCAGAAAGAGAAGAAGCATCGGATCAACGAAGGCGCAGCATTTGTCCGGCCAAACCGCTCGATGTCTCAAATCGGCGGCTAGCGGCCGGTCGTCTATCCTTCCGTTACGCGCGGTTCCGCTAGATTGTGCCGGAACGTCAGGTCTATACTCGCGCCCGCCCTCCCGGAGGTGTCCATGACTCAAACTGCGCCAATTCTGCCAACTCGCCCCCCTCGGACCGGACGTCCAAAGGTCGCGGTTCTGTTCACCAGCCCGGAGACCGTGGTTGAAGACTACGACCGGTTGCTCCGGCTCGCCGAGGTCGACCAGGAACTCGACAGGTCGGTCGATACGCTATTGAAGATCAACATCTCCTGGCAACACTGGTATCCGGGTTGCTCGACCGCACCGTGGCAACTTGATGGCGCGATCCAGTCGCTCAAAGCCCAGGGCTACGATCGCCTGGTCGGCGTCCACAACGGCACCGTCGTGGTCAACGCCAAGGAAGGCGCAATCAAGAACAAGCACCAGGCGGTCACCGATCTCCACCGGGTGCCGACCGTCCACCTCGAAGAGCCGCCGGTGAACTGGATTCGCTACGAACCGAAGTCGAAACTGGAAGTCCTCAATGAGGTCTACCCGGACGGCATCTATATCCCGGACTATCTGATCGGCAAGAACATCGTCCATTTCCCAACCGTCAAGACACACGTGTTTACCCAAATCACCGGGGCGGTCAAGAATGCCTTTGGCGGACTACTGAACTTCCAACGCCACTGGACACACTCGGTGATCGATCAGGCGATCGTCGACCTGCTGGCGATCCAGTATGAGATCCATCCGGGCGTATTTGCGGTGATGGATGGGACCATCGCCGGGGACGGACCGGGACCGCGCTGTATGGTTCCGCACGTCAAGAACGTGATTCTGGCGAGCCGCGATCAGATCGCGATCGACGCAACGTCGGCAAAACTGATGGGCTTCGACCCGCTCTCGATCTCGTTCATCCGCAACGGCCACGAGCGAGGACTGGGCATCGGCGACCCGAGCCAGATCGACTATGTCGGCGACGACATTGCCGAGGTGAATTGGCATTTCAAGGGGAAGGAAGAGACCTTCGCCAGCCGTGGACAGAAGTTGATCTACCACGGCCCGCTCAAGCCGTTGGAGAATATGCTCCTGCGCTCGCCGATTGTCCCCTGGAGCTATGCCGCGTCGAACATCTACCACAACTGGTACTGGTATCGGGTCCACGGCCTCAAGCGGATCCAGCAGGTCAAGCAGGGACCGTGGGGCGCGCTGTTCAACCAGTATTGAGCGCAAGATGAACCTCGGGCGCTTTCGCGGCCGGATCCTGCTTTCGGTGGCGCTCGGTGTGCTGGTGCTGCTGGCGCTGCTGATCTATGGAGACCTTCCCAACACCGTCGCCGCGATCAAGAGTTTTCGGATCGAGTTCATCCCGGCTATCGTCGGACTGACACTCGCCAACTATCTGATCCGCTTCGGCAAGTGGCACTTCTACATCCGATTGCTTGGGGCGCGCGAGGTCCCGGCACTCGACAGCCTGTTGATCTTCTTGAGCGGTCTGAGCATGACGGTGACACCGGGCAAAGTCGGCGAATGGCTGAAGTGCTACTTACTCCAGCAGGAGAGCGGCTTGTCGTTCAGCCGCTCCGCACCCATCGTGATCGCCGAGCGGTTGACCGACGGGGTGGCTCTGCTCATCCTGGCCAGTGCTGGGATCGTGGTGTTCGGCCTCGGGGTCGAGGTGATGATCGGCACCATCGTTCTCGCGATGGTGGTCCTCTTGCTGAGCCAGTATCGCCCGCTCGCGACCTGGGCGATGGACCAGGCCGAGCGGATCGGACCGATCGGCCGGCGGGTCCATCATCTCCGGGAGTTCTACGAGGGGAGCAACGTCCTGTTTCGCGGTCCGACCTTCCTGTTCGCCGTCGCTCTCGGCGTGGTGTCGTGGTCGGGCGAATGTATCGCCTACTTCCTCGTGCTCGTCGGGTTGGGAGTGGAGCCGAGTTGGTTGTTGCTGTTGCAAGCCAGCTTTATCCTGGCGGTCGCTTCGCTGGCGGGCGGACTGTTCCTGACCCCGGGCGGACTCGGCGTGGCTGAAGGCGGGTTCGCTGGGCTAACCCGGCTTCTGGTCGGGACCCCGGCCGACGTTGCCGCCGCCGCCACAATCATCATCCGAGCCTGTACACTGTGGTTTGGCGTGGTGATTGGGGCACTGTCGCTGTTCGTCTACACCCAGTGGCGGCTGGGCCGTCCAAAACTCGTAGCCGACCCGCACACCTCGTCCTGAACACATCCGAGGGAAAGCGATGACCGAAACTCACCTGACTGACCAGGCACGCGCAATGGTCGGCGTAACCAGCGAACCGGGCGTCCATCGGGTCGATCGCAGTCAGATCCGGTTGTTCGCCGAAGCGATCGGCGATTCCAACCCGCTCTATGTCGACGAGGACTATGCCCGGACAACCCGCTGGGGCGGCATCATCGCGCCGCCAACCTTCATCTACAACCTGAAAGCCGGTTCGTTTCCGGAGATCCCGCTGGACACAACTCGGCTGCTCAACGGCGGCGACGAGTTCGAATACTTCGGCGTGGTGCGGCCGGATGACGTGATCCTGGTGATCTCGAAATGGACCGAGCTTTACGAACGACCGGGTCGGGTCGGACTGATGGTATTCACAATCTGGGAGACCACCTACACCAACCAACACGGCAAAGTCGTCGCAAAGCACCGCGCGACCAGGATCCGCTACTGAGCGAAGGCGTCCCAGCGCGCGCCAGCATCCTCGACCGTCCACTCCAGATCGTCCCGGCGGAGGAACCGAGCGCCAGCAAGGTCCTCGGCAGCCTGGCGCACCCGGGCAAGATAGTCCGCTCGGTCACGATAGAGAGCGAGGACAGCCGGCCGCGGGTCGCCTCGTTCGGTGCGCTCCTTGGTGCTCCAGGGTAAGCGAACCGTCGCGCCAAACATGTCGACGATCTGGCCGTGCCCGCCTACCGATGGATGACGCGGGTCCCAGCCAGTGTAGCTGGCAAGCGGCACGGCCACGTCCGGCGCAGCAATCCCGCCGCGCTCGTTGAGAGTCTCGTCGAGAGCGCAAACAAAGGCAGGATAGGCAGCACCCACCGATGCCGGGTAGCGACCGATGCCGTCGGCAGATTGCGGCCCGAGATCGACCCGGCGCATCGTGCGCAGCCGCGCAGGATTTGGCAGCGCCAAGCCGGGAACCGCGCCGAAACGACCGATCACCTCAGCCGCCGTCGAACGGGTGGAATCGGCGGCACGAGGGAAGACGCTTGGCGGCGGCTCAACCCCGTCGACGACCCAGAGGGCGAGATTGGTCAAAGCCGCGCGCAGCAAGGGGCGGTAGTCGACGGTGTTAAAGGGAAAGCAGCCGCGTTGGCCATTGCGCTCGTAGAGGTCGTTCAGCGGCAGCGAGCCAACAAAATGGCCAGTGCCCGCGAGGCAATAGACCCGCACACCCGCCGGCGGTTCAACATCGCTCCCATCGGCGAGTTGACAATGGAGGAGCGAGCAGTCGCCGCGCCAGTACTCGGCGGCGGTGTTCACTTCAAACAGCCGGGGGACACCACCAAGTTCGCGTTGTCGGTCGAGCAGACCGCCGCGTTCGGCGGTGATCGGGTCGACCTGGGGATCGTGGGCAAAGGGCATCAGATGGCCAAAGCTGCGGGTGTATTGGACCGAAGGTTGGCCAAACCGGTGGTTGAACTCGCCACGACGAGCGCCCGCAACGAAGGTGAAAACGCCGTCAAAGACTTGGCGGCCGCGCTCGTCGAGGTTCAGGCCAAGCCAAAGGAAATGGCGTAAGAAGCGCCCGCTCTGGGAGCGGCCAAACCCGATGGTATGGCGAATCGCTCCCGCAGCCGGGCTACCGGGATCGCCGCGCAGGTAGGACACGAAATCGCGCACGGCCAGCAGTCCCGTCCCAACGACCGGCGCGATCCGAGTGCGGTAGCGAAGTTCGTAGAACCGCCCGGCCTCGAACCCGCCATCGAGCCAAATGCTCGTCTCATCCGGCTCGGGACGGCCGTCGACGTCGTGGGCAAAGCGCCAGAAGACGCGCCCAATTGGCTCCGCGTCGTCCTCGAAGAAGCCGCGGGTGGTCAAAGAGGCATCGGGTTGGTCGAGACCGGCGGCGGGATAGGGGGCGTGCTGAGCATCGGACAGGAGATGGTCGGCGACGCGGGTGCTGGGCTGGAATTGGACGATCACCTCACCCTGGATTGGCTCGCCATCCTCAAGCGCCTGTGGGGCGCTCAGACCGAGCAGTTCTGCCGAGCGAAGGACGTCCCACTGCCAGCCACACCAGGCAAGCGTCCATCCCTCGCGAAAGAGCCAGCCATCGCCGGGCGGGATATGCACCGTCGGTAACGATTCGGCCGGATAGAGGCGGTTGAACATCCGGTGGGCGCCTTTCGAGCCTCGATTGAGGACGTCGAAAAGAAGCAGCCCATTCGCCCGCGCCGGGTTTACCGGTTGAAGCACGCAGAAGTCGGCCTCGAAACGGACGAGGCCATCTGGATCGCGCTCGGCTCGGCCGAGGTCGACAATAGCCTGGTTGGCTGGATGGCTCGGGTCGACGGCGAACCGGACGATGCCATCAACTCGCTCGTAGGCGCCGACCTCGCCAAAAGCTTGGCCGCCGGCGTAGGGGGTACGACGTTGAACCACGAACTCGACGACTGCCATAGGAGCCTCCGCGCCGTCGTCAGTCTAAAGCGTCACACCACGAAGAAGAGAAGTCACCAACTGACCACGCCGATCCGGAGCGGCTCCCAGCGATAGGCGAAACGTCCATCCCGCTCGATCAGGCGGTCTCGGACGGCGCGTTCGAGAGCGCGGTCCTTGTCGCTTCCCGGGCGGACCCAGGTCTGGCGGCGGGCAAAGTCAAGGGCGCGCTCGATGGAATCATAGGATTGGACCTGAGCGTCGATCATCACCACGTCCGGCAGGACGCCACGGGCAATGAGCAAGACGAGGAATTCCGGCAGCGACGGCAGGGTGTCGCGCGCCTCGCCGTGGATCGCCTGCCAGAGCGAATCGGCCGACCACGTCGGCTGGCGCTCAAACAGTGCTGCGACACGACGTGGAGCGATCCGCTCCATCGTTGCCAGGAACGGACCGATCTGCTCGATGTCGTAGCTGACGTGAGCGATGAACGAGACATCTCCCTCCACACCAAGCATTGGAAACCGGCCCTGGACGATCTTGATGTTCCGGATGCCGTACTGCTCCATCCCGCTCCGGAGCACCTCGAGCATGCCGTTGGATGGCTCGACGGCAATGACTTCACGGGTCTGGAGCGCCAGCGGCAACGCGTAGCGCCCCCCGCCTGCACCAATGTCGACCCAGCATTCGTGCGGGCGCGCCATCATCCGCAGGACCTTCAGCACCGGGTCATCCTGGCGGTGAGGGTCGGCACGAAACGACGGAGCAACCGGGGCATAGAAGTCCGCACCATCGGAAACCTCGCGCAGCCGGTCGACCTGGTCACGGTTGGCGCGAACGCGACGCCCCCATTCGGCGAGCGCCGCATCGGCATCGGGGCGCAATAGGTCAGCCATCATTCTGCTCCTCATGGTGGGGACGGTCGATTGGCGAGTCCGGTTCTGGGGTGTCTTGCAGCGCATCGGGCGCTTCGGTTTTCGCGGGCAGGCTCTCAGCAGCCGGCGTAAACCCGACTGACCCGGCCCGGTCGGCGAGGATGGCGCGAGCGGTGCGGGCTACGTCGGCGAGCGCGGGGTCAAGCCCGGTCTGCACAAGAGCGCCCTCCAGTTGCCGAAGCCACATCGCCGTGTCGGTTAGTCGCCCGTAGACGTCCCCGGGGTCTAATGCGTAATGGTCGCACAGCTTGGCAAGTGATTCACCCCGCACGGCGCGCCAGACCAATCCATGCACTGCCGGTGGCCCGAGGCCCGTGGAAACCGAGAGTAGGTTGTCCTGTTCCAACCGCTCGATCTTGCGACTCTGAGCCAGGATGGTGCGGTACAGTTGGGTCAGTCGGGGCGGGAAGGTGAATGGACGGCGGCCCCGGCCGGTCCGTCCGCCGCCTTCGACCCAGCAGGCGATTTCCGCCAGTTCGGTCGCCAGGATGCCGCTGAGGGCGCCCGAAATCACCAGTTCGCTGGTGAGCAGCGCATTGCCGTGGAAGAAGCGGCGCAGAAACGTGGCACGGCTCGTCACGCGTTGGCCATCCCAATAGCCGTACATCCCAAGCATTGACTCGAGGCGGCGGGCGTGGTCGGCGATCTCTTGCTCGATCTGGGCCCGCCGCCGGACCAGGAAGACCGGTGCGCCGCTCACACCCTTCTTCCCGCCGCGAGCGGTTTCTTCGGCAGCGCGCAGTTTGCGAAAGGTGGCGAACGAGCGACGATAGACCTCGATCATTCCGTCCGCGCCATAGCGGTCGAGGAGATAGAGCGCCGACGAATAATCAAGCTGAAAGGCGCTGGCAACTGGCTCGGGCGGGATCTGGAGGATACGTTCGAGATGCTCGAAAAGGTCGAACGGGTGTTTCTGGACGACGATGTGGCCGACGGGGTCCATCCCACGACGGCCCGCCCGGCCCGCCATCTGGAGGAACTCCCGCTTGTGGAGCGGGCGCCAACCACGTTCGTCGCGGGTGGAAAGTTGCTCGAGGACGACGGTGCGGGCTGGCATGTTGATGCCGAGAGCGAGAGTGCCGGTGGCAAAGACAACTCCAATGCGCCCGGCCTCGAACAAGCGCTCGACCAACTCACGAAGAGCAGGCACCAATCCGGCATGGTGAAAGGCAAGACCGCGTGGCAGGGCGTCGGCCAACCGCTCCAACTGGGCCATCGCCAACTCTTCGCCGCCGACTCGTTCCTCAATGGCGCGTAACTCACGTTCGACATGCGCTCGGCTCTCGTCGTCGCGGATCAGATCCAGTCCGGCTTCGACGGTCAGGTCGCACTGCTCTTCGGTGCGACGCCGACTCATGACGAAGACAATGGCGGGGAGAAAGTTTCGCTCGGCAAGTTGCTCCACGACGTCGGCGGCGGCAGCATCAGGATGCTCGCGCTCGCGGCCACTGCGCCTCGGACGGGCGACGATCGTGCCACCGGGATCGGCGACCCGGGTCAGCTTGCCCGCATCGAAGTAGTAGACATCCAGCGGAACCGCGCGCTCGTCGTGGGTGACGACCACCGTCGGCCCGTGCACCTCGCGCAGCCAATCGGCAACTTCGGCGACGTTGGGGATGGTGGCGGAGAGGCAGACGAGTTGCACCGACTGGGGGATGAGCAGAACGACCTCTTCCCAAACCCGGCCACGATCGAGGTCGGCGAGGTAATGGAACTCGTCGAGGACGACGGCGCGTAGGTCGCCGAGGTCGGAGGTTCCCTCGCCGACCAGACGGTTGCGGAG
The DNA here is from genome assembly GCA_046328265.1 of Dehalococcoidia bacterium. Lineage (GTDB taxonomy): Bacteria > Chloroflexota > Dehalococcoidia > SpSt-223 > SpSt-223 > JANWZD01. The sequence continues at coordinate 32,601 of JAXLWW010000012.1, forward strand.
GATCTCGGTGGTCATCACGAGGATCGGGGCGCGGTCGTTGATCGCGGTTTCGCCGGTGACCATACCGACCCGCTCGGTGCCCCAAATCGCGGCAAAGTCGCGGAACTTCTGGGCGGAGAGGGCACGCAACGGGGTGGTGTAAATCAGCCGTTGGCCGGCGTCGAGGGCATCCTGGACGGCGTATTCGGCGATCACCGTCTTTCCGGTTCCGGTGGGGGCGGTGACGAGGATCGAATGGCCGTCGGCGAGAGCCGCGACGGCATTACGCTGGAAAGCATCGAGTTCGAAAGGGTAGCGCTCGGCGAAGGCGTTGGCGCGCTCAGCGGCGACCGACGTCGGGGCGAAGGTCGGGGCTAAGGCTGGCTCGCTCGGCGGCTTTGGAAGCGGCAGTGAACTCTGCCGATGCTTGCGGCGCAGCGGCCGGCGTGGCCGTCGATCGGGCTCGCGTGCCATGCGATGTCCTGTCTTGCGTTTCCCCAATGGTAGCGCGAGAACCGCTTGCCTTGTCGGAGGTTGGAGGCGGGCTTATACTTTCTCCCAGATCACCAGCGTCCCGGTCTGGAGTTGCATTCATGTCCGGCCACTCGAAATGGGCCCAGATCAAGCGCCAGAAAGGCGCTGCCGATGTGAAGCGAGGGGCCATCTTTACCAAGCTTGCCCGCGAAATTACGATCGCCGCCAAGAGTGGGTTGCCCGACCCCGAGTTGAATTTCCGCCTGCGGCTCGCGGTGCAACATGCCCGCGAGAACAATATGCCTGCCGACAACATCGACCGTGCGATCAAGCGCGCGGCGGGCGCGAGTGACGGCGCCGAACTCCATGAGATCATGTACGAGGGCTACGGCCCCGGTGGCGCAGCCCTGCTCGTCCAAGCGATGACGGACAACCGCAACCGCACGGTTGCCGAGGTGCGGAGCACCTTCACCCGAGCGGGCGGAAGCCTGGGCGAGGCCGGGTCGGTGGCCTGGCAGTTTCAGAACCGCGGCGTCATCACCATCGAGGTGAACGGCGCGGACCCGGATGAGCTTGCGCTTCAGGCGCTCGAAGCAGGCGCCGATGATGCGCGAGTAGAGGCTGGCGAGGTCGTCGTCTATACCGAGCCAGGCAGCCTCGAAGGGATCAGGACGAATCTGGAAGCGGCTAAGTTGGCGGTTACGCACGCCGACGTCTCGATGGTGCCATCGACCCCGGTGGCGCTCGACGAGAAGGATTCGCTCTCACTCATCCGGCTGGTCGAGCGTCTCGAAGAGCTCGACGACGTCCAGCAAGTGTTCACCAATGCGGAATTCGACGAGGCGGTTCTGAGCAATCTCGGATAGGCTCGCCGACCTGGAGGTACAGTATGAAGCGCGACCTGATGGATATTCTCGCGTGCCCAACCTGCAAGGCCGAGTTCGATCTCAGTGTGGAAGAAGAGAACGACCAGGAGATCGTCCGAGGCACCTTGACTTGCAAGAACTGCGGTGAGGTCTATCCGATCACCGACACCATCCCCGATCTTCGGCCGCCGAGCCTGCGCGATGCGACCGGCGCGGACGATTTCGAGGATCTCGACGACTTCGAGGATGAGGCGCCACGCCCAATCCTGCCCATCCTGTTCGGGTTGGCGACGGTCGTCGGCTTGGTGATGCTGGCGTTGTTCCTTCGTCGACGGGCGCGCCGCCGCCGGCGGATGATCAGCCTGCCGGTGGTGGGTGAAGTGGCGATGCCGAACCTGAGCGATATCAAGCTGCCACAGTTGGCCGACCTGCGCGCCCAGATGCCCGAAATGAAGCTCCCTCCGATGCCGGAGATGAAGTTGCCGGAGATGCCGGAAATGCGGCTGCCGTCGATGCCTGGCCAGCGCCGCGGCTGGTTCGGCCGCTAAGCGACAAGTGATCCCGGGTCCCTATCCGGTGCTCGGGTTCCGTTCCTCCTCACCTGCGACGTTGATCCCTCGCCGCTGGTAGCCAGGGTCAACTCGTCGTCCTCGTCACCGCCGCCATCGGCCATGCCTCGGCCGCAAGGCTGCCCGACGAGTCGCCACTCTCCAGTCCCAGTCCAGTTCCCAGGATGTCCCTCTACGACAAGTCGTCCACGACCAACGGTGGGCGCGGGATCGGTGGCGCTCCTCGATCCCCATCGAGGCAGACCCTCGCCGTACGCCAGGCGTTTGCCGGATTCCCGTACACTAGCGCCATGCGCCGGCGGGAAGAAACGAGCACACCTCATGCGCTCGGCGGGCGGCCGGCTCGACGGAGCGTACTCTGATTCGCTCACCACACTGGAAACGGCTCCCTGGTCGCTGTCCGAAATCCGCCGCTTGGGCGATTGGGGTCACGCCAGCAATCATCTCGGAAGCGCCTGGAGCGCTTTGGTTGCACGCGCCTTCTCGATGATAGACAACCGTGGGCGAACCCGGCGGGCGGTCTGTACCAGGCAAACGCGGTGGTTCCTCTCGGGTTGGACGAGCAGTTCGGGCCAAAGCTCAGTGCCGCGGGCAAGCGCGCCCCGGATGCCCTGGTGGTTGGGACCGGCCAAATCGGACCGGTAATCCAGCCGGTCGATTTCAAGTTCTCGCTTGACCACGCCGAAGCCGGTCAGATCGGGATCGACGTGACGGTGGCAGCCGGGCAGTTGTTGGAGCCGTCGATCGGCGAGCGGATCGGCCGGGCGATCGGCCACCCACGACTGGACGCCTGGGCCGAGGTGGTAGTAACTGGTGCGCTCGTTGCCCCGCCGAGTGCTTCAACCCGGCGAACGCGGGTTCCAGGACGGCCTGCCCTTCGTTGGCTGACAGCGAAAATCGACGAGTTCTTTCCGTCCTTACCCGCGGCGGACTCGGCTGCCTGGCTCGCTCGCCTCGACGGACTGAACCAGATCGAGGACGATTTTGACCTCGCCGAAGCGTACTATCGCCTCGGTGCAGCCGTGGCCGGGGCGCTCGGCCGACTCCATCGGCCGCTTTTTGCCGATGGCGCAGAGGTCCAACCGGCCGACCTCACGGCAATCGAGGAATGGCGCGCCCGGATCGGTGGCGGCAGTGCCGCGGACCTGATCGAATCGCTTCGTCCGGAGATCGCCGAACGCCGCACCCGCGAGGCCCGCCTCGGTCAGTTGTTGCGCCGCCCCGCGGGGCGCGAGGCGCTCAATCGCGCCGTCCACCAACCCCCCGAATCGACGATCGATGCCTGGCCACCGGAGGCGCGACGCGCCCTTCGGGGTGCGCTCGTCGAGGATCGAGCGGCAGTGTTGGGGCAAGGTCAGACTCTGGTGAGTGAGGGCAAAAGCGAGGAGGAGGTGCTTGGCCTCCTCCAGTCCGACTTCCGCCGGAGATCGGAGCGGTTTCTTCACCGCCTCCGCGAGCGTATGGAACCGCCGGGCTAGGTGTAGTCCATCGGCTCGACGGTTGCCGAGATGTGCTTGATTAGGCGGTGAACAAACTTCTCCCGCTCAGCCGTCAGACGTTGCTGGTCCGCTTCGGCTGGTTGATAGGTCTGGACATCCTCGACCGTCAGGACGCCGCGCTCCTCGAGCAGATTGTTGACGACGAACTGCCAGTCCTTCACGGCCCAGAGTTCGGCGGATAGCTCGAGCACCATTTGGAGCAGTCGGTCGACCGCCGGGTCCTCGAAATATTGTGGGCGGTCTTCGCGCGCCATTGGGATATGACGTGGCCGTGCTTCAGTGGTCATGCTGACTCCTTCGCCTCGTAAGGTGGCGTTATTTCTGTCCGAGCGTGGACCAGGGGAAAATCCGGCCTTTGGGCTCGCCACGGCTGACGGGGTCGGAGATGTTTCGGAAGCCGGCCTTCTGGAACCACTCGGGATAGTTACGCCGTCCAGCCTGACCCCAATACGGCTCGACATTGTTGCCGGTCTGCCAGTCGGAGAAGAACGCGCCAAAGGGATCAAGCGCACGATAGGGCGCAGCGTCGTTGATGACCAACCAACCGCCCGGCTTGAGGATGCGGTAGGCCTCCTGGATCGTGTTCCACGCGGCTTCGTCCGGGATCTCGTGGAAGAGAATGCAGGACGAAATCAGGTCGAAGTGATTGTCCGGGAAGTCGGTCTGCTCGCTATTTTGCTGGCTGAAATGGATTGCATACCCAGTCGCTTCGGCGCGCTTGTGGGCGTATTTCAGCAGCGGAGCCGACAGATCGAGCCCGTGCACTTCGGCATCTGGCCAGCGCATCTTGTAGTAGTAGGCGCTCTTGGTGCCGCAGCCAAGGTCGAGGATACGCTCCCACGGGCCATCCGGACAGGCGGCGGCCGAAAGCCGCTGCTGCTCCTCGTTGTCGTTCCCGCCGCCAAAATAAACGCGGTTGGTGACGGCCGTGATGAACCCGATCAACTCTTCGCGGTGCATCCCACCAGGTTGGACGTGATAGTCCGCCTCGTAGTATGCCGGGATCGGGACGTTTGGGTTCAGCCGGAGCGTTCCAAGCGCATTCTCGACCGGTGCATCGAGGAAGTCCTCGAGTTCGCTGCGCCGAACCCGCAGCAGATCGTGAACGCGGTTGTACATCAACTCTTGGCTAAAGCGCGCGAGCGCTCGGTCGAAGCGATAGGCAATACTGCCCTGCATTACCTCGTCGATCTCCTCGAGCGTGCTCGGATTTCGTCCGTGTGCCTCGGCCCATGGCTCGGCGAGTTGCTTGTATTCTTCGCGGACGATCGGGTTGCGGTCGGTACGCTCAGAAGACTTCAGGACTTTCAAGAAATCCGAGATTGCGCGCTCGTTTTGCGGCAGCGGGGTCTGCGGGATCGTAACTGTCGACATTCGGTTCCTTTCCTTGGCGTTTGCGCCGGCAGCGAGAACATAAAATTTCGGCCCCCGCTTGTCAAATGGACTTCCGGGCTCCCTTGTGGAAGGTATTGGCGCCCGGGGGATGGATCGAACGACTTGCCCACGCGGTCGCGCCCCCGGCCTTTCCGAGGCGACGACCGATTGGGAAAACACACTCGGCGTGGATAAACGCCACGACACCTGGAGAATGAGATCCGGCAGGAGTGCCGCTAGCGGTAGGACGACGCTTGCTTCTCAAACAGGTCGGCGTAGACGCCCTCCTCAGCAAGGAGGGAGTGATGATCGCCTTCTTCGACCAGGTGACCGTTGTCGATGACGAGGATCTTGTCGGCGGTGCGGACGGTCGAGAAGCGATGGGAGATGAAAATCGCGGTGCGGCCTTTGGTCAGGGCGCGGATGCGCTGAAAGAGATCAAACTCGGCCTGGGCGTCGAGGCTGGCGGTTGGCTCGTCGAGGACGAGGACCTGGGCATCGCGCATGAAGGCGCGAGCGAGCGCGACTTTCTGCCATTCGCCACCGGAGAGTTGGTGTCCACCCTCGAACCACTTACCGAGCGTGGTGTCATACCCTTCCGGCAGGCGCTCGATAACGCGGTCGGCGCCGGCACGGCCAGCGGCTCCAACGATAGCCGGCCGGTCCTCCAGTTGTTCGAGTCGACCCAGCCCAATATTCTCGCGGGCGCTGAATTGAAAACTGGCATAGTCCTGGAACAGGGCGCCGATCTCGCCGCGCAGGTCGGTGGGGTCGTACTCGCGCACGTCATGTCCATCGATCAGGATCTGACCCTCCTGCGGGTCATAGAGGCGCGCCAGCAGCTTGAGCAGTGTCGTCTTGCCGGCGCCGTTCTTGCCGACGACGGCGACCGTCTCGCCGGGTTCGATAGTAAACGAGACGTTGCGAAGCGCTGGTTCATCGCGGCCAGGGTAGGTGAATGAGACGTTCCGGAACTCGATCCCCTGCTGGAATGGGCGGCGGACGGGAACCGGGTTCTCGGGCGCGGTAATCGTCGGCTCCATCGCCAACAACTCGAAGAGAGTAGACAAGTAGAGCCCATGTTCGTAGAGCGAACTGAAGCCGCCGAGAATCCCCTGAAAGTCGTCCTGGACGGCGCTGGCTGCACGCGTAAAGAGCGTCAAGTCGCCAAGGCTTAGTCGCCCGGCGACCGCCTCGAGGGCGACGTACAGATAGGTGGCCGAGGTCGCCAGCAGCGAGAGTGACCCCCAGGCGAAGCCGGTGAGATAGCGCCGGACGAGCAGGCTGCGAAGTTCGTGGTAATAGTCTTGAGACAGTTGGCGGAAGCGCTCGGTGAAATAGCCGCCCAGTCCGTAGATCTGCACTTCCTTGTGAAAGGTGTCGGTCGTCTGGACGGTGGTGAGATAGCCCATCAACCGGCGCATCGGAGATTGTCGGCGCATCAGTTGGAAGCCCCACCACCCATAGCGCGTGCTGGCGACAAAGGCCGGGATCGGAGCAACGAGCGCAACCAGCGCGATTGCCCAGGAAAGGCTGAGCAAAAGGCCGACCATCGACAGGAAAGAAATGGTCGTACGGACGAGACCGAACATCTCGCTGACCATCTGAACCGGGCGGAAAGCCGCTTCGCGCTGGGCTTGCTGGATGCGGTCGTAGAACGTCGAATCCTCGAAGGCGGCCAGATCAAGCCGCTCCGCCTGCTCCATGACCTGCAGTTGAACCCGTTGGGAAACCCGGTCCTGGAGGAGTTGCTGGCTGATATTGCCAAGCGTGCGAAGCAGGCTACCGGCAAGCAGCAGGCCAAGTTGGGCAGCCACCAGCCAGATCACCGTTTCGACAAGGGTGGGCGACCCGCCGTTGATCACCGCGGCGGCCACCGCGTCGATCAGCAACTTACTGACCCAAACATCGGCGGCAGGCTGGACGCTCCGCAGTAGAGTGACACCGACCATCGCGCCGGTCAGAGGGCGATTGGTATCCCAGACGAGGCCGAGGACATGGCGACCGGCGCGAGCGGTCTCGGCGATCTTCCGGCGAAGCGGCAGCGGGCTATCGGGCGAATTGCGCGTCTGCCGCCCACGTGGCGGCCCGCCATGATTCACAGCACCACCAACCCGCGACGTGCACCGATCCGAACGGCCTCGGTTCGGCTGGAAGCGGCGAGCCGGCTCAGGATCGCCGCGACATGGAACTTGACCGTATGCTCGCTGATCGACAACCGGCCGGCGATGGTCTTGTTTGGCAGTCCCAGGGCGATGAGTTGCAACACCTCGCGCTCGCGCGGGGTGAGGTCATCGGCCGGAACGTCGCCAATCGGGACGAGTGATGCCCCGATCACCCGGCTGGCGACCGCCGGGTCGATGGCGACCAGTCCGCTGGCGACGGCGAGAACGACCGCGGCGATACGATCTCCGTCGGCATCGCGCGGCAGGTAGCCCCAGGGTCGGCCATCGAGCACAACGACGAGACGGCGATCGTCGCCAACCGGCCCGACGACAACGATCGGCACATCGGGCAACATGGCCGCGGTCTCCTCGATTTCGGCGACACCCTCAGCCGGGTCGAGGACGACCGCATCAATCGAGGTGACGTTGGGAAGCGCACCTTGCCAGTCCGCCAGGTCGGCGGTCTGCTCGGCGACGATAATCCCCGCCTCGGTCAGCAAGGCCGCGAGACCCGCCCGGATCGCCGGCTGCGCCGCCACCACCACGACCCGCGGCACCTACACCGCCACCAGTGGCGGGATGACCACCTCGCAGAGGCTGCCGCCGCGCAACACCCGGAACCAGATCGGATCGCCCGAGCGACGGGCGGCAAGCGCACCAGCCATTTCGCGCGCGGCGGTCACCTTCTGGCCATTGAGACCGACGATGACGTCACCCGGGATCAGCCCGGCGCGGGCTGCTGGCAAGCCGGCTGTCACATCGGTGAGGATGACGGCATTGGGTTCGTCGATCCCGGCGTGGGCAGCGAGCGTACCAAGCGCAACCTCTCGTCCGGAAATGCCGAGCTTGGGCGTACTAGAGGAAGCAAGGAGTCGGTTGACGACTTGGGTTGGCACCGCCAGCCCGACCCCCGGCCCCATCACCATCGCATTCACCCCGACGACGCGTCCCTCTGCATCGACCAGCGGGCCACCGGAGTTGCCCGGCTGCAGGACGATATTCGCCCGGACGAGTTCGCGCTCGCCCTCGCGCGCCGGTGCGGCGTGGCTGATGATCCCGACCGTCACCACCCCTTTGAGACCAAAGGGGTTGCCAACCGCCACGACGAGTTGGCCGACGCGCAGCCGCTCCGAATCGCCCGGCGTCGCCGTCGGCAACTCTTCCTCGGGAGAATCGGGAACGAGAACGGCGAGGTCATTGGCCGGGTCACGCGCCTCGACATGGGCGCGGAAACGCCGTCCGGTGTGGGTCTCGATCTCGGCCTCGTCGCCAGGGGTGACGTGATGGTTGGTGATGACCTGACCGTCGTCTCGCCAGAGGATGCCGCTGCCGCTGCCATTTCGCGAGCGGACCCGGACGACAGTTTCCTGGATCCGCAGAGCGAGCGTGTTGGCCGCGTCGGCGAGGGTCTCCTGAAATGCTGCTGTCATGCTCTTGCTCCGATGCTAGGCCACCCGGCCGACCACGCGCAATTGGGGCGCTATTTCCGCTCGCCAACGACCACTTCGAGGGTCGCAGGTTGGCCACCGCGGAGCACCCGCGCTTCGACGGCCTGGCCGACCCGATCGCCACCCAACTGCGCCTGAAGATCGTCGGTGTCACGCACCGGCGCGCCGGCAAATCCGACGAGAATATCGCCAACGAGGACGCCGCCCTGGTCGGCCGGCCCGCCGCTCTCGACCCCGACCACCAGGAGACCGGTTTCGGGCGAACCGTCCACCTTGCTGCGCAACGCGTCGGGCAGAGCGATCGGCTGGCTGGTGACGCCAAGAAAACCGCGCTTGATCCGGCCGCCAGCCTGAAGTTGGGCGACGACCCGATTGACGACCGGGAGGGGAATGGCCAACGACCCGCCGAAATGGGTGGTGGCGAGACCAACGATCTGGCCGGCGACATTGACCAACGGTCCGCCCGAAAAGCCGGGATACATGGTCGCGTCCGTCCGGACGAAGGAATCGAGCCTGCCGCCGCGCATCGTCCGGGCCGGGCCGCCGATCGCGCTCACCACGCCGGAGGTCGCGGCAATCGATCCAGGTCGGCCGACGATCAGGACAAAATGACCGACCTTCGGCTCCGGGCCTTGCTCGGCGACGGTGACGCCATCGGCCTGAAAGCGCAGGATGGCGAGGTCGGTGCCGGGATCTCGCCCGGCGATCTGAGCGGGGACGTCGCGTCCATCGGGCAAGCCGATTGTTATGTCCTCGTCACGCTCGAAGACGTGATCGGCGGTGACGGCGATCCCCGGCGCCCAGACGATCCCGGAAGCCGGGTTGCCACGCCGGCGCGAATCGACGCGAACGGTGCTGCGGCCGGCGCGCTCGACCGCTGCGGCCAGGTCGTCCGAAAACTGGCTCAAGATAGTATCGCCCACGGGTTTCCTCCATTCCGGCGATCGCCGGGCGTCTGAGGAAACAGTACCGCCGAACCGACTGACGGGCATCGCCGGTTCGAGCGGTTTTTGCCCTAGCCGTTCGGCTAGCGGGCAGCAAAAAGCGCGGCCGGGTCCGGCCGCGCTCGAAGGAGCGAGGTGGGCGGTCTATTCGATCCTGTACGCCTCGTCGTAAGTGAAGAAGGCGTAGTTGTCCCAGACGAAGCCCTTGAGCTTCGGGCTGGAGATATGGAAGTTCGACGAAACAAGCAGATTGATATGGGCGACGTCGTCGTAGAACGCCCGGATCGCCTTGCGCATCAACTCGCCGCGCTTGACGGGATCGGACTCGCCGTTGGCAAGTTGCATATTGCGGTCGAAATCGGCGCTGCACCACCAGTGGAGGGCATTGCTGCAGCTATAGAGGCCCTGAGCCTGCGACATGAAGCCGTTGACATCCCCGGTGGACTGGATAAAGAGGTCGCCCTTCACCTGTCCGTTGCGGCCGTAGTACTTGTCGAGGAAAGCGGCCAGTTCGTAGGGAGTGACCGCCGCTTCGATGCCAACGTCCTTCAGGTTCGCCTGGATCGCCGTGGCGATGTTCGGGTTGACCGTCTGGGGGGTGAACTCGATCCCAATCGGCATTTTGAAGCCGTTGGGGTAACCCGCCTCCGCCAGCAGCCGCTTGGCCATCGCCGGGTCGTAGACCGGCTTGATGTTCGGGTCCCAGCCCGGGCTGTCCGGCACAGACATCTGCCCGGTGGCGAGCGCATATCCCCTGAAGAGGGTCTTGGCCATCGCTTCTTTGTCGACGGCGTAGTTGAGCGCCCAGCGAACCCGCTTGTCCTGCAGCGGGGTGTTCCGCATCGCCATCTCGGGCTGGGAGATCAAGGCCGAGATGTTGCTGGTCTGGCGGCTCTCGACCTTGGCGTCGGTCCGGGCGATCTGCTCGACGATGTCGGTGCTGAGCAGACCGTGAACGGCGTCGAGGTCGCCGGTGCGGAGGCCACTTGCCATCTGGGTCTGCTCGGTGATCGAGCGAATTGATAGCTCGGTCGCGATGGGCTTGCGGAAGGGATGCTCGGTAGCGCGCTTCTTGAACGTGGCCACGTCGTTGGCGCGGAACTCGACCAGTTCGTACGGGCCGGTGCCGATCGGCTTGACCGCGAAGCCGTTCTTACCCTGGGCGGTGTAGTAGTTCTTCGGCATGATCCAGGCGTAGTTCATGCCCGGGACGACGCTCGCGTCCGGAACCTTAGTCATGACATCGACGGTGTAATCGTCGACCATCTTCGCGCCGGTCATGTTGGTCATCTGCGAAATCTGGGGCATCCGGGTTTCGACGATCAGGTTGAGCGTAAATTCGACGTCGGCAGCGGTAAGCTTGTCGCCGTTCGAAAAGGTCATGTCGCGTCGGAGGTTGAAGCGCCAGGTCGTCGGGTTGACCTGAGACCACTTCTCGGCGGCGCGTGGCCGAACGTTGTACTTGCCATCGACCCAGACCATCGGGTCGTAGATCGCGCTGTAGAGCGCGATGTTGGATGCCGAGGCTTCCGGGCTCAACGTAGCCGGCAGGCCGATCTGGGCAACCCGAAGAACCTGATTTGCGGCGCGCTTTTCGCCGACGGGTGCTTGGGACCCGCCGGTCTGGGCAGGGGTTGAACTCGGCGCCGGCGTGCAACCTGCGGCCACGACAGCCGCGACCGCAAGCACGCCGGCAAGACGACGAATCATTCCGTCCTCCTCCAAATTGTGGGAACGCGCCGGTCTACGCTGTCGGCTATTCACACCGGACGCCCAACCCTGTATACCGGTCGCGAGCAAGCCATGTCAACGTTTTTCGCAGTCTAGAAGAGGGCGATCGGGTTGACCGGCGAGGCAGTGCCGCGTTCGAGAATGAGCGGAGCGATCGTCAACTGAAATTCCCACCGGCCACGCTCGGCGCAGGCCCCGCCGAGCGCCTCGAGGTCGGCATTGTCCAGCAAATGTAGCCCAATTGCGGCGATCCCCACGATATGGATCGGCAACCCTTGGGGCTGTTCCAAGCCGGACGGGGTGCAGTCGCTGTAGTTGTCGCCGCCGAGGAGTGCGATCCGCCGCTCGTGCAACCACGGGAGGACCGTCCATTCCAAGCCAGCCAGGCGCGACTGCGGGACCGGTGAGGGGATGGGATCGGGCGGCGGCGCTCCGGCGCGGGTACGAGCGTGGCGCCCAGTGCGCACCAGAAGGAGATCGCCCTCGCCAACCTCAAGACCCGCGGCCACTTCGGCGGCGGTCAGGTCTTCGATGGTGATCGCCTCGCCGGGCTCCAACCAGTCCACACCACGAAGGCGGGCGATATCGAGCAAGACCCCCCGGCCAACGATACCGCCGCGCACCGTCTCGATTGAACCTGCGGCTGCGCCACGAGCGGTAACGAGACTTGCGGGATAGCCGTTGAACATCTTGCCTTGATAGAAGAAATGGCAGAGCGCATCGAGGTGGGTGATCGTCGATCCATGGGGCCCGAGGGCAAACCAATCGCTCGATCCGGTGGCGTCGGGGAGGTCGCCATCACTGAGCATGTGGTGCAAGACCGGTGAGGGGTTGTGCGGGCTGGGCGTGGTGGCAAGCGGAAGCGCACAACTTACCGCGACGCCGTCCTGGACCAGCGCGGCAGCACGACGGGCGTGCTCGGGGTGCAGGAAGTTGAGTGCACCCCGCTGATCATCCGAACCCCAGCGTCCCCAGTTCTGGCATCGCTTGAACAGGTCGTCCAACTGGGATGCTGACAATGGACGTGGACCAGCCATTCGTCACCTCGCGCCTAGCATACCGCGCCTGGCCGGATCGCATGCTACGCTGGACGCGATGCTGCGAACGGTGACGGCAACGCGCTACGTAACCCCACTCCGTGAGGGCGGGTCGTTGCCCGGCCTGGTCGAGGCGGACGACGATGGGCTGTATGTCCTCAAGTTCCGCGGCGCAGGGCAGGGACCAAAGGCGTTGATCGCCGACCTTGTCGCCGGCGAGATCGCGCGGGTGCTCGGACTCCCGACACCCGAACTCGTACGTATCGAGCTTGACCCGGCTCTCGGCGATGCTGAGCCCGACTTCGAAATCCGAAGGTTACTTGAACAAAGCGGCGGATTGAACTTGGGGGTGGACTTCCTGCCAGGCTCATTGCCATTCAGTCCGGCGGTCCGCCCTCCACCGGATCCGGACTTCGCCGCCGATGTCGTCTGGTTCGATGCGCTGGTGATGAACGTCGACCGGACGGTGCGCAACCCGAACCTGTTGACCTGGCATCGACGGGTTTGGCTGATCGATCACGGCGCGGCACTCTACATTCATCACACCTGGCACGACCCCTTGCAGCACGCGCTTGGCCTTTTCACCCCGATCCGCGATCAGGTCCTGTTGCCCTTCGCCGGCTCTATCGAAGCAGCCGACAAGCGCCTGGCTCCGCTGTTGGACGAGGCGCGCCTCACGGCGATACTGGCGGAGGTGCCGGACGGCTGGCTTGCGGACGACCAGAGAACGCCAGACGAGCGTCGCAACGACTATCTGGACTATCTGGTGAAGCGGCTGGAGCATCCGCGGCGGTTCGTCGAGGAGGCCGAGCGTGCCCGAAGCGCAGCGTAGCCTCTATCAATATGCGGTGATCCGCGTCGTCCCGGATGTCGAACGCGGCGAGTGTTTCAACGTTGGAGTGGTCCTGCTCTGCCGGGATCGCCGCTTCCTCGCGGCGCGCTGCCGGCTGGACGAGCGCGTGCTGGCCACGCTTGCCCCGGGTCTCGACCCCGCCACCCTCCAGGGCCATCTCGACACCATCGAGGCGATTGCCGCAGGCGACCCAACCGGCGGGCCGATCGCGCAGTTCTCACCGGGAGAACGGTTTCACTGGCTGGTGTCGCCGTCGAGCACGATGGTCCAACCAGGCCCAGTCCACACCGGGCTGTGCGGACAGCCGGCCGAGATGCTGGATCACCTCTTCGCGTCGTTGGTGGAACGACGCGCCGCCGGGACTACTCCCGGCGGCAGCGAAACAGACGGACCGGGGATCTAGCGGCTCTGCTCGGTCGCGACGTAATAGTCGATCCGGTTACCCGACGTGGTGACGCGCTCGGCACGGAAGCCACCGAGATCTTCGAGGCCCTCGGCGAGAGGCGCCTGACCACGATAGCGTAGCGAAAGCACGAGCGACCCGTTCAAGAACGACTTGGTGCGAACGTCTTCGACGCCGGGTAGACTCGCCACCGCTTTCTGGAAGGCAATCAGGGTGCTGAAGCTGGTGAACGGCGATGCGGCCAATTCGTACTGCTCGACGACCTCGGCTACCGGGGCGACAACGGCGGGGGCACTCGCTTCTTCGGCCACGGGCGTTGCGACGCGATCCAACTCTTCGGCGGGCGCCGGAGCGGATGCCTCGGCCACCGGCATTGCCTCTGGTGCGACGGTCGGCGTGGCCGGCGGCGTTGATGCGTCGGCAACCGCTCCGGTCGGCGGTTCGGCAAGCGTCTCGATGGGCGATGGCGGAGTAAGCTCCGTCTGAGCGGGCGCCGGCACGCCAATCGGCGTTCCCCAGCCGCCAGATGGCGGCGTGACGGTGCCCGGCGCCCCGAACACGGAAGGCACGGTCCCGGGCGCAGCCGGTGTGGTGGCCGGCGCAGGTTCGACCGGCGCCGCTTCGACGAGGAGAGCCTCGGCCGGTTCCGCCTCCGCAACTGGAGCCTCGGCCGGTTCAGACGGCGTTGGCTCGGGCGTCTCGACAACCGCCGCGGGTTCCCCAGCAGCCTCGGCGACCGGAGCAAGTTGGTCCGCCTCAGCACGGAGCGCATCGGCGTTGCGCTCGGCAATTGAGCGAAGGGCGGTCGCGGTGCGCGCCAACTGCGCGGAGTGCTGCTCTGCTTCGGCAGCCCGTTGCTGCTTTTCCTCGGCGAGGGCACGCTCGAGCGAACTGCGCTCGGCCTCGAGGGCGGCGCCGCGGGCCTGGCTCTCGGCGAGAGAGGCAGCGATGCGGTCGCGTTCGGCGAAGAGCGTGGCGTTGCGGTTCTGAGAATCGCGAAGTTCGTTGGTGAGCCGTTCGCGGTCCTCAAACAGCGAGCGGTTCTCCGATTCAAGCCGGTCGACCTCGCCGGCAATATTTGCCAGCATTCGAAGCTGGTCGCCAAATCCGCTGCCGAGGTGCCCCGGCTCGTTCATCGTCAGATCCCTTTCGCGCTTCTTCCGCAACTCCAATCCGAGTTTACGAAGCAGTCAACTCTGCTGCAATAGGGAGTCCCCGAATTGGCGATATCCTGCGAGAATCCGATCAATTGAGCGGGCGAGAAAGAGCCAATCGAGCCGCGCCGAGAGGCCCGCGGCGCTACAATTGCGGGAGCGGAATGCACGGGAGAAGGAATGGACCAGCCAAGCGAGAAGAACGTCGACAAGATGTGGAAGTACGCGCGGGCCTACGCCGCGAAGTCAGGGACAGCGTTCCATCCTGATGCCGAGGTGACTGAGGCGGTGGTTCTCGGTCTGGCCGCGAACATCGATCAGGTAGGCCGGCCACTCTGTCCGTGCAATTTCTATCCGGATAAGGCGTCTGAAGCGAAGCGGCGGGACTGGATCTGCGCTTGTGACGAGATGCAGATCTGGAAGTATTGCCACTGCCTGCTGTTCGTGCGAGAGGACGGCTTGCCGATCACCGAATACCTTCCCGAAGGCCATGAAGGCCGCGAGATCTACGGCGTGGTAACCGACCCGACGCCAGAGATGGGACGGGCGCTCGGGCGAGTGCTCGAGCGCCGCGCCGAGAGCGACTAGCCTACCAAAGCTTGCCTTGCTCGAGCCACTCCTTGACGGTGGTGGCCTTCTGGCGGGCTTGCTCCATGTCCGGGAACTTCCAGACGGTGCGCGGCTGATCGTCGTAGCCGAGGATGCACACCTCGTTCCACGGGCCGATCTGACGAATGACGACCGACTCGGTGCGGCCGGGAATCTTCTCTCGTTGAATTTCCATGAGGCTTGCTCCAGCGTTATTGCGAACTTGCTGCGGCATTGTATCCAAACGAAGTGCAGTGGCGCAATCGCCCTCGACACCCGTTGGTGGCCAAGCTCGTGCGGCCCGCCCACCTCCAGCAGTTGGCGCTAGTCGTCGTTGCCCGGCGCTGGAGCACGGTGTCCACGAAGAGCCAACCAGGCAACAACGCCCATCGCCAGCAGCACGCCACCCGCCACCAATGGAGCAGCGCTGCTGATCGCCGCCGGCGGCGCAGGAACGGCCAGGCGCTCGAGATCGGTGGTCGCCCGGCGGCGCGCCAGTTCGAGGTGCAAGCTCTCAAGTCCGCGTTCCATCGCCCAACGATGGTTTGCCTCGAAAAGCGGGCGCAGCAGCGGCGTGAACAAGCGCAGCAACGGCTTCTCGGCGGCGATCTTCCAATCGTAGGTGATGTCGACGGCCGGGCCGTCCTGAACAAAGGTCCAGATACCGCGGCCAACGAAGTCGCCCTCGGCGATCAGCGAGAAGGAGCGCGGCCGGTCGATCTGGTCGACGCGAAGCCGCCAGGTTAGGGTGTACGGTAGCCACCCTTTGGTATGGAGATCGTACGCCTCGCCCTCGTCGCCCGTCTGCACCCGACGAACCGACAAATAGACCGACGGCCACCACCTCGTCAGGGACTCGGCGTCACGCAGCAGGTCGTACACCTCCTCACGGGTCGAGTCCACCCGCCAATGAGTAATGAACTGGTAGGTGTTATCTGCCATCTCCTCGCCTCATCGTGAAACTCTCCAGGTAGTTCGGGGCTGGTCCGCAAGCGGATCAGCGCGGCACTCAAATCCGCGGGATGACCTCTTCGATCAGAAGCGTCATCTGCTTCTCGGCAAGCGAGCGCCTGATGCCGTGGCTGGAGACACTGCTTGAGATGTGCTTCAGGCCGGTTTGGACTTCGAGTGCGCGAATCTGTTCGACGACGTCGTCGGGAGTGCCGTGAATGACGTGGGCAAGGTCCTTCCCAGGCGTGCTGGACTTGAAGCCATCGCGAAAGTTGTCGGCGGTGGCGGGAACCCACGGGTCGAAGAAGGATCGATCGTCGACCGGCTTGGAAAAGCGGAACCAGGCTTCGTCGGCCTCGGCCATCCCACGGTAGATCTCCTCTTCGGCCTCAGCGCGACTGTCGGAAACCGAGATACGCCGGGTGCATTTTGCCCGGCTCACGAGGTCGTCGATCGTCTGCTCGGGCAGTCCGCCCTCGGTGCAAAAAGAGCGAAAGGCGTCGAGTTGCTGCTTGATCTCGGCCGGGGCATCGATGCCGAGGATCGGCGCAGCACGAAACGCGACCGCCTGACGCATCGACCATTCGGAGGTGGTGACGAGGTGGATCGGCGGCCCATCCTTCTGGAAAGGACCGGGGGTGAGGTAAAGAAACGGCGTCTTCCAGACTTTGCCGGAGAACTCGACAGGCTCACCGCGCAAGGCCGTCGAGACGATCGAGAGCGCTTCGACGAAGGAATCTCGCTCGGTTTCGGCGGTGACGCCAAAGGCCGCGAACTCGATCGCGGTGTGACCGCGTCCAACGCCGACGGAGAGCCGCCCTTTGCTGAGTTGGTCGACCCAGAGCATCTCCTCTGCCATCAGGATCGGGTTACGCATCGGCAACAGGGCGATGCCGTAGGCCAGGCCAACGCGCTGGGTGATCGACGCCATGTAGGCCAGCACCACCGATGGTGAACTGGCCGACGAATGGTGCGAAAAGTGATGCTCGGTCAGCCAGATGTTCTCGAAGCCTCCGACATCGGCCATCCTGGCTTGCCACATCAGGTGGTCGATCTCGCGGTCCCAGCCTTCGAGAATCGTCTTTGGCGCTCGCTCGCCGTCGGCCTGAGTGCGCCAGAGCGTCGTACCGATGCTCAGCCTCATGGTCACCCTCCCCGTGCGCATCATAGCGGCTAGCCGGTATGCTGGGGCGCGCGATCTGAACCGGCGAAGGAGTGACCAATGCAACGGGACGAGGTAGATCTCCTGGTCCGTGGTGGAATGACTATCACGGTCGATCCCGATCGGCGGGTGTTTCGCCAGGGCTATCTTGCGGTGAAGGATGGGCGGATCGTCGGCGTCGGACGAGACGACGAGTGTCCGTTTCTAGCCCCGACCACCGTCGACGCGAGCGAACGGGTGATGCTGCCCGGTTTCGTCAGCGCGCACAGTCACCTGATCGGCGGGTACGTCCGCGGCGTCGGGGCGGACCGGTTCGTCAATGTCGGTGGTTCGTCGGCAGTAATGGCCTCGACCCGGCTTCGTCAGGGGATGGGCGAAGAGGCGTGCTACGCCGGTGCGCGACTGTCTCTGCTGGAGATGCAGCATTCCGGGGTAACGACGCTTGCCGACAGCCAACCGGCGATGGCCGGCAAGGAGGACATGGCCGATGGCACGCTGCGGGCAATCTCCGAGTCCGGAGCGCGCTGCCTGTTCACCCGCGCTTCGCAAAACCGGACCGACTTTCTCAATCCACGCTATCACGACTCGACCGACCGGGCTTTGAGCGAACTCGACCGGCTTTCCGGGCGCTGGTCGAGCGACCGGATCGAGGTCGCCGCCGAAGCCCAGGCACTTCATCGGGTGGAGGAAGACCTGCTCAAGGCGCTAGCCGACTGGAGCCGCACCCACGGGGTCCATTTTGCGATGCATATCTCCTACAGCCGAGAAGCGGCCCAGCATGCAGTCGAGCGGTTTGGCCGACCGCTCCTGCTCCTGTTAGACGACTGGGGCGTCCTGAATGAGCGTTTTCTGGGATTTCATCCGGTCTGGCTCGACGATGAGGAGATCGCGACCGCCGGTGAACGTGGCGCGGGATTCGGCTACTGCCCGGTGGACAACATGCTGATCGCCAGCGGCGTTGCGCCGGTGCGCAAACTGCTCGACCACGACGTCCGACTGGGGCTGGGGATCGACCAGCCGAACGACAGCCATAATTTCTTCGAGTTGATGAAGGTAAGCTTGCTGGTGCAGCGAGTGCATCACCTCGACCCCACCTTTGGTTCGCCGGAACTCGCGATCGAACTCGGAACGCTCGGCGGGGCGCGGGCGCTCCACCGCGAGCACGAGATCGGGTCGTTGGAGGTCGGGAAGATGGCGGATTTCATCCTGCTGGACACCCGTCGGTCACCGCTCAACCCGCCAACGGGCAGACTTTCGAACGTCGTACTCGCGGCCTCGCCAGCCGAGGTGGAGAGCGTCTACATCGGCGGCGAGCCGGTGGTGCAGGGCGGCCGGCACCTCCGTTGGGATGAGGACGAGGTCGTACGCGAAGCGAACCGGGCAATGGCCGGTGCTCTCGCACTCTCCGGGTTGGGCGAGGAGTTTGCGCCGTTCACGAGTTGGCCGGTGTTGTAGCGCGGGCGGCCTTTTCGAGGCGCAGGTCCACCGAGACGGCATGCGCCTCCATCCCTTCCAGCCGGCACTGGCGCGAGCAGATCGGTCCGATCAACGCGCCGCCGCGTTGATGGACTCGCTGATAGGTGACGGTCTTGATGAACTTCCCGACCCACAACCCACCGGTGTAGCGCGCGGCCCGGCCGGTGGGCAGAATATGGTTGGTGCCGATGGTCTTGTCCCCGTGGGCAACGGTGGAATGCTCGCCGAGGAAGAGCGACCCGTAGTTGCGAAGGGTGCTCTGGTACCACTCGAGGTTGCGGGTCTGAACTTCGAGATGCTCGGGCGCCCAGGCGTTCGCCAAACTGGCCGCCTCCTCGTCGCTCTCGACGAGCAGCACCTCGCCGAGGTCTCCCCAGGCGACGCGGGCTACGTCGGCCGTCGCGAGCGTCTCGAGTTGTCGGCTGATCTCACCGATGACGGCCTGCCCAAGCGCCCGTGAAGTGGTGATCAGCACTGCCGGCGAATCGGGACCATGCTCGGCCTGGCCGAGCAGGTCGCCCGCGACAATTACCGGGTCTGCGTCCTCGTCGGCGATGACCAGGATCTCGGTTGGCCCGGCAAGCAGGTCGATCCCGACTTCGCCAAAGAGTTGGCGCTTCGCTTCGGCGACGTAGGCGTTGCCGGGGCCGACCAGGAAATCGACCGGGGCGACTTCAGACGAGCCGAAGACCATCGCGGCGAGCGCCTGAACGCCACCGAGGCAATAGATTTCGCTGGCGCCGGCAGCGGCCATCGAATAGAGCGTTGCGGGATAAATACCGCCGCGCGACGGCGGAGTGCAGGCGACGACGCGCTCGACACCGGCGACCTTCGCCGTAATGATGCTCATGTGTGCCGAGGCAACCAACGGATAGCGACCGCCGGGAATGTAGGCTCCAACATTGTCGATCGGGATGAGGGTCTGGCCAAGGACGACGCCCGGCTCGGTCTCGACCTCGAAGCCGTGCAGGCTCTCGCGCTGGCGCTCGGCAAAGCGGCGAACCTGACGTTGGCAGAAGTCGATGTCGTCGACGACGCTGTCCGGGAGGGCAGCGCGGGCCTCGCGGATTGCTTCGTCGGAAACACGGAAGCGCTCGGGGTCCCAACCGTCAAGTTCGCGCGAGTAGGCGCGAATGGCGGCGTCGCCATCGCGACGAATTGTTGCCAGCATCTCAGATACCCGACCAGCGACACCTTCGCGGCTGTTCTGGCGGGCCGTTCGAGCCTGCTTGAGATATTCCATCGTTCCCCCTCATCCTGTCCCCGATCGTTCGTGCGGGCAGCGGAGAATAGGTGCGGGTGGCGGCAGGGGTCAACCAGAGCCGGTTGGTTGGTTTCTTCCTGCCTGTTGGGCGGCTACAATCCAGGGGAGAGAAAGCCACGACCATGCGCCTCCGCATCTCGCGCCGCGCGTTCTTTGGCGGTCTCGCCGCCGGGGCGGCGCTTGGTACCGCCCGTCATAGCCAGGCTGCTCCCTTGGATGTGGATGTCGGCGCGCTCGTCGGTCGGCTCCGCGATGCGATGGGGCGCTTCGAGGTGCCGGGGGTGGCAGCCGGTTTGATTGCCGGCGATCGCGAATGGGCGGGCGGGCTTGGCGTGATGAGCGTCGATGCGCCGTTGACCGTCGACGACCAGACGATGCTCCCGGTCGGCCCACTGACGATGCCGATCACCGCGACCGCCATTCTGCGACTGGTCGAGCAGGGGCGGATCCAACTGGACACGCCGGTCCGCGCCTACATTCCCGGCTTCCGTGTCGCCAGCGAAACGGTGTCGCAACAGGTGACCCTGCTCGACTGTCTGACCCATCTGGCCGGCTGGTGGGGCGACGACTTGACCGACACCGGCAGCGGCGATGACGCGATCGCACGCTATGTAGGCGGGATGGCGACGTTGCCCCAGACGGTTCCCTTTGGCCGCCATTGGTCGTTCAACATCGCGGCCTACAGCGTGGCTGGGCGAGTGCTCGAGATCGTGACCGGCAAGAGCTTCGAGGAAGCGATCCGTACGCTCGTGTTCGATCCCTTGGGGATGAGCCGGGCCGCCTTCAACGCCATCGAGGTCATGAGTGTGCCAGTAAGCATCGGGCACGAGTCGGATGGCAGCCAACTCCGCATCGTTCGCCCATTTGGCGCACCGCGCGGGCTGAACCCGGCCCTGGGGGCACTCCTGCCGATGCGCGACGTCCTGAAATTTGCCCGCTTCCATCTCGGCGATGGTGCGTCGGCGATGAGCCTGCCACTGCTTGCCTACATGCGTGCGCCACGGACCGCTCCAGGTGCTGCCGATTGGCGCGAGACCGACGGGTTTGGCCTCGGCTGGATGCTCTGGTCACAACAGCGCCAACGATTTGCCGGCATCACCGGCCAGACACCGGACGGACAGCAGTTCATGATGGTCCTCCATCCCGATCGCGATTTCGCGCTCGCGCTCTTTGGCAACAGCGCGTCTGCAGAATTGATGCTGCAAGAAGTAGCCAGTTGGGCGATTGGGCAACTGCTCGGTGCGCCTGCCCCCGCGCCACCGGTCTTCGACCTGCCACCCGAGCAACTCCAGCCATACGCTGGCAGCTACATCTTCGCCGACCAAGCTGTGGGTCGAGATCTCGCGCCCCGCCGGTATGAGGTGCTGGTGCGAGACGGAATCCTGCTGCTGCGCAACGCCGCCAGTGCGCCGGCGCGGCTACGCTTCAGCCGCCAGGATGCGGCGATCGTGGTCGAAGGCGCCGCCGCTGGACAGCGTGCCGAATTCCTCCGGAATGAGTTCGGAGAAATCGGCTGGCTGCGAATCGGTCTGCGAGCAGTCCCGCGCCTGCGCGCCTAGGGTAGCCAGGCGAACAGGCGCGGCTGGTTGGCGACGGTGATCCGGATCGGTGTTCCGTGAGGCGCGGCTTCATGGAGCATGACGAATTTTCCGCCCCCCTCAATCGAGCGTCGGCCGACCTGGCTGGCGAGCGCCGAGATTGGCGCCCCCGTCGCATCGGCAACGTCAATCGCAAACTGGTCGCCTTCTTGATGAATCGGTTCGGGGCGAGCGTAGTACTCGAGGACAGCCTCGCTCGGACTGCTCAGCCGCACCAGGCGCAGCCCGGCCGGATCGGCGACGAGCACCTCCGCCGCCGGCTGATGGTAGATCGAATGGACGTAGCGCATGGTGATCGTGCCATTCGCCGCCAACCTGCCGACCAGACGGCCGCTACGCTCGT
This sequence comes from Dehalococcoidia bacterium, assembly GCA_046328265.1. Taxonomy (GTDB): domain Bacteria; phylum Chloroflexota; class Dehalococcoidia; order SpSt-223; family SpSt-223; genus JANWZD01. The sequence goes on from JAXLWW010000012.1 coordinate 54,479, forward strand.
CGGTCAGGTCGACCGTCGGAACCGGCCAAAGCAGCCAGGCGGCGACACCGAGCAGCAGGCCCGTGAGAACGACGGTGCTCGCCGGAACACCGAGCCACTCGTCGGGTCGACGTCGCAAGAGCGATCTCAGTTCGGACGCCCCAACAAGTGCTGCTCTCGTCTCATCTGGAGAGTCCGGCCTACCTATCCAGCCGCACGAACGCCACGCCTGAACCGCCTGGCTAGCCCCGCCAGACGCCCTTCTCCTTGTAGAACTTGATTGCGCCGGGGTGGAAGGCTGCCGGCGACCCGGTGATCGCATTCTGGAGGGTGAGATTCTTCGCCTCGGGGTGGATGGCCACCAACTCTGCCTGCTTGTCGAACAGCACTTTCGTGATGTCATAGGCGAGCGATTCGTCCATCTTCTGGTTGACGACGAGGATGTTGGCGGTCCCGATGGTCCGCGCCTCAGCCGGGAGCCCCGGATAGCTGGCTTGGGGGACCGTCGCGGCGACGTACGACTGGCCATACTTTTGCTGAAGGGTCGGCAGCAGGTCGGCGAGGTTGAGGATCCGGATCTGGCGGCCGGGGGTGTTCGCCAGATCGAGCACCGCTGCAGTCGGCAGACCGCCGACCCACATAAAGGCATCGACCTTGCCATCCTTGATCGCATCGACCGATGGCGCCACAGCAAGTTGCTGGCGTTGGATATCGCTCCGTGGGTTCAGACCAGCCGCCTCGAGGACCCGGACGGCGATCAGTTCGGTGCCGCTGCTGGCCGCCCCAACCGAGAAGGCTCGCCCTTTTAGGTCGGCGACCCGGCTGATGTTGCGGTCGGCAAGGGTAACCAACTGGGCGTAGTTGAGGTAGAGGTGGGCGAGCGCCAGCGCCGGCACCTTCTGGCCCTGGAAATCACCGACACCGTTGACGGCATCATAGAGCGCATCGGCCTGGGTAAAGGCGATGTCGGCGTTTCCATCGGCGATGAATTTCAGATTGTCGACCGAAGCGTTGGTCACCTCCGCCGTGGCGGTGGTGTTGCGGACGTTGTCGGAGATGATCTTGGCAATGCCGCCACCATACGGATAGTAGACCCCGCCGGTGCCGCCGGTCGCGATGGAAAGGCGCGTGGTGGGCCGAGGTGGTGGCGCGGCGGTGCCACCAGACACCGAGGGACCGGAGGGGGAAGCGCCGCCGGTGGTTGGCGAGGAAGTGCAGGCAGCAACGACAAGCCCGCCGCCAGCCAGAGCCGCCACCCGGAGAAATCGCCGCCGATCGAGGGGGAATCGCTTGTCCAACATCGGTCTCCTCCAAGCTGACGCTCGAACCATTCCAGCCAGACTGCACTATAGCGCCAGAGCGGCGATGGCTGGTTGATTTGTTGGGGTTGCAGCCATAATCAACAGCAGCAAGGAGCGGCATGTTCGGCTGGATGCGCTACCAACCGGAAGGCCGGCGCGACCTGCGGCTGGATTTCATTCGCGGGTATTGCGTCTTCATGATGATCATCGATCACCTCAGCGGCCCGTCGTGGCTCTATGTGGTCACCGGAAACAACCGCTATATCGTCTCGGCGGCGGAGGGCTTCGTCTTCATCTCCGGCGTGGTGATGGGAATGGTCTACCGTCCAACGGTCGAGCGGCTTGGGTTCGAAGAACTGTGCTTTCGAGCGCTCGACCGAGCGTTGCAACTGTATCTGCTGTTCGTCGGGCTCACCTTTGCGATGATCGGGCTGTCGCTGGCGATCGGCTCGCCGGTGTCGTTCACCATCAAGGATCCGCTGGCCTGGGCGGTGGGGATCCTCACCCTTCACCAGTCCGCCTACCTGACCGACGTGCTGCTGTTCTATGCCATCGCGGTGGCGCTTGCGCCATTCCCGTTCCTGATGTTCCGGCGAAATTACACCAAATGGGTCATTCTGGGCAGCCTCGCCTTGTGGGCAGCCTACCAATGGCGGCCCGACGCCGTGCAGGTCCCCTGGCCGATTGAGCGGCAGGACGCCTTTCCGTTTGCCGCTTGGCAGTTTCTCTTTGTGCTGGGGTTGGCGATCGGCTGGCACGAGCAGAAAGTACGGAGGGTCTTGCGCCGCCTACCGGTTCCGGTGCTCGCGCTCGGCCTGGGCGCATCGCTCGGAGCGCTGTTGGCAGCCTACCGCTACAGCGGACGAATCGGCGCCTGGATTGGCGGTCCAGCGGGCGACTATGTGGGGGACTTGTTCTACAAGTTCGACGTCCGTCCCGGGCGGGTTCTGGCGCTCCTGGTGGTGTTCGGCCTGTTCTATCTCGTCCTGACGGTCTTCTGGAAGCCGATCGACCGGTTGACCGGCTGGCTGTTCCTGACGCTTGGCCAGCGTGCGCTCGATGCCTACAGCGTCCATATCTTCTTCGTGATCGTGCTCGGCGCCTTGCGGGTCCATGCCGGGCCGGAGGACGCGCTGTCAATCTTGCCGAACACGGTGCTGCAGATCGCCTGCCTGCTGCTGATCTGGGCGATGATCCAGTTTGGCCTGATCGACTGGGTCATGGGGCGGACGCGAGCGCAGCCGAGCCGAGCCGCCGCCACCGGCGTCGGCTAGGCCGCTAGAGCCGTGGGTCGAGGATGTCGCGGAGGGCGTCGCCAAGCGTGTTGACGGCCAGCACGGTGACGGTAATTGCAAGCCCGGGGAAGATCGCGATCCACCAGGCATTGTCGACGTAGCTCCGGCCGTCGGAGAGCAGGTTGCCCCACGATGGGGTCGGCGGCTGAACGCCCAACCCGAGGAAGCTGAGGCTGCTTTCAACCAGAATCAGCGTCGCGATCGACAGCGTCCACAGAACCAGGTTCGGCGACAGGACATTCGGCAGAATGTGCTGAGCGACGATCCGGCGACTGCCCGCGCCGGCGGCCCGAGCGGCTTCGACATATTCGATCCGGCGGAGCCGCAGCGTCAGCCCGCGGGTGATCCGGCCGTAGAACACCCAGCCGGCGACCGACAGCAGACCAACCAGGACGACCAGGTTCGAGCCAAGCACCGCGATCACCGCGATCGCGACGACGAGGAAAGGGAAGGCGATCTGGATGTCCGACAGGCGCATGATGGTTCGGTCGACCAGTCCACCGAAATAGCCAGCGGTCAGGCCGAGCGTCACACCGAGGGTCGCGGCGAGGGTCGCGGCCACAAAGCCCATCGTGAGCGATACCCTCGCTCCGTGGATGATCCGCGACAGCATGTCCCGGCCAAACCGGTCGGTGCCGAGCAGGTGATCGGCGCCGCCACCGGCCATCCAGAACGGCGGCTTCAATTGGTCGGAAAGCGCCTGGACATTCGGGTCGTGCGGTGCAACCTGGTTGGCAAACACCGCCACCGCGATCAAGGAGAGCAAGACGGCCGTCGCAACGATCGCCGAGGGACGCGCCTTGTAGCGCCGCCAGATCCGCTCCCGGTTGCCGACGTGGCGGGTTTGGGGGATGGTCAGGCTAACGGCTTGCTCAGCCATGAGCAGCACCCCGCTGGATGCGCGGATCGATCAGACGATAGGCCCAGTCGGTCAGAAAGTTCATTAGCACGACGATGATGGCGATCAGAAAAACGGTCGCCTGGACCACCGGATAGTCGCGCCCGAAGATCGAGTCGACTAACTGCCGGCCAACGCCGTTGTAGGTGAAGACGGTCTCGACGACGACCGCGCCGGAAAGCAGCAGCGAGAAGTCGAGCGAGACGGCGGTAACGACCGGGATCAGGCTATTCCGCAGACCGTGGCCAAACAGCACCAGTCTCGGCGGCAGCCCTTTGGCATGGGCGGTGCGAATGTAGTCTTGCGAAAGCGTCTCGATCATCTCAGAGCGGACCAGCCGGGTGGTACGGGCGACGTAGAACGCGGCGAGGGTGATCGTCGGCAAGATCAAGTGGCGTAGCTCGCCCGAGCCAAAGGTCGGCAACCAGCGTAAGGTGACTGCAAAAATCAGGATCAAGACGATCCCAAGCCAGAAGTTCGGCATCGCCTGGCCGAGGGCGGCGATCAGCATGATGCCGCGCTCGTCGGGGTTTCCGCGGCGCACTGCCGCCAGGATCCCAAGCGGGATCGAGATCAGCAGGGAAACCGAGATCGCGGCAACCGTCAGTTGGAGGGTGGCGGGCAGCCGATCGAGCACCATCTGAAAGGCCGGCTTGCCGTAGCGGATCGACTTGCCAAAATCGAGCCGGGCGGTCTGACCGACGAACCGAGCATATTGCAGAAGCAGTGGCTCGTCCAACCCCAAGCTCTGGCGGATCGCCAGCACCTCCTCGGCCGTTGGGTTCGGCCCGGTGAGCATCGAAACCGGGTCGCCGGAGAGGCGCAGTAAGAAGAACAGGCCCGTCATGATGCCGACCAGCACCAGAAGGAGTTGGCCGACAAAGAGCAGGAGTCGGCGCATGCTTTAGGCCTGCTTCTCGGTTTCCCAGATGTAGGTAGCCGTGTCGTAGGGGATGCGCAGTTTGGTGATCTTCTTGCTGTAGATAGCCGGAAAGTCCTGGTAGGCGACGAAGATCGCCGGATACTCCTCGCGCATCAATTCGGCCATCCGGAAAATCTGTTGCTTGCGCTTTTCCTGGTCGAGTTCGACCTTCTGCGCGAGGTAGAGCCGATCGAACTCCTCGTTGGCGAAATAGTCTTGGAAGTTTGGTGGCCGCACGCCAAACGATGCGGCCGCGCCATCGAAGTCACGCAACGAAAAGTAGTCGGTGCGGAACGAAACCAGCGGATTGTCGCTCTTGGTTGTGATCTGCGGAACGAAGACCGGAAACTCGTAGATCTGGACGCGCGAGCGCAGCCCGACGTTGGTCAGGTAGCCGGCGATGGCTGTCGCCAGCGGCTGGGTGGCCGCCACCGATCCGATCACCGCTTCAGCACCTTCAAAACCGGCCGACCGGATGAGCGACTTCGCCCGCTCCGGGTCGAACGGCACCGCCTTGATCGCTTCGTTGAACCCGAACACGCCCGGCTGAAGGAGTTGGCCCTGCGACACCTTGGCGTAGCCGCCGAAGATCCGTTGGACCAATTCATCCTTGTTGACGGCGAGGTTGGCAGCCTCACGAACCCGCCGATCGGCGAAGGCCGGCGTGTTCTGGATGATGCCCATGATCGCGCATGACATCGACGGGACAGGTCTCACGTTGAAATCGTTTGCGAGCCCGGCCACCTTGTCGCCGGGAGCATTCGTCACCATGTCGACCTCGCCGGTGCGCAGGGCCGACAGCAACGTCGCTTCCTCAGGGATGGCGAGCAGCCGGGCGTTCTGGATCTTCGACTTGCCGCGCCAACTCTGATCCCAGGCCTCGTAGACAATCCGGTTGGCGGTGACAAACTCGACGAGTTTGAACGACCCCGTCCCAATCGGCTTGGTCTTCATGTCGCCGCCGTCCTGGACGTACTTGATCGGCACCATGAACAGGTTGGTCAGATAGTTCAGCAGCAGCGGAAACGGCGTAGCCGTCTTGATCCGCACCGTCGTCAGATTGACCATCTCGACACCGGTGATGAAGCTGACGCGGGTCTTGCTGTTGGCGTGGATCGGGTCGGTCGATTTCTGGATGCGCTCGACATTGAACTTGACGACTTCGGCGGTGAACGACTCGCCGTTGGAGAACTTGACATCGTCGCGTAGCTTGAACTCCATCGTGGTCGGGTCGATCCGCGACCACGATGTCGCCAACTGCGGGACGAACTCGGTGCCGGCGTCGTTGTAGGTGACGAGGGCGTCGAACATCTGTCGGGCGGCCTGGTAGCCGGAGTTCGACAGGGTACCGTGTGGATCGAGCGTGTCGGAGATGGTTGGGGCGGCGATAGTCAGGCTGTCCGACAACTTGCCGCCGCCTGGCGCAGGAGAAGTCGAACCGGTTGAGCCGGGCGAGCAGGCGGCCAGCGCCGCGGCGCTCGCCGAAAGCGCGAGGAACGCGCGGCGATCGAGTAGGCGATGGCCCTGCTGGGTCAGCAGGTCTTCGAGCCAACGATCCACGAAAACACCCCCTTCAGTGTCTTGAGCACTCTTCACTCAACCGTAGAATAGGTTATCCGGTACGTGGTGGCGACAATATACCGCACGCCGATGGGCGCGCCCTGTCAGGTCGTTCTGGCGAGCCGGCTGACCGTGTCGAGGACGACATCGATATCGTTCTCGCTCACCCAGAAACCGATCGACAGCCGTAATACCTGGGGCCCCCCGGCGGCCCGGCCTTCCGGCACCAGGCGCGCCAGGATTCGGTTGTCGGTAAGCGCCTCCAGAAAGCCAGCCTGATCTCCATCGCCGATTTGAAAAACAACCAACGTCCCCATCTCGGCCGGCGTGATAACCTCCACTCCGCGAATGCCGCTCAGTCGCTCGGCGGTATCACGGGCGAGCCGGCCGGCTCGATCCAGAAGCCAGGCCGGTCCAACTTCTTCGAGCAGCCACCGAACTGACGCCAGGCCGCCGGCGAGCGCAATCGGGCTCACCTTGCGGCCGGTCTCAAGACGACGCGTGCCCTCGAGATAGGGCGAATCGTCATAGGCGACGAGGGTGCGCTCACCGCCAACGACCGGCGGGCGATGCCGCCCGGGGCTCATCCACAACCCACCCAACCCATCGGGACCGAGCAGCCATTTCTGCCCGGAAAAGGCGTAGTAGTCCACGCCGAGGGTGTCGAGCACCAATGGGATCGCACCAGCCGATTGGGCGCCATCGACAACAAGCGGGATCCCCCGCTCGCGGCAGAGCGCGACCAACGGCACGAGGTCATACACTGCGCCAGTCGTCCAACTCACATGGGAGACGACGACCAACCGGGTTCGGCTGGTGATCTGGCTGGCAATTTCCGGCGAGATGTCACCACCGCGCCGCCCCACTGCCGCAAGACGAACCAGCACACCGGCTCGTCGCTCCAGCAGATGGAGCGGAACCAGCACCCCGCCATGTTCGCCATCGGTCGTGACGACCTCGTCTCCGGCATCGAAGGAGAGATCCCCAAGTGCGGCATGGATCCCGGCGGTGGTGCTCTCGGTGATCGCGAGCGCCTCCGGCTCGCACCCGACAAACGTCGCGAGGGCAAGCTTGAGCGCGGTCTTGGTCTCGAGGACCCGGCTCATGGCATCTGGGCCAATCCGCCCGGCCAGAAGGTCCCGGTTGATCCAGTCGGCCATCGCCTCGGCCGACCGTCGGGGCACCGGTCCGTTTGTCCCGGCATTGAGGTAAATAGAGTTGACACTGGCGGGCAGTTCGGCGCGGATCGCGTTCAGTTTGGCGGCGTCAGCGGACATCGGTCTGGCCTTGGCCCTGCCGGGGTTCGTCATGCAGGACGCTATGCTTGAGATAGAGCAGGACTGCATGAACGCGGGGATTGTGGTTGGATTGGCTCCCTTCGAGGTCGAGTTTGCGGTAGATCTCGACGAGACGATTTTCGACCGACTTCTCGGCAAGCACCAACCGGTTGGCGATGCCGGCGTTCGAGTAGCCCTGGGCGACGAGGCCGAGGATCTCGTGTTCGCGGTCTGAGAGCCCGACCAGCAGCCCATTGCGCTTCGGACGCATCCGGGCGACGATGGTGGGGTCGACGATGACGAGCCCCGAGGCAACGCCCTGGACGGCGCGCTCCATCGTCAAGCTGTCTCCGGCAAGACCTTTGACCAGGTAGGCCCAGCCATGGGTCGCCTCGCGCGGCAGCGAGGTGAGGAACTGGGGGTCGCCACGGCCGGTCAGCAGAACGATGCCGGCGTTGGGCACACTCCGGCGAAGCCGCAGACCAATCTCGAGACCCTGCTGGTCGGTTCCCCGCTCGATATCGACGATAAAGACCCGTGGGTGAAGCGTGGCGCTGCCACGGACGGCTTGCCAAGAATCGGCAAAGACGCCGGAGACGAGGATCTCTGGGCACCGCTGAAGCACGCGAACCAGCCCATCGACCGCCGGTCTGTCGTCGGAGACGATCGCGACCGGCAGCCGTTGGATCGATGCGCTCTTGCTCACTACCACAGCGCCATGATACTCCGGCTGGGACCTTTGGCAACGCCGCTTCCCCTTGCAACAGCCTGCTCGGTTGGTTAACGTTGGCGACGATTCCTGGAGGGCACCCAATGACGCGCCTCATCGCCGGCCTGGTCTTGGCAACGGTTCTTCTTGCCGGCGTTCCCCCGGTCGGCCGGGCTGCGCCGCCCGAGGCGATCCGGATCGGAGTGCGCGAGGATTCGTTCGGCGTCGCCCACATCACCACACCGGGCGTCCTGCCCGACCCCAAACGCGTGCGCCAGGCCGTCGAGATGGGAGCGGCCTGGGATCGCTTCCCGGTCTATTTCTACGAGGTTCAGGAAACCAAAGGCGGGCCGTTCAAGTGGGACCGCTACGACGCGACGGTGAACGCCGACCTCGCTGCCGGGATCAATCCGCAAGGCATCATGCTCGGCTATCCGAAATGGGGTCCGTCCGGCGACTGGCTCAAGGACTGGGAAATCTACGTCCGCGAGGCCGCGACACGATACAAGGGAAAGATCAAGGTCTGGGAAGTGTGGAACGAGCCAGACCTCAAGGCGGACAACGGCGAAGGTGTCTTCTGGAAGGGCAGTCCGGCCGACTACTACGACCTGCTGAAAGTCAGCTATCGGACACTCAAGGCGGTTGACCCGACGATCACGGTGCTGTTCGCTGGGCTGTCGTTCACCTGGAACAACCAGGATTGGTTTCCGCGCTTTCTGGACGTGTTGTCAAAGGACACCTCCGCCAAAGAGAACAACTTCTACTTCGACGCCCTCGCGCTCCACCAATATGGGCGGCCATCGACGCTGTTCGACCTCCCGGTTGGCTACGTTGGCAAACCGAGCTTCGACGGCTTTCATGGACTGATGCAGCAAAAGGGGTTTGACAAGCCGATCTGGGCCAACGAGGTCGGCGTACCGATCTGGAACCTTGGCACCGGCCAGAATGGCCCTGGCCGAGCTACCGCCGACGAGGCGGCCAACTTCATCTGGCAGGCCTTTGCCTACGGCTTTGCCGCCGGACTTGACAAGATCTTCATCTTCCAGTTGTACGACGATGGGGCGAGCAGTATCGACCCCGGCACCAAACAGCCGGCGGACTACTTCGGGCTCGTGTCGAACGGCGGCGAGGTGCGACCGTCGTATCGAACCTATCAGCTTGCGGTGGACTATCTGTCTGGCGCGAAGCTCGTGACCCGGGTGAACCTGGGACGCAAGTTCAAGATGGGCGCGAAGGGCTGGGACGCGATCACCTTCTGGGGTGGCCAGGAGGGCAAGGTCACGATCGCCTGGAGCAACATCGGCCAGGCCGCCGAGATCGTGATCCCGGCGACGACCCAGAAGGCAAAGCTGCTCGACAAATTCGGTAAGAGCAAAGAGATCAGCGCGAGCAACGGCGGCTACCTCCTCGCTGCCGGCGGCGACCAACAACAACAACTTCGGCTGTATCAGTGGCGAATGCGCCCCCGAGGATTTCATCATCGGCGGCGAGGTCCAAATCCTCGTCGAGGACGACAAGAGCGTCCCGGCGGTGGCGATCAACGCCATTGGTCCCGGCAGTATCTCGCCATTCACCCTCTCCTGGACGCCGCTCGCCGGTTCGGGCGCGGGTTGGAACTACGACGTTCAGGTCAAGGAAGACGGCGGCGAGTGGCGCGACTGGATTGTCGGATCGCCGCAAACCTCGGCGGTCTATGGCGAACGAGCCGATTTCCCGGCGCAGTTCGAGAAGACCTACCAATTCCGGGTGCGGGCGAAGGACCGGGACGGCAAGGTGATCGGAACCGGCTACCCGCCAAACCCGCTCGCCTCGACGACGGTGCTGGGAGGGAAAGTCTCGACCGGTCCAACTCCGGCGCCGGCTCCGGCGGCAATCGTCTTCCAGCCAACCGGTAGCGAGTTTGCCGCCTACTATGGCAAGTACGACGGGCCGCGCCTTTTGGGGCGGGCGATCTCGCCGGTCTTCACACCAGGCGGCAGCGGCGGCAAGGTTCAATACTTCGAGAAGGGCCGCATCGAGGACCATTCGGCGAGCCAGAGCGACCCGGCCTGGAAGTATCAATACGGCCTGCTGGTCGATGAATTGCAGCAGGCCGGGGCGACCCAGCCGATCGGCGGCGAGACCTCGACCCTCAGCTACAAGAGCCTCGCCGAGTTGTCGGCGGCAGGCAAACGGGTCGCGCCGCCCGCCGGCCATACCGGAAACGTGGTCGAGCGCGCCGACGGCTCGGTGTTCATTCCCTTCTCAACCGACCTCAAGAGCGCGCCCGGCCACACCGTCCCGGCTTACTTCTGGAAGTACATCTCGCGCAGCGATCTCTTCCCCGGCGGTTGGCTCCACGACATCGGACTGCCGATCACCGAGCCAATCGAGGCGACGGTGACCAAAGGTAATCTGACCGAACGGAAGATCGTCGTCCAGGCCTTCCAGCGAGCGATCCTGACCTACGATTCGGCCAACCCGGCCGATTGGCAGGTGGAGCGAGCGAACGTCGGGACCGACTACCGTCGTTGGTTCCCGAGCCGCGTCCCGAGCAACTGAGAGGCAACCTGGCCAGGTCATGACGCATCGCTCGCCGATTCATCGTCCAATCAGCGGGCGAGCCCAGCGACGACCGCGTGTCGGAAGGGTCGGCGGAGCGACTACTCAGGGAATGACGTTCAATCCAGCAAATGGCAGGTAGCGTGCGCCGTTTCCGCCCGGGCCGGGCCCAGGGGGTGGGGTCGCAGTCTGGGTTGGCGTTTGAATCGGCGTTGGGGTCGGTGTGATGGTCCGAGTTGGGGTCGGCGTGACGGTTGGGGTTGGGGTTGGTGGCGGAGCCGCTTCGTAGGCGCCGCGATCAACAATCGGAGCGCCGCCGGCGCCGCCATCTGGCATAGCCGGGATGTCGGCTCGCCGGGGGTTCCCATCCAGGTCCTGCGTGATGAAACCAGGCAGCGTGAGGTTGTTCCCAGTGTCAACCGCCGGCGACGTCAACGGGATGCGCAGATTGCCAGTTGCCGGGTTGACGAACTGCGGGTCTGCGATGCTGCTGCCGCCGATTGAACTCACGCCGATGGTGTTCGTCCCGTTGGCGAAGTACAGGTTGTGCCCCTCGGTCGCGGTTGCGTTGAAGGTCGAAACGGCGGTCGTTGCACCGGCGACGATGCTGTTGCTGATCGATGCGATGCCGAAGCCGAAACGGACCGACGGCGAGCCTATCGGAACCGTCGTCGAGATCGTGGAATTGACCACCACCATGCCATGAGAGACGAGCGAAAGCGTGTCACCCTTGCCGTCACCGGGCGAACCACCGATCAGAACTGCGCTATTGTTGGCAAAGAGCGAATTGGCGATCAGCGCGTTCGTCCCAGTCAAGACCGAGATCGCCCCGCCCGTCGGCCCCGGCAAGATGAGCGCGTTCGAACTGGTGGCGAGGTTCCCGATGAATTCGTTCGCCACTGCGGTCAGGACACTGGTCGGGCCGTTGCCAGCGATCCCGCCACCGATCATCGCGCTGTTGCCAGTGAACTGACTTCGCTGGACGGTCAGGTCGCCCACGGAATACAGTCCCCCGCCGGCTCGAGCGATGTTGCCATCAAAGCGGCTTGCTTCCACCCGCCCAACGCCGACAATCGAGAGACCGCCCCCGGTCGGGATCTCTCCAGAGTAGGTCGCTCCATCGGCATCGGCGATGTTCGAGAGAAACTGAACACCTGAGATCGCCGCCGTGCCGCTCACCGCAATTCCAGCCCCTGCTCCATGGGCGGTGAAGTTCATCAGGTTGTAATAGCCGGTCCGGTTACCGGAGACGACACCACCCGTCATCACCAGGGACCCGGTGATCACCGCGCCGCCGCCGAGAAGCTCCGAGACGTTGTTGACAAGGTCGGTATCGGTCAGGGTGACCGCGGAGGACGAGGCGATCCCGCCGCCAACCGGGGAGACGCCGCGCTCGATAGTCGAGCCGTTCATCCACAGAGGGCCTATGGCCGAGATCGCGCCGCCCGACGAGGACGCGGAGTTGCTGATGATGCTGCTGGAATCGATCCAAACCCGGCCAGACTCGTTGATGAACAGGGCGCCACCAAACCGAATCGACGTGTTGCTGAAGATCTCCGTCGCCGAAATCGTGACCGGCCCGGATGCGCTGATCGCTCCGCCATTGCCATTGTCGCAAGGGGGAGGCAGGCAATTCTTTCCGATCGCCCGGTTGTTCTCCAAGCGGCTGCCGGTCAGTCTCACGCCGGCCGGACCGCCGATGTCTAGGGCGCCGCCGCTGGAGGCCGCCGTGTTCGAAAGAAAGTGGGAATCGGCGATCGAGGCAGGTCTCGAGGTGTCGATTGCGCCGCCGGAGAATGTCAGAGCCTGGTTCGAGATGAAGGTGCTGCGAGTTACGGTGAGCGGGTTGGATGCGAAGAAACCAAACCCCAGCGCCCCAGCCGAACCTTGTGAGGTGTTGCGCACAAACGTCGTCGAGTCGATGGTGAGTGGCCCTTCCCCATAGAGACCGCCTCCGTTGCCCCCACCAGTCGTTGCAGCGTTGCCCTCAAAGCGGCTGTTTGTCACTGTCGCCGGTCCGTGGATCGACGCCCCTCCACCAAAGAACCCGGCGGCCCGGTTCGACAGCACCGTCGTCGCCGTCAGCGTCGTGGTCCCATCTGACGCCAAGAGCCCCGCCCCGTGCCCGCTGAGGGCCTGATTGGCAAAGAGTACCACCTCGCTGAGAGAGAGGTTGGCGCTCGGCCTTGCATGGATCCCGGCGCCGTGCTGTAGGGAGCCTGGGCCAGACAGAAACATGGCGTTTCCGCTCCGCACGCTCAGCCGCTCGAACGCCGCGCTCACCGTGGAAGTCACCATGACGACATTGTTGGAATTCTCGCCATAGTTGGCGAAGGTTGCCGGATTGTCGTTGCCGGCGATGTCGCCGCTGAGAACGGTGAGCGGCGCGAGCGGGTCGAAGGCGGGGCGTTGACCAATCGACACCTCAGTACCGACGAAGCCTCCGCGGATCGTCAGATTCTTGGTGATACCAAAGCTGACCTCGCGGGCGACACCGGGACGATAGGGGCCGGTCGCCACCCAGATCTCATCACCGCCGGCCGATTCGCCGAGGGCGCACTGCAAATCCCGGTGCGCCGTCGCCCAACTGAGGCCGTTGGTTGGGCAGCCGTGCCCAGCCGCGAGGCGCGCCACCTCGGTCGCCGCCAGCGCCCGGTTGTACAGCCGCAACTCGTCGATCCCGCCATCGAACGGCGCCAGAAATGCGCCATCGTCAAGGATGCCGATATGGGCCGGGCCACTCGGCGCGGTGACCGCGCCGACCGAGGCCGTACCGGCCGCCGCCCCATCGAAATAGAAGGTCAGGTTGCCGGCCCCGTTGCCGTTCTTGGTCACCGCGACATGGTGCCAGGAGGAATCGAGGATCGCCGCGCTGCTGTAGACCTCAATTAGGCCGCGCTCGCCGAAGCCAAGTTTGTTGTCTTTGCCCACCCCTCCGTCGGCGATGAAGAACCACCACTCGTTGGCCTGGTTGCCCGAGTCGAAGATGCTGTGATAGACGCCGGTCGACAGTCGGCGCACCCAGGCCGCGACCGTGAACGAGGTGCTCAGCGGGCTGAACGCGGCGGTGCTGGTGACGACCGCATACTCGCTGGGACTGCCATCCAGCAGGAGATAGGCAGGATTGGGAACCTGCAAGGGATACACCGTGTTGCTGGTGATCAGGGTTGTGCTGGTAAAGGTAGCGGTCGCCGTTCCGATGAAATCCCGAGCGCTAGTCGCGTCCATCTCGTCGAACTTCCAGTACGCAACGATACCATCGTCGACGTCTTGGTCGACGTACCAGATGCTCGCTACCTCTGCCGGCCGGGCAGGCAGGAGGCCCGCCAACAACGCTACCAGGAACGCGATCGCACGTCCCCGCCGGCCCATATCCGCCCCTTCCCACCTCCTCACAACCTCGTGAATACTATGCGCCGGTCACACGTGCAACGCAACTGCGCCATCCTGGGGGGCCAGGAAGTCCCGCCCGGCGGCTGGGAACAACCCTCGCCCGCAGTCCAGGGCGGCGAGGCTATGATGTTCAGGCAGAGGGAGGGGTTATGAATATCGTGCGGCACTATGTCCTGACCCGCAGCGGGCGGCGCGTCCACTATCGCCGGACCGGCGAGGGACCGCCGATCGTGATGCTCCACTCCTCGCCCAGCAGTTCGCAGCAGTTGGTCCCACGGATGGAGCAACTTGCCGCCGGACACACCTGCATTGGCATCGACACGCCGGGCTACGGGGAGTCCGAAGGATTGCCAATCGAACGCCCGACGATCGACGACTACGCCGACGCGCTCTGCGACACCCTCGACGCGCTCGACCTGCCCAAGATCGACCTCTACGGGACCCATACCGGGGCGTCGATCGCCCTCGACTTCGCGGTCCGCCACCCGGAGCGAGTGAACCGGCTGGTTCTCGATGGAGTGGCGATCTACAGCGAAGAAGAGAAGGCAAGCCACCGCGAGCACTACACCCCGTCGCTCGCGCCGCAGGACTACGGCGAGCACCTCCTTCGCTACTGGAACATGCGGCGCGACATGGCGCTGTTCAATCCCTGGTATAAGCGGCGGCCGGAGAACCGGCTCAAGCGTGCGCTTCCCACGCCAGAGCAACTGCACAATGGGGTCGTCGATTTCCTGCGGGCCGGCGAGATGTATTGGAAGGGGTATCAGGCGGTCTTTCGCTTCGACACCGCCGGAACCTTCGCAGCCTTGACGACGCCGACGTTGGTGACCTCCGCTCCGACCGACAGCCTCGGGCGACACATCGAGCGCGCCAGCGGCGCATCGAAGATGATCCAGACCTATCCGGCGGGCGAGGATTCCCACCAAAAGATCCTCGAATTCCTCGCCGGCGACACGCTTCCGGCCGCACCGCCAGCGCCAGCGCCAGCCTCTCCCACCGGGGTTCCGCGTCGCGATTATGTCACGACATCGATCGGACAACTACTGGTCCGGCGGGTAGACGGCGGTTCGGGGCGGCCGTTGGTGCTGCTGCACGCGATGCCGGGTTCGAGCGCCTACCACGAGCGGCTGATGCCGGAGCTTTCGAAGGACCGTCCGGTCTTCGCCTTCGACCTGCCCGGCAACGGGGATTCCGCGCCGATGCCGGGCGTCCCGGAGATCTGGGACTTCGCCCGGGTGATCTGGGAAGCGCTCGACGCCCTCGGCGTCGGCGAGTGCGACCTATACGGGGCGCACACCGGCGCACTGATCGCGATGGAGATGGCGATCGCCCGGCCGAAGCAGGCGAAGCACATCTTGCTGGATGGGATCACGCTCTTTAGCGCCGAGCAGACGGCCGACTACCTCGCGAACTACTGCCCGCCGCTCAAGCCAGTTACCGAGGGGACCCATCTGATCTGGGCCTGGAACTTCCGGCGCGACATGCAACTCTGGTGGCCGTGGTACGACCGGACGGTCGAGGGACTGCGCGAGGAAGGGAGCGTACCACCGGCCGCGGCGATGCATCCCGGCTTCGTCGAGTTCATGAAGGGGGCGCTGACCTCCCACCTGTCCTATCGAGCGGCGTTTGCCTACCCGACGCGCGAGCGGTTGCCGCTGGTATCGGTTCCGATGCTCCACCTATCGAGCGAAGGCGACCCGCTGCGGGCATGCATCCCCGAAGCACGCCGATTGACGCCCGGGTCGTCGTCGCGGATCCACCAGGGGACGGCGACACCCGAGGCGATGGCCGGGACCTTTGGTTACTGGCGGGCATTCCTGGCGGACCAGCCGGTGCCGGCGGGCGTTGAGCTTTAGGCCGAAACCGCACTCTCACATCGGCCGCTCGCTTGAGGCGAGAGAGAACCCGTGATCCGTCCGTTGCCGGTTAGGCCCGATTGAGGCGGTCGGCGACCAACGCGGCGACCTGCTCCGCGAGCGGGATGGCGTCCGCCGAAAAACCGCCAGGGGCGACCGTGCTCCAGCCGATCACCCCGGCGGGCGGGACGCCAACCGGGACAAGGAGGAACGAGCGTCGGCCTGCCTCGCGAACTGGATGGTGATCGAACCGGCTCTCGTTGGTGTCGGGTTCATGAAGCGACCGGCCGGAGGCGCGGACCCATTCGGCGGGTGTGCCCTCCATCGAGATCGGCCGGCGGACGGCGTCATCCAGCCATTCAGTCGTCCCCGCTTCGTCGGTCCATCGCACCGCCATTCGGGTGCCGTCCGGCTCAAAGAGGACGAAGGTAAGCCGGTCGTAGGGGATGAGCGAGCGGAGGGCCAGGGCGGCCCGATCGAGCGCCGCGCCGATCGAGGGCGCGTCCTGGATCGCCGTCGCAATGGCGTCCAGCGCCGCTTCAGGGGGCAAGACGCCATTCCAGCGGCAGTCGGTAGCGGTGGATGCGCGTGGTTTTGCCGGCCTGGTCGCGCAACCGGACGACACCGTTCCGAGCGATGTCCTGGTAGGTGTTCTGGATCTGAATGATCCGCTTGGCTACCAGGTTGAAGATGACTGCCCCGGCCTGGACCGGCTTCAGGCTGGTGTCGCGGGTCCGTTCGTCGACGACGCGGAAGACCGGGATCTCATGCTCGCGCAAATACGCGAAGGCAGCGTGAATGCGCTCGTAGTTGCCGGGAAGGTTATGCTCGTCGAAGACAGCCAGACCCGCCAAAACGTACGGTCCGAGATTGGCGCCATACTGATCGGCCAGTCGCAACATTCCGGCAAGGTCGGCCGGGTCCCCCGAGCAGGCAGCAACCATCGGGAGGAGCGAAGCGCACGGCCCGATGAAGCTGACTCGTCCCGAGGCGTCTACCACGGTATAGCGCATGACATTCATCGTCGGTCTGATTATAGGCCCGAGTCGGTAGCCCTGCCCTCGCGTAACCCGCGCCAGAGAACCCAACCGCCGAGCGGAATGACCGGAAGCAGCACCGCCGCATGGGCAACGAGCGCGTAGGCGGTGGCGGTCGTATTCGGCACGCCGAAGGCGATGAGAGTCTGGGCAGCAAAGAACTCGAAGGGCCCGATCCCGCCCTGCGACGACGGAAGGGTGATCGCCAAGTTGGCGGTCGAGGTGACCAGCAACGCGACGTAGGCAGGCACGTCGATGGAGAACGCGAACATCACGCAGAGATAGACGCCCGACTCCACAACCCAGGCAGCCAACGAGGTAAGGGCAACGAGACCGAGAAGTCCCGGGCTTCGGACGCCGGCCAACCCGGCGAGGAACAGATCGAGCAACCCCTCGATCCGGCCGCCGATCGAGCCAGGCAGCCGCCGGACGAGGGCATGGGCGACGGTTCGGCTCTGCCGGCCACCGAGCGCCAGAACGGTGACGATCACCACCAGGACGAGAAAGATCACCGCCCCGGCACGCAGCATCAGGCCAAACCAGTCGGCGAGGGGGACGAAAAGAGAGACCACGCCAAGCAAGAGCAGCAGCGTTAGCCCGTCGAAGGTGCGCTCGATCAGGATCGTCGCCAGGCTCGCGCTGCGGCTGATCCCTTCACGGCGAAACAACTCATGAACCCGCACCAACTCGCCGGCGCGCGCCGGAAGGACGTTGTTAGCGGCAAAGCCGAGGACGATAACCGGGAACAGGCGGATCGCCGGAACCGCCGCGATCGGTCGCAACAGCAGCCCCCAACGCACGGCCCGCAGCCAGACGCCAACGAAGAAGATCGCAACCGCCGGGATTAGCCAGATGTAGTCCGCCTGGGCGAGAGCCTGCCAGAGCCGTCCGACGTTGAAGGCGGGGTTGAGCACGAGGGCACCGAGAAAGAACAGGGTGACGACCAAAGGGATCGCAGCGCGGTGGATCGCCGATCCCGCTAGCTGTCGCCAAAAAGCCCGCTCGCTTCGTTCGACCGCGGGGGGCGTCGTGCTCTCAGTCGCCGCTGGGTTCGCCAAGCCCTGGCTCCAGTGCCGCCGCCGGCACCAGTGCGCTGAGCGCGATGTGCTCGCGAATGAAGATGACCAGTCCGGCGCCAGTCACCAGAAAGTATTGGATGGCATGGGCAAGGATCGCCACCGAAAAGCCCATCGCTGCACCGACACCAAACGCCGACAGCGCGATTTTGGCGAACAACTGGAAGGTGCCGATGTAGCCGGGAGCCGAGGGAATCATGATCCCGAGGTTGACGAAGACGACCAGAAACAGCGCCGCCAACACCTGCTGGTTTCCGGCGAGCGGCACATCGAGCGCCTCCAGCACAAAATAGTAGCCCGACGCTTCGAGCGACCAGACGATCGCCGAGAGGGCAACGATGGCCGAAAGATGACGGCGGACCTTCAGCGCTTGCAGCCCGCCAAGCAGGTTGTTCACCAGCCGGTTGGCCCGGTCGGCGATGCGCGCCGGAAACCGGCCAAGCACCGCCCCGGCGACCCGAATGGCCAGCCGTTCGTTCAGCAGCAAGACCACCATCCCGCCGCCAACTGAAAGGAAGATCACCGCGCTGGCGATCATCACGGCGCGGATCTCGGGAAGTTCCCCGCGCAACGGGAAGAGCAGCAAGACGACGCCCATGAAGGCGATCAGAGTGAGGCCATCGAAGACACGCTCGACGACGATCGTCGAGAAGGCGGTTGAGCGGCTCAGGTCCGCCTTGGTACCGACCGTATGGGCACGAACCAGTTCGCCGACCCGCGCCGGCAGGACGTTGTTGGCGGCGAAACCAAGGATCAACGAGTTGAACAGGGTAGCAAATGGGACGCGCTTGACCGGTGCCAGCAGCGAGCCCCAACGGCGGGTGCGGATCAGATAGCCGATCGAGACACAGAGCACCGCCGGAACGATCCACCAGAGTCGAGCCTGAGAGAAGATCTGACCGACCTGGGCGAAATCGACATCACGGACGGCGAGCCAGAACAGCAGAACGGTGATCGCGAACCCAGCCGCGATGCGGAGGCGGTTCTTCAACCGCGGCTGCCCACGGCGGGCGCCCGGCGCAGCATGAACGGGGTTATCAGACTGCGCAGCAGGATCTTGAAGTTCAGCTTGGATTCGCCGGCGGCGCGCTCCATGAAGCAGATCGGGATCTCGACGATCCGGTAACCACGCTGCTTGGAGCGCCACAGCACTTCCTGGAGGATCCACGGCCCGCTGGCGGACATCGATTCGAGGTCGAGGCCGGCGAGCGCCTCCCGGCGAAAAAGCCGATAGCCGGACGAGCAGTCGCGAAGTGGCAGGCCCAACGTCATCCGCAAATAGCCATTTGCCAGACGTGAGACGATTCGTCGCTCAGCGCCGCGGTTCACTTCACCGCCGCCCGGGACGTAGCGCGAGCCAACGACGATGTCGGCGCCGGTGCGGTCGGCGGCGGCGACGAGGCGGGGGATATCGGCCGGATTATGCTGGAGGTCGGCGTCCATCTCGATCACGTAGTCAACCGGCAACTCGACGCAACGCTGGAAACCCTCGATGCCGGCAACGCCACGGCCGCGCGGGCCGGTTCGATGGAGGACGAAGACACGCCCCGGATGCTCGGCGGCAAGGTCGTCGGCAATCTGCCCGGTGCCGTCGGGCGACTGGTCGTCGGCGACGACCACGCCGGCATCGACCGGCAGGGCGAGGATCTGCTCGATACAGGTGCGGATCGCTCCGGCTTCGTTATAGGTTGGCAGCATCGCGACAACGCGCACGCGGACCCCCGCAACCGGGCAGCTAGGCGGCTCGGATTGTAAAGGATGGTCTCTGCCTGCGCCACGGCGTACGCCGGAAAAGCCGTGCCGACAGGTTAGCGCCGAAGCTCTCGGACGTTCTCCCAGAGGAGAAAAAGCGCCGCCAGCAGCACACCGCCAAAGGCGAAATGCCAGAAGAATCGGTAGACCAGAAACAGCGTGGCAAGTACCGCCAGGAGGACGGTAAACGAAGTAATCAGGCTGGTCAGCCGGCGGCGCAAGATCGCCTCAATCAGGACGAAGGCGCTCAGCAGTCCGCCGACGCCGAGCAGGAACCACTCACGGGCAAAGGCGACGATTAGCAGTAGGACGAAGACGAAAAGGCCGATGCTGGCCGCCGCCCACAGTTCGATCAGACGGTTGGTCCGCAGACGCTCGGCGCTGGCTGGTGTTGCGAGACGGGAAATGTGAGAGCGCGGCGAGTCCGGCTCGCCGGCGGCGAGGCGATCGCGGCGACGGCGGAGGGCAGCCAGCACGCTGTCGTTCTCGGCCTGCTCACGGCGTTTGCCATCGAGGTCGCGCTGCAAATCGTGAAGACGGGCTCGGTCGAGCCCGGCGCGCGCGGCAAGGTGGGCGTTGTCGTGCAATCCGGCAAGCTGAGCGGCAAGCAGTTCGACATTCAGGCCGGTCTGGGCGGTCTCTGTCAGGAGTTCCGCCTGGCGGGCCTCGAGTTGGGCAATGTCCGTGTCGAGGATGACCAGCGCCCGCGGCGGCGGCGGGGTCTTGTCCAGCCCGGCCCAGCCGACCGGGTCATACCAGGCCTGGCGCACCGAGCCGTCGCGATTGAACTTGGGACCGCTCGGTGCGTTTTCACCACCGAGGGGATCGCGCACGTAGACGCCGAACAGCCCGCGATACTGGCTGACCCAGGCCGGACCAGGGTCGAGCAGGATCGGCTGCCAGGAGCGGTCCTCGCCATGGCCGACCGCCAGACCATCCCCGCGCGCGTAATCGACAAAGGGGATCGAGATCTCGGTGACGCCGCCGAGCGAGTCGGCTTGGCGCAGCGTGCGCACCCAGAACGTCCGCAATGCTTCGGCCGCGCGGACGATCGGCTGAAACAGGCGAATTGGCACTTCGGTGAGATATTCGCCGGGCCGAAAGTAGGAGGCATGCGACCCTGCGCCGGCATACACAACCGGATGGCCATCGATCACTTCGAGTTCGGCCGCATCATCCCAGCGGCGGCGAAGATCGTCACCCGAATAGTCGTGCGAGGCGTAGGCCGCCCAGGCCGGCTGATAGTCGCCGTCGGCGCTCTGGTAGCAGTAGACGGTGATCATCTCCCAATCGGCTTCGTGGTCGTTCGCGCCGAAGAAGCCCGATCGCCAGTCGTTGAAGTAATAGAAGAACCAGTACTGAAGGGCGACCCAATCGCCCTCGCGCACCACCCGGCCGTAGTAGTAGCAGCCGTCGTCAGCGGCGCGCAGTCGGCGGCCCTCAAGGACGGCGGCGGCGGCAGCATCGCCCGGCACCCGGCCACGCAACAACAAGGAGAGCGAGAACAGCGCATCCGCGAGCCGCGAGACATAGCCGACGCGGGCAAGCCGGCTGATGTCTGTATGAAAGTGGTTGTCCGGATCGCGCAGGTTCGGGCCGCCGGCTTTCAGCCGCTCACGGGTCAGTTCGGCGATGGTCAACGGTTCGATGAACTTCAGATACAGCCGCGATCCAAAGGGCGCGGGCCACGGCCGGGCGAGCGTCTCAACCGTGACCTCACCAGTCGGGACGAGCAGCACCTCCTGGCCTCCGGCTTCGTCCATCCAGAGGCTGCAGGAAGCGACGTAGGGATCGACCCTGGTTGGGAGAAACTCCTCGCCCCGGGTGTAGCGAACGATCGGCTCGAACCGGCGCAGCAGGTCGAGGTCGCCTGGCTCGACGGGAACGGATTGCTCAGCGCGGATCGTCACGCGATGCTCCAACCCCGAAGGCCGCTCGGACCTCTTGCTGATTGAGACAGAGCACCACGAACGCCCCAAGCGCGAGCGTCAGAAAGTCGTCGTCGCCAAAATAGGATTGGACGAGCGCGGTTCCCAAAAGGATGCCCTGGAGCGCCATGGCGAGAGTCCAACCCCACGAGCGCAACCGCAGCAACCCGACCGCAATCGGGAAAGCGAGCAGGCCGAAGGTGGTAAGCAGCAGGCCGTAATAGACGTATTCACGGTTTTCGGCGGTGATGTTTAGGCCGCTCTCCTGGTAGGCATACAACAAGACGATCGGGCCGACCGGCAGGAGGACTAGGCCCTGGATGATGTGAAGGATCGCGACCCAGGTCACGACCCGGGGCCGTTGACGGTTCACGGGACGCCGGACTTGTTCGGTCACCACCCTGGCACCGTACCCAGCTTGTTCGGCGGAGTCAAGACGGGAAGCCCCTACGGAAGCACGATCTCGACGGTATCGCCCCCGGCGACCAGGGGAAGGCGTTGGCCGGTGTCGGGCCGATAGAGACCGATGGCGAGACGGACTGCGCCAGATGGCGTCGGGATGAGCCGGATGTCCTCGATCGTCTCGCCCGCCTCCCAGAGGTCGGTCGGCCGGCGGTAGTTGGCCGGTGGCGAATCGATCTGGGCGAGCAGTCGGCCGTCGCGATCGAGGACATGAACGAACACCGTGTAGGCAGCGCTCGGTGGCCGGTCGGCCGTCCAAACAAGGCGGAGCGAGCGCCGACAGGATTCCCGGCAATCGACGTCTCCGACGTCGTACCCTGCCAACGTGATCCCATCGCCAAAGCGAGCGGCAAGCGGACGGCCGGGCGGCGTTGGCGAGGTGGTGGCGGCGACCTTGACCCGGCCAATGATGACATTGCCATCGGGGCCTGCGCTCTTCTCCCGCTCGCCGGTCCTCCGGTCGTAGAGACCGACGGCGATCCGGTACTCGCCGGGCGGCGTATCCGGACGAACCGTCAGGTCATAGCGGCCGACGACGAGGTCGCCGGGCCGCCAGGCACCACTGGGATAGGTGTTGGCGTCGCCGATACCCCAGCGCTGCCCCTCGCGGTCGATCAGGTGGCTGAACCAGGCAAGGTCGCTCCCTGGAGCGGGCGTAGCGACCTGCCAGGTGAGGGTGAGCGGCAGAGTGCCTCCCGGCAGGACGCGAGCGGCCTCCTGGTGCCCGAGCAGACGAACCGGACCGACATCGACCGGGTCGGCAACGGGCGTCAGGCGGGCAGCAAGCGCCCGGTTCTGGTCGGGAGACAACCGATAGGCGACAAACGCGACCGTACCGTCCGGCCCCGCCCGCTCGGCCAGCCGGGTCGACGCATCGAACAGGCGATCGAGGTGGTCTGGACGGGCGCTCCAGGGAAAGACGTACAGCACCGGCCGATCTGCCGAATCGGGGACGACGAACGACTGGCGTCCGTCGAACCAGCGCAAGTCCATCGGCCGGTCGAGCAGGAGAAGCGTGCTCGGGTGGTCGATATACTCGGACGAGAGCATCACGACCGGGTTGTCGGTCACCTCGTCGTTTAGGAAGCGGCCGATGGCGTTCATCTCGCTGTGGAAGCCGTAGTAGACCTCCGGACGGCCAGCCCACTCGACGAAATACTCACGGTGGACGACCGCGGCGGTCGCGCCAAGCCAGAACACGAGCGTCGCGATGACAGCGGTCCCGACCGCGAGGCCGGTCTGACGGCCCCAGCGCAGAAGTCGTTCGACCAGCCAGTCCAGTCCAATCGCCGGCAGCGCGAATATCGCCGGGATCAGACCGACCGCCCGGAGGTAATGTGGGGCGCTGGTCGAGAGCGCCGTCGGCAGGATCATGACAGCGATCCAGATCAGGAGAAACCCGTAGGCCGGCCGGCGTAGCCGGAGGGTCGCGATCAACAGCCCGAGGTAGAAGAACAGAGCACCCACCGGGTCGAAGACCGGCCGGTTGGCGATGTTGCGGCCCCAGAGATAGTCACCACGCACGGAGAACATCCCCAGCGCGTCCACCACGTTGACCAGCGGCGATGCGGGCGCGGCCGGGTCGACGCCGCCCACGCCGGACACCTGCTCGAAGCGAGACAGGAAGATGTCCGGGTGGCCGGCGTAATAGAGGCCGAGCGGCAGGAAGACCAGAGCCGCTACGCCGAGGTAGACCACCAGTCCGCGCCACGATCGGGTCAGCCAGTCGCGCTCGACGATCGCCAGATAGGCGGCAAGCCCGGCGAGAATGAGCGGGACGGCACGGTCGGCGAAGTAGGTGTATTGGACCAACCCGAACAGCGCCCCGCCGACCGGCCAAGCCCAGCGCCGCCGCTCGGCGAGGCCGATCCAGAGAACCAGAAGAGCCAGCGTGAGGACCAGCGGCAGGGTGATCGCCCGAAAGCTGTTCCGGCTCAGCACGAGGTGCCAGAAGTTGATCGCCAGCCAGGCATCGGCAAAGAGCGCGACGCGCGGACCAAAGAGACGGCGGAAGAGGAGATGACCGGCGATGATCGTCAAAAGGGCGACGGCGATCGAGACGGCGCGCATGGCGATTGGCTCGGGGCCGAAGATCGCCATCGAGAGTGCGCCAAGATAGATGAAGAGTGGCTCACGCCCGCCGTTGTTGCGTTCGAAGTAGATCGGGTGGACGCCGAGTTGGAGGACGTCGCGAGCGTCGAGGCCGTACATCGCCTCGTCGTGGGAGATGCCGGGTGGGACTTCGGCGATCTGGCTGATCCGGAGAAAGGCGGCGACGAGGAGGATCACGCCAAGCGCGAGCAACTCCAGACGGAGCGAGACCGGACGCTCGGCAACTGCTTGAGGCGCTGCCGGAACGGCATCTGGACTGGTGAACTGCACGCCGGCTAGATCGGACGCTGGCCCTGTCCCTTGGGCACCAGCCGTGAGTCGACCACGTCGCCATCTTCGATCAGGCCGCCGAGCGCGCCGAGTTCGCTCCCCTCCGGGACGATGATCACGACCCACTCGTCGAGGCCAAGCTCGATCCGGAGGTTCTCGTCCATTCCTTCTGGCCGGTAGGGCTGGACATTGTCAGCACCGAACTTACGCTTGAGGTCGTCGAGCGATTCCCCGGGGGCAGGCTTGACGAGGATTTGCCCCGGTTCGAAGCCGTTGGCGGGGTTTGGCTCCTGGGCCTGGGCGGGCGCCGGCTTACGCGCCTGAGCAGAGGGCCCGAGCGGGCCGCCTGACGTGTGCGGTGGCGCTCCACACCCGGCGATGAGCAGCGCGGCCACCGGTAGAACCAGCCACCCCCGCATCGTCATCTCCTTTCGTTGAGCGCCCGTTGCCCGATCGTACCCCTGGCTGGAAGTCACGTCAAACCATTTGTCGGCGGCGAGGGCCGAATCTCAACCGGCGAAGCGCGAGATGACGCTGTCGAAATGAACGGGTACTATATGGATGACCCCGCACCGGCCAAGCATTGCAGTTGTCGAAAGGAGCGTCGACCATGGCATTCGCCCCTCGCCCTCATGTCGAGCTTGTCCACGTGCTGGACATGCCCGCGCGCGAGGTGACCTTTCCTGGCGCGAACATGCCCGCCCGTTTGATCATTCTCAGCGAGAGCCCGGAGAACAAGGCGGTCTCGGCGATCCTCGATCTGCCCCCGGGCTGGCGGCGCGAGCGTGGCGTCAACCCGGACACCTTCGTCGAGCATTACCTGCTGTCGGGCGATCTGCTGGTCGGTGATGACCTACAACTCCTGCCTCATCACTATTTCCGTACCGAGATCGGCACCGCCGCCGGGCCGTTCTCGACCGTCCACGGAGCGCGGATCGTCTACTTCACCGAAGGCGACCCAATGTCGTGGTCGGCCGTCGGCGCCCCCGGGCCGTCGTTGACCGAAGGGATCACCTGGCACAATACCAACGTGATGCCTTGGGAAGACATCTTCGTCGCCGGGCCGAATGTCACCGAGACCGGTGCACAGCTAAAGATCAAGCTGATGCACATGGACCCGCGCACCAAGGCCTATACCCGGTTGATCCTCGCCGAGAAGGGCTGGTACGACCATCGCTTTGCCCACCATCCGGTGGTCGAAGAGGCCTACACGATCTCGGGTCACATGACCTACAACTACGGCACCCTCGAGGTCGACACCTACTTCTATCGCCCGCCGCGGGTCAAGCACGGCGACTTCATCTCCTACCCCGACGGCTGCGCCTGGATCATTCGATCCGATGGCGAGTTGGAGAACATCTACACCACGATCGAAGGCGAGCCGGGCAACTGGGAGTACGGCACCGAGCGCGAGCCGGTCATCGTCGACGAGAAGTTGGTCCGCTCCAATCGTGCCGGCCCCTGGGACGGCTACGGTCAGCATATTTCTCGCGAGGACTGGGAGAAGCAGGACAAAGGCGGCTAAGCTCACCCGGCCTCAAAATGGCGCGCCACTCCAGGAGCGGCGCGCCGACCGTTTCTTAGTCCCGATCTCCGACGCGATCCCCCGCCGGCCGAGGTGTCGATGAGCGGCAACGGCTTCCCTTACCTGTTTAGCCCGTTCGGGCTCGGCTCGGCCAGGCTCAAGAACCGGCTGGTGTTCTCCGGCCACGGAATGCGTCTGCCGGATGACGGCGTTCCGGGCGACCGTCTGCGTGCCTATGTGGTCGAGCGTGCCAGAGGCGGCGCCGGCCTCATCATTCTGGAGTCGGGGCCCGTCCACCCGACCGGACGGCTCAACAGCACCCAGATTCATCTGTTCGACGATCGCGTGGTCCCAGCCTTCCGGCAGCTTTCAGACGCGGTTCATGCCGAGAAGGTGCCGGTATTCCAGATCCTCTGGCACGCCGGCCACAACGTCCCATCGTATTTGAGCGACGAGCCAGCCTGGGCGCCGTCGGTGGTGCCCAGCATTGCCGGCGAAGTTCCCCTCGCGATGAGCGTCGCCCAGATCGACGAACTTGTTGCCAGCTATGGCGAGGCAGCGCGCCGCTGCCGCGAGGGCGGTCTCGACGGGGTCGAGGTGCAGACCGCGGCCGACTACCTGCTCGGCGCTTTCCTTTCGCCCCAGCAGAACCGCCGCGACGACGACTATGGCGGCAGCCGGGAAAACCGGGTGCGGATCGTTCTCCGAATCCTCGAGCGGGTGCGCGAGGCGATGGGGCCGGACCGGGTGGTGGGCATCCGCACTAGCGGCGATCACCTCGTCCCCGGCGGGCTCGACCTGCCCGAGGTGATCGAGGTCCTGCGGCTGATCGAGGCGAGCGGGCTGATCGACTACGTCAGTGTGGTCGCCGGCAGCTACTACAGCGCGGCGGCCCTGATCCCAACGATGTACCAACCGCGCGGCAACGCCGTCCCGCTTGCCGCAGCGATCAAGGCGGCGATTTCGCTGCCGGTGATCGTCGCCGGTCGGCTACGAACGCCCGATGAAATGGATCGGGTCCTCGCCGATGGCGCAGCCGACCTGATCGCGACAGCACGCACGCTGATCGCCGACCCGGATTTTGCCCTGAAAGCCAGGACCGGGAGGGCAGCCGAGATCCGGCCATGCATCTCCTGTAACCAGGGTTGCTGGGGTATGATCGCCAAAGGACGGACCGGCGGCTGCGTCGTGAACGCCCGCGCCGGCCGTGAATCGGCGATCCCCTCACCGGAGGAGACCTACCGCCCGGTGAACGAACCCAAGCGAGTGCTGGTCATCGGCGGTGGTCCAGCGGGGATGGAAACGGCGCGCCTCGCTGCCCTGCGTGGACATCGCGTCACCGTGGCCGAGGCGAACGGCGGGTTGGGCGGCGCTCTCATCGCCGCGGCGCGGATTCCCGGCCGGGAGGAGATCGGCGACTATCTGGCGTGGCTTGAGCGGGAGCTTAGCCGACTCGGCGTGACGGTGCTGCTGGACCGACCGATCACCGCCGACGATGCCGCGTCAGGCGAGTGGGACGCGTTGGTCGTGGCCACCGGCGGCCGGCCAGCCCAGGTCGGCCTCGACCGGCTTGTGCCGGGAAATGCGCCGTTGCCTGGTTCCGACCATCCGCGCGTTCATTCGGCGCGGGCGGTCCTGCTCGATCCGTCGATCGTCGGTGGACGCCAAGTCCTCGTCGTCGACGAGGACGGGCTGAGCTACCCGGCGGCTGGAGTTGCCGAACTGCTGGCCGATGCCGGCAAATCGGTCACCATCGTCACGTCATCGCTCGCCTTCGGTCTCCCGGAGTTGGTGCACACCATGGACCTGGGAACCGTCCAACGCCGGCTCGTCGACCGTGGGGTCACGCTCCGACCCCAGACCCTGATCGTGGGGATGAAGCTTGACGAGGACGAGGTGCGGTTGATCGATCTGATGTCAGGCGCCGAGACGATCAGCGGACCTTGGGACAACGTGGTACTCGCGGCTGGCGCAACTGCCGTGGACGAGTTGGCGCGCCAGCTTGAGGGCGCATCGATCCCGGTCGTGGTGATCGGCGACGCCCTCGCGCCCCGCCGTCTGATGGCGGCAACCCTCGAAGGCTACCGTGCGGGAGGCTCGTTGTGATTGCAGGCATCACCGACATCATCATCGGAGTGGCGGACCCCACGGCCTGGATTGCGCTGGGCCGCGACGAGCTTGATCTCCCGGTTCGGGTCCAAGGACAGGATCGCGGCCCGCTCGGCGAGGGGAGTAGCGGCGCAACCGTCCTCGCACCAAATGGGGCGGAGACTGGCCGAATCCGTCTGCTGCGCTATCCAGGAGCGCTCCAGGTCGGCCGGCCGGACATCCACGATACCGGTTACTTCGACTTCGACATCTACACCAAGAGTTGCGACAACACCTACGACCAACTGACGGGGCGAGGCTACCAGTTTCGTGCGCGGCCGGAGACATGGTCCGTCGAGACTCCGCCGTTGACCCTAACCGAAGGGATGCTCGAAGCGCCCGACGACGTCAATCTCGCCTTCGTTGGCACCGCACAGCCACGCGGCGCAGCCGCCTATGCTGCCAACCCGAACCGGGTCTACTCCGAAGCAAGTTCGTCGGTCGCCGTCGTTCCCGACCTTGACCGGGCGATCCAATTCTGGCGTGACGGGCTTGGCTACCAACTCATGCTCGACTTTCAACTCCAGCACCCGGCGCTCGAGCCGTTGCTCGGCCTGCCACCGGACGAGGGGTTCCGGATGGCGTTGCTGGGCAAGGGTGGCGAAACCGCCCGGATCGAACTGATCGCCCTGCCGCCCGAGCGCCAGACCGGCCTGGACCGTACTGGCAACGGAGCGGGGACGGTTGGGCTGATCGGCTGGGGGTTCCGATCGAACGATCTCGAGGCTGACCTGGCGGCGATCGAGGCAGCCGGCGGCAGGATCGAGACGCAATCCGTCCAGATCGAGGATGACGTCCACGGGCGCGCCCGGGTGGCGAGCGCCCGCACGCCGGACAATCTGCTCCTGGAGTTGTGGCAGGAGAACTGACCGGCCCACGATCGACGAAAACCGGAACGCGGCCACCCCTTGTCTGGCTCCCTCATCGCCCCGTCGAGGACGCTACGGGGTGACGACGATCTCACCTCGATTGGTGGGCGCGGCCACCGGTGCCGGCGACGGGGTTGCTGGGCGGATTCGCTCGAGGTGCGGCAGCACCTCTTCGCCGAAGCGTTGGATCGTCTCGGCGGCAACCTCGGGCGGCATGAAGCCGAAGTACGCCCAGACCATGGTGTGACGCATTCCCCGCTCGGCCCAGGGCGCGAGCCGGTCGAGAATTTGCTGGGGCGACCCAGCATTGAGGGTGTTGGAGCGGTAGTTCGACTTGCGGCGGTCCCATTCAGCCGGTGCGGCGCGGTCATAGCCGAAGTTGGCCCGGATGCCGGCCGAGAGATATTGCTTGGAATACTCCCAGACTTCGGATTGCGGATCAGCGCCGTTGCTGATGTACGTATGCTGGGTGAAGCTGGTCCATTCGAGGGCGCGCTCGCGTTGCTCGTCGGTCAGGTCCCCCTCGGCGAGTCCTTCCAGGAATTCGTTCCAGAGTTGCTGACCGAAGCCGGAGGTGAGCGAGAGCAACAGCGGGCGGCCGAGCCGGCCCTGCTCGCGGGCGCGCGACGGCGTCAGAGTGGCGCGCACCAGCGGCGGATGCGGACGTTGGATGGTCTCGGGGATGATCCGGCCATCCATCTTCCCTTTCCACCAGGGGGTATCAAAGACATACGGTTCTGGACCCTGATGGGTCCAGGCGCCGACGACGATGTTGATCCAGGTATCGAACAGTTCGCTGCGGTCGCGAGCGTCGAGGCCGAAGCCGGCGAACTCGTCCGGGCCGATCCCGGTGCCGATACCGGCCAACAGTTTGCCATTGGTCAAGTTGTCAAGCAGAGCGATCTGAGTAGCAAAGCGGATCGGATGGTGTAACGCGGCGACCGCAACCGAAAACCCGAGGTGCATGCTGGGAGCCAGCGCGGCGAGGTGAGCGCCGAGAACAATCGGGTCGGAATAGGCGTTGTAGCCGGTAAAGGCGTGCTCGGTCGCCCAGACGGCGCGAAAGCCGAGTCGCTCCCCGAGACGGACGTGGTCGAGAGAGGCCTCGATGATCGCCCGATCGCGGTCTGGTGAAGGGGTCTGCGGGTTCAAATAGACGCCGGCGTGCATCGGTTCTCCCTGCCACGGATTACGGACCCCAAACGGTAGGCGACCGGTCCGGCCAGGTCAAGCGAGCGGGCTGCGCCGGTCGTGCGATGGCCGGCCCCGGCTCGACGATCTCTCCCCTGTCGTGCCGAAGCCAGCCAATCGTTGGTGAGATTGCCCGTGCGCTAGACCGCCGCGGTTGCGACGCCGAGGGCGAAGCGGGAAGCCATCCGTCCGTTGGTGACCGCCGCGCCAGCCGACATCCCGCTGCAGAAGACGTCTCCCATCACCTGACCCGCACCAAGAACCTCACCGGCAGCAAAGAGACCCGGGATCGCCGTACCGTCCGGCCGGACAACCTGGAGATTCCCGTTCACCTTGATACCACCATGGCTTAGGATGGTGACGCCGTCCGAACGAATCGCATGGAACGGCCCCTCGTCGATCGCCTTGGGCATCTCGACTCGACCGAGCCGGTCTTGACCGGATTCGACGGCGGCGTTGTACTCATCGACGGTGCGGCGCAGATTCGCCGAAGGAACGCCGATCTTCTCGGCCAATTCCTCGATCGTCGGGGCACTGACAATAAGCC
The DNA here is from genome assembly GCA_046328265.1 of Dehalococcoidia bacterium. Classification (GTDB taxonomy): domain Bacteria; phylum Chloroflexota; class Dehalococcoidia; order SpSt-223; family SpSt-223; genus JANWZD01. The sequence continues at coordinate 85,127 of JAXLWW010000012.1, forward strand.
CGAGCAAGCCGAGCCGACGAGTGAATTCGTTGATCTCCTTGGTGAACCCCTGACGCATCAGATCGTCGAAGACGACCCACATGACCCAGCCGGGGGTCTCCATCAGTTTCCGTTCTTTCAGATCCGGGTCTTTGGTGTCCTCGTTGATGAAGCGCTCGCCGTCGGCATTCACCCAGATATCACCCGCGACGGCAGGGTTGCGGCCAGAGTGGAACATCACCGCAGGGCGAGCGAAACCGGGGTTCTCCGGATCTTCAATGAAGCCGAGCAACGGGATGAGAAGATCCATGTTGGTGGTCGTGCCGCCGACCTGCTCGACGATGCCGATCGCGTCGCCAGTCGCGTGCGGCCCGCAAAGCGTGACGAGCTTGCCCGAGTTGGGGTGGTATTTGCGCGCCAATTCGAGATTTGCCATATATCCGCCGGTCGTCAGGATGACGGCATCGCCACGGATCTCGACAGACTGGCCGTCGACCTCGGCATTGATGCCGGCGACTCGGCCGTTCTCGACCAGCAGCCCGGTCATCCTCGTCCGCAGTCGAACTTCGACCGCGCCGCGCTCAATCCGGTCCTGGAGCACCTTGTTGAGCTTCTCGAGGATGATACCGCCGCCACGGAAGCCGCCGGTCGCCGGGCCCGGCTGGTTTGGATAGTAACTGCGCGGGATGCTGTAGAGCGGATGCTCGGGCGAGAAGCGCGGCGATTCCTCGGTATAGGGGATCCCGATCGATTCCATCCAATCGATCATCTCCGTGGCGTTCTCGGTGGTGACCTTCAGGATCGCCGGGTCACTGCGATTACGTCCAAGGCGCATGCAATCGTCGAAGTGCTGCTGGGGGGTGTCGTTGAGGATACCCTTGGCCCGCTGCATTCGGGTACCGGCGGCGCTCATCGTGGCGCTCGACCAGTGAAGCATACCGCCGAGTTGGTCGGTCTTCTCCACCAGGATCACCTGTGCGCCTCGGTCGGCCGCCTCGATTGCGGCCGGGATACCCGCATTGCCGGCACCTACGATTACGAGCGTCTGCGTCATTGCGACCTCCTAGGGATGGTATGTGCAGCATATCGTTTCGCCGGGCGAATGAAAAGCCACCGAGCCTTCTGAAAGAGCCGAGCGGGCGGCCCGCACGCGACCGTGATCACTCCCCGTCGGCCAGGCGACTCGCCCCGGCCACGGCCGAGCATCCGGCGCAGAGAGCGCTGTCAGGTTACGCCAGATCAACGCTCAATTCGACACCCCGATCTCGCTGAACCGGGACGGCTTTCTGCGTCGCCTCGTTGCCAGGCTCAGGCGCGAGGATACGCCAGACCTCGAAAGCGCGGATCCGGACAGCGCCGCACAGTTGCGGCTGATGGCGCGGATCACGCAATTGTGTATCGAGCGTGGCGCGGCAAAATCGCGGTGGGAAGAGGTGCTTCGGGTAGCAAATGAGATGATCTGCATCACCGCGCCCAGCGCCATCGCCACGCTCGCCAACGCAAGCGTGCGCGATTTGCTCGGCGTCGAACCGGGCGAATTGGCCGACGAGCGGGTGGTTGGTGAACCTGGACGGCGACGACGGCGCGATGGGTATTTCCAAGAGGCGGCTATCCGTGAGGCCGATCGGCGACGAAACTCGTCGGATCGATGGGGCGTTGGTGGTCGTTCAAGACCAGAACGCCGAGCGCAAAGCCGCTCGGACGCGTCAAGCTCTGATGACGATGGCCTCGCAGGAGATCCGCACGCCACTGGCGACCACTCGCGGGACCGCCGAATAATGGTGCGTGGCGGAAAGCGCGGCCAAGAACTCGAACCGACGAACCTCACCGAGCGGCTTGATACAATCGTTCAGCAGGCCGACAGACTGGCATTGCTGGGAACGGATGTCATGGAGGCGATGACCGCCGCTCGGGCGATCCGCTCCCCGCACGTCGGAGACGAGGCGCTCGAACTGCTGGACCGGGTCCACCCGTCAGTCGTCGTGCTCGACCTGATGCTGCCACGGATGGACGGTGTCCAGTTCGTGGAAGATCTCGAGCGGCGCGGCCGGCGAGTTGGGCTGGCGATTGTGGCGCCTTCCACCGATACCGAGGCGCGCCGGAAAGCTCGCACCATCCGCGCCGAGCGGCGGGTCGAGAAGCCATTCCCAGTCGAGCGACTCGGCGAGGAGGCCGACAAATTCGCCGAGCGTGGTTTCTGTTATCATCGTTCCGGGTTGCGAGAGGGCGTATGTCCGCGGTTTGGCGCAGGTTCCGTCTGCCTGTCAGCCGAGCCAGACAGAGAATTCATTTCGAGCCTGGAGGACTACATGCCCGACCGCGAGCCAATGGCAGATTGGGAAAAGCACTACTGGCCTCGACACGCTGGCACCTGGACCAGCCACTACACCATTCGCGATGTCGACGGAACTATCCTCGACGAGCATGACGCGATCTGCGACATGGCGGTCGACCTCGAGAACAACCGCTATGCCCAGCGCAACACGTACATCCGTGGTGATGCTCGGGAAGTCCGCCATTACACCGCCCATTGGGAAGGGCGAGACATGGTAATCCGAGGGGCGAAGTTGGCCGGCACAGCCCGCGCCGTCGACGACCGGGCGATGCTCCTCAACTTCTCGACCCTCGACGGCAAGACCGAGACCTTCGAGACGATCATCCTGATGTCGGATACCGTCCGAGTGCGGACGATGCAGCACATACAGGATGGAAAACTCCGCTCGGTTACGGTGGTCCGCGATGAGGTCAGGATTAAGCCCGATCCCGATATCGACGCCACCGGCGCTTCGATCTCTGGCTGACCCGGCGTCCTAGCAGACGCGGGCCGCGAGCCAGGCGACGACCGGAAGGGCGAGCGCGGCCAACACAATGGCGGCGAGCGCCCAACGCGAAAGCCAGACACCCGCGCCGGGTGGTGGCGGCGCCGCGACCGCACGCGGGGCACGGCGCCGAAAATAGATCGCCCGCTTGCGTCGGCTTGTCGTCTTGACGGCGGGCGCAGACGGTGGGCCGGCCCAGGCAAGCCATTCGTCGCCCTCAGCCTCCGGCAGGGCGGCGAGACTGACCGCCAGTCGGGCGACCTCGCGAATTCGCTGAGGTCCGTCTGGCGCGTCCTCGGTAATCCCCGACGCCCAATTGATCTCACCGCTGGCGGTCAAGAGTCGGAAGATCCGCTCGACCCCGTCGGCGATTGTCTCGTCGAGCGAATGGTCCGGCGAATGGGTTCGGGCAGGAGCGGCGCGCGGCGGCGACAACGTCACGTCTGGTCCCGGGCAGTCAGGTTGGCTGGCATCCTACCACCGGCCGAGGGGGTCGCTCCAAGCAATTAGCGATAACGTGCGATTCTCTTGAGCTTAGTCGCGCGGGGGCAGGGCAAGGCTGCGCCAGAGATACCACGTCGCCACCGACCGGTAGGGCCGCCATCGTTCGCCGAGTGCCATGAGCCCCGACGGAGAATGTTCGACCGTATCCCCATAGGCGCGCCGGACGGCGTTGCGGAAGCCCAGGTCTCCGATCGGCAAGACGTCGGGGCGTCCCAGAGCAAAAATCAGGTACATCTCGGCGGTCCAGCGGCCGATCCCTCGGCTTCGCGTCAACGTGGCTACCACCGCCTCGTCGTCGAGGTCAGCCAGAGACCCGATGTCGAGGTCTCCCTCAAGGGCGCGAAGGGCAAGTTCCCGCACTGCCACCTGCTTGGATCGCGAGAGCCCAGCTCCGCGGAGCGCCTCGTCATCGAGGGAAAGCAATGCATCCGGCGTCGGCGGGTCTCCGGTCAAGTCGCGCAGTCGTCGGTCGATTGTCGCAGCCGCCGCGGTTGAGATCTGCTGACCGACGATGGCGCGGACCAGCGCGGCAAAGCTCGCCTCCCGTCGCTCGAGTAGGTAGGAGCCGACTTGATCGATCAGCCCCGCGAGGACTGGATCGGCATGGCGCAGGTGGGCGATGGCGTCACTCGACATGCTCAGGGCACGCTGTAGCCGCCGTCGACCGTCAGGACTTGACCGGTGACGTACGACGAGGCGGTGGACGCCAGGAAGAGGCAGGCGAGGGCGATTTCCTCGGGGTCGCCAAAGCGGCCCATCGGGATCCGACCGCGAAACTGGTCGCCGGCCTCCTGGTTCTCCTCAAGGTAGCGCACCATCGGTGTCCGGGTGACGCCGGGCGCGAGGGCGTTCACCCGCACGCCATTGGCGACCCACTCGAGGGCCATCACTTTGGTCAAGCCGATCAGTCCGGCCTTTGACGAGACGTAGGCGGCGCGTTCGGCGGCGGGCGCGAAGGCAAGTTGTGAGGCGACGTTGACGACGCTGCCGGCGCCGGCGGCAATCATCCCGGGTACCGCAGCCTGGGCGCACAGCAGCGCCCCACGCAGGTTGATCGCCAGCACCCTATCCCATTCTTCGAGTGGAGTATCAAGCGTCGCCGACCGGTAGGCGATACCGGCGTTGTTGACCAGCACCGTCGGCGGACCAAGCCGCCTGGCGATCTCCTCGAAGGCGGAACGGACCGAGGCGGGGTTGCTCACGTCGGCAGCGACGGCGTAGTCGCCATCGCTCAGGATGTCCTCGAAGCCGTTGGTGGTCAGATCCACCCCTGCGACCCGCGCGCCAGCCTGCTGGAACGCGGCAATCGTCGCGCGCCCGATGCCGCCGCCCGCGCCGGTGACGACGGCAACCCGGCCATCGAGCCGAAACTGATCAAGCAATGACACAGGATCCTCCGAAATGATGTTGTGGTTCTAAGCGTCTGCCGGCCTCGCAGGTGCGAACAGCCGAATGAGCACCTGAATCACGATACCCGCGAAAAGGATGCCGAGAACTGAGAGCCAATTGAGTTCTACGAAGAGAAGGGCGACCGCGGTAACCAGCAAACCCGCCCCAACCAGAAATGGATGTTCCCGCATTCGCGACAATACACTCGGAAGGCCGACAAACGCGATTACCAGTGCGCCTACGACCCCGGCCACCGTCAGCAGAGCCGTCAGGGTAACCAGATTGCCAATCAAAGCGCCGATGACGGCATCGCCCACGCCGCGCGCCGCGCCGGCGGGCAAAAGGGCGATGATGGCTGGATGGGCTATGCGAATGAGCGTCACCGCCACGATCACCGCAATCAACCCGCCGACGACGAGCCAGGTCAGCGCTTGGCGGCGACGTCTGGCGAGCGCCACGCTCGCCGCCCCAAGGACAACCGTCAGCAAGGGAATGAACCAGACTAGAACGTCTGCCGCCCGAACGGCCTGACGAGCGATTGCAACCGCTGAAGATTCGAGCAGAACGATCTCGCCAAAGGTCGGTGAAAGCGGCTGGCGGATCGCGCGCGAGAGCGCAGCACGCGCCTCGTCGGCGGTTCCGGCGCGCCGAACGTCGGCCAGGCCGGATATTTCGAGGAGGCCGGGGAACTGCCCGTCGAAGGTGGGCAGCAGCGCATCGAGAACGGGGAAGAGGTTGAACCTGAGTTGGTCGCCATCGGCCTGGATTACGCGGGTGTCACCGCGTAGCACCGCCAGCATCCGGCCATGGGAGATCCGAAGCGCCTCGAGGATGGCCTGCTGAACCCGCGGTTCGCCGAGGGCGCCGACCACCATCCGCTCGATGGTACCCTGCAAGGTCGACGTGAACAGCCCGACGAGCGGGCGGGCCAGCGGCGGCAACGCACTCTGGGCGTGCTGCTCGATCCCGACGATCAGGACGAGTTGACCGGCGATCTCGGCGCCGAGCGCCTGCTGGAATTCCGGATTGCGGACCACCGGCTCGATCGAACGGACGAAGCCGTCGGTTGTCAAGATCGAGCTATACGCCCAGCCGAAGACCACCGTCTGAATCAGACCGAGCCAGGTCAGCCCGATCAACAACCCGACGCCGAGACGGCGCGCCAGTCCGCCGCGCGGCTGAACCTTCTCGGCCGCTCGATCGAGGGGACTGGCAGTCTGGCTGTCACTCAGCAAGTTGTCCTCCAAAGCTCCGGGGGAAAGCACGGTCATTGAACCACAAACGGCGGCGGTGACGACGCACCCTGGTATGCTAGCGACATGGCCGTCTCAGCACATAACCACCACCGTACTGACGTCGCGATCGTCGGCGGTGGGATCGCCGGATTGGCGGCGGCGCGGCGGCTTCACGAGGCCGGCGTGGGGGCCACCATTCTCGAAGCGCGTGACCGCCTGGGCGGGCGGATCTGGACGACGACCCTCGAGGGAGCACCCGCCGAACTTGGCGCGACCTGGATCCATCGGATCGACGGCAACCCGATTGCCACACTCGCCCGTCAGGCCGGGTTGAGCCTGCGCCCAACCGACTATGACAATGCGACGCTCTATGGCCCCGACGGGCGAGAACTCGCCGATGCGCGTCAGACAGCGATCGACGACCTCTACGAGCGGACGATGGATGCGGTAGACCAGCGGCGCGATCGGGACGCTTCTGCCGACAACCGCAGCTTGCAGGATGGCATCGACGAAGCCGCCCGCCGGCTCGATGCTCGCGAACGCCGAGATCTCGCCTACGCGGTGACGGTGAACATCGAGCATGACTACGCCATCGATGCCGCGGGGCTCTCGCTTCGTGAGTGGGACCAGGACGGAGAATTTGGCGGCCCGGATGTGCTCATCCCCGGCGGCTACCGCGCGGTGGTGGATCGATTGGCGGCCGGGTTGCCGGTCCTGTACGGCCGGGTGGAGGCGATCCGCTGGAGCGGGCCAATCGAGATCGCCGTGGCCCTACCCGACGCCAACAGAGCCGTACTGGTGGCCGAGCGGGCGATCGTCAGCGTGCCGCTCGGCGTGCTAAAGGTGGGAGAGCCGCGCTTCGACCCGCCGCTCCCAGCGGCGCATCAGGCGGCGATCGGCCGGGTCGGCGTTGGGCTGCTCGATCGGCTGGTGCTTCGGTTCCCACGGGTGTTCTGGGATGAGGAGTACGACCTGTTTGGCTGGCAGGCGGCCGAGCCGGGCCTCTGGGCGGAGTGGTACAACCTCACCGCAGCGAACGGTCAGCCGACCCTCGTCGCCTTCAACGCCGGGAGCGTTGCGGCGCGGGTAGCAACCTGGGGTGACGATTCGATCGTCGCCTCGGCGATGGACGTGCTTCGGACGATCTTCGGCCGGGGCATCCCCGCGCCGACGGCCACCCTGCTGACACGTTGGGGAGCGGACCCATTCTCGCGTGGCTCGTACAGCCACCTGCCACCTGGCGCGAGCGGGGCGGACTACGACGCGCTCGCTCGGCCTGCCAGCGATCGGCTGTTCTTCGCCGGAGAACACACGAGCCGGCGCTTTCCTGGCACGGTCCACGGTGCGTTGCTGAGTGGTCAGCGGGCCGCCGACGAAGTCTTGGCGGCCCTGGGACGGATGCGCTAGCCTGCCGCCCGAGGTGAGTTCGGCCGGTGGATGAACTTGGGGCGCGGCGTTGGATCTGGCTGGTCGTCGCATTGGCGGTGGCAGCAGTGATGTGTGTCTGCCTGACCGCCGCTGGGCTGGCGGTGATTCAGGCCGGTGGACCAAGCAGAATCGTCGCTGGGCGCGCCACACCCACCGCCACCTCGGTACGAGCGCCCGCCAGTCCAACGGTGACCCCGGTGGCCGAGCGGCTCCAACTGGTCGGGACGCCGTTGGTCGGACGTGGCGCGGGGCCGGCCAGCGGACCGGGGAGCGTCCAGGTGAGCGGTCTGGTCCGCAACCCCGAGAGTATTGTCCGATCAGCGATCCTGACCGCCACCCTGTTTGACGCGGGTGGCCGGGTAATCGGGACTGCCGTCGGCTCGGCGCTCAACATCCAGAGCAACGACAGCAAACCCTACACCCTCTTTGGGGACGCCAAGGGCGAGACGGTCAGCCGGGTGCAGGTCGGGATCGCCAGCCGGCTTCCCGCCAGCCCGTTGGCCGGCGAGACGTCGATCAGCTTCGCTGGAGCGACGGCACGAGCCGACGGCTCCGGCTTTCTGATAGAGACGCGGGCGATCAACAGCGATAAGACCGCCCATCGGATGACGGTTGTCGGCATCCTCCTCGACGGCGCAGGCAACCTCGTCGGGATAGCCCGCGGGACGGCCTCGCTACCGGCCGGCGGGTCGGCCACGGTTACCCTCACCAGCCCGGACCGGCTGCCAACCTATCAGACCATCCGCGTTCAGGTGGACGTGCTGGATGGATAGCCCACCGGCAAGGTCGGGTTAGACCTCGCGTCGGGCGATCTTGGTGGCGATCGCCTCGCCCATCTCGCGGGTACCAGCGTATCCGCCAAGGTCGTAGGTGACGGTCTTGCCCTCGGCGATTACCTCCTCAACCGCGGCGGTAACCCGTCGACAGGCCTCGACCTCGCCAAGGTGCTTGAGCATCATCGCCGCCGAGAGAATGACGGCGGTCGGGTTTACCTTGTTCATCCCGACGTACTTGGGCGAGCTGCCGTGGACGGCTTCGAAAACCGCACAGGTGTCACCAAAGTTACCGGAGGGGGTGACCCCGACCCCGCCGACCAACCCGGCGCAGAGGTCCGACAGAATGTCGCCATAGAGGTTCGGGCAAACCAGCACGTCGTACTTTTCGGGCTTCTGGACCAACTGCATCGACATGTTGTCGACGATACGGTCCTCGAAGGTGATATCCGGATAGCTCGGAGCGATCTCTTGAGCGACCCGCAGGAAGAGCCCATCGGTGAACTTCATGATGTTCGCCTTGTGGACAGCGGTGACCATCTTCCGGCCCTCGCGCCGGGCATACTCGAAGGCAAAGCGGACGATCCGCTCGGACCCGGCGCGGGTGATGATCTTGATGCTCTCGGCGGCGTCCTCGCCGACCATATGCTCGATGCCCGCGTAGAGGTCTTCGGTGCTCTCTCGAACGACGACCAGGTCGATGTCGGCGTAGCGGCTGCGAACGCCTTCCAGGCTGACGGCGGGGCGAACGTTGGCATAGAGGTCGAGTTCTTTGCGAATGGCGACGTTGACCGACCGGAAGCCCGAGCCAACCGGGGTGGTGAGCGGCCCTTTGAGCGCGACGCGGTTACGCCGGATCGATTCGAGGGTATCGAAGGGAAGCGGGTTGCCGACCCGCAAGAGCGCTGCCTCACCAGCGAGACGTTCCTCCCAGATCACTGGAACGCCGGCAGCTTCGACGACCGCACGAGCAGCGGCGATGACGTCCGGGCCGGTGCCGTCGCCGGGAATGAGGGTAATCGTGTACGCCACGTTCTGCTCCTTCGCCCATCGATTATCATCGGCCGGACACCAGCCGCAGGAGGACGCATGATCGTCGACGATCGGGTCTGGACGGTGCGGTTCCGACGCGAGCTTGCCGACCAGCTTCGCGCCCGCGCCGCCACCGATGGCAAGACTGTCCAGCAGGTGATCGTCGCTGCGGTTGAAGCGCTGTTTGCCGCGAGCGCTGACGCCGACGACCCGTCCACGCCGTCGCACGAGCAAGACACCTATCAGTACGGCGGCGGTCCAGCCTCCTAGCCGCTCACGGTGTTTTCCAAGAACGAGAGTATCCGATCCCAGGCTTCTCGGGCACCGGCCTCGTTGTACTCGACGTTCAGTTCGTTGAAGAAGCCGCGTTCGACGCCGGGGATGATGCTGTAGGTAAACATCGCCCCGGCGCGTGCCATCGCCTCCTTGAGCGGGTCGATCGCCGCAATCTGGCGCCGATCATACGCGGCGTAGATCCCCAGAACCGCTGCTTTGATCCGGCTCATCCGGTTGGAGGCCGGCGGGTCGCCACCGACCACGACCAATGCCTTGAGTTGCGAAAGCTCAGTGGCGGCGATCCAGCCAACCGTTGCGCCGAAATCCGCGCCGACCGCGCCAAGAGCATTTGCGTTGACGAAATCGAGCGACTCAAGGTAGCGCGTCGCGGCGACGACATCTTGGGCGGCGCGTTCGAGCGGTTGGCGGTTGAGGAGGGCGTTCACGGCGGTAAGGTCTCCGGCGTTGTCGGTGCCGCCGCTGCGCGAGAGAAAATCGATCGCGAGAGCAAGATAGCCACCCTTGGCGAAGCGGCGCGCCAATTCTTTGGCTGAGGAACTGAGACCGCGGTTGTCGGGCAACACCAGGAGAGAGGGGAATGGTCCGCGGCCCCGTGGCCGAGCACGGTAGGCCAAGATGCGGTCTCGCTCCACCGGGAAATCGACAGCACCGGCGTCGATCGCCGGGTCGGATGGGCTGACAGTCGCCCCCGGGCCGGGGACGGGAGTACGGCGAACGGACGAATCACGCTGGGTGCTAAAGCAACCAGCGCCTGCCAGCGCGAGACCGGCTGCACCGACGACCCAGCGGCGACTGACCGGCGGCATCGCCCCTCAGCGCCGGCCGAACGGCCACCAGGAGCGTTGACGCGGCTCCCAATACAGCCGGCCACCGTGATACTGCCCAGCGCAGGACATCACCGGCTCACGTACCGACAGTTTTTCCTTGCCGAGGGTGAGCGCCGGGTTGCTACACAGCCCGCGCTCGCCTTCGCCCGGTTCGAACCACTTGCAGGTGCCGCAGCGCTTGTCGGGCTTGGTCGTCATGAGACGCCCGCCCCGCTCCGCTCGAACGGGTAATCGCGGTCGAGCCATTCCTCAACCGTGCCGATAAAGGCGGCCGCCTTGACCGGCAACCGCTTGACGACCAGTTGGACCGCCCGCGCGCTGGTCTCCTCGTTCGGGCAGTCGCAGTAATAGACAATCGTCTTGTCGGACGGAGTTCGTTCGGCGTGCTTGACCACGTCTTTGAGGTCGAGCCGTACCGCGCCGGGCAGGCGAAATTGGTCGTAGAAGAACTGGGTGCGGAGATCGACGAAGACGGCCTCGCCCGAATCGAGCAGGCGCTTGGCATCCTCCTGCGAGATCCGAGCAGCCTCGCCGTGATCGATCTTCTGCTTCACCACCATCAAGCGTCTCCTCAGGCAGGGAGTGGCAATCCCGGAGAATCGCTCGAACTGTAGCACGCGCTCGCGAGCAGTCCCAACCGGCCTTAGTGTGCGCCGTTGACCACCGCAAACGCCATGAAGCGCGTGCCTTTTGAAGAGGAGCCGACGCGGTTCGTCGGCGTGGCGGTTGGGCTGCCGGTTGCGGTCGGCGTGGCACTGGAGGTCGATGGAACGGTCGGCGTCTGGGTCGGCGTCTGGGTCGGTGTCGCGGTCGGCGACGGGGTGTTGGTGGGCGTTGCCGGCGGCGGCTGAACGGCTTTGTAGGCGCCGCGTTGGACTGCAGCCCCACGGCTCATACTCATCAGCCAGATCGCACGTGCAACCCCCGGCCAGGCGCAAGAGGCCGTCTCCTATAATCCGGGCGATGCAGGTGTCCGAGCTTGGCGAATTCGGCCTGATCGACCGGCTGGCTGCCAGACTCGACCGGACCGTTCCCGGCGAGTTGCTGCTCGGGATCGGCGACGATGCGGCGGTCTGGCGCAGCGGCCGGACCCTGCTGCTGGCCACCACCGATACGCTGGTGGACGGCGTCCATTTCCTGAGCGACCGCGCTGACCCCGCCGCGCTTGGCCGAAAAGCCGCTGCCGCAAACTTGAGCGACATCAACGCGATGGGCGGATCGCCGCGATTTGCATTGGTCACGCTCGGGTTACCGCCCGACACGCCGGTCGCCTGGGTCGACGGGCTCTACGACGGCCTGGCGGCGCTTGGCGAGGCCGGTGCGATTATCGCCGGTGGGGATGTGGTCCGCGCTCCGGTGCGCTTGGTGACCGTGTCGTTGCTGGGCGATGCGCCGGCCCGCGTGCGTTGGGAAAAGTCGTTGCTGCTGCGCTCGGCGGCGCGGCCGGGCGACGTGGTGGCGGTGAGCGGGACTCTCGGCGGGCCGGCCGGCGGGCTGGCTCTGCTTCTCGACCAGCGCACGACCTCACCGGAGCTTCGCGACGCGCTGATCGAGGCGCACGATCGGCCAGAGCCTCCGCTCGGGCTTGGGGCCAGGCTGGTGGCGCTCGGCGTCCGCTGCGGGATGGATCTGAGCGACGGACTGGCCGGAGATCTCGCCAAACTGTGCGCCGCGTCGGGCGTTGGCGCGGAAATCGATCCGGCCCAGTTGCCGGTACATCCTGCGCTCGTGGCGGCCTGGCCGGAGGATGCGACGCGGATCGCGGTGACCGGCGGCGAGGAGTACGAACTCTTGGTCACCTGCCCTCTGACGGTCTGGCGACGCGTCCAAGCCGCCGGCCTGGGGCTGACGGCGATCGGGCGGATCGTCCAGACGACCGGGGTGCGCCTCTTGGGAGCGCCGAACGGCGGCCTGGCAAGCTGGGACCATCTGGCGAGCAACTCGTGACGACGATCCGGACCAGCGCCGCGGACGAGACGCGGGCGATCGGCCAGGCGCTGGGCGACGCGGCCGAACCTGGCACGGTGATCCTGCTGAGAGGCGACCTTGGAAGTGGCAAGACGACGCTCGCCCAGGGGATCGGCGTCGGGCTGGACATCGCCGAGGTGACCAGTCCGACCTTCGTGCTGGTGGCCGAACACCGAGGGCGGCTGCCGCTCTTTCATGTCGACCTCTACCGCCTCGGGGAGGTGGACGATCTCGACGACCTCGGGTTGGACGAGGTGATCGGCAAGGTCGGCATGGTCGTCGTCGAGTGGCCGGAGCGCTTTCTGGGAGCCTGGCCGGACGACCGCCTCGAGATCGCGATCGCTGGCGAAGAGGAGCGCACTATCGAACTCGCGGCGTGCGGCCCGAAACACGCCGCGCTCCTCGCACGGGCGAGGCTGGGCGGATGATTCTGGCGATCGACACGGCAAGCGCGACCACCGGACTGGCGCTCTGGGCCGATGGGCTGGTGGCGGAAGTCGCCTGGCGATCGGACCGGCGGCAGACGGCGGAACTCCTTCCCCGGCTCGATGCACTGCTGAAACAAGCCGGGGCAACCCTCGATCAGCTTTCCGGGCTGGTGGTGGTGGTCGGTCCGGGCAGTTTCAACGGAATTCGGGTCGGACTGACCACCGCCCAGGCCTTTGCTCTCGCACGCGATCTGCCGCTTGTCGGAGTGACGCTCTTCGAGGCGATGGCCTGGCCATACCTCGCGATCGGGCCGGTGGGGGCCGTGTTGCCCGCCGGACGAGATCATGCGCTTGCCATCGTGGCGGCGGAAGGGACTGGTATTGCCACGGTCCTAGCGCCGACAATCGTTCCTGCAGAGCGAACGAGTGAACTGCTCGTCGGCTCGGCGGTTGTGGTGAGCGGCGTCGCCGGGGTCGAAGCGGCCGAAGCGAGCCTGGTTTCTGGGGTCGCTGCGACGCCACGGCCGGCGGTGGTGGCCGAGATCGGCGAGCGCCGCCTGCGCGCCGGGCCGTCCGAGCCGGTCGAGCCGCTCTATCTCCGCGCCCCCCAGATCACCCCGCCCAGGCCGCGCCCGCCGGCGGGGCGGCCAGAAGGAGCACGATGATCCAGGCCTTCGGCCTCTTGATGGTTGGTATCAGCTTGTCGGTGGTCGGCGAGTTGCTGCTCAAGCACGGCGTCAACCACGTTGGGCGCACCCTCGAACTATGGCCGCTGAATGAGTTGATCGGCACGCTCTGGAGCGTGTTCACCAACGTCTTCGTTCTAGCGGGCTTTGCCTGTGTCTTTGCCGCATCGATCTTCTGGTTGTCGGTGCTGTCGCGCGTCGAGATTTCGCTGGCGTATCCGATGCTGAGCATCTCCTACGTGATCGTGGTGATCTTGTCGTATTTCATCTTCCGCGAAAACGTCTCGTTGCTGCGGCTGGCCGGCTGTTTCGTGATCGTCGGCGGGGTGGCGATGATTGGGCTAAGCTATCGCTCCTAAACTCGGCGAGAGGAGCCTCCGGTGGTCAAGCTCACCTTGATGTACCGCGCCAAAGAGGACGGCCAGTTCTTCAACGAGGATCATTACCACAAGATCCACGCGGCCGAAGCGCTCAAGTTCGTCGGCAAGTACGGCTGCCGCAAGCTGGTGCTCGGCCGTGCTATCGAGGATGTTCCCGAGCGTGGCGGCGCGCGTCCGCCCTTCTATCGGATGACCGAACTCTATTTCGACAATCTCGACGACGCCCGCCGCTGCATCTTCTCGCCGGAGATGACCGCGCTCAATCCAGACGGACCCAACTACCACAACACCAAAGGCGAGTCGTATTTCAACGAAGTCGAGGAATATCACTTCGACGACCAGGGCGGCTTCGACTATGCCACCGGCGCCTGGGCGGACTACTTCAACGAGCGGCGATGGCGCTTCCGCGGCGAGTAGGCTAGCCGCCAAACCAGCCAGCGAACAGAGAGACAATCGGCTGGAGGTAGCGTCCAAAGGCCGCCAGAACGATCCATTGGGGCAGCCGGCCAAGCAGCGCTGCGAGCGTCAGCTTCTGCAGCGGCACGCTCGTCAGCCCGACCGCATAGAACAAGGTATCGCCGATCGGTGCGGCGAACAGGAGTGCCCAGACCGTCAACGACGACGAGTGTCCGCGGCGATTGACCTCGGCGCGCAGTCGCTCCGGCACGATCCGCTCGGCAAGTGGCCGGGCGACGGTTCGGCTGAGCAGCATTGCGGCCACCGCGCCGATCATCCCACCGACGATCGTAACGGCGAGACCCTCCCAGAACCCCCAGGCATAGCCGACAGCGACCGTCACCAGTTGATCCGGTAGCGGGGCGACGATCACCCCGAGGGCAATCGCGACCATCGCCATAGCCGGACCGTATGGCCCGGCGGCCTGAATCTTCGCGCGCAGGGTTGTGAAAAAGGCGTCGAGGGTGTCGGACCACGATGTGGCGACAAACCAAACCGCGACGGCGATTGCCAGTCCGGTCAGGATCCACCCCACCCAGCGCAGCCAGGCGCCGACATATCGAGCCTCAGCGGACGGGTTCATCGCGGTTCTCGTTCCCTCGCATCCGGCTCTGGCGAAGCGCATAGACCAGCGAGATCACTCCGCCGAAGGCCAGTCCGGCGATCCAGGCCGCCGGCCCGAACTGCTCGGCGGCCGACCCGAACAGGTTGAGCATCACCCACTGGGGCATCCGGCCGACGACGACGCCGATCAGGATCGCCCGAATCGGCGCAGCGGTAAAGCCAGCGGCGTAATACATCGCATCGCCGAGCGGTGGGAGAAAGACGGCGATCCAGACGACCGGTGACTGCGCCGCTCCAACTCGGTCAATTGCGACGAGAGCCGCGCCGTTGGCGAATCGGCCGACGATCGGCCGGCCAAGGGTCCGGGCCAGCACGATCGCCGCTGCCGCGCCGAGCGTACCGCCAACGACGGTCAGCGCGAGGCCGCCCCAGAAGCCGTAGATGTAGGCAGCGACAAACGCGACCGCCGAGTTCGGGATCGGCGCGATCACGATCTGGATCACCGACAGGACGATCACGACGAGCGGGCCGAGCGCGCCGAGCGAAAACACCCAGCCGCGCAAGGCTTCGAGGTCGTCGCTAAGCCAGGAAAAGGTGGTGCGCAGCAGGTAGGTCACAACCGCGCCGCCAGCCAGCATGACGATGGTGGCGAGTGGCAGCAGGAGTTCGCGCCGCGCCAAACGGTGCAGCAGGCTCTTCGCTTGGTCGGCAGATCCGGCCGGCGAAGACGATTCTCCTACACCCTTTGGAGTGATTTCGCGGCGCATCCGTCTATGGTAAGGTACGGCCTCCGCTGGCCGGAAGCACCAGTGCGGCCGCGCGCGTGCGTGTGCTAATCCGGCGGCTCAGCGTCAAAGGAGTTCCCCATGCGTCGGTTGTTGCGCCTCTTGACGGTCCTGTTGGTTGCGATCCCCCTTGCATCGCAGCCGCACCCCGCGGCCGAAGCGCAAGCGCCGCTCGACTTTCCGGTACCCGGCGGTCATTTCTACAGCCAGGCCGACGGCTCCGCTGGGGCAAGCGGGATGGGCTACACCGTGAGCAATGCTGACGGTATTCCGTTTCTGACGTACTTCAGTCAGACCGGCGGGGTACCCGAGTGGGGCTACCCAATCACCCATCGGTTCATCTACCAGGGCTTCACCGTCCAGATCTTCCAGAAAGCCGGGTTCCAGTGGAACACCGCCGCCGGCGGTGTGGCTTTTCTGAATATCTTCGACATCCTCAGCGAACAAGGCTACGACGACCAACTGCAACAGCAGTTCAGCGTGCCAGCGCCGGGGACCTTCCCGAACGAGTCGGGCCAGCCGTTTAGCGTGATCCAGCAACAGCGGCTCGCTCTCCTCAGCGCCAATCCGGCGATCCAATCGTCGTTCCTATCCAACCCGAACTGGCTGAACGTCAACGGCCTGCCGACCGCACCGATCACCACCTTTGGCGCCGTCCACGTCCTGCGCGCCCAACGGTCGGTTTACCAGCAGTGGATCACCGCGGTTCCCTGGGCAGCGGCCGGCCAGGTGACGGTCGCCAACGGCGGCGATGTCGCCAAGACGCTCGGTCTCTGGCCGTCGTTCGCGGCGTCGCCGCTGTCGCCACAGCAAGCGCCGCTCTCGGCGATGACCGGCCCGGTCGGCCCGCAGCCAACCGCCACGCCGAACCCGACCGTCTGCAACGGCGACGAGCGGATCCTCTTCAATCCACCGAACCCGGTGCCAGGCACGCAAGTCGCGATCCAGGTCACCTCGGCGCGCGCCTCGACGAATGTCAACCTGGTTGGCCCAAACAACCCACAGTTCCAGGGATCGGGCACCGGCGGCCTTGGCACAACCTGGAACTGGACGGTGAACACCGGCCAGCCAGGCGTGTACGAGTACGACTTCTACATTGGCAGCACGCCGTGCGTGCGTGGGAACTTGAACGTCGGCAATGCACCGGCGCCGACCGCCACCCCGACCGCCTGCAACGGCGACGAAGTGCTGAGCTTCAACCCGCCGAACCCCAATGTCGGCCAGCAGTTCAGCATCGCCGTCACCTCGGCGCGGGCGTCGACCAATGTCGGGCTAAATGCGCCGTTCAACGTCAACTTTGCCGGGACAACCGCGGGCGGACGCGGAACGATCTGGACCTGGAACGCGGTGCCAAGCCAGGCGGGGTCGTTCACCTTCGGGTTCACCGTCAATGGCGTGACCTGCGCCACCGGGACGGTCGGGATCAACCAGCCAGCAGCGCCGACGGCCACGCCGGTCCCGCCGCAGGCCTGCACCGGCCGGGAGCGGATGGACTTCTTCCCGAATCCGGCGACGATCGGCGAGAGCGTGACCGTGAACGTGTCGAACGCGGCGCCGGGTCTGACTCCGCAACTTTCGGGACCGTTCAATCCTCAGTTCCTCGGTGCGGGACCGGGCGGCACCGACTACAGTTGGCGCTTGACGCCGGGGACGGCCGGTGAAGGAATCCAGTACCGCTACGTGGTCAACGAGATCCCCTGCACCACCGGCTTCCTGAATGTGAACGCGCCGCCGCCGGGCATCCTCACCCCAACGCCGGAATCGATCCGGCCCGAGCCGACCCAGACGCCCAATCCGGGCGCCGGCGGGATCGGCCGCTAAGGCACGACGGCCTCCCCTTCCGGGGAGGCCGTCTTTGTTTCCGGCTGCCCGGACGGCCAACGGCCAGGAGGCGAGAGCACATTCAGACCGCGCTGACGCGACCGCCAAGAAACTTGCCGCGTGGATAACGAAGCAGGCGAAGAATTCTTGACGCCGCCCAACGCTACAGCAGACAATGGACCACCTGACCGAGAGGAGGTCATTGTGCTGCGACGTCTTATCGCGCTTATCTCGCTCGCGAGCCTGGCGCTAACCGCCTGCGCGCCAGCCGCTCCGCAAACGCCATCTGGCGCTCCGGGACAACCGGGGACCCAGGCGCCCAAGGACTTCAAGCTGCGAATCGGGCTGGCTGCCCAGACCGCGACGATGGACCCGCACGCCTCGATTGGCAACAACATGCGACGCTACGGTCTGTTCGAGGCGCTCGTCGGCTATGACGAGTCGAGCCGGTTTATCCCGTCGCTCGCCTCCGAATGGAAGAATGTCGACCCCACAACCTGGCAGTTCAAGCTGGTTCAGGGACGCAAGTTCCACGACGGTACGGCGATCACCGCCGAGGATGTCAAGTGGAACGTCGAGCGGGCGATTGACCCGGCGTTGAAACTGGGGGTCACCACCCGCGTGTTGAACCTGACCGGCGCGACGATCGTCGACCCACAGACCGTCAACGTCACGACCAAAGCGCCTGATCCGGTTGCGCTCCATGCGGTCGCGGCGATCGCGATCTTGCCGAAGGCGTACTTCGAGAAGATCGGCGCGGCGGATTTCGGCCTCAAGCCAATCGGCAGCGGGCCGTTCATGCTCAAGGAATTCGTGGCGAACGACCGGATCACGATGGTACCAAACCCCACCCACCCGAAGCCCGCTCTCGCCAGCGAGATGACGATCCGGATGTTGCCGGAGGCGTCGTCGCGGGTTTCCGGCTTGCGCGGCGGCGAACTCGACATCGTCAACGGTATTTCGCTCGATCAGGTGGAGCAACTCAAGAACGCCGGTTTCCAAGTCGCCAACAACTTGCAAGGCTCGGACATCGGCGCATTCATCTACCCCAACCTCGAAGGCCAGCCAACCCAGAACAAGCTGGTACGTCAGGCGATGAACTACGCGATCGACAAAGACGTGATTGCCAAGCAGGTGTTCCGCGGGCTGACGAAGCCTGCTCAGGGCCAGGTGCTCCAGCAGACGAGCTTTGGCTTCAACCCGAACCTCAAGCCTTATCCGTACGATCCAGCGAAGGCCAAGCAACTGCTCGCCCAGGCCGGCTATTCAAACGGGTTCACGGTCAAGATCAGCCTGCCGACCTTCGTCCTCGAAGGCGAGGCGACCTTCCTGGTCGTCCAGCAGCAGTTCCGCGAAGTCGGGATCACGATGGAGATCGTTCGGTATTCAGACTCGGCGCAATTCCTCGACCGCTGGTACGGCCGCGCCCCGCGCGACCAGTTGCTGGCCGTCAGCCTGCGCAACGGCCCGACGCTCGACGGCGCAACCGCGCTCGTTTGGTTCCGAGGCACTCAACCGGCGCCGGTTGGCTTCTACAACAATCCGGCCTTCGACGAGGCGCTTAAGGCGTCTGATATCGAGATGGACCCGACACGCCGGGCGCAGCACCTCCAGCGCGCGCTGGCGGCAATGCACGAGGACCCGCCGTACCTGTTCCTCGTCGAAGGGCTCGACTCGTGGATGGCCAGCCCGAACATCACCAATGTCATCCCGCGCGCCGATGGCGACCCGGCGATGGAGATCATTCGCCCGAAGTAGCGCCCACGGGCGCACCGTGGCCGCCGACCGGTCCGGTCGGCGGCCTTTTCCTGGGCGGCTTGCCTGGTGCACCCGTCCCTTTCCCTTTCCTGTAAGCCGATCTGACCGCTCGTTCAGATCCCGATCGATGAGCCGATCACGCCGCTTGGGACTGGTGTGAGTGACCTTCGCACCGATCGTTCTTCGGCGGCTCAGCCGGGCATGCCACCAGGTTGCTGGAGGACATTGAGGTTGTCCCAGCGGTTCCAGACGTCGGCGATCTGATCGCCTTCGAAGCGGAACACCTGGATCTCGTGGGCGATCACCGGCACGGTACGAGCGGGAACTCCCATCAGCGGCGCGCCGCTGTGGATGCCGCCGCCGGTCCAGCGAACGACCGCACGATCACCGGCGACGACCAGATCCTCGACCGTATCGCCGATAGCCGGTATCGCCGCGCGAACGCCCTCGATGAACTGGCCGTAGATGGTCCGGTCCATCGGCTCCGGCAAGCCGGGGAGATACTCATGAACCAGTACGGTGGGGGTGAGCTACGCGTCAAAGGTCGCCGGATACTCTGCCTGGTTGTGCTGCTCGACGAACCGAATGGCCCGTGCTTTGCGCTCTGCCTCTGACATTGCCACCTTCGGTCGGGTGGTAGCACTACCGTGCTTTGAGCGAGTCGCCCTCGCATCGCGCGTTCGTGTCCGTGGGGCGCCTCCGAACGGCGGTTGAACGTCCCGAATGCGCTTTGTATACTCCCATCCCGCCAGCCGGCGGAAGCGGGCGCGGACGAGGCCATGCATTTTCGGGCGAAAGCCCCACTCCGGATCAGCTTTTGCGGCGGGGGAACCGACGTTCCGCCTTACCCTGAGCGACATGGCGGTCTGGTGCTGGTCGCCACCATCGACAGTTACGCCCATGCCTCCTTGACCCCCCGCGAAGACAACGTCCTGTCGATCCAGTCGCTCGACTACGACATCGTCGCGCGCTATCACATCGACGACGATCTGTTTTTCGATGGTGAGTTGGACCTGGTCAAAGCCGTGATCCGCTACATGGGCGGCAAGCGGGGACTCGATCTGTTCTTGCGCTCAGACGCGCCGCCCGGCACTGGCCTCGGCAGCAGTTCGGCGATGATCGTCGCCTTGATCGGCGTCCTCAAGGAGTTCCTCCGGATGCCGCTATCGATCTACGAGGTGGCCGAGCAGGCGGTCGAGATCGAGCGGCGCGATCTGCGGATCAAAGGTGGGTTGCAGGACCAGTACGCCTCGGCTTTTGGCGGGTTCAACGTGGTGGAGTTCTACGGCGACAAGACGGTCGTCAACCCACTGCGGATCTCCGACGAGATCATGAATGAACTCGAATGTCGGCTGCTGCTCTGCTACACCGGCCAGACCCATCTCTCGGGCAATATCCTCGCTCGCCAGATTGACAATTACGAGCGCGAGGACATCGACGTCATCACCTCGCTCCATCGGCTTAAGGCGCTGACCACCGACATGAAGAACGCGCTTCTGCGCGGCAGGTTGGACGAACTTGGCGGCTTGCTGCACGAGACTTGGCAGAACAAACGGCGCTTGGCGAGCGGGATCTCGACGCCAATGATCGAGGCTCTCTACGACGTCGGTCGCCAGGCGGGCGCGTTTGGCGGGAAGATCCTCGGTGCGGGCGGCGGCGGGTATCTCTTGTTCTATTGCCCCTACGAGCAGCGCCATCGGGTGGCTGGAGCGCTCGAAGCGGCCGGTGGCCGGATCGTCGAGTTCAGCTTTAACACCAAGGGCCTGCAGACCTGGCAATATTGAGACGACGAACCGATCTGCTGCTGTTTGGGATGGCGGCCATCACCTCGGTTATGGCAGCAATCGACGGCTCGGCGGTCATCGTCGCCTTCCCTACCATCGTCGACGAGTTTCAAGCCAGCGTTGCCTGGGTCGGCTGGGTAATCACCGCCTTCGCCTTGTCGGTTGGAATCACGCTGCCGCTCGTGGGGCGGGTGGCTGACCTCGTGGGCCAGCGAACTGCCTTCGTCGGAGCGTTGGCGATCTTTCTCGTTGGGTCGGTGGGCGCCGCGCTTTCGACCTCGGTGGAGCAGTTGGTCGCGTTCCGGGCGGTCGGGGGCCTGGGCGGCGGCGCGGTGATGCCGCTCTCAGCCGGGATCGTCGCCGACCGGTTCGTCGAGAACCGCGCGCGGATGCTTGGCCTGATGACGAGCTTCTTTCCGATTGGCGGGATCCTTGGCCCCAACATCGGTGGGCTGTTGGTCGCCGTGGCAGGCTGGCGAGCGATCTTTCTGCTGAATGTCCCGTTCTGCCTGTTGGCCATGGCGCTCGGTCTGTGGCTGCTCAAGGGGGGGCGACCGGCGGGCTCTGGCCGTTCGGTCGACCTGCCGGGCGCGCTCCTGCTGGGCAGCGGGACACTCGCGCTGATGACCGGGCTCACGCTGGCGACCGCCGGCCCGACAGCCTGGCGTGACGTCCAATCCTACGGATTGGTCCTCGCCGGCCTGGCCCTTTGGGGCGCACTCGCCTGGTGGGAGCGGCGGGCAGAGCATCCGATTATCGAAATCGACATCCTGCGGCTGCGCCCGTTGTTCGCGGCGAACCTGATCGCCTTCGGGATCTCCTTCTTCGTCTTCGCGATGTTCGGCATGATCCCGCTCTTTCTGACCCGGACGCTCGGAGTTGGCCCAGGACAAATCGGCATCCTTATCACTCCGCGGGCGTTGCTGATGGTCCCAACGTCGATGGTCGTATCGTTCCTGCTGCCGCGGATCGGGTTTCGATTGCCGCTCGTGGTTGGGTTCTTGATCGTGTCGTTGAGTACGACCCTCATTTCTCGTATGCCGGGCGAAATCGCCCTCGGTGGGCTGACTATTCCGGACACGGTGGTTCTGGCGCTGTTGCTGGCAATCGCCGGCTTGGGGATGGGGTTCGTTGTCCCGTCGTCGAACAGCGTCGGGATGGACTTGCTGCCAACCCGGGTGACGGCGATCGCCGGGATGCGTGGCGCGTTCAACGTGCTGGGCAACGTGCTGGGAACGACCGGGTCGTTGATGATCATCTCGTTGGCCGCCACTCAGACCGATGGGTTGGTGCTCGTCTTCCAGATCGCCAGTGTTGGGATGCTGTCGCTCTTGCTGCTCGTGCCTCTCCTGCCGGGTCGGACGCGGCCTGGCCGGGGCGCTCAGGCGCCGATTGGGCGATCCAGCGAGCCATTGGTAACCGATTAGCATCCTGAATGGAGGATCGTGTCGTATCCTGAAATGACAGGCGCCACGAGGGAATCCATCCTTTCCGCGACCGGCTTCGGATCGCTCCACGTCTCCGCGGCCGCCTTCGATCCAGCCTTCGATGAGGCCCAAGGCCGGCAGTCTCGGTTGTTCAACTCCACCTCGCGCTCCGTCAGACCCCAGGAGGCACACGAGTGGTTGACCCGGGATGGCGCCCGGGCGATCGGCCTGGCCGGGATGGAGCATCACCCGGACTCGGCATTGTTCCAGGACCGCCGCTGGGCGGAGCGTCCAGCGCACAACGTCTTGGGGGCTGTGGTGGCGACAGACTGGCCGACCAAATGATCGAGGACGAAAGGCGTTCGGCCGCCGAGCGAGGGCTCGGCTGCGTTCACCTCTCCTTCACTACCGGAACTGTGCGATCGAGGGCGTTCTATCGCAAGACCGCGTTTGTCCGGGTACTAGCGAGCGGGCGCACGGAGGTCGAGTCCGACAGCCAGACCGACGGACCGCAGCGGCACAAGCAACGTCGATCGACCAGGCGCGAGCCACTGGCCTGGCGGGGAGAGGAGTAGGATGGGATTGGGCGAACATCGCGAGCGATCCGACGCCGAAGCGACTGCGCCACTCCGCTGCGCGGTGATCACCGCAAGCGACTCACGCACACCCGAGAGCGACGTATCCGGCCGGATTATCCGAGAGCGGTTGACGGCTGCCGGTCAGCAGGTCGACCGATACGCCGTCGAGCGCGACGAAGCCGTCCGGATCGCGGCGCTGGTGCGCGAGGTGATCGATGCGGGTTGCCAGGTTGTGGTGATTAACGGCGGCACCGGGATCTCCCGGCGAGATTCGACCTTTGAGGCGGTCGATGGCCTCCTCGAGAAGCGGCTGCCCGGCTTCGGCGAACTGTTCCGACTGCTCTCGTTTCAGGAGATCGGGGCGGCGGCGATGCTGTCACGCGCGACGGCCGGCGTGGCGAGAGGGACGTTGGTCTTCTCGCTTCCCGGATCGCCGAATGCGGTGTCGCTGGCGCTCGACCGGCTGATCCTGCCGGAACTCCGTCACCTCTATTGGGAGACGACCCGACCGTAGGTCCGGTGAGACTGGTCACTTGCTTCGTGAGGCTGCCTGCCTGCATAATGCTGGCGTGCAAGGATCGCGGGCACTTGGGTTGTGGTGGCCAGGTCGGGGCAGGCGTGGGCAAGAACTGGCGCGCGGCCTTGCCCACCGGCAGGATCTGATCCGGATCGAGCAGGACGCCGGCAAGACGAACCTCGTCGTCAAGCTCTTGCCGCGCCACCTTACCCATGCATTAGTTGGTCTCGTTGTGATAGCGGTTGCCATTGCTGGGCGAGCGGGCGGCCAGATCGGCGAGGATTCTGGTTTGCGCGGCTGGATCTTCGAACCGTTCGTGCCAGGCGGATCGTCGAGCTTTCTGAACGCTCACCCCGTCCTTGGCCCCGGACTGTCTGAGCGAACGACGATCGTCGAGTATCAGGTTCAGCCGGGCGACACGCTTTCCCAGATCGCCAACCGGCTCGGCGTCTCGACCGAGACGGTAATCTGGGCCAACCAGATCACCGACCCGAACCTGATTCGACCCGGCGACGTGTTGCGCGTGCCGCCGATTACCGGCGTGCTCCACACCGTTGAGCCGGGCGATACGCTGCAGGCTTTGGCGCAGAAGTATGGGGTGGCGTCCGAGGCAGTGCTGGACTATCCGCTCAATCGGATCGAGAACCCTGAAGAGTTGATCTCTGGCCAAGTGATCATGTTTCCGTTCGGGGTGCGGCCACGCCCGCCTGCGCCGGTGGCTGTTGCGGCGGTGGTGGCAAGCGGAGGAGCCGGGGCTGGCGAGGCGGCAGCGGCAGCGGCGGCGGCGCTCCGAGGCTTTCGGCTCGGCTGGCCGACCGAAGGGCGGATCACCCAGTCCTACTCGGGCTACCATCAGGCCCTCGACATCGCCGCACCGTTGGGCAACGGGATCTTCGCGATCGACGCCGGGACGGTGATCGTGGCCGCGACCGGCTGGAACGGCGGATACGGCACGGTGATCGATATCGACCATGGCAATGGTTTCGTCTCGCGCTACGCCCACCTGAACCGGATGTACATCGACAAGGGAGACGGGGTTGCCAAAGGTCAGCCGGTCGGTACGATCGGCCTGACCGGGATCACGACCGGTCCCCATGTCCATTTCGAACTGCTTTTCAAGGGCACGCGGGTCAACCCGCTCACCTATCTACGCTGAGCGCCTCCCGGAACTCACCCGATTCTCGGCGGAAGTCGATACACTTGGGGCTCGGAGAACCTGCCTCAGGAGCGACCAATGCGGGTGGCGTTTCAAGGAGAGCGTGGAGCCTATAGCGAAGCAGCGTCGTTTGCCCTCCTGGGTGATGACATCGAGCCGGTCGCCTACCCCAGCTTCGACGAGGTCTTCGCCGCGGCGGAGTCGGGCGAATGCGATCGGGCGGTCATCCCGATCGAGAACTCGCTGGGCGGAAGCGTCCACCAGAACTACGACCTGTTGCTGAACCATTCGCTGCACATCATCGCCGAACTGAACTTTCGGGTGCGCCATTGCTTGATCGCGATGCCTGGTGTCCGCAAAGACGATGTCCGGCGTGTCTACAGCCATTGGCAAGCGTTGGCGCAGTGCGAGGGCTATCTGAACAACCTCGGGGTGGAGAAGGCGCCGTTTTACGACACCGCCGGGTCGGTCAAGGCGCTCGCCGAGGAAGGCCGGACCGATGCTGCGGCGATTGCCAGTCGGCGCGCCGCCGAATTCTATGGTTTGAGCATCCTCGAAGAGGGGATCGAGGACGACCCGGAAAATTACACCCGATTCCTCGTCCTGACCCGCCAGGCGCCGGAGCAGGCGCCGTTTGACCCGGTCAAGACATCGATCGTCTTTGCCGTTGCAAACGACCCCGGCGCGCTCTTCAAGGCGCTCGCCGCCTTCGCATTGCGTGACATCGACCTGTCCAAGATCGAATCACGCCCGCTCAAAGGCCGGCCCTGGGAGTATGTCTTCTATATGGACTTCTCCGGCCGGGCGGACACCGGCGCCGGCAAGCGGGCGCTCGACCAACTTGCCGAGACGGCCACGCTCCTGCGCGTATTCGGCTCCTACACGCGCTCGGAGTAGCGATGCGGGTCGTCGTGCTTGGCGGCACCAAGTTCATGGGACCGCACGCGGTGCGTCGGATTGCCGCGGCAGGCCACCAGGTGTTGGTCGTCCACCGCGGCCAGAGCGACGGCAACCTCCCGCCATCGGTGGGCCACCTGCTGCGCGACATCGGACCGATCGGTTTTCGGCGCTTCGACGAGGGTTTGCGCCGCGAGCTACGGGCCGTTCGCCCGGACGTTGTCCTCGACATGATCGCAATGAGCGAAGGGGATGCCCGCGAGGCGATGGATACTTTTCGTGGGGTCGCCGGGCGGATCATCGGCGCGAGCAGCGCCGACGTCTACCTCGCCTATGGCCGGTTGATCGGCGCCGAACCCGGCGATCCCATCCCGGTTCCTCTCAATGAAGATGCCCGGCTACGCGAACGGCTCTACCCTTTTCGGAACGATCCACCGAACGATCCACCGGGTTTTGGCGACGTCTACGACAAGATCCTCGTCGAGCGGGTGATGCTCGGCGACCCCGACCTGCCAGGCACGGTGTTGCGCTTGCCGGTGGTCTTCGGTCCGGGTGACGGCCAACATCGCACCTTTCCCTACCTCAAGCGAATGGACGATCGTCGTCCGGCGATCCTCCTCGAAGCGCGAACGGCAGCCCAGCGGATGACCCGAACCTATGTCGCCGACGCTGGCGCGGCGATCGCCGCCTGTGTGCTCGATCCGACGTCTGTCGGCAAGGTATACAACGTCGGCGAACGAACGGCGTTAGCCGAAGCCGACTGGGTGCGGGCGATTGCCAGCGCGGCAGGCTGGCGAGGTGAGATCGTGATCACCCCAGATGGGACGCTCGGTGGTGAACCCAAGAACATCGGCCAGGATCTGGTCCTCAACAGCGCCCAGATCCGCGCTGACCTTGGCGTGATGTCGGAAACGCCGCGCATCGAAGCATTGCGGGCGACAATCGCCTGGGAACGCGCCAATCCCCCCCGCCAGGTCAACCTTGCCCAATTTGACTACGAGGCCGAGAACGCCCTGCTGGCACGGCTGCGACGCCCCGGGACGCCCGCGCGATGAATGGCTTTCGAGGACACTGATGACAAGATCAATGCTTGGCCTCGCGACCGCGTTGCTCGTGTTCGCCAGTTCGGCGACCGTGCTGTCGGCGCAGGGCCCGATTACGTGGATGCGAAGCTATCCGCAGCTTGGCAACGACGGCTGTACCTGGGTGGTGGCTCAGTGGTCGGATTCGAGCTTTAGCCAGACCCCCTGGGACTGTCCGGCTGGCACAGCGGCGGTCCGAGATGACGGAACCGCCGCCGAGCAGGGCTATCCTGAACAAGGACCCGGCGGATGTATCTGGTATGTGACCCGCTGGGCGGACGGGCAGTTCACGTCCGTCCCGTTTGAGTGTCCGGCCGGGGTGGTTGCCGCAAAGCCCGGCAGCGGCGCGGCGGCAATCGCCGCGCCCGCCCAGCCGGCGACGCCGACAGCGCCTCCGGCCCAGCCCGGAATCCCCGGCTCGATGGCGGGCAACGATCCGCCGCTTCGGCCAATTGCGCTGGGCGGGTTCATCAAGATTGTCGAGGTAACCCCGTCGCTCGGTAGTGGAGTTGCCGCCAACGGCCGGATGGTGATGATCGTCGACCATGACCTCTCCGGCCTGCCCAACGGCTGGCGGGCGGGCTATCGGATCGTGTTCTCCGGGTTCACCGAGGACCGAAAATATTCCTGTCGCGATTGCTACCTCACCGAAGGCGTTCTCGACTCATCGACGATCGGCTATCGCCCGGAACGAACAAGCCTCCCCTGGCGTAGCTTCTCGGACGCCAACGTGGTGTATCAGTCGATGACGGTCTGCGTGACGGCGATCAACCCGTTCACCCGCGAGGTTCGTATCTCAACCGTCTGCGCGACGCAGTCGGTGTGACCCTGACGTGAGCACCGACCCCACGACAAGCAAGGCCGTCGGCGCGACCGGGGTGAACCACCAGAGCGGCCGACCAGAGCGCTCGCCCATGCAGTTGGGCTGGCTGTTGCCGGCCGCCAGTTCCTTGATCGTTCTCTATCTCACCCTACCGGTCGGCGTCGTACTGGCCCGGACGCTCCCAAGCGGCCTCGTCGTCGACTACCTGACCCGCCCGATCGTGACCGAGGCGCTCCGGCTGAGCTTCATCAGTTCGAGCCTCGCCGTTGGGCTCATCGTGCTCCTTGGCACGCCGACGGCCTATCTTTTGGCCCGCCGGGAGTTCCGCGGGCGAAACATCGTCGAGACGCTGATCGACCTGCCGATTGTCCTGCCGCCGGCCGTTGCGGGGGTCGCGCTCTTGTTCACCTTCGGCCGAAGGGGGTTGTTGGGACCGTGGTTGTCTCAACTTGGGATCGAGATTGCCTTCACGCTGACAGCGGTCGTCATGGCGCAGTTGTTTGTCGCGGCGCCGTTCTACATCCGCACCGTCCGGGCCGGCTTCGCCACCGTCGATCGCGAGGCCGAGGAAGCGGCACGGGTGTTCGGCGCAGGACCGCTCACCGCGTTCTGGCGGATTACCGTACCGCTGTCGCTCCCTTCGTTCATCGGCGGCGTCGTGCTTGCTTGGGCCAAGGCAATCGGCGAGTTTGGCGCGACCATCCTGTTCGCTGGTTCGTTTCTCGGCCGAACCCAGACACTCCCGTTGGCTATCTACCAGGCACTCGAGAGCGACTTGAATGCCGCCCTGGTGATTAGCGCGATCCTGATCGCGGTTTCGTTCCTCGTGCTGCTTTTGTTCCGGTTGACCACCGGGGTGTGGGTCGAGCCACTGCGCGATTAGTCCGGCAGAAGGATCTCGTCGACGGCGATCGCGATGTCAGGAAAAGCAGCCGGAACCAGACTGGCCTCTCGATCGAAGGTCTCGAGCGAGAGGTAAGCCGAACCGGCCGGCCGGCGATAGACCTCAACCCGGCTGGCGACCAGATCGACAAGCCAGAACTCGGGGACGCCGGCCTGTGCATAGAGCGACAGCTTGCGATTGCGGTCGAAGGTGAGGCTGGAGAGGGCGACTTCAATCACCAGCAGGGCATCCTCCGGGCGGGGAGCACGCCGGGCTGAACGGCGGACGACGACCAGATCCGGCTCCGGGACCGAGTCGGCGCTCAGCCACATCGTGCTCTGCACCGAGACCCAGGCCCGGCGGCGAAGCTGGAGGGAGAGTTGCTCGGTCAGGGCCATCACCGCCGCAACGTGCGGGTCGCCGTCCGCGGCCATCGCGATCACCTCTCCGTCGATCAGCTCAAGCCGCTCGTCGGGACCGAAGACGCCGGTCTCGAACATCATTCGCCATTCGTCGGCGGTGATGCGGCGCGTGACCGGTCCGGTGGGCTGAACGGTCGTCATGACGATCCTCCTTCCAGATTCTACCTCCGGTCAGGCGGTATCGAGACGGGTCGAACCCGGCTCCCAAGTACGAGCGAGTTGGAGGAGAGTCGTCTCGGCCTTGTTGAGCCGGTGTTGGCGGTGGTGGATAACGGCCAACGTGCGTCTCACCGTCAAGTCGGGAACGTCGAGGATGCACACGGCGCCGGCAGCAAGCTCATAGGAGATGCTGATGTAGGGAACGATCGCCACGCCAAGGCCGGCGATGACGGCGCGCTTGATCGCCTCGCTGCTCGACAACTCGAAGCTTGGTGTCAGGTTCAGGCCGCGTTGAGCACCAAGCCGCTCGACCACGAGCCGTTGCTCGGAGCCCGCTTCCCGCAGGATCCAGGGATCGCTGCGCAGGGCAGTCACTGGGATCGCTCGTCGGCGCTCGTAGCGGTGTCCCGGGGCGGCGATCACAATCAGTTCGTCCTGACCGAAGGGATGCGCGGTGATCTGTGGGTCAGGTCGTGGTTCGGCGGCAAACCCGAGGCTGACCTCTCCGTTCTGGATCTGGCGGACGATGTCGTCGGCATCGACAATCGTCAATCGGACGAGCAGACCGGGAAACTCCTCGCGAAATCGGGCCAGAAGTGGTGGCAAGATATAGTCGACGAAGGAGGAAGTCGCACCGATGCGGACGGTGCCGCGTTGGAGGCCGCGCAGTTCGGCGACGCCGCCGTTAAGCGCCTCGACCAGGCTGAAGATCTCGCGGGCGTAGCGCAACACGAGCAGTCCGGCCTCGGTGGCGACGATTTTCCGGCCCAGGCGTTGGAGCAGCGGTGTGCCGAAGGCACGCTCCAACTCCTGGACTTGAACCGAAACCGCCGGTTGGGTGATCGTCAACTCGCGGGCTGCTCGGGAGAAATTCCCCAGCCGTGCCACGGTCTCGAAGATTCGCAGTTGGTGCAAATTGGGGTCAGCCATGGCACCCCTCGCCGCTGGTGACGCGCAGTATATGGGTGGCAGGCAGCCGTGTAAACGGCCAATTCTGCCCAGTTCCAAACCTCGGACCGAGCTAGGCCGAGCAACGGACCCAACCGATCTGGCTACCCACCGTCCCGAACGTACAACACGCCGCCGTGGAGGAACCGGCGCTCCAAGCGGAAGCCGGGCGGCGGCTCTCCCCGGTCGCGCAGCAGTGTCCATTCGCGCCAACCAGCCGGCATTCCGACGATATACACCTGCGGGGTGACGTAGAGTGCGGCAATCCGTAGGCCGGTCGCGCGCTCAAACTCGGCTAGCCCGCTTGGAAACGGCGGCAGCGGCGCCGAGGGCCGGGCGGCGCGCCAGGCAACGCTCCACGGCGCATTCGAAAGAACCAGCTCGTTCGGACCGGTGCGCGAGGCGATCGCAGGACCGGCTTCGAGCGAAACGTCGACAATCGCCGACAACGCATCGGTGCGCGATGGGCTGCCGTCGAAGGGGCGCAACCCGCTCACCGCTCCGGCGCTTGGCAGAGCCACGAGCACGACAAGCAACGTCGCGAGGACCGGTGCCCAACGGCGACCAAGCGTCCGCGTGGCGATCCAGACGATGCCGACGGCGCCAAAGAGTTCGACGAACGGCAGGAAGATCGTGAAGAAGCGAGTGATGTTGCCGGCAAAGCTGTAGACGACGACCTGGAGGACGACCCAGGTGAGCACCAGCCAGCGCAGGGCGCGCTCGCCGCGCGGGCAGATAAACCAGCCAACGACCGCGACGGTCAGCAGGTAGATCGGTCCCAACGAGTCGGGCCACAGTTCCCAGACGGTGGTGGCTTGGGCAAGCCATTTATCGAGAAGCGCACCGGTGGCGACGCTTGGAGCGTAGGCGAAGGTGTACCAGGGAAAGTCGGTCGGACCGCCCTCGGCGCCAAAAGGGACCACCGTCGCGTTTTGGAGATTGAACAGTGGGTCGCCGGTCATCCCCCACATCACTGCCATCCACGGTACGGCGATCGCGGCGGCGGCGGCGCCAAACACCAGGAGACTACGCACCCGGTCGCTCGCTCGGCTCCAGACGACGACGGCGGCCGGGACGGCCAGCAACAGCAGCGTCGTCCGGTTCCAGTAGCCGATCCCAAAGACCGCGCCGGCCAGGGCATGCGACCGCGCGTCGCTCCGCAAGGCGAGATAGGCGCCGGCCAACAGGAGGCTGCCGCTGAGCGGTTCGGTAAGCGCCGAAATGCTCAGTTGGAGCGCGTCTGGATGGACGGTGTAGAGAAACCCGGCGACGGCGGCGACGAGGAACCCGCCGAGGCGGCGGCCGAGCAGCACCGCGAACGGGATGCCGAGCAGATAGCCCCCAAGCGAGAAGAGCGAGGCGGCGAGGTCGCTCGGCCCGATCAGCCGAAAAATCGCCGCCATCACCAACGGTGGCAGCGGAAACCGGCTGATGTTCGGCCAAGGCGGGTCGAGCGGCCGGGCGTGCTGCTGGAGCCAGGCCAGCCCATTGAGTGGCAAGAACAGCGTCGTAAAGCCGCGGCCTTCGGCGATCTGACGGCCAATCTGGGCGTAGTCCTCAGCATCGATCCCCGCCAACGGCACCGCCTGCGCCCGAAACGTGAAAGCCCAGAGCACCACGCCGAGCACCAGGAGCGTGACGATCAACAGCACAAACGGCCGGTTCGTTTGCGGGACCATCTCGGGCGGTGTCATTGCGGCCGGGGCCGCGGTCCGGCGACGTGATCGTGCAGTCATATGAGGTGGGTTCTACGGCTCACGATGGCCGACGTCAAGCAAAACGTGCCCTCACCCACGCGCCAGGGCTTGGTTCCTATAATGGGCGGACCGGAGGCGCTCGTGCAGACCGACCTCTCCCGCAAGGAAACGCTCGACAAGAGCCTGTCGCCAGAGAGACTTGATGCACTGATCGAGATTACCGGCGCACGCGATTGGCTGACACTGCTGGCTCTCGCGCTCCTTCTCCTCTCGATTGGCGCCTGGGCAGTGATTGGCCGACTGCCGGTTCAGGTTTCTGGCCAGGGGATTCTCCTGCCGGCGACGGGGCTTCCCGGCGTATTCGCGCCGGTGACCGGACTCGTCGGCGACGTGCTGGTACGCACCGGCGATCGAGTGGCCGAAGGGCAAGCCGTGGTGCGGATCAGCCGCGTTGATGGACCGCCGGTGGAACTCTTTAGCCCGACCAACGGCGTGATCATCGAGATTTCCGTGTTGCGCGGAGCGCTCGTTCAGCCGGGCGACCCGATCGCCCGGATCGAGCCGCAGCCCAGCCAACTGTTGGCGATTGCCTATCTGAACGCTGACCAGGGCAACCAGGTTTCGCAAGGGATGCGCGCCCTGGTCAGCCCGTCCTCCGTCCCAGCAGAACGCTACGGCGCAATTCTCGGCACGGTAGCAGCCGTTTCGCCCTATCCGGTCTCGCAGGCGCGCCTCGAGTTGACCCTCGAAAACCAGGCACTCATCCGAACGTTGGCCGGCGGAGCAGGAGTTGTCGAGGTCGTCATCGACCTCGAGCGCGACCCGAGGTCGCCGAGCGGATTTCGCTGGACCTCGCCGAATGGGCCGCCGACAACCGTGACGCTCGGGACTCTGGCCGAAACGACGATTACCCTCCGTTCGATCCGGCCGATCCAGATGCTCCTACCGGTTAGAGAGCCGTGACCAGCACGCCGATCCGGCCGACACCCAAACGGGTGCAGACGCCCACCATCCTCCAGATGGAGGCGGTCGAAGGTGGCGCGGCAGCACTGGCAATCGTGCTCGCCTATTACGGACGCTGGGCAACCTTGACCGAACTTCGCCAGACAGCAGACGTCAGTCGCAACGGCGTCAATCCAGCGAACGTCGTCAAGGCAGCGCGGGTGTATGGGTTGGTCGCCGAGAGCCGCCGCACCGAGCGTTCAGCGGTCGGTACGCTTCCCCTGCCCTTCATCGCCACTTGGGGGTTCAACCATTTCGTCGTCGTCGAGGGAATGGACCGGGACCGGTACTACCTGAACGACCCGGCTCTCGGCCGACGCACCGCCGATGCCAAGGAGTTCGGCGAGTTCTTCACTGGGATAACCATGGTGATGCAACCAGGACCGGAGTTTCGCCGGGGCGGGGCCGCACCAGACGCCGTTCGCTCGCTGGCGGGGCGTCTGGCCGCGTCCAGACGTGGGCTCGTCGCTGCGCTGCTGACCGGAATCCTGCTGGTCCTGCCTGGACTGGCAGTCCCCGCCTTCACCAGGGTATTCATCGACGATTACCTGGTACGCGCGATCCCAGGCTGGGTCCCGAGGATGATCGCCGGGATGATCGTTGCCGCGCTGCTGGTCGGCATCCTGACCGTGCTCCAGCAAAGGCTTCTACTCCGGCTGAACCTCACTCTCGGACTGGTCATGGCGAGCCGCTTTTTCTGGCATGTCCTACGGCTTCCGGTGGACTTCTTCAACCAACGATACGCTGGAGACATCAGCACACGAGTTGCGCTCAACGACCAAGTGGCCGGGGTGTTCTCGGGGCGGATTGCCGCGGTCGGGCTTGCGCTCGTCACAGTGGTGTTCTACGTCGCCTTGATGCTGCTCTACGACCCGGTGCTAACGGCGATCGGCACGACCCTCGTTGCGCTCAACGTTGTCGCCTTGCGCGCCGTCGCCCATCGACGGATCGACCTCAGCCGCCAACTCCTGCGCTCCCAACTCGTGCTGCAAGGAGCGGTCTACCATGGCCTGGCGAGGATCGAGACGCTCAAGGCGACGAGTTCGGAGCCCAGCTTCTTTGCCAGTTGGGCGGGCCAGCATGCCAAGGTCGCCAACAAGATCCAGGCGCTCGGACTGTCGAACCAGATCCTCGTAGTCGCGCCGCCGCTGTTAGAACTCTTGACCACCGGAGCGATCCTAACAATCGGCGGGCTGCGTGTGATCGAAGGGGACATCTCGGTTGGGACATTGGTCGCCTTCCAGGCGTTGATGCTGAGCGTGTCTGCGCCGATCGGTCGGTTTGTGAACCTTGGGTCGTCGATTCAGCAGGTGCAGTCGAGCATCGAGAAGCTAGACGACGTCCTGGAGAATGATCCAGACCCGTCATTGTCGGCGCCGGTAGGTAGCCCGGCCCGCTTGACTGGTAAGCTTGAGCTTCGCGGCCTCTCCTTCGGCTACAGCCGGATCGACGCGCCACTGATCGACTCGCTGGACCTCACCGTGCTGCCCGGTTCGCGGGTGGCGTTGGTCGGGCCCACCGGCTCGGGTAAGTCGACGATCGCCAAACTGATAGCCGGGCTCTACCAGCCCTGGTCGGGTGAGGTGCTGCTCGATGGCATACCCCGTTCCCAGCTTCCGCGCCAAACCGTCACCGGATCTCTCGCGATGATCAGCCAGGATATCGTTCTGTTCGCCGGAACGGTTCGTGACAACATCACGCTGTGGGACGACACGATCTCTGATCGCGACGTGGTCGCGGCAGCGCGCGACGCCTGCATCCACGATGAGATCGCCGCAAGACCAGGCAGCTATTCCAGCCTGATCGCCGAGGATGGCCGCGATCTCTCCGGCGGGCAGCGCCAACGTCTCGAGATCGCCCGCGCCCTTGCCGGCAACCCGTCGATCCTCGTGCTCGACGAGGCGACCAGCACACTCGACCCGATTACCGAACAGCAAATCGACCGCAACCTCCGGAGGCGGGGCTGTAGCTGTCTGATCGTTGCCCATCGGCTGAGCACGATTCGAGATTGCGACGAAATCATCGTGCTCGACCACGGGAAAGTCGTTCAGCGGGGCGCCCACGACGAGTTGAAGGCCGTCGATGGGCCGTATGCTCGGTTGATCGCGGGCTAGGGCGGTGGGTTCGACCGAAGGCTCGTTGCGCGAAATCGCCGGCAACCGACCGCTGCCACTGATCGGCGCGCTGGTTTGGACGGTGGAAACAGGCAACGGCGATCTCTTCATCGCGCCAACTGATCCGTCGGCCGGGCCACGGCGCTTTCTGGCGATGCTCACGCCGGGAACGGTGCTGTTTGGCACGCCCGAAGGTGGACCGTTTGTGCTTCTGGCGGTCGTTGGTAGTGCGGCAACGCTTCGTGAGCAGTCGGGAGCCGAGTTCTGGGCGACCAGCACCCCGGAGGCGCTCGACGCTGCTGCTGAGTGGTGGACTGGCGCTCTTGCCACCGCCGGCGTGGCTCCGCCGGCCGGGACGACCGCCGAGGCGCTTGCGGCCTTCACCACGGCGATGCTCGAAGCCGAACAGGCGCAGCGCGACGTCCAACGATCGGCCGCCGCCAAGCGGCTCCAGGAGCGCCAGGACGCCGACGGCGCGATGGTGTCGAGCAGGCTGGCAGACCTGGCCCGGGCGGCGCAGGCCAGCAAGTCCCCACCACCGCCGGAGACGGCGCAACTCGTCGAGGTGATGCGGCTGATCGGCACGGCGATGAAGGTGACGGTTGTCACGCCGATGGATGAGATCGAGAGCACGATCGAATCGGTCGAGGCGATCGCGCGGGCGTCACACCTTCGATCGCGGTGGGTTGCCCTTGGCGGCGACTGGTGGCGGCGCGAGGGTGGCCCGTTGCTGGCATTCCGGGACGGCCGGCCGGTCGCGGTTCTGCCGGGCCGCCGGGGTTACCAACTTGCCGAGCCAGGTTTGTCACCGTCCCGCTTGACCGGGGCTCTGGCATCGATGCTTTCGCCCGACGCGGTGATGTTTTACCAGCCGTTGCCCGACCGGCCTACCGGAACCAGGGATCTCCTGCGGCTCAGCCTCGCCCGTGGGGGCGCCGATCTCTGGCGGATCGGGCTGTCTGCAATGGCAGCGGGTCTGCTCGGCGCAACCGTCCCGCTGCTCGCCGGCCTCGTGGTCGGGGTCATCATCCCGCAGGCTGCCCGAGCGAGCCTGCTGGTGTTGGGCCTTGCCGTCGCGCTGATCGCAGTCGCCGCCGCGCTATTCGGGCTGGCACAGGGGATCGCAACCGTGCGGCTGGAGTTCTGGGCAAACGGCTCGCTTCAGCCAGCGGTCTGGGATCGGCTGCTGCGCTTGCCGGTCGGGTTCTTTCGCCACTACACGGCCGGCGAACTCGCCAGTCGAGCGATGGCGAGCGATACCATCCGCCAACTGGTGGCGGGGGTTGCGCTTTCCACGATTGTGTCGGGCGTCTTTGCCATATTCAGTCTGCTGGCGATCTTTGTCATGAGCGTTCCACTCGGCTTGGTCGCAACGGTGCTTGGGCTGGTCCCGGTCCTGCTGTTTCTTGCACTCGCGCGCCGGCAGGCACGCGCCCAACGAGAGCTTGTGTCGCGGTCGAACGCAGTTGCCGGGCTGGTATTCCAACTGGTTTCGGCGATCGTCAAGGTGCGTGTCGCCGGTGCAGAAGCGCGCGCCTTCGCGACCTGGGCACACGACTACGCCCGCCAGAAGGAGGCGCAGGCAACGACGCTCCGCCTTTCGAACACGCTCAACGTCCTAATCGCCGTCTGGCCGCTTCTCGCGTTGGTCGGGCTATTCTGGTCAGCAGCGGCAATCTCCGGCCCAGACCTCAACACCGGCGCGTTCGTCGCCATAAATGCCGCCTTCGGGCAGTGGTTGGCGGCGATTTTGGCGACGGTTGCAGCGATCGACCGTGTGCTTCCGGCGGCGCAGATCTTCGAGAATGCCTGGCCGATCTTTCGCGCAGTTCCCGAGGTGACCCCCGACAAGACTGCCCCAGGTCCGATCAGTGGCGCGATTGAACTATCGCGAGTGTCGTTCCGCTACACGAGCGACGGTCCGCTGACGCTTGACGGGGTGTCGTTGCGGGCTGCGCCGGGAGAGTTCGTCGCGATCGCCGGTCCCAGCGGCGCTGGCAAATCGACGATCCTGCGGATCCTGCTCGGCTTCGAGCAACCCGAGCAGGGAACGGTGAGCTTCGACGGCAAGGATCTCGCCCATCTGGACGTCGAGGCGGTGCGCCGACAGTTCGGGGTGGTGATCCAGAACGCCCGGGTGCTGCGCGGAACGATCTTTCAGAACATTGCCGGGGCGGCGAGCCATACGAAGGCCGAAGCCTGGGCGGCGGCGGACCTTGCCGGGATTGCCGACGACATCCGCCGATTGCCAATGGGTCTGGACACCGTCGTCGACGAGAACGGAACGCCCCTTTCCGGCGGTCAGGTCCAGCGGCTGATGATCGCCCGGGCGGTGATCAACCGGCCGAAGGTCCTCCTGTTCGACGAGGCGACAAGCGCCCTCGACAACCACAGTCAGGCCGAGGTGATGAAAAACATCGAGCAACTTGCCTCGACCCGGATCGTGATCGCCCATCGGCTGAGCACGATCCGGGATGCCGATCGGATCTACGTGATCGATCGCGGCCAGGTCGTTCAGGAGGGAACCTTCGCCTCGTTGCTCGCCGAACCTGGACTGTTTGCCGACTTAGCGGCACGCCAAATTCCCTGAGATTCGGGTGGATTCCCCAATTCACGGCGGTCCCGATCTTGCGCTACGCTTGATCGACCAGAAGGAGCCAGAGGAACCACCGTGCCCTTCCCGGGCGTGGTTTGGAGGGAGCCATGGAGCGGGACCGTCGCTCGCTCGAGGCGAGGATTGTCGCAAAGGCCAGTCAGGACCTCGAATTCCGGCGTGAACTCGAAGCCGACCCGAAAGGTGCGATCGCGAGGGAACTGGGCGTGACCATCCCGAGCAGCATCACCGTCCGGATCGCTACTGAAAACCCGAACACGATCTACCTCGTCCTCCCGGCGGTGGGCGCTGCCGGCCGGCCAATCGACGAGAGCGACCATACGTCGGTGGGGGGCGGGTGGCATCCATTGTCGGGAGGCAGCGGTTCCGG
The DNA here is from genome assembly GCA_046328265.1 of Dehalococcoidia bacterium. Taxonomy (GTDB): domain Bacteria; phylum Chloroflexota; class Dehalococcoidia; order SpSt-223; family SpSt-223; genus JANWZD01. The sequence continues at coordinate 122,729 of JAXLWW010000012.1, forward strand.
CGATTCCTCCCAATTCTGCTAAGCCGGAACCCTGGCCTGGGGTTCGCTCGCGCCGAAAGGAGCGATGGTCTGGTAAGAGCTTCGGAGCGCTTTGCCGTCGGAGATCCAGCGGCAGGTCGCCACGCAAGAGGCAGCCCACCCTGGCGCACGACCGCGACGAGCCGATAACCTCGCGGCGAGCACCGGCCGGATCGACCTTTCGTTCATTCCGACGGTGAACAGAGAGTCCATCCTCGGTGTCACGAGCCGGGGCGACCACCTCCTGCCGTCTTCCTTCGCTGGCGGTGCTGCTGTGGGGCTGAGCTAGCGGCTAAGGAAGTCGTGGATGACGCGGACAAACTCCTCCGGCGCGTCATCCGGGACGTTGACACCGGCGTCTTCGATGATGACAAGTTCCGCTCCAGGGATCACCTCGACCGCCCGCTCGGAGTCAGGGCTGATCGGGTCGCCACGGCCGGCGACGATCAGGGTCGGCACCGCAAGTTTCTTGGCGAGGGCAACATCGTCATAGGCGGCGACCGCGTGATAGGCCCAGTTCCAGGTGTCGCCAGCCTGAAGCTTCTCGATCAGGCAGCGGCGAGCGACGTGCGAAGTGAGCCAGCGGCCGCCGAGATGGCGGATCCCCTTCATGTAGCCGTCGAGTTCGACGCCCTCGGTGGAAAAGGTCCCGGGTTGGGCGTTGGCGAGACCAGCCTTCATCTCCTCACGGAGAAGCGGATAGCCGATCGGCACATAGGTGCGCACCCGGCCGGGAAAGTCGGCGGCGATCGTTCCCCCGACCAGTGCTCCGGTGTGGTGACCGATGACATCGAATTGGCCGATGCCAAGCAGATCACACGCCTCGACGATGCGACGCGCATAGTAAGGGATGTCCGGCTTGATTGGCGGCAGATCCGACTCGCCGTAGCCGGGCGTGTCGAACGCCCAGACTTGATGGCCGCGCTCAGCAAAGAGCGGCAGCACCGCCTCCCACATCCGGGCGGAACTGGGGTTCTGATGAAGCAGGACCAACGGAAAGCCAGCCCCGCCGGTGTGATAATGGATCTGGCCATCCGGCGTATTCACGTAGCCGCGAACGATCTTCTGCATGCCCTTGTCCCATCGCGAGGATAGCGACGATGGTAGCGCGTTTCCCGCCGGGCATGTCAACGCCGCCCCGGAAGAGGCGGCGTTTGAGCGACGAGGCGGTGCTTAGGCCCGGCCGAAGGCAGCGCGGACGGTCGGCTGATAGAGGTAGTAGATGATGATTCCGTTGATCGCGAGGCTGAGGATACTGCCGAAGTTGCCAGTGACGATCTGGAAGACGGCCAGAACCACACCAATCGCCGCGCCGATGATGCCAAGTGTCCAGGCCCAACTCTTGAGGGACCAGGCGCCGAAGGCAAATGCGAGTTCGAGCAGCGCATAGACGATCAGGACGATACCGACGATCGCGGTAATCCCGCCGAGGGCAGCGGAATCGCCGACCGATCCGGTTGCGTTCGTGCCGGCAACGACCGCGCCGCCTGCCAGAGCGCCGAGCCCGCCCAGTAAGCCGAAAATGCCACCGATAAGCGCAAGGATCGCCAGGATCGTGACACCGAGTGGTCGCTGCATTGCTGCTCCCTTCCTCAAGAGCTTGCCGACCTTCCTTCAGCCGGCCGGTTGCACTCTAGCACTGGTCCAGAAGAAATCCGACTAGTTCCACGAGTAAGCAGGCGAACTTACCCTCCGCTTTGGGGGATGCAGCGGGCCCAGCCGAACCGGTCGGGAGCAAGACCGCCAAGATCGATCACCGCGCGGGTAGGGTCGGTCCAGTCGACGGCGACGAGCAGGTCGGCCGGACGTTCGTCGCTGGGCGTCCCGGCGACCGTCGCGCTGACGAAGCGGCACGGCTGGCCAGTCACCGGGTTTATCGCATCCGCGGTTACTCGGAACGACCCGCGGTTGCCGTCCACCTCGACTAGTCGAGCCCGGACGGTTGCGCCATCGCTGCGGACCCGCTCTAACTCCGCGTTCGCCGCCTCGGTCTGGACGAGCAGGACGACGACTGGGATCGAACCCGCAATGATCAGGAGAATGACGCCGATGCTGGCGCCGATGACCGGGGGTAGCCCGCCCGACCAATCGAGGTACAGAAAGAGCAATCCCAGTCCGCCAAGCCCAAGAAAGGCCGCCAGTCCCCCAAAGCAACCGGGCGAGCGCATCTAGGGGGCTTCTTCGGCCAACTCGGCCCAGCGCTCAAGCAGGTCGTCGATCTCAGCTTCGAGACGACTATGCTCGTCCAGCAACTCTGCCGAAGACGTTGGGTCACGGTAGGTGGCCGGGTCGGCGAGAGCGACCTCGACCTCGGCCTTGCGCTCTTCACGCGCTTCGAGCGTCGCTTCGAGTTGGGCGAGGGTACGCGCCGCGAGGGCCGCGCCGCGCCGAGACTTTCGCCCGACGTCTCGTCCAGGCTGGTCTGCCAGCGGCGACGGCGCAGGTGTGGGCGGAGCGAGGGAGACTAGCGCGTCCTTTGGTTCGGCTTGCTTGCGAAGATAGAACTGGTAGTCACCATCAAACACACGAGCCAGCCCGTCCTCGATGGCGACAATCCTCGTCGCGAGACGGTCCACGAGATAGCGGTCGTGAGAGACGAGGACGATGGCGCCGGGGAAGGCGGCGAGTGCGCTCTGGAGCGCCTCACGGGCCGGGATGTCGAGATGGTTGGTCGGTTCGTCCAGCAGGAGAACGTTATACGGGCGGACAAGTAGCGCGTTGCGGCAACCCGGTTTCGCTCGCCGCCCGAAAGGACCCGCACCTTCTTGTAGACGTCATCCCCGCGAAAGAGAAAGCGCGCTAATACGCCGCGCACTTCGCCATCGGTCCAATCAAGCGGCGCGACCGAGGCAATCGCGTCGACGATCCGATCGTCCTCATCCAGCACTTCGGCGGCGTTCTGGGCGAAATAGCCAACCCGGACATTGTGGCCCCAGGTGACGCCACCACCGTCTGGCGGCTCGAGGCGGCCGATGATCCGCAGCAGCGTGGATTTTCCGGCGCCGTTCGAGCCAAGCAAGGCGACGCGGTCGCCACGCTCGACCTGAAATTCGACCCCGCGCAGGACGATGTTCTCGCCATAGGACTTCTCGATGGCGCGGATGCGAAGCACCTCGCGGCCGGCCTGCGGCGCATCGGCAAAGCGAAAGGCGGGTGGCTTTTCGGCGCGTGGCGCTTCGACGATCTCGATCTTGGCGAGTTGCTTCTCCCGGCTCTGGACGAACGACGCCTTCGAGGACTTGGCACGAAAGCGTTCGAGGGTCTCGCGCTGCGCTGCGAGGTACTCCGCCTGGCGTTGGGCGGCGGCCTCCTGGGCGACGAGGCGGCGCTGTTTCTCCTCGGCATAGCGGCGGTAGGAGCCGGGGAAGCTGGTGACGACCTGATTCTCGAGTTCAAGCGTCCGATTGGTGACCCGGTCGAGGAAATAGCGGTCGTGCGAGACGATCAGAACGGTCCGCGGGTGAGAGGTGAGGTACTCCTCGAGCCACTCGATGGCGTTGGAATCGAGATGATTGGTCGGCTCGTCCAGCAGCAGAAGTTCACTGCGCCCAAGCAGAAGCCGGGCGAGGGCGATCCGGACCTGCCAGCCGCCGGAGAACGAGCCAACCGGACGCTCGGCTTCCTCGTCGGAGAAGCCGAGGCCGTGCAGAACCTTGCCGATCTCGGATTCGGCGGTATGGCCCTCGAGGTGGTCGAAGGCATCGTGAAGCTCGGCCTGGCGCTCGATCAACGTCATCAACTCGGGCGCGTCAGGCGCGGTGGCGTGGAGTTCGCGCTCGATCTCCTCGAGGGCGCGCTGCGTGGCGAGCAGTTCGTCGAAGACGTTCCACATCCCCTCCCTCACCGTCCAGGCGGGGTCGAGGCCGGTATCCTGAGCGAGGTAGCCGACCCGCCAACCGGGTGAGAGCACAACCTGGCCCGCATCAGCGGCAAGCGTACCGCGAACGATGTCGAGCAGCGTCGTCTTTCCTGCCCCGTTTGCGCCGACCAGGCCGACACGCTCGCCGGGACGGATTTCGAAGGAGACGTCCTTGAGTACGGCGCGAGCGCCGTAGGTTTTCGAGATGCGGAGTACGCGGAGCACGGCCTATCCAGTATTGGGGGTCTGCTTGAGTATACCGCCCGGCCGGGTCGCCGCCTCTAGAACAGCCCTTGCGCCACGCCTTCTTCGTCCAGATCGACCGCCTCGCCAGCGGGAACTCGTGGCAGGCCAGGCATCGTCCGCATCTCACCCAACAGCGGATAGAGGAATCCAGCCCCAGCCGAGAGCCGGACGTCCCGGACGGTAACCGTGAAACCGGACGGAGCGCCGAGGAGCGTCGGATCATGAGAGAGTGAAAGATGGGTCTTGGCCATGCAGATCGGCAAGCCACCGTAGCCAAGACGCTCGTAGCGACGGATCGCCCGATCGGCCGCCGGAAGATACGAAACGCCAGCGGCGCCGTAGATCTGGGTCGCGACCGTTTCAATCTTCTGCTTGACCGGTACGTCCAGTTCATACAGGAAGCGGAAGTTGGACGGCTTTTCGGCGGCAGCAACGACCGCCTCGGCAAGTTCCACCGCGCCCGCGCCGCCGTAGGTCCAGTGATCGGAGACCACCGCGGCATCCGCCCCGGCCTGCTCGGCGATCTGGCGGACCAGGGCGACCTCGGCGGCGGTGTCGTGGGTGAACTTGTTGACAGCGACGACCACCGGTACGCCAAACAGCCGGACGTTCTCGATTTGCTTAATCAGGTTGGCCGCCCCGATCTCAAGACTGTCGAGGTCCTCCTCCAGCAGCCGTGGGTCGAGCGGCTTACCGGCCACCACCCGATAGCGCCCACTATGTGCCTTGAGCGCCCGGATGGTGGCGACCAGCACCACCGCATCCGGCCGAAGTCCGGACGCCCGGCACTTGATATTCATGAACTTCTCGCAGCCGAGGTCGACGCCGAAGCCGCTTTCGGTGACGACGTATTCGGCAAGCCGCAGACCGAGTTGGTCGGCGATGATCGAGCTATTGCCATGGGCGATGTTGCCAAAGGGGCCGGTGTGGACGAAGGCAGGCCCGCCCTCAAGGGTCTGGAGCAAGTTCGGCATCAGGGCGTCCTTGAGCAGCACCGCCATTGCGCCGGCCACCTTGAGGTCCTCGGCGGTGATTGGCTGGCCATCGCGGGTAGTGGCGACGACGATCCGGCCAATCCGCTCGCGCAGATCGTCCATCCCGGTCGCCAGCCCCAGCACCGCCTGGAGTTCGCTCGCCGAGGTGATATCAAACCCGGTTTCCCGGGGTATCCCGTTGTCGTTGCCACCCAGACCGATCACGATGTTGCGAAGGGCACGGTCGTTGGCATCCAGCACCCGGCGCCAGAGGATGTTGCGAACGTCGATGCCGAGGGCGTTGCCGTGATGGAGGTGGTTGTCGAGAAAGGCGGCGCAGAGGTTGTGGGCAATCCCGATCGCGTGCATATCGCCGGTGAGATGGAGGTTGATGTCCTCCATCGGGACGATCTGGGCCCAGCCGCCACCGGCCGCGCCGCCTTTGATGCCAAAGACTGGCCCGAGGCTCGGCTGGCGCACCGCTGCCAAGGCTCGCTTGCCGATCCGGCATAACCCCTGGGCGAGCCCGACCGTGGTGGTCGTCTTGCCTTCACCAAGCGGGGTTGGGGTGATCGCGGTGACGTCGATGTATTTGCCAAGCGGGGCGTCACCGAGACGGTCGAGCGCATCGAGGCTCACCTTCAGCTTGGTACGGCCATAGGGCTCGGTCTCCTCTGGCAGCAGACCAAGTTCGGCGGCGACCTCGGCGATGGGGCGCAAGGAGACTGAACGAGCGATCGCCAGATCGGTGGTCAGGGCGGTCATCGGTTCTCCCGGGGCGAAGGTGGCGCAATTGTGCCACAGCGCGCGGGGACGTTAGTCGACGAGTTCGACCAGTTCACCCAGGGCGCCGCGGACGATCAGCCCGTTGCCGCCCAGACGCCCGGGCAGCGGCAGCGCACCGTCGCCAACTCGGGCAATCTTGTAGTCGTTGCAGAGCGATCGGATTTCGTCGAGATCGCGAACGCGAAGGGTGAACAGCGCCAACCCGGTCCGGTTGAGGCTGGTGGGATACATATGGCCGTGGGCAACGTCGAACTCTTCAACCTCGACGCCAGTTGCTCCGCCCTCCGGGCCAAGCAGGATCATCAGAAAGGTGGTGCCAAACGGCGCACCGATGATCTGGTTGGACGTTTCCTGGGCAATCGGCAGGCTGACGGTCGGGACGAGGCCAAGCAGAAGTTCATAGAAGCGCAGCACCGGCCGGCGGTCGAGATTCGGCAGGACGATGTTGAAGATGCCGCTGTGCGTGCCCTCGAGGGTCGGGCGTTCGCGACTGCCACCGGTAGCGCGGGTGATGAACAACTCCTCGCCGGCTGGCCCGAACGCCGCGTAGCTAATGACGTCGATATCGCCGAATGGGCCGGCATTGACGAACCGGTATGGCAACGGAGGCGACAGCACTGGTGCGCCGACCGCTTGGACGTGGCGAAACGACTCCTGTGGGTCGCGCATGTACAGTTCAAGCACCGCCAGACCAGGGTCCCAAGGCTTTGCGTCGGGACGCGGGCGGTTCGGCAGGGCGTTGGCGGGTGCGGTCAACAAGCGAACCGCGCCGTCCACCGCGCCCGGCGCGTTCACCAGCGCCCAGGCGCGCCCGCCAAGCGATTCACCCTCGACCTGCGGCGCACCCTCGGCGTCGAGGGTACCCCGATCGAGGAGCGAGTAACCAAGCCCTTCCTGATAGAACTGGAGGCTCGCATCGAGGTCGGGGGTGACGACGGTGACGGCTTGAATCCTCCCGATCACACGGGTGTCGGTCATTGCATGCTCCTTAGTTCATTGCGGTGCAGGTTTTCGAGCCCGAATGATCATCGCCGGTCCGGAGCGTACCAATCGCTCGACGCCGTCCAACCCGAGTCCGGGGAGTGTCTGCTCTGGGACCGAATGCGGGTTCGATCGGTCCCGGTTTGGGATAGCTGTGCGCCTGCTGCGTGAAGGGATAGGCCGGGGACCTCGCCGGCTGGGTTGCACCGGGCGGCATCAGGTCGGCCGCGTCAACGGAGCCGTCCAGTTGCTCGCCAAGCGCCGAGGCCATCCGCGCGCGTAGCTTGGCGACGCTTGGGAAGTAGTTCAAGACCCAAAGGCCGCGCGTCAGGGTTGGGCGATACTCGGGCGCGCCCTCAGGAGCGCACCCACTCTGATCGAAGGTGGAAGCGCGGGCGTGACCCTGAGCGTCACCGGCGCTTTCGGTGAACATCGGCGCTCCTTAGCGCGGCATCCCCAGCCCGCGTTGGGCGATGATGTTCTTCTGGATCTCGATGGTGCCGGCGGCATGGCGGCCGGCCAAGCGCCACCAACTGGTAACACCGTCGCCATCTTCCACCGAGTACGGTGTGTCTTGGTAAAGTTGGCCGTACATCCCGTAGACGAGCGCCTTGGTCTCGGCGGTGCGCCCGGTCGCCAGGCGGCTGTGAAGCGACAGTTCGGACGCCTCCGAGTTCGCAACCCGGCCGTTGCCCTGAATGTCGAGCACACGCTGGGCGAGAGCGCGGGTGATCCGGGCATCGCGGTAGGCGGTGATCAACCCCTTGCGAATGGTTGGGTCGGCGGAAAGCCGGTCGCCGTTGCGCTCGGTCTTGCGGGCGAAGTCAAGCAGTCGCTTGATGTCTTCGATGTTGCGAGTGACGCCAAACATCCCGGCGCGCTCGAAATCGAGGGTGATAGCGGCGTGGTACCAGCCGCGGTTCTCCTCGCCGATCAGCATACTTCGCGGGATCCGGACGTTCTCGAGGTAGATCAGGCCGTGACGTCCGCCGTCAATCAGGTGAAGGGGATGGATGTCGACGCCGGGCGCTTTCATGTCGAGCATGAAAAGCGACAGCCCACGATGCTTTGGGGCAGCCTGGTCGGTGCGTGCGAGCAGATAGCCGTGGCTTGCGTGGAAGGCCCAGGTGATGAACACTTTGGTTCCATTGACGACAAACTCGTCGCCATCGCGGACGGCGGTGGTCTTGAGGCCGGCGAGGTCTGATCCCGCTTCCGGCTCGGTGAACACTTGGGCGAAATTGATTTCGCCGCTGGCGATCTTCGGCAAGATGTCGCGTTTCTGCTCCTCGGAGCCGTAATGCATCAGGGCCGGGGCAACCATGTTCAGCCCGACCGAGCCAACGATGTAGTTGGTTGCGCCGGCGCGGGCCATCTCCTCGGCAAAGACGGCCTGCTCGAAGACCGGCCGACCCTGGCCACCATACTCCTTCGGCCAATGGAGGGTGAGATAGCCGCGCTCGCGCAGCTTGTCGACAAACGTCTGGGTAGCCGGGCCGTGACCGTCCCGATCGACGGAGATCGTCCGCTGCTCCTCGAGATATTCGGGTGTCACCACTTCGTTCAAGAAGTCGCGGATCTCCTGACGGAACGACTCGGTCTCGGCAGGGTAGTTGAAGTCCATCGACGGCCTCCTTGCGTGCGCGGCTCATTGTAGATCGCCAGGCGCTCGTCATCCGCCGTACTTGACCCCAAGCTGTTCGAGGGTCAACAGGGCAGCCTCTCGCTTGGCGCCGGCGTTGGTCACCTCGAAGACGACGCAGCTATGGTCGCCGGTGTCGACTTCGCCTACCACCCGCCCTTCGACCCAGGCCGGAGCGGCGCTGATGATCGGCGCTCCGGTGTCCGCGGTTTCGAACGCCTGGCCGTTGACGGTGGCACCGTCGACTTTGGACGGCTTGAACAGCGCGAACGCGATGTCACGCTGGCCAGCTTCGAGGAAGGAGAGGGCGCAGGTCCCACTGGCGCGAAGTGCGGCGTAGAGATCGCTGTCCTTTTTGACGCCAACGGCGACCAACGGCGGCTTGAAGGCCGTCTGGGTCACCCAGTTGACGGCGCCGGCATGGATGTCGTCGCCGTTGCGGGCGCCGAGCACGTACATGCCATAGGGGATCATCAGCAGAGTAGATTTCTTGGCGGCTTCGGCTTGCTCGTTCATAGCTCCTCCCATCGGTGCATCGGGCGCCAGTATACGGCAGCGCCAGGAAAAGGCAGATTGGCCTGACGAATGCCGCGATCCGGCAGGAGGCGACGCATCATTCCGATATAATGAGCGCACTAGCCCCGCTGGTGGGGCGGTTGCGGACGGCGTCGACCGTGTCACCTCCAACGAATGTCGAACTTGCTGCCATGTTCGAGGAGATCGGCGATCTCCTCGAGATTCGTGGCGAAAATCCCTTCAAGGTTCGTGCCTATCGGCGCGCCGCCGGCGCATTGCTTGAACTCACCGGCCCGGCTTGGGCGATGTCGGATGCTGAGCTTCACGCGATAGCAGGGTTTGGCGATGCGATCACCCAGAAGATCGTCGAGCGAGTTCAGACGGGCTCGCTTGGTTTCCTCGAACGGCTGCATGCCGAAGTTCCGGAGACGGTGCGCGAGTTGGTTCGCCTTCCGGGGATCGGTCCAAAGACCGCCGGGAAACTGCTCTCGGCGGGGATCACGTCGCGCCTTGGTGTTCAGCAAGCCGTGGTCGACGGCCGGCTTGTCGCATTGGTCGGCCAGGCGGCAGCCGAGCGGATCGGCCGGGGATTGGTCGCCGCCGAGCCACAAAGCACCCGCTTCGACCTCTCTCGCGCGACCGCGGCGGCGGCGACCGGCATCGAGGTGTTGAACGCCCTGCCGAGCGTGACCCGCGCCGAGCCGGCCGGCAGCCTACGCCGCGCCGCCGAACGAGTCGGTGACGTGAACCTCGCCGCAGCGGCGCTCGACCCGGCAGCCGCACAGGAAGCGCTCGTGGCGCGGCTACCGGAGGCAAGCCGGTTCGACCCGCTTGGCGTCCGGTTTCCGCTGCACGGGCTGATCGTCGCGGTGCGCTTCGCCCCGCCGACGGCGTTTGGATCGCTCTGGCAATGGTGGACGGGCAGCGTGGCGCACAACGAAGCGCTGGCTGCCCGAGCGCGCGACCGTGGGCTGCGCCTGACCGCCTTCGGGATCGCGCCGGCCGGGGCTGATGGGTTCGTCGACGAGGAGTCGCTGTATGGGGCGCTCGGGCTGGCCTGGCTGCCGCCCGAACTGCGAGAGAACCGGGGCGAGATCGCCCTGGCGGCTGAGGGTCGGTTGCCACGTCTGGTGACGGTGAGCGACCTGAAGGGCGATTTGCACGTCCATACCGACTGGTCGGACGGGGCGGAGTCCTTCGAGCGGATGGTGGCGGGCGCGACCGCACGTGGCTATGCCTATCTCGCGATCACCGACCACTCGGGTGGTCGAGCCGTCGCCAATGGACTAGACCTGACGAGACTGGCCAAGCAGATCGAGCGGATCCGGCGCTACAACGAGGCAAGTCCGGACGGTCCTCTGGTGCTGGCGGGAAGCGAGGTGGACATTCGCGCCGATGGGTCGTTGGACTACCCGGACGAGGCGCTCCGCCAACTTGACGTGGTGATCGCATCGGTGCATTCGGCGATGGACCAGCCACGCGAAACGATGACGGCCAGGCTTATTTCAGCAGCGCGCCATCGGTATGTGACGGCGATCGGCCACCTGACCGGGAGGCTGATCGGCCGACGCGACCCGGTGGCGGTCGACGTCGAGGCGGTGCTCCGAGCTTGCGCCGAGAGCAGTACCTGGGTCGAGATCAACGCTCACCCATCGCGGCTGGACCTGAACGAGGATCATGTTCGTCTGGCCAAAGAACTAGGGGTGTTGACCCTGATCAATACCGACGCCCACAGCGCCGAACAGTTTGACTTGGCGGTCCACGGGGTCGGGATCGCCCGCCGGGCCTGGCTAGGTCCGGATGATGTCGTCAACACCCGGTCGGCGGCGGCGATGGTGGCTGCTTTGGGTGAGAAGCGTCGATGAACGACGGGCCGGATCTGGTCGTCCTCTCGGAGGAGGCGTTGGTCTGGGCGGGAGAGGGCCGATCGATCGAGCGGCTGCGCCAGACGTTGGAACGCGGCGAACCCTGGTGGCCGGCGGTGCTCGAGGCGATTGCCCGCTGGGACCTTGCCGAAGATTGGTTCGACGGCCGGCATTATCTGCTGCTTCTCGACGGCGAAGCCTTCGACTGGCTGGCGCTCGTGGAACGATTTGCCGCCGAACTTGGTCCGCTCTTGCCGGGCGATGAGGTCGAAACGTTGCTGTTTGGCGGAACCCCGCCGGGCGGAATGGACGACGTCGCCTTTCGCGAGGCGATCGGCCCGGCCAAGTATCGGACGATTCTGAACTACCACTATGGGGTGGTAGTCGAGGAAGCGCTTTGGCGCTCAGTTGTAG